>NZ_JBLUWW010000001.1:0-1233961 GCF_048323655.1 Salinimicrobium soli | reverse complement strand
ATCACCCTTGGTAGTCCTATTACAAAACCGACAGATGCCGGGCAATGTTCCTCCTCTATCGTTATTCCAAACGCGACATTTGATGACAACTGCTCCGGAAGCAGCCTTAGCTGGACCATTAGTGGGGCCACTACAGGTTCCGGAAGCAACCAGGTAGGAACTAAAACCTTCAATAAAGGACAAACCACCATCACCTATACTGTCACAGACGCTGCAGGAAGAACCACAACTAAAGATCTATTAATAACAGTTTTAGATCAGGAAAAACCGGTGATCACTCACAACGGTGATAAAACTGTAACCAACGATGCCGATAAATGTGGAGCCAGCATAACCGTTTCAGCTACCGCAACAGACAACTGCTCCGTAGGAAATCCAACAGGAACCAGAAGTGACGGAAAAGCACTTTCTGATCTCTATCCCGTAGGAACCACCACCATCTCATGGGAAGTGACTGATGTCAATGGAAATAGCGCTCAGGTAAAAACGCAGACAATCATCGTTACTGATGATCAGGCTCCGGTCATTACTCACAACGGAGATAAAACTGTAACCAACGATGCCGATAAATGTGGAGCCAGCATAACCGTTTCAGCTACCGCAACAGACAACTGTTCCGTGGGCAATCCAACAGGAACAAGAAGTGACGGAAAAGCTCTTTCTGATCTCTATCCTGTAGGAACCACCACCATCTCATGGGAAGTATCTGACGTCAATGGAAATAACGCACAGGTAAAAACGCAGACAATCGTAGTTACTGATGATCAGGCTCCGGTCATTACTCACAACGGAGATAAAACTGTAAGCAATGTTGCCGATAAATGTGGAGCCAGCGTAACCGTTTCAGCTACCGCAACAGACAACTGTTCCGTGGGAAATCCAACAGGAACAAGAAGTGACGGAAAAGCACTTTCTGATCTCTATCCCGTAGGAACCACCACCATCTCATGGGAAGTATCTGATGTCAATGGAAATAGCGCACAGGTAAAAACGCAGACAATCGTAGTTACTGATGATCAGGCTCCGGTCATTACTCACAACGGAGATAAAACTGTAAGCAATGATGCCGATAAATGTGGAGCCAGCGTAACCGTTTCAGCTACCGTAACAGACAACTGTTCCGTGGGGAACCCAACAGGAACAAGAAGTGACGGAAAAGCACTTTCTGATCTCTATCCCGTAGGAACCACCACCATCTCATGGGAAGTATCTGATGTCAATGGAAATAACGCACAGGTAAAAACGCAGACAATCATCGTTACTGATGATCAAGCTCCGGTCATTACTCACAACGGAGATAAAACTGTAAGTAATGATGCAGGTGAATGTGGAGCCAGCGTAACCGTTTCAGCTACCACAACAGACAATTGTTCCGTGGGGAACCCAACAGGAACAAGGGATGACGGCCAGGCGCTAACTGACCCATACCCCGTTGGAACTACAGTGATCACCTGGACAGTAACTGACGACAATGGAAATGCCGCAAATTCAGTTCAACAAACAATAACTGTCGAAGATAATGAAGCTCCGGTAGCTCCCGAATTAGAGGATATTTTATGGGGCTGCGAAAAAACCCTTCAAGCTCCAACAACTACAGACAATTGTTCCGGAACAATTACTGCAACAGCTAATCGTTCTTTAACTTTTACAAATTCCGGAGCCATTACCTGGACCTTTACCGATAATGCGAATAACTCTACTATTGTTGTTCAGAATGTAACCATAGATCCTGTTTCTATTCAGGCGGAAACCGTCAATATTCTATGCCATGGTGATTCAACCGGTGAAATTAAAATAAATGCTTCAGGAGGAGTCGCACCTTACACTTATCAATGGGATGATGGAGCCAGCGGTGCAGACCGAAAAGATCTTCCTGCCGGTACATATGGAGTCACCGTCACTGATGTGAATGGATGTCAAACTTCTCGTGAAATAACATTAACTCAACCCGCTCCACTGCAAATTGCAGAATCTTCAGTAACTCCCGTCACCTGTAATAGCGCAGCAGACGGCAAATTTACGGCGGGAAATGTCACCGGTGGCGCACCTAACTACCAATACAAGATCACAGGAAGAAATTACCAGTCAACGGGTAATTTTACAAATCTTTCCCCGGGGGATTACACCTTAACTGTACAGGATAGTAATGGTTGTATCCTTGAAGAAGAATTTACCATTACCGAACCAGAGGAGCTTACAATGGAGACTTCTCAGGTAAATGAGGTGAGTTGTTTTGGCGGTAGTGATGGCTCTATTACTGTTGGTGGAACAACCGGTGGTAATCCGCCTTATCAATATTCGCTTGACAACAGTAATTTCCAGACAGAAACTTCTTTTACAGGTTTAGCTGCAGGCGTTTATACAGTTTTTGCAGTAGATAATAAAGGATGTGCCCTTCAACAACAAGTGACCGTTACCGAACCGGATGAATTAAAAGGAACACTTTCAAAAACAGATGTTAGTTGTTTTGAAGGTGCTAACGGAAAAATTACTATTAATGATCCTAGCGGAGGACATGGCGCCTATGAATTTAGTATTGATGGAAATTCATGGCAATCAAATAACTCATTCTCCAATCTTGAAGCCGGAAATTACACCGTCTATATGAGGGATAAGGATTACCCTTCCTGTATAAAAACTTTGAACAACTCTTATTCTATAAACCAACCCTCCGCTGCCCTGGATGTTACCGCAACGTCGACCAGAACAAGCATTTATGGAACTGCAACGGGAACTGCTACTGCTAACGGTACTGGTGGAACTCCCGGTTACACTTATAAATGGTATAAAATTGAAGGCTCTCAACGAACTGATATTTCCCAAAACACCAAGACCGCAACAAGCCTCACTGCCGGAATTTACGAAGTAGTCATTACAGATAGTAAAGGTTGTACCGACACCGTTCAGATAGAAGTTATTGATGCAATTGAAGCTTTTATAAGCTTTAGAAGTGTCTGTGAGGATGATATGGATGAAATGGCTGTGAGAACCACCTATTTCAAGGTAGAAGACCTTACCGCTCATGGTGGAGTCCCTGATTACACATACTCATGGAATTTTGGTCCAACCACAAGTTATACTTCTACCTATGATGCTACAACGGGAGAACACATCGTTTATTATAATGAACCAGGAAACAAGACTGTTACCCTTACAGTGACTGATTCTGAAGGATACTCCTATACTGTAGCACAACAGCAATATATTGGTAAATGCTACGAACCCTGTGGAAAATCAGAAAACATCGTTTTCTTTTCTGAAAACATCTACATTGGGGATAGTGAAGGAAATAAACTAAATATTCTGGAAGGAAACTGTCTTGATACTCAAGATAAATATGTTTTCATAAAAGTTGACAAAAGTGCCAACGCCTATAACCCTTACCTCGAATTTGTATACACCATTTCGAATTCCATAACCGACGAATCTCATACTGTATTTATAAAAGGTTGCCGTGGAGGCGACGATATTGATGACGATCCAAGCGACAACAAAAATTTCCTGGTGGGAGAGTTTATTAAGATCACACTGGATCCTATCGATTTTAAGTGTGGGGATAACTTGAATATTGACAGTTTTTATATTACCTGGACGAATGTAGAGAAAAAGGATTGTGGAGAAAACAACAATAAATTCTGTTATTCAACTAATGAACCTGTAACTGTTCCTACTCCACTTAAAGCCGAAGCAACAGGGACTGAAATTCCTTGTAAAGGGGATTCTACCGGAATGATCACAGTAAAAGTTTCAGGTGGTTATGCTCCGTATAAGTATAGTCTTGAAGGGTACGGTATTAACACTCAAACCACCAACCAGTTTACCGGAAAAATTGCCGGAACTTATACTATCTATGTGGAAGATGCCCAGGGCAACAGAACAACGACTGAAGCAACTATAACTGAACCCGACACTTCTATAACGGCAACCACAGAGGTTGACAATCCAATATGTTATGGAGACACTGGAACAGCTACAGTTGATCCAACGGGCGGCACCCCATTTGTGGATTCTGAAGGAAATCCATTTTACGAATATTTGTGGAATGACCCTTCCGAACAGACAACAGCAACAGCTACCGGACTTGTAGCTGGAAATTACACGGTGACCGTGATAGACGCAAATGGCTGTCAGATCATTAAAGATGTTGTCATTACCGAACCTGCAGAACTTACCACAGCAAATGCCGGTGAAGATCAGATGCTGGGATGTGGGTTCAGCACCATAACCTTACAGGCTAATCAAGCGGTGACCGGAGTTGGAACCTGGAGCATTACCCAGGGAACTGGAGGTACCATAACAGATACGGCAAATCCAACATCAACCTTTATTGGTGAACCCGGTGAGTCCTATGAACTTACCTGGACCATTGCAAATGCCGATGGCACCTGCGCTACCACTGATACTATTTCAATTGAAATTTCTCCGGAATGTAGCACACTTGATTTTGATGGGGTTAATGACCACATTATTTTCGGGGACAACTATAATTTCCCTTCTTCAGCATTTACATTAGAAGCCTGGGTAAAACCTGAATCTGTTCAGGGTATAAGGACAGTACTTTCCAAAAGAAACTGGAGAAATCTGAATTCCGGAGGATATGATCTTATAATTAATAATGGGGCACCTACCTTCCGTTGGAATGGAAATTCGGTCTCCACTTCTTACACTGTCGGCACAGATAGATGGTATCACCTGGCTGTGATCTTCACAGGATCTCTCGTAGAACTCTATGTAGATGGAATCAAAGTTGGAAATAAAAATGTTACTTCAAGACCTTCTGCCAACACCTTCCCTTTCATGATAGGAGCCATGTATGATAATCAAACTCCAAAGATTCCCGCCCACTATTTCCAAGGCTGGATCGAGGAAGTTCGTATCTGGAAAAAAGCACTTTCTGTTGAACAGATCAGGTTCATGATGAACCAGCGAATAGTTGCTAATGGCACTGCCGTTAAAGGCGAAGTTTTACCAATGGATGTTCCGGGGTCGCTACTTTGGTCTGATCTTTCGGGGTATTACAGGTTACTTGCCGAAGAAGCCGCCACCAATGGTGGAATCACCCTGGACCGTGCCACAAATAAGGTCGACGGTCAATTAAGAAATATTGAAACTCTTCAGCAAAATTCTGCCCCGCTCCCTTATATTTCTGCAGCTCCAGGTAATTGGAGAAGCCGTCAAACCTGGGATCAAAAAATAGGAACTGACGAAGAAAAGTGGTGGAAGTTCCCTAACGATCTGGGAATAGATAATAGCACCTACATTGACTGGAATATCGCCCAGATATCTCATAACATTGAAGGATATCAAAATATTACACTTTTGGGACTTTTACAGGACGGCCAGAAACTGGACATGGTAGGGAATAATCCAACCCGGGTTAATGGAAATATTCAGGCAGGTTCTGGAAGTGGTTTAACTATTACCAAATACCTTGCTCTAAATGGATTTATTGATCTTAATGGTGAATCACAGCTTGTTCAGACCGAAGGTAGTATTTTGACAGGTTCCGGTAGTTTAGAACGTGACCAACAGGGAACGGCCAGCAGTTTCAATTATAATTACTGGTCACCTCCTGTAAGCACCGGAGCTCAAAACACAGGATATACTGTTGGAGGGGTTCTTAAAGATGGCTCAGATCCTACAAATCCTAAAACCATCAATTATAACTATCAATATCATTATGCTGACGGACCGCTAACTTCTCCTATTAAGATTAGTACTTTCTGGCTCAATAGATTCTTCGGAAAAGCCAATGAATATAGTGAGTGGGAACAGATTGGTATAGACACCAAACTAGCTTCAGGGGAAGGTTTTACTATGAAAGGTTCCTCCGGTCATAAGGCTATTCTTGACTTGCAGAATTACACCTTCCGCGGAATGCCAAATAATGGGACAATATCATTAGCAATAGGAAAAGATCAGAATTACCTTATTGGTAACCCGTACCCCTCTGCCATAGATACCCAGGAGTTCATTAAAGATAATCTCGGTGACCGAAGAGCTGGCAAAAACATCTTTAATGGATCAGTCTATTTCTGGTCCCATTTCTCTGGCTATACGCATTATCTGGAAAGATATGTAGGTGGATATGCAGTCTATAACCTTTCCGGAGGAATTAGAGCTATTGCCAATGATGCAAGAATAAATGCCACTAATGAAGAAGGCGGGGAAAGACCAAGACAGTATATCCCTGTGGGCCAGGCATTTTTTGTTAACACGGTTCTTGATGAAGCGATCACCGGCAATGTACCCGTAACTATTGACGGAGGAGAGATCCTTTTCAAGAACAGTCAACGTGCATTTAAAACAGAAACTGACAAAACAGTCTCTGTTTTTCACTCCCAGGAGAGAAAGGATGGCGCAAATATTACTAAGGCTGTTTCAACAACTACCAATACAGAAGACAGACAAAGAATCTGGATCAATTTTGTGTCTCCGGGAGGATATCACCGTGAATTACTGGTCACCGAAGATCAAGAAACTTCAATGGGCTTTGACCTTGGTTATGACGCCCCACTTATTGAAAATAATCTTGAAGATATGTACTGGTTAATTGGAGAAGGAGAATTTGTTATCCAGGGGGTTCCGGATTTCGGTTCTGCAACAGTTCTTCCCTTGGGAATTAAAGCAGACAAAGATGGACAATTCTCAATTTCAATTGATGAACTTGAAAATGTTCAGGAGGGTCTTCCAATCTTTGTAAGAGATAGCCTGGATAACAGTTACCACGATCTTCGCCAGGCCGTTTTTAGAGGCACCGTTAAAAAAGGCAAAACACAGGGTCGTTATTCACTTGTCTTTAATAATGGAATAACACCAGATCCTGATCAAACAGGAGGAGGTGGCGGTGAAACAGGTAATCCTGGAACCGAAGAACCTGGTGATAAAGACACCGGGGAACCAGCACCAGGAGAATTTGCTCTTTTCTATTCCGGAAGCGAAAAGTTGATCTACATCAAAAATCCACAATTAAAGGTCATAAAGAGAGCGGAATTGTATAACGAACTGGGGCAAAAAATCACCTCCTTCAACTCTATTCCTGTTCAGGATACGGTTAAACTGCCGGTCGAGGTAAGAAACAAAGGAGTTTATTTTATAATTCTGGAGTTCGAAAAAGAACAGCGATCACTCAAATTCCTTGTTGAATAAAACAAAAGCCGCACTTTAAAGTTGCGGCTTTCTTTATTTCTTAAACTTCAACGGAAGGTGTACAACTTTTTTGGTCTCAAAGAAATCTTCTTCGAAATAATCCTGAAGGTCATAAATAGTAGCTTTGGGATAATCTGCCAGCTCGTCGGAAAGATCACCACCTTTTAAATATAAGATCCCATTCTTGAGCGTGTGCTTATTTTGCTTGGCGATTTTTCCCTGCACCCAATGAACAAACGTTGGCATTGCAGCAACAGCCCGGCTTACAATGAAATCAAAATGACCATTGATCTCTTCTACCCGCGCATTAGTGCTGGTAACATTTTTTAGACCCAGGCCTTCAGTTACCTCATTAACTACTTTTATTTTTTTACCAATGCTGTCCACAAGACGGAAGTGGGTTTCAGGGAAAAGAATTGCTAAAGGAATTCCTGGAAATCCACCACCTGTTCCAACGTCCAAAATATTTGCTCCGGTATTGAATTGCTGCACCTTGGCTATTCCGAGTGAATGTAGTACATGGCGAAGATAAAGCTCATCTATGTCCTTGCGTGAAACCACATTGATCTTTAAATTCCAATCCTTGTAAAGTTCCTGTAAAGCAGCAAATTTCTCCAGTTGATCTGCAGTTAAATCAGGAAAATATTTTTTAATCAATTCCAAACTTTCTTAATTTTTTAGCAAAAGTAATTAAATTAAGGCAGTTAATTGTGAGCCTGAATACTTGGAAAGAACTTTAATATTTTACCTTTGTAACTTATTTTGAAAATTAATGAATACATCAAACGTACGTTTCTCCCGAACCGATTCAGCAAAGTTCTTCAGAACACTTAATAAAAGGGTAAACGATTATTTTAAAGAAAACAATCTTCCAAAGACCGGAAACTGGAAACTGCACCTAAAAGCAGTTGTAATGTTTTCCCTGTTTCTAAGTCCCTATTTTTTGATCCTTACTCTTGGTATTTCCCAATGGTGGATGTTACTTCTCACCATAGTAATGGGTGTAGGAATGGCCGGAGTGGGAATGAATATTATGCACGATGGAAATCATGGTTCTTATTCTTCCAAAAAATGGGTGAACAAACTAATGGGAGGCACTATCTATGTTCTGGCAGGAAATGTTTATAACTGGCAGGTACAGCACAATGTGTTACACCACACCTACACTAATATCCATGGCCATGACGAGGATCTAGATGCCGGAAGGATCATCAGGTTTTCAAAGCATTCTAAATGGCACCGTTTTCATAGATTTCAGCATTATTATTCAGTCTTTTTATATGGCCTCCTAACATTCAACTGGGCATTAACTACAGATTTCAAACAGACTAGAAGATACCTTGCCAGACAGCTTTCTTATGGAAAAATGCCTAGTCCCATAACCCAGTGGAGTATTTTGGCTATCACTAAATTGATCTACGTATCTATCTGGATCGTTATACCAATGCTCATACTTTCCATAGCCTGGTGGAAGATCCTGATTGGATTCTTCGTAATGCACTACACAGCCGGATTAATTCTTAGTATAGTGTTTCAACTTGCACACGTAGTAGAAAAAACGGAAATGCCTCTGCCAGACGATACCGGATCTATGAAGAATACCTGGGCAATACATCAACTGTTTACCACAGTGAATTTTTCTACCAAGAATAAGATCATTAACTGGTTTACCGGAGGTTTAAACCATCAGGTGGAGCACCATATATTTCCGAATATCAGTCACATCCACTATGGTAAATTATCGAAAATCGTAAAGGAAACTGCCAAAGAATGCGAGTTACCTTACAATGAGTACAAGACCACAAGAGCTGCTATTATTGCACATTTTAGACACCTTCGCCAAATGGGAATGAAACCTACCGTTTCAGCTTAACTTAAATCAACAACTTCTTTACACATGTATCATTTATCTGACCGTATCAACAGCATGTCTACATCTCAAACCCTGGCCATGGCGGCAAAAACGAGGGAATTGAAAGCTGAAGGAAAAGACATCATCGGCCTTAGTTTGGGAGAACCCGATTTTAACACCCCCGACTTTATTAAAGAAGCTGCAATTGAGGCTATCAATGAGAATTATAATTCCTATACCCCGGTGGACGGGTATGTGGAATTGAAAGACGCTATTATCACAAAATTTAAAAGAGATAACAATCTCACCTATGACAGGTCACAGATAGTTGTTTCAACAGGAGCAAAACAATCATTGGCTAATGTGGCCCTAGTTATGCTAAATCCCGGTGACGAGGTAATACTGCCCTGCCCTTACTGGGTAAGTTATGCTGAGATCGTAAAGTTGGCCGAAGGAGTCCCGGTTGAAGTACCTACCACTGTTGAGACCAATTTTAAAATGACCCCACAACAGTTGGAAGAAGCTATTACCCCAAAGACAAAAATGTTGTGGTACAGCTCTCCCTGCAATCCGAGCGGAATGGTTTATAGCCGCGAGGAGCTGAGAGCACTGGCGGATGTTCTAGCTAAACATCCTGATATTATTGTAGTCTCTGACGAAATTTACGAACATATCAATTTTGTAGGAGGTCATGCTTCCATGGCAGAGTTCGACGACATGTACAATCGTGTGGTCACTGTCAATGGAGTTTCTAAAGCTTTTGCCATGACCGGCTGGAGAATTGGATACATTGGTGCGCCGGCAGATATCGCCCGGGCCTGTAATAAAATGCAAGGCCAAATTACCAGTGGTGCCAATTGTATTGCTCAACGCGCTGTTATTACAGCTCTTGAAGCCCCTGTTAGCAGTATTCAGTACATGATCGACCGTTTTAAAAGCAGGAGAAAACTTATCATTGATCTTATGAGTGAGATTGACGGATTTAAGATCACAGAACCAGAGGGAGCTTTTTATGTTTTCCCTGATGTTTCAGAATTCTTCGGAAAAACGATTCGCGGCCATGAAATAAAAGATTCTACTGATTTTTCTATGTTCCTTCTGGAAGAAGCATTGGTAGCGACAGTTACTGGTGATGCTTTCGGAAGTCCTGATTGTATTCGGTTCTCATATGCAGCAAGTGAAGCCGAAATAGAAGAAGCTATGAAACGCATCAAAAAAGCACTTTCAGAATAGCTTTTTTGGATACTGAGAATTTATTTAATCCCTTTTTAGATTCTCTAAAAAGGGATTTTTTTATCTGTTTCTCCAGAAGAAGGGAGTCAGTAGAATAAGAACCGTAAATAATTCGAGTCGGCCAATCAGCATTAAAAAAGCACACCACCATTTACCGGCTGCAGGAAGGCTATCGTAATTATCTACCGGACCAAGAGCCCCAAAGGCAGGCCCAATATTACCGAGAGAAGAAGCTGCACCCCCAATGGCAGTTTCAAAATCCAGACCCATAAAAGCCAAAACTACAGAGCCTATAATAAAGGCCAGCATATATAGAATAAAAAACCCAAGTATATTAAAAACGATCTTTCCGTGGACACTTTTCCCGTTGTAGTGTACAGGAAGTACAGCATTCGGGTGGAGGGTCCTCTTAAATTCAATAATTCCATTTCTAATCATGATCACATGCCGCATAACCTTAACCCCACCGGCAGTAGATCCGGCGGAACCACCTAAAAAGAACATTCCGAAGAAGAAGACAGTCAAAAATGGCGTCCAGGCGGTATAATCAGCAGAAATAAATCCGGTAGTGGTCACCACTGTTAGCACCTGAAAAAGGGCATGCCGAAATGCACTTTCTGACTCTCCCCAAACCATAGGGTGAAACACAGAAGACACTGTAGGATCTGCTCTGAAAAATATGATCAAAGATGCTACTACAGTAAAACCGACAATAAAATAAGTGTACCACTTAAATTCCTCATCCCTCGCCACTCGACTAAAATTACCTTTAAACCCAAAGTAGCTCATCACAAAGTTGGTTCCTGCCAAAAACATGAAAAGAATAATAATGTATTGAACAGTGGGATTATCATTCCAATAGGCAACACTGGCATTCTTTGTGGAAAATCCACCTGTGGACATGGTGCTGAGAGAATGGTTGATTGCATCAAATAATCCCATTCCTGCGATATTCAATAGAACAGACTCCGCAACTGTGAGGCCTACATAGATTAACCAAAGCCTTTTTGCCGTATCGGTTATACGGGGTTTGAGTTTGTCGGCACTGGGACCGGGTGCTTCTGCCGTAAAAAGCTGCATTCCACCAATTCCTAATAAAGGTAAAATTGCTATAGCAAGAACAATAATTCCCATCCCTCCTATCCAGTGAGTAAGGCTTCGCCAGAACAAGATTCCTTTAGGAACCGATTCAATATCATTGAGAATAGTAGCACCGGTTGTGGTATAACCGGACATTGTTTCAAAAAAAGCATCAGTAAAGGAAAGAATACTGCCCGTTAGCATGTATGGTAGTGTGCCGCTTAGCGCCATCATGATCCATCCAAAAGTGACAATAATATAACCTTCCCTCTTTTTCAGTTCCCTGCTGTGCCCCCGGGTAAAGAACATCAACATCATTCCGGCTACAACAGTGACAATAGCAGCTGTAAAGATCTCCAGTGTCACCGTGTCCCTGTAATATAAACTCACAACTCCGGAAATTGCCATAAAACCGCCATTACAAACTAACAGCAGTCCCATTATATAACTTATAACAGGTTTATTAAGTCTGGGCATTAAAGGAACATTTTTTCAACTTTGTTAATGGCGTGCGGAAGACAGCAGATAACAGCTCGGTCTCCTGGCAATATAATGTAGTCTCCAAGGGCTATTTCACCCTCCCCATCCCTGATTATTCCACCAATAATGGCAGAACGCGGGAAGTTGAGATCCACAATTCTACGGTTGCAAACTTTTGAAGAAGGCTTAACTATGAATTCCAACAGTTCAGCATCCATATTGTTCAGCCGCGTCATAGCCACCACATCTCCCTTTCTGATATATCTAAAGATGTTATTGGCAGCTAATAGCTTTTTATTTACAAGCGTATCGATCCCAATGGAATGGCTTAACTGAAAATAATCCATATTCTCTACCAGGGCAATAGTCCTTTTGACATTTTTGGATTTAGCCACAAGGCAGGTCATTATATTAGTTTCTGAATTCCCTGAAACTGCAATGAAAGCATCCATATCCTGAAGGTTTTCCTCCTCCAGAAGTTCCACATTTCTACCATCTCCGTGAATGATAAGGGCGCGAGGTAATTCATCAGCCAGGTCATACGCTGTTTGCTTATCACTTTCGATAAGCTTTACATTTATTTTTTCCTTAGAAAGGTCATGAGTGGTCTTTCTTCCAATCTTACTTCCTCCAAGAATCATAACATTTTTTATATCCTGCCTTATCTTCCCGGTAAGTTTATAAAGATTATTTACTCCTCCTTTAGTGGTAACAAAATAAACCTGATCCCCTTCTCTGAAAGCAGTATCTCCACGCGGAATAATAGTTTCCTGAGTACCCTTTCTACGCATGGCAATAGGCATAAAATGAATTTCCGGAAAAATTCGTGCAGTTTCTTTTACCGACTTGCCCACGAAAGCAGCCGCTGAAGATAGGGTTAGCCCCACCATTGTAAGAGCGCCGCCTTCAAACTCGTAAGTATCATTGAAAGCCGATTGACTCAATAAAAGTTCAATTTCAGTTGCAGCCAAAGCTTCCGGAGAGATCAATTCGTCAATTCCGAATTGCATAAATCCGATCTCCTCCTTATTTTCAAGAAATTCGGTATTCGCGATCCGCGCAATCGTTCTTTTAGCTCCAAGTTGTTTTGCTAATACACAAACAGTAATATTGGTAGTTTCACTACTGGTAACTCCAATCACAAGATCTACATTCTTGACTTCAGCGTCTTTGAGAACAGAAATGGAAGTAGCATCTCCCCTGAGAGTTCGAATATCCAGGTGAGCATCTGCATAGACCAGACTGTCACGATCATTATCAATAAGAGTAATGTCCTGTGATTCATAGGACAACAATTTCGCTAAATGAAATCCTACTTCACCTGCACCGGCAATGATTATCTTCATAGGGAATAAAGTTCAGGAAAAACAAAGTTAACATATTTTGTATCAACCCAAACAAATATATGAATAGGCTAAATTCCCGGTGGCTTGAAAACAATCTACAGATAATCTAGTATCTTTGGCAAAAATCGAAAAATGTCAAAAAAGATTACTCCATATAAAGATTCTGACCTCAATAAAAAGAAACAGGTAGAACAAATGTTTGATACCATCTCTACCAATTATGATGGTCTCAACAGGGTTATTTCCTTTGGAATTGATGTAAAATGGAGGAAAAAGGTGGTAAAAATGGTTTCTGACACCAATCCATCCTCAGTTTTAGATATAGCAACCGGAACAGGAGATCTCGCTATTAGTCTCGCCCAGACAGGAGCTAAAGAAGTAGTGGGATTAGACCTCTCTGAAGGCATGCTTTCTGTTGGTAGAAAAAAGATCGCAGAGAAAGGCCTCTCTCAAAAGATCAGGATGATACAGGGAGATTCAGAGGCCCTACCCTTTGAAGATGATCGCTTTGACGCCATTACTGTTGCCTTTGGGGTAAGAAATTTTGAAAATCTCGAACAGGGTCTTTCTGAAATTCTCAGGGTTCTTCGTCCGGGTGGAATTTTTGTGGTACTTGAAACCTCAGTTCCAACAAGATTCCCCTTTAAACAGGGTTATCACTTTTACACAAAAAACCTCTTACCGCTTATCGGAAAAATTTTTTCCAAAGATAAAGTTGCCTACTCCTATTTAAGCGAAAGTGCCGCTGCATTTCCCCACGGTGAAACCTTCAACAATATTTTGAGAAATATTGGGTTTAATAGAGTAGTAAACAAACCTCAAACAATGGGGGTTGCCACCATTTATTCGGCATCAAAGTAATTTTATGAAGAAGCTCCTTATCATCGCCATCATAATTTTCGGCGCTCTACCAATGCAGGCCCAGCTGTTCTCAGGAGAGAACGTTATAAACAATCCCAACTTTGATAAACAGCGGTGGTCATGGGGATATTTCCTTGGCTTTAATACCTATGACTTTAATTTTGACTATATTAATTACCAACCCAGTCCTTTGACTGGTAAGGACTTTTCGGTTGATAACACCATTGGCTTTAATGTGGGATTAATAGGAAATATGAGACTGAGTGAGCATCTGGATCTTCGACTGGAACCGGGAGTTGCATTTAACCGTATAAATTTTCAGTTTTTCAAAGCGGATGGAGATTCTTTTCGGGAAATTAACTCAACTTACGTTCATGTCCCCCTACTTCTGAAGTTTTCTACTACACGTATTAACAATTTTAAACCTTTTGTGGTAGGAGGTGTTTCTACTTCTCTGAATTTATCAAGTAACGAGAATAATCCCGATGACAACTTCGAGGGCCAGTTCAGAATGAAAACCAACTCCTACTACTATGAAATCGGCTTTGGAGTTGACCTCTACATGTTTTATTTTAAATTCACCCCTTCGATTCGCGGAGTATTTGCCATTAACGATGAACTGGTAAGGGATGATGATCCAAACAGCCGATATACAGGGAATGTTGATAAAATGTCTTCCCGGGCTGTCTTTATTAACTTTACCTTTCAGTAAACTACCTTCTCCTGAATTCGCTCAGAAGTATAGCCGTTGCAGTAGCTACGTTTAAACTTTCCGTTTTCTGGATCATCCCAAATTGAGGGATCAATAGTTTTTCATTTATAAATTGAGCAACTTCAGATGAAATTCCGTTGGCTTCGTTACCCATTATGAGCACAGCTTTAGAAGGTAGATCTTCTTTATAAACATTCTGTCCCTCCAAAAAGGCTCCTATGATCGGCATCTTCCCTTTCATCTCCTTCAAAAAGTCCGGTAGATCGGTATAATAGATATTTACTCTCGCAATGGATCCCATTGTTGCCTGAACCACTTTTGGATTGTAACAATCTACAGTACCACTCGAACAGACCAGGTTATTAATACCGAACCAGTCACAAAGCCTGATTATTGTCCCCAGGTTTCCGGGATCCTGCACTTCATCTAAAGCTATTATCAGATCTTCTGTAGAAGGCTTTATTGTTTCAGGAATATGAAAAACCGCCAACGCCGTTTGAGGGGTAGTTAGCCTGCTTATTTTTTTTAATTCGGCTTCAGAAATGATAAAAGTGGAATCCTTTCCTGTCTCAAAAATATCTTTAGTGGTATACAACGAGTGAAGCCGTAACGAAGACTTTAGAAGTTCCTGAATGGCCTTAATACCTTCCACCAAAAACAGCTGATGCTTAAGTCTGTACTTTTTTTGAGCCAGACTGTTTATTAATTTAATTTGGCTTTTGCTAAACATACCAAAGTTGTATTTTTGATGACCTTAAAACCAATACTTGAAATATTCTGGAGCAAAAATATCATTAATTCTTTTAACCCTTCTTCTACTTTCTTCTTGTAACGCGGTCAAAAGAGTTCCAGCTGAAGAACATTTGCTTACAGATAACACAATTTTTGTAAACAGCGAGAAGATTTCCGAAAAACGGATTTACGCACAACTTTACCAGGAACCCAACACCAGGTTTCTGGGAATGCCACTTCAACTTTTCCTTTACAACCAGGCAAAGCCAAATCCCGACTCCATCTTCCAACACTGGTTGCACAAGAAACCCAACCGGGAAGAACGTCTGATCGATCTTCTCTCAGAAAAGCAGGTTGTAAGATTGGGAAATATTTACGTCAACATAAACGAATGGCTCAAGGAAACGGGGGAAGCGCCGGTAATTGTAAAGGAAGAGCTAACAAAGAAATCAGCAGACCGTCTCAAAGCGTGGTACTGGAATAACGGCTGGTTCAATGCAGAGACTGGTTATGAGATCATTCCGAAGAAGAAGAAAAAAAGAGCCGAAGTCAATTATTTTGTACAGCCAAAAAAGCCATATTTCATTGATTCTGTAAGTACCAGGATCGCCTCAATAGTGGCTGATTCTATTTATAACGTCCATAGTCCAAATTCGGCGATCGTACCGGGGAAACAATATAAAACACAAGATTTTGGTGCTGAACGGGAACGGCTTACAACTCTTTTCAGAAATAATGGACTCTTCCATTTCGAACAGGAATATATAAGTTTTGAGGCTGACACAATTAACACCGGGCATAAAGTCAATGCTGCGGTTATCATTCAAAACAGGCAGGCCACCGTTGATGGCACCCCAACCAGAATTCCTTATAAAGTTCACAAGATAAGCCGGGTAAATGTTTTTCCCGACTATTCTTTTGAGAATCGGGATGAACCGGTTATTGATACAACTTCAGTCGACGATTATCATCTCTACAGCTTTGACAATTTGCGCTACAGGCCCAAAGCTCTTACTAATGCGATCTTCATCAGTCCGGGTAGTATTTATTCAGATGCTGACAGGACGCTTACCTATAACCGCATAAACCAGCTCCGGATCTTCAAGTATCCCAATATTCAATATATGACAGATCCTGCTGATAGTACAGGGACAGATCTTATTGCCAATATTTTTTTAACGCCCAGACCGAAATACTCTCTTGGATTTGAATTTGACGTTTCCCAGAGTAATATCCAAAAAGTGGGAATTGGATTTGGTGGTTCACTATTGATTAGAAATGTTTTTAGAGGAGCTGAGATTCTGGAGATCTCCGCCAGGGGAAGCATTGGTTCTTCGAAGGATGCAGCTAATGATGAAGATAAATTCTTTGATATTACCGAAGCCGGTATAGACTTGGATCTTAGCCTGCCCCGGATATTTTTTCCTGTTTCTACGGAAAAATTTATTCCGAAGTACATGTACCCTTTTACTACGTTTAGTTTAGGTGCAAGTACCCAGACCAATATCGGGTTGGATAAACAGAGCCTCACCGCCATAATGAATTACAGGTGGCTGCCTTCTGATGATCTCACGCATCTTCTGGATCTAATAAACATCCAGTACATCCGGAATCTCAATACCGATAACTACTTCAATGTTTACCGAAATTCCTATCAGGAATTAAATGAAGTGGCAACTGCAGAAAATATTGTTGCTAATGATGAATACTTTCTAACTAATGAAGACGGTTCCCGCAGTCTTATTATTCCGGGAGGTGCCAATGCCTTTTTAAGGGCAACAAGATTGGGAGAAATACAGGGACTAAACCGGGTACAACAACAGGTTGTAAATGACATTAGGGAAAGAAAGAACAGGCTGACAGAAGATAACCTGATCTTTGCCTCCAATTTCTCTTACATCCTGAACAAAAAAGAGAACATTTATGATGAAGACTTTTCCCGGCTTCGGGTAAAGCTTGAGGCAGCCGGCAACTTACTCTCTGCAGTTTCCAAACTGGCTAACCTGGAGAAGACCAATGACAGATACCGCATTTTTGGAGTCAACTTTTCTCAATATGTAAAAACCGAGATCGATTACATCAAACACTGGGACCTGGGCAATGAAAATGTTTTTGCTATTCGTACTTTTGGAGGTATTGCCATTCCCTATGGCAATTCGAACAGCATCCCATTTATAAGAAGTTTTTTTGCGGGTGGACCCAATGACAACCGTGCATGGCAACCTTATGACCTGGGCCCGGGAAGCAGTGGTGGCCGGAATGAATTCAATGAGGCAAACATGAAGATCGCACTGAGTGCAGAATACAGATACAATCTCTTCGGAGACCTCAACAGCGCCCTGTTCATAGATGCCGGTAACATATGGAACGTACTCGACGTGGTAGAGGAAGAAGCTTCTACTTTTAACTCTTTTGCCGACCTAAAAGATATTGCCGTTGGAAGCGGTTTCGGACTCCGATATGATTTTGACTTTTTTGTTTTGAGATTTGATATAGGTTTCAAAACGTATGATCCGGCACAAGAGCCGGGAAACAGATGGTTTAGAGATTATAATCTCGCCAATGCCGTCTTTAATGTAGGGATCAATTATCCTTTTTAACCCAACTAATTTTCTTATTTTTGTTATCCTAAAATTAAATCTATGAGCCATAATATAAAGCCCGGAGTAGCTACCGGAAGAGAAGTACAAGAAATCTTCAATTACGCAAAAAGTAAAAAATTCGCCATACCAGCCGTTAATGTTATAGGAAGCAGCAGCATAAATGCAGTTTTAGAGACTGCTGCAGAACTTAATTCGCCGGTGATCATTCAATTTTCTAATGGTGGTGCCCAGTTCAATGCCGGGAAAGGCTTGTCCAACGAAAATGAAAAAGCAGCAATCGCTGGAGCCGTAGCAGGAGCCAAGCACGTACATGAGCTTGCTGAACTTTATGGTGTACCTGTGATACTTCATACAGACCACTGTGCAAAAAAACTCACCAAATGGGTGGACGGACTTTTAGACGCCAGTGAAAAACATTTTGAGCAGTTTGGAAAACCTCTTTACAGCTCTCACATGCTTGACCTTTCTGAGGAACCACTTAAAGAAAACATTGAGACCTCCAAAAAATATCTGGAGCGCATGAGCAAGATGGGAATGACCCTTGAAATTGAACTTGGCGTTACCGGTGGAGAGGAAGATGGAGTAGACAATACAGATGTTGATTCTTCAAAATTATACACCCAACCTGAAGAGGTTGCTTACGCATACGAAGAGTTGAGTAAAGTCAGTGACCAATTCACTATTGCTGCAGCCTTCGGAAATGTCCACGGGGTCTACAAACCAGGAAACGTAAAATTAACTCCGGTCATTCTGAAAAATTCTCAGGACTATGTTTCTGAAAAATACGGAGTAGCCGAGAACACTATTGATTTTGTTTTCCACGGTGGAAGTGGATCTACTGTAGAAGAGATCAGGGAAGCAATTGGTTACGGTGTGATTAAAATGAACATTGATACCGACCTTCAATTTGCATATACCGAAGGGATCAGAGACTACATGCAGCAGAAGGGAGAATATTTGAAAGATCAAATAGGAAATCCTGAGGGCCCTGAAGTTCCGAATAAAAAGCATTATGATCCCCGCAAATGGGTTCGTGAAGGGGAATTGACCTTCAAGAAAAGATTGAAAAAGGCATTTGAAGACCTTAATAATATCAATACGCTTTAGAAAAACATTTCAGAAGGCCATTTTTGGCTCCTGAAGAAATTAAATCCAACAGAGCATGGCTTGGTTTAGAAGAACACAAAAAGGGATACAAACCGCGACCGAAGACAAAAAGGATGTGCCAAAAGGTTTGTGGTACAAATCCCCAACCGGTAAAATTGTAGACGCCGAACAACTGGAGAAGAACTTTTATGTGAGTCCTGAAGATGGTTATCACGTTCGTATAGGAAGTAATGAATATTTCAAGATCCTTTTTGACGATAACAAGTACGAAGAACTGGACAAAAATCTTACTTCCAAGGATCCTTTGAATTTTGAGGACACCAAGAAGTATACAGACAGGCTTGCCGCGGCCCAGGAAAAAACTGGTTTAAAGGATGCTGTTCGAACTGCAGTTGGCAAATCAAAAGGAAAGGATATTGTGATAGCCTGTATGGATTTTAAATTCATCGGTGGATCTATGGGAGCTGTAGTGGGAGAAAAGATCTCACGTGCCGCAGATTATGCCCTGGAACACAAGATTCCGTTGATGGTGATCTCTAAATCTGGTGGTGCGAGAATGATGGAAGCGGCTTACTCGTTAATGCAGCTTGCAAAGACTTCAGCAAAACTTGCACAGTTGGCAGATGCAAAGATCCCTTACATTTCCTTGTGTACAGATCCAACTACGGGAGGAACAACTGCCTCCTTTGCCATGTTGGGGGATATAAATATTGCGGAACCCGGTGCGCTTATTGGGTTTGCAGGACCTCGCGTGGTCAAGGATACTACCGGAAAAGATCTTCCGGAAGATTTCCAGACCTCCGAATTCCTGTTGGAACACGGGTTTCTTGATTTCATAACCAAACGTTCAGAACTTAAAAACAAGGTGAATCTTTATTTGGACCTTATTCAGAACCAACAAATTAGAAAATAGGCTTTTTCTGAAAATTATTTCTTAGCTGTAGTTAATTAAGCAGAAAGTGGTATATTTGCCGCCTGGCAGAAAAGCTGTCAAATACATAAAAATCATTAAAATTAATATTGGAATGTATCTAACAAAAGAGGCAAAACAGGAACTGTTTGCAAAACACGGTAAAGGAAAAGAAGACACTGGATCTGCTGAAGGGCAAATCGCTTTGTTCACTCAAAGAATTGAGCATTTGACACAACATCTTAAGAGAAATCGCAAAGATTACAACAGCGAAAGATCTTTGGTGAAGTTAGTAGGTAAAAGAAGAAGCCTGCTGGATTATTTAATGAAGAAGGATATCTTAAGGTATCGTGCAATCGTTAAGGAATTAGGACTTAGAAAATAATTATAAGGGGCTTCGCGCCCCTTTTTTTTATACCCATTCTTCTGAAAATAGAAGCTTTTCGAAATTTTAATGGTTTTTCTTCTTTTTCTGAGAAAATTCTCTGTAAATTTTTATCCTGAAAAAATCAGGTAGTTAAAAGCTCAAAAATACCCTGCATTTCCTGGTCTTCAGGATCAGAATGCAAAAGGCAGTTTTTCATTGGTCTTACAACAACCCACAACAACAACACAACCCAGCCCGTAAGACGGGAGACCTTTGTTTAACAAGCCTGCAAATGGCAGGTAGAACTAAAATTTATTATGATTCCAAAAACATTTAAAGAGGTCATAGACCTCGGAGGTGGAAGAACTATCTCCCTCGAGACCGGAAAATTGGCCAAGCAGGCTCACGGTTCTGTGGAGCTAAGAATGGGAAATGCAGTATTACTGTGTACCGTTGTATCCTCACACACTCCTACCACAATGGATTTCTTTCCATTGACCCTTGATTATCGCGAAAAATTTGCCGCTGCGGGTCGTTACCCGGGTGGGTTCTTCAAACGTGAAGCAAGACCAAGTAATGAAGAGATCTTAGTAATGAGATTAGTGGATCGCGTTCTGCGCCCGCTTTTCCCATCAGATTACCGGTTTGAAACTCAGGTAATGATCCAGTTGATGTCACATGACGAAGAAGTAATGCCCGATGCCCTTGCAGGACTTGCAGCATCTACCGCAATTCAGTTGAGTGACATTCCTTTTGAAGCACCTATTTCAGAAGTAAGAGTAGCCCGTATTAACGGAGAGTTCGTTATTAACCCAAGCCGTACACAGCTAGAAGAAGCAGACATCGACCTGATGGTAGGTGCTTCTGAAGATTCTGTGAGCATGGTAGAAGGTGAAATGGACGAATGTTCAGAAGAAGAAATGGCTGAAGCGATCAAATTCGCACATGAAGCCATTAAAGAGCAGTGTCGCGCACAGGTTCGCCTTGCAGAAGCTGTAGGTAAAAAACCTACCCGCGAATACGAAACGGCAAGAACCGACGAAAGCATTCAGCAAAAAGTTCACGAAGCTGCTTATCAGAAAGTTTATGACGTAGCTAAACAGGCTTTAAGCAAACACGAAAGAAGCGAAGCTTTTTCAGAAATTAAAGAAGAAGTAAAAGCCCTTTTTTCAGAGGAGGAGCAGGAAGAGAATGGAACTCTTATTTCTAAATATTTTAAAGAAGTTCATAAAACTGCCATTAGAGACCTTACTCTCAAAGAAGGAATTCGTTTAGATGGAAGAAAAACAAACGAGATCCGTCCAATCTGGTGTGAGGTAGATTACCTACCTTCTACTCATGGATCTGCGATCTTTACCCGTGGTGAAACTCAGGCGCTTGCTACAGTTACTTTAGGAACTTCCAGAGAAGCTAATCAGGTTGACCTTCCAACTTTCCAGGGAGAAGAGACTTTCTATCTGCATTATAACTTCCCTCCTTTCTCTACAGGAGAAGCTTACCCTATAAGAGGTACTTCAAGACGTGAGATAGGACATGGAAACCTTGCACAAAGAGCCCTTAAAGGCATGGTGCCAGATGACTCACCTTATACCATTCGTGTGGTGTCTGAAGTACTGGAATCCAATGGATCCTCCTCTATGGCAACTGTTTGCGCCGGTACAATGGCCCTTATGGATGCCGGAGTTCAATTAACCAAACCGGTTTCAGGTATTGCTATGGGATTGATCTCTCAGGGAGATGATTTCGCAGTACTTTCTGACATTCTTGGAGATGAAGATGCTCTTGGAGATATGGACTTTAAAGTTACCGGTACCGCTGACGGGATCACTGCCTGCCAGATGGATATCAAAATAAAAGGACTATCATACGAGATCCTTGTAAAAGCTCTAAAACAAGCCCGCGAAGGAAGACTACATATTCTGGAGAAAATTACTGAAACTATTGCTCAGCCGGCTCCAAATGTGAAACCTCATGCTCCAAAAATGGAGAAAATTGAGATCCCTGGAGAATTTATTGGTGCTGTGATTGGGCCTGGAGGAAAAGTGATCCAGGAAATGCAAAAAGAAACTGATACTACCATTGTCATCGAAGAAGTTGAAGATATGGGAGTGATTGAGATCTTAGGTGTGAACCAGGATGGTATTGATGAAGTTAAAAAGCGTATTAAAGCTATTACCTTTAAACCTGAAGTAGGTAGCGTATATGAAGTGAAAGTCGTAAAGGTCCTTGATTTTGGTGCCGTTGTAGAATATACTCAGGCCAAAGGAAATGAAGTATTACTTCACATTTCTGAACTTGCCTGGGAACGTACAGATAATGTAACCGACATCGTGAATGTGGGAGATGTTATTGATGTAAAATACTTCGGAATTGATCCAAAGACCAGGAAACCTAAGGTTTCAAGAAAAGCTTTGCTCAAAAAACCTGAAGGTTACGCTCCAAGACCACCAAGAGATAAAGATCGTGATGGAGGAAGACGCGACAATAACCGCGGAGGAAACCGTGACGACCGGTCTAGAGGTAACAGAGATCGTGGAAACCGCGAAGACAGAGACTAATTAATTACCACCAAATATTGCTTGAACGCCCTGTGAAAACAGGGCGTTTCTGTTTTCATCTGAAAATCAAACTCTTAAAAAATATTTGAAAAAATGCGACGAAAATCAGTTGTTTTTATTTAGAATGATTCTACATTTGCGCTCTATTTATAATTAATCTAAATAAAAAGCTGATGCGAATTCTACTTTTTCTGTGTCTATTAGCCTCCGGCTTTTCAGTAGCTGCACAAACAGCAGTTCTATCCGGAAAAGTCACAGACCCGCAAAATGAAGCGGTTCCTTATGCTACTGTCCTTTTGAAAAACTCGACTTTCTCAACTCTGACTGGAGAGGACGGAAACTTTTCAATAACAGAAATTCAACCAGGGGAATATACACTCATCATTTCCTCTCCGGGGTTTGAAACCTCCATAAGAAAAGTTGTCTTGAATCCGGGTGAAACAAAGGTTGTGGATATCATTCTACAGGAAGAATTGAAAACACTGGGAGAAGTTGTTATTACCACAAACCGAAGAATTGAAACCCTTGATGAAGTACCATCATCTGTTTCTGTCTTAAGTACCAGGGAAATTGAAAATCTTTCTCTTACCAGTAATAATATTGCAGACCTAATGAACGAGGTTCCTGGTCTTGCCCTAAGTACCAGCCAGACAAGCAATACCGGCCAAACCCTTAGAGGAAGAAAAATGCTGGTGCTCATCGATGGAATTCCGCAGTCAACTCCGCTAAGAGATGGTAGCCGGGACATCAATACTATAGACCCCAACGTGATTGAAAGGATCGAGATCATCAAGGGATCTACCGCTATATATGGTAACGGTGCTGATGGCGGGATCATCAACTACATTACTAAAAAACCGAAAGCCAGTGAAAAACTTCAAAGTACTACCGAACTAAGCAGCGGGATCTCTCTTGTGGATACAGACCATACCCTGAGTTCTAAATTTTCCCAGACATTTTCAGGACAGGTAGGAAGATTAGGCTACGTTGCCAACGGAAGTTTTCAGCAAACTGATCTTTTCAGGGATGCCAACGGTGAGATCCTCTCACCTTCTTACGGACTTGGAGAAACTGATCAGTATAACCTTTTTGGAAAACTCAATTACCAGCTGAATTCTGATAACGCAGTGGAATTCATGTACAACTACTTCAGCAGCAATCAGGATACTGAATATATTACCCAAGACGGAGTGTATGGAGAACGTCCTGCTATTGGGGTGATTGGAGAAGTGAGAGGAGTTGATCAGGGAACCCGCTATAATCACAACGGTCAGGTGACGTATGATTCCTATGACCTCATTGGAAACACTGATCTTAACTTAAACCTTTATTTCCAGGATTTTCAAACCGTTTATTCCTTCTCCCCCTTTTTCTTTAATGCCGAAACAGGGTATGAAGGTGGCCAGTCTGCCATTGAATCTTCAAAAAAAGGTGCACGCATAAATTTCAAGACACCATATTCCTTCGGAAATGATATTTCAGGAGATCTTCTCTACGGAATGGACATCTTGAACGATGTTACTTCGCAAAGTCTTGTGGATGGAAGAGTCTGGGTTCCGGAAGTTGACATGACCAACTTTGCCCCTTACGCACAATTGAAGACACTTTATAAGGATTTTGTTCTAAAGGCCGGAATTCGGGTGGAGAACATTAACATTGACATCCCCGATTATACTACCATTTACATCCTTCCTTATGGCGGCACCCCGCAGGGAAATGTCGATGTGGAAGGCGGAGAATTGAAATATGATGCCACCACTTTTAATGTTGGCCTCAGGTATAACCGCTGGACCTATTTTAAACCTTTCGTGAGTTTTTCTCAAAGTTTCTCCATAGCTGACCTTGGGCGTACCTTGCGCAGCGCTACTGAAAATACAGTGAGCAAGATCTCTTCTGAAGCTGTCATTGCCAATAATTATGAAGCAGGTTTCAACAGCTACTTCGGAAATACCAGCATTAGCGGTGCTTACTTCATCAGTACTTCAGATCTTGGTGCAACTTATAAAGAAGTGAATGGGATCTTCCAGATCGCCCGTCAGCCGGAAAAAGTTTACGGATTTGAACTGGCACTTGACACCAGAATTACCGATGCCCTGACCTTCGGAAGCTCGCTTTCCTATACTGAAGGCAAATTGGATTCTAAAGGAGATGGCAGTTACGACAAGTGGATGAACGGGGATAGAATTCCTCCTTTGAAGACTGTCACCTATCTTAACTACAGCATCTATGACAAATTTGATATCAGGCTGTCACACCTGTACAGCGGTAACAGAAAAAGGTTCGATCCTAAAGACAATGGTTCTTACACCTATGCTCAGGGACCGGTAAATGATTTCAACCTGTTCAACCTGACTGCAAACTACAAAATGACAGAAAACACTCGTTTTGGCCTGGGAGTTGAAAATCTTTTCAATAAAGACTACTATCTGCCAATTTCCCAGTGGGACGCACGAGCTGATAATTATATCAAAGGAAACGGCGCCCGCTTAAATGTTTCCCTGCGGGTAGACCTATAATAACCTAATAAAGGATGCCAAAAAAGCTATTTTTGGCATCCTTTAATTTCTATGAAAAACCGCACTGTTTTAAAATACCATTCCATTGCAGGACTTATTGCCGGACTATTCCTTTTTCTAATGGGAATTTCAGGAGCAATTCTGGTTTTTCAACACGATATTGAAGATAATCTTTGGAAGGAATATATTGAGGTCAGAGAATCAGGTAGCCTTCAAATTGACAGGGGAATACAAACGGTCCAGAAGCAATACCCAGATTGGGATACCCGACTGATCCACTTTCAGCAAGGTGAAGCGCTCATCTTCAATCTTCGGAAGCCACAGGAACGTCTATTTGTTTTTGTTCATCCCACTTCCGGAGAGATCATTAAGGAAATTAACGAGCTTACCACCTTCACCAGGTGGCTTCTGAAATTCCACTATTCGTTGCAGGCAGGGCCAGTGGGCAGGATCATTGTTTTCTGTGTAGGCCTTCTTTTCCTGTTTTCGTTACTTTCCGGAGTTTACCTCTACAGAAAATCATTTTTTAAGACCCTGATGTTCCGTACCGGCATCACAAGAAATTCAAGACGAAGCTTCTATTCCTCTCTTCACAGAACGGTAGGCACCTGGGCACTTATATTCAATCTACTGCTTGTTGTAACCGGGACCTTTCTTTCATACTCAGTAGTTGCTGCAGGACTAAACCCACCGCCCGCTCCGAAAACTCCAGTTATTTCAGCATCCGTTGAAGATTTCCTGGGGAAAATTGAGAAGGAATATCCTTTTTTTGAAGCTACATATGTACGCTTACCTGTAACAGCTTCCGGAGAAGTTAGGGCTTTTGGCTTTTATGAAGACGATCCATTCTACACTTCAGAATTTGGAAACATTATTAGTGCTGATCCCGTTTCCGGAGAGATCCTGAAGGTTAGCAGAATTAAGGAAGGAAATTTACAGGAAAAACTTTCCAATGTGCTTTTACCACTTCACTTCGGAAATTATGGTGGGATTTGGACAAAGATCCTCTATTGCCTTACCGGTCTCTCCGGGCCTTTTCTTTCAATTACCGGCTTCCTTTTGTGGAGGAAGAAGAAAAAAGTAATCAGAAAAAAATAAAAATTTTTCGGCCACTAAAAATCGCGGAATGCTTTTTGTATTTGATAATCAGAAGTTTATCCGTGAAATGAGAATTTTTTGTGGGAATAATTTTACTGAAAAAATGGATTTAGGTAAAAAATTATTTTTTATCTTTATTTCTTGTAACATTTCCACACCTCTTTACGTATAACTAATCACAAGAGTTATTCATAATTTAAATCCAAGGAGACGTTAGATGAGACAACTTAAAATCACGAAGCAGGTAACAAACCGTGAAACTGCTTCGCTAGATAAGTATTTGCAAGAAATTGGTAAGGTAGACCTGATTACTGCTGATGAGGAGGTGGAATTAGCTCAACGAATTAAAGCGGGTGATGACCGGGCTTTAGAGAAACTAACCAAAGCGAACCTTCGTTTTGTGGTTTCTGTAGCAAAACAATATCAAAACCAGGGACTAACCCTTCCTGACCTTATTAACGAGGGAAATTTAGGGTTGATCAAAGCAGCCAAGAGATTTGATGAAACCCGTGGTTTCAAATTTATATCCTACGCTGTATGGTGGATCCGCCAGTCTATTCTTCAGGCACTGGCCGAACAATCCCGTATTGTACGTTTGCCACTGAACAAGATTGGTTCCATAAACAAGATCAATAAGACTTTTGCTTTCCTAGAGCAGTCACATGAGCGTCCGCCAAGTGCTGAAGAGATCGCGAAAGAACTCGACATGACCATTAACGATGTGAAGGAGTCCATGAAGAACTCCGGACGTCACGTATCCATGGATGCACCTTTAGTGGAAGGGGAAGATTCTAACCTTTATGACGTATTGCGTTCAGGAGAATCTCCAAATCCGGATAAAGAATTGCTTCATGAATCACTTCGAACAGAAATTGAGCGTGCACTGGAGACATTAACTCCGCGGGAAGCAGATGTTATTCGTCTTTATTTTGGATTGGGAGACCAACATCCAATGACTTTGGAAGAAATTGGCGAGACTTTTGATCTAACAAGAGAAAGAGTAAGACAAATTAAAGAAAAAGCTATTCGTAGATTGAAACACACTTCGAGAAGTAAGATCTTAAAGACATATTTAGGATAACCTCCTATTGAAGATGACAACAGTTTTAAATAAACTGTTCGTTTTTTGATTGATTGATGAAGAACCCGGAGCTGATTACTCCGGGTTCACCTTTTTTATCAATCAATATTCCCAGGGAAAGTTAACTACTCCAGTTACGATGAGGACTATGATTATTATTAAAATAATGACCGCCACAAAGCAGCCCATTTTCCCGTAGTTTCTTTTGTCATCTTTGTTCTCCACTTCCATTTTAGTCGGTTTTTGGTTAAATAATGGCCTGTTCCTTTTAAAGATACAAATTTTTAATTTCCAATTTTACCATTGCTGTTCCACGAAAAAGGCTTTTGCATAATTCTTGCTACTTTTGCAACACACATACACAACTATGACAAACAAACTCATTGCCCCCTCAGTTTTAGCTGCCGACTTCGGAAACCTGCAGCGTGATATTGAAATGATCAATAACAGTGATGCAGACTGGTTCCATATCGATATTATGGATGGTGTTTTCGTTCCTAATATTTCCTACGGAATGCCGGTGCTACAAGCCATTGCTAAACATGCGAATAAAACCCTGGATGTACATCTAATGATCGTAGATCCTGATCGTTACATCAAAACCTTTGCAGATCTGGGTTCTAATATTCTCACCGTACATTACGAAGCCTGTACTCACCTGCACCGAACGTTGCAGGCTATCAAAGCTGAAGGCATGAAAGCCGGAGTAGCGATCAACCCACATACCAGCGTGGAGCTTTTAACTGATGTTATTAAGGATATTGACCTGGTGCTGGTAATGAGCGTTAATCCCGGATTTGGTGGTCAGAGTTTTATTGAAAACACCTATAAGAAGGTAAAGCGTCTTAAGGAGATCATCAAAGAAAATGGTGCTTCCACTATGATCGAAGTTGACGGAGGTGTGACCAATAAAAATGCTGCAGCCCTAGTAGAAGCAGGAGCAGACGCCCTGGTAGCGGGAAGTTTTGTTTTCAAATCTGAGGACCCAAAAAGGACTATTAAAGAACTAAAATCCCTTGCAAATCAATAATCCTGAAGAAAAATACGATGTTTTAATAGTGGGAGGAGGGCCTATTGGCCTGGCCTGCGGCCTGGAATCTAAGAAGAAAGGCCTTTCATATGTCATCATTGAAAAAGGTTGTTTGGTGAATTCCCTTTATAATTATCCCACCAACATGACCTTCTTCTCTACATCGGAAAAGCTGGAGATTGACAATATTCCCTTCATTAGCAATAAACCGAAACCGGGAAAACAGGAAGCCCTGGAATATTATCGTCGTATAGCTACCTCAAACCACCTCAATATTCACCTTTTTGAAAAGGTAGAGAAAGTAGACTCTCCACAAAACGATCTGCACAGGGTTACAACTTCTAAAAGAACCTATTCAGCCAAAAATATTATTGTTGCTACCGGCTTCTATGACATTCCCAATTACCTGAACATCCCGGGAGAAGATCTGCCTAAAGTGGCACATTACTACGCAGATCCACACTTTTATGCCACCCAAAAAACTGTCGTGGTTGGTGCGAGCAATTCGGCTGTTGATGCCGCCCTTGAGATCTACCGCAAAGGCGGCGATGTGACAATGGTAGTCCGTGGTCCTGCAATTGGAGAACGGGTGAAATACTGGGTGAAGCCAGACATCGATAACAGGATCGATGAAGGAAGCATTCGGGCTGTTTTTAACGCAGAAATGAAAGAGATCAGGGAAAATGAGGTGGTGATCAGTTCTAAAGAAGGAGAACAGGCAATAGAAAATGATTTTGTTCTGCTACTTACAGGGTATAGACCCAATTTCGAATTTTTGAAGAACATGGGCATCAAACTTTCTGAAGACGGGAAAAAGATTCCACAATACAACCATGACACCATGGAGACCAATGTTCCCGGAATTTACCTGGCCGGAGTGATCTGTGGCGGAATGGAAACCCACAAGTGGTTCATTGAGAATTCCAGGATTCATGCAAAAATGATCATGGAAGATATTACTGAAAAAGCTATTTCTGAATAGTTTTCCTTTTCTTCTTTAGGATTTCAGCCTAATCGATCATCGACAACTGGATCCGTTTGCGTTGCTCATCCACTTCCAGCACAGTTACCTTCACATGTTGATGTAGCTTAACCACAGAATTCACATCACTCACAAACTCGTTTGCCAGTTTGGAGATATGTACAAGTCCGCTTTCTTTGATCCCGATATCCACAAAACATCCAAAGTTCGTAATGTTATTGACTATTCCCGGTAATTTCATTCCGGGTTTGAGGTCCGTTATCTTCTTCACATTGGGATCAAATTCGAAAACCTTGGCCGGTTTTCTGGGATCAACTCCCGGCTTTTTCAATTCAGAAATTATATCAGTCAGTGTAGGAAGTCCTACTTCTTCAGAAATGTAATTTTTGAGGTCGATCTTTTTCAGCAGTTCTTCATTGCCAATAAGATCTTTTACTGCAACATTAAGATCTTCGGCCATCTCTTCTACTATTCCGTAGCTTTCAGGATGCACGGCAGAATTATCCAAAGGATTTTCAGATTCCGGAACCTTCAGAAAGCCTGCAGCCTGTTCAAATGCTTTGGCACCCAATCTGGGCACCTTCAACAACTCTTGCCTCGAAGTGAAATTTCCATTATCAGCCCGATAGGCGACGATATTATCAGCTAAAGCAGGACCAATTCCGGAGACATAGGCCAGCAAGGCAGCACTGGCTGTATTGACGTTCACCCCGATCATGTTAACACAACTCTCTACTACCCTGTCAAGTTCGTTTTTCAGCTTTACCTGGTCCACATCATGCTGGTATTGCCCCACCCCAATGGATTTTGGATCGATCTTTACCAGTTCAGCTAAGGGATCGGCCAGCCGGCGGCCAATAGAAACAGCACCTCTCACGGTAATATCGTAATTCGGAAATTCTGCCCGGGCAATTTTAGAAGCTGAATATACCGAAGCACCAGCCTCATTTACTGCAAACACCTGTACCTCCCGATCGAACGGGATCTTTTTAATAAAAAACTCAGTCTCCCTTGAAGCCGTTCCGTTTCCTATGGCAATAGCTTCAATGTTATGTGCATTTACCAGCGATTTCAACTTTTTTGAAGCCAGGGCAATCTCTTTTTGTGGCGGGTGCGGATAAATAGTCTCGTTGTGCTGCAGCTCTCCATTTTCGTCCAGGCAAACAAGTTTACAACCAGATCTAAAGCCGGGATCCAGGGCTAAAATACGTTTCGAACCAAGCGGTGGCGCCAAAAGCAGCTGACGCAAATTACTGGCAAAAACTTTAATTGCTTCTTCATCGGCTTTTTCTTTGGCTCGGCTTAATGCTTCATTTGACAAAGCCGGAAAAAGCAGGCGCTTCAAACTGTCCCGAAGAGCTTCCTCCACATAGGCTGTACAGGCATTGTTGCCGGGTTTTATAATATATTTGGAGGTCAATTCCTCCGCTTTTTCTTCATCTACAAACACCTTTAAACGAATGAACCCTTCGTTGCTAGCTCTTAACATAGCTAATAACCGGTGAGAAGAGATATTTTTTAACGGCTCCTCCCAATCAAAATAGATCCTGTACTTCTGAGCTTCCTCCTCTTCGGATTTCTTTTTTATGACTTCGGAAGAAACCACCGCCCTCAATTTATACAGGGTTCTCAACTTATTTCTCACCCCTGAATGTTCGTTGATCCATTCTGCCGCAATGTCTTTGGCTCCCTCTATCGCCTCTTCAACAGAAGCCACTTCTTTTCCCACATACTTTTTTGCGCTTCCTACAAAGTCAGTGGAATTTTGGGCCATTAATATTTTAGCCAGGGGCTCCAATCCTTTCTCCCGGGCGGCATCGGCCCTGGTCTTTCTTTTCTTCTTGTAAGGCAGGTAAAGGTCCTCCAGCTGAACCAGATCTTTGGCAGAAGTTATTTTTTGTTCCAGTTCTTCCGTGAGCTCTTCCTGTTCAGAAATCGCTTTAAGGATCGTCTTTTTGCGCTTCTCCAGCTCTTCAAATTCTGCCTTTGCTTTTACAATACTTTCTATTTGAACCTCCAGCAATTTCCCGGTCATTTCTTTTCTGTACCTGGCTATAAAAGGAATAGTCGCATCCTGCTCTAACAATGAGAGTGTATTTTCTACACTCTTTTCTTGTAATCCGGTGCGGGAAATAATGAAATCTGAAATAGTCATAAAAGCTGAAGATTTTGAGTCCCAAAGATAAAAGAACAAGCAAAAGAAAAAGCCTTTTGACAGGATCAAAAGGCTTTTTTCGGGGCAATTTCTTTATTCTGAACTAGACCAGCACAACGTCTTCAATTGGTCCTTCAGAACTTTGTCTGGCTAGCAATCTTCCATAGAACCGAAGATCCTGCTCTTTATTCCTGAACGTATTGGACAATTTTGCTACTGCTTCGTCCAGTGAGAATTTATGTACAGTGATCTCAGGATAAGAATCTACTGCTTCCTGTTTTTCAACACCCACTTCAATGGTGTCGCTCTTCTTGTTATAGCACACAAATTTCGCCTGAAAATTGTGTTTAATTAACTGTTCAAGTGTGGCTGGCAATTCATCACACTCTCTGCACTCCTCTATCTGATGAGGCAGCATTCTGCGTAGGTCGGTTTGGATTTGGTTCCGGCTTTGATAGGTGATCATAACATTTTCTTTTTCAGATTTTTTCTAAAAATAATACGGTTGATGCAACCATAGAAGAACTTTAATTCAGGTTTAACTTTTAAAGTCACCATACACTAAGCAGGTGTTAATTTTCTAAAGAAGATTCTGACAGTAAAATCTGTAAAATGCAGGTTCAGAAGATAAAATGCACAGGGAAATCCCATCATGACCCTTTTCAGAAAGAAAATCATTACAAGGAATGAGACCTTTTTTCATTTCCGTTAGTATTTTCAGTTTTAACCGTAATTTGGTACCATCCTTGACGCCTTAGTAGAAGATCCTGTATAATGACTGCACTACATAAAAAAATATTTTCAACTGACTTTACTGACCGATTCCCGGGCGACGATAGCGGAGATCGAACTCCCCGACAAACTCCCGGAATGCTTTACAGCAAAGCCGAACCCACTCCGGTTCCACAACCGCGTCTCATAGGGTGGTCAGAAGAACTCGCTAAAGATCTGGACCTGGATGCTCCGGACGAAGAGGATGTGAAAATCCTGGCGGGTAATAAACTTACCGAAAGTATGTATCCTTATGCGTCCTCTTATGCCGGTCACCAATTTGGGACCTGGGCCGGACAGCTGGGAGATGGTCGGGCGATCAATCTCGGGGAGTTAACTTCCAAAAAAGGCATTTTTGAGCTCCAACTGAAGGGTGCCGGTCCCACCGCCTACTCCCGGCGTGCAGACGGGCGGGCTGTTTTGCGATCTTCTGTAAGGGAATTTTTGATCAGTGAAGCCATGTTCCACCTGGGAGTTCCCACCACCCGCGCTCTTTCTTTGGTTGCAACCGGAGAAAAGGTTTTGCGGGATATGTTCTATGACGGCCATCCCGAATATGAACCCGGTGCAATAGTGAGCCGGGTTGCTCCAAGTTTCCTTCGCTTCGGAAATTTCGAGTTACTGGCCGCCCAACGCGATCTTCCAAATCTGGAAAAATTAGCCCACTGGACGATTGATCGGCACCACCCTCATCTTTCAGGAGAAAATAAGATCCTGGAATGGTTTAAAGAAATAGTCCAAAAAACTGCTTTTTTGATGGTCGAGTGGCAAAGGGTAGGATTCGTGCACGGCGTCATGAATACAGATAATATGTCTATTCTGGGCCTTACTATTGATTATGGCCCCTTCTCCTTCATGGATAATTACGATCATCAATTTACTCCGAACACTACAGACCTGCCGGGCCGGAGATATGCTTTCGGGAATCAACCTTCAGTAGCTTATTGGAACCTCGGTAAACTAGCCAATGCTCTTTCTCTGCTGTTTGAGGACCTGGAGCCCCTGGAAGAGGCTTTGAACAGTTATGAGGCCACTTTCTGGAATGCTTACTACGGAATGATGGGAAAAAAATTAGGATTGGACAGGGTAAACAAAGAGGATAAAGAACTTATTTCAGAATTCGAAAAGGTACTTTCTGAAATTCAACCTGATATGACCTTGTTTTACCGAAAACTTGCTGAAATTTCTTCTGAAACAGATGAAAATGTCGTTTTCGAGCTTTTTGATCCTGTTTTTTACCGGGAGCCGGATCCTTCGGAAAAAGCTGATTTTCTAAGTCTTATTCATAAGTATAAAAATAGACTTCGGAAGAATTCTATCGACCGAAATACTTCCGCAGCCATCATGAACCGTAACAATCCGCGCATTATTCTACGGAATTACCTGCTTCACCAGGCGATAGATGAGCTCGAGAATGGAAATCAGCAATTTTTCAACAGGCTGCAGGAAGCGATGAAAAGCCCGTATGCCAATGAAGGTTTTGATGACCTTGTTAAGAAAAGACCTGAATGGGCAGAGAAAAAAGCCGGTTGCTCCATGTTATCCTGTAGTTCCTAAATACCATTAAAAAATGACCTTTTTGAGACTTCTTAATTTTATTGTTCTTTTTCTTCCGCAGGTGTTTTGGGCACAGGAAAGCCATTTTATCGAAGCCGATGGACACACAGTGCATTTTCGCCTTTTTGGGATGGGAGAACCTCTGCTTATCATCAATGGTGGGCCCGGAATGAGTAGCAATGGCTTTGAAAACCTCGCAAAAGATTTGGCCAAAGACCGCCAAACAATTCTCTATGATCAACGAGGCACCGGGCTGTCAAAAATGGCAAAAATTGATGCCGCTTCTATGACCATGGATCTGCTCGTCCAAGATCTGGAAAGCCTTCGGAAACATTTGAACCTGGAAAAATGGACGATCCTTGGCCACTCCTTCGGTGGCATGCTTGCTTATGCATATGCTGCCAAATATCCGGAAAGGGTTAAAGCGATGATCCAGTCATCTTCAGGCGGTATGGACCTCTCGATACTTTCTGATTTGGACATCTCCACAGCACTCACACCTATAGAAAGGGATTCCTTACAATACTACAGAATTAAGATCGCTACCGGAGATAATACCCACGCCACTCTCTTAAAGAGGGGAGAATTCCTAGCTCCCGCCTATGTGTTCGACAGGAAACATATTCCGGAAATAGCTGAACGGCTCACACAAGTCAACACTCGTATTAGTTCAATGATCTGGGATGACCTTCAACAAAAAAAGTTCGATACAAAAGGGGACATGAAGGATTTTACAAAACCGGTACTCATAATAAACGGAGCTGAAGATATTGTGGGACTGGAAATTCCACAAACTGCACATGACGTCCTTCCCAATTCAAAGTTGATCATTCTTCCTCAAACCCGACACTACGGATGGCTTGACGCAAAAGTGGAATATTTCGATGCAATTTCCGATTTTTTGAAGAGTTTGTAAGGCTTCTCTTTACCTGATCAAGGTCACCTGTGTCAGGATTTTAACGTTAAAACTTTGCCAAAATCGGTTAAAATGCCTTAATTGAAGAAAAATTGTTGGAAAAGAAATTAGAAGCTAACTAAGTAGCAATCTAAATCTTTTGAGATGAGTACCTACAAACAACATCCCGCAAGGAAAAGAATAAGAAGACAAAAATTCACAAAATGGCAGGACCGGCTCCTGGTGGTGGCGTTTTTTATTTTCCTGGTATCATTGAGCTATATTACAAGCTCTTAAGAATTCAATATTCATAATTTAAGAATCAGGATCAATTTTCCAATTCTGAAGTTTGGATATGGACTTCGAACAATAGAAATTTTAAGGACGGTCAGCTTTTAAAATAAAAAATCCGCACTTTCGTGCGGATTTTTTATTTTAAGTGACCCCGGCAGGATTGGCTGCGCCTTGCCCTGGTGTTCCCTCCTGAAAATAGAAAATCACCCCCTCCTTTCAGTCGGGGTTATTTTTTCATTTTCTTTCGAAGCCTCGAACAAGTTCGGCTTCTTCAGAAAACAAAAAAAATCCACACTTTCGTGCGGATTTTCTGCTTTAAGTGACCCCGGCAGGATTCAAACCTGCAACCCTCAGAGCCGAAATCTGATGCGCTATTCAGTTGCGCCACGGAGCCTTGATTGGCTGCAAATTTAACTAAAAAGATCTTTCAAACCCAAGGAAATTTGCAGCTAAGATTATTTTGATAGCTTTTGCTTTACAATATTTGAAATAGTCTTCCCGTCAGCTTTTCCCGCCAGTTCTTTGGAAGCTACCCCCATTACTTTTCCCATATCCTGCATTCCGCTGGCTCCGGTGCGCTGAATGATCTCTTCTACTTTTTTCTCGATCTCCTCTTCACTCATCTGCTCAGGAAGAAAGCTCTGTATCACCAAAGCCTGGTCGATCTCCGGTTGTGCCAGATCTGCCCTGCCCTGTTCAGTATAAATTGCTGCACTCTCTCTTCGCTGCTTCACCAGCTTTTGAAGTAGTTTTAGCTCATCATCTTCAGAAAGGCCATCTTTACCGGCACTTTCAGTTTGAGCCAGTAAAATGGCACTTTTGACTGCCCTAAGGGCTTCCAGTTTAATGGTATCTTTGGCGCGCATGGCGGCCTTCATTTCGGTCATTACTTTTTCCTGTAGACTCATATCTCGAAATTTGTTAAATGCGAAGATAATCAGGAAAAGGGAGCAGTGCAAAGCTCCAGCAAAAAATCAGGCTTTTTCAGAGCTTTTGGAAACTTCATCTTTCCTGTCATCTTTTTCAACCATAGGAAGCAGGATCCTGAATACTGATCCCTTTCCTTCTTCAGTTTCAAAACTGAGTTCTCCACCATGGGTCTTTATGATGTCAAATGACAAAGAAAGTCCTAATCCCGTTCCTTCTCCTGAAGGCTTGGTACTGAAAAATGGCTGAAAGATCTTGTGTTGTATGTGCTGCGGAATACCGGTACCGTTGTCTACAATCCTAATTTCGGCCTGATTCACCAGTGCTTCGGTATAAATTGAAAGTTGAGGCCGGAATCCTCCATTTTGTTCCTGGCCGTTCACTTGTTTTACATGTAAGGCATGAAGAGCATTGGTAAGCAGGTTTATAAGAACCCGTCCAATATCCTGAGGCACGGCTCTCACTTTCCTAAGTTCTCCATCATAATGGGTCTCGATCTCAACCTGAAAATTTTTGTACTTATTCCTAAAGCCATGATAAGCCAATCTCAGGAATTCTTCTACCAGTTTGTTCAGATCTACCGGCTCCTTCTGACCTGTACTGGCCCTGCTGTGCTGCAACATTCCTTTCACAATTGCATCTGCCCTTTTACCATGACTGGTGATCATCGCCAGGTTTTGCTGAATGTCCCTGATCAAGGCATTTGCCTCTTCCAGGTTTCCTTTTTCGATTTCTCCCTTTGCCTCCTCCAACAGATCCTTACTTACTTCGGAAAAATTTGTCACGAAATTAAGCGGATTCTGAATTTCATGCGCCACCCCGGCCGTCAATTCCCCCAGAGAAGCCATTTTTTCGGCATGGATCAATTGTGCCTGTGTAGCCTTTAATTCTTTATAAGCCTCTTCGATCTCATGAGCGTGTAAAAGCTCCCTTTTGATTGCCTTTTGGCGGGCTTCAAAAAGAACCCTGTTCCGCTGATAGCGGTCAACAAAATAGAGCATTACAAGAAACAGAAAAACATACATCACATAAGCATACCAGGAACGATACCAGGGCGGTCTCACTTCCAAGGGATAATCGACGGGCTCGCTCCAAAAACCATTGGGATTCCTGGCTTTTACGCGGAAGGTATAATTTCCTTCCGGAAGATTTCCATAGCTTGCCAAACTTGTGAAAGTGACCGGAGACCAGTTATCATCGTAATCTTCCAATTTATATTGATATTCAACCAGAAACGGCCTGGATGTCTCTACTCCTACAAATTCTATATCAATATCATTTTGAGAAAAGGGCAGCACCAGGTCTTCGGGAATAGGATAAAAAGGACGCACTCCAGAAAATTTCACCTTCTTAAAGTTACTGACCATAGTATCCCTTTCCTTTTTATTCAGTTGTTTTCCGAAGATCAAAAGTTCGTTCGCCTTGAATGCAGGTTCGCCTATTCCCGGAGAAATTACTTCCTTATTACGGGTCCAGTCAAGGCTATGCCAGCTGATCTCTTTATTCCTGATCTTAAGTTTCTGAAGAAAAAGAGGGGTGGGAACAGAATCCCTGATGACATGGGCGTAATCGAACCCAAGGAACTTATCTCCCGTTCCTACCCAGAATTTGCCTTCGCGGTCTTTGATCATACTAAAATTGTTGCTCACATCTTTAATAGGATATCCGGTTTTCTCGTTATAATTCTCAATTCCCGAGCCGCCTATTTCAGCTCCGTCTCTTATTCCTCCTTTTATTAATGTGAAGCCAAGATTGGTTCCCAGTATAATATTACCCTTTTCGTCTTCAAGGATCGAATAAATGACGTCATTAGAAAGACCGTTGGTAGTGGTGAATTTTTCAAAAAGAGAATAATCATCCTGAAAAACCTGTTCAGAATTCAATTTTTCAAGCTTTTCTTTTCGTATCACAGAGAGGCCGCCTCCCCAGGTTCCTATAAGTAAGTTACCTCTTGAATCCTGGAAGACCTTTGATAATTTGTTATCTGAAAGACCTTGCTCCTCATAGAAGTTCATAATCCGGTTGCCATCGTACCGCGTCAATCCACCACGGGTAGCAACCCATATCACTCCATCCCTGTCTTCCAATATATCCCATACCGTTTTGTGAGCCAGCCCCTGTGTTGTGCTAAAATTGGTAAATGACCTGCCGTTAAATAGGGAAACGCCCCCTTCAAAAGTACCTATCCATAAATTCCCATTACTATCAAGAGTTAGAGCTCCAATATCATCATCTGGCAGACCCTGATCTTTCGTGAATATGCTGAAACGCTTCCCATCAAACCTGCAAAGTCCCTTTTCACTTCCATACCACATATTTCCCGCATGGTCCTCCACCATATTCAAAAAGGTATTATCCGGTAATCCCTGCGCGGTAGTGTAGTTTATAAAATGGCTTTTTTGACCAGGATTTTTCCCTCTTTTCATTTGTACAATTCCTCCGTCTGCAGGCGAAAACCATAGGTCTCCTTTCTTATCTTCAGCAATAGCGTATACGGCCTTCCAGGATGCTCCTTCTTTTTCCCGGTATTCAACCACACTTTCTCCGTCAAATTTATTCAGCCCACCTCCATAGGTGCCAAACCACAGGCTACCGGCCTTATCTTCAGTTATATTTCTGACGGTATTGTCCGTCAGACCATTCTCTGTGGTGAGGTTCATGAATGTATCGGTTACCGGGGAATATTTTGACACACCGCCTTTTGTGCCGATCCAGATATTGCCATTGCGGTCTTCGGTGCTACTATAAACAAAATCGTCTACCAACCCGTTTGCGGTATTAAAGACGCTTACTTCTTCTGAATCCCGGTCATATATACAGACAAATTTTTCAGTCGCTATCCAAAAATTCCCTTTTGAATCTTCCATTAGATCATTTACCACTACACCCTTCAGTTTCAAATTATTTGAGAGATCTGTAAAGGCTTTACTGCCGGCAGCATCTGCAGCGGGGTCATAGAGATAAACGCCTCCATTTCCGGAGAACCAAAGGTTGCCTGCTTTATCTTCAAGAATGTCATCAATAAATACATTTGTCAATCCTGTAGACTTGCCATAACTAATAAATTGATCTGCGCCAGGATCATACCTGCTTATTCCTTTTATAGTAGCGAACCAAATGCTCCCTTTGGAATCCTCCAGGATTTGATGGACATCATTATCGATGAGTCCGTCAGCGGTGGTATAGTTGATAAAATGGGTGCCATCATATTTACTGGCTCCGCCATAGGTGCCAAACCATAAATTTCCCGCCTTGTCCTGCTGAACAGTATGAATATAATTGTGAATGAGGCCGTAACTGGAAGAAAAGGTTATAAAGTTCTTTCCATTATACATACTCACTCCATTCCCGTTTGTCCCGAACCAAAGGTTACCATCCTTATCCTTGAAACCACAGAGCAGACTGCTCATGGCAAGCCCGTCACCGGTGTTGAAATTTTTCATGCTGAAGTGATGATCTGCCTCAGATCTCTTTGGTGCAGGTCTATTTTTGAGAAGTACAGATCTTGGTGGTGGAAAAGAAGCCAGGTCATTCACCTCGAAATCTCCAGGTTGCACGACCTGGGGCGCGGCTATAGGCTGAACGAGTTCAAATTCATGGTACTGTTCCTCTTCTCCTGAAGTACATGCCAGGAGGAGAAATAATAAAATTGATTGAAGAAGAGTTATTCCCGCCCCTTTTTTCATGTCTGTTAAGATTACCTTTTCGGGTAACTCTAATGAATAATAATCGCCTTTTCCTCAATAGCACCTGATTCTGTCTTGAGGATGACGGGGCAAGAATCCAGGTCTGGATCATATTTTTACTACCGGCGGGGGGTTCCGGTTCTTTTTCCACATAAAATTTTACCAGTGGAAAATCTTACTAGTTAACCTAATTTACTCATTTTGTATGTAATAGCTTATAAATTCAATTAATATCTTTAATTCATACAGACCTGTCGATGGAACTCGATTGGAGGTAAGGCATAAAAAAACCCGAAACCGGGGGCTGGTTTCGGGCTTAAAATAATGGGGGGACTATTCTTTAATCTACATTATCATGTAAGAACGAATTGTTTGTCCTAAATCTTATTTCATCATCATCACCGGTACCTAAAGTGGTTCGGGATAATCGCTCCTCACCCGGTTTTGAACTATCAAGGTCAATTCCCTGACGCTTGTAGGCCGGCTGTTTTTCGATCTCATCAATTCGCGGAATGCTATTTCTGAACTTATAGTTGAATTCTTTCATTTTTGCCCTTCTCTCGGCAGCCCTTTTTACCAGGCTTTCATTAATGGGGCTGTTGAAAGGATCTATGTCTTCTTCAGGGGCAGACTTTTTCTCTTCAGGTTTTGGAGTAGATTTTACAGGCTCCTGCTCTCTGCTCACCGGTCTCTTAAGTTCCGGCTCAGCTTCCTGCTTTGGCTCCTGTTTTGGCTTGACAGGTTGAGAACTTTTTAGCATTTGCTCTACCTGCATATAATCGTCCAGAGAATATCTGATCTCTCCGTTCTGGCTTTTCTGCACCGGCTTTTTCTCCGGTTGCAATTCCATTTCTACCTCTTCTTCCCTTAGTTCGTAAACGATCTTTTTCTCGGATGATGTATTTCTTTCTTCCCTGTTTTCTGTTTTTGATTGAACCTGTTCTGTCTTCTTTACCTCTGGCTCAGCATTCTTCGGAAAGTCAAAAGTGAACATGAATTGTTCCTGAGGTTCTGGCTCCACTACTTCAGGAGCAGTAACCTCAATGTCCTTCACAGCATCTGTAATAATGAATTCAGGCTCTTCAGTAGGTTTCACCTCTTCATAGTCCACATGCATATCCCGGATCTCTTCCGAAGTAAATTTACTTTCCGGCGCAGCTGGATGGTCGTCCTCCTCATCGTCTAAAGAAAGTGTATGTACAATCTTTTCTTCCTTTTTTGGAAGTGGTGTATCATAGGAGGAAGAAGTCTTTTTAGGCGACAGCTCATGCTCAGCCTTTTGCTCGTCTTCCAGGGTATGAATGATCTTTTTAGCTTCAGTATTAACAATGTCATTTTGTTGTTCCACGTCAAAACCCGTGGCGATAATGGTAACCGAAATAGCTTCATCAAGACTTTCGTCTTCACCCACACCCATGATGATGTTGGCGCTGTGACCGGCTTCAGCCTGAATATGGTCACTGATCTCTCCAATTTCATCAATGGTGATCTCTTCGGAACCTGAAATGATGAGCAGCAATACATTTTTGGCACCATTGATCTTATTGTCATTAAGCAGCGGAGAATCCAGAGCCTTGGAAATTGCTTCCTGGGCACGGTTCCCTCCCGAAGCCTGAGCAGAGCCCATTATGGCGGTACCACTGTTGCTCAATACCGTTTTGGCATCGCGCAAGTCAATGTTTTGAGTATAATGGTGAGTAATTACTTCGGCAATACCCCTGGAAGCAGTGGCCAGTACCTCATCAGCTTTTGAGAATCCGGCTTTGAATCCAAGGTTTCCATATACTTCACGCAGTTTATTGTTATTGATAACGATCAACGAATCTACATGCTTCCGCAGGTTTTCGACTCCCAGCTGAGCCTGTTCATTTCTCGTTTTTCCTTCAAACTGAAAAGGAATGGTTACAATACCAACGGTAAGGATTCCCATGTCCTTAGCCTGTTTGGCAATAATTGGAGCTGCACCGGTTCCTGTACCACCACCCATTCCGGCGGTGATAAAGACCATTTTGGTATTGGTATTGAGCAGGCCTTTGATGTCGTCAAAACTCTCTTCAGCTGCTTTGCGACCAATTTCGGGATCTGCTCCGGCACCCAGACCTTCGGTTTCTCTTACTCCTAACTGGATCTTGTTAGGTACGGGGCTGTTTTCAAGAGCCTGAGCGTCGGTGTTGCAAATCACAAAATCAACCCCTTTGATCCCTTGCTGGAACATGTGATTGATCGCGTTGCTTCCTCCTCCACCTACACCAATAACCTTGATTACGTTCGATTGATTCTTTGGGAGATCGAATGAAATGTTTCCGAATTCTGTGCTGCTCATAAATTCTGTTTTACTGGTTTTCTACTTCTGTTTTTTCTCTTTTCCATAGTAATAATTTCGGCCGTAGCTTAAGCTATTCGGCGTTGTCCAAAAAATCCTTGAATTTTTCGAACCACTTTTCAAATATTGTTCTGCGCGGTTGACTTACCGTGCCTTGTTCTTCTACTTCTTCTTCGCCTTCTTCATGAGAAGGAGCATTTTCAAGAGGCAACTGTTCCTCTACTGCTTCTTCGGCTGCTTTCTCCGGATGCTTTTTGATGATCTCAAGGCTGTTCAACACCAATCCCACAGCAGTCGCGTAAACCGGACTTGTAGTCTCAGCATCACTGTCCCCGGCAAGATGTTCGTTAGGATAGCCAATTCTGGTATCCATCCCAGTGATATATTCAACTAGTTGCTTGATGTGCTTTAACTGTGCACCACCGCCTGTGAGAACGATCCCGGCAATGAGTTTTTTCTTCTGCTCTTCATGGCCGTAGTTCTTGATCTCCAGGTAAACCTGCTCAATGATCTCAACCACCCTGGCGTGAATGATCTTGGAAAGGTTCTTTAAGGTTATCTCCTTTGGCTCCCGTCCACGTAATCCCGGAATAGAGACAATCTCATTGTCCTTGTTTTCTCCCGGCCATGCCGAACCGAATTTCACTTTCAGTAACTCGGCCTGTTTCTCGATGATGGAGCAACCTTCTTTAATATCTTCAGTGATCACACCACCTCCAAAAGGAATAACGGCGGTGTGACGAATAATTCCGTCTTTAAAAATTGCAAGATCTGTTGTTCCTCCACCAATATCCACCAGTGCCACACCGGCTTCTTTTTCTTCCTGGCTCAATACCGCATTTGCTGAAGCTAATGGCTCCAGGGTCACTGCTGCCACGTTAAGTCCGGCACTTTTTACACAACGTCCCACGTTCCTGATAGATGACACCTGGCCAACCACAACATGGAAATTCGCTTCCAGCCTTCCGCCATACATTCCTATAGGTTCTTTGATCTCTGCCTGGCCGTCAACCTTAAATTCCTGTGGCAATACGTGGATTATCTCTTCCCCCGGAAGCATTACCAGCTTATGCACCTGGCTGCACAGAGTTTCAATATCTGAGGCATCAATGACCTCATCAGGATTAGGCCTGGTGATATAGTCGCTGTGCTGCAGACTGCGAATGTGCTGCCCGGCAATACCAACCACCACATCATTTATCTTCATACCAGAGTCTGCTTCGGCCTCCTGAATAGCCTGCTGAATAGACTGGATGGTCTGGGTAATATTGTTAACTACTCCCCGGTGAACACCGAGACTTTTGGCTTTTCCAATTCCAATAATTTCCATTTTACCGTAATCATTCTTACGGCCTATCATGGCAACAATCTTGGTAGTCCCTATATCTAAACCTACTGCGATGTCGTTTTGTTCCATAATTTACTTTTTAGTGCATACAACCTGGTTCCCAAATTGTAGATCCACCTTTGTATAAGCATTCAGTTTTTTATCCTTCATTGCTTTCAGATAAAAAGCCTTAAAATTTTTAAATTTTGTTTCAAGGTCATTCACAGCACCCAAAAACACTACAAAGTCGAGTTTTCTAAGCTGCAGTTCATACCTCCCACCTTCCAGGCGTTGTAAACCTGTCACATGTTTCTTCAGGAAATCATCTTCGTTGATATAACTCAACAAAGGCTGCACTTCCTTCAGTTGTTTTTCAGATATCCCGGCTACCAATGGCACTCTTGCAGAATAGTATTCCGAAAGTGGCATTTTAAGGCCTTGTCTGTCAATATAATAAGTGTTTTCCCCAAATACCCTCGCAAGCGGTTTGCGCTGGGTTATTTCAGCCCCCAATTTTCCATCAACGGTCATGAAGACTTCTGCATTTTCCACCATTTCATGAGCCTCCAACAGGGACTCCACCCTATTCAAATCTAAAGTTTCTTTTCCTACACTCTTGACGCGGACTTCATTTTGTATTAACAATTTATTAACCGCTTCCTCAGTGAGATAGAGATTTTCGTCGTTGGTAAAATGCAGGTTTACTTCCGAAAGAACACGGGTGCTATTGCGTTTTTCAGCGAATGCAAATAAAACGAACACTGCGCCAATGAGCAAGAATGTTTTTATGTAATTCCAGTTAATTTTCACCTCTCAACGTTCTTGTGATTTTACCTACTTCCTCACCAATATCGCCGGCTCCCATAACAATCACAACCTCAGGATGCTTTTGTTTTATTACTTCGGAAAGCCGGTTTTTTGACACCAGTTCTTTTATCTCATTTGTTACTTTTTTGAGCAGCCATTCCGAAGAAATTCCCGGAATCGGTTCTTCACGGGCCGGATAAATATCCAGCAACAACAGCTCGTCAAACAGCGAAAGGCTCTCTGCAAAACCATCTGCAAAATCCCTCGTCCGGCTAAAAAGATGCGGCTGAAAAACTGCCAGTACTTTTTTACCGGGATGCATTTCGCGCACCGCCTGATGTACGGCCGCTATTTCTGCAGGATGGTGCGCATAATCATCAATGAGCACCAGGTTCTCTTCCTTAATTCGGTAGGAGAATCTGCGCTGTACGCCTTTAAAAGAAGCTAAAGCATTGGCAAGCAACTCGGGGAGGGCACCGAATTCCATTGCCATTGCCAAAGCTGTAACTGCATTCTGTAAATTATGTTTCCCGGGGAGACTTAGACTAAAGCCCGGGTAAATTCCATTTTGTGTTTTTAGATCAAAGTGATAACTGCCATTTTTGACCTGCACATTTTGTGCACTTATGTCAGCATTATTCTCAACACCAATAGAGATACCGTTCAACGGCAGTCCGTAAGCATGGAATAATTTTCCATCTTCGGGCACTAAGGCTGCGAAAGCCTTGAACGAATCTTTTATCTGGGAGTCTTCTCCATAAATATCGAGATGATCAGCATCCATAGAGGTAATGGCAGCCAGGTTAGGCACCAGCTGTAGAAAGGACCGGTCAAATTCATCAGCCTCTACCACCATCGCAGTATTCCCTTCCAACAGAAGATTTGTGTGGTAATTTTCACTTATACCTCCTAAAAAAGCTGTTATCTCATAACCGCAGGACTTTAGCAAATGGGCAAGCATTGTACTGGTAGTTGTCTTACCATGGGTACCGGCGACTGCCAGGGTAAAATACCCTTTTGTGAGGTTCCCAAGTACCACGGCACGTTTCTCCATTCGGTAACTGTCTGCCGTAAAATGCAGGTATTGCGGATGATCTTTTGGTATAGCAGGAGTATAAACGATCAGGGATCCTGAATCTTCCAAAAATGCCTCCGGAAGGGCTTCTACTTCATTAGAAGTGATCACCTGAATTCCTTCAGCCTCCAATTCCCGGGTGAGCTCAGAATGGGTACGGTCATAACCAGCCACGTTCTTTCCCTGCGCGTTAAAATAACGAGCCAGGGCGCTCATCCCGATGCCGCCTACGCCTATGAAATAGACATTTTGTATGTTGTCGTAGTGACCCATTTAATGCATTGTACTTAATAGTTTCTCCACTTCATTCACAATATTGCCCGTTGCGAATGGTTTCTCCAGTTTCTTGATATTTTTGGCCAGGCTTTGCATTTTTTCTTCTGTTTCCACCAGTGGGAAAAAGATAGATTTGAACGCCTGGTCTAAATGACTTTCCGAAAGCACCACTGCGGCATCTTTTTCAGCCACCGCCATGGCATTTTTTGTTTGATGATCTTCAGCCACATTGGGCGACGGAATGAACAAAACCGGTTTGCCCACGATGCACAGTTCTGAAACTGTTCCGGCTCCTGCCCTGGAGATAATGATATCTGCCGCCGCATATGCCAGATCCATGCGCTTCAAAAAAGCGAAAGTTTGCACGCCTTCTTTTTGTCCGTATTTCTCGTATTCTTCTATATAAAGGCTTCCGGTCTGCCAGATCAACTGAAGGTTGTGTTTTTCGAAATCCCGCAGGTTCTCTTCTATCAGTTCATTGATCTTTCTTGCGCCAAGGCTTCCGCCTAATACGAGCACCGTTTTTTTCTCTGGGTCAATTCCGAAGAATTTTTGTGCCTCTTCCCGCTTTTTCTCCACATCCAGAAGATCCTGCCGCACCGGATTTCCGGTGAGCACTAGCTTTTCGGCAGGAAAGAAGCGCTCCATGTCCGGATAAGCAGTGCAAATTTTATCGGCTCCTTTTGCAAGAAGCTTGTTGGTAATTCCCGGATAGGAATTTTGCTCCTGAATTAGAGTGGGAATATTTTCCCTGTTTGCCATCTGCAGTAATGGTCCGCTGGCAAAACCACCGGTCCCAATAACTACATCGGGTTTAAAATTTTTAATTATATCACGCGCCTTCCAAAGGCTCTTTACCAATTTTACGGGAAAAAGCAGATTTTTGGCAGTTAATCTGCGTTGAATTCCGCTTATCCACAGCCCTTCGATCTTATAACCTGCTTCCGGTACTTTTTCCATCTCCATCCGGTCCTGAGCTCCTACAAAAAGGATCTCGGCAGTGGGATAGCGCAGTTTTATTTCGTTGGCAATAGAGATTGCCGGGAAAATATGTCCGCCGGTTCCGCCTCCGGAAATGATGACCCGTAAATTTTTCATATCGCCTCGCTTAAAATTTCCAGCGGATTCTCTTCATCCACTAATGTTTCACTTTCCTCTTTTTGGATCTCCTCCTGCCGTTTAGCACTTACACTAAGAACCATCCCAAGGGAAAGACAGGTCATCCAGATCGAAGAACCCCCGCTACTAATGAGCGGCAAGGTTTGACCGGTGACCGGAAATAGTTCTACTGCCACAGCCATATTCACCAGGGCCTGGAAAATAATAGGCAAGCCGACTCCAATGGTGAGCAGTTTTCCAAAAACAGTATTGGCTTTAGTAGCCACAATAATTATTCTAAAAAATAGCATCAGGTAGGCGAGCATTACTCCAAATGCTCCAATAAGCCCCATTTCTTCTACGATAATCGCATAAATAAAGTCGGAAGAAGACTGCGGAAGAAAGTTTCGCTGCACGCTTTTTCCAATTCCTTTTCCGGTTACACCACCACTCGCTATCGCAATCTTTGCTTTTTCGATCTGGTAATCGGCTTCAGTTACTTCATCATTGGTAAAAGTTTCTATCCGGCTAATCCAGGTATCGACCCGGTTTGGAAACAATCCGGGAAAAGCTTTGGCCGTTAACATGAACAAAGCCAGACATACTATTCCGGTTCCAATAATGATCATCAGGTATTTCCAGGGATAACCTCCAATAAAGGTCAGCACCAACACCATAAAGAAAAGGATAGCCGTGGTTGAGAAGTTCGCCGGAAGAATTAGACCTAACACAGCAGCCACCGGTAACCAAAGTGGAATGATAGACTGCTTAAAAGTGAAGGTTTGATCTTTCATTTTTGCCAGGTATCGTGCTACATAAGCGAGCAACACTACCGAAGCTAAAGTGGACGTCTGGAAAGTCTTATTGATAAACGGTATCGAGATCCACCGGCTGGCGTTCGCCCCGTCAATGACCATTCCCTGTGAAACAGTAAAGATCAGCAGCAGGATGAGCAGCGGCAGCATGAGGATCGACAATCCAACAAAATAGTGATATGGTACCTTATGGATAAAGAACATGATGACAAATCCCAGGAACAGGTAAATAAAATGGTTCACCAGGTATGGGAAAGTACTGCCATCGCCATACAGATAAGCCAGGTTACTACTGGAACTGTAGACAGGCAAAAATGAAAAGATAGCCAGAAGTGCCGCCGACGCCCAGATCATTTTATCTCCTTTTATCCTGGAAAAAATACTTATCATTCCTTTTTTGTTCTTCTTCTGTTACTTATAAGTTGCGGACGGCGTCCTTGAATTTTCTACCCCTGTCTTCATAGTTCTCAAAAAGGTCAAAACTGGCACAGGCCGGAGAAAGCAATACAGTATCCCCTTTTTCAGCAAACTGATACGCCTGCTTCACTGCCTCTTCCATTGAACGGGTTTCAACAATCAGGTCTACACAATTTCCGAAGGCATTAAGAATAGGCTCATTATTCACACCAAGGCAAATAATAGCTTTTACTTTTTCATTCACCAACGGCAACAATTCCGCATAGTCGTTTCCTTTATCCACACCGCCAACGATCCACACTGTCTCAGACTCCATGCTCTCCAAAGCATAATATGTAGCGTTTACATTGGTGGCTTTAGAATCATTTATATACTGTACGTTATTAATTTTCAGAACTTTTTCAAGCCGGTGTTCCACACCCTGGAAACTTCCCATACTCTCGCGAATGGTAGCTTTTCTGATCTTTAATAGTTGTGCAACAGTTGCGGCTGCCATGGCATTCTTGGCATTGTGTTTTCCTTCAAGGGTTAGATTTGATGTAGGCATGGTTATTTGCGAATTATCAATGGTAATAACAAATTGGTCGTTTTTTATATAAGCGCCGTTTTTCAGTTCCTTCTCAAGGGAAAAAGGCATTTTTCGAGATCTAATAGGGTGGTTTGTGAGCCATTTATCAATAACGGCGTCATCTGCATCGTAAATGAAATAATCTTCTTCAGTTTGGTTTTTTGTGATCCTGAACTTTGAGGCGATGTACTCCTCAAAATTGTAATGGTAGCGGTCCAGGTGATCTGGAGTTATATTCAGAAGAACCGCAATATGTGGCCGAAAATCTTCTATCCCATCCAGCTGAAAACTGCTAAGTTCCAGCACATAGTGGTCAACTGAAGTTTCGGCTACCTGCCGGGCAAAACTCTGCCCTACATTACCGGCCATTCCCACAGCCAGACCACCATTTTTCAAAATGTGGTAAGTGAATTTCGTGGTCGTGGTCTTGCCGTTACTTCCGGTAATTCCCACTATCGTGGCATTGGTAAAGCGGGAAGCGAACTCGATCTCTGAGATCACCTCGATCCCTTTTCCGCGTAGGCGATTCACCAGTGGTGCATCTTCCGGAATGCCGGGGCTCTTCATAACCAGATCGGCTTCCATTATCTTTTCTTCGGAATGCCGCTCTTCTTCCCAGTCGATTTTATATTCCTCTAATAGCTGTTTGTATTTATCAGCTATTTTTCCCTTATCAGAAACAAACACACGGAAGCCTTCCTTCTTTCCAAGGATGGCAGTACCCACACCGCTTTCACCTCCTCCTAAGAGAACGAGAAACCGCTGATCGCTTTTCCTATGTGTTTCTTTTTTGACCACTCTATCTGATCTTTAAGGTTACTATGGTTACAATAGCGAGAAAGATCCCAATGATCCAGAACCTCACTACAATCTTACTTTCATGAAAGCCGGCTTTTTGAAAATGATGGTGCAAAGGCGACATGAGAAAAACCCTTCTTCCCTCACCATACTTTTTGCGGGTATATTTGAACCAGCCCACCTGCATTACTACTGAAAGATTTTCTATTAAAAATACCCCGCATAAAATGGGGATAAGCAGTTCTTTTCTTGTTGCCAAAGCCAGCACGGCTATGATCCCTCCAATAGTCAGACTTCCGGTATCACCCATAAAGACTTGTGCCGGGAATGTGTTGTACCAAAGGAATCCTACCAAAGCTCCTGCAAAAGCCGAAATATAAATCGTCATTTCCCCGGTCCTTGGGATGTACATGACGTTTAGGTAATCTGAGAAAACGATGTTACCCGATACCCACGCAAAAATTCCCAGGGTGAGGACAATTATTGCCGAAGTTCCCGCCGCGAGTCCGTCAATGCCATCAGTTAGATTAGCTCCGTTAGATACCGCTGTCACGATGAAGATCACGATAGGAATGAAAATAAGCCACGCGTACTGTGACCATTCCGGGTTGATCCAGGAAATAAGACTGGCGTAATCGAATTCGTTATTCTTTACAAAAGGAATTGTGGTCTTCGTTGATTTTTCTTCTTTTGAAACATCTTCCAGCTCAGGATTGTCGGCCGAAGAGATCATTTCTGTTGGAGAAGCGGTAGCAGGAACCTGCGGATTCTCTTTGATAGTGATGTCCGGGTGAAAATAAATGGTAGCTCCCACAATTACTCCCAGACCCACCTGGCCTATCACCTTAAAAATGCCTTTTAGCCCCTCCTTATCTTTCCGGAAGGTCTTGATATAATCATCCAGAAACCCGATCGCCCCCATCCACAAGGTAGTTACGATCAACAGGATTACGTAAATATTATCGAGTTTTGCAAACAGTAAAACCGGGATCAAAGTTGCGATGATGATAATTATCCCTCCCATAGTTGGAGTTCCCGCTTTTTCGCTCTGGCCTTCAAGCCCAAGATCACGAACACTTTCGCCTACCTGCTTTTTCAGCAAGTAATTAATGATGCGTTTTCCGTAAATGGTAGAAATTCCCAATGAGAAAATGATCGCCATTGCCGAACGGAAGGAGATATACTGGTACAATCTTTCCCCCGGAAATGTATAGGCACTTTCTAAATATTCGAATAAGTGATATAGCATACTCTTAGCGTTTCTTCCCGGAAGGGATTATTTCTTCAGTTCTTTTAAATATTCTGTCACGATCTTGAGATCATCAAAATCTTTTCGTACTCCATTGATCTCCTGGTAAGTTTCATGACCCTTCCCGGCGATCAGGATTATATCGTTCTTCTTGGCCAGCTGGCAGGCAGTTTTAATTGCCTGTCTGCGGTTCGTGATAGACATGATCTTTTTATAGTTCTGTGGCTCTACGCCGGCCTCCACCTCCTCAATGATCTTATCAGGATCCTCGGTACGCGGATTATCACTGGTAAACACCACTTTAGTACTTAAAGCCGAAGCAATATGTCCCATTTTTGGGCGCTTAGTACGGTCGCGGTCTCCACCACATCCAACCACAGTGATCAATTCCTCATTTTTTGTCCTAATGCTATTGATGGTGTCTAACACATTCTGAAGAGCATCAGGCGTATGCGCATAATCCACTATGGCGGTGATCTTGTCTTCGGAAATGAAATATTGGAAGCGGCCGCTTACGGCGGTCAACTCGCTTATGTATTTCAGGCTTTCAATGGTTGTAAGACCTAATAATTCCGAAGCGGCATAGATCGCCAGGATGTTATAAGCATTAAAGGTTCCTATCAGTTTGGTCCACACTTCCTGATCGTTGACCTTCAGCAGTAATCCGCCAAAATCATTTTCAAGGATCTGGGCCTTATAATCGGCAACAGATTTGAGGGCGTAGGTATATTTTTTTGCTTTTGTATTCTGAAGCATCACCCGGCCGTTCTTGTCATCAACGTTTGTCAAGGCAAAAGCTGAAGCAGGTAAGTGGTCAAAAAAGGCTTTTTTGACATCCCTGTATTCAGCAAAGGAATTGTGATAATCCAGGTGTTCATGAGAGAGATTGGTAAATATCCCGCCTGCAAACACAAGTCCGGTGGTACGATGTTGCGCTATCCCGTGGGAGCTCACTTCCATAAAGCAGTACTCCACTCCGGCGTCATTCATCATCTTCAGGTAACGGTTGATCGTAAGGGAATCCGGGGTAGTATGTGTGGCCGGAAATTTCTCATCTGCCACCAACACCTGCACGGTAGAAAGTAATCCCACTTTGAAACCTGCTTTTGTGAAAAGCTGGTAAAGCAAAGAGGCCACTGTAGTTTTACCATTCGTACCGGTAACACCAACCAACTTCAGATTTTTGCTGGGGTTTCCGTAGAAGTTGTCTGCCATTATAGCCAGAGCTTCCTGGCTGTTCTTTACCCGAACATAAGTAACCCCGTTGATGGTCTTCTCCGGAATTTCTTCACAAATGACAACCAAAGCACCATTTTCAACTGCTTTTTGAATAAAATCATGTCCGTCTGACTGGGTGCCGCGAATTGCAACAAAGACATCATTCAATTCCACTTTTCGGGAATCAAAATGAATGTCCTTGATGGTGACATTGGTGTCACCTATGACGGCTTCCAGAGAAACTTTGTACAATATGTCTTTTAACCTGCTCAACCTAGTTTAAGTTTTATTACCCGGTTTTCGGCAATTTTGCTACCGGGTTCAATTGACTGCTGCTGCACTTCTCCACTACCTATGAGGCTTACTTCTAGCCCCAGGTTCTCAAGTACCGAAATGGCATCCATAGCAGGAAGGCCTTTCACGTTAGGTACTACATCTTCTGCGTTTCGGGCAGTAGCAAAATATTTCTGAAAATTCTTTTCCACAGGAGGGTCGGTCACCTCAAGGGATTCAAATTCTTCCACTTCCGGATTATCTGTAAATATTTTCTGGGCGATCCTTTTAAAAACAGGACCACTAACATCGGCTCCGTAATAGCCCACTTTATTATTGGGTTTGTGAATAACCACGATACACGAGTACTTCGGTTTTTCCGCAGGGAAGAAACCTACAAAAGAGGAAATGTAACGTGGATTAGAGGGCCAGTCTTTCATCCAGTATTCGGTTTGAGCCGTACCTGTCTTTCCTGCCATTGAAAAGTTAGGATCATAAAGGCTTTTTCCGGTACCTCTTTCCACCACGTGCTTCATCATGTCTTTCACCTTCTCTACTGTCTCCTTACTACAAATTGCCGGATCAATAACCTTTTTATCAAAACGTTCAATGGTCTTATCCCATTCCTTCACTTCCTTGATGAAGCGGGGCTTCAACATCTCGCCATCATTAGCTATTGCATTGTAAAATGTCAAAGTTTGTAAAGGGGTCAACTGAAGACTTCCGTATCCATACGCCATCCATGGCAAGGATAGTCCTGACCATTTTTTATCTCCAGGGGCAGGAATATAGGGATCGCCTTCCCCTTTTATAGACAGCCCTAATTTTTCATCCAGGTGCATAGCCTTCAGCTTGTCTACAAATTTTTGTGGCTGATCTTTATAATTTTCATAAATGAGCTTTACTATCCCCACATTGGAGGAAACCTCAAAAGCTTTTGCTGCGGATATCTTTCCGTAGCCACCGCGATGAGAATCTCTAACTTTTCTGCGGTAAATAGTAATCTCCCCTTTTTCGGTATCTACTACGGTACTGGTGTCTATCACCTTATCCTCAAGTGCCACAATCATGGCCATCAGCTTAAAGGTAGAACCCGGTTCGTGAGTCTCACCAACCGCGTAATTTAATTTTTCGAAATACGTACCTTGTGAGGTGCGGCCCAGATTAGAGATAGCTTTCACTTCGCCTGTTGCAGTCTCCATGACCACCACCGATCCGTGATCTGCTTCGTACTTTTCAAGTTGCTTTAGCAAGGCATGGTGCGCTATGTCCTGGATTTTCACATCAATAGTAGAAATCAGGTCATACCCATCTTTTGGTTCTACTTCATTATTATCACTAATAGGTTTCCACTGACCTTTTGCGATCTTCTGCTTTAGTCGGTGTCCTTCCTTTCCTCTCAAATAAGGTCCAAAGGCGCCTTCCAGGCCGACGCGGGTATAATAACCATTTTCATCCTGCCGCTCATAACCTACTGTTCTTTCAGCCATTTTTCCTAAAGGATGTTCCCGCACGGTGCGCTGCTCCACAATAAGTCCGCCGCGGTTAGCACCCATCTTGAACATGGGGAAATTCTTCACCCTCATGTATTCCGAATAGCCAAGGTTTCGGGCGATAAGTAAATACCGGTGACGGTTGGCTCGAGCTGTTCTTAATTTCTGTGCCCAATCTGAACTGCTCTTCCCGAACATTCTGGAAAGCTCTTTTGAAAGGGGTGTAATCTGTTCCTGGAAATCTTTATCTGCCACGGTCACGGCATCAAAGCGGATGTCATATTTTGGAACTGAAGTAGCGAGTAAGTTACCGTTCGCGTCATAAAGGTTTCCGCGGTTGGCAGGAATGACAAAGTTCTTGTAAGTACGCTCTTCGGCCAGCTCCTTGTATTTTTCGCCTTCCACAATTTGAATGTTGAGCAACTTGATACCTACCGCGATTGCAAAAATGAAGATGCAGGCAGTCACAACATAGATCTTGGTCAATATGTGCTTTTCGGTAGTAGCCATTCAGCAGTTATTCTTTTTCTTTGATCACGATCTTGGTAGGCGGCACCTCCGAAGGCTTTAGCCCTCTTTCAGCCATTCTGCGGCTAATGGTAGATTCCATTTTTAGACGCATAAGGTTCGACCTGCTATCCAGGAATTCACTTCTCAATTCCAGGACCTCATCATTCATTCGGGCAATTTGATGCACTTTCCTCTCGGCACTGTGAGAGCTTCCAATCATAATAATTGCCAGCAGGGTGCAAAAAAGAATAAACCTCCAGTTCTTAAAAGCATCATTGCTTACCAGAAATTTACCTTTTAGTATGTCGTACAGACTTTCCTTCATCTTACCTTTCTGCAACTATATTTTTTCAGCGATCCTGAGTTTAGCACTCCGGGCGCGATTATTCTTCTTTATTTCTTCGGAAGAAGGGACGATCAACTTCCCCACTTTTTTAAACGGAACTGTAATATTTCCATAGAAATCTTTTTCCGGCTCACCTTCAAACATTCCGCTTCTAATGAACCTTTTAACCAGCCTGTCTTCCAGAGAGTGGTATGAGATAAGGCTTAAGCGGCCTCCGGACTTTAGAAGCCCTTCAGTTTGTAAAAGGAATTCTTTAAGCACCTCAATCTCCTGGTTCACTTCGATCCTGATAGCCTGATAGATCTGTGCAAGGATCTTATGTTCCTTTGCTGCAGGAAGGAATGGCTGCAGGATCTCCTTGAGTAGCTCGCTGGTTTTGATCTCGCCTTCCTTTCGGGCAGAGACAATAGTGCGGGCAATTTTAGGAGCATTTCGAAGCTCTCCGTATTTCGAAAGCACATCCCTCAGCTGCTTCTCCTCGTAGTTATTAACCACCTCAAAAGCACTTAATGTACTTTCTTGGTTCATTCTCATATCAAGTTCAGACTCAAAACGAGTTGAAAAACCCCGTTCAGCCACATCGAACTGATGAGAGGAAACTCCAAAATCACCAAGAATGCCGTCCACTTTACGAATCCCGTAGAACCTTAAAAATCTTTTTATAAATCTGAAATTCTCATTGATCAGGGTAAATCGCTCATCGTCAATCGCATTCTCCAACGCATCTTTATCCTGGTCAAAAGCAAATAGTTTTCCGTTAGGCCCTAACCTGCTCAGGATCTCCCGCGAATGCCCGCCGCCACCAAAAGTGACGTCCACATAAACGCCGGAAGGCTGAATATTCAGCCCGTCCACAGTTTCTTTGAGTAAAACGGGATTATGGTAACTCATTTACATTAATAGTTGTATTACCCATTACTTCCTGGGCCAGTTTGGCAAATTCTTCCTGAGGTGTATCGATCACGTTCTCGTATTTATTCTTATCCCATATCTCGATGATATCTATGGGAGCCGTCAAAACGATCTCTTTTTCTATTCCCGCGATCCTGATAAGATCTTTCGGGATCAATAACCTTCCATTTCCATCCACTTCCACCATTTTTACGCCGGCAGTGAATTGCCTGATAAAACTGGCTATTTTGGGATCGAACCTGTTCAGGCTGGCCATACGCTTCATTAGCTCATTCCAGCGCTCCATTGGGTATAGCTCAAGACATGGCTGAAAAACGGAACGCTTCAGCACAAAACCCTCGTGCAGAATTGGTTCCATCTGCTTCTTGATAGGAGCAGGTACCATCAGCCGCCCTTTGGCGTCTACCTTACATTCATATGTCCCAATGAGATTTACCACCTGAATAGTTTACGATTCAAATATATTGAAAATTAAACCACATTTTACCACTTTTTACCACATTGTTAATAAATTCTTACCACCTTCCCCACCAATCTCTACTGAAACCAACTACTTGAAGCAGTTTTAGTTGTATTAGAAAAATGTTAAAAATTTTTCTGCCTCAGGTATTTTCCTGAAACTGAACCGGGCAATTTTCAAATGCCTTACCTCAAGAGTGTAAGTGAAAAGCTTTATACTTGTGGTGAATTCGCTATATTTGCGAAGCTAACAGCAAAGGCAACCAATGAAAAACAATTTACGGGAAGAAGGGAAGTTCAGTTATGTAGAGGAAGGAGAAGGAACCCCTATCATTATCCTGCACGGATTAATGGGTGGATTGAGTAATTTTGAGGGAGTACTGAATTATTTCCCCCAACACGGCTACAAAGTAATTCTTCTCAAGTTACCACTTTACGACCTGTCTCTTCTTAAGACAAGTGTTGCTAATTTCGCCAAATACCTAAAGGAATTCATTGCTCATAAAGGTTATTCTGAAGTTATTCTGTTGGGAAATTCTTTGGGAGGTCATATTGCGCTTTTATGCACTAAGCTTTTTCCGCAGTATATTAAAGCTCTTGTAATAACCGGAAGTTCGGGTCTTTACGAAAGCTCCATGGGAGAAAGCTATCCAAAAAGGGGAGATTACGAATACATTCGTAAAAAAGCTGAAAATGTTTTCTACGACCCAAAAATTGCAACAAAAGAGATCGTAGATGACGTCTTTGAGACGGTCAACGATCGTAATAAATTGATCAAGACCCTGGCGATAGCGAAAAGCGCGATAAGGCACAACATGTCTAAGGACCTTCCAAAAATGCTTACCCCAACCTGTATCATCTGGGGGCGCAACGATAATGTTACTCCGCCGGAGGTTGCAGAAGATTTTTACCGCCTGCTGCCAGACGCCGACCTGTTTTGGATCGAAAAGTGCGGACACGCTGCCATGATGGAGCATCCCGATGCCTTTAACGAGATCCTCTACAAATGGTTGACCGACAGGAACCTGTAAACTACTCGGAATGAAGATCAAATCGGCCGAATTCGTTATAAGCAACAGCGATGTTTCTAAATGCCCGGCCAGTCAATTGCCTGAATATGCATTCATTGGACGCAGCAATGTGGGAAAATCATCCCTCATCAACATGCTCACCCATCGCAAGGATCTTGCGAAGACTTCAGGCCGCCCCGGAAAGACCCAGCTAATAAACCATTTTTTGATCAACAACAGCTGGCACCTTGTTGACCTTCCCGGCTACGGTTATGCACGGGTTTCCAAAAGTGCCAAAAAAACCTTTCAGAAATTCATCACGGCTTATTTTGAAAAAAGGGAACAAATGCTCTGTGCCTTCGTGCTCATTGACAGCCGTCATGAACCTCAAAAGATCGACCTGGAATTTATGGAATGGCTTGGGGAACATCACATTCCCTTCTGTATAATCTTCACAAAGACCGACAAACTGAAACCCGGTGCGCTGCAACGTAATATCAACAACTACCAGGGGAAGATGCTGGAGACCTGGACCGAAATGCCACAGTATTTTGTAACCTCCTCCTCCAACGGTACAGGCCGCGATGAAGTACTTGACTTCATCCAGAGTATTAATGACGGAATCCTTCCAAAGGAATAATCAACTCTACTTTTTCTTAAGCTCCATTTTTTCTGCAAAGTACTCACAGAAGTCTTTCATGGTATCCCTCATTTTATCATCCTGAGTAGCTCGGTAAAAAGTATCGCTCATAGTCACCAGGGTTTGATGAAAGAACATTTTCATTTCATCCAGCGGCATATCTTTAGTCCACAGGTCGATCTTCAAGGTCTCCTTTTGCTGCCCGTCCCACATGCTCAACATCATGGCCTTGGCCTCCTGATTCTCCACTCCCCCATCTTCTGCACTCCAGTGCAATTCTTCCGGCACCCGATTCTCATCAAGGGATACATTGATATTTATGTTTGATTTCTTAGCTATTGCCATTACTTCTTAGGTTTATAATTTGATTTATTAAATATGGTTTCCGCATCGGTCTGCAACATCTCCTGCACAGGAACCTCTTGCTTTTCCATATATCTTTTCACAATCTGCCAGCCAATATATTGCCCTAACCTCGCAGGAGCTTCATTGTCCAGCTGCAGGAAGAACTTTGAAAAAGGTGCGGGATATAGAAATCTGGTATGTAATTCAGTGTCTGAGGAGTACAGCAGTTCCTGTTCTACAAAATACCGCCAGATCTGGTCTTCATTATTTTGCGCCCATTCCAGCTCTTCTTCTGTATATCCCATTTTTCGGGCATCATCTGCGAAAGGGATCAACCTGTCTTTGAGATAGAGGATCTTCCCATAGTAGATCATATGAGCAATAAAGTTGCGGGACCGCGGTTTGGGGGTAACCCTTAACCCAAAAGCTGCTGCCACGTCTGGCAGGATCTGCTCGGGCTCAAAATTCTTCCTGATGTATTCCTGCACTCCCTGGTAAAGGAGATTATCTTTTCCCAGGTAAGTGTCGAGTGAGATCAATACCAGAGAGTCTGTCCACACCACCTGGTTGCGGTAATCAACATCTGAGGTGAGGGTGACAACCTTCGGAATGTTTTGCTGAGGAAAATAATATTTCACATGCTGAAAAAGGCTCTCCAGGTCAAACTCTAATTGCTGCAGGTTCGGAAATTTTTCGGTCACGGCAGTATTCAGTTCCAGCTGAATGGTGTCCTGCATTTTTTCTATCCAGACGCTGTCTGGAAACTGCTTCGGAAAGAGATACGGAAAATCCCTTTTTAGGCCCGGCAGGCTATCGCCGGTAGCATTTGCAAAACGCTGATCGAACCTGGAAAGATCAACCTCCACAGGAATTTTTGAGATCTCTGCTTCCCGCTCATCCTCCTCAGCACAGGAAAAAAGAACGGCAAGAAAACAGCAAAAAATCAGTTTTTTCAGCATTTAAGAAGGGTTTAACGACAGGGCCTTTTTAATAAAGCCAGTGAAAGCCTATTTTTGTTAACAAAGATATTATTTCCAGCTTAAAAAGCACAACTTATGCAAACTGAAAAAGTTATAGATCATATTGTACATTGGCTAAAAACCTACGCTTCTGCTGCCAATATGAATGGGTTTATTGTAGGAGTGAGCGGCGGAGTTGATTCCGCAGTGGTATCTACCCTTTGCGCGCGCACCGGCCTTCGCACTCTTTGTGTGGAAATGCCCATTCACCAGGCACCAGATCAGGTGACAAGGGCACACAATCATATTCAGGACCTTAAAAAGAAATTCGCTAATGTGACCGATATTGAGGTGGACCTCACCAATACATTTGAAACCTTTAAAAAGGCAGTACCACAAGTGGAAGCAAGCCCTAATCTGGATCTCAGCCTCGCTAATACCAGGGCACGGCTGCGCATGTCTACCCTTTACTATTTCGCCGGATTGCATAAATACCTGGTTGCCGGTACCGGAAACAAAGTAGAAGACTTCGGAGTTGGCTTTTATACCAAATACGGGGATGGTGGTGTCGACCTCAGCCCTATCGCCGATCTTATGAAAAGTGAAGTGTATGAGGTGGCACGGGCATTGGGAGTTTCTGAAAATATAATTGATGCCCCACCCACAGACGGTCTGTTTGGAGATAGTCGTTCTGATGAAGACCAGATTGGCGCAACTTACGATGAGCTGGAATGGGCTATGAGGGAAGCTGAAAAAGGCAAAAAACTGGAGAATTTCTCAGGAAGGGAAAAAGAGGTCTTCAGGATCTATAAGATGAGGCACGGAGCAAACAAACATAAAATGGAACCAATCCCGGTTTGCGAGATCCCTCTTCATCTAAAATAATTGTACTTCATCGAAAAAATTGGTGTAGGAAGAAATTAGGAGTTAACTTTCATTCTCCCCCACCAGACACTTTTTAAACTAACATTCAGAATTTTACGGGACCCTCACAAATGAAATTCTTTGTGCTAAAATTCAAACAATGACTAAGATACTTATCGCCGACCACCACCCCATCACACGAATGGGAATTTCTTCTCTTCTGGAAAGAGAAGGGGTGTATGAGATTGTGGGTAAAGTGACTAACGGAAAAGACCTTTTCAAAGCGCTACGAAATAAAAATCCGGATGTTCTGATCCTCGAGATCGATCTTCCGGAAATCAATGGAATAACAGCACTCCGCACTATTAAAGCTGAAAACCCCGGGGTAAAGATCCTTATCCTGAGTTGTCATCCCGAAGAGATGTATGCTCTCAACGCCATTAAAGCAGGTGCTGCGGCCTATCTCTCAAAAACAGCAAATACCGATATTCTTAGAGATGCTGTGCACCAGGTGGCAAGAGGAGGAATTTACCTCAATAAAGAAATTAGTGAAAAGATCAATTCCGGCTCCACCCGCTCCAACAGCCTCGTTTCACGCTACAAGAAATTGTCAACGCGTGAGATCGAAGTTTTGAACCTTCTTTCTACCGGAAAAAGGAATAAGGATATTGCCGAAGCGCTGGATATTAATGAAAAAACCGTTAGCACCTACAAGACGCGGCTTTTGAAAAAATTAAGGGTAGATAACCTGGCAGATCTTATCAACCAGTCACGCCTGCTTCAGTTGCGTTCTACATAGCCCGCATGAGCTTTTCGGAGATCTTTTTTCTCAGCTGATCATAATCCATGATCTCCTGCAGGATTTCTTGCGATTCTTCGGAAGAAGAATCGGGAAGCTTTTTGCTCAGATCTTTCACTTTCTCCTTCACCAGGAACCTTCTTAGATTCAGAATGGTTTCCTGTACCATTTGGCCCACACGATCCTCTTTACTTCTAACAAAGATCTCTTTCCCTTCCCAGTTGGAAAGGGCATACCGATCGTCTTCCATTAGAATATCGGTTATCGCCGCCGCTGTTTCCACCGGGATCTCATTCAGGAAAGACTCCTGCACCAGTTCCCCTTCAGCCGTAAACTTCCTAATGATCCTGTCGTAGACCTCCTTAAAATTAGGATTGGCAAACTTCATCTCATCTTCCTGCAGGTCGAGGTAGATCTTCTCATATACCTTGGCCCGATTAATTTCGGGCTCCAGTTTCATTTCTCCTTTATCGTCGATCTTCACCACCAGTTCTTCGAATTCTTCCTCTATAGAACCGTACAACAACAGTAAGCTGATAATGGTCTTCTCCAGTTCGTATTGCTCATTTACCTTGGTTCCGGGAACTGCATCTCCTTTGACCACCTCCATACTGCGAGGTCTTTGAGGAGCTGCCTTTTTCACCTGCCCTCCTGTGAGCTGCGCCAGCGTGGAAAAAAGTACTTCTTCTGAAATATCCATGATTCGTGCGGTCTCCTGCACGTACACTTCCTGCTGAATATTATCGGGAATCTTTGAAATACTGTTCACCATGTCTCTTATGAGACTGGCTTTTTTAACCGGATCATTCTTCGCGTCCTCCATTAGAAGCGAAGCTTTATAGTTCAGGAAGTCCTTAGAATTCTCCTTCAGGTAAAGCCGAATTTCCTCTTCGGTATTCTTCTTTGCAAAACTATCGGGGTCATCACCTTCCGGAAAGGCACAAACCTTCACGTTCATCCCCTGTTCCAGGATCAGGTCGATCCCTCGAATAGAAGCACGCTGTCCGGCCGCATCGCTATCGAAAAGAACCGTAATATTCTTGGTAAGCCGGTTGATCAACCTTATCTGTTCCGGGGTGAGTGCAGTTCCCGAAGAAGAAACTACGTTCTCTATTCCGGCCTGGTTGAATTGGATAACATCGGTATACCCTTCTACAAGATAACAGTTGTCTTCCTTGGAGATCGCCTGTTTAGCGTGGTAGATCCCATAAAGCACTTTGCTTTTATGGTAGATCTCACTCTCCGGGCTGTTAAGATATTTTGCGGCCTTTTTGTCGTTGGTAAGGATACGGCCACCAAAGCCCAGAACCCGGCCAGACATAGACTGAATTGGAAACATAACCCGCCCTTTGAACCGGTCGAATTGCTTTTCACCTTTTACAATGGTCAATCCGGTTTTCTCAAGATATTCCAGTTTGTAGCCTTTGCTCAGAGCTTCATTTGTAAAAGCATTCCAATCGTCCAGACAATAACCTAATTGGAATTTCTCAATAGTTTCTTCAGTAAATCCTCTTTCCTTGAAATAACTCAGCCCAATAGCTTTTCCTAATTCAGTCTTTAAAAGGGTATTTTTAAAATACTTTGCGGCAAATTCAGAAACCAGGTACATACTCTCCCGCTCATCTGCCTGTTCTTTTTGCTCCTGACTCTGTTCAGTCTCCTCAACCTCAATATTATATTTTTTTGCCAGGTATTTTATCGCCTCCGGATAGGTGAAATGCTCATGCTCCATTAAAAAGGCCACCACATTTCCACCTTTTCCGCTGGAAAAATCCTTCCAGATCTGTTTGACAGGAGACACCATAAAACTTGGGGTACGCTCGTCGCTAAAAGGACTCAGGCCTTTGTAATTACTTCCTGATTTTTTCAGGTTTACAAAATCGCCCAGCACCTCTTCTACGCGGGAAGCTTCAAAAACGCGGTCTATGGTATTCTTTGAGATCAAGAACTTTGGGTAGAAAATTTTTTCAAATGTACGATAAAGATAAAAGAAATGGCTTCCAAATTCAGGAAGCCATTTCTAAAACTAACTCAACAATATTTGTTTTTAATTGACATCAAACCGCAGCCCTACAGATATGTTGTGTAACTCAGGATTAGGGTCTTTAAAAATGGTATTCAGGTCATATTTCACATAAAGTGCAGTTCCACCCCAACCAATATAACTGCTTAATCCGTAGATGAAGTCATTAGTATTATAGTCATCTTTCAGTTTTTTCTTGACATTTTCTCCACCCTCTTCATATTTCAGTTTTTGACGTGCTCCCAGGCTAAATCCGGCGTAACCACCTATCCCTAGTTTAAACTGATCTTTGGTGGAGTACCACACACTACGTTCAGTTTCCAATTTTTTGGAAGGCCCAAATTCAAAGTGTACCGGGAAAACCAGGTTGTCCATGCGGAATTTAGATTTATCCAGATCCAGCGGGTATTCCACTAATTCGGTCATGTCACCGTTCTCAACATAATACCGATTATCTGTAGGTTTTAAACCGTTGAACTGAAAAGAGAATCCATAGCGTAAACGCAACCAGTTAGACTCGTCAAAAACCCTTGTTCTCCAGGCAAGGCCTATCTCAAAGAAACGGCTGCCACCAATCTTGAAATCAGAATCATTGGGAGATTGCCCGTCTTCCAGGGCGTTGTTGAACCCTGCGGCCACCACCAGGTGGGTGGAGGTACGACTGTAATGGCTCTTGTGATACCACTTGTCTTCGTCCTCATTCGAATCATCGTCCTCGTCCCAACTCCAGGTCACCTCTTCTTCCTCACGTTTCAGCAGCGAGATCTGGTTATCAATTATTGCTACCCGGTTCTCAATATTCAGCGCATGTTTTTTAGCAGCTTCACTTTTGAGCCTTTCCGCCTCTTCCCAACCTATCTCTTTATTATCCAATCGTTGATTGATCTTCTCCACCTCCTTCTTAAGGGCTTCTTTTTCTTCGGAAATTATCTTTTGTTTTTCCTTTTCCAGGCGCTCGATCTTAACCTCAACTTTAGTACTGTCTTCCTGGGCCTGTAAAGGGACCGAAGCTAAACTAAGGATAAACAATGCCAGATAAAATGTAACTTTTTTCATGATGATTTAATTTTAAGGCTTAACTGCCCCTCCCGAAAGAGAGGCAAAAAAGCACATTTTTGATGATTGATGATTATTAAGTTTAGTAATTTCTATTTGCTACTGCCGTTTTGGCTTTAGAAAAGCCTTTTTTAAGGACCTCAAAAACCTTCTCTCTAAAGGACTCTTCCAGTTCGAATTCCACCTCGTCCAAAAGCTCCTCCGAATCGAATTGCTGAGCGGCATAAGCAGGATCATTTTGTATCTCTGTCCTTGCCATTTGCAGTAAAGCTTCAACTTCAGAATCTGTGACTTTAGTATTTTTCTCACCTTCGTCAGCAACTTCTGCCACCACGGTATTACTTGTAAATTCTGTTTTTACTTCTGGTTCAACAACAACTTCTTCCTTAGAGGTATTTTGGGCCACCAGAACATCTTCAGTTTTTGCCCTTTTTGGAACCTCAGGCTTTTTTTCCTCTTGCGGAATACTTTCAACTATAGCTTCGGTTTGTTCTTCCATAACCTGCGGAGCTTCAACAATGGCATCTTGAGGTGTAGTAGTTCCTGAATTCTCTTCGACCTTAATTCCTTCCGAAGGAGTTTCCACAACCACAGGAGTTTCATCAATAGGGCTACTACTAAAGACACTGCCTATGACCAGGGCGATCACCAGTACAGCCGCGGCCATTCCAATCCACCACAGGTAAGGCTTTTGCCTGCTCTTATTATTTTCAAGCCTGCTCTCCAGCCTGCTCCAGCTATCGGCTGAAGGAGTGATCTCCCTCTGACTCAGCTGTTTTTTTACGTGTTCTTCAAATTTGACCGGTTCCATAACCTGTAGCTTTTTCTATGTTCAACTTTTCCTGCAGCATCTTCCTCGCTTTGAAAAGCTGCGATTTGGAAGTCCCTTCAGAAATGTTCAGCATTTTTGCTATTTCTGAATGTTTATAACCTTCTACCGCATATAATACAAAGACCATTTTGTAACCTTCCGGAAGGCTGTCGATCAGACTCTGAATATGATCGGCATTCAATTCTGCGGTAACGGGATCAAAGGAATAGTGATTTCCAATTATCTCCTCCTCTTCCTGAAATTCAACTTTCTTCTGAGAACGAAGGAATGAGATAGCTTCCCTGATCATGATCCGCCGTACCCAACCTTCAAAACTGCCCTCATCCCTGAAATCCTTCAGATGCGTAAACACCTTGTAGAAGCCGTTTAACATCACTTCTTCAGCATGATGAAGATCTTTGACGTATTGCCTGCAAACGCTGAGCATCTTGCCCGAGTGCACTTCATACAGTCGCTGCTGCGCTTCCCGGTTTCCGCGGGCAGCACGTTTGATGATCTGAGATTCGTTCTTAAAGAGTTGAATTACTTTCACCCTCGTTCTTTTAAAAGGCCTTCTATTGACATAGACGCAATTAAATTACAAAAGGTTGCCCGGGTGGAATATTTTTTTTGAAAAAAGTGAGTTTTTGAGCGTTAGGGTGTGTTAAGAGGGCGGTGGACGGAGGATAAAATGTTGCAGGTTGACTGTTGGCTGTTGGCTGTTGGCTGTTGGCTGTTGGCTGTTGGCTAAACTAATTTACAATTCTGGAAACCGAATTGGAATTTGGAATTTATTTCTTCCTCTCGATCACGTAGTTCACCATCAGGATCAATGAATCCTTATAAGGAGAGTCGGGATAATCGTCAAGAATGACAAGGGCTCTTTGCTGAAATTCCTTCATTTTGGCTACAGCATAATCGAGTCCGCCGTTTGCCTTCACAAAAGCAATTACCTCGTTCACCCTTTTCTTATCCTTGTTGTGGTTCTTAACAGAATTGATCAGCCACGCCTTCTCTTTTTCGGAAACCTTATTAAGGGTATGAATCAGCGGAAGTGTCATTTTTTGCTCCTTGATATCTATTCCGGTAGGTTTTCCAATGCGTTCGTTCCCATAGTCGAAAAGATCATCTTTGATCTGGAAGGCCATTCCAATCAATTCTCCAAAAAGGCGCATTTTTTCCACCTCTTCCGAATCGGGCCTTACAGAAGCGGCGCCAAGGCTACAACAGGCCGCGATCAAAGTAGCGGTTTTCTGCCGAATGATCTCGTAATACACTTCTTCGGTGATATCAAGTCGGCGTGCTTTTTCGATCTGCAGCAGTTCTCCTTCACTCATTTCCCGCACAGCGACCGAAATTATCTTCAAAAGATCAAAATCGTTGTTGTCAATAGATAGCAACAGGCCTTTTGAAAGCAGGTAATCTCCTACAAGTACAGCGATCTTATTCTTCCAAAGCGCATTGATGGAAAAGAATCCACGTCGGCGGTTAGAATCGTCGACCACATCGTCGTGCACCAGGGTAGCAGTATGAATGAGCTCAATGACCGAAGCCCCGCGATAAGTACGTTCGTTCACCTCTCCTTCAGAGACCATTTTGGCCACCAGGAACACGAACATAGGTCGCATCTGCTTTCCTTTGCGGTTTACAATAAAATGAGTGATACGGTTAAGAAGGGCAACCTTGGAAGACATGGACTCTGTGAACTTCTTTTCAAAAAGTTCCATCTCATTCTCTACCGGCAGCTTTATTCTGGAGGTTACCTTCATATGGGCTGCTAAGATAGTTAAATCCTGTTGGATTTAACACTTCCGTTTTTCAAAACCTGATTATGATTTATTGGCCAGCTGGCCACAGGCGGCATCAATATCTTTTCCACGGGACCTTCTTACGGTCACGGTAATTCCATTGCGTTCCAATTCGCGCACGTACATATCTGTTGTCGCAGCAGGTGCCTGCATAAAATGATCATCGCCAATAGGATTGTATTCTATCAGGTTGACTTTGCAGGGTACATATTTGGCGAACCGAACGAGGGCATCAACATCTTTCTTGCGATCATTGATCCCTTTCCAGACCACATACTCATAGGTGATACGGCTTTTGGTCTTGGCGTACCAATATTCAAGCGCCTCCCGCAGATCTTCCAACGGAAAAGTAGCGTTAAAGGGCATTATTGAAGTTCTTACCTCATCAATAGCCGAATGTAGGGACACTGCCAGTTTGAACTTCACCTCCTCATCAGCCATCTTTTTGATCATTTTTGGCACCCCCGAAGTGGAGACCGTGATCCTTTTTGGGGACATTCCCAAACCTTCAGGAGAAGTGATCTTTTCAATAGCCTTCAAAACATTGTTGTAGTTCATCAAAGGCTCCCCCATTCCCATAAAGACAATATTTGAAAGTGGCCTGTCAAAATACAGCCGACTCTCATTATCAATTGCCACCACCTGATCATAGATCTCATCAGGATTAAGATTCCGCATTCGCTTCAGTTTGGCGGTAGCACAGAATTTACAGTCCAGGCTACATCCAACCTGCGAAGAAACACAAGCAGTGGTTCGGGTTTCCGTAGGGATTAAAACAGACTCTACAGTTAGATCATCGTGCAGTTTTACGGCATTTTTAATCGTACCGTCGCTGCTGCGCTGCATTTGATCAACCCGAATGTGATTGATGACAAAATTATCATCCAGCATTTGACGTGTTTCCTTAGAGATATTGGTCATATCTTCAAAGGAATGAGCACCTTTTCCCCACAACCACTCGTAAACCTGGGTTCCGCGGAAGGATTTATCCCCCTGCGAAACGAAGAATTGCTGCAGTTGTTCTTTCGTAAGTGCCCGTATGTCTTTCTTTTCGTTTTTCACGCCGCAAAAGTACTAAACTAAATTAGATTTGAATGGACTTCTAAAATGCCATTTTTGATAATCAATAAGTTAGCCACTCTCCGATTCAATATTTTAAATTCAGGATTTAAGATCATGGCTTTTTGAAATTGAATTAAAAATCTTTTTGAAAACAAAAAACCTACAAGGTCAAAAAAGACCTTGCAGGTTTATATTTTTTATTCGAATTCTTATTCTTAGAGGATTAGCATAGCGTCTCCATAAGTGTAGAACTTGTATTTCTCTTTCACAGCTTCAGCATAGGCCTTCTTCATGAATTCATGACCTGCAAATGCAGACACCATCATCAACAAAGTAGACTTTGGTGTGTGAAAGTTGGTGATCATACAGTTCGCGATACTAAAGTCGTATGGAGGAAAGATGAATTTGTTCGTCCAACCGCTGAATTCATTCAGAGTCCTGTTGGAAGAAACGGAACTTTCCAGAGAACGCATTACGGTAGTACCAACAGCACAAACTTTACGTTTTTCAGCAATAGCTTTGTTGATAGTGTCAACAGCAGGCTTTTGAATAAAAGCTTCCTCACTGTCCATTTTATGCTTGGAAAGGTCTTCCACCTCAACAGGACTAAAAGTTCCCAATCCTACGTGCAAAGTAACTTCAGCAAAGTCAATTCCCTTGATCTCTAAACGCTTCAACAGGTGCTTTGAAAAGTGCAGTCCTGCAGTTGGAGCTGCAACAGCTCCTTCTTCTTTCGCGTATATAGTTTGGTACCTCTCCTGATCTTCAGGCTGCACCTCTCTTTTGATGTACTTCGGAAGTGGGGTTTCCCCAAGTTCTGTAAGTTTATTTCTGAATTCTTCGTAAGAACCATCGTATAGGAAACGAAGCGTTCTTCCGCGGGAAGTAGTATTGTCAATTACTTCAGCTACCAAAGATTCATCTTCTCCAAAATAAAGTTTGTTTCCAATCCTGATCTTTCTGGCAGGATCAACCAGTACATCCCATAGACGGGTTTCAGCATTTAATTCTCTCAGCAAAAACACTTCAATACGAGCTCCGGTCTTCTCTTTGTTTCCGAAGAGACGCGCCGGAAAAACCTTGGTATTGTTCAATACCATCACATCATGCGGCTCAAAATAATCGATAAGATCCTTGAACTGCTTGTGCTCAATTGTCTGATCTTTCCGGTTCAACACCATAAGACGTGCTTCATCGCGGTGTTCTGAAGGATATTCGGCCAACAGTTCTGGCGGAAGATCAAAATTGAAGTGTGATAATTTCATTCCCATATGTAAGATAGATTTTAAAAGCTGCAAATATACAACCTGAAGATAGGGGTTGTCAAGTAAATGCAGGTTTATTTAATAAAACTGTCAGTCTGCGCGGTCTAAAGACACCTTAAACTGAAAACATTTTAACCAATCGCAGTATTTTCTATTGAAAAACCAAGAGCGCGAAGATCTTCCCAGAAGCCGGGAAAAGATTTTGACACTACTTCTGAATCTTCAATTTCCAGTGGCACTTTAAGCGCCAAAGGTGCAAAGGCAAGTGCCATCCTGTGGTCATTATAGGTCGCAATTTTTATACCAGATTTTAACTCTTTTGAAGGAACAAAATGCAGCGAATCTGCAGTAATACGCACCTCTCCGCCGAGTTTTTCCATCTCATTCTTGAGCGCCTGTAACCTATCAGTTTCTTTGATCCGTAAAGTGTGAAGTCCGGTGAGATCACATTTGATACCTAACCCAAGGCAGGTAACGGCTATGGTCTGCGCAAGATCGGGGCTGTTTGACAGGTCCAGCACCAGGGTAGCGGGTTTCTTAAAAGGGGTTTTTGAGAGGTGAATAATCTCTCCATTGAAGACCGTCTTAACGCCCAGCTGCTTATAAATACCTGCTACGCTTTTGTCCCCCTGAAGACTACTTTCCTTATAACTCGCCAGGGAAATTTTAGCATCCTCGCTCAATGCCACTATACTGTAAAAGTAAGAAGCCGAACTCCAGTCAGACTCCACTGTCATCTCAGCAGGAGACTGTTTCTCTACAGGATCAATAGTAATAAGGTCGCCGGAAAAGCTTCCGTTGATACCACAGGTCTTCAGTAAACTTAAGGTCATTTCGATGTAAGGCACAGAAGTAACCTTACCGGAGAGCCTGATCCTTAATCCCGAAGGAAGGGATGCAGCTATAAGCATTAAAGCTGAAATATACTGACTGCTGATATTGGAGGCTACCGTTACGGTACTCCCGCTAAGTTCTTTTCCTTTTATCTTAAGGGGAGGATAGCCTTCATTTTTGACATACTCGATATCGGCTCCTAAAGACTTCAGGGCTTCGACCAGGATCTTTACCGGTCGCTCCTGCATGCGTTGGCTTCCCGTGAGCACTACTTCCCTCCCACTTTTAGTAGCAAAATATGCTGTAAGAAAGCGCATCGCAGTGCCGGCGTGATGAATGTCTATCTTTTCTTCATTTGAAGCCAGGGCTTTCAGTAAGACACGAGTATCATCACTGTTGGACAGGTTACTGATCTCTATACCCGGAAAAAGAGCCTGTAGGATCAACAGTCTATTAGATTCACTTTTTGAACCGGTAACCGAGATTTCTCCGGAAACGGATCTGGTTGGATGGGAGATTCGCAGATCCATATTAACGTCTTGCGAATTCCTTCCTGCGGCTTGTCATGTAGATCGCATACACGATGCTGATAACAGCCTTTATCAAAAAGTAATTTACCCATTGGCCATTAGCCCATTCATCTTCATAAATGGCTGCAAAATTACCGGCTACTATTTCTCTGAAGTGGGAGATAATTAAGGAGATCCCCACGAAAATGACGAAAAAAACAAACGCCAGCTGAAATACTTTTACCCAGAATTCAGGGTTTTTGAAATTGTCAAATATGCGCATTACTGTAATTTTTCATTGTTCTTATGCCTGTCTTTATCTCTTTTTGATTTGAGATCCAGTTTTTTATCAAAGGCCTCCTGCAGATTTATGCCTGTTTGATTTGCGAGGCACAGTACCACAAAGACCACGTCTGCCAGTTCCTCACCTAGATCTTTTGCCTTATCGCTCTCCTTTTCACTTTGCTCTCCATAGCGGCGGGCTATAATGCGGGCAACCTCTCCTACCTCTTCGGTAAGTTGAGCCATGTTTGTAAGTTCATTGAAGTACCGCACTCCGTGCTCCTGTATCCATTCATCGACTGCTTTTTGAGCGTCCTGTATGTTCATAATGCTCTTTTTAGCAAAACTACTTTTTCATTTTCTTTTTCCACGCGTTGATCGAAGAATTTTTGCAATGCCGTATACTGATCTTGCGGAATAAAAGGCTCCTGTATTGAAAAAGAAACCCGCAGCCTGATATTCCCGTTAACTTGATTAATAATGTATTTAAATTCTCCCGATTCGCCAAAAGTGATTAAACCGGATTCCGGCATATAACTTATTTCATAACCTTCAGGCAAGGCAATATTAAAAGAATAAGAAGTTTCAAAAGGATAGCTGAAGTTGACAGGAAACTGCCTGACCTCCTCAAAAAATGGCGATCTCAGCAGCGCCAGGAAATTCATGGGAGAAAAGTAAATGGAGTTTTCCACTTTATCGAATGCATTTTTTCTAACAAAATGGAAGCTTTCGTCTACCGGTTTTTCTATTTCCTCTAAATTATTCACTTCGAGTCCGGTAACTTCGTCCAACCCAAATTCCTTCAATAAAGACTGCTCATAAGCATTCGCCCCTTCAAATTTCTTTCGGAATTTCATAGCTTCCAATAAGGAAAAACGGCGCCTTAATTGTCCTTCAATACTGCCATCCTCTTTAAGTTCGTAATTCACAATTACATCTTCCCTGGATGGTTCACGGCTCAACAACTCCACTTCACGGGAGTATCCATTCTCTTCCACCATGCGTCCTACCCAATTGTAGACCCGCTCGGGAAGCATTCCAGGATTACTCCATTTTTCAGTAGCGTCCAGTAAAATGATCTCATCATCGAAGCGCACTCCCGCAATTACATAGTTGAAACCTTCAATAGTAGGAAATATTGGTTTTCCATGGCTTCGGGTACTAAGGAGTACAGGATTAGCCTTTAATCCACATTCCCTCAAGAGCAGGATTAAAGTAAGATTAATATCAGCGACGTTTCCCGTTCTGGACTTGTATGTTTTTTCGAGATCCTGTTCAGCATACTTTGATAATTTCCCGTTCCAGGTGTAACCATTCTTTACAAACCCGAAAGCCAAATCCATTCGTTCTCTCAGGCTTTTTGCACTGTCAGAGATCCTGGCAACTTCCTCCTTTAAAAACCTGCCATCCTTTAGTTGGCCTCCAAAGTCTTCAAATTCAAAAATAGCCTTGGCTACTTCGCCCCAACTACTAGAATATTTTTTCTTAGGCAGGTTTGGGAAAGCGGTTGATTGCAGTTCATAAATGATCGAATAGCGGTAGTTTTCGATATTATCCACGTATGGTTCCGGTTGAAGGGAAGGAATATCCTTCACTTCGAATTCAGTCACTACTTCTTTCAGGCTTAAGGTTCCTCCTTTAGAAGTTTCCAAAATTCTCCCATAAGAATCCTTGTCTTTCCAGGAAACATACATCTTTCGGTTCTCAATGTACTCCCGGGGCTCGATCTTAAAAAAGCCCTTTTTGACCACCTTGAACTGAAAGAATTGCGGCACCAGGATCTTTGCAAAATAATGACGTACCGGGATTTCCTGCTGCATAACGAGGTCATCGATCTTCCAGAATGGGGAGGTCACTTTATACTCCCACTCTACAATCGAACCTACTGAGACCTTCGGCATTGTAAAAGTGTACTGCAACCGGTTTTCGGTTAGTTGATTTTCAAAGATCCAGTCGTTTTCCAGGGATTCCCTTTGCAATTTTCCACCTATCAGGTTGTAGGTGTTTCCTTTGATCCTGGTGACCTTTTCTTTTTTATTACCGTCTAAATAGACATCTATTTTCTTAGTCGCGGCTTCCAGACCTTTTTGTTCTGTGATCTTTACCCGTTCATAATATTCGGTAACCAGGTACCAGCCTGTGTTCTCATCGTATTCAAAATGTGTCTCCCTTCCTTTGAACAGCACTACGGCACCTGCTGCCTTTTCTTCTTCAGACATTTTCTCCTGGAGATCTTTCTTTTTGACATCCCCAAATTTTTCTGTTTGGGACCATGCAATGGAACTATAGACCATGAAGCACCAAAAAAGCAATTTTTTCACCTTATTGTATTTATAAAGGGAAACAGGGATCTGTCTCCCATATTTGTTTTTAAATAGCTGATAAAACAATGTTCTCAGACTGCTTTTCAAGTATCTGAGAGTAAAAACTCTTCAGGTACTCGTAATGTTGAGGGCTGAATACGGTCGTGTTCAATTCAAGTATAGAATCTATCCGTAGAAAATTTCCATTCTGTTTCACTAAAAACTTAAAATTTCCCGCACCTTCATTCATCTCCACAATAATACTTTCGGGAAGTGACTCTACCTGATAGCCCTGTGGGATCATAATATTCACTGTATTGTTTTTCACCATGGGGAAATCAAAAAATACCGGATACTTTCGCTCATCTTCCTTGAAAGGATTCTCATCCAGGGCCTGGAATAATAATGGTTTCAAGTAGATCTTACCGTTGATATGATCTACCGCCTGCTCCATCTCAAATTCATAGATCTCCCTGATGTCCTTCCCTACTTCCTCAACGTTGTGCTTTTCTAACCCATTGATCGTTACATTTCCCAGTTTTTTCCCTAACTCCTCAAGGTAACTTTCATCATTAACAGCTGCATACTTGTCTCTGTAGCTCTTGGCAAAGAGGCCATTTAAGTTGTGAATTGATTTTCCTTTAAGCACCAAATTTTCATCAAGAGTATAATTCAGCATTGTTTGATCTTCGGAAGCGTTTTTAGGCATTAAGTTTATCCACGAAGAGGCGCCGTTCTCCTGCACAATTCTACCCTGCCAGTTTCTCACTCTCCACGGAAGTTCTCCGGGAGCTGATGTTTTTTCTGTGGCGTCTAAAAGTATCCACTGGTCATTTGGCATCTGTACTGAAGAAATCACATAGTTAAAACCTTCGCGGGTTGGAAATAAAGGTATTCCATGATCACGGGTACTGGCGAGCACAGGATAAGCTTTAAGTCCGGCAGACTTCAGCATTCCGGTAAGTAACAGGTTAATATCCCCTGTATTGCCTTCACCGTCTTTCCAGGCTCTTCTTCCGCCGTCATTTGCCATATAGCCGGTCCTGCCATTCCATTTGATCTTTTCCTTTACGAAATTATAGATGAGATTGACCTTTTCTTCAGGGGAAGTAACCCCGCTTAGAAGTTCCTCCAGTTCATCATCGTAAAAACTCCTGTTCAACTCACGTGAGAAGCCGTGATCATAAATGTTTTTGGTTACATCTTCCCAGGTGGAAGTCCAGCTCTTAACAAGGGAATTAGGAAACTTTGTGTACTGCAGCTCCCATTTCAGGTAAGCAAGATAATTCTGGAGGTAGTCCACATATTCCTCCTTTTTTAATGCGGGAATATTGTCTGCCTTGACCTCATATTGATTTTCGGTAAATTCAATATTCGAGGTGCCAATTGTTATCCTTCCGTGCCCCTTTGATTGGTCAATAGGAAACTGTAGAGGAGATTTCAGGTTGACATGAATTTTAAACATCAGGTATTCCGGAATACGGATCATTGTTTCCAGCCTGTTTACCGGAATCATATACTGCAACGGCACCACATCGATATTATAAAAGAACGGAGACTGAATTCTGTAGCGGTATTCTATAACACTACCTTCAGTAACCGCCGGCATCGTTAACTTGGTCTTTTCAAAATTCTCATTTACTTCTTCTTCAAAAATGCCATTATCGGAAAGTTTGTCTTTTTCCAGTTTTCCATTTTTGATGTTATAGGTATAAGCTTTCAAATTTGACACCCTCTCGCGATCTCCTCCGTCTCTGTAAAGAGAAATTTCCTTCGTGGCATATGAGAAGCCATCTTTATTGTAGATCTTTATTCTTTCATGAACATCTGTAAAAAGAATAAATCCGGAATTTTCCCTATACTCATACCAGGTCTTTTGTTCCCGGTACAAAATGGCCGCATCTGCATCCTTGTCCAAAGGATGTGATTCTTCCAGCACTTCTTCCTTAGATACTTTCCCGAATTTGTAGTCCTGCGCCTGTACTCCCGCAATGAATACAAAGAGAAAAAAGGCTGAATAAATTATTTTGGTCATAGTATTATGGTTGGTTGGTTTTTGAGATTACTGCTTTTTGATTGCTCAGGGAATTCAGGGAATTCATAAAACTTTGGAATTCCTCGTACGATTCAGCCGGCCACAGACCTTCGTTGAGCTGATATTTTCTAACTACTTCAAGAACATTCTTTTCCCCCGGCTTAAGCTCATTCTGAATTTCAAAACTTCCAAACCTGTTCTCGATAAGGACATTCTCCGGAACCGATTCTGCAACAAATCCTTCAGGAAGTATGTATTGAAAAGTGTCTATATAAGTACGTCCTCTGGAAATTTCAATCGGGAAATTACGTTTCTCCTTGTGAGGCAGACGATAGGTCTTAAGAGGCAAAAAATTGAGTGGAAGCAGCAGAATATTCCCTGCTTTAGATGACAATTTTTGTCCGGAAAGCTGAAGTTCTTCAGTGAATTCTTTTTGGTCTTTATCATTGTAATAGGTCACCTTTTCCACGTCCAGACCCTTAAGATGCCCCCAATTCTTTTTGTAGTACAGCACCTGATCTTTTTCAGAAATTGTATTGATACCATAAATATCTCCATAGGTGGTGCCGCGGCTCTTTCGCTGCACTACGGCCTTAAAGGCTCCATCCTCCAGTAACTGGATTTCACTTGATGTTTCCCGCACGTTATCAGTGGCGGTATAAGAAGGAGTCTTTACCAGTTCTCCCCCTTCAGGTTTTATCAGGAGCACATTACGGTCATCGGTAAAGTCACCCAGATAATTAAAGGGATGAGTCTGGCTGGTGCATTCCAACCAAATATCCTCTCCTTCTTCCTGCGGAATATTAAGGATCACATGATTACCTTCCATAGAGGCAAAATCGGTATCCATGCTTTTTTTCTCTTCTCCCGCCGAAACAACAGTATAATAAGATTCTATTCCCTGTGAAGCGAGCAGGGTACGGGTATAATTGGTAAGTGCTTTACAGTCTCCGTATTTCAGTTCATCCACATCGGCCGCCGGCATGGGTGACCAGCCTCCAATTCCCAGCTGCACACTAATATACCTCGAGTTTTCCTGCATATATTCATAGATGATCCTGGCTTTGTCAATATCACTTTCGGCAGTCGCAGTAAGTTTATTGATTCGTGTAATGGTACTTTCTGGAAGCGGATCATTTGCTGTCAAAAGATTATTGAATTGCCATTCCCCAAGCTCTTTCCAGTTTCTTGCCCTACCCTTTACTCCGGCAAGGGAAAATTCATTGAGGGCTATTTGAACAAGAGGTGTAAAATCCTCGAGGTCGGGACTCAGTTCTTCGTAATCGTAGGCGGGTAGCTTACTAAGCTCATAGTTCAATTCGAATTCGGTGGAATCTTTTTCGATCTTCATTCCCTCAAAATTCTCTTCCTTGTATCTGAAAGGGATCTTTGCCAGGTTTTTAAAGGAGAAATTGGCTTCTTCCACACTTATATGGTAACCGGGCACGGGATCCCAATCCCTCACAAATGCTGTATTATCAGTTACAACTTCACTCTCAAAAACGATGGTATATGGATATTCCTGCGGGGTATACTCGAGATAGCTCAACCTGTCATCGGAATACAGATCATTTGAACTCACCAAACTGCGATCGTCAAAATCCCGCTGCTTGTATTTGCGAACTTGTTGTCCTAATCCATCATAAATAAAGGCTTTCTGTTCTTTGATCTTGATATTGTCGCTATAGGCATTTCCTACAAAACCATACCTGTCCCCGCGTTCATTGAGAACCGTAACAACTGTTTTAGTAAGAATGCGCATCTTATCGATGGCTTCAATACGAACTTCCTTGTACGAATATCGCACAACGGCATTAGCATTGTCCAAAAGAGGATCATCTATTAAAAGGGCAGCATAAGAAATCTCCTGGGCCGAGAGTAGGGAGGTAAGGAGCCCGAGGAGAACGAAGGAGAGGAATTTCCGCATCGTTCAAAAAGAAAAGTTAATGCAGACAAGATATACATTTTAACAATTTTTAACACTCTTTTTCGCACAAAATTTGAAAAAAATGTAATCTTTTTGAAAAACAGAAATTATTCCCGGTTTTTTGAATCCATAATTATGGTCACGGGCCCATCATTCAGCAGGGCTACTTTCATATCAGCTCCAAATTCGCCGGTACGGACCGGCTTTCCCAAGTCGGCTTCCATGGACTTTACGAACTGCTCATATAGCGGGATCGCTACGTCAGGTTTTGCAGCCTTAATATAACTGGGACGGTTCCCTTTTTTCGTACTGGCGTGAAGTGTGAACTGGCTTACCACGATCACATCGCCCTCAACATCAATAACAGAAAGGTTCATAACATCATTCTCGTCATTGAAGATCCTCATTTTAAGGATCTTTCCGCAGAGCCAATCTATATCCTCCCGGGAGTCTTCGTTTTCTATACCTAACAGCACTAAAAGACCCTTACCTATAGCTGCATTCACATGGCTATCGATAGTTACCGAAGCTTCTGAAACTCTTTGTATAACTGCTCTCATTCGCGGTCGTAGTTTTCCATTCGGTACTGCTGATCATCCTCCCCCTTCATGATCTGCAGGTAACTTTTATAACGCGACCAGGGGATCTCTCCGGCCTCCAAAGCCTCCTTGACAGCACACTTGGGCTCTTCGAGGTGCAGGCAGTTATAGAATTTACAGTCCTGTTTGCGGGCAAAGAATTCCGGAAAATAATCTCCCAATTCCTCTTTTTCGATATCCACTACTCCAAAACCTTTGATACCGGGTGTATCAATGATTCGGGCGCCAATTCCCAGGTCAAACATTTCGGCAAAGGTAGTAGTGTGCTGCCCCTGCCGGTGTTGTTCAGAAATGTGCATGGTCTTGAGGTCCAGACTGGGCTCAATGGCATTGATAAGGGTAGATTTCCCGGTACCGCTGTGTCCGGAGATCATGCTCGTCTTCCCTTTCATCATCTCCTTTACTTTCTCAATATTCTTACCTGTTTTGGCAGATATGCCAAGACATTCATACCCTATACTTCGGTACATGGCCGCAAGATATTTCACCTCTGTGAGCTCATCGTCGTTATAGGTATCTATTTTATTGAAAAGAAGAATCGCTTTAATATCATAGGCTTCCGCAGTGACCAGGAAGCGGTCTATAAAAGTGGTAAAAGTAGGCGGATTGTTGAGCGTGATGAATAAAAACGCCTGGTCCACATTCGCCGCAATAATATGGGTTTGCTTTGACAGGTTAACAGACTTTCGAATAATGTAATTTTCGCGATCCTTTATTTTAGTGATCACCCCCTGTTTATTTTCTTCGGAACTATCTTCAGGCTTAAACTCCACCCTATCGCCAACAGCTACGGGATTAGTGCTTTTGATCCCTTTGATACGGAATTTCCCTTTTATCCTGCACTGGTAAAACTCACCTGCATCTGTTTTGACAAGATACCAGCTACCGGTAGACTTATATACTAAACCTTCAATCATTTTTCTATTAACTTCCTTTTTCCGTATTCAAATCTTTAGGATTATTTCTTTATCCGAAGAGCCTGAACAAAATTAAGCTTAAATTTTTCAATAGCCTTTTTAAGCATAAAAAAACCCATGAGCTCCATGGGTTTTTCTAGTTATTGTTTCATTATGGTTTCCTGATGATTGATGGATTCCTGGTGAATGGCTTTAAAAATTCGCAAAATAAATTCTTCACTCAAGCCATTCTGCTCTCCCTCAAGGATCATTTTTCCCAGGATCTCATTCCATCGCTGATTCTGGAGAATAGCAACATTCTGGGATTTTTTAGCGCGCCCTATCTCATCTGCGATCTTCATTCTTCGGGAAAGTACTTCCAGCAACTGCGTATCAGCAATGTCGATCATAGCACGAAGGCCATTCAGTTTTGTCTGGAACTCCTGACTTTCTGAGACCTCCTTTCTTATTTTAAGATCTTTCATGTGCTGGACCAGTGTTGCCGGCGTGATCTGCTGGTTTGCATCACTCCAGGCATTGTCAGGATCAAAATGGGTTTCAACCATAAGTCCGTCATAATTGAGGTCCAGGGCAGTTTGGCAAAGGTCAAATATTGAGGTACGGTTTCCTGCAATGTGAGACGGATCTAAAATCAGCGGAAGGTCCGGGAATTTTGCCTGCAGGTCGATGGGAATCTGCCATTCCGGATTATTCCTGTATTTGGTCTTTTCATACGTGGAGAATCCGCGGTGGATCACTCCAAGGTTTTTGACATCACAGGAATAAAATCGCTCCACCGCTCCAAGCCACAAGGCCAGATCGGGATTCACCGGGTTCTTCACCAGTACCACTTTATCGGTTCCTTTTAGAGCTTCGGCTATTTCCTGAATAATGAAAGGAGAAACTGTTGTTCTCGCCCCTATCCACAAAATATCTATGTCGTGCTTTAAAGCCAGGTCAACATGATTAGGGTTCGCCACTTCGGTAGTGGTGAGCATTCCTGTTTCCTCTTTTGCCTTTTGAAGCCACTTTAAACCGAGAGCTCCAACTCCTTCAAAATTTCCGGGTCGGGTTCTTGGTTTCCAGATCCCGGCGCGCAATACTGTAGCATCGGTATCTTTTAACTGGTGCGCTACTTTCAACACCTGCTCTTCGGTCTCTGCACTGCAGGGCCCGGCTATTACTAATGGATGATCCAGCCCGAGAGCATCCAACCAGTTTCTCAGTTCTTTCTTATTCTCCATTATATGATCACTTAATTCCGTTCAAAATTGTTTTAATATGATTTGTTCTTTCCATTTCCAGGAAAACCTCCTTAAAATCTTCATTTCTTATGAGGTCCCTGAATGTAGTAAGATTGGCAATATATTCTTCAAGGATCTCCAGAATATTCTCCTTGTTCTGCTGAAATATTGGAGTCCACATGGCAGGAGAACTTTTTGCCAGCCGTACCGTGGAAGCGAATCCACTTCCCGCAAGGTCAAAAATATCCTTTTCATTTTCCTCTTTTTGAAGCACCGTTTTCCCCAGCATAAAGGAGCTGATGTGCGACAGGTGAGAAACATACGCGATATGACGGTCGTGAGATACCGGGTCCATATACCTGATGCGCATGCCTAATTTTTGAAAGATCTCCAATGCCCTTTCCTGAAGTTTGAATGCCGTTTTCTCCACTTCACAGATGATCATGGTCTTATTGCGGAAAAGATCTTCTACTACGGCAGTTGGCCCCGAAAACTCGGTACCGGCGATGGGATGTGCCGCAAGGAAATTCCTCCGGTTTTGATGTCCTGATATAGCTTCGCATAAACCTGCTTTAGTTGAACCGGCGTCAAACACAAGGGTATTGGCACCTGCATGATCCAGCACCTTCACGGCCACTTTTTTAGCAACATCAACCGGAACAGCTAAGATCACCACATCTGCCTGTGCTACTTCTTCCAACTTTTCGGCATGGTCAATTATCCTGAGTTCCTGTGCCTTCTCAAGGTGCTCTTCATTCAGGTCGCTTCCGGCGATCTCCACTTCGGGAAACACCTTCCTCAATCCTACAGCAAAGGACCCCCCAATTAAACCTGTACCTACGATATGTATTTTCATGCTGTCAATCGTTTACGGGCTTTAATGATATTTTCTTCAGAAGCACAGAGGGAAAATCTGATATACCCTTCGCCCTGGCTTCCAAAGATGAATCCCGGAGCCGCAAAAATATGATACTGCTTTAAAAGATGGTCTACAAAAGCTTCCGAAGTAGTTCCTACAGGCACCCTGCACCAAAGGAACATGCCGGTTTGATCTTCAGTATAATGACACCCCAGGGCGTTGGCCAGTTTAACAAGCTCCTCTTTTCTTTGCAGGTAGACCTTGTTCTGCTCCTTAAACCACTCCCGCGGAAGCCTCAACGCCATTGCGGCCCCCGCCTGCAGTGGAAAGAACATGCCGCTATCCATGTTGGTCTTTACTTTAAGCACAGAATTGATATTTTTCTCACTGCCGCAAAGCATCCCAATTCGCCAGCCAGACATATTAAAACTTTTGCTGAGGGAATTCAATTCCAGTACTCCCTCCATTCCTTCGGAATGTTTTAAGATACTTTCGGGTTCTTCGTTCAAAATAAAACTATAGGGATTGTCATTTACGATAAGAATATGGTGCTTTTTTCCGAAGGCTTTAAGCTCTCTGAACAGATCTTCTTTACCTGCAGCTCCTGTTGGCATGTGAGGGTAATTTACCCACATAAGTTTTACCCTGCTAAGATCTTTCTTCTCCAATTCCTCCAGGTTTGGCAACCACCCGTTTTTTTCGCTAAGATCATACAATACGGCACTGGCGCCCACTAATTTACTTACGGCAGCATACGTAGGGTATCCGGGATTGGGAATAAGCACCTCATCTCCTTCATTTAGAAAAGCCATAGAAATGTGGGTGATCCCTTCCTTACTTCCCATTAGAGGTAATATCTCGGTTTCAGAATTTAGCTTTACTCCGTAGAAGTTTTGATAGAATTCTGCTATTGCCTGCCTGAAGTCGGTAGTCCCGCGATAGGGCTGGTATTGATGAGCAACCGGGTTGAGCAGCGCCTGTTGCAGCGCGGTCATAACCTGTGGCGGTGGCGGGAGATCTGGACTACCCACTCCTAAATTGATAATAGGCTTACCGGATTCCTCCAGCGCCCTTACTTCCTTCAACTTTGTTGAGAAATAGTATTCTTCAACATGATCCAATCTATTGGCCTGTACGATCATGACAATCCGTTTTTATAAATTCCCAATACTTTTAATTCTTCCGTTAAGCCTGTAAGTACTTCCAATACCTTTTGGAACTCTTCTTCTTCGTTGAACAATACATCAATAAAAAATGCATATTTCCACGGCACATCGATAACCGGAACACTCTGGATCTTGGTCATATCAAGATCAAAATCCCTCATAATGTTCAGAATACTCACCAGGCTTCCTCTTTTATTCTCCAAAACAAGTTTTAAGGAAGCCTTATTCGCGCCCGAAACAGGTGTGGTATCTTTAGATGATAGTACCAGGAAACGGGTGGAATTACTTTTCATAGTCTGAATTCCTTCCTGCAGGATCTCCAGCCCATAAATTGATGCCACTGCCTTGCTGGCAACAGCTGCAACTTTTTTTAAATTCTGCTGCCTGATCCGCTTGGCAACTTCGGCAGTATCTGTGTCTTCAATAAGTTGCATTTTAGGATAATCCTTAAAAAAGGTCTGGCATTGTAAGAGGGCCATTGGGTGGGAGCAAACCTTCTTAATATCGGTGATCTTTTGCCCCGGCAGCACCATCAGATTCATATAAATAGGAATATAATGCTCCCCCGTAATTTGGAGGTTGTGCTCATCGATCAGGGCGTAGTTGGGAAGTATGGTACCTGCCGTGGAATTTTCAATAGCCATCACTGCACCACTTGCCCTGTTGGCCAACAAGCTATCGGCCACTTCTCTAAAGGACCGGCATTCGTCAACCAGCACTTCCTGTCCAAAATATTCCCGGGCCACCTGGTGGTGAAAGGAGCCTTCTATTCCCTGTATGGCGATCTTTTCTCTCATTTTATGGTAAAAAAAAATCCCGATGCTTACATCGGGATTTCGGTTATAATATTGACTTAATTATACGGCACTCCCGATCCTATCTCTGTTATAGAAATAAAAATAATACCAGGCGTTCCAGATAAATAAGTTGTTCATTCTCATTCTTGTGAAAAGCTAATGTAGCATATATATTTTCAGAAAACGATAATTTTTTCTGAAAAATTCACGAGAACGATTTCGCGGATCTCGGTATACCTCCTTTATACTCTCAAAAATTTCTCCCCTTAAAAAAGTTTAATTTACTTTTGAAAAAAACCCGCTATGTCTATCGAGGTACAAAAGATCAGTAAATTCTACGGAGAACAAAAAGCTTTGGACGAGGTTTCCTTTTCAGTCAAAAAAGGGGAAATAGTAGGCTTTCTTGGCCCGAATGGCGCCGGAAAATCTACTCTGATGAAGATACTCACCGGTTATTTAAAACCTTCTTCGGGCACTGCGAGCGTCAATGGATTTCCGCTTGAAACTGATCTCCTGCAGGCACAGAAAAGCACCGGCTACCTGCCGGAGCATAATTCCCTGTACACCGAAATGTATGTAAGGGAATACCTGGCCTTCAACGCATCTATTTATAAGGTGCCTAAAAGCCGCATCGAGGAGGTAATTCATAAGACCGGACTTACTCCCGAGGCCAATAAAAAGATTGGCCAGCTTTCCAAAGGGTATCGCCAAAGGGTGGGCCTTGCAAATGCTTTGCTTCATGATCCGGAAGTTTTGATCCTGGATGAGCCTACTACCGGGTTGGATCCGAATCAGCTCGTGGAGATCCGTGAGCTCATCAGGCAGACGGGAAAAGAAAAGACCATCTTCCTCTCCACACATATCATGAGCGAAGTGGAAGCGCTGTGCGAGCGGGTGATCATCATCAACAAGGGAAAGATCGTAGCCGACAAAAAACTGGCCGAGTTGCGGGAAGAGCAGGTACAGATCATTGAAGTGGAATTCGATTATCGTATTGAAGAAGTAGCCCTGCAGCGTTTACCGCACCTGCTGGATATTAAAAATCCCGTGGGATTTGTGTATGAACTGGTATTCGAGACCAAAGAAGATATGCGGCCGGCGGTCTTCGATTTCGCGCACGATCACGGATTGAAGACCCTGCAACTGAACCGAAAGAACAAGAACCTGGAAAACCTGTTCTCAGAATTGACTTTGGAAAAATAACCTGACATGCAAAGATTCCGGAACCTTGCAGGTCTATTTTTCTTCTCCTACAAGTTAATCGATGTTAGAATCCCTTGTTCTCGATACGATCCTGATTATCATCAGGATCACTCAAACTGACGGGTGTAGGTCTTGTCAGGAATCGTAAACGACAAGGTCGACAAGACCTTGCAGGTTATTTAAAATACAACTTCCCGGTATAGAAACTTTCAACCTGTACTACAGGTGGCCGGTTGATCGAGATCACATCTCCCGTACTTCGAATTTCCCCTTTTAGGACTTGCTGCGGATTCACAATTACCTTGTTGGTTCCCCGGTGTTGCAATTCCACCGTTTCGGCAATTAATTCGCCGGCTTCTACCCTGCCGTCTCCGGCTGCGATAAAAATGTTCAGGTTATCTGTCTTTCCCGATAGGAAGAAATTCGAAAAATCATCTCCCGTGATGCGGATGTTTTCAGAAATGAGATTCAGTTTAAAATCTCCATTTGTATACACTCCTTTTACTTCTTCCTGGTTTAAGCTGCGCAGCCAGATGTTTGGAAAATGCAGTTCTCCCACACTTTCAATAATAGTATTTCCGGCGTTTTGCAGCCAGGTAAGATTTGGAATCGTGACATAAACATTGGTGAGATTGTAGTCCCTGAAAAAGTTGCAGGAATTGTCATTTTTGAGGTACAGGCGATTGTCTTTTACTTCGGCAGTAATATCGCTCATCAGGTTCTTTCCGGTCTCGATCACTACCTTCTGCGTGTCACCCTGTTCAATAAAGAGATTGATGCGGTCATAAACTATGATCTCTTCAAAAGTGGAAAGCGCTACTTCTTTCTGAATAATTTCTCCGGAAGCCTGGAAACACTCCGGAGCATTTTCGGTATCACAGGAAGAAAACAGGAAGCACAACAGCAGTAAACTGCTGCTCAAAATCACTTCGGAAAGTCCTCTCATTTTTCTCATTTTACAACCTGTATCCTATTGAAAATTCCACGGCTTCGGCATTGGCTCCATGAGAGCGCACCGTAACCGATCCAAAAAGGTCTTTATAAATAGGCCTCTGCAGCCCAATTCTGCTGTACACCCGGTCTGCATAATGCTCATAGGGATAGTAAACGTAGTACCCCAGCTGCGTGATGAGGCTGATCTTTCGGAAGGTCAACTGGTGCCCTACAAATACTCCGGCTCTTCTTGAATCTTCCTCGCCCGTGGTTTCCCCGAACGGAAAAGCAACCGACTGATAATAGATGTATTCTTCCATAGCCCGTGACCAGAAAAATTCTGCTCCCGCAAGTAGGGTGCTTTTGTGGTTCAAAGCTTTATCAGCGTAAGCCGAAAGTGTCAAAAAAGGGAATTTCTTTGAACCTATGATCCCTATGGTATTCACCCCGCTACGCACCACGAGGTTATAACGGAAAGGTGCCGCAAATGGCTCTTTTGAATCCTTCGGAATATATTCCATCTCTGTCTCGTGGTCAAAAATATAATTGATCCCCACGTTTGCAGCAATGGTATTGGTACTGCTGTTGGGCGATTTGAAATCGGCATTGGAATAGTGCACCATAGTAAGACCCATTTGCATCCCGAGACCGCCCCAAAGTTTTTCAAACTGAAGGTTTCCCGAAAACAGGGTTGAGCTCAATATGCGGGAACCGTAGGCATTGTTGCGGTAGTTATCATCTGGATCGTAGGGATTGGTGGTCACTGCCAGCCCTTGCCCTACTTTTATCAGCAAATGCCTTTTCAGGAAATAGAAACCAAGGTGGGCATAGAGTCCGAAATTTTCACCTAAATATGGATTTTTGAGGTCCTGGTAAGAAAACGAAAATCCCACATCGGGATAGTTATAACGGCGTTCCCACGCCTCCATACCATAGGTCCTTCGGTTGAAGTGCAGCAAAAGTCCTTCAGGATGATCTGTAATGAGATGAGAAATATTCGGGTTGTGTTCTGTTATATATCCGTAGAAATAGTTCACCTCCACAGAGTAATGCTTCGCCTTTTGGGCAAATGCTAAATTTCCGCACAGGAGGCACAGGCACAACAGAAGTTTTCTCATAGGGGGCTCAAAAATGCCTTTTTTAGGCAGGTACGGTTGAACCGTTCAGGACAACTTCGGTAGTGATCTCAGCAGTCTTTTCCAGCATTTTGGCCACAGAACAGTATTTTTCGAGAGACAGGTCAACCGCTCTTTTCGCTTTATTTTCAGGAATATCTCCATCAATAAAGATCTTCAAATGAATCTGCCTGAAGACATTCGGGATCTCCCCGTCAACCCTCATCCCTTCTACTTCCATTTCAAGCCTGGTCATTTCCAACTGTTGCTTTTTCAGGATCATGACTATATCGATCCCACTGCAGCCGGCGATTCCCATTAGCAATAGTTCCATGGGGCTGGCACCCTGCGGATTCGGTTCGCTCTTGTTGTCAAGATATACCTTGTCACCTCTTTCATTGGTGGTTTCAAAGTGATAATTATCGTTCAGTCTTTTAAGATGGATCTTCATGAGTAAAATTTTCAGCTAATTTAAACAAAATCGCCAGCAAAGCCTATTCCCGGCGGAAGCATAAAAATTTCCAAAAAGCAGCAGATTTGTTCCAATTTTTATACATTTGCTCCTGTTTACTCAGGGAAAGATTTGACTGATTGCAACCCTTATAAAATGCTAAAGCAGTGAAAACTCCTCTAGCGCTTCCATGTCAAATTTCTTTCTGAAATTAATTTAAATTTTAGAAGCAATGCCATATTTATTTACTTCAGAAAGTGTTTCTGAAGGTCACCCCGATAAAGTCGCAGACCAAATAAGCGATACCCTTTTAGACAATTTTTTAGCTTTCGATCCTGAATCAAAAGTAGCCTGTGAAACCCTGGTTACTACCGGGCAGGTTGTATTGGCCGGAGAGGTGAAGAGCGATACTTACCTCGATGTGCAAACTATAGCCCGTGATGTGATCAACGATATTGGGTACACCAAAGGGGCCTACAAGTTTAGCGGTGACTCCTGCGGAGTTATTTCTTTGATCCACGAACAGTCCCAGGACATCAACCAGGGAGTGGACCGTGGAAATAAGGAAGAGCAGGGGGCCGGCGACCAGGGAATGATGTTCGGGTACGCAACAAAAGAAACCGAAAATTATATGCCACTCGCGCTGGATATCTCACATAAGATCCTGATCGAGCTGGCGAAACTGCGCCGGGAAGAAAAAGAGATCACTTACCTTAGGCCAGATTCCAAGAGCCAGGTAACTATTGAGTACAGCGATGACAACGTACCTCAACGCATTGTATCCATTGTAGTCTCTACCCAGCACGATGATTTTGATTCTGATGATCAAAAAATGCTGGCCAGGATCAAAAAAGATATTATTGAGATCCTGATCCCTAGAGTGAAATCACAACTTCCGGAATATGTTCAGAATCTTTTCAATGATGATATTGAATATCACATCAACCCAACAGGTAAGTTCGTGATCGGCGGACCTCACGGAGACACCGGCCTTACCGGAAGAAAGATCATTGTGGATACCTACGGCGGAAAAGGAGCTCACGGCGGTGGCGCTTTTTCAGGAAAAGATCCGAGTAAGGTGGACCGATCTGCGGCTTATGCTGCACGTCACATTGCTAAGAACCTGGTGGCTGCCGGTGTAGCAGACGAAGTTTTGGTGCAGGTTTCCTATGCCATTGGGGTAGTAAAACCTACCTCTTTGTTGATCGAGACTTACAATTCCAAACACGTGGATATCACTAATGGTGAGATCGCTAAAAAGGTGTTCGAGATCTTTGACATGCGCCCAGCCGCTATTGAAGAGAGACTCGGCCTTAGAAATCCGATCTACCGCGAAACCTCGGCTTACGGGCACTTCGGAAAAGAACCCCGTACAGAAAGAAAGGTATTCAAAAGCCCATACAATGGAGAAGTAACTCATGAAGTAGAACTCTTCACCTGGGAAAAACTTGACAAAGTTGACGAGATAAAAAAAGCTTTCGGACTGGAATAATCGTAAATAATAACATTGAAAAAGCGCCTTTTTGAGGCGCTTTTTTTATTTCAGGTTTTCTCAGAAATTACTCAGAGAATGATTTGAACCTGCAGCAGCTTCAAGGAGAATAGGTATGCTTTCAGAAAGCTTTAACAAGCTTCCTCTTCTTTAATACCTATTTTTAGGAAACTTCAAAAACCTCATTCTATGTCTCTCTTCGGAAAAGTCAAAAGTACCATTGGTCTTTTAAAGAACATCGACCTGGACCAGCTGGCAAAGATCAATGAACAAATAGACCTTTCTGAAGCTATGGCGGCTTTGGGCAATCTCGATGAGCGGCAATTAAAAGGTCTTATGAAGATGCTTAAGACCAAGCGCCGAAAAGGCCAGCACGACCTGCCACCCATTGACGGCGATTTCTATAACCTTGACCTTAAACTCAATGAAGAGCAGCGGGAGCTGCAGCTCAAAGTGCGCAATTTCATGGAAGATGAAGTGCGGCCGTTGATCAATGATCACTGGAACCGGGCTAAATTTCCTTTTGAGGTCATTGAAGGCTTCAAAAAATTAAATATTGTGGGAGTGCCTTATGAAGGCTACGGCTGTCCAAACCTGCCTTTTTTGATGGAAGGGATCATAGCCCAGGAAATCGCCCGGGTCGATGTTTCCATCTCCACTTTTTTCGGAGTCCACAGCGGACTGGCCATGGGCTCGATCTATCTCTGCGGAAGTGAAGAACAGAAGCAGGAATGGCTTCCGAAGATGCAGAGACTGGAAAAAATTGGTGCCTTCGGCCTAACCGAACCGAATGTGGGAAGCGGGGTAGCCGGCGGACTCGAAACTACCTGCAAGTTCGACGGAGAGAACTGGGTGATCAACGGTCAAAAAAAGTGGATCGGGAATGCCACTTTTGCCGATGTGGTCATCATCTGGGCAAGGGATGAAGACAGCAATCAGGTGAAAGGATTCCTTGTTCGGAAGGAGAATCCGGGTTTTAAAGCCGAAAAGATGAAAGATAAAATGGCTCTGCGAATCGTGCAGAACGCCCTTATCACGCTTACCGATTGCAAAGTGCCGGAAAGTGACCGCCTGCAAAATGCCAATTCCTTTAAAGACACTGCCAATGTGTTGCGAATGACCCGTGCCGGAGTCGCCTGGCAGGCAGTAGGCTGTTCACGCGGCGCTTACGAAAGCGCACTCAAGTACACCAAAAAGCGGGAACAGTTTGGCCGACCTATCGCGTCTTATCAATTAATACAGAACCACCTGGTAGAGATGATCTCCAACCTTACCTCCATGCAAACGCTTTGCTTCCGCCTTTCGGAATTACAGGATCAGGATCTGCTCACCGACGAACACGCCTCCCTGGCAAAAGTCTATTGTAGTATGAGGATGCGGGATGTAGTGAGCCGTGCCCGTGAAGTCATGGGTGGTAATGGAATTTTACTGGAATACGATGTGGCCAGGTTCGTCGCCGATGCCGAAGCTATCTACAGCTATGAAGGCACCAAGGAGATCAACACCCTCATTGTAGGAAGGGCGATCACCGGGTATAGCGCATTCGTGAGTTAAGCAAGAAGCGGTTTGTAATCAGTGGACCCTGAAACCTGGAATTTGGAATTTGGAATTTGGAATTTGGAATTTGGAATTTGGAATGTTATAATAAAATTACAATAATGTCTCTTTTGATCATTTGCCCCGGAAAAGATCCGGAAGTTTGGAAAAAAGCCCTGCAGGAATATGATCCTGAAATTGAGGTGGAGGTATTTCCGGAGGTAAAAAAACCGGAAGCTGTAGAAATGGCCCTTTCCTGGAACCATCCTACGGGGAACTTTAAGTCTTACCCCAACCTACGGGTAGTCGCCTCTATGGGTGCAGGTATCGACCATATTTTTCATGATCCGCAACTGCCGAAGCAGGTACAGGTGACCCGGGTGGTTGATGAGAAACTCACTGAAGACATGAGTAATTTTGTCCTGGCCCTAGCACTGGATCACATCAGGGAGATCTCGTATCATCACTCCAATAATGGCTGGGATAAAAAAATGTACCGGCGACCTGAAGAAACCCGCATCGGGATCATGGGCCTCGGCGTCCTGGGAATGGCAGTAGCTGAAAAATTGAAAATGAACGGCTTTCCTGTTTCGGGTTGGGCTGCCGGGCCTAAGAAAATGGTGGCTGTAAATACCTTTTTTGGGGAGGAACAATTGGATGATTTCCTTGCAGAGGTTAACGTGCTGGTGTGTTTGTTGCCTCTCACTCCTGAAACTGAGAACATCCTCAACAAATCTCTTTTTCAAAAACTCCCGAAAGATGCGTACCTTATTAACGTCGCCCGCGGAAAGCACCTGGTTGAGAATGACCTCTTGGAAATGATAGATAATGGGCATCTTAGCGGAGCGAGCCTGGACGTTTTCAGGCAGGAACCGTTACCAAAGGAGCATCCATTCTGGAAGCATCCCAAAATACAGGTCACCCCCCATAATGCCAGTATAACCAGCCCCCGTTCGGTGGTGCCGCAGATAGCGGATAATTATCACCGCCTGAAAAAGGGAGATCCGTTAACCAATCTGGTTTCCCGCCAAAAAGGATATTAAAACAAAGCATCATGGAACCAATAAAGAACATTTTAGTAGCAGTAGATTTCAACGATGCCGTAGGAGAGCTTTTGGGTTATGCGGAAGGTTTGGCAGAAAAATTTGAGGCTAAGGTCTGGGTGGTCCATGTGGCCGAACCCGATCCCGATTTTGTCGGGTATGAACCGGGGCCACAATATATCAGGGACTACAGGGCAGAAGATCTTAGGGAAGAACACAGGAATCTTCAAAATATCACCCGCACCTTCCTGGGAGAGGATATTGACAAAGAAGCCTTGCTAATTCAGGGTTCCACCGTGAAGACAGTACTGGAAGAAGCCAAGAAATTGAAATGTGACCTTCTCATAGTCGGCACACACAAACATAGTTTTCTTCACAACCTGCTAAGGGAAAGTGTGTCCCTGGAGCTGATCCAAAAGGCGAACATACCTATGCTTGCAATCCCTATTGACGAGAAATAAAAAACTAAATGGACGCTGTTAGAAGCGGTAAAAAAAGTTGACCCCCGCAGCCGGTAAAATAAATCCGGTGAAGTCAAGGTCAAAATCAAAAAAGGAAGGTTCCCTTTCCTTTTTCACCGTTTCTTTATCAGAAAGGATCACGAGAAGTCCTCCTTCAACAGCAATTCCAAACTTAGGCGAAATATTGAACTCTCTACCTACCCGGGGGACTAACAGGAAGGAAGTCTGCCGCTCCCACTCATTTTCTGCCAATAAATAAGTCACGCCTGTCTTGAGAAACCATGGCCGCAGGGAAGTGTATTCAGAACTTCCGCCAAAGTGATAATAAAAATCTCCCGAGAGAGCGAAGTTGTCTTCACTGGTTCCCGGGTATGTGCCCACGGCGACCCCTAACTGTTTTTGCCCAAATTGAACCCTCAGGCCCACGTTGATCAACTCAGGCAAACCCATCCCGGCGGTGACATTAAAATCCTGGGCTCCGGACTTAGCAGGAAAAAAGAACGCCAACAGAAGAAGGGTTCCAAAAAAGAGGTTTTTCATACAGAATACTTTTAGCCGACAAGTTTGGTGGTACGGCATCACCGGGGAAATCTTCATCCTAAATTAGAGCAAATTGCTGTTAATTTGTTCTTAATATCTTCTATGCAGATTCACCTAGAACCAAAAGATTTTTCGAACCGTTTCGGTATCCAAAAACCTGAAGCCTAAAAAGCTGATAATTTAATCTATATTTTATTTGATCCTGGAACTCGCCAAAGCGACATCTGCTGTTGCCCACGAGTTTTTTAACCTGGATTCTATTTCTTCAAGTTTTTCCCGATCACCCATTTTTTGATAGGCGAGCTTCAGTCCGTGCTCGGCCCAGCCATTCTTCGGATAATTCTTGAGATCTTCTTCCAGAGTTTTTATGGCATCTTCAAATTTTCCTGCTTCTAACTGTACAGCACCTAAATTATGGCGCACCGAGAAGAACCAGTCAGGTGGTTCCTGAAAGTTTAGGGCATCTTCGAGGGCAACAGCTTTCTGAAGTTGATTTATGCTTTCATCAAATTTTCCTTCAGAAGCGAGGATCTCTCCCTTAAGAACCTTTTCAGCAATCTCAACGATCGAATGCATGGAGTTGATCTCCCACAGCTTCATATCCTTTAAACGCTCGTCTTTAGAGAACTTATGCAGCTCCCGGAGTTTGGCTTTTGCTTTAGGAATGTTTTTCTTTCCGAGGTAAGCCATTCCGCGGGCATAATGTGAAATCGCCTGTGGATACAGCAAAGTATCACTCAGCTTTCTACTTAAAAGCTGGTCCCATTTTCCGAATTTTACTTCTACGAAATATGGTATCATATAGTAATGCTGCAAGGTAGCCCAGCCGGGTGCCTTCATAACATCAGGATGTATGCGTTCGGCCAGTTCGTTGGCACCTTGCAGGGCCCAGTCGCTGTTACCTTCTAAAGTCGCGGTAGCCGCCAGAAAATGGTAATTATGTGGATAATAGGCCAGCGGGTAAATTCCCTGGGCATGGCAAAGGGTCACGTAGGCACTGTCCACTTCCACCGCCCGAATGTTGGCGAGGCTGCCTTTATGGTAATCTCCGGTCTGTATATAAGTGTGCGCGGGCATATGCATCAGGTGGCCAGCACCCGGAACGAGGCCATCGTCAAACTTTTTAGCACTTGCCAGGGCACGTTCGGGCGCGTTAGAGGCCTCTGTAGCATGTATGTAGAAATGATGAGCGCCGGGATGATCGGGGTTCTGTTTCATTAGTTTTTCGAGCAGGGCGATAACTCCCGGGGTCCATTCCCTCGGATTCCCCTCATGGTCATAAAGATCCCATGGATAAAGGTCCATCACCGATTCAGCGTAAAGCGCAGCGATATCGGGATCATCAGGAAATTTCTGATATACCTGTTTCATAGCATCAGAATAGGCAACATCCAATTGCCGCCTATCATCAACTGGTTCGGCCACATAGCGTGCCGCAAGTGCATTGATAAGCGCCTGTTCTTTTGCAGTGGCATTTTTGGATAGCTTTTTGGCCTTCTGCACCGCTTCATAGGCCCGCTGATAATTATCGGCTTCCATTCCCGCGTTATAATTAGGGCCTAACACCAACGCATAACCCCAATAACACATAGCACATTCAGGATCGAGTTTGGTGGCGTAATAAAAGGATCGCGCCGCCTCGGCATGGTTAAAGCCGTAGGAAAGCACCAGACCCTGATCGAAATACTTCTGAGCTTCCGGTTCACTGGTGGTGATAGGATAATGCAATACATCCAGCCCGTCAAGGAGCGGGGCCTTATTATCTCCCTGGTACCAGGCAGTATCCACTGTTTGTGGAGCACAGCCGTAAGCAGCAGTAACTACAGGCTCCTGCACCAGTTCCTTCTGTGGCGCAGGCTCTTTGTCCTTACAGGAAAAAAGCCCCAGCGCCAGTAACAATATTAAGAATCTCCTCCTTTTCATAACTCCTCTTCATTTGATTCAATACTTCAATTTTTCTAAAAAGAACTCACCTACTGGTTGTTAAGACGCAGGAAACGCGCAGCATTATTGTAGAAGATATCCTCTTTTTGTTCGTAGTTAAGGAACGGGGCCTGATCGATAGCCTCTACCGCAGCACCAATTTTGTCCGGCCACACCATTTGGTCTGAACCAAACATGATGCGTTTTTCAAGTCCTGCCTTTATCAGTGCTTCGAAATGATCATAAAAGGCCTCTCGAGGGATCACCCAGGTAATGGTCGAAACGTCCACATAGAGCTGGGGATACTGATACATCATGGCAATCATCTCTTCTGTAAAAGGAAAGCCGGCATTTTCCACAAAGAGCCGTAGTTTTGGATGCTTCACCAGCACGTCTTCGAGCAACAATGGATTTCCTGCAGAACTTCTGAAAGTCGGCATTTCGGGGCCTATTCCGAGGGTATGAATAAGAACCGGCAGGTTCCGTTCTTCAGCCAACTGAAAAAACGGTTCCAGCGAAGGATCATTGGGCTTAATCCCACTAAGCTGAGTAGCGATCTCTCCCAGGCCCTCAAATTGTTCCTGCTCGTAGGCAGCTTTGAGTTTCTCCAGATCAACACCCTTGGGATCCAGGATAAATGGCGAAGCTATAAATCTATCGGGCGCGGCATTCTTCCAATCCTGCACCTCTTTCCAGTCTGCACCGCTGAGAAAACCTTTCTGAACATTATAACGATCCATAATCTCAAGGGTCTTCTTCAAAAGTTCGGCCTGATTGACGATAGCACCACCTTTTCCTTCACAGGGCTCTGGCCTGCAAATGGCCGGCATGCCTTCAGGCACCTTGATAAAGAGTCCGGTGTGCATATGCATATCGATAATGGGTCCTTTGTAATTGTTTTGTTCGGGATTAGACCCGGAACTAAATGAAAGAGTAATTAGCAAACCCATCAATAAAACATTCCTTTTCATAACATTGGGGTTTTAATCACAAGTTGCTGCATTGCTGCATGTAGAGCTGTTCCTGAAAACAGGTCTGTAGATGAAAGTTTAACCCGGCAACCGGCCAGGTGGTGAACTGGGTTACCGGTTAGGATCTTATTCTGCTTTCATAATAGTAAAGGTGTCGGTCGTGCCACCACCGAGTAAAATTTCCAGGTTTGCGACCAGCACATAAGGAACATTACGCCTCAAGGTGATGGTCGTGGTAAATTTTTTAGGTGTCAAAAATTCTTCAACGAGAGTGGCTGACTCCCATTTATCAGTTGTTCTGAAAGTTTGAACTCTGGAATTTTCTCCAGCCGAGTCATTGCTTACCACCAGTAATTCATTCGGACTTCTCAAAAATATCCCATCGGGACCAAAAAGTTCGGCATCAATCTCGACTTCCGAATAGGATTCAGGATCATCAAGCGGGACCTTTATAAGACTATTATTTTCATACCTGCTCACCAAAAGAAATCCCCTAGGATCGTAATCAATTCCATTCATTCCGAAGCCACCCGGACTGGGAGCAAGCGCAGGATCATTCAGGAAAATCCCGGCTTCCCCATCCGGCGTTAATTTATAGATGATTCCCGCATAGCTATCAGTAACATAAGCATTGCCTTTGTTGTCAACAGTAACATCATTAGCAAGGTGGCCCCCTTCTATAAGAGTATGCAATTCTGTGTAAAATATAAATTCACCCGATAGATCATAAGCCGCTAATGCCGCAAGACTGCCATCTATATTGGTATTGGTGATAAGCACTCTTTTACCGCTTTGATCTACGTGAAGCCCAAGAGTGGAAACGAAATTAGGATTGCTCACCCAGGTAGAATATTCCCCGCCTATCACCTGACCAATATCCCCCCTGGTAATTGAGGAAAGAAGGAATCTGTTATTCTGCTTGTCATAGTCGAGCCCTTCCGGAAAAAGGGCAGGCTCCACTATCTCTATACTGGATTCATTTACATTGTTCGCTTTCAGGTCCAGTTGCAGGTCTTCCTGTTTTTCTGTAGAACATGCTACTAGAAGGATTGCGCTTAAAACTGCTGTGCCGATCTTTTTCATAATTTAAATAGTTAGGTTACCAATCAGATTATTCTAAAAAGAGGGGCTTCAGGGGAAAGATGATCGTAAAAGGAACTGTACCTCCTCCCGATCTATATTTAAAGCTAATCATTTTTTTGATAAAATCCTGCAAGCTAAGCGTTTAATTGACTGAATCTAAGTGGGTTAGCCAGCAAGAACAGTTGTAAAAACAAGACCTCTCCGGAAGTGAGAAAAGTTCATTTAAGGAAGTCCTTATAATTGCCCGGAACAATTAGTCTAATGAATATTTTCAGTTTCTTCAGCGTTATGCTCCCGGTATAGTTTTTCACCAATCCTTCCCGCATCGCCCAACGCCCGTCCTTTGATGAGCCAGGCAGTACCAAAGAAAAAAAGCGCCAGAGCTTCCAGGATGAGCGTGGAATAATTGAACAGACGGAATGTCTCAGAAATAGGGATAAGAATGATCAAAACAAGGATCGCACTACCGCAAAACCTGTAAATATGGTTCTCATTAAAAGTGCTTACCGGAATATCTTCCGCCTCGTTTTGTCCAATGGTAAACACATTCATAGCCAACAGAGCAAAAATCCCGAAGAGCAGAGCAGCAGAGGCATAATGCAACCAGCCTAACCAGGGGTAGGTGTAAGGAATGAGAGTATAGATCTTTTGAGCTTCCAATTGAGGAGTGACAGGAATCAATGCCACTCCTATTGCCATGATTCCGGCAATGTTGGTAAGCACCTGGTCATTTTTCCAGATCGAGGTATTGTGATGTCCTTTGTAGGAGATCATGAACAATCCCACGGCGGCTAAAGTGCCGGTAAAGATATCGCGTAGATTGGTGTAGTAATAATCGCTAATGGAAGGCTGCACATTGGTATTAAAATAGGGAATAAAGGAAAAACCTACCAGTAGCACCGGAAGTCCTATTCCCAGATAACCGATCGCCCGCCTTAGTCTCCGGTATGTAAAAACATAATTATTGTTTTGGTTTTCGGTTGATCTCAAATGAGGAAGCTGGTTAGTTAGTTTACACTAAGATAAGCTTTCTCTTAAATCATCCGGAACCTCAGGTGCAGAATCCTTTACCTCCTGCTCCACAATTCCTCCCCCAGGTAAAGCCGGTTAGTGAGCAGTTCACTGTAGATGTCATCTGCTTTTTCTCCATTCAGAAAGATCAGATAGCCATTTTTGGATTGCGGAAACAGGACTGCCAGGGTGCGCACTCCAGATTCTCCACCGGTGTGTATTAAAGCGTATTCATCATTGCTGAAGCCGGTAAGTATCTCCCAGCCCAACCCAAAATAGTCGTTCTCCTTCAGCTGAACCTGGTGTTCCAGCATTTCCTGAAACACCTCTTCAGATAGTCCGGCCCCGTTGACCACGTAGCTCAAAAATTTTCCGTAGTCCTCAACAGTTGTGAGCAGGTTGGCTGCTGCGCTTGCATTGTAATACTTTTTCAAAGAAATCATTTCACCCTTTTCATCAAAATTCTGTGCATAGCGGGTCTCATCCATGGTCTTATCCCACCAGAACCTGGTATCCTTCATTCCTGCTGGCACAAATACCTGTTCCCTGGCCAGTTCCTCTATCCCCATTCCGAATTTTTTCTCCATCGCCCTCTTCAGGTATTCAAAACCTTCTCCCGAATACTGGTATTTTGTTCCAGGGTCAAATTCAAAAGCAAGCTTGTTATTTTCCTGCAGATACCTCCAGTTGGCAAACCCGGTTTGGTGAGTAAGTACTATTCGCGGAGTCAACAGCTTGTGCCGCTCATCGTTCTTAAGATCGGGATCTGTCCAGTATTTATAAAGAGGCTCGTCCAGGTCTAGCATACCTTTGTCGATTAGCTTTAGGGCGGTGACGGCAACTATAGGTTTGGTCAGGGAAGCTACTCTAAAGATGGTATTGTAAGGCGCCGGAGTTTTTTTATCCAGCGTTCCATAAACCTCAACATTGGTAAGCTTGCCATTTTCTATCACTCCCAATCCCATTGCCGGCACTCCATTTTCCTTTAACAGTTGTTTGATCTCCTCTGCCGCTGTTTTCGTGGGTGCCGGGGGCGTATGATCGTAACTCAGCACTTCAGCCATTTTCCAATTACCGTTCTCCAGCCGCCACACATGGGTGAACCTGGCCGTACCGGTTTGTATATCCTCCTTACCATTTTCCCGAAGATAGAAATGATGCACTCCTTTTTGAAGCGCAGCATATAACTTTCCATTCTCATATAGCGGAAAGACCTCCAAACTGTTCACATCAACTTTCCTTATAGGTTTAGGGCCATTTCCGGAACAAATATTTTCCCTTGTATTCTTCAGAAAAGATTCCCTGTCCTGGTAACCTCCCTTATCGTGATAAAATTCCAGGTCGGAGGTGATATGTTTTTCGAGATAATCAAGCTCACATTGATTGAAACTGCGTTCGAAAAAGATACTATCCTGCAGCTTCATAGTGCGGAATAATTCTGAATTTTTATCTACCTGGGTATAACTGTTCAGGATACCTGCGATTAAGAAAACGACACTTAAAAGAATTCGGTTTATCATGGAATTATTTTTTGGCAAAGATTGGAAGTTCGAAGCCATAAAACCTAAAAAAAGGCCCGCCAATAAGCCGACAATTACCCGCCAACCCGCATATTTACTTAAATAATGCTGAAATTTAGTTTTATGCGAAGCCTTTGATTTTTATCAATTTCCGCAGCATTTATAAGGATGATAAAGACATTGGACAGTAGTAGCAGGATCATCATTACCAGTGTTGATCTGTTACTCCAGGAGTAACTGCTTCTCATAAAATTGAACAGCATGAAAATGATGAAAGCACAGATTGACCAAAAGATCTGAAGGTTCACAATTTGCCTGGTTAACGAATTGGACTGCTTTGTAAAGAACATGATGAGCAGCGGGAGCAGAATATTGGCCGGCGGGAAGATGGTCGCAGGTAAGGATGAAAAATTAATGATCTTGATGATCGTAAAGTTTTCCCTAACCGGGGTTTCAGATTTTTTCAGCAGCTCCTCCTCTTTGACGTTCAATGTCGCGGCCAGTATTTTAAGCGTCTGCCCCTTTGGCTCTGTACCCGATTCTATGCGCTGAATGGTCCTTACAGAAACTCCCGAATTTTCTGAAAGCTCCTGTTGTGTTAGATGTTGTTGTTCCCGAAAACTTTTCAGCTTGGACATAAACGTAGCGACTTATTGTTGTACCGGGCAAGTTAAAAATTTCAGCCTGAAGTCGGCTCTTTTAGCGGTTTCCATTCTGCACTTGTTTCCTGTCCTTAAAAATGGCGTTGTAAATAAAATAACTGGCGAGCCCGGCAAGAAGGGTGGCAAGTATATCCCAGACATCAATTGGCTTCCCCAGCAAAGGACTGGCAAGTTCGTAAACCACCACGCTAAAAGTTCCAAGTTTAATAAGGTAATTTCCTTTTTTTGTATCATGAGACAGAATGGCTATAAGGAAAAATATTGTGGGTAAAGTGCCAAAGGTATTCCCAAGAGTGTCGGCTATATGAAAGTCATTGATCTGGTTCTCGTAGATGTAAGGCCGGTAAATAGGGCGTCCTATGAATTCGTAGATGAGCAGGGCCGTGATCCCAATGGCAAAGTTGATCGCCCTATACCTGGTAAATTTCCAGTTCTTTAGTTCTGTTTTGAAGTCGTTTAAAGTCATGGGTCGTAATTGAAATGCACTAAGAAAGGGGAATTTAGAAAATATTTTCTAAGCTGCTTCGGAAAAAGAGGTGTCAAAAATGGCATTTTTGAGGGTTAGTGCTATAAATGGGAAATTAGAAGTGGGAAGTTAGAAGTACCTCCGCGGAATAATAGAAGAGTCTTTTTCTGAAATGATCATATTCTAAGGTAAGCCCTAAAGCCCCTGGCCGCATAATAGGATTCGGCTCCGTTGTGGTAGATAAAAACTCTGTCATATCGCCTGTCCCCGAACATAGCCCCTCCAAGTTTCCTGACTTCAGGCGGCGTCTTAAGCCAGCTGGAGGTCTTCAGATCAAATTGACCCAATTGCTGTAATTGGTTGTATTCGGCTTCTGTCAAAAGATCTACTCCCATTTTGGAAGCCATTTCGATGGCACTGTCCTCAGGCTTAAATTTCTTTCTTGCCTCCAGGGCTTCCCGGTCGTAACAAAGGCTGCGGCGGCCGGTCGGACTTTCGGGAGAGCAATCAAAAAAAATGATTTCTCCCGTCTTTTCCTCTGTACCGATCACATCAGGTTCTCCGCCGGTACGTTCCATCTCATGAAGCGACCAAAGCCGCTCGGGATGAGCTTGTAATCTTTTGTCAACTTCTGCCCATTCCAGACCGGCATGACGGTTAAGATTTTGCTTAAACCGCAGCTTCAGAATATCCAGTAGTTCTTCGGTTTGGGAAGGGGAAAGTTCAGTTTTTCTCTTTGCGGTCATAGCTCTATTAAAATAGTCAAAAAATAGAAGCGACTTATTTCCAAATTAGTCAAAACATAGGTGTCAAAAATGGCATTTTTGAGGGGGTATCGTAAAAATACAAAATACTGCGGAACAAATTTTAGCTGTTGAATTTATCCTCTTTCCAGTTCTCCACATTGTTCTGAATATAACCGGAAATAGTATCAAAAGACCTTTCATCCCGAATGACGTGATCATAAAATAAAGATTGCCATGCAAAATTGTAGTTCAACCTGTGCGCATGTTTGGTAACTGCCGATTTATAAGAACCTACGATAGAGGAAAGGGTGTTTTTCCCCTGATTCTGAAAACGTTGTTGCCCAATGGTTTTATTTTGATCGTCATGATGTAGCGGCAAGGCATGCCTTTCCGCTACATCATCAACCGCGTGTTCATTATTTCCATTCAGGATAATGATCCCATGAATATGATTTGGCATCACCACAAAATTGCCCATTTCCACGTTCTTTGCGTGGTGCTTTATTTCATACCACATGATATCTGCAATGACACCGGTTGGTGACAACCGCATTTTGCCTTCTGAAATTTTTCCGAAGAAATGTTCCCTGTCGCGGGTGCAGATCGTGATGAAATAGGCTGCATCCCGGGCATAATCCCAGTTCTGTAACCTCGTGGATTGTCTGCGATATTTATTCTGAAATTTTTCTGCCATTACCCGGAAATCTGTGATTCAAGCTATTACCAAGTTAGCAAAAACATGGCTATCAAAAATGGCATTTTTGAGAGGTAATTAGGAGGATTCCTCGTGAATAAAATATTGTTTATAATTCTTAATTTCTTTTCTTATAAACTCTTACCCAGTCAATATACATGTTTTGAGGGAATATGGTGGTGGCATCAGGACGACCGGCATATGTACCTCCTACAGCAATATTCAAAACAATAAAAAACTCTTTATGAAACTCGGATAGTACATTTGCGGTAATTTATTAAAAACCGTTTAAAATAATGAATATCCAAAAATCAACGCGACAGTATTATAGTCAGAATCCCATGAGCCATAGTTAGTCATTAAATCCCTCCCGAGGTAATATCTCAACTCCGCGCTGTATCTATTGTTGTAATTATAACCAAATCCAACAGCCGTATCTTTACCTGATCTTATTTCTAAAGTAGAATAAGCTTCCTTTTCAAAATATAAACTTGAATCAAAACTGATATCCATAACAGTCATCACGCTCAAAATCAACTTAGAGCTCGGGGTTAGGTACATATAGTGCCTTACACCTATTGGCACTTCAATGGAATGATAGGTAACCTCGGAATACAAATTGGGTGTTTCTTTGGTGGAAAGAAATTTTTGATAAGCCGGGTCTACAAATACACTCCATTTATTGTTATGGAAGGGCAAAACAACTTCAGCTTCTAGGCCAACCCTATACCCCACCTGGTTTCCAAAATCTGTATTTCTGAAACCGTTATACTGGTTCATTATTTCTAAAGATGAATTTTTGATCCCCGCCTTTAGACTGATGTTAAAAATAGCCTTATGGTCTTTTTGAGAATAAGTCTGAAAATCTTCGTTCTCACACTTATTATATTTGATAAAGAATTTACTTAGACTGCCCGGTTCGTATTTCAACCCTTTGATCTCCCCGGTTAGAGAAGCCTCACAATTCAAATTATTGATCAATTGTTGCTTGTAGTAATTATTTTCGGCAATTTCCTGATTTTTGACCAGGTAAACTTTAAAGACAAGCTCCTCAATATCGGAGTCGCCTTTTTGATAAAGAAAACTTGTCACATCCTCATTTGAGTAAGAAAACAGGCTGGCTTTTCCTTCTACCAGGACTTTTAGAAATAATTGCTCTTCCTCGAATACCGGTTCCCGGTTGTCGTCAATATTCCTTAATAATTCACTGGTCTTATCAATATCAACAGTAGCTCTTAAATATTTGGACCTTCCGTAGATACCGAATTCTTTGATGGTTTTGATAGTTTCTGTTTGCACCTGTGCATTTTCAGAAAACTTAAAGCTTATCTCCTCAGGATTGTTCTTCCAGTCTTTATTTTTTATGAGACCTTCTACCTTCTCACCTGTATTACTAATAAAATAGCCTTTTTGAAAATCTGTTTGGGAGTAACCGATAAAACTTAAGAGAATAAGCACGGTTGTTAAATGGTGTTTCATAATGGCTGTTATGATTTATACAGGTCTGGAGTCACAGATATCTCCGTGATAAATTCTCCGTTCTTATCGTAGTAGTTATAGTCGAGGGTGATATTATTATCACGGAAATACTTAAGATCGGGATGAGTTTTTACATTTTCGATGATACCCGGACGTACGTATTTATTGACGGTGTCTAGATTGACTTCCGATCTTTCCATTTCCACCAGGGTGTAATAGTAGACCACGTTGGTTTTTCCAACAGAAGAAGCACTGTCTAAGCGGGTGGAAGCGTCCACCTGCATGGGGCTTTGTTTATTTATTTCGACTGCAACTTCTTTAAGTTCCTTTTCAAGGTCTGGTTTAAAAAATTGCTGAACTCCGTAAAAAGTCAGTGCAAAAGCAATTGCTCCAACTGCGAATCCAAGGATGTTTCCTTTTTTAGTTCCTTGTTTACTCATTTTAAATTTTTTGGTTATTGATATTTTGGGGCTGGTTGGTATTAAAAAAGCTGTATTGCTTCGGAAATTATTTACGAACCGTGAGTTAAATACTTTTATTAAAATCCTCTCAGATTAATTTGATGAGTTTATTTTTCCTTCAAATTATTCCCTTTTTGGAGCTCATGTATAATAGTTTTCTGGTTTGCTATAATTTCATCTATCCTCAACATCCAGGCTCCGAAAAGTCTGATTACAAAAATTACCAGTACGATTAAGACAATTGCGACAATTAATTCCATTTTTGAAGACTTTATATGATTACACTTTATCCGCCGAATTTTTAATTATTCCAAAGAAGAATATCTTATTGAATTATATCTTTTCAGTCGAACCGAATCGTAGGGAAGAAAAGCGGTGCAGCTGCAGCTTCTAAAATTATAAAATTTTCTTAAAATTTTAAGAAATCGCTCAATAAAGTTTCGACAAGAGGCCCGGTAAATGAATGGATGATGCAAAGTCGGGAAACTTTGCGGAGCGGGACAGTTTTACCTGCCGTCAGTTCGAGTGATCCTGATGGCTATCAGGATCGTATCGAGAACGACGGTGTCAAAAATGATATTTTTGGAGGGTATTCCTGCAGAGCGCTTTATGACGGACTTTTATTCGTAGGTATACCAGAACTTTCCGTGGGCAGATGCAGAGGTTTCTCCCTTGCTTTTAGCAGGGGTTGATCATTTAGTAATAATACCCAACAGGAAAGGACAGACCTATGGCAACCGCTCCCGCCACCTGCGCCGGACTGTTATGGAGATAACCCGTCAATTCCAAAGTTACATTATGGTTGGGTCCTAATTCAATTCCTAAAGAAACCGGAAAATGTAAATTGATCCCGCTTTTTTCAAACTTCCTTTTAGCAGTGACAGTTTCAAAAGTGCCCACCGTACTCCCTACTCCCAATTCCAGGTAAGGCGCTACCCAATCAACCGGGATGACAAACCTGGCTTTTCCCCCAAAAAGGAATGCGTTAATTGTTGCTTTATCCTCGGGTTTGATAGGACCCCCAAAATTTTCATTCATCTCTGTAAAAATGTATCCCGCATAAGGTCTTAGATCGATCCACTCATTGATGCCCAGCACATATTCTCCCTGTGCAAAAAACCCTGTGCCGAAGAATCCCACTTCATCATAAGGGACACTTAGCCCATAGCCCACAGAAACTTCAATAGCCTCGTCGGAAATAAATTGAGCCTGTACCCGGGTGAGGCCAAAAAAGGTCAATAAAATCAATAGTGTTTTTCTCATTTTTTGAAAGGCCGGTTTCTATGCTCCCACCTGCTGTAGGGAAGAAAGGATGGGGAGCTGTAGCTTCTAAAATTAAAGAATTCTCTTAAACTTCTAAGCAAAACCGGGAAGAAAGTTCCCTTAAGAAGTACTGCAAGACCACTTATAACATTTATCTATCTCAGTGGAATCGACAGCCCCAAAGCAGCTGCTCCGGCGAATTGTTGGACGCTATTGTGAAAATAGTAGGTGAATTCTAAATTGACGTGGTGCTGAGGGCCTAAGCCTACTCCCAAAGTGAAAGGAATATGAAACAAAAGTCCGTTATCTTCTTTCCCTGTCAAAGGGGTGTAAGTTTTAAAAGAACCAATAGAGCCTCCAATCCCGATTTCCACATAAGGAGCCACCCAGGGAATAGGTGCTGTAAGCCGTGTTTTTCCTCCAAACAAAGCGGCACTTGCTGTTGATTTATAACCTTTTTCTATATCGTCCTCCCCCATATGCTCGGCTATAATCATTCCAAGGTATGGTCTGATATCAATCCAGTTTGCCAGGTGAAGCACATACTCTCCCTGGGCGTAAAACCCGGTTCCCGATACAGCATACTCGTCATAGGACGAGCTAATTCCATAACCTACAGAAACATCAACAGACTTTTCTTTAATAAACTGTGCGTGCGACCCGGTTGAAACCAGGAGGGTCAGGAGTACAAAAAGGATCTTTTTCAAAAAATGTAATTTTAATTAAGGGCGTTAAAAATAGAAAAATTCCTACAAAAATTTTATTAAAAAATATTTATTAAGTCAACCATTCCCTATTCCAGACTCCGGTAACACAAACATCAGAAATTCCTTATATTTAGCGATCTTAAAATTTTCACACCACATGAGTTATAAACACCTTCTGGCATTAGTGCTGCTAATGTCAACTTCTGCCCTCTTCGCGCAGGAGAAAGAGAAAGAAAAAGAAAAAAAATGGGATGTCAATAATCCTTACACTGCCGATTGGCCTATCAAAGAGGTGCCCCTCTCTACCGATGAAGGTACCTGGATGAACCTGGATGTGAGCCCCGATGGAAAACAGATCGTTTTTGACCTTTTGGGAGATATATACATCATTCCTGCAACAGGCGGTAAGGCTACCGCTCTTACCAGCGGAATGGCCTATGACCTGCAACCGCGTTTTAGCCCCGATGGGAAAAGGATCTCTTATACCAGCGATGCGGGAGGAGGCGATAACATCTGGATCATGAATGCTGATGGCAGCAACGCAGAACAGCTCACCAAAGAAAATTTCAGGCTCCTCAACAACGCCGACTGGATGCCTGACGGCAACGCCCTTGTTGCTCGTAAGCATTTTACTTCGGGGCGCTCTCTTGGAGCCGGGGAGATGTGGATGTACCACATAGGTGCCGGCGATGCGGGAATTCAGCTGGTAGAAAAAATGAACGATCAGCAGGATATCAACGAGCCCAGCATTTCCCCCGACGGACGTTACCTCTATTACAGTCAGGACATGTACCCCGGCGGATATTTTCAATACAATAAAGATCCCAATAATCAGATCTACGTGATCAACCGCTACGACTTTGAAACCGGTGAAACCGACCGCGTTACGGGCGGCCCCGGAGGCGGTGCGAGACCACAGATCTCCCCCGACGGTAAAAAACTGGCATTTGTAAAGCGGGTTCGTACCAATTCCGTACTTTATATCCACGACCTGGAAACCGGTGAAGAATGGCCTGTATACGAGAACCTGAGCAAGGACCAGCAGGAAGCCTGGGCGATCTTTGGAGTTTATACCGGCTTCAGCTGGATGCCCAACAATAAGGAGGTCGTAATTTGGAGCGAAGGCAAGATCAAAAAGATCAATACTGAAAGTACAGAGGTTACCGATGTGCCTTTTCAGGTTGAAAACACCATCAAGATCGCTGAAACTCACCAGGCAGACAGCAAGGTTTTCACAGAAAATTTCAACCCTAAGGTATTGCGCCACGCCGTTACTTCTCCCGATGGGAAGACCCTTGTCTTCAATGCGGTTGGTTATCTGTGGAAGAAGAATCTTCCAAACGGAAAACCGGAACGAATCACCAAAGCAACCGAATTCGAATTCGAACCTTCCTTTTCTCCAGACGGAAAGCGTATTGTTTACGTCACCTGGGATGATGAGGAGATGGGGGCAGTAAGAAGTGTAGACCTCAACGGCAAAAACTCCAAAAAATTAACTTCCGAAAAAGGCATTTTTCGCAACCCTTCTTTTTCGGGAGACGGCAACACTATCGTCTTTAAGAAAGAAGACGGGAACAGCGACCTGGGACGTGCCTTCACCAAGAACCCCGGAATTTATGTGATGAACGCTTCCGGAGAGAACCTCAGAAGGATCCATGATGAAGGAGATTTTCCAATGTTTACCAAAGACAGCAAAAGGATCTTCTTCCAAACCGGTGGATACTTCTTTGGAAGTCTTACCAAAAAACTGAACAGTGTAGACCTTAGCGGGCAGGACGAGCGCACTCACGTGGAATCAAAATATGGTGGCAGACTGGTTCCAAGTCCCGACAATAAATGGATCGCCTTCAGTAACCTTCACAAGGCTTACATCGCTCCGCTGGTAATGACCGGGAAGCCGGTGACCATTGAACCGGGCAGCAAATCAATCCCTGTGAGACAGATCGCTAAAGACGCCGGAATCAACCTGCACTGGAGCAACAATAGCCAGAATGTACACTGGACACTGGGAGACGAATATTTCACCAATAAAGTTTCAGAAAGATTTACCTTTTTGGAGAATTCGGTAGACTCCATTCCGCCGATCACCGAGAACGGTATCAAGGTAGGCCTGGAATTGAAGACCGACATGCCTACAGGAAAGATCGCCTTCACCAATGCCAGAATTATTACCATGAACGGGCAGGAAGAGGTGATCGAGAACGGAAGCATTGTGGTAGAGAACAACAAGATCGTCGCCCTTGGGAATGCTTCAGAAGTTACCATCCCTAAAGACGCGAAAGTTTATGACGTACAGGGGAAGACCATCATGCCCGGGCTGGTAGATGCCCACGCGCATATTGGAGCTTTCCGCTACGGACTTACCCCGCAGCAGCACTGGCCTTTCTACGCCAACCTGGCCTATGGGGTGACCACTGCTCATGACCCTTCAGCACTAAGTGAAACCGTCTTCGGAATGGCTGAGTTGATCAAGAGCGGGGAAATGACAGGACCACGCCTCTACTCCACCGGGATCATTCTTTATGGCGCGGAAGGGGATTTCAAGGCCGAGATCAACAGCCTGGATGACGCCCGTTCAGCACTTAGAAGGACTAAAGCCTTTGGTGCTACTTCTGTAAAGAGCTACAATCAGCCGCGCCGCGAGCAACGTCAGCAGGTGATGCAGGCTGCAAGAGAGTTAGATATGAACGTGGTTCCTGAAGGTGGAAGTACTTTCTTCCACAACATGAATATGATCGTGGACGGGCACACCGGGATAGAACACAATATTCCTATCGCGCCTGTGTACAAGGACGTCAAGACACTTTGGAGCAACAGCAACACGGGCTACACTCCTACCCTTATTGTGAATTACGGCGGAATCAACGGAGAATATTATTTCTACGACAAGACCAACGTGTGGGAAAATGAAAAACTGCTCACCTTCACTCCCCGAAGCATTATTGATTCGAGATCGAGACACCGCACAAAGTTACCTGAAGAAGAGTATGAACAAGGTCCTATCCTTGTTTCCGAAACCGCCAAATCCCTCTCAGACGAAGGTGTGAAGGTGAACATGGGAGCTCACGGACAATTACAGGGTCTCGGAGCACATTGGGAGCTATGGCTGCTACAAATGGGTGGAATGAGCAATATGGAAGCTTTGAAGACAGCAACCATTAATCCTGCGGAATATATCGGTCTGGGTGAAGAGATAGGTTCTTTGGAGGAAGGAAAGCTCGCCGATCTTATTGTTCTTGAAGAGAACCCCCTGGAGGACATCCAGAATACCAACACCATCATCTACACAATGGTGAACGGTAGGTTGTATGACGCCAGCACTATGAACGAGATAGGTAATCATCCTGAGGAAAGAAGAGATTTCTACTGGGAAAATAACAAGTACGACCCATCTTTTGGATGGCATGAAGAAAGTACGGGTCATGGTTGTATGGCGCATTAGAATGTTAGTTATGATTCAAGTCTAACGGGTTCTGCTGGAAAAGCAAGTTGAAGTTAGATTTTGAGGCATATTAAAAGCCGGGATCCTTTTTAGGGTTTCGGCTTTTTATTTGAAAGTCTGGAGACGGGAGATTTTGGAGAAGAGTGATTACCTTTGGGTCCGGATTTTGGTACTTGAAAAAAGAGAAAAGAATCAAGAGACAAGAACAAAGGCTAAAAAACATGAACCACCCCGCAACTCCAAACCCGCAACATTAAACTCATAATTGAAGACCCTTTGTTACAAACAGCTATACATTACTTCCTCCACTTTATCTTCATAGGAGCTATTGCTTACTGGTATGACAGGGAGCACTGGGGCCGTAACTGGCTTATTTTATTGGCAACGATGTTGGTGGATGTAGACCACCTGCTGGCCTCACCTATATTTCATCCCGATCGTTGCAGTATTGGGCATCATCTTTTGCATTCGGTTTACGTGATCCCAATCTATTTTATCGGGGCGGCGTTCCTGAAAAAGAGTCTGCTAAAGCTGGTTTTTATCGGCCTGGCTTTCCATATGGTCACCGATTTTATCGACTGCCTGTGGATGGCTTCGGAATGTGAAAGCTGCAGTCTCAGCGATTTCTTCTTTTAAAGGCTTTGATTCTGAAATTTTAAGCTGAAAAGTGAACAAATAATCACCGAAGAGGTTTCATTTCATTTCTGAATTCCTGTATATTTACCTCGCCGGTTTTTGACCGGTCCCTTTTTGAACAGCCAAAAAAATATCAGATAATGCACGTAGCCATTGCGGGAAACATTGGGGCGGGAAAAACGACCCTTACCAAATTACTAGCGAAACATTTTAACTGGGAAGCACAATATGAAGATGTACTGGAGAATCCTTATCTCGAGGACTTCTACAATAAAATGGAACGGTGGTCTTTCAACCTGCAGATCTACTTTTTGAATAGCCGCTTCCGCCAGATCCTGGAACTTCGCGAAAGCGGAAAATCCATCATTCAGGACAGGACCATCTATGAGGACGCCCATATCTTTGCGCCCAACCTGCATGCGATGGGACTTATGACCAACCGCGATTACGAGAACTACAAATCTCTTTTTGACCTGATGGAAAGCGTTGTAAAAGGTCCAGACCTCCTAATCTACCTGCGAAGCAGCATTCCCAACCTGGTATCGCAGATCCACAAACGCGGCCGCGACTACGAGAACTCTATCTCCATTGATTACCTGAGCCGGCTAAACGAGCGTTACGAGGCCTGGGTGCATAATTACAACAAAGGAAACTTACTCATCATTGATGTAGACAACATCAATTTTGTGGACAATCCCGAAGATCTTGGGAATATTATCACCCGAGTTGACGGCGAACTTCACGGGTTGTTTAAGTAGAGACCAAAAACAGCGGTCCAGATTCTAAGTTAATTCAAAAGACCTGCAAAAGTTTTCTTTAACAAAACCAACATACATAGTTTATCTCATTTCTCATTATGGGAACTTTGGCTGGACTAAGAAGGAGGATATTGAAAAATCTGACTCGCATAATTAACCATAATAAATTCATTGTCAGCCTGTTGATTATATTTATATTGATGTCTAAAAGGAGAAGATCCAAAAGAAGAAAATATGAAAGCTGCAAGATTCCTCACGTTGGCCTTATCGCTTTTTGTCCTTCTTCAAAGTTGTAGTATATACCGCTCCAAAAGCTTAAGCGTAGAGGAGGCTGTAGCTTTCAATAGAAAGGTTAAAATCAAGACCAATTCCAATCAAACTTTTACCTTTAAACGCCTTGAAAAAGACGAAGGAAGATTAGTGGGTGTAACCCCACGTAATTCAAAAGCAGCCAGAAAACTGGGAGAGATAATTGAGACGAACGACAGCAATAAATTTGTCAAGGTCAAACTCGACCAGGATTCGATAGAGCAGATAAAAGCAAAAAACTACTTAGGATCCTTTTTTGTAGTTCTGGGAGTAATTGTGGCCGGGCTAACCTTATTTTTAACATGGATGGCCTCTTCAGTGGCCTTTTTGCCCTGACCTGACGGGGAGACTTTTGTTTAAGAGAGACTGGACTTTAAAATTCCAATTATTAAATTCCAAATTCCAAGACCTGCCGAAGCTTTAGCTAAGGAGGATTAAATTCCACTCGTTTCTAGCTCAGTGATTTGTTCATTGATCATTGCTAATTGATCAATGTATAAACCCATGCGTCCTGGCGTGTTCTTCAGCTTCATCTGACTTTTCCACCAACAGAACAGGCACGGTTTTGAAATTCTCTACTATACTTTGCACCTGCAACATCTTGCGACGGTGTTTTACGCTGCGCAGATAAATAGCCGATATCCTGTCTGAAAACTGAGCCGCAATATCAGTATAGATGGTTGGATCGTGTTCGCCGCTGTCACCTATCAGGATAAATTTCAACCGCGGATAGGTTTTTAGGATGTTGATGATCTCCTTCTGTTTATGCGGCTTTTCGGGCCGGGTAGTCTTATCGAACGGAGTTCTGAAATCCCTGAGCAGAATAGGCCCCTTCGGAAAATTATTGATCTCCAAAAACAGCTTCAGGTATTCATACAGGTTCCACGGACTGTTGCTCAGGTAAAAAATAGGATTCTGTTCCCTATCCTTTTTCCCCTCGTGCAACTTCTGATAAAATTCCGGAGCACCTTTAAGCGAAATGCGGTTATGAGCATTCCTAAAAAGGGAATTTTTGACTACCCTCCATTTCAGGAAAGAAGTGACGCCGGTATGCAGAATGGTGTCGTCAATATCACTTATCACCCCAAAGCGGGCTGTGAGCGGCGGTATTAATAATTCGGCCTTAAAATCATTACCGTCAGAAATAAAACTCTTCTCCACCTCATTCACAAAGGCGGTTCGCAGCGGCACCCAACCATCGTTATCGGCAAATTCTCTCAGGTTTATGGATGTGGTCTTATCAAAAAGAAAATAGCCTTCACTGTTTGTCTTCGTGGTGAGGATGGCCCTGTTCGGCAGTTGCAGTGCGATCTCAGTATCAGAGATCTCGTAGCTGTCAAACTGTTTAAAGGTGTTCTTCAGGGTTTGCAAAAAAGTTTGATCTTCGGCCATGGTGAGCTTGTCATCATCCAGCGCCCGGCCAAGGAGATACAGGTGACTGCGGGTGCCGTAACTTCTATAATTGGCCAGTTTCACCAAAGTATTGGTCCTGAAATGTCCGCGAATCCTCTGAATTATTCCCTTCATAAAATGGCATTTTTGGAACCTCTTTTTAGCTGCATGTTTTAAGATACAGTTAAAAAGAAAAATCCCCCGCAAATGCAGGGGATTTTAAAAATTATTTAGGAAAATAAATCTTTTCTATTCCTTTTTTGCGATCTCTTCGGAAAGTTCTGCTTCCGAAGATTCTGTTACAACTTCTGAAGTCTCTGTAGCTTTAGCGATCTTTGCCGCTGTTTCCAGAGCCTCACTTTCAGAATTGGTGAATTCTGCAGTAGCAGATTCCTCTTCCGAAGCTTCCAAAACAGTCACCTCTTCAATATCATCAGGAGTTGTAGCCATTTCCATATCCTGTCCAAGAATTGGGGCGATAACCAGCCCGATCAAACAGGTAAGTTTAATAAGGATGTTCATGGATGGTCCTGAAGTATCCTTGAATGGATCACCAACAGTATCACCTGTAACGGCTGCCTTGTGAGCGTCTGATCCTTTGTAGGTCATTTCGCCGTTGATCATTACTCCCGCCTCAAAAGATTTTTTAGCGTTATCCCAGGCACCACCGGCATTGTTCTGGAAGATAGCCCAAAGTACACCACTCACGGTAACACCTGCCATATATCCTCCTAACATTTCGGCGATAAGCGGATTTTCATAACCTAAGACCATTGGCACCAATACAATAAGAATTGGGAAACCAATTGTCATTAGACCCGGCAACAGCATCTCGCGAAGTGCTGCTTTAGTAGAGATCTCCACACATTTGTCGTATTCTGGTTTTCCGGTTCCTTCCATAATTCCCGGAATTTCACGGAACTGTCTGCGTACTTCATTCACCATATCCATGGCAGCTTTCCCCACAGATTGCATAGCAAGAGCCGAGAACACAACAGGGATCATACCTCCCACGAAAAGCATGGATAATACAGGAGCTTTAAAAATGTTAATTCCGTCGATTCCTGTGAAGGTCACGTATGCTGCAAAAAGTGCAAGGGAAGTCAAAGCCGCCGAAGCGATTGCAAATCCTTTTCCGGTCGCTGCAGTAGTATTTCCAACAGAGTCAAGAATATCTGTTCTTTCTCTTACTTCAGAAGGCAATTCACTCATTTCAGCGATTCCACCAGCATTATCTGCGATAGGACCAAAGGCATCAATAGCAAGCTGCATGGCAGTAGTTGCCATCATTGCTGAAGCCGAAAGAGCTACACCGTAGAAACCTGCAAAGGCATAAGAAGCCCAGATTGCTATCGCGAAAAGTAATACAGAAGCGAAGGTAGAGATCATCCCGGTTGAGAGTCCGGCAATGATGTTAGTACCTGCCCCTGTACTTGAGTTCTGAACGATCGAAAGAACAGGTTTCTTACCAAGTCCTGTATAATATTCGGTTACGGCAGAGATAACTCCTCCTACTACCAATCCTACCAGAGTAGCATAGAATACCCTCATAGAAGAGATCTGCTGAAGTCCTTCTCCAAAGAATTCCATTTGCATGGTTTCAGGAAGCATCCAGGTCACCAGGAAGAAAGAAGATATTGCAACTAATACGATAGACACCCAGTTCCCTTTGTTAAGGGCTGCCTGCACCTGTGCTTCTTTATCATTATTACTACTGATCTTAACCAGGAGTGTTCCAAAGATGGAAAAGATAATTCCGAAACCGGCGATAGCCATTGGTAAAAGAACCGGACCAATTCCACCGAAACCTTCAGCAATTATATCACCTCCCATATCTTTGATCACATAATTACCAAGAACCATGGCGGCCAGTACTGTAGCTACATAACTTCCGAAGAGGTCAGCTCCCATCCCGGCAACATCCCCCACGTTATCACCCACGTTATCGGCAATGGTAGCCGGGTTACGGGGGTCATCTTCAGGAATACCTGCTTCTACTTTTCCTACCAGGTCAGCTCCCACATCGGCAGCTTTGGTATAGATACCTCCTCCAACACGCGCGAATAAGGCAATAGATTCAGCTCCCAGCGAGAAACCGGCAAGGGTTTCCAGCACTACGGTCATTTGGTGAACGTCTGTCCATTCACCACCCATAAAGACGTGGAAGAAGATGATAAAGAAAGTGGAAAGACCAAGTACTGCCAGACCGGCAACACCAAGTCCCATTACGGTTCCTCCGCCAAAAGACACTTTAAGTGCCTGCGGAAGGCTGGTACGTGCCGCCTGAGTGGTACGCACATTTGACTGGGTTGCGATACGCATCCCCATGTTTCCGGCAAGTGCCGAAAAGAAAGCCCCAAAAATGAAGGCAACAACAATAAGAATATGAGTAGTTGGAACTATAAAAGAAATTCCAGCAAGGACCAAACTGGCCACAACAACAAAAATGGTGAGTAGCTTGTACTCGGCATTCAGGAAAGCCAGGGCTCCTTCATAAATATGAGAGGAAATATCTTTCATCTTCCCATCTCCTGCATCCTGCTTCAAAACCCAGGTGCGTTTTGCCCACATAAAAATGAGCCCTATGATCGCCAGAATGCCCGGCAACCAAATCATCAATGATTCCATAATATTTTGTTAAATTATTTAGCGGGGCTAAAGTTAACGAAACGTTATAAAAGAAAAAAGCAATAACTGCGGGGTTATTGCTTTTATGATGATTATCAGAATTTGCGTAATTTCTAATCTAGCCTATGTTAAAATTGCCTTTATCTGAATTTCCGTTCCTGTATCTTTTGATGCACTCTTCAATAATAGTGTTGGCTTCCTTGAGGTTACCCCAACCTTCAACATCTACTTTCTTTTGTTCAAGATCTTTATAAACCTGGAAGAAGTGTTCGATCTCCTTAATAAGGTGAGGATTTACGTCGTCAAGATCGTTGTGCTTATTCCAGATAGGATCTGATACAGGTACACAGATCACTTTTTCATCAGGACCTTTTTCGTCGGCCATATGGAAAACCCCGATTGGCTTCACCTCCATCACACACCCGGGAAAGGTTGGCTCGGTAACCAATACCAGTACGTCAAGCGGGTCACCATCAAGAGCAAGTGTTTCGGGTATAAAACCGTAATCGGCAGGATACATCATGGAAGAAAAGATCATCCTGTCATAGCGGATCTTCTTCAGTTTAAAGTCATACTCATATTTATTCCTGCTTCCTTTCGGAATTTCAATAAGAACATCGAAAGTCTTTGTCATCTTTGATTATATTTTATAGTCTGTTTTCTCTTAAAGGGCGGCAAATATACTGATTTTCATCTATTAAAAGACTGCTTTTTTTTAAGGGAGAACAGAGGGTCCTTATTTTTTAAAGAAGTATTTTGATTCCTTAAGATTTTCTTCACATTACCGCATTAAAAAAGCCTCCAAAAAGGAGGCTCTAAAATGTCATTTTTGGCACCTGTTAATACTCCTTGTACATCACCTTTTTGACAGCTTTGATCACATCGTTGTGATTTGGCAGCCATTCTTCCAGCAGAACCGGAGAATAAGGTGCGGGAGTATCGGCAGTATTTATCTTTTCAATAGGAGCATCCAGGAAGTCAAAAGCCTTGTTCTGTACCTGGTAAGTGATCTCAGTTGCGATATTTCCGAAAGGCCAGGCTTCTTCCAGGATCACCAGGCGGTTGGTCTTCTTAACCGACTTTAGAATGGTATCGTGATCCATCGGACGGATGGTCCTCAAATCGATGATCTCACAGGAAATGCCTTCCTTTTCAAGTTCTTCGGCAGCTTTGTAAGCCTGCTTGATGATCTTTCCGAAGGAAACGATAGTAACATCTGAACCTTCACGTTTCACATCGGCCACACCAATTGGCAATACATATTCCTCTTCAGGCACTTCACCCTTGTCCCCATACATTTGCTCACTTTCCATGAAGATCACAGGATCGTCATCGCGGATAGCAGCTTTTAAAAGCCCTTTAGCATCGTATGGATTAGAAGGCACGATCACCTTTAGCCCCGGAGTGTTCGCATACCAGCTTTCGAAAGCCTGTGAGTGCGTAGCACCCAATTGGCCTGCAGAAGCAGTAGGACCGCGAAAAACGATTGGAATATTGAACTGGCCACCGCTCATCTGGCGCATTTTGGCCGCATTGTTAATGATCTGGTCAATCCCTACTAACGAAAAGTTGAAGGTCATGAACTCTATAATAGGACGGTTTCCATTCATGGCACTACCCACGCCAATTCCTGAAAATCCGAGCTCAGAAATAGGAGTATCAATTACCCGGTCTGGCCCAAATTCATCCAACATTCCTTTTGATGCCTTATAGGCTCCATTGTATTCAGCAACCTCTTCTCCCATTAGGTAAATGGATTCATCCCTGCGCATTTCCTCGCTCATGGCTTCAGCAATTGCTTCCCTGAATTGGATAGTCTTCATTATTAATTTTTCTTTAAAATTTTTCGAACCACAAAAATAGTAATTCAAAAAAGGATTATGCGTGCAAAAGAACAAAAATTTCTTATGCATGCATAGCAAATTTCCTCATAAATTATGTATCTTCGTGACCATTATTAAGTTTTATCAAAAAATTCGAGATATATGAAAATATTAGTGTGTATTAGTCACGTTCCTGACACTACCTCAAAGATCAATTTTTCAGAAAATAACACCAAATTTGATACTAACGGCGTACAGTTCGTGATCAATCCAAACGACGAATTTGGTCTCACCCGTGCCATGTGGTTCAAAGAAAAACAAGGTGCCACCGTAGACGTGGTAAATGTGGGAGGTCCCGAGACAGAACCCACCCTTAGAAAGGCTTTAGCCATAGGTGCTGACAGCGCTATCAGAGTGAATACACCTGCCACCGACGGGATCTACGTTGCCAAGCAACTGGCAAAAGTGGCAAAAGACGGAGGTTATGACCTTATTATTGCCGGCCGTGAGTCTATTGATTACAACGGGGGAATGGTTCCCGGAATGCTGGCCGCACTTATTGATGCCAATTTTGTGAATACCTGTATAGGTCTTGAAGTAGAAGGAGATGAAGCTACTGCTATTCGTGAGATCGACGGAGGAAAAGAAACTTTGAAAGCTAAATTACCATTGGTAGTAGGTGGTCAAAAAGGAATTGTTGAGGAGAGCGATCTTCGTATTCCAAACATGCGTGGGATCATGCAGGCAAGAAAGAAACCTCTTAACGTGGTAGAGCCGGTAGAGACCAAGACTGATACTGAGGCTGTCAAATTTGAGAAGCCACAACCTAAAGGAGATATTAAATTGATTGACCCTGACAACCTTGATGAGTTGATCAACCTGCTTCACAACGAGGCTAAGGTTATTTAGAATTCAGGATTCAAAATTTAAGATTGGATTTTGGGATTTATTAATTAGAATTTAAAAAGAAACATATGTCAGTTTTAGTATATACAGAATCAGAAGAAGGAAAATTCAAAAAGACCGCTCTTGAAGTTGCTTCCTATGCAAAAGGAGTGGCAGATATGATGAATACCAGTGTTACCGCCGTTGCCTTTAACGCAGGAGACACTTCAGAATTAGGAAAATATGGGGTAAGCAAAGTGTTGAAGATCAACAGTGATAAACTGCAAAAATTCAATGCAGAAGCTTACGCCGATGCCCTTAAACAGGCTGCTGAAAAAGAAGGAGCCAAAGTGATAGTAGTAAGCCAAAGCGCCAATGCTAAATACCTCGCACCACTTCTTGCAGTTCACCTGAAAGCCGGATACGCTTCCAACGTGGTTGCCCTTCCGGAGTCTACTGAGCCGATGGAGGTAAAAAGGACTGCTTTCACAAACAAAGCTTTTAATTTCACTAAAATGTCTACAGATGTTAAGATCATTGGTCTGTCTAAAAACGCATTTGGTCTAAAAGAAAGTCAGACAAATATTTCTGAAGAGGAATTCTCACCTTCTCTAAGCGACGAAGATTTTTCAGTAAATGTAGTTTCCGTAGATAAGGCGGCCAATAAAGTCACCATTGCCGATGCAGAGATCGTAGTTTCAGGTGGACGCGGCTTGAAAGGTCCTGAGAACTGGGGAATGATCGAAGAACTTGCAGACACACTTGGAGCAGCTACAGCCTGTTCAAAACCAGTAAGTGACATGGGATGGAGGCCTCATAGCGAGCACGTGGGACAGACCGGAAAACCGGTTGCTGCCAACCTGTATATTGCCGTGGGTATTTCCGGAGCAATTCAGCACCTGGCGGGGGTTAGCGCCTCTAAAACCAAGGTGGTGATCAACAATGATCCCGAAGCACCATTTTTCAAGGCAGCCGACTACGGAGTAGTGGGAGACGCCTTTGAGATCGTGCCTAAGCTCACCGAAAAATTAAAAGAATTTAAGGCCAATAACGCATAATTTTTATAACTTGCGAGCCAAGTAAAGGGCTGTCTAAATTAGGTTTACCGCCCTGTTTAGGCAGCTTTTTTTGTATTTTTGCAGTATGAGTTTAGTGCGCCTTAACATTAAAGGAATTTCCTACAGCCAAACGCAAAACGGAGCTTATGCTCTCATCTTAAGCGAGGTTGAAGGGGAACGTAAACTACCCATTGTCATAGGTGCTTTTGAAGCCCAATCCATTGCCATTGCACTGGAAAAGGAAATAAAACCTCCCCGCCCGCTTACCCACGACCTTTTTAAGAATTTTGCCGATCGCTTTGAGATCGTGGTCAAACAGGTAATCATTCACAAACTGGTGGACGGCGTTTTCTATTCAAGCCTCATTTGCGAACGCGACAAGATCGAAGAGATCATAGATGCCCGAACCAGTGACGCCATTGCTTTGGCACTGCGGTTCCAAGCACCCATTTTTACCTACAAGAATATACTCGACAAAGCGGGAATCTACCTGAAAGGCGACGCCCAGCAAGAAGAGGAACAAGAGCAACAGAAAGAAGATATTATTGTTGACGAGCTTTTTTCCAGTGAAGTGGAAAAGAAATCCAACGATCCCGACTATAAAAAACTTTCCCTTAACGAACTTAACAGCATGTTAGATCAGGCCGTGAAAAGTGAAGACTATGAAAAAGCGGCCCGTATAAGAGATGAGATCTCCAAACGAAAATAACCCCCCACTTTTATGAATAAATTTTGGTGTTGCCTGATTCTGATCCTCTTCGGAATCTTACCTTCTTTTGCCCAAACCCTCACAAAAACCTGGAATGTTGAAGCTGTTAAAGACAGCTCTGAAAATGTACTTTTTGACATTGACCCTGCTACCGATTATCTAAAATTCGAAGACGGAAAATTTGAATTCAATCTAACCGGGGAAGCTGTTAATGAAGCAACAGGAACCTATACACTTGAAAACGACCGGTTGTCTCTCCTTTACAACGAACCTATAGACAGCATACAGCAATTTCAAGTTTCAAACTTTACCGATTCCACCCTCACCCTTTCCGGAAACAACAGAGTCTATACCCTTGAAGAAAGGCAACAATCTGCAGCTGAAATTTTACCGGTGAACACTAAAAAGGAAATGATCCCCAATGCAGGGATCAGCTTTGAAAGTATCTGGCGAGGAGTTCTTGGAATGACCTCTTTAATTATTATTGCCTTTCTCTTTAGCAGTGACCGCCGCGGGATCAACTGGAAAACAGTTGGAGCAGGACTCTCAGCTCAACTTATTTTAGCCATTGGTGTGTTAAAGATCACTTTTGTGCAGAACATGTTCGAGGCCGTGGGCAAAATTTTTGTACTGATATTAGATTTCACGGCCGCAGGAAGTGAATTCCTTCTCGGCGGACTTATGAGTGTGGACAGCTATGGCTTTATATTTCTGTTCCAGGTGCTGCCTACCATCATCTTCTTTTCGGCCCTTACTTCGGTTCTTTTTTACCTCGGAGTGATACAGGTGGTCGTAAAAGGAATGGCCTGGGTGCTTACTAAACTACTCGGCATTTCGGGTCCTGAAAGTTTAAGTGTAGCCGGAAACATCTTTTTAGGGCAAACAGAAGCACCATTAATGATCAAGGCCTATCTGGAAAGAATGACGCGTTCTGAGATCCTGCTGGTAATGATAGGTGGTATGGCTACGGTCGCAGGAGGCGTATTGGCAGCTTACATCGGTTTCCTCGGCGGAGACGATGAAGGTCTGAGACTTGTCTTCGCAAAACACCTGCTCGCAGCTTCTGTAATGGCGGCGCCGGGTGCAATTGTGGTTTCCAAAATATTATATCCGCAGCGGGAGAAGATCGACACCAATGTGGAAGTTTCTTCAGAAAAGATTGGTTCCAACATACTTGACGCTATTGCCAACGGTACTACCGAAGGTTTGAAATTGGCTGCCAATGTTGCTGCCATGCTCCTTGTTTTTATCGCATTTATTGCAATGATCAATTACGGGTTGGGTAAAGTAGGAGAATGGACAGCGCTGAATGCAATAATGGCCGATTACACGCCTTATGCCCGATTATCCTTGGAATCTATTCTTGGAATGATATTCGCTCCTTTAATGTGGTTGATTGGGGTGGCCACAGAAGATATGATGCTGATGGGTCAACTCCTCGGAATTAAACTGGCCGCCAGTGAATTTGTAGGCTATATTCAGCTGGCAGAGCTTAAGAATCCGGTGAGTGCCTTGAGCCTCACCTATGAAAAATCGGTTATTATGGCTACCTATATGCTTTGCGGTTTCGCCAACTTTGCATCCATCGGGATTCAGATTGGAGGAATAGGTTCGCTGGCACCGGGACAACGTAAGACATTATCAGAATTCGGAATGAAAGCCCTTATTGGAGGAACCATCGCCTCGCTTCTTTCTGCGACCATCGCAGGAATGATCCTTGGGTAAAATCAGTTTCCGATTTAACTTTTTTAATTCCGGGTATTTTCTAATTTAGCTGAAGATCACCCGGAATTTTGTTTTTCTTCGGAAAAGCTTCCGAAGGCAAATTATTGATTTTAAATACTTTTCAGAAAGACAGCAGCATGAAACAATACCACGACCTCTTAAAACACATTCTGGAAAACGGAACTGAAAAAGGAGACCGCACCGGAACAGGGACCAAAAGCGTTTTTGGTTACCAGATGCGGTTTGACCTTAGCGAAGGCTTTCCTATGGTGACGACCAAGAAATTGCATTTGAAGTCGATCATCTATGAACTGCTGTGGTTCCTGAAAGGTGATACTAATGTGAAATACCTGCAGGATCACGGGGTACGGATCTGGAACGAGTGGGCTGATGAGAAAGGTGACCTGGGGCCAGTTTATGGGCACCAGTGGAGAAACTGGAACAGTGAGGAGATTGACCAGATCAAAGAGATCGTAGAGACGCTTAAAAAGAATCCCGATAGCAGGCGAATGCTGGTTTCAGCCTGGAACCCGTCCGTTCTGCCGGACACTTCCAAATCTTTTGCTGAAAATGTGGCCCATGGTAAGGCTGCTCTTCCACCCTGTCACGCCTTCTTTCAATTCTATGTAGCTGATGGAAAACTTTCCTGTCAGCTTTACCAGCGCAGTGCAGACGTATTTTTGGGAGTGCCTTTCAACATTGCCTCCTATGCCCTGTTTACCATGATGATGGCACAGGTATGTGGTTACGAAACAGGTGATTTTATTCACACTTTTGGAGATGTACATATCTATAATAATCACCTGGAACAGGTAAACCTGCAACTATCCAGGGATTTCAGGGAATTGCCAACCATGAAGCTCAACCCTGAAGTAAAAGACATATTTGCATTTGAATTCGAAGATTTTACTCTTGAAAATTACAATCCGCATCCGGCCATAAAAGGTCAGGTGGCAGTATAATTCTAAAAACCCGTTGATTTATGAAGAAGTTATTGATCGTATTTTTATTACTGGCAGGAGGAATTTGTACCGCCCAGGAAGGCGTAAAAGTGAAGGGCAATACCCTTACCACTAAGCAGACCGCACCTGTTTGGCCGGGTTGTGAAGGCACTGCTGCGGAAAAAAAGAACTGTTTCAACAAGAAACTGGTGGAGCACATGAAGGCGAACTACAAATTTCCTAAGGATGCCAGCGGAAATTACATCCGCGGAAAAGCAGTGGTTTCTTTTAATATCAATGAAGAAGGAAAAGTAGAGGTGCTTTCTGTTGAAGGCCCAAAAAAGGAATTAAATGCGGAGGCTAAACGCATCATTTTAGCCATTCCTCCTATGGAACCGGGAATGTTAGCCGGAAAACCTACAGCAGTAAAATACAAGGTGCCGTTTACCTTCTAAACAGCAGATTAAGTTTTACTTAACGTATTCTGAGAGATAAAATCCTAAATTTGAGGGAGACCATGTGGTTTCCCTCTTTTTTTGTGATCCGGCTGCCGGGGTTAACTGGAGATCTTAATTTTTGACCTGCTTTATCTATGAATACTATCAAACCTTCAGAATTCACCACCCAGTTCGCAGCCGATGTTTTTGAAGGGCTTACTTCCCATCCAAAAAGTCTTAGCTCAAAATATTTTTACGATAAGAAAGGTGATGAGATCTTTCAGGAGATCATGCACCTTCCCGAATATTATCTCACGGGAAAGGAGTTTGACATTCTGCAGGAAAATAAATCGGCTCTTGCTGAAGCCTTCGCTTCGCCTTCAGGTTTTGACCTCATAGAGCTTGGTGCCGGGGATGGCAAAAAGACCAAAATTCTACTGAAGCATTTCACAGAAAAGAAACTGGATTTCACGTTTGTTCCGGTTGATATAAGTCATAACGTATTGCAACAGCTGGCTAGTGATCTTCAGAAGGAAATTCCCGAACTTAAGGTGACTCCGCGACAAGGCATGTACAAAAAGGTCCTGGAGCAACTTGCAGAATACCAGACCCGTAAAAAGGTGATCCTCTTTTTAGGTTCCAATATTGGCAACCTTCCGCAGGAAGAAGCCCTGAATTTTCTGAAAAAGATAAGCTCCTCCATGGCACAGGACGACCTGTTCTTTATGGGAGTAGACCAAAAGAAAAATCCGGAAACAATCCTGGCAGCTTATAACGACACTCAAGGTGTAACGGCTGAATTTAACCGCAACCTGTTGAGACGTATCAATAGGGAGCTGGGTGCAAATTTTGATCCTGATGCTTTTATTCACTGGCCGTTCTATGATCCCGAAACCGGAATGGCAAAAAGCTACCTGGTAAGCAAAAAAGAGCAGACGGTACAGATCAATTCCCTGAATCTCGAAGTGCATTTTGCCGCCTGGGAGAGCATACATACCGAGATATCACAGAAATATGATGACACCTCCATTTCCTGGCTTGCCCGGGAAGCAGGACTCTCAGTTTCTGAAAGTTTTAGCGACACCGAAAACTGTTTCAAAAATTACATTTTCAAAAAATTATAATTATGAAAGCGATCTGGAAAGATGCCGTACTTGCCGAAAGTAATAATACCAAAGTCATTGATAACACTCATTACTTCCCACCTGACTCCCTGAATTCACGGTATTTTCAACTTAGTGACACCCACTCTGAATCTCCCCAGGAAGGCAGGGCGTCCTATTTTCACATTCAGGTGGAGGATCAGAAAAAAGAAGATGCCGCGTGGTTCTATCCACACCCAAAAGAGGCAGCTTCAGAAATAAAAAATCATGTAGCTTTTACAAAAGAGATAGAAATCGAAGATTAGTAAAGGAAAAAATCGTAGGTTTACAAAAATCAAAACACCAACAGTTGAGCTTTTACAACAACAATAATAATTCTTTCAATAACAACCTGAATAAACTCAGGCTGCGGAAAGCTATTATTGTGTAAAAAACACCTGCCACAATATCACAAGCCTTTCCTCAACCGGAAAGGCTTTTTTTTTACCCACTATGAAAAGAACTACTACAAATAATCAGAATAATAAGAGTCCGCCCCGGGGGAGAAGGATCCAGTGCTTTATAGCCTGCCTCTTCCCGGGGCAGGCTTTTTTATTTCAATTTTTAAATCATCTAAACTTAATATTATGATCACATTACCCACTACAATTAAAACCCTTTCTGCTAAACTTCAGACAGAAGAGGCCGTTCACTTTACAAAAATGTGTTTTGAAAAACAGCTTACTAAAGAGCTTGCGCTTACAAAGATCTCAGCTCCTGCGATCGTGCTGAAAGGCACCGGCATCAACGATGACCTCAACGGCGTTGAACGTCCCGTTTCCTTTCCCATAAAATCAATGCAGGAGCGGCCGGCCGAAGTTGTTCAGTCGCTGGCAAAATGGAAAAGACTACGGCTAAAAGAATACGATTTACCGGAAGGCCAGGGAATCTTTACAGATATGAAAGCCCTGAGACCGGACGAAGAGTTGGGACGCCTTCACTCCATTTTTGTTGACCAATGGGATTGGGAAAAGGTAATTTCAAAAGAAGATCGCAGTCTGGAGTTTCTGAAGGAAAAAGTAAAAGCGATCTACACGGCCCTAAAAAGGACCGAAAGCAGGTTAAGCCTGGAGTACCCAGATCTCAAAGCCGTACTACCCGAAAAGATCACCTTTATACATTCCGAAGAATTGCTTGCCCGTTATCCGCATCTTAGTCCTAAAGAAAGAGAGGACATGGCAGCTAAAGAATTTGGTGCCATCTTTCTCATAGGCATTGGAGGCGAATTGGCTCACGGGGAGTTCCACGACGGGCGTGCCCCGGATTATGATGACTGGAGCACTCCTACTTCAGCCGAAACCAAAGGCCTGAACGGGGATATTATTGTCTGGAACCCTGTTCTGGAACAGGCCTTCGAAATATCTTCCATGGGAATACGGGTAGATCCTGAAACATTGAGGAAACAGTTGAAAATAAGAGCTGCCGGGGACCGCAGTGAACTTTTTTATCACCGTCAATTACTTGATGGCGAACTGCCGCAGACCATTGGCGGAGGGATCGGTCAATCCCGGCTGTGTATGTTCCTTCTGCAGAAACAGCATATTGGAGAGGTGCAGGCTAGCATCTGGCCCGATGCCATTCGGGCCGATTGTGCCGAAAAAGGAATTTGTCTTTTATAACAACCAAAGAAGGGTGTCCAAAAAAGGCATTTTTGGATACCCTTCTATTTTAAAACTTTCAGCAGTTTATAAAGATCCTCGGAAGAGTTGAAATAATGAAAACTTACCCGAATCCCGTCACCTCTTTGAGAACAAATGATCCCGTTACTCCTCAACTTCTGAAAGGTAACTTCATTCCCTCTGATATTGAAGATCGAAGAATGGACATTCCGTTGCACAACCATATCTTCCAACAAACCTGCATTTCCAAGAAGAGCTTTCGCTTCCTGAGCCAGATCGTTAATACGGTTTTCAATATTTTGCAATCCAATATTTTCAATTTCTTCTATTGCCACCTTAAGGCTTCCGAAATTCAGGGTATCCTGATGTCCCGGTTCGAACTTACCTATCAGGCTTCCTTCGTGCGGCTTATACTTTCCCTGCAACGAATTAAATCCGAGGGACCTGGGAAGGATCTTATCTTCCATATGTTCTTTGAACAGGAAAAAAGCATTCCCATAGCCCGCATTCATCCACTTATAACAGCTTGCCCCCAACACATCAAGACCCGAAGCTTCAAAATCGAATTTTTCGGTTCCACAATATTGGGTTCCGTCTCCAAAAAGCAACATTTCTGGATACTTTTCTTTTAGTTCCTTCAGGAATTCCTGATCTATTTTTATTCCCTTGAGCCATTGTACCAGGCTGAATGCAAAAATATCGGGACGCTCCTTCTCCACTACTTCGGAAATATTTGATTCCAGATCCTCATTGATCTCCGCGTAACACACTTCAAATTCTCTGGACTCCACAGCCCAGTTCACTGAAGGATAATCATTCTTTAACAACAATACTTTTTTACCTTTTTGAACCCCTTCCATCAAAGTATTGAAGCCATACGAGAAATTCGGGGTAAGAGCTACACGGTGGGGAGCACAGTGAAAAAATCTTCCAACTGCCTCCCGGACTCCTGTAAGGATCTTTCCCTGTTTATCTTTTAAAAGGCTTCCGCCGATAAGGAAATCCAGGTCGTGGTTCTGCCTGTAGTCCAGTACTTTCTCTGAAAGCAGCCCCGAAGCAGCCGTATTCAAATAGGTGTACTGTGAAAGAACCGGAAAGTGTTTTGTGAAATTCTTCATTATTCCGCAGGAAAATCTATAAATTTGAGTAGATCTCTAAAATACTTGATTTGTATGTCAAATAAAAAGAATACTTCCTCGAAAATTGACCCCGAACAAAAACGTCTTATCGAAAGGGCGCAGGAAAGAGCCCGGGACAAAAGAAGGCTCTACCAGCACTTTATAGTTTTCCTGATTGGTGCAGTGGTATTGATCCTGTTAAATGTCATTTTTGATATTGGCCAGGATATAAAGCCTTTCAACATTGACTGGTTTGTTTGGGCCATCATTTTTTGGGCTGTTATTCTGTTAATCCACGCTTTTAATGTTTTTGTCACCAATAAATTCCTTGGCAAAGACTGGGAGAATGAACAGGTGGAAAGGCTCGTGGCAAAACAACGTGAACGCATCGAGGAGCTACAGCGAAAAGTAGAAAAAGAACATCCGCTCCCTAAAAAAGGAGAACCATACATTCCACCAAAAAAGGAAAAACCGATTGATCCAGATTCACCTCTAAATTCTTAGGAATGGCAAAAGTCACCATGATTGCAGCGGCCGGCGAGAACAATGAACTGGGAAAAGATCAGGACCTGGTGTGGCATTTACCTGATGATTTTAAACGCTTTAAACAGCTTACAACCGGGCACCACATAATTATGGGCCGCAAGACCTTTGAGACTTTTCCGAAGCCACTGCCTAACCGTACCCATATCGTGATCACCCGGCAAAAAGATTATAAAAAGGATGGAGCCGTAGTGGCACATTCGCTGAAGGAAGCACTGGAACTTGCTGGTGACGATCCCCAACCGTTCATTATTGGTGGCGGAGAGATCTATAAAATGGCCTTACCAAGCGCTGATAAGATCGAACTCACGCGGGTTCACGGCACCTTTGAAGCTGATGCCTATTTCCCGGAATTCAATGAGAAGAACTGGAAATTGCTGGAGTCTGAATATCACCCCCAGGACCAAAAGCACGCCTATTCCTTTACCTATTTGACCTACGAACGTGTCAAATGAGAAGGAGGTCATACAGGATCTTCTAAAAGAGGAAAACTATGAGGTGTTCAGGATCTCTCCTCTTTCCGGCGGAAGTATAAACCGGGTATACCTTCTAGAAACTTCCCGGGGGAAAATAGTACTTAAGCTAAACGAAGCCGGCAAATTTCCGGAGATGTTCACGGCCGAAAAAGAAGGTTTGTTAGCACTTTTGGAGAGCCATAGCCTCGACGTGCCTAAACCTTTAAAGGCGGGAGAACATGGAAAACATGCTTTTCTGCTTTTGGAGTACAAGGAACAGGGGTCTCAAAAAAGCAATTTTTGGACCTTATTTGCTGAAGGCCTGGCGCAACTTCATCGGAATACGAATGACCGATTTGGTTTTGCCCATTCCAATTATATCGGCAGTCTTCCGCAGTACAACAGGTGGAAAACATTGGCTTCGGAATTCTATATTTCCCAACGCCTGGAGCCGCAGTTCAAAATGGCCTCTGAGAACGGCTTTGATTTTCACAACCTGGAGGTTTTCTATAAAAATATTGAGGCCCTTATTCCCGAAGAGCCTCCTTCCCTGCTCCACGGCGATCTTTGGAATGGGAACTACCTGAGTAATGAGAAGGGCGAGCCCTGCCTGATAGATCCTGCCGTTTGCTATGGCCACCGCGAAATGGATCTTGCGATGATGAGACTGTTTGGAGGATTTCCGGAAGCAGTTTTCTCACAGTATCATGAAATTTTTCCGTTAGCCGAAGGTCACGAAGAAAGGACTCCGTTATGGCAGTTATATTACCAATTGGTACATCTCAATATTTTTGGGAGTAGTTATCTTCCGGGAGTTCAGAAGATAGTCCGTCAATTTTCATAAACCTTAACAGGCCCCGCTTATCTTTTAGCAGTTATTTAAAAATAGTGCATCATAATTCATTTATATTTAGGTAAATAACCAAAAAATATAAAATGAGCACTGAAAACCTAAATAGAGAAGAATCAGACAAAAAATTGAGAAAGACCATCGATGACACCAAAGTTGCAATGATGATCACCGGTTTTGACAAGAAACCTATTCATGCCGTTCCCATGTACACTAAAAAGGTGGACGATCAGGGGAACATCTGGTTCCTTAGCTCCAGAAAAAGTGAACATAATCAACACCTGGAAAACAACAGCGATATTCAGTTACTGTACAGCAATCCTGATGATATGGAATTCCTGAGTATCTACGGCAAGGCCGATATCAGCTTAGACCGCGGGGTGATCAATGACCTTTACAGCAAAGTCGATGACAGCTATTTTGAAAGCGAAAAAGATCCTGATATCACTGCGATTAAAATTATCCCTTCTGAAGCTTATTATTGGGACAACAAATCCAATAAGTATGTAACCTTATTAAAGCTGGGGTTAGGTGCTGTGACAGGTAACAAACAGGACATAGGTGAAAAAGGAGAACTGAATGTTTGATATACCTAAAAAGTGATGATATAGACCTTGTAGCCTTATGGCTGTAAGGTTTTTTTATTTTGTTAATTTTGCAGCCTAAACCACAATAAAATGAAGGCATATATTTTTCCCGGACAGGGAGCACAGTTTTCAGGAATGGGTCAGGATCTTTACGAGAAGTCCCCTCTGGCCAGAGAACTGTTTGAAAAAGCCAATGACATCCTTGGATTTTCCATTACTGATGTCATGTTCACAGGAACCGCTGATGACCTGAAGATGACTAAGGTCACGCAACCTGCAATCTTTTTGCATTCAGTGATCCTGAGCAAGGTTTTGGGAGGTTCTTTCAAACCGGATATGGTAGCCGGGCATTCCCTTGGGGAATTTTCTGCGCTGGTAGCCAATAAGACCCTTGAATTTGAGGACGCTTTGACGCTGGTATCAAAAAGGGCTATCGCAATGCAGCATGCCTGTGAGCTTGAAGAATCTACCATGGCCGCAGTTCTGGGCCTTGAAGATCATATGGTAGAGGCCATTTGTGCCGACACCAAAGGAATTGTAGTGGCCGCTAATTACAACTGCCCGGGCCAACTCGTAATTTCCGGAGAACAATTGGCGGTGGAAAAAGCATGTGAAGAACTTAAAGAAAGAGGAGCTCGCAGGGCGATGATCCTTCCGGTGGGTGGTGCTTTCCACTCTCCATTAATGGAACCGGCAAGGGAAGAGCTGGCAGCGGCCATTGAGAACACCAACTTCAAAAAACCTATTTGTCCGGTGTACCAGAATGTGACCACCTTCGCAGTGACCGATCCTTCAGAGATCAAGAAGAACCTTATCTTCCAATTGACTGCCCCGGTAAAATGGACCCAGAGTGTTCAAAATATGATCAAAGATGGTGCTACAGAATTTATAGAAGTAGGTCCCGGAAAAGTATTGCAGGGACTTGTAAAGAAAATAGACCGAAACGCAGAAGTAAGTTCCGCCGAATTCTAAGAGAAAATTTCTCAAAAAGTAAAAAGCCGAAGAACTTGTCTTCGGCTTTTCTTATTATGGTCACTAATTATTACTTGTTCACGAATTCGATCACGGTACTGGTGATAAAATCGATTTGCTCATCATCCAGTTCGGTATGCATAGGTAGCGAGATCACTTCCTTTACCAGTTTATTGGTCACTTCAAAATCCTGCTCGCGATACCTGGAATCTTTATAGGCTTTCTGGCTGTGTAGCGGAATGGGATAGTAAATACCGCATGGAATTCCGTTTTCATTCAAGTGCTGCACCAAAGCATCACGCTTTCCATTGGTGATCTTCAAGGTGTATTGGTGATACACATGGGTATCATCAGCGTCTGCAGTAAACGGAACAACAATATTTTCCTGCCCTTTAAAGGCTTCGGAATATTTAGCCGCGGCCTTCTGCCTGGCTTTATTATACATATCGAGGTTCGGAAGTTTTGCCCTTAGCACCGCCGCCTGCACACTGTCCAGACGTGAATTCACTCCAACCACATCGTGGTGGTAGCGTTCGTACATCCCATGATTTACAATCCCTCGAATAGTATGTGCCAGTTCATCGTCATTGGTGAAAATTGCTCCGCCGTCTCCATAACAACCAAGGTTCTTGGATGGGAAGAAAGAGGTGGAAGCAACATGACCTATGGCACCTGCTTTCTTGGTGCGCCCATCGTTGAAGTGGTAGTTGGCTCCAATAGCCTGAGCATTATCTTCTATCACAAAGAGTCCGAATTCATCAGCTATTTCCATTATAGCATCCATATTGGCACTCTGCCCAAAAAGGTGTACCGGCACTATGGCTTTTGTTCTTGGGGTAATGGCCTTTCGCACCGCCTCAGGATCTATATTAAAAGTGTCGGGTTCTACGTCCACCAACACCGGAGTAAGTTGTAGCAGTGCGATCACCTCCACGGTAGCCGCGAAAGTAAAGTCGGCAGTGATCACCTCATCACCCGGTTTTAGGCCGAGTCCCATCATGGCGATTTGAAGGGCATCTGTACCATTGGCACATGGAATAACATTTTTTACCTGAAGATAATCTTCCAGTTCTTTTTGAAAAGAATGGACCTGTGGTCCGTTAATAAAGGCTGTTGAATCCAGCACCTCAAGAATTGAAGAATCAACTTTATCTTTGATAGTTTCATATTGACCTTTCAGGTCAACCATTTGTATCTTTTTCATGGTTTGTATTTGAACCTTACGAAAATACAAAGAAAGCCACTTCCTCCAATGCTAATTTCTTATTTTAGCGGTCAAACAAACAGCCTTGCATTTTCTTTACAATATTCTGGTAAATTCTGCGGAAAAACTGCTCCCTTTCAGCAAAAACTTCAGTGAAAAGATGAAGCTTTTCACCGAGGGTAGAAAAGACACCTTTTCCATCCTAAGCGAAAAAATTCAGGCTGAGGACCGAACTTTCTGGTTTCATGCTGCTTCGCTGGGGGAATATGAACAGGCTGTACCGGTAATTGAAGAAGTAAAGAAACTTTTTCCGGAACATAAGATCATTATCAGCTTTTTTTCTCCTTCGGGATATGAGATCCGAAAGAATTCACCTCTGGCAGATGCCGTAGTCTATTTGCCTCTGGACACTCCTGGCAATGCACAAAAATTCATTGAACTGGCACATCCTGACTGGGCGATCTTTATAAAATATGAATTCTGGCCGAATTTTTTAAGCGAACTAAAAAAGAGGAAGATCCGGACTCTACTGGTCTCCGGAGCTTTTAGAAAAGATCAACTCTTCTTCAAAAAGTATGGAAAATGGATGCGATCTTATCTCTCGGCTTTTGAACATTTTTTTGTTCAAAACGCAAGTTCGGGGGAATTGATGCATTCCATTGGCTTTCATAATGTCAGCCTTAGCGGCGATACCCGTTTTGATCGGGTGAAGCGACAGCTGGAACAGGATAATGAACTGGAATTTATTTCAGATTTTAAGAACGGAAAGACCTGTGTGGTAGCCGGAAGCACCTGGCCCGAAGATGAGGAGCTCCTGGTGAATTTCATCAATAATTCCCCAAATACTGTAAAGTTCATTATTGCCCCGCATACTTTAAATCCCAGCAAACTAGCTGCTCTAAGGTCTGCGCTGAAGACCCGAACCGTCTTCTACTCTGAAAAAGAAGGAAAGAACCTGGCTTCCTACCAGGTATTTGTAATTGATACCATTGGCCTGCTAAGCAAGATCTACAGCTATGCAGAAATTGCCTATGTGGGAGGTGCGGCAGGAGATACCGGTCTACATAATGTACTGGAGCCGGCAACTTTCGGACTTCCGGTGGTGATAGGACAGAATTTTGAAAGATTCCCGGAAGCTGCCAAACTTCTGGAGCTGGGAGGTCTTTTTTCAATTTCTACTTCCGAAGAGCTGGAACAGATCCTTCAAAAACTCATTGACAATAGAAGCTTCAGGGAAACCCGGGGAACTGTATCCCGCAATTTCATTGAAGAGAACACAGGAGCCACTTCCACCGTGATGGATTATTTAGCTGCTCATTCCGCAGAAAAAGAGTAAGATAGAACCTACATTTTTTTTAGTTAACTCAAAGACTTCTTTGGATTTTTAAAAAATAGCTTACATTTGTCTTAACTAATTAAACATACTACCATGAAAAAATTATTTTTAAGCTTACTTGTAGCCGTATTTACATTATCAATCTACTCTTGTAGAGAAACTACCGAAGAAAAAACCGAAGAAGCTGTAGAAGCTGTTGGTGAAGACGTAGAAGCAGCCGGAGAAGAAATGGAGCAAGAAATGGAAGAAGCCGGAGAAGAGGCTGAGCAGGAAATAGATGAAGAGATCCACGAAGACGACATGCAGTAATCTCTTCTTTTCTAAAATTCTAAAGCCATAAGTCTCACTTATGGCTTTTTTTAATCCTAAACTTTTGACTTATGAAAAAATTAATGATGAGTGTAGTAATTGCTGGTCTTAGTTTACTCACCTATTCCTGTAGGGAAACTACTCAGGAAAAAACAGAAGAAGCTGTAGAGGCTATTGGAGAAGATATTGAAGCCGGTACAGAAAAAGCTGCCGAAGAAATTGAAGAGGGAGTAGAGAAAGTTGGCCGGGAATTAGACGAAGAATATCATGGAACAGATGATGATATGCATCGAGAAGATCTGGAAGAGAAGTAGTAAGCTTTGATTCCTGAAGTTCAAAAAGCTGTCTTTCTGACGGCTTTTTTTAATGGGTTTGGGAAATAAAACTTTCCTTAAGTCAATTTTTTCGAAGTTAGAACGTTATAAGTTCATAAAATAGTTGGAGTTAACAGCAAAATTCCATTTTATTTGTAGTTAGATAAAACACAACCAAATCTTATGAAAAAATATCTTCTCGGGCTGGGACTCATCTTCGGCCTTATCTCCACGACCTCTGCACAGCAATTTAGTTACGGACTCAAAGGAGGTGTCAATTACACCATGGGAGGAGAAATTAGAGGAGAACGTTCCGGGGTAAACAGCAATGGAGAACCTAATCATTGGAACGGTACGGCAGAAGGAAGCAGCCAAATTGGATTCCATGGAGGAGCTTTTCTTCAGGTTAATTTCGGAAAGTTTTTCCTGCGCCCGGAAGTGGTTTATACCTCGATAGCCTTAAAATTTGATTTCCCAAAGTACCCCACCCAATATCATACTCCTAAGAAGGCATCGCTTTATGAAGTGCAAAAGTTTGATATACCTTTTATGATCGGTTATAATGTTTGGGGACCTGTGGATATTTATGCAGGGCCTGTTTATTCGAATATACTCAGTTCTACCCTTGAAGGTGAAGAAGTATTAGACGAAGTTGTGGCTCAGAATACACCGATTAATTTGCAGGGGGGAGTAAAAGCCGAATTTGGAAGATTTGGGCTTGACCTCAGATATGAGCACTCCTTATCGACCCCAGAAACCCAGAACCTTGATTTGGCTAACGGAGAATATGGAGTGAACCGTGCTTATTTTGAAGATTCCAGGATCAATCAGGTTATTCTCAGCGTTATCTTCAAAATTGGTGGACCGGGATTGAATGAAGGTCGCCGTAGAAAAGCCTGTTATTAAGATAATTAGATAAAAGTTTTTAAAGCCATTCACAGGAATGGCTTTTTTTATTTCCTTAACTTTCTCCTCCATCTTTTCCCTTATACAATATTGCCCACAAAAAAAGCTCCGTGTGGGCGGAGCTTTTTAAAAATCAAAGGCAAAACATTCTATGATTCCAGATCTGTAGCAGCTTCTATTCTCGCCAGAAGATCATTCCAGTGGTACTGCGTTAACTGATCACTCACCCTATTCTTCCTTCTTGAAATATCTCTTTTAAGTTGTTCCAGCTCTCCGCGCATTAACGCCACTAGATCAGATTTAGTGATATTTCCGTTCTTTTTTTCCTCCAGGGCCTGCACATAAGAGGCTGCCGCATCCACGTAAGAACGCTGCAGATTTCGGCGGTAGGCATCCACTTTTTTGGATTGATACAATTCTTCAAAAATGCCTTTTCTCACATCATCTAACATTTCCAGCACTGTATAAGCTTTCTCACCGTTTACCTGCTGATTCTCGATCATTCTATTCAACCTATCTTCCTCCAATAAACGGGTCACCGCCTGGTCTTGCAACTTCTGAACTCTTTCAATAGCCCCGGCAAATTCAATTCTGTCAAGGATCTCCTGATCTAATAGCCAATCCGGAGTTGAAAAGGCATGTTCATTCAAAAATTTCACTGCCTTCTTCTGCTTTTCTTCGGGTACGGCGGTATACACTACCCCATCCTGATCTGCCGTCTTACGGGTCTCATAGACTCCGCCGACATTGGTTATGACATGATTTACATAACCGCGCCACATATAGGTGAGTTCACGGTAAACCTCCTCCAGGTCATCATAACCGTCTCCATCTGTAGAGGTCCACTCAATCAGGTTGGGAACCACCTTCTTGAGATTGGCAAGTCCATATTCACTCGCTTTCACCTGATCTCTACCCAGGCTTTCTCTTTGCGACTGCGGATCATAGCCCCCATAACCACTTCCGAATTCATAGATAGGATCTCCGGCTTTAGCCAGGATCCAGCTGTCAAGGGTTTTCTTTTCGTCCCGGGGACTTTCAGCTTCAGGAAGATATCGGTAACCCCAGTTAATTGCGTATAAGTCATAAGGTCCCATCATCCTAATGTACCGTACACCCTCATCTCCGGGTTGTGCAACATAGTTTACCCGCGCATAGTCCATTATAGAAGGGGTCAAACCATATTTCTGGGTAAATTCAGGTGACCTTAGAGAGTCCGTAGGATAGGCTGAACTGGCCTTCATATTGTGAGGAAGCCCAAGTGCATGCCCCACCTCATGCGCAATTACCATTCGCATCATTTCTCCAATTTCCGATTCCGGAGTCATTAGTGTTCGGGCTGCAGGATTCTGAGCGCCTGCTTCGATCATAAAGCGGTTTCGGTAAGAACGCAGGTGATTATGGTACCAGATAATGTCACTTTCAATGATCTCTCCGGTACGCGGATCAATAACCGAAGGTCCCATCGCGTTCCTGGTAGTACTGGCAACATAGCGTACTACAGAATAGCGCACATCCTCCGGGGAAAATTCAGGGTCTTCTTCTTTAGTAGGAGGATCTTTCGCAACAATGGCATTTTTGAAACCTGCTTTTTCAAAAGCCTTGTTCCAGTCTTCAATTCCCTGTTTAAAATAAGGTCTCCACTTTTTAGGGGTAGCGGGATCGAGATAATAAACTATCGGCTTCACCGGTTCCACCAGTTCCCCGCGCTTGTAAGCTTCAATATCTTTAGGAACGAGCTTCCACCTGCGAATGATCTCATATTCATCTGACTTGAGTTCATCGGAACTGTAATCTAATTTCTTCACACTAAACCAACCCACTCTGTCATCCGCCAGCCGCGGCTGCATTTTCTCCTCCGGAAGAAGGATCATGGATTGATTCATCAACATGGTGATAGTCCCTGCCTGATCTCTCTCCGGTGGTTCTTCAGCCTCGTAGGTCATCACATGTTTAACCTCAATATTTTTGGGGTAGGCATGTGCTGACTCAATGTAAGAACGGCTTTTATCGAGCTTTTTGATCTTGTATTCTTTTTTCAGGCGGGGGTTAACTCCATTTATGGCTGCTATCTCCTCTTCAAAAAGATCACTTGCCTCTATAACTGCAGCCTTCTTATCATCAGTATAGGCAACTACCTTACTGCTGAAAAGGATGGGAAAGAAGTTATTTGCTACGACCGATTGGTAAATTGGAGAATCTTCTTCGCTCTGGTTCTCAAAACTGATCACCTTCATATCTATGTGGTCGCCCCGTTTGTACCAACGCACTACCTGTTCATTCATTTTTGAACCGGCATTGATGTAACCACCACCGAATCCTGCGGGAACTCCCGCAATACGGCTTACCAGCAACATATCTTTTTCGAGCAGGTCAAGAGGTATTTCAAAATACAACTTTTCACCCACCATATGTGTAGTAAACAAGCCTTCGTCAGATTTAGCTTCGGGGGTTATGACCTCAGTATACGATTTGAGATCTCCTTTTTTCTTTTGAGGTGCCTCCTGGGCAGTTTCAGATTTGCTTCCGGAAACCTGTTTCTGGGTTTGGCACCCGAAGCAAGCGGCCAGTAGCATTCCGTAAATTGGAATTTTTTTGATCATATTGAAGTTTTTTGGAACCCCAAGATAATAAAACCCCTAGGAATTTTCCTTCAGAAGTACTTAAGAAACGTAACTAAATAGACTGAATAAATGAGTGAATCTTCAGAAGAACTCCAGTCTACGCCAGTTATCGGCGCTCCTTTAGAATTCCTTCGATCCGGTTGATAAGCTCCTCCATTTCAAAAGGTTTTGCTATAAAATCATCGGCTCCGGCATTTTTGCACTTTTTGTCGGCTTCGTGCAGGGCAGACATCATTAAAACCGGAATATCACTATGAGTTTCGTGCTGTCGTAACCGTGCACAAACATCGGTACCGTTCACGCCTGAAATGAGCATGTCCAGCATCACCAGATCTATATCGTGTTTTTCGATCAAAGCTTCAGTCTCTCCAGGTTTTTCAGTAACTATAACCTCGTAACCGTAGAATTCTAAAAGTGTGCGGAGCATTTCCCCAATTCCGGAGTCGTCATCCACGACCAGTAATTTTGCTTTTTGTTCCATCTGAAGAATTTTTTAAACTGTAGAGAGTATAAAACTGAATTCTGAACCTTTACCTCTCTCACTATTTACTTCAATTTTTCCATTATGACGCTGAATGATCTCTTTTGCTAAGTAAAGTCCGATGCCGAAGCCTGAATAGGTTTCTTCATTTTCACCACCCACGCGATAAAAACGTTTAAATATCTTTTCCTGGTCCTTTGGATCTATTCCCAGCCCCTTGTCCTTTACCTGTACTGCAACTGCAGCCTCACCGGCTGTGACAACACTTACAATTATCTCCTGGTTAACAGGGGAATATTTTATGGCATTTGTAATAAAATTGATAAGCACCTGCCCAATACGATCTTTATCTGCCACCACTTCGCAGTTGAGATCATGTTTCACCTGTATATTATGCTCAGTATTGGTGAGAGAAATATCCTGTACCGTATCGTCTACCAACTGATTTAAATGAAACTTTTCCTTCTGAAGTTCCAGTTTGCCCTCCTCGATACGGGATAGATCCAGCATTTCTGAAATAAGCCGCGTTAGTCTTACTATCTGATGATCGATACGTTGCAGGGATGGCTTGAAAGGCATTTTGTCCAGCTCTGTTGACTGAAGGTTCTCCAGTACTTTCAGCAGTAACTGCACATACCCTTTAATAGAAGTTACAGGTGTTTTTAACTCATGACTCACCATTTTCAGGAAATCTCCCTTACGCTTCTCCTCTTCTTTAAGCCGCTGAATTTCGGTATTAGTACCAATCCACATCTTAATATTTCCCTGATCATCCTTTACTGCTTCAGCCCTGCTTAAGTGCCAGGCGTAGTTATGGTCTTTATCGGCAATGCGTATCTCTGTTTCCAGCTTACTTCCTGTAGTTAAAGAAGACTGCCATTGTTCCCTGAACTGTGTTATATCTTCGGGGTGAATAAAAGATGTCCAGTCGTCTTCCTTAAGCTCTTCACTGCTCATACCAGTGTAATCCAGCCAATTCTGATTAAAATATATAGGAGCGCCTTGAGGATCTGTATTGATCACCTTTTCGAGCATCAGGTCGGCCATCTGCCGGTAATGAAACTCACTTTGTTCCAGTTTCTTTTTAAGTTCAGCCTGAGGCGTCGCTTCAATAGCTATGTCTACTATTCCCACTATTTTTCCGTAGAGATCCCGCTGCGGGTAATACACAAAGTTGTAATATAGTTCTTCCCTCTTTCCATTTCGAAAAAGGCTGACAGGCATTTCATAACCTTTAAAAGGTTTCCCGGTGGTATAAACATCACTCAGGATCTTATCGAAATCCTGTTCAACCAATTCCGGAAAAACTGAAAGTAAGGGTTTACCAAAGACATTTTTCCCTTTTCCCCAGCTCTCGATCATGGCGTCATTTGCAATTTCAATGATAAAATCCTCTCCCTTAAAGGTTGCGATAGGATATGGAGAAGACAGAATGATATCCTGATAACGTTTTTCACTCTCCTGAATTTCTTTGCGAATGAGTACCTGTTCGGTCACATCCAGCGCCATATTCAGAATTCCGTAGATCTCTCCCTGCTCATTGCGGAGGGCCTTATAAGTGAAGTTAAAATATCCGGTCTGAATTTTGCCATCTATTAGCAGGTCAACCTTGTCCTCTCTTCCCCAATAGGTCTTACCGGTGGTGTAAACCTTATCAAGTAGATCGTGGAATGGCTGCCCCTCTAACTCCGGAAGTGCCTTCCGAAGCGTCTGCCCAACCACCGACCTGTCTTTTCCCCACAACCTGATCATGGCATCATTGGCCATTTCGATCCTCATTTCCCGGCCGGTATAGATGGCGGTCGCAACAGTAGCCTGTTCTACAATAGAACCCATTTTATGCTCTTTTTCACGCACCAGCTGCTCTTTCATCTTATCATCATGAACATCTACCACGGTGCCTATAAAACCTTCAAAATTTCCATTACTGTCATACTTTGGGGCTCCTTTGTCCATTACCCACCTGTAGCCACCATCTTTGGTATGCAGGCGTAAACTAACACTGTAGGTTTTCTGCTCCCGGTTACATTCCAGGAAATGCTCTCCCACTCTTTGCCGGTCCTCGGGATGTACCTGTTCCAGCCAGCCCATATTCAGTGCCTTACTTACCGATTGCCCGGTATATTCTTCCCAGTTTCTATTGAGACTAATACTTTTCCCCTCTTTATCAGTTATCCATATGATCGCAGGTATGGTATCTATAATATTTTGTAATTCATCCCGACCTTGAATAAGCTTTTGGCGGAATTCTACTTTTTCAGTGACATCTACGGCGTGCACAAATATTCCGTCAACTCTCCCGGCAGTTCTCATGGGCTGATAAACAAAATCCATATAATGTTGCCTGGTACCGGAGCCGGAATCCATTTTCACTCCAATTTCCGAACCTATAAAAGGCTCTCCCGATCCATAGACCTGGTCAAGGATCTTGATAAAACCCTGGCTTACCACTTCCGGAAGAGCCTCTTTCACTGATCTTCCAATGATATCGCGGTTATTGACCAGTTGCAGGTAATTTTCGTTAGCAGCTTCAAAAATGTGGTTGGGGCCGCGAAGTATACATATCAAAGCCGGGGCATGTTCCAACACCTCCTGCAACGACTTCTGCTCGTTTGCTTCTTCCATGGTTTTTTCACGCTTTTGCTCCCGAAAAGAAATGAGCAGTAATTGATCTTCTTCCCCTGCCGGAATAGCTCCCAAATTCACAGAAAATTGTCGCTGAAAATCCCCTTTTTGAGTAGTATATGAAACAACCTTTTTTATCTCACCTCTTCGGAAGGATTTAAGGGTCTTGTATATTTGATCTGATAAGAATTCTTCCCGCTCCCATTCTGAAAAAGCCATTCCTGCCACTTCTGAATCTTCACAGTCAAAACAGGAACAGAATGCTTCACTGGCTGCCATGACAGTAAGATCACTGTTCAGCACCAGCACAGGCTCCTGTGCGGTTTGGGTAATGCTGCGGGCCATAAAAAGATAAGGATCCTGCGAGTGCAGCACCTCCTGCATGTTTTTCTTCATATTCTACTGTGAAATTTCAAGGGCGAAAGTGCCTAAAATACAGTTTTTTTGAGGAAATATAGGGAGGCTAACAAAAGTTTAAGAAGTGGAAACCACGCTGGAATAGTAAAGAAAAAGAAACTGTTTTCACACCCATAAAAACTATATTAACTTGAAGAAGGAAACAAAAAATATGAGATTATGAAAGCGGAGGAAAAAGATCTTGAAAAAAGGAGTCCCCGGGAGGTTTTTCAAGACCACCTGCAATTAGCTCAAAAAGGAGAATTGGAAAAGGATCTTGAACGCAATTATGCTCCGGATTCTGTTCTTCTCACCAACTACGGAGTTTTCCACGGAAGAAAGGGAATAAAGGAAGCCGCAGAACTACTGAAAAAGCAATTGCCAGGCGGAAACTACAATTATAAGCTGAAGCTGTGCCATGACGAGATCTGCTTTCTGCACTGGACCGGCAAATCTGAAATCTCATTGATTCCTGATGGCGCCGACTCCTACCACATTAAAAATGGGAAAATTAAGGTGCAGACAATTTACTATTCGGTTGAAGAAGTGCCTGAGTGACTTCTAAACACAAAAGCTTCCGAAATTATCTGTTAAACTGAGAATGGTCATTTCTCCAGTAACTGAATAAGGTTAAAATTGCAGCTCAAATTTTAACCTTATGAGAGAGCAGCTAATTTCCAGCCTGGAAAATTCCTTCAGTTATCAAGAATATATGGATCTATTGGAAGACCTGGTAACATCTGAAAGCACCACCGGAGAAATAACTCAAGAACGTATCGATTTCACCGCCTTAAATTTCAAGCGTTCCCAACGGCTGAATAAAAAATTACAGCTTTCTGAACTTCAGACTGCTCCTTTCACAGAACTCGAAACAAAACAAACCTGGCTGGTGTTGACAGAATCCTGGTGTGGAGATGCGGCTCAAACCCTTCCGGTGCTAAATAAGCTTGCAGAGGCATCCGAAAATATCGAGCTGAGGATCATTTTAAGAGATGAAAATCCGGCAGTTATGGACAATTTTCTTACCAATGGCACACGCTCCATTCCTAAAATGGTTATTCTGGATACAGACCTGGAAGTTTTGACCAACTGGGGACCAAGAACAGCTGCAGCTACAAAACTTGTAACTGACTATAAAGAGAAATTCGGGAAGATCGATGCCGAATTCAAGTCCCAACTTCAAATTTGGTACAACAAGGATAAAGGAATGAGTATTATCCAGGAACTAACAGAAATTGTTGCCACTCTTAAAAACCGTGAGGCTGGTGTGCTACAGGGATAAGCAAACTACATAATTATTTTTGGTTTTCCCTGCATATTTAAAATCGCTTTCGCTCCACTTTTTTAACTGGAAAAAGCCGATAAGGTATAGAAATATGTATTTATCATAACTTGAACAAGGTAGTTTTTAAAACTCCTTTAAACCCGGGAGCCGGAACAGTTAATAAGTGTTTTTCTTTGGCCTTAAAGTGAAAAGGTGATACGGTAAGGTTCACGCCACTTTCTTTTTTTAACCTGATTCCCTGACCTGAGACGATATCCTTGTTGGGTTGAAAATCCCCTGCCGGTAAATGCTCGGTGAGAATAACATATTTATAATCGTATAACTTTTCAACTACTCTTTTAATTTCGGCATTTGACAGATGTTGCAACACTTGTCTCAGAATAACACAATCTCCTGCGGGCAATTCATCTGTTGAAATATCTAAGGCATGAAAAACTACATTGTCTGCCTTGAATTTCTGTTTATTATGCTCAATAAGCCCGGGAACTATGTCTACAGCAAAATACATTTTCGAATACTTCACCAGTTCTTTAGCGACATTAAAATCCCCGCAGCCCAGATCACACACTACCGGCGGACTGTCAAAAGCTTTTAAAAAATCGGATACTACACCTATATACGAATCTACCGTTTCAGGATGATGTGAACCTAAACCGGAGTAGAATTCAGATTCCTTACCACCCCAGAGGTTGTTTTTATAGATCTGCACCATGGCATCCTTGGTGGGCCAGGGCTTCTTTGTTTTCTTGTTTTTTGTCATCTAATGGTAGTCAAAAAGGACATTATTGAGAAGTGTTTTTTCGAAAGCACCAAATTACAAGTCCCATATTCCAAATATAAGTTTCTCCTGATCTTGAATTTGAATTCTAATTTGAAATTCCTTAGCCGTCAGTTCGAGTGATCCCGAGGACTCGGGATCGTATCGAGAACATAGGCGACATTGAAACTTCCGTTGTTCTCGATACATCCCGATAGCTATCGGGACACTCGAACTGACGGGAGCATTGAACTGATGAGAGGAGAGTCAAAAATGTTATTACTATAGAATAATTCCCTTCCGCTGAAATATTCGATAAGATCCTGATTCCGCTTTTTTTCAAAAGCTCTCTGGCATTAAAGTCAAATCAAATATCCGGATGAAGTTTTTACGCTAAATTTGGCGCTACTCAATATATTATGAAAAGAGCTTTAGTAAGATATAGAAGCAGTGCTTTTGGAAAGTTTGTTTTTCGCAATCAGAAGTACGCTCCCATCCTTTTTTTTATGGGTGGTTTTATTTTTGATACCTTGACCTTAGGGCGAATAGATCGTGTTTATGATACGGTGGTGCTTTGCTCGCATATGACCTTTTTGTCCATAACGCTTTATTTGTATAATACAGTGGATGAGGACAAGTGGGAGGGTACTTTTATCAGGCGTTATTCCGAATATTTTCCGCTACTCATACAGTTCTTCTTTGGCGCACTTTCAAGTGCTTTTGTCATCTATTTTTTCAGAAGTGTGTCCATGTCAAAAACCATGTTTTTTTTCATACTTCTGGTGCTGCTCTTATTTGCAAACGAGTTCCTTAAAAAGAAAATCTCCAATAAATACCTTCAGTTCAGCGTCTTTTTTTTTATAAGCTTTACCTTTTTCGCCTTTATGATTCCCACGCTGATCAAGGAAATGAATACCTTTATTTTTATCATTTCCGGACTTGTAAGTTTGGGGTGTACGCTGGCACTCATCAGGTTTATTTACAGGTCAAGCCCGGGCACAAGAGCTGAGATAAGTCTGAAAAAACTGATCAGTCTTATCCTTTCCATCTATATAACGATTAATGTTTTTTACTATTTCAATCTTATTCCACCGGTGCCGCTGGCTATGGATACCGGATTGGTGGCTCATGATGTGCGAAAAATAAATAATGAATACATCGTTACTTACGAGAAGAATCCATGGTATGTATTTTGGCGTAAACATGACACCAATTTTCACCGTCAGGCAGATCAAAGAGTTTATGTGTTCACTTCTGTTTTTGCACCTACAGACCTAAAAAAGTCCATTTTTCATAGGTGGAAACGCTACAATCCTGAAACGGGAAAATGGGAAGTAACTGATGACATTGGCTTTGAAGTTGCCGGTGGGCGTGACCGTGGCTTCCGTGGATATACTTATAAAAACAACCTTAGGGAAGGCGAATGGAAGGTTGAAGTAATTACAGAAGAGGAACTAATACTTGGGGTTGTGGATTTTGTGATTAAAAACACTTCAGAACCTCATAAAGAAGGAATAGAAAAGAGATCATTTTAACCCCTGTTTCATTAATACTATTTTTTATTACCCACCGTAAGTTCCGGAACTATGTCTAGTGCAATATACTTTTGGAGTACTTGAGCAGTTCTTTACCCACATTAAAATCTCCGCAATCAAATCGGCAAGTAGAGGTCATGCCCAGGAGATAATCAATCTTTTAAACGAATTAAAGAAAAGATATCATTTAATAACTAATGTCCCCCCTAAAGGTGATTAAGCACTTCCCTACTACGATATGCAGACACTGAGCAAAGTAAAGTTTCCGACTCTACCTTCACCAAATTTCGATATTAAATAAAGCTTTTTACCAGTGGCTAAGAAAAATTATTTTATAACACGACATATTTTGTCGTTATCTATTTGTTTCTTTACTTCACCAATCAAAAGAAGCGAAGATGAACATCCTCTACCTGCACGGACTGAAATCCAAATTAAGTAAAGAAAAGCACAGAATTCTGGAAAAATACGGAATTGTATTTTCTCCCGATATTGATTACTCCAGTGATCATGTCCAGCCTCAGGAAATTCTTCGTAACTATCCTGACACAGAATTCAATGTCGTCATTGGCAGCAGCATGGGAGCATTGAACGCCTATATCATTTCCAATTGGATAGGTCGGCCCGCCCTTCTCTTTAATCCTCCCCTGACAAAGCATCCCAAGAAACTTGATCTTCCGAAGGAAAAATTTGTGAAAGGGCTCACGTCCAAACAAATCCTTTTAGGTGCCAACGACGAGATTGTGGATCCCGTTGAAGCATTATTATTTTTAGGGAAACATCTCCGGGAAAACGAACTCGAGATCAAGATAGATCCACATCTCGGTCATCGCATTCCACCAGACTTATTTGGGGAACAGGTTTCCTATTTCTTTTCTAAACTCTGTTATTAAACACTATGTCTGTACACCACACCATTAAGCGTTACAACAAGATCATTTCCATCCTGAGAAGGAGGCCGATGAGCTATGAGGAGGTTCAAAACGAAATAGCCCGGGATGCCGATGCGGCAGAATACAACCTGCTAACTTCCCAGCGCACCTTCCAACGAGATATTAAAAATATTGGGACGATCTACGAGATTGAAATAGAATCCAATAAGAGTACGAATCAATACTATATTAAAGACGATGTGGAAGATCTTCATTCCCGTCGTCTCCGCGAAAATTTTGAAATAGTCAACGCCATCAGACTTTCAAAAGGTTTCGGGGAAAGTCTGATTTTTGAAGAGCGAAGATCTCTGGGAACGGGACATATGGCCGGATTAATTCACGCAATACAAAATCGCCTAACCGTCAAGTTTGAATACCATAAGTTTTGGGATGAATCAATTAGTAAAAGGACTGTAAATCCAGTTGCTTTGAAAGAATCCCGAAACCGCTGGTATTTAATTGCCCGGGATGAAGACACTGTAAAGAACTTCGCTCTTGATCGCATTAAAAATCTCGCCATTTCAGAACATAAATTCAGCCCTGTCGATTATAATGTACACGAGGAATTTGACAACTGTTTTGGAATCATTAACGGTACAAATGAAGAAGCTGAGAAAGTGGTGCTTTCATTTACTCCTCAGGAAGGGCGTTATGTCGAATCCCTACCCCTTCATCATAGTCAGCAACTGGTTCTGAAAAATGTAAAAGAAATCAGGTTCAGTTATTTCATAAGACCTACCTACGACTTCAGGATGGAGTTACTCTCTTATGGAAACCAGGTAAAGGTATTGGAGCCGGAAAGCCTGAAAAAGACCATCAAAACACAGCTGAAACAGGCCCTGAAAAATTATAACTAAACTCTTGTTTGCAGGCGTCACGCCTTGACGCCACCCATTATCAACTTTGAACCATCCGCCCCGGCAGAAAGTCTTCTGGAATGTAGGGTAACAGCAGGTCGGATTCCTGGGCGGATTTTTTCTCTAATAAAAAACTTTCAGTATGAATTACGGCAGTAATATGGAACCGGGTCTATTAACCGGTTTTCAGCTCAAAGACCTTATTGACAAGTGGGGTGATCTCAGTCACAAAATGCTCTTTATGAGCCGTTTCGGAAAACTCCCTAGCACTCATACTTTTGTTGAGGTGGACCTGAAAAAGTTCCACAGCGAATTTCCAAGCCGATATCAAGAGAAAATTATGGGTTTCTATTATGAGAAGAATTCAGGAAGAGAGGATTGGAAAGATGAATATATCTATGTGCTCCAAAATGAAATTATATTGATCAAGAATTATGAAGAGATTACAATTTATTTTCACAATGAGCAGTGTGAACTTCTCAGGGAAATAATTCATTTTACCAGGGAGCTGGAGAAGAAAGAGGAGGATAAAGCCGAAATAAATCTCATAATTTCTCAGCCTCATGGATTTGAAAACAAAAAAGTAGATTTTCTAAAACCTCAGCTTAATTTATCTAACTGCTACAATGATGACTTTCACAATTTCCATCAAAAAATTCTCGCGGTTTTACACGAAGAGAACAAGAGTGGCCTCCACCTGCTTTATGGAAAACCCGGCACCGGAAAAAGTACCTATATCAGGCATCTGTGCGGACTGGTAAAAAAGAAGATCGTATTTCTGCCGGGACAAATGGCCCAGAATCTTGACAACGTTCTCATGACCCGATATTTGATGAAAAACCCCAATTCTATCCTTGTCATAGAAGATGCTGAAGAATTGATTGTTTCCAGAGACCAAAAAAGAAATTCGAACCTGGCCATGATCCTCAACATCACCGACGGTATCCTGGGAGAATCCCTGGGAATTCAGATCATTGCCACCTTTAATACCGATGTTCAAAACATTGATCCCGCTCTTAAGCGAAAAGGCCGCTTGAAAACCGCCTATGAATTTAAGTCGCTTTCTCCTGAAAAAGCGAATAGACTTTTGCAGGAGCAACAAGCAAAGTACTCTACAGAAGAAGAAATGACCCTGGCAGAGATCTATAACATCAGTGAAGAAGAGCAGTATAAGAGTCCGGTGCGGAAAGCGGTAGGCTTTAGATAACTATATAAACACTTAATATCCTAGGTTTATAAACCCATATTTGTTAACATGAATAAACAATTGATATTTTACTTTATTCTATTGTTTCCCTTTTTGGGAACTGCCCAATCTATTCATCTCCGGAACCAATATGGCGATAAGGTCTATTTTGTCGATGGCAATACATTAAGGGCGAATGACCGCTATGGTGAGTCTATTTTGTTTTACGAGAATAATAGCTTAAAGCTTCATAACAGGTATGGGAAGTCTTTGTTTTTCATAGATGATCATACCGTCAAAAATAAGAACAGGTATGGAGATCCACTGCTGTTCTTCGATGATAACTTTATAAAAGCTGAAAACCGGTACGGGGAAAAGCTGTACTACCTGGATGGCCAGGTGCTAAAACGGTTCGACCAATACGGAGAGCCTATATACTATTTTGAAGACAAACCGGAAAAATGGGTTTTGGCAGCGGTAATACTGTTTTTGTAAATGATAAATTTGGAGTAGAACCGTCAGTGAAGTTCCGAAAAGTGAATTTTCTTGACGTATTTTTGGCTGCACGACACCTTTTGTCGCTCCCGTTTTCTATTTTTAACCTGCCAACCAAAACTTGCTGCTTTATGTCACTACCACGCCAGCGGGCAATAATTTCAAAGTTACGTCGGTCTCCGATGAGTTTTACAGATTTGCAGGATTATCTTCAACTGCAAACAGAGATTACCGGAGAGGACTTATTTTGTTCTCATCGCACCTTTCAGCGCGACATTCAAAGGATCGATACTCTGTTTAATATTGAAATAGAATACAATTCCACAACCAAAAAATATGAGATCACTTATGACGGACATGAGGAGCATAATGAAAGACTCATGGAAGCCTATGATGTATATAATGCCTTAAATGTCTCAGACCACCTTTCTCAGCATGTGATCGTAGAAAAGAGAAAGCCATTGGGAACAGAAAATCTCCACGGACTTTTGCACGCTATCCGGAATTACTTTTCCGTTTCTTTTATGTATGAAAAATTCTCTGACGGTGATCTTAGGCAACGCACTGTAAAACCGGTAGCAATTAAAGAGGCCCAAAACCGATGGTACCTTTTGGCAGAAGATTCCACCGATACTGTAGTAAAATCATTTGGTTTAGATAGGATCAGTGAACTGGAGATAAGTACACAAAAGTTTTCGCCTGTTGAATATGACGCAGAAAAAGAATACCGCCATAGTTTTGGAGTTATAAACGGTGTTGATACCCCGCCGGAAAAAATTGTTCTTTCCTTTACCCCAAAAGAGGGAAAATACATTAATTCCCTGCCTTTACATAAAAGTCAAACAGAAGTCCTTAAAAATAACAAGGAATGGAGGTTCGCTTATTTTTTACGTCCCACTCATGACTTCATCATGGAAGTACTGTCTTATGGGGTTGATGTAAAAGTAGTTGAACCAGAAAGTTTTAAAAATACTGTCCTAAAACATTTGCGAGAGGCAATTGAGCAGTATTAGAACAGATAAGTCTTTTGGTTTTTAACAGCAGTTTATCCGGTTTTCCGGCAAACGCAAACAACTTCTATAAAAGGGTAAAATTCCATCTGAATATTTAAAGAATGACGCTTGAATTTAAAAATCACAGCCTCTTCGGGCCTGTTATTGGAGATATCGTAGGCTCTGTATTCGAAGGCAAAAATGTTAAAACCATCGATGTTGATCTTTTCAATCCTTCGACACGCTTCACAGATGACACCGTACTGACCATTGCGGTGGCTGATGCACTCCTCAACAACAAAGATTATACAGAGTCTTTTCAATATTGGGGACGAAAATATTCCTGGGCAGGCTACGGGAGAAACTTCAGGGAATGGATGTTCGCTGAAAATCCAAAACCCTACAACAGTTGGGGAAATGGTTCAGCTATGCGGGTAAGCCCCATAGCGTACGCATTTGACCATTTAGTTCAGGTAATGGAAGAAGCAAAAAATTCGGCTATTGTAACACATGATCACCCGGAAGGAATTAAAGGAGCTCAGGCCATAGCTGCGGCAGTTTTTCTGGCGCGTACCGGAAAAACCAAACAGGAGATCCGGGAATTCATTACAAAGGAATTTGACTATGATCTTGATCGTAGCATAGAAGAAATTAGACCGGAATACAAATTTGATGTCAGCTGCCAGGGTTCAGTTCCTGAGGCCATCATTTGCTTCCTGGACAGTAGCAGTTATGAATCAGCTATTCGCCTGGCGATCTCCCTTGGAGGCGACAGTGACACTATTGCCTGCATGGCAGGGAGCATAGCTGAAGCTTTCTACAATGATATACCTGAAGCCCTGCTTGACTATGCCGACAAAAAGTTGCCAACAATCATGAAAGAAATAATTCAGGCATTTCAAAATAGATTTACATGAAACCAAAAAATTAAATAAAACATGAATACTGATCCTGAAGAAAAATTCATAGATGTACCGGCAGACAGAGGCACACTCGTTTTACATTCGGATTACGGAAAAATAGGAGGCTTTGATGTAAAGTTTGAATTCTGGACTTATAGCACTTATGCAGGTGTCAGCGCCATATTTCTTAAAAAAGAGATCGAACATTTAACCCATGAAGAGATCATTGAACTGGTAAAAAAAGATTGCGAAACCGAGAAAGTTGAGATCAGCACTCCGGGAGAAAAATACCTGTTTGCCACCTATGCCGTCAAAGATCATTCGTCCAAAGATTCATTTTACTAAAAAATAAAAACGGAGATTATCCCTACGTAATATCTGAGAGCAGACGTCTTTTCTGAGATTTTGGAGAATATCGTTGAGACCAATTGATGGCTTAGAACTCTTCGAAGCTCTGGAATATAATTGAAGAAGTCCCTAAGGCAGTGACTGGTCATCTTCGGCAGTTAAAGAACCAGCTAACTTATTTCAAATCGCATCTCTAAAAGTTAGATCGTGAAACAGACATGGAGGCTCAAATAGAATATACAAAAGAAGAGGTTCTCAAAATCAGCTTTTCCACACTTGTGATAAAAGTAAATAGTATTAAGGAAAAATATGGCGACTTCAAAGCTTTTGCCTCAAAATTAGGCCTTTCAGGAGTCACCAATGGTAAATTATTTTTAATATATGAAATGATGGAGCCTCCATACTACTTAATAGAAAAAGTCGAGAAACATCTGCTTCCCTTGTCGTTCAAACCGGAAAAGGATTTCGTCTTTATTTATGAACAAATGACTATAGGCCTAAAAGGGGAACCTTCACCGCTTTTGAACAAAGAACATCCCGCCACTCATGAAATCCCCTGGCTCTCCAGCCTTATTCATACTGAGGGTAATTTTGTATGGTTGGAAGAAAAGAACTTCCTTTAATTTCAGCAGATTTGGCTGAACCTAAAAAAGATCATTAACGACAGGTTTTGTCGTAGCTTATACTTATCTCTGTAACTAATAGACCTTTAAGCCTTTTTAAGTGTGGATTATTGGATAGCTAATGCAGATTCTTTAACTCATCAGGTCTTCATGATCATCATGGGGAGTCTCTACCTTTTAGCCTGGATCCTTAGAACTTCGTACAAAGCAGTCAATATTTACTTCTACTTTCTGCTTTTCCCCCTCATGCTTACCCTACCCCGTAGTTTGGGTAAAAAACTAATTATACTGTCTCTTTCTATATCGTTCTTTTTGATTCCACAGGTTGAACAAGTATCATCCCTCCTATTTGATAAATGTGTCCGTTTTTTGAATCAGACAGCGGGGCTGTTGGGATCTGACTATATAACAATATCAGTATACCTCTGCGTGGTTCTGCCAGTATTGATCTATCTCCTGGTCCTCCTGGTGAGGTCAGGCTCACATAAATGTCTTCAGCTGCTAAAGGTGATCGGCTTTATTTCAGCGATCTATCTAGTGTGCATTTATCCTTTTTTGAAAGGCTGGCTGATCTACTTAAAGAAATTATTGGTCTAGTGCACTTTTGCTGCACACATCCCTAATAAGTTTAATTCAGAAAACAATCCCTTTAATATAGAGAACCAAAAAAACCAAGATGAAAAACCCCCCATTATTGCCGCTTAATACAGAAAAAAAGGACCTTATAAAAATAATTCCCCAAGACATTGAACCTCCTGGAGCATCGAAAGAAACAGAAAATGAATCTGCTCCCAACCCAGTTAATTTTTCGTACAGAGTAGACGACCAAGTGGAAATGGCCGGCCATATCTTCGAGGAAATTAGAAGGTTCATTGATGAGGAAGTTCAAAAAAGGCCTTCTATACATCCCTTTTTGGACATGCGGACTTTCGAGGATCAAAAATTCCATCATATTAAAGACCTCCTGAACGAGGTACATTTGGAAAACGTATTGAAAGGAAAAGCTACTCCAAAAGAAGTGCTGGATAAGGAACTGGAGGAATTTCTGGCTCCCTTTTATGAAAGAGGAGAATTGAAAAGGCCATGAAAGCTTTTTTCTTGCGCTCTAACTACTAATAATTTATTTGATATGACGTTTAAAACAAGTAAATCGCTTCTTTCTAAACAAGACACCTCAAAATTCATGAAACAAGCCGATCTGGCCTGCAAGCTTCTTGATCCCGATTTCCTGACTGAAGTTGTGCATAATTTCAAGCTGGAGGATCTGGAAGATACCCCCGAATTTCTTGAAGATGCAGAAGAAAAACTGTTTTCCTGGAGGGAAGAAAAGAAAGGCTTACAGATCCTGGAAGTAGAGAATTTTGATACCCGTTGCGTCGCCTGCATCTATGGAACAAAAGTTACTGGCTACCGCATACATTATTCCATTCCGGGGCCGGAAGGTACCCGGATACACTATTGCAGGGAATTTGCACTTCATTTTCAGCTTAAAGATGGCTGTCTAACCGATTTTGGATGGTGTAATGCTTTTTTGGATTCAGAAGAAATAACAGAAATCATGGATTAAAAATTCAAACGACAACTCTTGTCCACCTTCTGGTCTTACTTTGTTCTGAGAGAAAAAGAACTTCCATGACTGAAATTTGCTTACACAGAGAATTTGACCATTTTTTTTGCCCCGTAACCGGGAAGAACGTTTTACACCCAGAAGGCTATAATACTCCCCCGAGTCTTCTCTTTATTTATATCGAGGAGATCCAGGGATATGAATACATACATCCAGAGCTTCAGAAAAAATTTCCGGTTGCCTTTACTGAGTATGGCCAAACGATAAATGGAGAAGCTCATTTTAAGAAACTGAAAAAAGAGGAGGAATGGGCAGAAGATAAGTTACTTGTAAGCTTTGGCAGTATAGGTACTGTTTCCCTGTGTTTCGATCTTGGGTATGAAGTAACTCCAGAGATTCATGAATCTCCCTTAGCAATCGTAAAATCCAGAAAACCATGAGCCCATACAGAGAAAAGATCATTCTTGCTTATAAGCACCTGTTGGAAGTACATGAGGAACTGCTTACCAGGATCATCAATGTCGCCATGACCGGCGAATTGGCTGAAGTCAATGAAGTATTTGAGCCCGGAGACCAATTCAGTTTTGAGAAAGAAATGTTTCGGACGACCGAAGACCGGAATGTGAAAAAATTATTGGCTTTTCATGATCGACTGGAGGAGTTAATGAATTCTCTGGCCAACATCAATAACATCACAGAAGATGAGCTGGAAGCTGAAGGTGAGCAGGAAGATTAAAGGGTATTTATCAAAAAAGGATAATATTCTTAAGCCGCTTTCCTGATCAAAAAAACTGCAGTGATGAAATTTTTAAAAATTCTGTTCCTAATAAGCATGTTTTCACAAAGCTTTAATGCCTTCTCGCAGATCTTTGAAGAAAAAAAGGACATCATTATTACTTTTGGCAGTGACTATGAAACCGGGCTGGACAGCAATGGGAATCACTATCTGGCGTATAATGACACCTTATGGAGTGATACCAGTGGGAAATACAACCGCACTTTCCTGCTTTACTTCACAAATATTGAAGATAACCTGGAGGTCTGCAGCCATATGAAGGTCCTGGAACCGGCATCTGAAAAGGATAACATCATTACATTCTATGACCGCGAGATGGAAAAACTGGATGCTTTTTACTGGAAAGATCCTCAAACTAATTACCTCTATGAGCTGGAGATCATTGATCCTTTCAGCGTACTCTATATCTGGTTTGATGACGGAAAAAACCATAAGAAAAACCCATCAAAATGATCCCAATGCTAAGACCGAATCATATCTGGGGATTGTTGATCCTGCTGTTTGGCGGGGATCTTCTCGATCTCGAATTGGAACCTCAGGCCACAACCTTGATCAAGGCCCTACAGCCGGTGACCACAGCTAATACTGAAAAAATTCAGCCTGTTTCGGAAGGAACGACAGCTTATGACGCTGTAGTCCCTTAGGTTTGTCATTGAGTGAATGAAGAAGACCGGGAAAAGGGATTATTTGATTTGATGTTTTGATTTAACTACTAAAAACACCCATTTGCCCGGGAATGGGTGTTTTTATCCTCTAATGAAACTATAAGACCTAGCTATGCCAGCAGAAAAAGATGATCTTCGCCTATACCTGAATAATCCCGAGCCTTTTAGTTTGCTGAATATGCAACCCGGAAATAAAACACTCAGTCAACTTTACCGGGAGCTCAATTTTAGAGCTGAAGAGGAATTCCTGGAGCACTGCTACCGCAGTAAAAAGAATTATACCCCTGCCATGTTCAGAGCCACTGTTTTTTACCGCAGGTATTCTTTTCTAAAAAGACATCTAAGACAACTTACCTACTGGTTATATCGCAGCCCTGAATTTATTCCGGAAGACCTCAAAGCGGCCATGGACACCTTACCAGACCTTACCAACCCCTGGGGAGTGAAGGTGGCCCCAAAACGACTGAAAAAACTAAATTTCTTTCGAAAAGATCTCTAACAAGACTTCTACCACATGGAAAGAGTAGTAAAAGATCGCCTGGCAAAATTCTTCAGCCTCCCCGTGGAGCTAATTACCGAAGAAGCAGACCTTTATATCCTGTCCGTTCTCAGTTTATATTTTAGAGAAGAACAGGGAAAAAGCGACAACATTAAAATTTCTGATGTAGATGTGGAAAAATTATGCCTGTCGCGGAATGATCTGGTCATGGATGAGGAAGGAAGTAAACTGGATATATACCTAAACCACCTTTTAAACAAAAGTGTTCCCACAGAAATCCGTGAAAAATCCTGCTTTAAAGATCACATTGGCCGGGACGGCTTTACCCGTCACCTGCTTGAAACCGTGCTTTGTATTATGGAGATCTCAAAAGAATTTAATTGTGACTTCATGGAATTCCCTGAGGATGATGAAAAACAAATGACTGTAAATGACCTTATTCAATTTGTAGTTCTTCAGAATAATTCACGTGCAATCAAAGATTAACTGGAAAAACAGCATAGATTTAGAAATAATTCGACTTACCATACTCTTTATATGAAACCTGAAATAATTATTGACAACTACGGCACCTCCCTTGAAAATCCGGTGCTCTTAAGCAGCATAAGAACGGGTTATAATTATTGTGATAAGCTGCAAAAACTGGATGAAGATTTAGAGTATAGAAGGAGAGGCAGTAATCTGGTGGCCGGATTCGAGAAACCTGTTGATGCTTATGATTTCAAGCGCTTCGGAAAGGACTTCTGTACTGTCTATATTTATGCCTACCATTCCGAAGATATTGAGGAAGTGCCAGCGCCTTTTTTCAGATTAGATGAGGGCCTCTCTACCCTTGACAATTGGCTGGAGGAGTTGGAGATCAGAGAAACTGAAGAAAATGGTGGCAATACAGAAGAACTACTGGAGGCCATGTTCAAAGATGAACTGGAGGATCCGCCTTCTGAAGAAGAACTGTTGGGTTACCTGGTGAGTAATATTCTCATCAAACACGGTAAAAACGCCCCGGCCTCCGATGAAGAGTCAGGTGACTGGTCTCCTGAAGACGAGAGAAGACTCGTATTCCAGATCCATGAGCTCGGGCTGAGCCCGTTGCTGGAACCCGTGGTCCTCCAAGAGTGGGAGGATTACCTCAAAAACACCCACCGGCCGCACCGGGAATTCTTTGTGCACAGCTTCCTCCCCTCCTATCACCACAGTAAACTCGAGCCCTATCTTCCGCAGGAGACACGGGAGAAAAATGAGCAGGTAAAAAAGGCTTATGTAAATCTGGTCCAGGTGATCAACCGCATTCAGTTCTTTGCAGATGAAGAAGTGCAGGAAAGAGTGGAAAGTGATTTACAGAAAAAGCAAGAAACTTTGACTGTGATCAAGCAGTGTAATACCAGATTCTGTGGATTACGACTCCACAGCGACTTCTCCGGCCGTTGCAATATTGATTACTGGCTGGACCTGGACATTTTGAAAATGCTTAATAAGAACCCAGTTTCGACCCTCTTACGCAGCATCTATGAACTTACTCCCGGTTTGGAAGAACGGGTGAGCTGCCGATCATTGACCTATGACTGTGAAGCCTGGTTTGAAGACCTGAGGGAGGAAAGCAGGTATGAAGAGGAGTACCGACTCATCATAGCTGAACACCCATATTAAAATGACCTTTTAAAACCATTATTCTACTTAAACAGAATTATAGAACCAAAAATGAGCTAAATGAAAAATTATCATCTAATCGAAAAGTTCTTTCATGATCAGGACGAGTACATTGAATTCCTGGTCAAGGGAAAAGAACTCACAAAGGCAAACGATGAGATCACCTGTTTTGCACAGCTAAAAAAAGAAGAAGGCAGCTTTCTTTACAAGCTCATTTGGCTGGAAGATGGGAGATCTGTGGGTGATTATGTAGAACCTTTTCGTGCGAGCCGGGAAAATTTTGAGAAGTTTAACCATGGTACAAGGGTCATTGCCGAACGGCTGCGAATTCTGCTTGAAACTGACGATCCTAATGCCGTACCGACAGAACCTGCAGCTTTTGGAGACCTCACGGCGAAGGGAGAGAAAATAAAATTTGATTACTCTAATGGATACGAAGCCTACAATGATCGTTACTGGAGGAATAAAGAAACAGGCGAGGTAGAATTGATAAGAATACCGGTTAGGAGTATACGTGATGCGCCTTTGATAAGGTATCATGAACCTGACATACCCGGTCGTAAAGGAATAGACGATTTTGATCTATAAAGCTGTAACTTATGTGGGAACTTTTTGAAATAATCATCTGGACCAACATTATTGTCACCGCCCTGGCAGTTGGTTTCTTTTTACATGGATGGTTTAAATCGAAATAGAGAGAGAACAATTGTATTCTAAAGTTTCACGCTAAGGTATCAGAGGTTTCGCAGAGATCGCAAAGCAATAGCAAAGAACAACACATTATGGAAACACTCAGTTTTATGGATCTCTTAGTGCTAACTACAGCAGCACTATTGATCATTTCTAAATTTTTCGATTGTTACACCACTCACAAGTACATCGACCGATCTCGGGAGACCAACCCTATTGGCGCCAGACTAATGGAGCTTCTTGGGGAGAAAACAGCTATCTGGGCAATCTTTCTGTTCGTTCTGCTCCTTGTTAGCGCTTCAGCAGCCTATTACTTTTTATTCCCTTCTCTATTCTACGGAATTTCCTTCGTTATCCTGGGAGCCGTGGTTTCTACTATTCAGTTTGCAGTAGCTCACTTCAACTACAGCTTTAGTAAGGGAAAAACAGTTCGCAATCCATTAATCAAAATGACGCTGCTACTGCACCAAAGACTAAAAAATGTAAAACTGAGATAATTGCTGAAAAATCTATTATGTCAAGACCAGCCATAACAATGCCGTTTACAGCCCGAGAAAACCGCTTGTACCGAGACGTGGAATTCCTCACCTCCCTCCGCCCCTTCCGAAACTGGGTGAACCTGGAGAGCCTTAAAAAATGCTGCTCCTATATTGAAGCGGAATTTTCCAAATCCGGTTATGAAGTAACAAGACAAACCTGGAAAGTCCATGGAAATGACTATACCAATCTCATAGCTTCTTTTGCTCCCGATAAACAGAAAAGACTTATAGTGGGTGCTCATTATGACGTCGCAGGGGAGCAACCCGGGGCTGACGATAATGCAAGCGCCATTGCAGGCCTACTGGAAACGGCAAGACTACTTGCTCAAACTAAACCCGATCTTGATTATGGGGTAGATCTGGTAGCTTATTGTCTGGAAGAGCCTCCGTTTTTCGGGACTCCGCACATGGGCAGTTATATTCACGCCCAATCCCTTTATGAATCAAAAGCTGACGTCCTGGGAATGATCAACTATGAAATGATCGGTTATTTTACCGAAGAGCCCAATACCCAAACCTGCGTCTATATTCCGGAACTCAAAGATATTCTTCCTACAACAGGGAATTTTATTTTCGTGGTAGGCCAGCAGGGCCACGGAAAATTTACGGAAAATGTGTATAACCGCATGAAAGAAGGGGGCGGAGTGGATGTAAGGATGCACAACTTTCCCGATGGAGGAGGCTTTGCCGGATTTTCTGATCACCGCAACTACTGGAAATTTGGTTATCCGGCGCTGATGATCACCGATACCGGCTTTGAAAGGAACCATAATTACCATAGGTTAACTGACACCATTGAAACCCTCAACTTCGAAAAAATGGCAGCCGTGATAAACAGCACTTTTGTGGCTATAAACCAATTATGATATTCTTAATTTTACGCCAATGAACCAATTTTCGACTTACTACAACCAACAATTTCGTCAGGACCTTAACACCTTCTTTTCCGGTATTCCAGATGAGAGCAGGTTTCATGAAGATCGGAAGGAAAAGAACATTTACGCTATTCAAATTGAAAGACTCACGGGAAAGTACCCCCACCTGGATTTCCTGAACAATGAACAAAAGGCTTTTTTTGGAGTAGCCTTATATTTCACAATTCTTGTAGATATGGTATGCTATACTTACTACAGGCAAGATTATTCTTATTTTCAAAACCTAACTCGCTATCCTAAATTTATTGGGAACTGTCCCGGTGGATGTCGATATCATTTCCATCCATCCCGGCTATTCGAATTTATGAGCCATAATCGGTTGGGAAGGAAGAAACCGGAATTTTCAGAAGTATTTCAATTGGCAATCCCTGTGATGAGCCAAGAAGTACGGAATTTTTTTCAGGAGCATATGTGGCAAATAAACGGAAAACTGTTTTGGGAAAAATGTAGTGCAGAGTTTCCATTTAGAAGATCCTCCTAGACCTAAATAAACAGGGGCATGGAAGAAGGAATAAAACACCATATTATTATAAACAGGAAACTATTATCAATAACTCTTAAATAACATTAGATGTCAACATATAGCTACACCATCACGTTCACCGTCACCGAAATAATCATGCTCCGAAGCGCTTTACTACAAATGATAGCAAATTGCGATGAACACTTAAAAGATGGGCCAACGGCTCCTTATTGGGCCCATAAAAGGTCTGCTGAAGCTGTTCTGAAGAAGCTTTATAATAACGTGGAGCAAGTAAGCGGCAACAATTTCATTTAGGTAAAGTGTTTTGAAAGTTCCTCAATTGTCAATCAAAAATAACCCGGTTTGAAACGGAAAAGTGAGCGCCCTTAAACGAGTCGGCATAGCAGTCTTTATTCTTATCGCAATTCTATTTTTTGCGCGGGAAAGATTATACAATCAGGTCGTAATCTATAGATCTCTTGGACCACGGACAGGTCATCCCGCAACTAACGCATTACTGATTAAAGAGATCGAATTAGATATCGACAACCAATCCGATGCCCGTATAGATGAGATCATCCAAATTAGTCTTTCCATTACTTCAAAACACCTTCACTTTACTGTTTTAAATACTTCCAATGATCCTAACGTCCTTTTTAGTACCGGGAGAGCCCACTGCGTTGGCTATGTCCGCTTCTTTGCAGCTACCTGCAATTATCTTTTGGAAAGATATGGACTGGATGATCAATGGATCGCCCAACCAACCATCGGGCAGCTTTATGTTTTTAATACTAATATTCACAAATACCTCAATTCACCTTTCTTAAGAGATCATGATTTTGTAGTCCTTGAAAATCTAAGAACAGGAGAAATTGTAGCTGTAGATCCGACCCTAAATGATTATTTAAAAATAGATCTCGTAAAATATGCTGAATAGAGATCCTATTTAGGAAAAGCCAAGACTTTAACACATCTCATTTAACAAAATATTATAATTAATGTAAGAAAATAGCTATGTTTGAGGAGACATAGTATTTCATGTCATTCTTTTGCCCCCTACACAGAAGAATTTTATCATTTTAACCTGCTTAAAAATGGAAAATCTTTTTCTACTGTGTGCCCCTACACTGATAATTAATCAACTGCTTTTTCTTCAAAAGAGTTATTAACCTATACCTCCTGTGAAAGAAATAGACTTAAAAGTTGACTTTGAGAATTTTTATTGTCCGATTACGGGGCAACAGGTTTTGGACCCCGGGCAGTTTATGCCATCACCTGCAATGGTTTTCGCTTTCCTGCATCCCTATACCTATTTCGAATACCTGCGGGAAGACCTAAGGGAGCAGTTTGCCGAAGCTTATGCAGATGAAGCAAAACACGCCGAACTCTACTTTAAGCTGACGGATGAAGTGCTAAAAGAGGAGCAAAACTTTCTATGGATCACTTACGGCGGACCTCCCTTTGGTTATGTGAGCCTATGTTTTGATATGGCCTACGAAAAGCATGGAGAAGATGAGGAGGAACATCCTTTTTATAAACGGAAAGTATAAGAGGATTGAAATTGTGAAAAGAAAATAAAAGTTCTGAAGTAGAAAAAGGAAAAGCTCTCGCATTAAAAATCAAAACTTAAACTGTAAAGCAATACTATGGTAAGCATCAAACTCGATTATAGATTTCTTGAGAATTACGACCATTTATTTACTGTCGGCAATAAAAAGCCTTCTCCAATAGCTCAGGCTTTCACCAGTCTCATGACCCTCACAGGGATATCCAGGTTATTTGAAAAAGAAGACGTTTATGAATTGGTAAAGCGCGCACATCTGCTGTTTCCGGAACAGGACATGATAACAGATTTTTTTGAAAACGATGTGTTGTTGTATTTTTCCGTTAATCAAAAGATTCACCAATTAGATGCCGGAAATCTCAAAGAGTTCATCGGTTTTGAGATTGCAGATGTAAATGAGAACCATGTCTCATTTGAGAGGTGGGCCACAAATATTCCTAATTATAAAACACATGCTGCCTTAATTTCTTCTTATGGAGAAATACTAAATCTTGACACCTCAAGATCAAACGTTTCCGGTAATCTGGATAATTTGGAAATTGATTTTGGAAATCGGCCCGACGACGTTCCTTTTACACACGAGGACGTAACAAAGGCTGAACATTTCGCCAGTGCCGTAATAAAATCAATCCCGGCTGCAGCCTATGACAGGCTTAAAGCACAATTTCCTAATAAATTCAGGGAGCTGGAAATGCGCAAAGCACCCTTTGATGAACCTGTTTTTGATTTTGGATCCTTCCCGGTGGAGAAACAAAAAGAATTGTGGCAACATTTTTTTCCTCAAATGGAGAATTTTGATGACGCACCTACCCGGGAATACTATGAACGGCTTATTCATCTGGCCTGGCTTTGGTCAAATGGATTTGTAATAGACGAAGATATCAATTGGGTTCATATTGATTTTAGAATTAAGTCTTTGGATCCCGAAGATTTAGAAGTCGAAGATGACAGTAATGATCTTTTAAATATAAAAATGCTTCACAACCTTGATGAAATCTTCCCCCTGTTACACGATCCCGAAATTGCGAAGCTGGCCGAGCGGCCCTGGGAAAACTTGAACATTTACTCCTAAAAACCAGATTCATGCCGAAATCCAGATTTTATTTGACCAAAAAAGAATACATAAAAAAGCAAATTGCCCGTACAAATAAAAAGGACTACGAAAATTACGTCATCTCTAGGATAATTCATCGGCTGGATAATTTGGATGTAAAATTTGTTACCCAGCAATACATAAAAAAAGAAGATGGTTATTACCTGGCGGATCTATATTTCCCCCAACTGAATTATTTTATTGAAATAGATGAGGGACATCACTTAAATCAACAGGAAGCTGACAAAGTTCGAGATGCGGATTTTCACAACGTAGTGGGAGTTTCTCCAAAACGAATTGACGTTTGCAACACTACGATTAAGGAAATTAATGATCAGTGTGATCAGACCGTTACTGAGATTGAAACACGCTTAATTAAAAGAAAAAGAAGTGGAGAATTTGATCCCTGGGATCCTGAAAAAGAATTCAGTCCAGATACCTGGATAAAAAAAGGAAAAATAACCACCGGGGATAAAGTTGCTTTTAGGAGGATTGTAGATGGATGCAAGGCAATGGGTCTAAACTACGAAGGATTTCAACGTGCAGGTGCCAAACACCCTTTTGAGGAAAATACGATGATTTGGTTTCCAAAATTATATCCAAATGGTGCATGGGAAAATTTTTATGATGAGGAAAAAGGAGTAATCAGGGAAAGAAATATAGAAAGCGATGAAAAAAGAATGAAGCACGTGAAGTATCACTTAAATGACCATCTAAAGCGAAGAATTGTATTCGCCCGGGTAAAAGATCCTTTAGGATTTATTCTTTATAGGTTTCGCGGGATATTTGAACTAGATGAAGATTCGTCTAATTATAAAGATGGTCTTGTCTGGTGTAGGACCAACGATGAAGCAAAAACCTATGATTATAAGAAAACAAAACTCCAGTTCGTAGATTAGAATCTCTTAATCCTTCAAATTTTTTTAGCATGGCAACAATAAAATTCAAAAACAGCCACGATTTAATAAACTACCTGTGCAAAGAGGAGGTTCTGGGTGAGGTCAAAATAGAATATATCCAGTTACAGAGCTCAATGCTGGAAGCCACCTACTTTAATTTTCAGTATCCTTCTTTGGAGCAACACCTAGATAGGATTGCCTGGGATATTATAGAAACTAATGGAGCAACTGCATCCACGATCAAGGTAACTTTTTATGAGGATAAGCAAGATTTCAATTACAGTTTAGAGGGTACCGAAGAAGAATTTGATTCAATTGATGAAGAATTCCAAGACCTCCTCGACAGTGTCCTGGGCCCTAATGCCTTTGCAGCTATTTCCTTAGAAGGAACAGATTATAACCTGGATTCCAGCGAAATTAAGAAATGGGTTTTTTTTGAAAATACACCGGAGGGAGAAAGAACAATGAACTTCTCAAAAGAAGAGGGAGATCAGATTCTCAATGGAATTTTTTCTATTCTTCAGGATAAAGAATCAGTTATCGAATGTCTGGAAGAATTTAAATTCACAGTAGATTACAACAGGGTGGAATTAATAGAAAAGGGAGCACTAATTGCCAATGATGTTCTCTCTCTTAAAGATGATCAACAATTTGAATTGAATACAGATCAACTAAAAAAGAATTAGTCGGTGTGCCTTGTGACTACCATAATCCTGGAATTATACTGGCCATGAAGAAACTGAACAATAGTCTACGCTAGCCGAACACCTATCTAAAGCGACAGTCAGCTTATAAACAATAATTTATTTTGTAGCGAAAACATTTAATAAATATAAAGGAAATTATTAAAGTGCTGCTACGTGTTCAGCTAAACGCGATTTAAGGTTGGCTGCTTTATTATTATGAATGATGTTTCGTTTTGATAATTTGTCTATCATAGAAACTACTGTAGGAAATAATGTCTCTGCCTCCTGCTTATCAGCCTCACGCAATTTTCTGATCGCATTCCTGGTAGTTTTATGTTGATGACGGTTTCTTAGACGTTTCGTCTCGTTACCCCGGATCCTTTTCAATGCTGACTTATGATTTGCCATTACTTACTCTTGTTCCAATTAATTAATTCGTAGTAGTCCGTAGGGGAATCGAACCCCTGTTACCAGGATGAAAACCTGGCGTCCTAACCCCTAGACGAACGGACCTTTTTTCAAATGCGGCCGCAAAAGTGCAACTATTTTTTTAAAAAAAAGTATTTGTACCGAAAAGATTCTAATTTTTCATTTTGATGATATAGATATTACCAAAGAAAAAAAATCAGGTTTTTCCAGATCCACTGGAAGCTGAGAAGATGAATCAAAACTGACTCATAAGAAGAAAATTTCTTGGGAGCCAATGGTATATTTTTAACACCCGGGCCTTAACATAATCTTTTGTTTTAAGTAAGAAAAGGACTATTTTTGAGCATCTATTTCAGGATCTTTTTTGCCCCCTACACCAAGAAAACCATTAAAATAGTAGCTATTTTTTGTAAAAGCTCACTAAATACAACTACAACCTCTTTTTATGGACAGTTTAATCACATTCTCAAGCCTTCAATTTGATTTTATTCACGATATCTTGTAAATCCATGAAAATTTCTAAACTATGAAAAATAAAGTAACATGGAAAGAAGCAATAAAAATGGTTTTAAAGGAAGCCAAGCGACCCCTTCATTATTCTGAAATAGCTAAAACGATAGTCAAAAATAAATATAAAATGACTACTGGCTTGACCCCTCGTAAAACTGTATATACTTCGCTTAAAAGAATGCTGGAAAAAAAAGATTCAGAAATATCTCAAAGGGATAGGGGCGTTTTTAGTTTTAAAAAAAGAAAAGGCTAGAAGAAGAAAGTATTCATGCACAATCCTCAAATTTAAAACCTTTTTTGGCCCTAAATATGAACAACAAACCGTCGAGTAGAAATACTTTAAATGATTTAAATGGAAAAGAATGGATTTACAATACCAATTCCATTGAATCATTTGAAACTGAAGAATGGGAACGAGAGTTCAATAAGTTTGTCATAGAACTAATAGAGACAAGATATTCAACAAAAGGAAAAGAAAGTTTCGCTCATCATATAAGGAAATCACATCCTACTCCAAAACCTCCACAACTCATGGAGAGACTAATTAGATTTTTTTCCAAGAAAGGAGAATTAGTTTTTGATCCATTTATGGGAGTTGGAGGTACTTTGTTAGCATCATCAATGGCAGAAAGAAATTGTATCGGAATTGATCTCTCAGAAAAATACATTAATATTTATAAAGAAGCCAATCAGTACTTAGAATTGGAAGAACAAAAAACCATAATAGGTGATGCAAGAGATTTGGATAAAAATAAATTGTTGGAAGATAAAATCTTTGATCTAATTGTCACTGATCCCCCTTACGGTAACATGATGAATAGGATAAAAACAGGACATGCAGCTAGAACAAAAAAAAGTAACCAACCTACTCCATTTTCTACAATAGAGGGTGACATTGGAAATCTCGAGATAAACGAGTTCTTAATAGAATTAAAAGAAATAACAGAAAAGGCGGTGAAGAAATTAAGGAATAAAAGGTACTTAATTGTTTTCACCAAAGATTTTCAACCAAAGCCAGATTACGATGGCATGCTCCATTCTGATATAGTAAAAGCATTATCTAAGATCAATGGCTTGCTTTTTAAAGGAATGAAAATTTGGTTTGATAAATCAATGAATTTATTTCCTTACGGCTACCCATATGCCTATGTAGGAAATCAACTACACCAATACATATTAATCTTTAGGAAAGAGGAAAAAAATTGATAAATAAAGTAAAGAAGGGAGAGAAAAAAATTTACTTCAAATCTCCCTTAAATTATATCGGCGGGAAATATAAGTTATTAGGACAAATCATTCCCAAAATTCCAAACGACATCAATGTCTTTTTTGATTTATTTGCTGGAGGCTGCAATGTCGCAGTAAATATACCATCGAAGCAGCTAGTATTAAATGACAACATTCGTTACTTAATTGACCTGTACAAATTTTTTTATGAACAGGATTATGATTCAATTCTAAATCATATTGAATCGAGAATTGAGGAATTTCAATTATCTAAAACAAACGAAAATGGTTATAAGGAGTTGCGTCGCTTCTATAATCAAAATAGAAATCCTTTAGATCTTTTTGTTCTCGTTGCCTTTTCCTTTAATCACCAAATTCGATATAATAAAAAACATGAATTTAACAATCCTTTTGGCCGTGACCGCAGTAGTTTCAATCCTACGATGAAAAATAATTTAGAAAATTTCGTTACGAGACTTAAAGAGAAAAAGACGCATTTTTTGAGTCAAGATTTTGACCAAATTGATTATTCATTTCTGGGAAAACAAGACTTTGTTTATTGCGATCCACCCTATTTAATAACTACGGGTACATATAACGATGGCAAGAGAGGATTCACAGGATGGAGCACTAAAGAAGAAACAAACCTATATAAAATTTTAAATAACTTAAACAGTAGAGGAGTCAGATTCGCACTATCCAATGTGTTAGAACATAAAGGTCTTGAGAATACAATATTAATGAATTGGTTAAGCAGCAATGGATATTATATTCATCACTTAAACAAAGATTACTCGAACTCAAATTATCAGTTAAAAGACAAAAAAAAGAACAATAGCTCTGAAGTCTTGATCACAAATTATAGTTAGATAAATTTGTTTTAAATGAGAATTATCATTCCAGACAGCCTTCTTAATGAGGCTTTGATTTATTCCAGGCTATCCCGTCAATATACTTCTAACAGGCATGATTTTCATTCAGGCGGTTTGGATAACAAACAAAAAAAAATGTTTGAAGGAAAAATTGGAGAAAAAGCCATTAAGAAACTATTTATCGATGAAAATATAAAGTTTGAAGAAGACACTACTTCCCATGAAGAAGCAGATTTTTATGATTTTATAGTTCATACAAAAAGTGGGAAAAGACTAAAAGTAGATGTCAAAACAAGAACAAAAGCATTTCATACACGAACCTTGGAAATGGTTGAACAACTAAAGAAAAAGCCTAAAGATATCTACATATCCGTAAGGTTATATGATAAGAAACCTATTGAAGTGGAAATAATTGGATATGCTCTAAAGAATGATTTTATTAAAGTGAACAGAATACAAAATCAAGGTTATTTAGACAATTATGTTCTATTTGACACAGAATTACATAGTATAAATACCCTACTTCAATCCCTCCAAAAAAATGAATAAAACCAATCTGTGGATATTAACAGAAGAAAGACCGAAAAAAAAAGTATTAGCAATTATATTTAAGAGATATGCCAAAGAAAAAGGTATTGCTTGCTTCATAGATAATATTAGGATTATCCCTATCCTACATAAGGATAAATTTTCTTTTACTTACAAAATTTTAGGACTTAATACCCCAAAAATAGAAGGGGTTTATTTAAAAATAATTAGTGGGAAATCCAGTTTTGTAGATTACCTTGTTTTTGACAGTTTAGAAGAACCCGAACCAAATGACATCCCGGTACTTGTAATTGAAGAGACAAAGACTGGCGATAGCGAAAGTCGTAATACAGGTATTTTTCAAAGAGCGACAAAATTTGTCTATGTAGATTATTTTTATCCTGACACACAAAAAATAATGCTCTATAACCTTCAGGGAGAGCAAAAAGCTAATGCTACCGAAACTAATATATTTGGAACAAGGTGCTTACTAACTTTAGGGGTCGAAATCAGTGGCAAAACTCTCAATGGTAAAATGGTCCCTTGGGATAATATTGATGATCTTATTGCTTTTAAAACTTCAATGAGGAGGCCCCCCGCTGGCAACGTAGCAATAGATATTATAAAATCTACAGATGAAATAAAAGTATCTGGCCGGTTAGTAAAAAGTGGTCGTTTAAGTCATGATCCCAACATCGGCGCTTTAAGCCTAATATCTGCTACACTCAGGTCTTTAGGATGGGAAAAAGATATTATTATAACTCTCCATGGTCTTAGCCAAGACATGTTAACCAATGGTAACAAGTTTATCAGAATAGCTAATAGGCATAACATCAAATTAGAAAACCTGGAAATTCCGGCATCAAAAAAGTTAACAGATTATTGGCATTATGAAATGAATGGAGAAAAAATAGGTACCATTTTTCTCCACCTTATGGTTGAAGAGTTTTCAGAAGGAATGTCAATTTATGAAAACCATGCAGGTTGTGAACGCGGTTATTTTTTAACAAAGGAGGGAGAAAAATTAGCTGTTGAAAAATATTCAGACAGGGCTCTTTATAAAGGGGGTGATAAAAAGGCTATAATTGCCTTACCGGATTTGACCTTAGTTGATTTTAAAAAACAGGAAGTTATAGATATTGAAGGAGAGATGTATAGAAACTCCGCCAAAGGTATTCTGCAGTTAGATGGATTTGATAGTTTTGAGGAATTATACATAAAGAAATATTATCCCGGATATTCCATAATAAGAACTGTGGTCTTGTTTGGAAGTGAAGATAGTAATGAACCTGTTGGAAAAGTCAGCCTTTTACTGAATAAGAAGGGAAGCATTCTTTTAAGTACAACAGCTCCGCAACTGTTTAAGGAATCATTGAAAAATTTTAGAGACTACTGGAAATAAAGATTATGAGATTTATTGGAAATAAAGAAAAATTGGTTGAATGGATTTATGATGAGCTAAAATTCACAAACTTAAAAGGAGGTCTGTTTTTTGATTTTTTTTCCGGCACAACAAATGTGGGCAAGCATTTCAAAAAAAAGGGCTATCAAATAATATCTTCAGATCTTTTATACACAAGTTATGTTTTACAAAAGGCCTATATAGAAAACAATGAAGAACCAAAATTTTCCGGTATTTTAAAAGATATAGAAGAGCCCTTAAACCTATTCCCTAGTTCAGAACTAGAAATGGTTTTAAATTACCTAGATGGACTAGAACCTAAGAAAGGTTTTATATATGAAAATTATACTCCAGAAGGAACAGTCCACCTTGATGCACCACGAATGTTTTTCACCAGTGAAAACGGTAAAAAAATTGATGCTATCAGAATACAGATTAATGAATGGTTTAAGGATAATTTAATTTCTGAACAGGAGTACTTTATTTTAATTGCATGTTTAATTGAAACCGTTCCCTTCTATGCTAATATATCTGGAGTTTATGCGGCTTTTCATAAAAAATGGGATCCTCGCGCCATTAAGCCATTAAAACTTCGACCGATAGAAATAATTAGTAATGATAAAAAAAATCTTGTGTTCAACACAAACAGCATTGAATTAATTAAGAATTTTGATTATGACATTATTTATTTAGATCCTCCGTACAATTCAAGGCAATATGCTCCCAACTACCATTTATTAGAGACAATTTCTAAGTACGACAGCCCCGAAATTAGAGGTGTAGCAGGGTTGCGGGACTATTCAAAGCAGAAATCAACTTTTTGCGTTAAATCTAAAGCACTTGAAGAATTGGAATACATAGTTAGCCAAGCTAACTTTAAGTATTTAGTTTTAAGTTACAACTGCGAAGGCATAATGAAAACAGACGATATTTTAAACGTTTTAAAAAAATATGGCGAGTTATCTTTTAAAGAGTACAAATATTTAAGATATAAAAGCAATAACAATGGTGATTCCAACAAAAAGAAATTCATAAACGAACAGTTATTTATTCTAAAGAAGCTCGTCAGTTAATAAAGTTTGTGAAATGAAATTTGGATTGAAAGGAATTTAACAGAGTTATTATCAAAAGAAATTTATTAAACTATAATATGGTATTTGGAAATACTGAAGAGCTGGTAAATAAAATAAATGCAGCCCTCGGCCAGTTCTGCAATGAATTCGGTAAAAAAGAAAGGAGTTGGCAGGATTAGGCAAAGGCCCAAAGTGCGGAATTTTATTTACCTATGATCCAGCCAAAGAAAAGGACTGGACTATAAACGAAGGCGGTGGTACTGAAGTGCATTATCATATTGTTTTCGACCGGGATAAACTGGAAATCAGATATGGCTTAGGTTTTAACACCCAATACGTACCTTTTGCAAATCTCTTCAAAATAACTAACGCTTCAAAAGTATGGGATACGTAAACAGGGAATGTCCAAATTGTCACAGCGAAGATGCCTACCATAATGGTGTATGTTACGAATGTCCAGTATGCGATTATGAATGGAGATCAGATTAAAATTCTGGCTCCAGTACATACAACAAGCTCTTCGCCCGGCTAAGCTGGGTGTAAAGTCGATTCTTATTTTTAGCTTCCCCGTTTTTTATCTCCTCCAGCCGTTGTTTTAGAAGCAGGATCACTGCAGGGGCTTCACAACCTTTGAAGCGGCGGATAGAGGAGAAATATATCTTTTCCCTTTTCCTTGCCTTTACAGGATCCAGGATCTCGTATTCAAAACCATTACTGTGAACCTTTAGGTCCCAGTCTTGGGTAGAGCCGTCTGTAAGGATCATGATCTGCTCTTTTGGCACTTTTCCCACGTTGTGCAGCTCCAGCAGACATCGCTTTAAAGCCCCTGCCATTTCCCCGGGAGCATATTCTTTAACTCTTACCTCCTCCCCTGCATCGACTCCGTACGACACAGCATCTGTTCCCACGGTTTCGTTTATAAAATCATTGATCTTTTGGGTATTCCTGTAGTTACAGTTCAGAAGATGAGAATGCCAATCCTGTCCCTGGGGCAGCATGAAATTCCGTTCAAAAATATTCTGCCGTTTATCATAGAACAGGAAAAACTGAGCCTCCGGATTAAGATACCTGAGCAGCATATTGAGCCAGCTCACCTCGAAATCCTGGGCTTCGTCTACAAGGATCACGTCAAATTTTTCTTCTTCCCGTAGGGGTTTATCCTTAAGCAGCTCCCTGAATTTTTCAGGTAGGCCTTTATCCCAAAAATCCCTGTCTTTATCCTGCGCTTCAAACCAACCTGGTTCCCGGTCATCGGCAAACTCCCTCATCAGGTTATGGATATTGTCGGTCTTTATTCCGGAATTTAGATCTGCCTTAACCTCGGAGCACAAATAAGTATTATAGCACAGGAAAAGCACTCTTTTTCCTTTTTTCTCCAGAACCTCAGCGGCACACTTTGCCAATACAGTTTTCCCACTCCCGGCGCCACCCTCAACTGCCAGCCGCGAATAGCTCCAGAGTCCGTTGAAAAAGGCTTTCTGACTTTCTTCTGTTTTGTCTATGTTTATTTCCATGTTCTCCAGCAGCGTTCTGAAATTTTCAGAAACCTCCAGGCTCTGCAGCAGATCATTTTGAATAGATGTTTTGTAATCGTCTATAGAAATCCGCTTAAAGTGGCTGTACTCATTTTCTACTGCCTCTGCTGCCCGGTTAAGAGCAGTCCGCGGATTATCCAGATCTTCCTGGTCCAACACATTCCAAGCTTCACATTGAGTTGGCAGTTTATCTTTGTCCAATAGTCCATCCGGAAACCACAGCAGCCAGGTAACAGGCACTTTATGCTCAATAACTTCTTTATACCTTTTTAAAAGATTAGATACATATCCCATCACCTGATGATCGGGTCCCGGAGTCATTTCCCGGGAATTCTGGAACCAGGCATTCTCCTCTGCTCTATACTGTACCTTTCCACCCTTCACTTCAATAACGTAAATATGATCCAGTCGCTCCTCCCTTAGATCGAACACCAGGAAATCTATTTCATAATGCTTGTCTTCACCAGAAACCTTTCCGGTAAAGCCCCGGCTCCAAAAGATGTCGAAATTATGAGGATCCAACTTCTGTAAGGATTCAAAGACTTTCCTTTCGCCATGGTTGTCGTTGTGGGTGGGGAAGTTGGGTGGGTAGATCATTGTGGTAGACGTGAGACGTTAGACGTGAGACGTGAGATGTGAGACTTCAGACATGAGACTTTAGACAAGAAAGGCTTTTTTAATTCATCCTATGATTAGGAGGTTTGAGCATATGGAAACAGCTCCTGGCCTGTTCCCGCTTTTTTGGATCATCATTAATGATTCCGCTGAGAATGGTCTCCGCCCTGAATGCAGGAGCGTTTTCTATGGTCTCTATGTAAACCTCTACGGGCACACCAAAATCCTGTGCTATTACATGATCAAAGAACTCAAAGGCCCCCATTTCTTTTTTGCTCATAACTCTGAAATTTTATGCTGCGTTACCTTTTTTATTAAACAATAATTCCAATCTCTCTACCTGTTCAAGTGTCGGTCTGTTGGTATAGATGCCGCTTTGTTTTCCTTCTCTTGCCCCTCGCAGGTAAACATAGATGACTCCGCCAAAATGCTGGTCATAATCAAAATTGGAAAGGCGTTGTTCCAGGTATTTTTTTACCGCTACGGTATAAATAAGATACTGCAGGTGGTAATTGCCTTCGTTCATCGCCTCCCGCATCTTTTCCTCGCCGTCATAAAAGCTCAGGTCGTCGCCCAGGTAATTGGATTTCCAATCCAGGATGTAATATTTGCCATTGTATTCAAAGAAGAGGTCAATGAGTCCGTTAAGCAAACCGCTTTTCGCCATATGCTGAGTATTACAGCGGATCTCTATTCCCTCTCCGGCTTCTAAGTCATTTAGCCCCGGCAGGTCTACCCAGCTTGTTCTGAGATCGAATTCCATTTCATTCTTCTTACTTTCATTTGAAATTTCTCTTAAAGGGATCTGCTCATCACCTATCCTGATGTTTGAATCCAGAACGTGGTTTACCATTTTGAGGAGTCCATCGGTCAATTCCCCTTTTTTGTGCGGATAGAACCTGTCGAGCAGTTTCTCCAGTTCCTCCCGGTGATGTTCGGGAGTGCCTTCAAAATCTATATTTTCAAACAGGTAGTGCAGCATACTTCCCAGGTTGGTTCCCCCGGGAATATCCTTAAAGATAAACTGGTCGTAATCATCTTTTATTTCGCTGTTGTTCTCCTTGGGAGTATAACCGTGGAGGCTCAAGCCGGAAAAGCTGAGTTTGCCAAAAAATTTATCGGCTAACATGAAATCATTAGCTTTCCTGAAATCGGTGAAGTCAACTTTCCTTTCATCGTCCCCGGTCTTCACTGTTTTTAAACCCTGAAATTGAAATTCTTTTATATTTCTCTCATTTACGAAATGATCTAGAGAGGTATTATAAGTCCTACCTTCCTTTTTATTGGAAGTGAAGCTAGTTTTAAAAAGAATGCAATTATATTTTGCCCTGGTGAGGGTTACGTACAAAAGCCTTCGATTCTCCTGCTCAATCTGCTTTAAAGCAAGGTCTTTCTGTTCATCAGATCTTAATTTCTGGATATAGAACTTATATTCTCCATCTTCACCATCTACTTTATAAGCCAATGTGGACTTTTTCCCTTCTTCTGCTTTTAAATCAAGGAATGGAGCAATTACAATAGGATACTCTAAACCTTTAGCCTTATGAATAGTTGATATTTTCACGGCATCCTGGTCGCTCTCCATCCGTTGTTGATATTCATCATCATTTGAAGATTCCGTAAGCTGTTTGACCAGATATGCATTTAGTCCAATGGGTTTTAGTTCATGCTTATGTTCTGCTTCCTGTAATAATTCCAGCAATTGGGTGAGATTACTCAAAATTCGAAGACCGTAAGGATTATCAGGATCTAGAAGTTTTGAATGGATATCAAAATCACCCATAAATTGTTTAAACATCGGGTAAACCCCGGACTCCTGCCAGATTTTTCGGTAATTCCTGAAAACATCCAACAGATTTTCTTTACTTATCGAATTGGCCTTTTCTGCTGAATATCTCGTAAATGGATTCACCAGCGCCTTATTAATATTTTCTTCTGAGGTTTCCAGAACCGCCTGTAGTACATAAGAAATGTAACCTGCCTCATCGGTATCTTTAAAAATTTGTGCATCGTCTATTGTGACAGCATGGATCCCAGCCTGAGCCAGACTGTTTTTCACTTTTGCTCCATCACTATTATTACGAAGCAGAATTCCTATATCTGAGCTCCGCAAGGATTTTCCGTTGAGGGTATATGGCTTTTCCTTATTAAGGAGTTCACTTACGAGAATGGGGATCTTAGCATGAATTTCCTCTTTATTTCTACCCTCAAAAATATGAAGGGGCTCAAATTTATGATCTCCACTATTTAGACCAATTGAATTTTCATCATTAGCGTTTACGGAAATAAAATCGAGCTTTAGAGTTGAATCAGAATCAGTGTAGAAAGGATCCCGGATATCTAAGAATGATTCTATAGCATCTACACATTCTTTGGTAGAGCGGTAATTAATATCCATCTTGTACTGTCGTTCCTGCGGTATGGCATCTTTCGCCTGGAAATAGGTGTGCAGATCTGCTTTACGCCAGGCGTATATGGATTGCTTTGGATCCCCTATGTAGAAAAGAATCTTGCCTTGCCTGAAAAGCTGATTATAGATCTCATATTGTAGCTTATCTGTATCCTGAAATTCATCTATAAAGACGGCACCAAATTTATCTCTTATGGAATTTCTGAAATCAGCCCTGCTTATCACTGCTTTATGCATGCGATTGATGAGTTCATCATAGGTGATAAAATTTCTTTCACCCAAATACTTCGTAACAACTCTCTTTATTTCTTTAATACATTTAAGGAAGTAAGAAGAAATCATATCCCTTTCGCATTGTTGAATATCCAATGCCATTTGACGTTCAATTGGAAAAATCTTTTCCCAACATTCATAGATGTACTTCGAATCATTTCTATTAAATAAGAGCCAACTTCGCAGATTCTCCGAATTTTCAAGTAATTCAACAACTGAATTCTGCTGATTTTCCCCAAATCGGTTAATTCCTGTACTCCTTATTCTTCTTACAAGCTCATTTTTATTACTTGATATGTGATTCTGAAAATCATCCAGTTTTCTATTAAGAACTTCCGGAAATACCTCGTTGTCCAAAGCCAATTTTTTGCCACCCAGACTTTCCTTTACCGCTGCCTGGAAATTCTCCAAACATATTACAGGATTTTCTTCTAAAAATTCCTCCGGTAAACCCGTAATCTCCCTCCGCCAAAAATCCTTTACAGCCTCATTGGCAATTTCCAGAATATCAGTTTGTAAGTCCAGCCCAAAAGACTGATCAGATTCCAGAGGATAACTGTTCAAAGATTCCTGACAAAAACTATGTATGGTTTGTATGGAAGCTTCATCAAGATCAGAAAGAGCTATTTTTAATAAGCTAAGGGAGTTGGAATCTCTACTAAGTTCGATGATCTTTTTAATGTCTTTATAGCCTTCTTCTATCTCCCCTGTCTCCAGAAATTCAATGCCAATTTTCAGGAACTTTCGAATCCTAGAGGCCAATTCTGCGACCGCCGCATTAGTAAATGTCACCATTAGGATCCTTTGGATAGGGATCTTTTTTTCAAGTAACAGTCTTAAAACCAGTAAACCTATTGAAAAGGTTTTTCCTGTTCCTGCACTAGCCTCTACGATATTGCTTTTCTCCAGAGGTACCTCGATAGGATTTGTAGGATCAAAATTTTTCATCTTCCAAAGAGTTTATCTACCTTATTAGTTATTTCCAGGGTCTTCTGGTGCAATTCCAACAACCGGGATTCTCCTTTTTCACCCTCGAAGAAACCAAGGTTGTATTCAGTCTTAAAATATGGGGAATGATATACATTAGAATTTCCTCTAAAAGTAGCTTCAATTAAATCTTTAATTCTAGTTGTTTTCTCCTCCTTTATATCATCTTCGCATTTTGTAAGATCTTCCATTTTCAATTCTAATTCCGGATAAAATGGAAGAATGCTCTCAGAATTTTTCTCCATTAAATGGAGAATCACCAAAAGTTCCTTTATGGCCTCTTCCCGGGAAACTTCTAAATTTAGCTGTTGATGGAAAGGCTTATTATAATAATCCAGACAGGTAAAATGGATAGCCCCTGTTTCACCCAAGGCTCTATAGGCAAGGGATTGGATATAAGCTGTAAGCTTATATTTTGTTTTCACATTTTTCTTCCTGTCAAGTTTGGAGACATTCAAACAAAGGAGTTCCCTATTTATGCAGGTTAATTTTACATTCAGATTTAAATTTTGCGGGGAAGTTTGTGGTATAAAAATAACATCTTCCAATAATTCGATGGACCGGGCACCGGTTTTCTCTTCTAGTAATCGAATCAGGTTATCAATAATTTCATTGGTATTATTTAGTTCAATTCTTCCTGGGTTTTTTAAAGGAATTTTACTTCCTACCAATAAGCCCGTCCTATAATTTTCCAAATCAAATTTATCGTTTTCGAGATATTCGCTTCGTAACTTATCTTTAAGGATCCAGGCTTGAAGTGCATCCAGGTGGAAACATTCCCATTCCGGAAGACTTTCATTTTCTTCATAGAAAATCCCAAGACTCCTTTGATAAAAATGCCTAAAGGGGTCTTTCATAAAATTTATTAATTCTTGAAGTTCTAGTGTCTCCTTAAGTTTCTCTGGTTGTTTGTCAGTTTTATCTGATCGCTTTATAGGGTCTGAAGATCCCTGGTAGGTAAAGAAGTGTTTGTGTTCATCTTCATCATCAAAATAAACCGGATTAAAGGAATGTAACTTATGCTTCACTTCTCCTAAATGCCCCCCTTGCTTGGTCACATAATCAGTCAAATCATCAATTATGGAAGATGATGGTATTTCTGAGTTATCCCGAACGCTTTGACCTAAATAACTTAAAAGAACCTTATCCTGTGCATTTAAAAATGTTTCTAGAAAAGCAGCCTGATCCTTCGTTCTTTGATCAGTCTTAGGAAAATCTTGGAGGAGGTCGAAGCTTGTTTTATGATTCTTCCGGGGAAACTCCTGGAAGTTCATTCCTAAATAGGCCACCACCTTTTTCGGCACACTCACTCCGGGATAGAGTCCGCTAAATACTATTCCGCCTTTCCCGGTGAGCTGCTGAACATCCTGGTTTTGAAGATGGTCCTTGAGTCGGTGGAAAAAGGTTCGGAACTCCACTTCATCTTCCGAAGTTTCCAGAGCGATAAGATTTTCCATCAGGCTGCTCAAGCGCTCTTCCTGCCTCTCTTCAGGCTGCAGAAAATCATCAGCGATCTGCATCAGTTCTTTATGCCATTCGGCAGCAGATTGTTTTTCCTTTTTCTTTTCTACCAGCTGGTGTAATAATTCCACCAGGTGGTGCAATCTGAAAAGATCCTGGGCAGCGCTGCCTTCGGCGATATCTACCGGCCATATCTTTTTTCCTTCAATTTCTACCGGGCTTTCATCTCCGAGGCAAAAGCCATAGATAAGTCTTTCCAGTCCGTTCTTAAAAGAAACGGTGTTAGTTTCCAGATCTTCATTACCCTCATATTCCCGACGAATATTAGCATCAATAAAGGCTTTGCGTAGCAGGTCCAGATTTGTAAACCCGAAACTCTTCTTTATAGGCTGCATCTCCAGGAGGTTGAAAACTTTAGGAGCGGTAAAATCCTCTTTTTCAAAGGACAGCACCTGTTCCAGGGCGGTCCAGAAATTCTCTTCCCGACTAAAGCCCCTGCTGACCAGGGTGTATGGAAATCTATAAGGAGCAGAGTCAAAAACGGTTTTTATAGCCGGGATATATGGATCCAGGTTTGGCACGTAAACAGCAATATCCCTGGCACCAATTTTCTCCCCCTTCTTATTAGCTTCATCTACAGTCTTTACGAGGTAATTGTACAAGGCCTCGACCTCGCGTACTTTGGTAAAAGAGTTATAGATAAGCAGGGAATCGTCATGTGTTAATCCTTCAGCATCTTTATCCTTCAGAAAACTCTGCTGAATTCGGTTCAGATCGTTCTTAGGAGTATCACAGTGGATTCCATTCTCTGGAAGATCAGTTAACTCCTGCAACTGCTTTTTTGCTAGTTCTGCAAGCGCTCCCCAGTTCTGAGCCAGGGGATTTGCTTTGGCCTTTATCTCAAGATTCGCACGGTAAATATAAACCCTGAAATCAGGCTGGTTCACCAGGATCTTCAAGTATTGGAGCTGTAAAGGAGTAAAATCTACCTCGCCGAAGATATAAAGGCTTTGATAGGAATCAAGAATTGCTGATTTTTCCTCCAATTGCATCTGAAGTTTTTCGGGATGAATGAAATTTTCCCCGAATTCGGCATTTACATAAAGATAAGCCTGCCAGGCCTCTGTCTCTTTTTGAGAATCACCACCGGTGTTTATCCAGTCCTTAATGAGATCAGGACGATATTGTTCATATTCCTGGAACAATCCGGAAAGCTTTTGAGCAAGTGCGAGGCGCTTCATCTCATCTTCCCCACAATATGCCGCGATCTTCGGAAATTTCTGCCTGAAACTCTCTTTGGCCAGTTCCGAAAAAAGATTCCAGACCAAATGTCCTATTCGTGACTGCTCCTTTTTTTTCGGAAATAACTCTTGGAATAACCCGCTAAAAAAAGACCTGAGATTATGCTGCTCCAGGTTGGCGATAAACCCGAGTTCCCGGGCCAGCTGCTCCTTTAGCCAATTATGCTGCGCCTTATTGGGTGTAACAATGTGGACCGGCTGAAAAACAAGTTCTACATTTTGAAAGGTTTTTTTTATTTGTTGTGCCAGGAGCGCAGCAATCTTCTCATTAGAGGAGTGGGTGTGAATTTCCACATTGCTAAAGTCTTGTCCGAGCGCTGACATTGCGGCGAATTGTTCCATAGAGTTGTAGCAGATTTAGAGGCAGGTGATTAACGTAGACAGTTAAGTTGGTTAACAACAAAAGGCACAACTAATCATAAACTTTGCTAATTGCATTAATTTCCTTCTCAGTTTCATTTAACAATTCCATCATTACTTTCAAGTTTTTAACTGTAGCCTGAAAATCTAAAATTCCTTTATTATTTGTGATTCGATATTCTGAGTTAAGTTTAGCCACGCCCATGTATGTTCCCAAACGACCAAATTGAGAAATGTCAATATTTAATTCTCTCGCTTTTTTATACAAATTCCTGCGGTAAAATTCTCGGACTTCCCGACGTTCGCTTTCTTTGTATACGTAGAGCTTAAAAACAAATTTTTGTTCTTCTAATTGCAAATAATACTCAAATTTCGTGTCGCCCAAGCATGAAGAATTCCAGTGCCACCAAAAACCTAAGAAACCTCCTGATGCATTGGAAACATATTCCCAGTTTCCACCAATATGTTTTTGCAGTTCAGAATAGAATCCTTGCCAAGAATACCAATGCCACTCGTTTAAGGGTTTAGTTAGGTAACTGTTTATTTTCTCATCTAGAATAACAAGATTTTTATAGAAGTCAACCACTATGTTGTTTTGCTCTGACCCTTCTGTGGAGTCAAAATAATCACCAAGAATTGAAAGCATATCTCTCCTATGGAAAATTGAAAAACCAGCTTCCTTTACATTGTGATATCTTCCCTGTTCCTCCATTTTGAAATAAACAAGTTTTACTTCAACATCTGAATTTTGGTAGTGCTTCTTTGCTCTTTCTGAATATTTATTAAGCTGGTCAGAATGTTCTTTTGTTCCTTTTTTGTCTTCTATAACGAGGAAATATTGATTATTTATTATAGCATAGACGTCAATATTGTTCCATTGTCTCCCTGCTTCTACGCTTTCAATAGCATAGGTTTTATCCTTTCCTAACAACTTCTGAACAAAAGAAATGGCACATGCATTTAAAGAGCTATCTTCTTCTTGGAAATCCTTATCTGCCCATTGGATTAACCAGGTTAAAAAAGCATCTTGTGAAAGTTCGGAAGTAGCATAGTTAAAAATATTGGGTGTTTTTTTCATTGGTCGGTTTTATAGTTGTACTTACTAGACATAATTAAATTCTGTTCATTATCCCAGAAGCTCGCTTTACCTGGGCTTCAGCAGCGGTTAAAAGCACCTCCTCGGTTCCCTGTATTAAGAGTTCCGATTTAGCTCGGGTGATTCCGGTATAGAGCAATTCCCGTGTCAGTAAAGGCAATTCAGTGACCTTGGGCATTACCAGCATTACCTTTTCAAATTCTGAGCCCTGGCTTTTGTGTACCGTCATCGCGAAGACTGTTTCCACATCGGTAAGTAAGGCAGGGGAATATCCCCGTACAAATCTTTTCTTCTCTTCCTGTTCCTCCTTCTTTTGTTCCTCCTCGGTTTTTTCAGCCTTTTGTTCTTCAGCAAGAAACCAGATCTTAACCTTATTTTCATCATTAGGATCTTCACGGACAATCCCTATATCACCATTGAAGAGATTAAGATCAGGATGATTGCGGGTTACCATTACCGGACGGAACTCATAGAAATCAGTACTGGTATCAATTAATTTCTTCTTTGTAAGGTATTTCTCCACCCTCGCGTTTAGTCCGGCGACCCCATTCTTTCCATTCCTCAGGACCGCCAGAATTCGAAGCTCGTTGAATTTTTTGATCGCTTCAGCAATATTCTTCCGGTTAGGTTCCTCCTTCTTGATGTACTCCTCATAAGAACTGATGAAGTTATTGAAAAGCTTTTCATCATATTCAGGATCTATCTGTATGTTTTCTTTCAGCCCCTCCTCCCCGAACCATGATTTGATCTCTTCTTTCTCATTATTGATCACTGCCTCGCTGACCTTCCTAAAAGCCGGCCTTGTTTCAAAACGCCAGGAATATTTTAATTCGGTAATATGATCCTGCAGAAAATGATCTTCCCGTGCAGTCTCTATGTTCAAATCAGGGATAAGATTTTGTAAGTCTGCGCTCATCTCACTACTGAACTGATTCTTTCCTGGTACGGTGGCACAAAGATCACTCAGCAGACTTCCTGCCTCCACAGAAGCAAGTTGGTTACGGTCTCCCAAAAGGACAAGCCTGGTTTCCGGACCTATGGCAGAAATAAGTTTACTGAAAAGGGCCACATCTATCATAGAAGCTTCATCCACAATGATCACATCTGCCTCAACCGGATTTTCTGAATCGTTCTTAAAGTATGGAGACTGACGTTTTGGCCCCAGGAGTCTATGTATTGTAAAGGGCTTGAGCTCATCAATTATTCCTTTAAGATCAGAGGAAATTTGGTCATTACCAGTCAAAGATTCTTTCATCCTCATCGCAGCCTTTCCGGTGGGAGCCGCTAATTTAACCACCAGCTCTGGATCCTCTTCATATAATAAGCCAAGGATCTTAGCTACGGTCGTAGTCTTCCCCGTTCCCGGTCCGCCGGTGATAATGCTAAAGTTGTTGACAAAAGCCATGGCAGCCGCCACCAATTGCCAGTCCGCTCCTTTTTTTACCTCCTGCCCAGCCACCAACTTTTGGAATTGTGCAGAGGTTTTTAACCAGTCAAACCTAGAAATTCTTTTCTTTTCCCTCTCCCCCACTAACCTTTTGATCCCCTGGATGATTTGGGTTTCATAATTGAAATAGCGGGTGATGTAAAAGTTATTCCCATGCAGGACAAAAGGCTTTTTTACATCGTTTTCGTTACCGACCAAAGTATGAAGTTCCTTCAGCCCTTCTACAGAAAACTCTTCTTCCGACTCCTTTTCTGAATCTCCAAACAGATCTTCAGAGTTGCTGGTTACATCAACACAGATACTGCCCTCAGCCAGGCTTTTGGATGCGGCGTAGGCGAAGGGCTGCAGTTTTTTTTGTCCTTTAAAGAAGGAGGCGAAGTGGTGGTGGGGATCCATTACATCCATTTTGCTCATTTTTACATTAACTTCCTTTCAGATATCCTTTTAATATACTCATGCAACTGCTCTAGATTTACCTTCTTCTTAACAGATACCGAAAAAGGCATAACTCCAAGCTCTTCATATATTTGAGATCTTACCTCCAAAAATTCTTCTTCATCTAAAGTATCTATCTTACTTGCAAGGACTATTGTTTCCTTTTCAAGTCTTTGAAGCTTACGATATATTTTTTTATCTGCAGCAGTAATCCCGGCATTTGAATTTATAAAGAAGAGAATGAGATGCGCATTTTCTTTTGTAAAATTTATCGCCTTTTGACTAACCCTTCCTTGAATATCATATAATCCTGGAGTATCCGCAAGGAGAATATTTTTATTCAAAGAGTATAAAAAAACCTTCTTTGTCGAGCCTGACCGTGCTTTTACAAGGGCATGATTAGTACCTGTTAATGCATTGAATAACTGCGATTTCCCACTATTTACGCTACCTAAGAGACTGACTACAAATTTTTCATCTCCAATTTCGTTGAGTTTCTCCTGCTTTTCATCAGTGGAATAATTCAACTCTTTAAAATCTTCCTGCGGAAACTGGTTATCAGGTATAAGAGCAGGTTCCTGCTTGGAAAACCTCTGAACAATGCTTATGACGTATTTCACCTTACTTCTAAAATCTTTAATAACCTGAAGCTCGCTGAGCTCCGGAGAAAGTTCAGCCTTTACCTTTTCCAGGTTATGTGTTTTCAAATAAGACAAAAGAGCAGAATCAAAATTCGGCTCATCATAATAGTTAGTTTTCAGTTTTACACCATCTTGAAATAACTTAATCCAAAGCTTAGCTTCATTGTAAATTATAGCTAACTTGAAGATTCTATTCTTACTATGGCTGTAAGGTCCTACTTTTAGAAGATCAACAGTTGACTCTGCCGGAAATTGTGTGGTTTTAAAATATTTTGCTACCTCATTAACTTTATAGAAATTAGATTTTCTAATATAGTTGTTAGTCTTCATAAGGACTTCTTCTTCGGATGATTTACTTTTAATGTTCTATTTAAGTTTTTGAGACACCTAATATTTAGGCGTTTATCTAGGTTTCTTATCTTAACCCCAGTTTTTTGAACTCCCTACTTAAACAACCTTTTCCTTGATTTGCTCAGAAAATTTTAGGGAAATCAGCCGAAAATTTTTTCCTGCTGATTTACCCAAAAAATTAAAATAACACCACATCCCTTATTTCTGATAATAGGGACAAATCCATTTATAATAAGAATATGCAAGGGTCAGAAAAAGATCTTCTAACCTATCTCATTATTTGGATCCTAACTGCCTTATCAACAGTTATTCTATGGACGGAATTTAGAATTGGATTGAAGATCCTATGCGGCCTTCTTTTTACTTCTGTGCATATCATAATATTCCTTAAACAGTTTTCCCACTTCATTCAATTCCATTTGCATACCACTACTGTAGTAAGCGTTACAAGCCCAACCGAAACCATAAGTCATAGACCCAGCTACCGCGCCAGCAATCCCGCAAATAGCTACTTCTAAAAGTTGAGCCCCAGGTATCCATCCTGCCGCTTTTAAACCTGTAATTGCCCATTTTGCTATCTGCTTTCCAATGCTCCCTGTCACGGTTGATGCAGCCAATTTCATAACATCTTCCTTACTTGGCTTAATATCATAAATAAAAGCAATTTTCATTGCCAAGCCCACCTGAAGGGTAGTTAAAGGGATGATATCTGAACCTGGTACAGGCAGGGCCCCTATTCCTACCGCAGTGGCTGACGCAGCATTTATCCAATTCCGTACTTCCTTATTTTTAAATTTTGATGCTTTTATATAAAGTATGTCTTTTCCTCTTGTTTCCAAGATGCTTAAGATGTGTTCATGCAATGGTTCTAAACCTATTTTCTTTTTAGCAGATATACAAAAAGGATTAACTCCAAGCTCCTCAAATATTTGAGATCTTACCTCATTGATCTCTTCATCATCTAAAGTGTCAATTTTATTGGCAATTACTATTATCTCCTTTTGTAATTTCTGAAGCTCTCTATATGTTTTTTTATCTGCAGCTGTAATACCAACATTTGCATTTAAAAAATAGAGAATAATATCTGCACTTTCTTCAACAAAATTTGTTGCCTTTTGACTTACACTTTCGTTTATATCGTTCAATCCCGGAGTATCCGCTATAAGAACATTTTCATTTAAAGGATATAAAGTTACCTCCTTTGTCCAGCCAGAGCGTGCTTTCACATCGGCGTAATTAATGCCAGTTAATGCGTTAATAGTCTGAGATTTCCCTGCATTTACACTACCTATGAGACTAATGACTAATTTTTTACTTCGTAGATCATCAAACTCCTCCTGTTTTTCATCAAAGGATTTCTTTAAGGCTTCTTCGTATTTTTCCTGCGTAAATTCTTCGTTTTGCATAATGGTATTTATTAATTAGTATTTTCTTTAAAATGTTTAAACTTCCACTATTTCTGTTTCTGTGGAATTATCTTGGTCTGCAGAGAATTTCCACATTCTATACTTCTCAAGATCTTCTTGAACAAACTTCAGGCAGGCCGCAAATACAGCTGCATCATCCAAATAACCTACAACAGGAATAAAATCTGGAATTAAATCAATAGGTGATAGAACATAAAGTAATGCCCCTCCAATTGAAGCTATCACGAGCCAGGGAACTTCATTGTAATTTCCTTTATAGAAATCCTTAAAAAGTGAAAAAAGATCTTTGAAATCCTGATAATACTCCTTTAGATTAGAAATGCTCAAGAATTTAGAGAAAAGATTTTCCTCTTTTTCAAAGATTTTTTCTGCATCCTTTTTCTTGAATTTTCGTTGTCTTTTGGAAAATGCTTTTTCCGCATCCTTTTCTGAAAATTGTGACATTTAGTTGTTTATATTTTAGGTGTTATTAACAGAATCATAGCATCAGCATTTGATGCCATAGAATAGCTCCGCCAAGATTAAAAAAGCACTTGGCTGCTTTATATAAAGTTTTTATCTCGGGATTTTTCCTCGTGGTCGAGAGGATCTGTTGATGCACAAGTTTAGCCCCTTCAGATAACTCTGAAAAAAAAGTAGGTCTCACAATTGATTTGGTTGTTAAATTCTAAGGTAGGGGCTTAAAATCTTGTTAAATATATAATTTATTTTTTAGAAATCAGCAGGTCTTCTCATTTTCTCCTTTGTTCAAACCGTTTATTATAGAGGCTTTGAAGCATAAATTAAATTTTAACAAGCCTGTCCCTACTGAAAATCAACCTGTTAATATTTTAACAGACCTTCATCACCACCGGCACCCATTCCTCCCAATTTTAATATTAAAAAATACCGCTGCCTCTCCCGTCTTCTTTCCTCCTGAGAAAAAGCAAAATCCTTTTATTTGATAAAATTAAGAGTGTAAGCCGCCATAAGGTGTCGCCCAGGAATGCTTTTTAAGCATCCACTCCTAAAAATGCATTCCACAGGCTTACCCCGGCCGCAAAGATGATCACTTCTTTATTGATGGTCACGTAGTTTGGGATCCATTGACTCAATAGAAAGAGCACCACCATTTCAATTAAAAAAATGGTAATCAACAAGAATAAAAATTGCCAGAAATAACGGAGTCTACCCCACCTGGTCCAAAAGATCAGTTGCCATCCCCGTGGATATTGCTTCTCTTCTTTGATAGTCCACACTTTGTCAGGTTTTTTTCCTCCTGCGGAAAATTCTTCATCAGTAAATGTTTTCTCATGCTTCTTCTTCCTGACCTGAGGTGCTTTTTTATTGCTGTTGTTTACACTGCTTTCAACGAATTTTATAAGCGCCTTTAGTAGTTGAAGTAGCCCCAATACTATGAGCAGAACAACGCACAGGATAAGCTGCACGACCATTCCAATAAAAGCCAGATCTCCCGAAATTGATCTCGGCTGGGCACGACGCTGAGCTGAAGACACGGCATTCACCCACTTCTCTGCTTCCAGAGTGTACCGCAGATTGGTTGTGGCCGAATTGTCATTCGGTCTCCAGTTATATCCATCATAAGGCATTGGCATAGCTATAGATTTTGGTTTAACTCTTCGTTTGCAATAGAAACCTTAGCTTCTTCAAAATTAAGTAGAAGACCGGCCAAAATTTGTCGTGGGCGATGACGTTGGACTCAAGGAACAGTTCCTTCATGGACGGGCACATCAGGATATTTTTTTTTAATTCAGTTTTGTTCGCTGTCCTGCTCTAAAGTTTCCATTGCCAGGTAAGCAAGGATTATCTTTTCTCTGTACATGATATCTATCGTGGTTTAGGATTATAATTAGAATTCAATTCAGGTTGCGCACTGTTCTCGATACACCCCAATCCCGATAGCTATCGGGATCGGGGCACTCGAACTGACGGCTGGAGACGTAAAGGACGACAGCACCAGCAACAGGCAACGAGCAACATCACTTTGAACTCATAACTCTTAACTGGTCTTCTACCTTCTAACTTCGTTCTTCCATAAACCTCCATTCCACCTCTCCCAACTTTACCGTATTTGCCATTTTCATTTCCAAGAAACTCCCATAGACATCCGGTATTCCCACTTGCAGACAAAGCTCATATCCGCCAAAGACCCCTTCTGAGAGATGGGTGCGGTTTGCATATTTTATCTCTTCCTGGATATGTTGGTATTGTTCTTCGGTCAGGGTGATCTCCAGTTTTCTCATGTAAATTTCCTTTGTTTTACGAAAGTAAAACGAGATCACGTCAATTCGTGTCACCATAGAATTTTGAATTTAGAATTCCAAATTCAAAATCTTTTGAAAATTGAAAATTCATACTTCTACCTTCGTATTTCTAACCTCTAACTTCAAACGTCATCTTTTGTCATGTCTCCTGCTTATTTTTATAAATAAAAACACAAACAGATGAATAAAAAAATACTTTACCTGGACATGGACGGGGTGGTTGCAGACTTTGAAAAGAGAATTGGAGAACTGGAGCCGGAACTACAGAACTTCAAAGGCCATCAGGATCAGGAGGCACTTTCTGAAAAGATAGATCAGATCTGCTATGCAAATCCCGATATCTTTCACGACCTGCCACCTATAGAAGGGGCCATTGAGGCTGTAGAAAAATTGTCGCGGCATTACGAGATCTTCTTTCTCTCCACTGCTATGTGGAGTCTGCCGCAGTCCTTTACCGGAAAACGGATCTGGATCGAAAACCACTTCGGTAACATGGGGCGCAAACGCCTCATCCTCTCCCACAGAAAGGATCTTTTAAAAGGAGATTTCCTGGTGGACGACCGCACTAAAAATGGAGCAGCCGAATTTGAAGGAGAACATATACATTTCGGCACCAGCCAGTTTCCGGACTGGGAAACGGTGTATGAATATTTAATGAGGAAATTGAAGATATAATCTCCGAAACATGCAAGGACCTCTCGACTTCGCTCGAGGCGACACTACAAGGACATTCAGAGGAAATAATTGGGAATTGAACCTTGTAAAAATAGCTGTTGACTTAAAAAAGAAGAACTAGCAATTTGACCTTCAGGAGAGTGAGTTGAGCACAACTTTTTCGCTTTTATTTTTTTAGAAAAATCTTTGCCGTTATTAGAATTGTTTTAAATTTGCATCCGCGTTAAAGTCATATGACAACCGCGAAGTTCTTTAAAACGCGAAAATAGCTCAGTTGGTAGAGCGCCACCTTGCCAAGGTGGAGGTCGCGGGTTCGAATCCCGTTTTTCGCTCATCTAAACCTTCCACGCTCGGATGGTGGAATTGGTAGACACGTTGGACTTAAAATCCAATGACCAGCAACGGTCGTGCGGGTTCAAGTCCCGCTCCGAGTACAGAAACCCTCTTTATCTTATTGATTTAGAGGGTTTTTTTGTTTATTAGCTCTTCGTATGGCCCAGGTTTATGTAATTTATTCTCCATCTATTGACTCCTATTATATTGGAAGTTGCAGCGATTTTGATGAACGTTTGAAACAGCATCTGAATGGAGAATATACATTAGCTTTTACTAAAAAAGCTGCTGACTGGCAGGAATACATATTATTTGATAACCTTTCTTATTCTCAGGCCAGACAAATGGAAGTGCACATAAAAAAGATGAAATCCAGAAAATACTTAGTCAACCTCAAGCAATACGAAGAAATGAGGTTGAAGCTGCTGGAAAAATTTGGTGCGGATTCATCCCGATAGCTATCGGGACCCGCTCCGAGTACAGAAACCCTCTTTATCTTATTGATTTGGAGGGTTTTTTTTGTTCTTACTCCTGTAGTTTATTTCCAGAAAAAGGAAAATGTTAAGATTGACTTTTTTGTCAGACCTTCGCTTTATTTTTTGCTGTTAGCATGCGCTTAATTTCATTGAGCTTCATCAGGGCTTCTACCGGGGTAAGCGTGTCAATATCGGTGTGAAGGATCTCCTCTTTCAACTCCTCCAGAATAGGATCATCCAGGTTGAAAAAGCTGAGCTGCATTTCTTCCTCTGCCGACTTTTTGAGCAGCTTTCCGTTCTCCTGCATGTCATGTGATTTTTCCAGCTTTTTCAGGATCTTATTGGCTCTGTGAAGTACCTGTTGTGGCATTCCTGCCATGCGGGCCACATGTATCCCGAAACTGTGCTCACTCCCACCCGGCACCAACTTCCGAAGGAACAGAACATTATCCTTCAGCTCTTTCACCGAAACATTGTAGTTCTTTATCCTTTTAAAGGTCTCTGCCATATCATTCAATTCGTGATAATGGGTCGCAAAAAGGGTTTTTGCCCTGGCAGGATGTTCGTGTAAATATTCGGTAATGGCCCAGGCGATGGAGATCCCGTCGTATGTACTCGTCCCCCGGCCTATTTCATCCAACAGCACCAGGCTTCTTTCTGAAAGGTTGTTCAGAATATTGGCCGTCTCATTCATCTCTACCATAAAAGTAGATTCGCCCATCGAAATATTATCGCTGGCTCCTACTCGGGTGAATATTTTATCAATGAGGCCTATCCGCACTTTTGAAGCAGGCACAAAGCTTCCCATTTGAGCCATCAGTACAATGAGTGCTGTTTGTCGCAGAATGGCCGATTTACCACTCATGTTTGGACCCGTGATCATGATCACCTGCTGTTCCTCCCGATCCAGGTAGACGTCGTTGGTAACATAGGTTTCTGAGAGCGGCAATTGTTTTTCGATCACCGGGTGACGTCCATCCCGAATGTCTAATTCAAAGGAATCATCGATCTCGGGTTTGCAGTAATTTTCTGCCATAGCTTGCTGGGCAAAGGAACAAAGACAATCCAGCTGTCCAATAAGCTGGGCATTCTGCTGCACCGGCTGAATATAGTCGCCGATCCAAATAATCAGCTTTTGAAAGATCTCCTGTTCCAGCTGCAGGATCTTCTCTTCGGCTCCCAGGATCTTCGCTTCGTATTCCTTTAGTTCCTCCGTAATATAACGTTCGGCATTGACCAGGGTTTGTTTCCTCACCCATGTCTCCGGCACCTTCTCCTTGTGAGCGTTCCTTACCTCAATATAGTATCCAAAAACGTTGTTACTGGCGATCTTTAATGAAGTGATCCCGGTAGCGGCCGCTTCCCGTTCCAGCAACTTGTTCAGATAATCTTTACCCGAAAAGGCTATTTTTCGCAGTTCGTCCAGTTCTTCGGAAAACCCATCGGCGATACTATGACCTTTCTGAATATTGACAGGCGCATCTTCAAACAAGGTCTCTTTGATCTTGCTGCGAAGCAACTCACAGCTCTGCAGATTTTCACCCAATACCTGTAAAGCTTCATGGGAAGAATTTGCTGCCAAAGATTTCACCGGCACCACGGCCTCTAGGGAATTCTTAAGCTGGATCACTTCCCGCGGATTCACCTTTCCGGTAGCCACTTTGGAGATGAGCCGCTCCAGGTCACTGATCTGCTTGATGTGATGCCTGATCTTTTGCATGACCTCTTGATTCTGGATAAAGTATTCGACGATCTGGTGGCGGCGCCTGATCTTCTCGGCATTTTTGAGCGGCAGGGCAAGCCAGCGCTTGAGCATACGCCCGCCCATGGGTGAAATTGTATTGTCTATAATGTCGAGCAGGGTTACTGCATTCTGGGCATTAGAATGGTAGAGCTCCAGATTACGGATGGTGAACCGGTCCATCCATACATATTCTTCTTCAGCAATACGTGAGATGCCGGTAATGTGCTGCAGGCGGTGATGTTGTGTCTCGCCGAGATAGTACAGCACGGCTCCAGCAGCAACTACTCCTTCTTCGAGCTGCTGCACTCCGAATCCCTTCAGGCTGCTGGTTTTAAAATGAGAGTTGAGGGTTTCAAAGGCATAATCGCTCTTGAACACCCAATCTTCGAGGTAGAAGGTGTGATGATCTTCTCCAAACTGCTTCTGAAAATCCTTTTTTCGATTCTTGGGAACCAGGATCTCACTCGGACTAAAATTCTGAAGTAGTTTGTCAATGTATTCGGCTGAGCCCTCGGCCAGGAGGAATTCTCCGGTAGAAACATCCAAAAATGATATTCCCAGCAGCTTTTTTCCGAAGTGAACGGCACAAAGAAAATTATTGGAAGTGCTTTGCAGCACCTCATCATTCATAGAGACGCCCGGGGTGACGAGTTCTGTCACGCCGCGCTTCACTATCGTTTTTGTCATTTTTGGATCTTCCAGCTGGTCACAAATAGCTACCCGTTGGCCGGCCTTTACCAGCTTTGGAAGATAGGTGTTCAGGGAATGATGAGGGAAACCGGCCAGCTCGGTACGTTCGCTGCCGTTATTCCGGTTGGTGAGTACGATATTGAGAATTCGTGCAGCCTTGACTGCGTCTTCTCCAAAAGTTTCATAAAAATCGCCCACCCGAAATAACAAGAGCGCATCCGGATATTTCTTCTTGATACTGTTGTACTGCTGCATTAAAGGCGTGACCTTCTTCTGTGATTTTCCCGACACAATTTCCGTTTTTTGCTATCTGCTAAAGTAAATAATCTATTCTTTTCAGAAGAGTTCCCTCGGCCCCTGTTTTCCAATTTTTCTTCACAAAATAAAATGCTAAGAAAATCATAAAAAGTTTTATTTATCAGATATCCTTCCGCAGCCCAGAAAGGACGCGGGATTACAGTATTTTTAAGAAGTATTTTCTGACGTAATTAACTGGTCCTCAAAAACATAATGAGTGTATTTCATCGATTTTTTTTGCATTTTATCTAATTAACGTCTTTCTTTGAAGTATGAAAATGAATGCTGATGAAACAACAAACTACCCCCCGAAAATTTTCTCTTCTTAAAAATAAAATAGTCCCGACCGGGATACTTCACGCTGCTGTCCTTTTTTTAGTGCTTTTACTTTCCTCCTGTTCCGCAGAAGAACCTGAAGTTCTCAACGTGGAAATAGATAAAGGAACTCCCGTACCAGATGGCTATGAAGTAGTATATAAAGGAATTTTTGCTTCCAGTGATTCCAAATACCGCGGAACCCTGGACGTGGTATTCCCCGATGTTGTTAAAGGAAATATCACCACCTATGAAAACGCTACAGTAAAATTATACCTGAGTACCGGAGAAACTTTTGAAGCCCGCTCTTCCAACAAGCGCAGCCAGAACAAATCTGGTACAGACCAGGTAGCAACCATAGATTCTCAGGATCTGTCTTTTAAATTTTTTCTTGATGACTTAGGAAAGCCTGTCGTAACAGATGTGGTATTCAAAGACCAAAGCGGTTCTGTACTGGTTGCAGAACACACAGCTGATTCCCCGGTCACTCCTATTACCGGAACTTATAAGTGCACCAACTGTCAGGACCAGACAGGTACTTATGAGGGAATTCCGCTTAATAATGAAGATCGCGTGTTCAACATGCTGCTCACCGATGATGCCGGTGAAAAAATGGTGACCGTACAGGCATTTTTGGGAACCCTTATCGATGCTGAACTGGTAGTGGAAGAGACCTGTACTACCAATGGCGATTACACCTTTTGCACCTTGAAGAACGGAACCACTTCCGGCGATCCCGTGACCTGGTCCGGAGTTCATCGCTATTCAAATGGATCTAACGGGGAAGCCTGTTCTACCCTCTCCGGAAAACTCAGCTTTATCTCCCCGAGCAACGGGGTGATCGATGCCGAATTTATCAGCGACACTACCTGTCCCAATAACCCTTATTATGTAAGTTCTACCGGAAATGACCAAAATACCGGTCTTTCTCCTGAAGACGCGTGGCGCACTATAGATAAGGTCAACACAAGAGCTATTAATCCGGGAGATGCCATTCTTTTTGAAGGAGGACAAAGTTTTCAGGGCACCTTGAAACTGACCTCAGAAGATGGGAACAACAGCGCAAGCCCCGTAAGGATTGGCTCCTATGGGAATGGAAAGGCTACTATCCTGGCAGGAGACGGACTTGGCATAGATGCCTACAATACTTCCGGATTTTTGATCGAGAACCTGATTATCGCCGGAAGCGGAATGAATTCAAATCAGAAATCGGGTATTCAGTTCTATAACGACCTGCCAAATGATGTCAAACTTGACCTGGTAGAGATCAAAAATTGTGAAGTCTACGGCTTCAGGGATTTTGGGATTGTCATTGGATCCTGGAACCACAACTCCGGTTACAGTAATGTACTGATTGAAAATAATAAAGTACATGATATACTGGATGTAGGGATCTCTTCTTACGGAGAATTCTCCTCTTCCAAAGTGGGATATGCGCATTCCAACCTTACTGTTCGCAGCTGTGAAGTGTACAACATTCCAGGCTACAGTAAAGGCTCACACTCCGGCAATGGAATTTTATTGTCAGATGTGCAGAATTCAACTATTGAACACAGTACAGTGCATGATTCCGGAAGCGGAAACACCAACTCCAGCGGCGGTCCGGTAGGGATCTGGTACTGGGATTCTGACCAGGTTACGATCCAGTTCAACGAGGTTTACAACATGAAAAGCAGCACGAAAGATGGCGGCGGTTTCGATTTTGACGGCGGTGTGACCAACGGGGTGATGCAGTACAATTATTCTCATGACAACTATGGAGGCGGCTTTATGATTGGTCAATTCTCCGGGGCACGACCTATGCATAACATTGTGGTTCGATTCAACATCAGTGAGAACGATGCGGGAACAAACGGCGGAAGCGTCTATTTGTTCAACGGCACCGGTGTCAATGACATGACAGATATCGACATCTACAGCAATACACTTTACCTCAGTGAAAAATCAGGAAATTCAGCTTCGGCGAACATAAAACTCCTTAACTGGAAACCTATTTCCAATAACATCAATATCCATAACAATATTCTGGTTGCCGAAAACGGAGCTGATCTCATCGATGTGCCTTCCGGTTATGATGCCAACATCAGCGGAAACCTTTACCACACTACCGGAACCTTCAGGATCAAATTTCAGGGCACCGTTTACAGTTCCCTGGCAGATTTCAGGACCACCGGAAATGAAATGTGGGAAACACAAGCTGTGGGTTATGAAGGAGATCCACTTCTTATCGCACCGGGAGAAGGTGGAACTATTGGATTTGGCAATAAACTTTCAGATCTCTCTGCCTATAAGCTGAATATTGGTTCTCCTGCTATAGACACGGGAGTCAATTTTACAAATAATGCCGGCAACAGGGATTTCTTCGGAAAGGATCTTTCTTCTAATGTATTTCCTGAAATTGGAGCACACGCGGGATTAAGTTCGGGAGATTCCAGCCTTGTCTCTAATTAAGGAGGGGTTGACGTTTGATGAACTCGTAGGTGTTTTCCAGCAGGTTTAACCTGACCCGGTAATCGCCTTCCTCTACAGGAATGTTGTCTCCAAAGTAAATGGTAGTTCCGGAAGGAAAGGTTTTTCCTCCCCAATTGGTACGCCAACTATCACGGGTTCTAAATTTTACTTCACCCTGCTTTAGGCTTACATCCAGTTCCCACAGGCTTTTTTCGGGATCTATAAGTTTCATGGGCACAGATTTTTCCCAGCCGTTGGGTAAAGCTGTGCCTAAAATGCCCACTTCTTTATAAAGTAGTTTGAGGTCGGGATTGTAAGCCTTTAACCTGTTCAGGATTGAAATACCATCTTCATAAAAGGTAAAATAGTCCACTATTACAAAGATCTCTTTTTGAGCTCTTAAGGTGAGCAGAATTGAGCGCATCTCGTCAGTTCGAAGCAACTCGGCCACTTTCTCCTTATTCGCTTTACTGTAAAAACTCGAATCGGAGTAATTGAAATTATTAAAGGAGCTAAATCCGAAAGAGGGTTTGGGGTTCGGTACATTTTCCTGTTCAAGGAAGGCAGAAAGTTTTCGTTCGCTCTTATTCCTGCCTGAACTGTGAAAGCTGGAATAAGAAGTGAGTTCTTTGGCTATTTCTCGTTGACCTTCATCAGCGGGATCGTAATCCAGTGTCGTAATAAGTGAAGCTGTTTCCAGGCTATGGATTTCGATATCGAATTCTTCATCCAGGTAGAACAGTATATTGGGAGTGATATCCTCAGGAAAAGCTTTCGGGTTCTTCAAAAGGCTGTCAATGAGGGTAATTTGGCCGCTGGTGAATTCCATAGCAAAGGCAAGGGATTCGGTATCCAATTTGATGGAATTATACAACTGCTCCAGCGAGTTGTTGAACAAAATATCCTTCTGTCGCCGCTGGTTCCAGTTGTTGATCTGTAAGGCGATGAGTATCCCAATGACCACCAAAACGATCTCCCCCACTGCATAGAATAAATATCTTGTCAATCGGCTTCCTCTAAAGACTTTTCGACGCAGATTTCTAAGAACCCGTAGCATACCAAAAATTTTAGGATTTTACAGAACAGGCAGGAACAACAACATCAATATTTCACCTTTTTGGGAAATTGGGCGCAGGGGGAACTACTCATATCTCGATCTGGAGGAACTTCAAAGATACAATAAACAACGCGTAAATAACTGATTTTTAACCATGTAATTCGAATTATTACAAGTTACTTGTATACAAAAAAGAGGCTCAAAAAGCCTCTTTTTTGATATCGATAAAGGGAACTTTTTAATACAAAATGTTGTTGAGGATCTTGTCAAGCGTTTTTTCCATGACACTGAATTTCTTATCTGAAAAGAAGACCTCGAACATTTCTTTTCTTAGCTCCACAAGTTCTTTGTGAGAGTATTCGTGAATCACCAGATTTTCCTGAATTTTATCAAGACTCTCTTCTTCTGTATCTCCTGAAAACTCACCATACACCTTCTCAAAGGTCTCCCTGTCTGTTTTTGTCTTTATCAATTCCAGCTCTTCGGGTGTCATATTTGAATCTGCGTTGGCACAGAGAAGCAGGATATAGATCTCAAGTTCTGCCTTTGTCCAATATTGTCTCTCCTTCTCCATAAACACTTAGTTATTAGATTTTTAAAAATTAAATTTGAATTTAAAAGATTTTTTTTAAATCCCCAAGAAGGGATTTGTTAAGCAACTCACAATCATTTCGTGCTGCTCCTGCTCCCTTAAAAAAAGTCCATCCGCCCCGAAACCGGAACGGATGGACACAGCACTCGAAAGGCTGATCTAAAGTTTATTTTGCCTGTTACATTCCTTTTGTTTTCTCCATAAAAGTAGAAAGATCGTAAAAACCGAATTCCTCAATGATCTTACCGTCTTTATACTCCAGGGCCAGATGTACAGGAATGCGCAACTGCTCACCACTACCTTTTAAAGTACCCTGCCAGGTCCCCCAGACGTAGACCCACTTTTTCCCGTCATCGTCCACCACCTGTTCAAAGAAAATAGGATCATCTACAAATTCATAAGCAGAAACCTGCTTTAAAAGGTCTTTTTGCGACTGAATGAATTGATCTGGAGTAGCGGCTTCATCCCAGTTATTGTGGAATATTTTCGCCCCGTCGGCATAATGGTTCTTCCAGTTATCCCATTCCTGGTTCTCGTATTGCTCAATAAGTTTCTTAGTTTGACTTATCTCGGAAGAGGAGGTGGTATACCTGTCACCACCATCTTTCAATTCTATCTGAATGGCCTCCAGCGATTCCCCGCTGGTATTTGTGGGTTTATGTTTTCCGCCGTCGGTCCAGATCACCTCTCCTGCCTTTGCCTGCATGGCCATTTCCTTTTTATCGGGAAGGGTAAAACCTACTTTGCTGTCAGTCAAAAAGACCACTACCCCTTTGGGGTGTTCGTGCATTACAGAAGTATCTCCGGGAGCGTACTTAATGCGGAGTACCCGCACCTCATCATTTTCCATTTCCACTTTATAGTGTTTAGAATCTTCACGGGAAGGATCCTGCGCAAATACATTTGTTCCCAGCAGTAGCATTACACACAGGAACCAGTTGAGACTTGTTAGTTTGTTTTTCATCACTTTTAGAATTATTTTATTTTTATTACCGACCTAATTATCCTTTCTGGCCAGTTCGACTTTCACCTTACTTACATATGAGGAATACTCATCCCCCAATTCCTTGGCCTTATCTTTTCCACCTACCATTTCCTCAAAAGCTTTTTGCCATTTTAGCCCCTGGGGACTTATTTCCCAATCGAGGGATTGCAGTCCTTCCTCAAGCTTCCAGATATAGAGATAATCGTAATCTCCCGTATTAAGGGCCAGTTCCATTACCGGTTTTGAAGTACCGGCCTTGTCAGATGCTTTTTTAAAGTAGTCATTGATGATCTTCCTGGCCGCATCTTCCTTGCCGGCCTTGTAGTCTACATGGACTACCTGGTACCATTCAGGGTTGGAATACTTTTTCGGCTCATTTTCCTGAGCCGTAAGCTGGCTGGTAAGAAATACTCCCATTACAATAAAAAGCGCGTGTACTGTTTTCATACCTATATTCAATTTCGGATTGTTATGAAGTAAAATTGTGGGGAGTCCAATAAATTTACATTATTTATATTAATTAAATATCTAAAAATCAATTATTTATATAAATAAGTACTATTACTGCTGCTGCACCGGGTCTTTTTCCTGAATTCTCTGAACGAAATATTCCTGCTGATCTGACTCTTCGGAAGTGGCAAATAATCTTAATTTTGCGGCATGGTAAACAGGAAATTACGCAACAGCGAACTCGACCGAAAAAGTCTTTCAGAATTTAAGGCAGCCAAAAAAACTCCCATAATTGTCATTTTAGACAATGTGCGAAGCCTTAATAATATCGGCTCCATTTTTAGGACCGCTGATGCTTTCCTGATCGAAAAAATTTACCTCTGCGGAATCACTGCTACTCCGCCTCATAAGGATATTCAAAAAACCGCTTTGGGAGCTACTGATACTGTGGATTGGGAATATGCTGAAGATGTATTGACTGTGGTAGAGAAGCTCCAAAAAGAGCAAATTCATGTGTTTTCTGTGGAACAGGCAGAAAAGGCCCAAATGCTAAATTCCTTCACCCCTCAAAAAGGGCAAAAATATGCGCTGGTTTTTGGAAACGAAGTGAAAGGCGTGCAACAAAAGGTTGTATCGGCCGGAGACGGGGTGATCGAGATCCCTCAGTTGGGAAGCAAACACTCTTTGAATATTTCTGTCAGCGCAGGTGTGGTTCTGTGGGATTTCTTCGCGAAAATTTCTGCACTTCCCGAATAGAGCAGTTCCTGAACATTGATTCCTAGGAGATCTCCTTCAGCAACTGTAAGTAATCTTCCCGGTTGTTCACAAAATCGAGTTCCGAGATATCTATGATCTTCACATTAAGCCCGGGCTTGGACTTGATAAAGGAAAGATAGCTGCGGTTGATATTGGCCAAATAGTCCTGCTGAATATTCTGCTCGTATTCGCGGCCGCGTTTCTTGATATTCTCCAAAAGGCGCTCGGTATTCTGATAGAGATAAACGTACAGGTCCGGTTTCACCAGCTCCTTGTACATCAAATTAAAAAGTTTCTGGTAGAGGTTGTATTCATCTTCCTGTAACGTGATCTTGGCAAAGATGAGAGATTTGAATACATCATAATCTGAGATCACAAAATCCTTGAACAGGTCGTATTGCGCCAAGTCATCTGCCAGCTGCTGGTAGCGATCTGCCAAAAATGACATTTCCAGGGGAAAGGCGTAACGCGGCTGATCTTCATAAAACTTCGGAAGAAAAGGATTGTCTTTAAACCGTTCCAGAATAAGCTTTGCGTTGAAATCCTGAGAAACCATGGTGGCGAAACTGGTTTTCCCGGCACCAATATTTCCTTCCACGGCAATATAGTTGTAGCGGGACGAGAAACCGGAAAATTTTTTAAGCGTCTGCGGAAAAACCTGAATTTCAGAATCGTCATTTGTGGAGTGCAGCAATTCCCCTATCCGCAGCTTCCTTAAAGGATGCCGTACATGCGAAGCGATATCGGCTAGTGGCACCAGAACAAATTTTCGGTTCAGCATTTCCGGATGCGGGATCACTAAGTGTTCGCTATCCCATATCTCATCGTCATATAAAATAATATCCAGATCAATGCACCTGTCCTGATAACCTGCAGCAGCAGTTCTCTTGCGGCCAAGAGCGGTTTCGATCTCCAACAGCAACTGTAACACTTCCTCGGGTTCGATCCTGCTGCTCACTGCGGCACAGGCATTCAAAAAAGCCTTACCCTCAAAACCCCAGGCCGGAGTTTCGTAAACTTTGGAAACTGCCGTCACTTCCCCGATTTTATGTTGTATCTTATCCAGGGCCTGTTGCAGAAACGTCAAACGCTCTCCCTCATTACTACCAAGGGCGATATAAACAGACTTAGGAGGCTTCAAAGATTTAAGAAAATTTTAGTAAGACGAAAACTGTAATTTCACAGCAAATTAAATAAAACAAAACCACATACTCTTAACTTTGTGGGAAAGAGTTTCAGGTTTTTGGAGGGTTAACCTATAATTTGCAATGAGGCAGAAAATAGATCTTTCAGAATTTTTAGACCGGAATTCCAATCAATTCAAAAATGAAAAAGTTCCTTAAAATTTTAGCCATTGTTTTAGGAGTGATCCTGCTGATCCTTCTATTGGCCCCTGTTATTTTCGAAAAGCAACTGAAAGACCTGGTCCAAAAGACTATCAATGATAACCTCAATGCGGAGGTCTCCTTTGCTGATATCGACCTAAGCCTATTCCGAAATTTTCCCGATGCCACTTTACAGATCGAAGACCTGAAGGTGATCAATAAGGCACCTTTTGAGGGCGACACGCTTGCTTTGAGCAAAGAAGTGATCCTTCAAATGTCTGTTTACGAACTTTTCAAAGGCGGCGGGGAAGCTAAAAAGATAGACGCCCTTACCATCAATGAAACGCTGTTAAACATCAAGATCGACTCCCTGGGCAACGCCAATTATGATGTTGCCATTAAAGATGATACTCCCGCAGATACTTCTGCCGGCTTCAAATTCGATGTGAATCATTACGAGATCAACAATTCACGCGTCAATTATTACGATGAGGCTTCCAAAATAGGCCTTATAGTGGAAGAGCTCGATCATGAAGGAAACGGCGACTTTTCAGCTCAAACCTCCACCCTATCTACCTTCTCCCGGGCTTTGGTGAGCCTGATGGTTGACGGCACTAATTATCTTGACCGGAATAAAGTACAGCTGGATGCCGACTTTAAAATGGACCTGGAGAATTTGAGGTATACATTTTTAGAAAATGAAGCACTGATCAATCAGCTGCCGCTCACTTTCGATGGATACGTGCAGGTAAATGAGGATAACAACGAGGTAGACATCAGCTTTAAGACTCCTTCCTCTTCCTTCAAAAATTTCCTGGCTGTTATTCCTGAAGAATATTCCAAAAATATTGAAGACGTGCAAACCAGCGGGGACTTTATAGTCAACGGCTATATCCGCGGAATTGTCGACGAGACCTACATCCCAAAGATGAAGATCAATATCGCTTCCAAAAATGCCTCTTTTAAATACCCTGATCTTCCGAAGGCTGTTGAAGACATCAGCATTTCAGCAGAAGTGGTCAACGAGACGGGGATCGCAGAGGAAACGTATGTGACCATTGATCAATTGAGGTTCAGGATCGATCAGGACGCTTTTAATGCGAAGGGAAGCCTAAGAAACCTTACCGGCAATATGCTGGTAGATATGAGCGTGAACGGAACTCTTAACCTTGCGAATATTGAAAAAGCCTATCCACTCGAACTGGAGCAGGATCTCAACGGAATAGTTACAGCCGATCTCTCTGCCAGCTTCGACATGGAATCGGTAGAAAAGGAACAATATCAGAATGTGAGGAGCAGCGGAACGGCGACCATCAAAAATTTCGGTTATACCTCTCCGGAAATTCCAAACGAGGTGAAAATGGCCACCGCCACCCTGAAGTTAAATCCGGGTGGAGCAAGCCTTGAAAATGCCGTGCTCACCACTGGACAAACCGACCTGGTGCTCAACGGAACCATTCAGAAACTGATGGGTTACCTGTTCACCGATCAAAAACTGAAGGGACAATTTGACGCCCGATCAAAAACTTTTTCGGTCAATGATTTTATGGTGAAGCCAACTGCTTCCGAAGAAAAGACAAAGGAAACTACCAGGACAGCTGCAACGGCAGGAGAAGAGGCTATCAAGATCCCTTCCTTCCTGGATGCCAGGCTCGATTTTAAAGCTGACCGGGTACTCTATGACAATCTCATGCTGCAGAATACTGCCGGAAGTTTGGAAATAGTTGATGAAACCGCTTCGCTCAACAATGTTACCGCCTCTATCTTCAACGGAAACATTGCCCTCAACGGTACCGTCTCCACCCGAGAGACTGTTCCTAATTTCAAAATGGACCTACAGCTGAATTCCATTGACATAGCCCGGGCATTTGTGGATATGGAACTGTTGCAAAATCTGGCTCCTATTGCAAAAGCTTTACAGGGTAATCTTACCACCCAGATCAAGCTCAACGGAGATCTCAATGAAGATCTTACCCCTCAACTGCAAACGCTCGCAGGAAATGCCCTTGCTGAAATTTTGGGAGCCCGCGTGAATCCCGAGCAAACCCCGCTGTTGGCCAGCCTGAATCAAAGCCTGAAATTCGTTGATCTCAATAATCTGGACCTCAAAGACCTTAAGACTTCTCTTATCTTCAAGAATGGACAGGTGGAAGTACCGCCTTTTGATTTCAACATTAAGGGGATCAAAGGCAGGGCTTCGGGAAGCCACGGTTTTAATAAAGACCTCAATTACAACATAGCTCTGGCCGTACCGGCTAAATACCTGGGAAATGAAATTGGGGTAACTCTTTCAAAACTTACGGCTCAGCAACAGGATACAATGGCTGTGGCCCTTCCGGTGGATATCACCGGGACTTTCACCAGCCCTAAAATAAGTCTTGATATGCAACAGGCTGTGAACAACCTTACCCAACGCATCATTGCCTCCCAGACTGATCAACTTAAAGAAAAGGGAAAAAACATCCTGACCGATATTATTACCGGAAAAACGAAAAAAGACACTACTGCTTCAGGAATACCCGTTCCGCAGAAAGATACGGTGGCACCTCAAAAAGATGTGGTGAAAGAAGCCGCAAAAGATATTTTGGGCGGCCTGTTGGGCGGAAAAAAGAAAAAGAAGGATACGAGTCAATAAATGCTCTACCCTATACCCAGGGCAACAAGGAAGCCTTCGTGTTTTCGCACGTTGAAAACCACACCATCCTCAAAGATCAGGTATTGTCCTTTTATTCCTTTTAGCACACCTTCGTAAAAAGGGTTTTTTACGAGGTTAAGGGTCTTGATCTTTTCCGGGTATTGTTCTACCGGAAACTTAAGTTCCAGCTCTTTGGATGCCGGCAGGTAATATTCCTGAACCTCTTGAGGAATATACGGTTTAAGGCTTTCCTTGATCTCAGCGAGATCAAGATCCTTAAGATCATTAGTGAGCATTTTTCGCCAGTTGGTCTTGTCAGAAACATGATCTTTTAAAGCAACTTCAGTGATCCCGGCCAGGTAACGATTAGGCACTTCCACGATCTCGATCGCCTCATGGGCTCCCTGGTCTATCCAGCGGGTGGGGATCTGGCTTTTCCGGGTCACGCCCACCTTGACATTACTTGAGTTGGCGAGATAAACTATATGCGGCTGCAGCTGGGCCTTTTGTTCGTAATCCAGGTCCCTGTCGGCTATTCCCAGATGGGCTTTGCTCAATTCCGGTCTCATTACCCAGTCTCCCATCTCTGGCAGCACAGAAAAACACTGATAGCAGACTCCGTTCGTGAATATCTTCTTTTCCTTTTTACAGTTAAGGCAGAAGTAATGCAGAAAATTTATGCTCAGTTTCTTATTTATTACCTGGTTCATGTTGATGAAATCCTGCTCAAAAAGAAGGTAGTATTGAACCGAATCTGTGAGTTCAGTTTTCATTTTGGTCAGGACGCCCTCATAAGTCATATGCTGCAGGAATTTTATTTCTTGCTATTTTTGCAAGCTGTTAGAATAGTTTTATTTTTAACCAATCCACCATAGGGGTTGGAAAATAATTTGAAGGCTCAAAGATACTAGAAAAATGCCAATTCCATTAGTCCATTCCGTAGCTTCCTGGTTCCTCAAGAAGCGTATTCACCAGATGGAATTGTTCATTAAATATCCTCATGAGGTACAATTTGAGCTCCTCAAAAAACTGATTCAAAAAGCAAAGGATACAGAGATCGGCAAAAGGTATGATTTTGCTTCGATCTCCAGTTATGAAACCTTTTCAGAACGATTGCCGTTGCAGAAATATGAAGACTTTGAACCCGACATGGAGAGAAGCCGACGGGGCGAAACAAATATCTTCTGGCCTACCCCCATCAGGTGGTTTGCAAAATCCAGCGGCACCACCAATGCAAAAAGCAAATTTATTCCGGTGAGCGACGAGTCTCTTGAAGACTGTCACTACGCCGCCGGTAAAGACCTGCTTTGCATGTACCTCAACAACAATCCAGATTCCCAGCTGTTCAGCGGAAAGAGCCTGCGCCTGGGAGGAAGTAAAGAATTATACCGGCAGAATGGTACCCAGTTCGGTGATCTTTCAGCCATCCTTATTGATAATATGCCTTTTTGGGCGGAGTTCAGCAGTACGCCGAGCAATGAGGTTTCCCTGATGAGTGACTGGGAAGTTAAAATGCCTGCCATTGTCAATGAAACCATCAATGAAAATGTAACCAGCCTCGCCGGAGTCCCTTCTTGGATGTTGGTTCTGCTAAATAAGGCTTTAGAAGCTTCAGGGAAAAATAACCTTTTTGAGATCTGGCCCAACCTGGAGGTCTATTTCCACGGCGGAGTCAATTTCCTGCCCTATATTGATCAATATCAAAAGATCCTGCCACGAGAAGAATTCAGGTATTATGAGATCTATAATGCTTCGGAAGGATTTTTCGCAATTCAGGATCACAATGATTCCAAAGAATTATTGCTGATGCTGGACTACGGGGTATTCTATGAATTTATCCCGATGAATACTTTTGGTACACCTGAAGAAAAGGTTATCCCGCTTTCTGAAGTAGAAATGAATCAGAACTATGCGGTTCTTATCACCACCAACGCCGGCTTGTGGCGCTATAAGATTGGAGATACCGTGCGCTTCACCTCCCTGCATCCTTACCGCATCAAGATCACAGGCAGAACCAAACATCATATCAACGTTTTTGGAGAAGAACTCATAATTGAGAATGCCGAAGAAGCCTTGAAAAAAGCTTCGAAGGAAACCGGATGTGAGATTGTGGAATATACAGCTGCCCCTATTTTTATGAAGGGCAAAGAAAAAGGTGCGCACGAATGGATCATAGAATTCAAGACGCCTCCAAAAGATCTCGAAGAATTTGTGGCCAGTTTTGACCGGCATTTACAGAGCATCAATAGTGATTATGAGGCGAAACGGTTCAACAATATGACCTTAAACCCTCCAAAGATCCACCAGGCACGCGAGAAACTTTTTTACGACTGGCTCAAGAAAAGGAACAAGTTAGGTGGACAGCACAAGATTCCCCGCCTGTCGAATGAAAGGCATTACGTAGAGGAATTACTCGAAATGAATGGGTAACTCCTGCGGTCAGTAGGTTGCTGTGAAAAATACCCGGGGAAAGAAGTGCTCCTCTTTCATATAAAAATTAAAAAAGGCTTCGTAGTTAATTAACTATGAAGCCTTTTTAATTTTAATCCGCGTAGTTTCTATCTCAAACTAACTACCGGATTTGCCTTCTGCTGAGAAGGACTATTGTAATTAAGGTCTATACTCAAAGAAAGTTTGAAAACATCATTTCTTTGGAATCCGGAGTTGCTCCCAAGTGGGTTTTGATAAGCCACATCAAAGTTGAAGCGTTCATAGTTTATTCCACCTCCAAAGGTCAAGTGATTAAGGTTTCCTTTATCCCTGTTCTGAGTGATAAATCCGGTTCTGAGGCTTAATACCTTATTAAAATTATACTCAGATCCAACCGAAAAAATCACCTCTTTAATTTCTTCTGAAAATCCATCAGGCGCATCGGTAAAAGATCTAAACCAACCTGCAACAGCACTATCATCAGAGAGTTCTCCGTTATCATTTGTTGAGGTCACAAGGTATTTCATGGCTTCCCCATAAAAGGAGAGTACGTCATTACGTCCACTCATAATGTGATAACCTCCCCCAATCTTCATGAAGGAAGGAAGTGGATAACGAACTTCCTCCTCATCTGAATAGGTGAGTTTTGATCCGAGGTTTTTGAAATTAAAACCTAAACTCCACATGTTTTCCCTATCTCCGGGGTTTGCAGAAACATAGTATCCGGAAATATCTACTGCTACCGCATTAGCTGCTCTGTATTCAACACTTTCCTTGCTTCTGTTGTTGATAATATTAGAACGTATGTATCTTCCACTCACAGACATTCCATAGTTCTCACTCATTTTTAAACTGTAGGACAGATCAAAGGCCATTTCGTTGGGAACAAAGCTACCTTGATTTATAACTTCTCCTCCAATTTCCTCTTCCACCTCAACGCGTCCAAAACTAAAGTAAGTGAGGGACCCACTCATAACAGATCTCTCATTAAGCTGCTGATAGTAGGCGGCATTCGCGTGAAAGATATCATTAGCATATCCCTGGAACTGCGGAATATATGACAATCCTATCCCACTGGTCTCTTCCCCGAAGAAAAGAAATTTTGCAGGATTGTGAAATTGAGAATAAGAATCCGGCAGACTGGCAACACCAATTTCTGCCATTCCCCCGGCTCTCGCATCCGGAACAATTTGCAGGAAGGGTGCCCCGGTAATTACCGGTCGCACCAATTCCTGACTTGAAGCCTGAAGACCAATGATCCCAAAACCAAGGCCTAATAGTATATTTTTAATATTCATTTTCATCTTTTAAAGTGCTATTAATTTCTTAAGGTGGATAGTTCCGTTTTCATCGACAATTCTTACTAATAAGGTGCCTTTAAAAGGCGCCACATCAATTTCCATTTCGAAGGAATTATTCCCTTTGAATACTTTATACCTGTTTGTCTCTGCTTCCATCACCTGCACTTCCATAATCCTGCTGCGGAAAGGAACAACAACCTTGGCTACAGTGGAACGTTTCAAGGTAGTAGGTAACACGTGAACGCCTTCAGCCTCCACACCGTCAACTTCAACAGTTACTATTGCAATGCCCGTTGACGTATTACCTGCTTCATCGGTTGCTGTTAACACTACTTCATAAGTACCGGTGGCATCAAAATAATCCCTGTCAATACTCAGGCTTACATCACTACAGTTATCAAATGTCCCTCTATCTATATCGGCAGCTGTAATGCTCACATTGTCTACAGGATCAAGGAACACGGTAATGTTCTTAGTCTTCACCTGCGGAGCAGTAGTATCTTCTACAATAACCTTTTGTTGCTGAGAAACAGTATTTCCATTTCCATCATCAAAGGTCCAGGTAATGAGGTATTCCCCCTGTTGATCGTAAGAACGGGCATCATTAGTAGTAGCAATAAGACTTCCGGCACAATTATCGGTAGCCCTTGGAGCAACAATCGACGAAACCTGGCATTGAACAACAATGTCTTCAAGCTCTACAACATCCGGAACAGGTGCAGTTTCATCTTTTATGATCACCTCCTGAGTCTGCGTACTGGTGTTTCCATAGTCGTCTGTATAGGACCAGGTGATCATCGTTGAACCCTGGGCAGTAATTGGAAAATCGACATTGTGAGTTACTCTTACCCGGGAGTCGCAATTATCAACCGCCATAGGAACTATAACATCGCCCTCTTCCACCATACATTCGGCAGTAATTACTTCAAGGTTTTCCATTACCGGAACCGGTGCAGTTTGGTCTTTAGGTGTCAAGCTCACCGTTTTAATATCGGTGTTACCTGAAGCATCGGTTGCCGTCACCAGCACTTCTATAGTTGCATTTTGTGATGAGGATAAGACTGTTCCTACAGCCGGAGACTGTGTGATCGTTACGCTACAGTTATCACTTGCTGTACCCATTACATTTGGAACCGTGATGGAGCAAAATTCATCAAGAATAACTATTTGATCTTCTGCTGCTGTTAGTACAGGTGCTTCATTGTCTTCTACAAGTACCGTGGCAGTAACTTCGGAAGTATTTCCGTTATTATCTTCAACAGTCAAAGTCACGGTGTTCTCTCCCACCTCAGCGCATCTGAATTCTGTAACATCAAGGCGAAGATCAGCAATTCCACAGGCATCTTTCGAACCATTGTCGATCATCTGTGGCGTGATCACCGCAGCACCATTCTCATCTAACTCAACTGTGATGTTCTGAGCAATCGCTACCGGAGCAACGTTATCTTCAACTAGTACCGTAGCGGTGGCTGCGGAAGTATTCCCGTTGTTGTCTTCAACAGTCAGAGTAACGGTGTTTTCTCCTACTTCAGCACAGCTGAATTCTGTAACATCAAGGCGAAGATCAGCAATTCCGCAGGCATCCTTGGAACCATTGTCGATCATCTGAGGCGTGATCACGGCCGCACCGTTCTCATCTAACTGAACTGTGATGTTCTGAGCAATTGCTACCGGGGCAACATTGTCTTCAACAGTTACTGTGGCAGTTTCCGAAGCTGAATTACCATTGACATCTGTTACAGTCAGTGTGACTGTAACAGGAGAATTCACATCCTCGCAAGTAAAGCTGTCAATATCCAGGCTGTAAGTGTCGATCGCACAATTGTCAATCGAATTATCATCTACATCCGCCGGAACTATGGAAGCTTCTCCATTAGCATCCAATTGAACAGTGATGTTCTTGGTGCCAACCACAGGAGCAACGTTGTCTTCAACAGTTACCGTTGCAGTTTCTGAAGCCGAATTACCATTCACGTCTGTTACAGTCAACTTAACTGTTACAGGGGAATTCACATCCTCGCAAGTAAAGCTGTCGATGTCTAAACTGTAAGTCTCGATCGCACAATTGTCAGTCGAATTATCATTTACATCAGCCGGAACTATGGAAGCATCTCCATTAGCATCCAGTTGAACTGTGATGTCCTTAGTCACAACCACAGGAGCAACATTATCCTCTACAGTTACCATTGCAGTTCCTGAAGCTGAATTTCCATTCACGTCTTTTACAATCAGCTTAACAGTCACAGGAGCATTCACGTCCTCACAAGTAAAGCTGTCGATATCCAGGCTGTAAGTATCAATTGCACAATTGTCAGTCGAATTATCATCTACATCCGCCGGAACTATGGAAGCTTCTCCATTAGCATCCAACTGAACAGTGATGTTCTTGGTGCCAACCACAGGAGCAACATTATCCTCTACAGTTACTGTGGCAGTTTCTGAAGCGGAATTACCATGAACATCCGCAACCGTCAGGGTAACTGTCACAGCAGCATTCACATCCTCACACGTAAAGCTGTCAATATCCAGGCTGTAAGTATCAATATCGATCTCACAATTATCGGTTGACCCGTCATTTATATCTGAAGGAACTATAGTAGCCTCTCCATTTGCGTCCAACTGAACGGTGATATTTTGTGTTTTTACCACTGGTGCAACGTCATCAACTATAGTTTGGGTGTAGCTTCCTGAGGTGGAATTCCCGTTCTGATCGGTCACCGTAATAACCATTGTGGAAGTTCCAACCGGCCATACTCTGTACGGGCGATAACTATTTATCTCTAAATTGTTGAAGGTGATATCTGTAATAAGATTTCCGTCCACGTACTGTTTTTCGTTAACAGAAAACAGTTCAGAGCAATTATCTGATTCAATAGTATAATAACCTCCACCATTAATTGCATAGCCTTCATAATTGCAATCATTCAAATTTACCGGCCCATAATTGCTCATTACAGTCTCTGTACTCAGATTAGTAGTTCCATTGGTAAAGCTTACCACTGGAGCAATATTGTCTTCAACAGTTACTGTCGCAACAGCTTCAGAAATATTCCCGTTGTTATCCTTAACTGTTAGAGTCACGGCATTCTCCCCAACATGGTCGCAGGTAAAATCGTATTGACTGAGGCTAAGTTCAGCAATTCCACAATTGTCATATGAATCATCATTAATATCTTCTACCGTAATAGAAGCATTCCCTGATCCATCAAGTTGGATAGTAAGATCTTTAACCAAAACTGTTGCCGGTTGATTGTCCTGAACTGTTACTTTTTGAGTTACAGGAATTACCCCATGCGTTCCTTCAAATCTCAGATTATCAATAAAAATAAGCCCCGAACCTGTTGAAGGACGTAAAATGATTTTATCAAAGGCTTCAGAATTTTCAAAACCTACAAATTGGAAACTGAAGTCTGCAGAATTTACAATTTCAGTATGAACAACATTACCATTATTCATACCTATCACCTCAAAAGTCACAGCCTCATCCGGAGCTGTCAGAACTTCAAAAGCCACTCTATTGATTCCCTCAGGGAAGCTCATTATAAGGTTTTCACGCTGTAAAAAGCCGCTCTCCGGGTTAATTAATCCATTTGAACTCTGAGGATCATAAGTTCTCGCAGCAGGTATATCGGAAATCCTTGGTGCCATCCCATTTACCCGTTCAAACATTACACCTTCGACGTACTGGTCAGTAATTTCGTCTCCAGTGGAATAAGCCTCAAAATCTATCAAGGTTTCTTCACCGCTGAAATCTGCAGGGGAAGTTAAAGACCTCTCGGTATAAGGTTCTCCACTTTCGCCATTAATTGTCCACTCAATGGTAGTCTCACCTAACGGAAACGTATCCTCCAAACCTAATCCGTCACTTCGGGTTCCTACAATTTCACCAATTTCACAGTTGTCTGTTACCTCAACTGTGAGAGGTTCTTCAAATACATAACTACATTGATCTGTATTGGTATAGACTACCAGGTCTTCAGGCTGGGTAATTACAGCCACCGTGTCATCTACTACAGTTACAACAGCATTAGCTGTGGCTTCATTCCCAAACTCATCAGTCACAGTTAAGGTGACTCTGTTCTCACCAACTTCAGTACATGTAAAAGTATTGGGTGTCACAGTGATATTTGCAATTGAACAATTATCAAATGATCCGTCATCAATATCATCGGCATTAATAGAGGCATTGCCGTTGGCATCCAGAATGACTTTAAAATCTTTGGCCAAAGCTTGTGGAGCAAGGTTATCCATAACCGTGACGGTAGCATTAGCTGAAGCTTCATTGCCATTCTCATCGATTACCTTAAGAGTAACCGCTTGTTCCCCCACATCCTCGCAGGTGAACAAAGATCTGTCGGAAGTAATCGAAGCGAGCCCGCAATTATCCGATGACTCATTATCTATGGTCAATAATGCCGTTATTGGAGCATATTTAAAGCTCACCGTAGCAGAATATCCGGTAGATTGGTTAACTGACATTCCAACAATCGCATGACCTGCCGGAGCAAACCGGGTCGTAGTATTAAGATTTGTGGTTGCTGTACCTGAACCACTTAATCCTGACAACATTGTATTTTCAATGGTATTCAGCTCCCCGTTAGCTATCTGGTGCAGGCTTTTCCCTATTCCCTTAATGCTAACATGGGTTCTTGAAGATTGCTGAGATTCGTAATCCCCATCCTGAATTTCAAAACCAACCAACACATTACTGCCAGATAATATATCTGTACGATTCACAAGAGTTCGGGAACCACTAAAGCAGGTCTCAACAGTCTCTGTTCCCAGACTACCATCAGGCAGTACCTCTTTACAAACCAACCTGAAATTATCCAGTATCCAACCGGTTGACCCTTCATAACCTACAGCCACATAGCCCTCCGGGCAATCACAGTCTACCGGAGTAGAAGTGGCTGAACTGTTTTGAGGCTCAAGCTCTCCGGCTACGGCTCCTGCGGAATAGTCACTTCTTATAGAAGCCTGCCCATTCTCATCCAGATACACTGTTACATCCTTAGTAAGTGCAGTAGGTGCAGTAGTATCTTCTACAGTCACTGTTGCCGTACAGGTATCGGTTACGTCATCACTATCTGTAATTGTTAGCGTTACTTCATTGTCTCCAATATTGGAACAGTCAAAAGTATCTTTATCTATGGCTAAAGTAAATCCGTTTTTGTCATCACTTGAACCACCATCGATGTCTGCTGGTTGAATAGTAACAGTTCCATCCGGGCCAAGCTGTGCAGTAAAGGTCTTGCACACAGCCACAGGAGCATCATTAGTATCTTTTAGAATAGTATCGGTAACGGCAACTCCTTCATTAGAAGAGGCATCGGTCAATGTAACAGACAATGTTACCGTACCATCTTCAAGTCCACTGATATCAATCCCACTGATCTGATCGGTTGCAGTTGAAATAGTTCCTGAACCGGTTACATCAGTTCCGCCATTATCACTACTGAAGGTATAGTTATAAGTAGTACCCGGTTCGGCATTTGCAAAGGTAAAACTGATTGCGGTTTCGTTGTTTTCGTCAATATCAGCTTGATCTATACTTACCGTATAATCTTTAGGCGCAGTGACATCCTTAACAGTTACAACAGCTGCAACCTGAGTTTCATTCCCATTTACATCGGTAACAGTTAAGGTCACGGTATTTTCTCCGACCTCATCAAGAGTGAAATCTGAAATATCAAGAACAGATCTTGCGATCCCGCAGTTGTCTGATGAACTTTCAGTCACCATCGCCGGAGTGATTGAAACATTGCCTGTTTCATCAAGATCAACAGTAATGTCTTTGGTTTGCACTACTGGCGCTAATTTATCCAGGACCGTTACAACAGCTTTTGCGGTAGATTCATTTCCACTGCCATCACGAACCGTAAGGGTTACTATATTATCCGGACCTAAAGTTTCTGTTGATTGGGTCCACACGGTACTTTGTGAGAATCCCTGAAGACTACCATCATGCCCGTTTCCGGTTAGATCATTAAGATCTGTGCCGGTAGCTTCTTCCATATTGTAATAGGCCAAAAGACCATCGGTTGTCAAATCTAAAGTCCTGCTATGATCATTGAGAATCTCCTGGTCGGTCCTTGCATTGTTCCAAAGCCTTACCTCATCAATTTTTCCAATGTGATAAGTATGGAAACCTGCATACCCAATGGTCAATGGGTCAGCACTGGTCACAGGGTTTGTACCACCAGTATTGGTAGCAACCAATTCCCCGTTGATATATAACTTTCCAACATTTCCGCTTTTAACTCCTGCGATGTGATACCATTCTCCTGTATTGATGGTTTGATTGAAACCTACTTCAACCCCATCTCCATATTGTTGAAATAAAAAGGTCCCATCTGGATGATACCACAATCCGTAATTTCTTGGATCACTCAGGGTTCCCCCGGGGGACCCGGAACCTTTCCCTACTATCCTTACCCAGTCTGCATTAAAGGCATCTACCTTAAACCATGCTTCAATAGTCATATCTCCCGTTAATCTCAGGGATGGCGCGTCAGGAATAGATACGAAATCATTTCCATCAAAATTCAACGAAGAAGCATTTATAGTCTCCCCTTTATCACCTACATTTTCACAAGTAAAACCTGTATTATCTAAACTTAAAATCAAATCTCCTGGCGCCGTACAATTATCTGATGAACCGTTATTGATCATTGCGGGAGTAATGGTTGCACTTCCATTAGATTCTAGCTCTACAGAAACGTTTTGAACAATCGTCGTTGGAGCTTCATTATCCTCTACCGTAACAGTGACACTATCAGTACAATCATCCGGATGGTCACTTGTGGCCGTGAAAGTAGTCGTGGTAGTTATCTCGAAAGGCACTCCGTTTTCAATGCCGTTGTCCCAGGTAATATTTCCTCCATTGGTTGAAGTTGCTTCAAGGGTAACCATTGAACCAGGACAAACCGCGCTTCCAGGAGCACCGGAAATATTTAATGGGTCACATAATTGAGTAATAACAACTTCTCCGTTACCATAATTTACTCCGGCTAGATTTGTTTGGTTAGTTCCAGAGTTGTAAGAACCGCCACCTCCACCGCTTCCCCAAGATCCGAAATAACCGGAATAGAACCAGCCATTTCCGCCGCCGCCGCCATTATATCCGCCGCCGCCGCCGCTAGCTCCTGAACAACCAGAAGCACCGCCGCCGCCGCCATAGCCACCATAAACATTCCCACCAAAACATTGATTGTATCCTACTCCGCCATCGGCACCTCCTAAAGGTGTTTTTCCTCCTGTCGCATTATTAGTACCTGTTCCGCTAGAGCCATTTGATAGCCAACCAGCTCCACCTCCACCATTTCCAGGAGAAGTTGCGACGCCACTTGTACCTCCTTCACCACCGTTACCGCCAGTTCCACCAGCTGCATTTCCTGATCCAGAGGCACTATTCGTAGTCGAATTTGTGGACGAACCAATTCCTCCTGGTCCCCCACCATTTCCAGAACGTCCACCACCACCTCCTGCAGCTATTAATAAATCATTCCCTATATTTTTCCATACAAACGTTCCACCGCCACCGCCGCCATTGTTATTAGGTGCAGAAGTACCTTGGCTTCCAACAACGATATTCAAAATTTCTCCAGGAGTAACTATGAAATCTCCAGTAATATCAGCTCCAAGTCCCCCACTGTTTCCTCCTTGAGCACCAGTAGCAGCAATCCTAATAGAAGTTACCCCATCAGGTACTGTATATGTTTCAATGGAACCGGTATAACTAAATGTAGTTTGCGCATAGGTAAGACCACCTAAGCATAAACTAATAACAAGCAGAATTTTCTTAAAGTAGTTTTGTTTCATGTACTCACAATTTGGTTTTGATAATATTTTCAGTTTTTAAATAGAAATACCAGTCCTGATCCTGATGATTGGGATCAGAAATTGATAAAGTCCGGAATGTTAAAAATGTAGAGGTGTGGCAAATTTATATTTTTATTAAGAAAATCAAAATCAATTTGTTAACCTGAAACCCCCTTAAAAACCCACCGCCTTATATTCTGTAAGGCGTCAAGGACATATCTATCCTAATTTATTTAACTTTTATTTAACATATCACAGGATTGAATATTACATTCCTGTTAAGAAAACGGTTTCACGAAGAGGTTGAATGGGGCCAATAAAAAATCCCCCAATAAAATTGGAGGATTTTTGTCATTTTTGAGAAGTTATTCTACAGCGACTTACTCACCTTTTCAACGGCTGCTATCGTAGCATCCAGATCTTCATAGGTTAGTGCATCAGTAAGGAACCAGGTCTCAAAAGCGCTCGGTGCAATATAGATCCCGTTCTCCAGCATTCCGTGGAAGAACACTTTAAAAGTGTCATTGTTTGCACGGGCTGCAGAAGCAAAATCCACTACCGGTTCGTCTGAAAAATGTACTGAGATCATTGAACCTTTACGGTTGATAGTATGCGGAATATTATTCCCTGAAAGCACTTTTTCGATCCCCTTATGCAGGTACACTGTTTTATCATGAAGGCTGGAATAGATCTCTGCGGAACGATTCAACTCTGTTAACATGGCAAGGCCTGCAGCCATTGCCAACGGATTTCCACTCAAAGTACCCGCCTGGTATACCGGTCCGGTTGGAGCCAAATAATCCATGATCTCGTGACGTGCTGCAAACGCTCCCACGGGAAGTCCGCCACCGATCACTTTTCCGAAGCAAACAATATCGGCATCCACACCGGTGAGCTCCTGCGCACCGCCTTTTGCCAGCCTGAAGCCGGTCATTACCTCATCAAAGATCAACAGCACCTCGTGCTCATTACATAGTTCCCGAAGACCTTCCAAAAATCCCTTTTTTGGAGGGATACATCCCATGTTTCCGGCAATTGGTTCTAATATGATACAGGCTATTTCGCCTTTATTAGCATTCAGAAGATTTTCAACACTCTCCAGGTCATTATAATTGGCCAGCAAAGTATCTTTTGCAGTTCCCTGGGTAACACCGGGGCTATTGGGAGAACCAAAGGTAACTGCTCCACTACCCGCCTGGATCAAAAAGGAATCACTGTGGCCGTGGTAACAACCGGAAAACTTAATGATCTTTTCCCTATTCTTGAATCCGCGGGCTAGTCGTACCGCACTCATACAAGCTTCGGTGCCCGAATTCACAAACCGTATCTTATCGATATTGGGCACCATGGAAACCGCCAACTCTGCGATCTGGGTCTCGATCTCGGTAGGCGTTCCAAAAGAGGTTCCTTTTTTGGCCTTTTCCACTACTGCATTTACAACGGGTTCATAGGCATGTCCCAGAATTAATGGACCCCAGGAGTTGATATAGTCAATATACCTGTTCCCGTCTTCGTCGTACAGGTAAGCTCCTTTTGCTTCCCTGATGAACAATGGCTCTCCGCCAACTGCATTAAAGGCTCGCACCGGCGAATTTACGCCGCCGGGTATTACTTTTTTAGCTGCAGCAAAAAGGTCGCTGCTTCTCTTATAGATCATAATTAATTTTTTAAGGGTTGATCACCAAAACCTGTCCAATGGCTAAAGCGGTCCCCTTGAGTTTATTGTATTGTTGTAATTGTTCCACCGTAAGGCCGAATCTTTTGGAAATGGAGTACAAAGTATCTCCCTGTTTCACGATATACTGTCGCTGCGGAACTTGTTTTTCCGTATAGGCCACTGCGTCTTTCCCCAAAACCTCCCCATCATATTTATAAAGCTCATATCTTTCAATGATACTGATGAGCTTCTCGGGATACTTTCTGTCTGTAGCATAACCTGCAGCCCGAAGTCCCTTTGCCCACGAAACATAATCTGTGGGATCCAGTTCGAAAAGTCCGGCGTACCTGCTTCTTTCAGCCAGGAAAAGCGAATGGTCCCGGAATGAATATTTGGGATCCTTGTATTTTCTGAAACATTCCTGTCGCAGGTCGTCATCATGATAGATTTTCGCTCCCGTCCAGTCATGACATTTAATTCCGAAGTGATTGTTAGCTTCACGGGTAAGCCGCCCCTCTCCTGCGCCGGATTCCAGGATTCCCTGTGCTAAAGTAATACTCGCCGGGATCTTGTAAAGATGCATTTCTTCCTGAGCGATGGGTGCATAAAGACTAATGTATGCAGTTACTTTGTCGGTATATGTCTTAGGCGCGGTAGTCCTCGTTACTTTTTCTTCAGATGTTTCCTCTTTTGAAGTAACACGCACGGTTCGCTCCTTCCTTTCTGCCTCTTTTTGAGCTGCGATCTTCTTTTTACTTCCGCAGGAAGATGCCACAAGGAGCAACATTAACAACATAACTCTGAGAGTAACTTTCATTTCAGACATCAATTTGGGGTAAAGATTTCTTTTTCAAATAGTTGTTCATCCCGGAAATGCCTTGCAGCCCGCCCGTATGAATGGCTAAAATACGAGTATTTTCGGAAAAATATCCCTGCTCCATGAGCTTACAGATCCCAAAAAGCAGTTTCCCGGTATAGACAGGATCCAATAGGATGTTGTGCTTTTTTCTGAAGTCATTCATGAACGCGATCAGTTCCCCGTTTACTTTAGCATAACCTCCAAAATGATAATTTGTTATAAGATCCCAGTTATTTTTTGAGGTGTACTTCCTGATCTCTTCCTTTAAAAAATCCCCTTTTAGGGCTGGAAAGCCCAGTACCTTCTGGTGTGGCGCCGAACTGTTGATCAATCCTGAAATGGTTCCACCGGTGCCCACAGAAGAACAAATAATGTCGAATTCCACATCTTTTTCTGAAAGTATCTCCTCGCAACCTTTTATGGCCGCTGCATTGGTACCACCTTCAGGCACGAGAAAAAAGTTACCAAACTGTTGCTTCAGGCTCTCCAGAAAAACTTCAGAAGTTTTATTTCGGTACTCGCTCCTGCTCACAAAGTGAAATTTCATTCCGCAGGACGCTGCAAACTTCAGGGTAGGATTTTTAGCAAGTGTCTCCTCCAGATCTGCTCCCAACTCCTCTCCCCGAATAACTCCAATAGTTTTAAATCCGGAGAGTTGGCCGGCCGCGGCTGTGGCAGCTATGTGATTGGAAAAAGCCCCGCCAAAAGTGAGGAGTGTATCCTGACCTTCAGAAATGGCCTGCTCAATATTGTATTTTAACTTCCGGAATTTGTTGCCCGAGACATCTGGGTGCAGCAGATCTTCCCGCTTCAGATAAAGCCGGACGCCATTTCTTTCAGTAATTAACTGATTTGGAATAGAGGGTGCTGTCTCAAATACCGTTGCCATAATAAGTGCAAAGGTTCAAAAAATCGATACACTTTCCGAAGCAGAAGAGGGAAACTTACAGATACTTAAAAAAACTCCAGATTTTCCGCCTTTCTAAATAGGCAACATCTTTCTCATGCACGTAGGCTTCGCGCTCAAAACAGATCTTGTTATAAGCCTTGTAAGAATCACGATACTTAATGAGACGAATAAAGTATTCAAAGAAGTACCACACAAAGAAAAAGACGATCAACAGCTCCAGTTGCTGTTTGAGATGAATACGTTCGTGGTTCATAAATACTACATCGCGCTTCAGTTCCTCCCGCCTTATCACGACAAAGGGCCAAAGCACCACCCCGTCAAATTGCTTGGCGAGAAAATATTTATTTACCACGACGAACATGAGGACAAGGTAAGAAAATGCTATTTTTGTGATATGACTTTTTTCAAGAAAAAAATTCCGTTAGAAGAGGGGGATTTTTACCTGACTCCCGAAGGCTACCGCTGTTTTACCGAACAATACCACCTCAAGCGAGGCTATTGCTGTGAAAGCGGTTGCCGGCACTGCCCTTACGGCTACAATAAAAAAACAAATCAACAGAATTAAACCCTGACCATGGACTTCAAAAATGCCATTTTAGAAGGAATTCCCAATGAGCTGCCTTCAGCAAAAGAATACGATCCGAATGTAAACCATGCGCCAAAGCGCAAAGAGATCCTTAACGCTGAAGAAAAGAAACTGGCTTTGCGGAATGCACTTCGCTATTTTGAACCGCAGCACCACGAAACTTTACTTCCCGAATTCAAAAAGGAACTGGAAACCTACGGCAGGATCTATATGTACCGGTTTCGCCCGGACTACGAAATGTTCGCCCGCCCTATCGAGGAGTATCCCGGCCAATGTGACCAGGCTAAAGCTATTATGTTGATGATCCAGAATAACCTGGATCCAAAGGTCGCACAGCATCCGCACGAATTGATCACTTACGGCGGCAATGGAGCGGTTTTCCAGAACTGGGCACAATATCGCCTGGTGATGAAATACCTGGCTGAGATGACCGAGGAACAGACGCTGGTTATGTACTCCGGGCATCCCATGGGACTTTTCCCTTCACATCCCGACGCACCTCGCGTGGTGGTGACCAACGGCATGATGATCCCGAATTATTCCAAACCCGATGACTGGGAAAAATTCAATGCGCTGGGAGTAACCCAGTACGGGCAAATGACTGCGGGCAGCTACATGTATATTGGTCCGCAGGGAATAGTTCACGGCACCACGATCACAGTACTGAATGCCCTTCGGAAAATTGGTAAACCGGCCGGCCCTGAAGAAGAGATGTCGCTGTTCGTTACTTCCGGACTCGGCGGAATGAGCGGCGCGCAACCCAAAGCCGGGAATATTGCCGGCTGTATCACGGTGTGCGCCGAAGTAAATCCGAAAGCTGTACATACACGCCATTCGCAAGGCTGGGTAGATGAAGTGGTGGAAGACCTCGACCTGCTGGTTGAAAAAGTGAGGGCAGCCAAAAATGACAAAAAGAGCACCTCTTTCGCCTACCTGGGCAATGTAGTGGATGTATGGGAGAAATTTGACAAAGAAGGTCTGCATATAGACCTTGGGAGTGATCAAACTTCACTTCACAACCCGTGGGCCGGAGGTTATTATCCCGCCGGACTTTCTTTTGAAGAATCGAATGAGCTCATGGCGGCCAATCCGGAAAAGTTTAAGGAAAAGGTGCAGGAAAGCTTGCGCCGCCAAACCGAAGCCATTAACAAGCACACCAAAAAGGGTACTTATTTCTTCGATTATGGGAATGCCTTTTTATTAGAGGCTTCCAGGGCAGGCGCTAAGATCTTTAGGGACGAAAACGGAAATTTTGTCTCGGCTTCTGAAGCCGGAGAAGGCAAAAATTTTGCCTATCCTTCTTACGTCCAGGATATCATGGGGCCCATGTGCTTTGACTTCGGGTTCGGACCTTTCCGCTGGGTTTGCGCTTCCGGAAAAGAAGAAGATCTCAATAAAACAGATGCCATTGCCACCACTGTCCTGCAACGCCTAAAAGAAAATTCTCCTGAAGAAATTCAGCAGCAAATGCAGGACAACATCAAATGGATCAAAGGTGCACGTGAAAATAAACTCGTAGTGGGTTCACAAGCCAGAATCTTGTATGCCGATGCACAGGGACGAATGGAGATCGCTAAAGCCTTCAACGATGCCATCCAAAAAGGGGAAATTGGCAAGGTTATTTTAGGAAGGGACCACCACGATGTTTCGGGAACAGATTCCCCATACAGGGAGACTTCTAATATCTATGATGGTTCCCGGTTTACTGCAGACATGGCTATTCAGAATGTTATTGGAGACAGCTTTAGAGGGGCTACCTGGGTAAGCATCCACAACGGTGGAGGTGTTGGCTGGGGAGAGGTAATTAACGGCGGATTCGGTATGGTTCTTGAGGGAAATAAAGAGTCTGAACGACGGCTAACATCTATGTTATATTGGGACGTAAACAATGGTATTGCCCGAAGATCCTGGGCCCGAAATGAGGGCGCTCTCTTCGCCATAAAAAGGGCAATGCAAACTGAACCCCGATTGAAGGTCACACTTCCTAATATGGTAGAAGAAAGCTTACTTAACAGTTTGTAGAACCATTAAAGCCCTAGGATTATGAGATCATTAAAAATTACAACAGTACTTTTGCTCTTTGTACTGGTTTTTACCTCCTGTGACACCGTTCGCGTGGCCACAGATTACGACCGGAATGTAAATTTTGCGCAGTACCAGACCTTTGCTTTTTTCAAGCCCGGGATCGATAAAGCTGATATTTCAGACCTCGATAAAAAGCGAATCCTACGCGCCATAGAAGCCGAAATGCAGCAAAAAGGTTTTACCAAATCTGATAATCCAGACCTGCTGGTGAGCATTTTTACAAAGACCAAGGAAAACGTCAATATTTATAATAACAACTATGCCTACGGCTATTATGGTTGGGGATGGCATCCATGGTACTGGGGTTCCGGTTACAATACAGTAAACAGGACCACTGAAGGTACTTTATACATCGACCTTATTGATGCCCAACAAAAAGAACTTGTTTGGCAGGGAATGGGAACAGCCGCCCTGGCACGTGATGTGGAGCGTAAGCAGGAACGGATCAACGAGATAGTGGAAGAGATCCTGGAAAAATATCCTCCCTCCAAAAATTAAAGATTTTGCCCCCCAAAATTAAGCTGCTAAAAATCAATTTTTAGCGGCTTTTTTATTTTGAGCACCCGCTTATCCACACTGCCTCAAAGACTTACAAACTCAATTTTTTTGTATCTTTAAACCTGGCTTTACAGGAAATATTTATGGAAAATAATTTTGAATCGAACGAAATAATAGATCGCCTGCCGGCGCATTTAAAACAGTTTATCAAACCTCAGAATTATGAGGAGTATACTGCGATCAACCAGGCGGTATGGAGATATGTTATGCGGAAGAATGTGGAATACCTAAGTAAGGTAGCGCACTCCTCTTACCTCGACGGACTCCGGCAAACGGGAATTTCCATAGATCACATTCCGAACATGTACGGAATGAACAGGATCCTAAAAGAAATTGGCTGGGCAGCAGTAGCTGTTGATGGATTTATTCCGCCGGCCGCTTTTATGGAATTCCAGGCCTATAACGTACTAGTGATAGCCAGTGACATCAGACAGTTGGAACATATTGAATATACCCCCGCCCCCGATATCATTCACGAAGGCGCGGGTCATGCTCCCATCATTGCAAATCCTGAGTATGCTGAATACCTGCGTCGCTTCGGAGAAATAGGATGTAAAGCCATTTCCAGTGCTAAAGATTATGAGATATATGAAGCCATCAGGCACCTGTCAATAATCAAGGAAGCAGAAGATACTCCGGAAGAAGAAATAGCCGCCGCTGAAAAAAAGGTGGATGAACTGCAGAATGACCTGCGGGACCAGAGCGAGATGGCACAAATAAGGAACCTGCACTGGTGGACTGTAGAATACGGATTGATAGGTACACTGGAAAATCCGAAGATCTATGGCGCGGGGCTCCTCTCCTCTATTGGAGAAAGCGCCTGGTGTATGACCGATAAAGTAAAAAAGATCCCTTACACCATTGAAGCCGCCAAACAGGACTTCGATATCACCAAACCTCAGCCTCAACTTTTTGTGACTCCGGACTTCGCTCATTTGAGCTCCGTTCTGGAAGAATTTGCAAATAGAATGGCCCTGCGGGTGGGAGGATTGGAAGGTTTAAAAAAACTGATCAACTCCAAGAACATTGGCAGTATAGAACTGAGCACCGGACTACAGGTATCCGGTAATTTCACCAGAGTGATCGAACACGAAGGAAAACCGGTCTTCTTCCAGACCACCGGAAAGACAGCGCTTGCCTCCCGTGAAAAAGAGCTCGTAGGCCACGGCACCGAAAACCATCCTGATGGTTTTGGCTCTCCTGTTGGCAGGTTAAAAGGCATAAACCTGGCGATCGAAGACATGAGTCCGAGAGATCTTCGTGCCTATGATATTTATGAGGGAGAAAAGATCACCTTCGAATTTGAAGGAGGAGTGGTGGTAAAAGGAGAGATCATTACCGGCACGAGAAACCTGCAGGGTAAGATCATCTTGATCAGTTTAAAAGATTGCACTGTTACCTACGGAGATGAAGTTCTCTTCAAACCCGAATGGGGTAAATTTGATATGGCCGTTGGGAAAGAGGTTATCTCGGCCTTTGCAGGCCCCGCCGACTGGCATTCGTTCGACATGATCACCCATACACCTTCTTCAACCACTATTAAGAGCAAGAAAACTCCGGAAAGGGAAGAACTGGAATCCCTTTATGAGTCGGTTAGGAATATCCGGGAAGGCAAGAATACCAAGTTCTCTTTGGAGGCCGCTTTTGATATACTGAAAAAACACCACCAAAAAGACTGGCTGCTTTCTGTAGAGATCTTTGAACTGGCCTATGAAAAGGATGAGAAGCTCGCCCATGAGGTACTTGAACATCTGGAAAAGGTAAAATCAGAACGGCCGGAAGTTGCCCATCTCATCGATGGCGGAGTCAACCTGGTAAAATCTGATTATGTGGCAGGTTAAGCTTTTTTAAAGCTTTATCCTTTCCATTTCCTGCGGATCTTTTATCGCTTCATTGTTATACTTCAAAGTCCAGCCAAGGGTGTTTGTGAGTATATAGATCTTTTGAAGTTCGCTTATCAGCCGGTTTTTAGCGTTGGTCTTCAGCGGTGAATTTTCTACCTTTTTCCTGATCGATCTCGTGATTCGCTTCTTGATAAGGTTGTAATCTTCAGCTTCGAACTGGTTGAGATAATCCTGCGTCACGTCGTAATACTGGATGTCTGGATAAATAGAGATCTCTTCTTTGGGAATATGAGTGATGATCACCGTCTTGTTCTTCTCATCCACCTCAACCTCCAGTTTGCTCAGATCGTAAGCCACAGTGGCTTTAGTGTTAACAACGATCAATGCCTTTTTCCGTGCTGAAAGCACATCCAGGTAGAATTTTCGGGAATCTTTATACGTGAAGACCTGTGAAAAAGTGCCTTCGGTGACCACCAATTTTCCTACATTCTTTATTTGTTGCTGTATCAATTGCGAACTTTCCTCCAACCGGTCTCGTTCGGCATTTCTGTTCTCACAATAGCGAAATACAAAAACCACCAGCAATACCAGTAAAGCGCCAGATAAAATTTTCTTCATATCCTAAAGTTACAAATAAGCTCGGGGCCTTCTTACAAGGAAATGTGAAGATTTCTGATTAGAACTTCATATGGGGATGTTTCTCCTGCAGCGCTGCAATCTTCTCCTGCAGTTCCCGTGTGAATTTTTGGTGAGCTTCAGAAGCCGGATTGAAGGGCCGGTGTAAAAGGCCTTTTTGAATACCGTCGATTTTTTTCATTGTGCCGGCTGCTTCGGAAGATATCCAGCTCTCACTGAATTTCTCCCAGATATAGTCAATGGCGGTCTGATTTGGGTGCAGCATATCTTCGGAATAGAACCTGTAATCGCGAAGTTCATCCATCATGATCTCGTATGACGGAAAGTACTCCACCTTCTCCTCTTTTAAAGTGATCTCGTAAACGGCCTGGATCAATTTGGCTTTAGAAACCTGGTTCTCTATATGTCCGTCTTTTAAATGTCGAACGGGAGAAACCGTGAATATAACCGCAGCTGAAGGATTCATTTCCCGGATGATCTGTACACATTTCAGCAGATCTTCCTTTACCTCCTGTAGTTCCTTTGAAAAATTCTTCTGCGGCACTTTATGGCAGTTGGCCACTGTTTTTCCAGTTTCCTTTAACCGGTAACCCCAGGCAGTTCCCGAAGTGATCACCACATGAGTCGCAGTCTTTAGAAATTCAAAACTTTCTGAAACTGCTGAATTGAGACGGGAAAGAATTTCCTCTTTTTGACTACTGTTAAGATCTGAATGTGCCTGGTAACTATGCCAGGTCTCGTTGAAATAAAAAATATCTTCTTCCGAAAAATGGTGTTTTTGGCTAACCTTTTCCAGAAAATTCCTAATAGCCGAAGGATGAAAGAGAATTCCGAAGGGATTCAGCTTGTTCTGAAACTTAAAGTATTCAAGTTTCTTTCCAATATTCTCAACAAAACAAGAACCCAGCAAGAGCACCTTGGAGTCGTAAGTGAACTTCGGCTCTTTTGGGTGAACGGGTATTTTGGTCCTGAAGTCGATATTTGGAGAAATTTAGACCTCACAGGTTTTTGAAACCTGTGAGGTCTGTATATATTATTTCACGTACTCGGCTGCTTTTTGCAGAGCCTCATTGATACCCGCCGGATTCTTACCTCCAGCAGTGGCGTAGAAAGGCTGACCTCCGCCGCCACCTTGTATATATTTTCCAAGCTCACGAACTATCTTCCCGGCATTCAGGTCTTTCTCAGCTACCAGTTCTTTGGAAATATAGCAGGACAGGATTGCTTTCCCATCCAGTTCGGTTCCAAAAATGAGGAAAAGATCATTGTATTCCTCGCCCAGCTGGAAAGAAAGGTCTTTAATGCCACCGGCATCTAGATCTACTTTCTTAGCCAGAAAATGCACGCCATTCTGCTCTTTGATCTCGCTCTTAAGTTCTGTCTTTAGGTTTTTCGCTTTATCCTTCAGCAGACTTTCGATCTGCTTTTTTAGTTCAGCATTTTCTTCCTGCAGATTGACCACCGCTTTCACCGGATCCTTTGCATTCTTCAAAACTGCTTTTATCTCACTGAAAGTTTCTGTCTGAGCGACAAAATAATCCTTGGCCGCTTCCGAAGTTATGGCTTCAATACGACGTATACCTGAGGCCACAGCTCCTTCAGAAATGATCTTAAAATGCCAGATATCTGAGGTATTTCCCACATGTGTTCCGCCACACAATTCCATGGATTCGCCGAAGCGAACCGCGCGAACCTTATCGCCGTATTTCTCTCCAAAAAGGGCAATTGCACCATCATTTATAGCTTCGTCATAGGTCATCTCGCGATTCTCTACCAGAGGAAGTTTTTCTGCAATCTTAGAATTCACAAAATGCTCGATCTGCTGCAATTCTTCCGCAGAGACCTTACTGAAATGTGAAAAGTCAAACCGCAGGTAATCGCTCTGCACCATGGAACCTTTTTGCTCCACATGTGTACCCAGCACCTTTCTCAGAGCCTGGTGCAATAAATGCGTAGCCGAGTGATTGGCCGCTGTACGCGCGCGTCGCGCTGCATTGACCACTGCTTTAAAGTCGGCAGCAGGATCTTTAGGAAGATCCTTTGTAAGATGAATTATAAGATTGTTCTCTTTTCGGGTATCGGTGATGTAAACTACTTCCCCATCGTGACTTTCAAGTACTCCGCGGTCACCCACCTGGCCTCCTCCTTCGGGATAGAAAGGGGTTTTATTGAAAACAAGCTGATACATCTCCCCTTCTTTTTTGGATTCTACCTTACGGTAGCGAAGGATCTTCACTTCGGCTTCCAGGCTGTCATAACCTACAAAGCCTTCAGTCTCGGCTTCTGAGATCACTTCCCAGTCGCCCGAAGTCACTTTAGACGCACTTCTGGAACGGTCTTTCTGCTTCTGAAGTTCAGCCTCAAATTCCTTTTGATCCAGGGAATAACCTTTTTCATTCAGGATAAGCGCGGTAAGGTCAATAGGAAAACCGTAGGTATCATAAAGCTCGAAAGCCTTTTTACCGGACACTTTTTTGTCTTTGGACTCTTTCATGATCTGGTCCAGCAATACCAGTCCCTGATCTAAGGTGCGTAAAAAGGAATTTTCTTCCTCCCTTATCACGTTCTCGCAAAGATTTTGCTGGGCTTTAAGCTCAGGGAATGCTTCTCCCATTTGTTTGGAAAGGGTATCCACCAATTTGTACACGAAAGCTTCTTTTTGACCCAGGAAGGTAAAACCGTAACGAATGGCCCTTCTAAGGATTCTTCTTATCACATATCCCGCACCAGTGCTTCCGGGCAGCTGCCCGTCGGCTATTGCAAAGCTTACCGCCCGCACGTGATCTGCGATCACACGAATGGCGATATCTGTTTCTTCGTTTTTTCCATAGTCGGAATTGGTGATCTTCTGTATTTCGTTGATCAGCGGAGTGAACACATCGGTATCGTAATTGGACTTCACTCCCTGCAATACCATACACAGCCTTTCAAAGCCCATTCCGGTGTCCACATGGCGGGCCGGAAGTTTTTCAAGCGAACCATCAGCCTTTCGGTTGAACTGGATGAATACAAGGTTCCATATCTCCACTACCAGCGGATGATCCTGGTTGACCAGGTCTCTTCCCGGCACTTTGGCCTTTTCTTCGGCAGACCTCAGGTCTACATGAATTTCAGAAGAAGGTCCGCAAGGGCCCTGATCGCCCATTTCCCAGAAGTTATCTTTTTTGTTTCCGTAGATGATCCGGTCTTCAGGAACAATTTGCTTCCAAAGATCCAACGCTTCCTGATCTACGGGAATATCTTCCTCTTCATTCCCTTCAAAAATGGAAACATAGAGTATGTCTTTGTCGATCTTATAAACTTCTGTGAGCAATTCCCAGGCCCACTGGATAGCCTCCTTTTTGAAGTAGTCACCAAAACTCCAGTTACCAAGCATCTCGAACATGGTGTGGTGATAGGTGTCTTTCCCCACCTCTTCCAGGTCATTGTGCTTTCCGCTCACCCTAAGGCATTTTTGAGTATCTGTCACCCGCGGACTTTCGGGTGTACCATTGCCCAAAAAGTATTCCTTGAACTGGTTCATTCCGGCGTTAGTGAACATCAGCGTGGGATCATTTTTTATAACCATGGGTGCCGAAGCAACGATCTTATGGTCTTTGGACTGGAAGAATTCAAGAAATTTAGTACGGATATCCTGGGATCTCATGCAAGAAGGTAATTTTGATTTTTCATTATATTATGCCGTGGAGAAAACAATTTTTATATTTGTTCGTTTCTCAGGCTATTGTTGCACTGTTTTTGCAACATTTACAGTAACGCAAAAATAGCATAATTTAACTTATGTCGAAGGTTAAATATTATTACGACAGCGAGACCCTTTCTTACAAAAAGATCAAGCGCAAGAAGGGCCGCCGCATTGGAATTGCCTTATTGAGTATAGTGGGAGCCTTCCTTGCCGGATTCATCCTCCTCGTGATCTACCTCAACATTCCCGAACTCGAAACTCCAAAAGAAAAAGCTCTGAAACGGGAACTGGACAACATGACGCTCCAGTACGAACTTCTCAATCGAAAAATGGACCAGGTACAACAGGTATTGGCCAATGTTGAGGACAGGGACAATAATATCTACAGACTTTATTTTGAGGCCAATCCTGTTCCGGAAGAGCAGCGTCTTGCCGGCTTTGGCGGTATAAACCGATACAGGGATCTGGAAGGCTATGACAATTCAAAACTTATCATTGAGAGCAATAAGACCATGGATATGCTTATCAAGCGCCTGGTGGTACAATCGCGCTCTCTTGATGAGATCGTGGCGCTTGCTGAAGATAAGGAAGAACTCCTTGCAGCGATTCCTGCCATTATGCCTGTAAAGAATGAGAACCTGAAGCGGATGGCATCGGGCTACGGTATGCGGACCGATCCCTTCACCAAGGTTAGAAAATTTCACTACGGAATGGACTTTACCGCCGCTCGCGGAACTCCGGTGTATGCTACCGGTGATGGAAGAGTGGTGCGAGCCGATAACCGCTCCAGCGGCTATGGAAACCATATAAGGATAGATCACGGCTTTGGATATGTAAGCCTGTATGGCCATTTATACAAGTACAATGTGCGCCGGGGGCAACGGGTAAAACGGGGAGACCTGATAGGATATGTGGGAAGTACCGGCCGTTCGCAGGCCCCTCACCTGCATTACGAGATCTTTAAGGATGACCAAAGGATAAATCCTATCAACTTCTATTATGGGCAGTTGTCTCCTGAAGAATATGATGAGATCCTGCAACAGTCACAACAAGAAAACCAATCTCTGGATTAATGCACGTAGACCTTCCTGAAAAATTGTATTACGGGATAGGCGAAGTCGCTGAGGCCTTTGGCGTGAACACCTCCCTAATTAGATTCTGGGAGAAGGAGTTTGATATCATCAAGCCAAAGAAAAATGCCAAGGGCAACCGGAAGTTTACCCGGGAAGATATTAAGAACCTCGAACTGATCTATCATCTGGTAAAAGAAAGAGGTTTTACGCTGGAAGGCGCAAAAATCCATTTAAAGGAGGAAAGCCAGAAAACATTGTCTAACTTTGAGATCGTGCGCAAACTGGAGAATATCAAATCCACGCTTATTAAACTAAAAAACCAACTATAGATATGAAAAAATGGTTAGTCCCTTTGCTAATTATTGGAGCCATTGTTTTGGGCTTCTTTTTACTTTTTGCCGGAGTTTATAACAAGGCCGTTGACAAACAAGAACAGGCACGCCAGTCCTGGGCTGATGTTGAAAGTGCCTACCAGCGAAGAAATGATCTCATCCCAAGTTTGGTGAACACCGTTAAAGGTGCGGCCGACTTTGAAAGAAGTACCCTGACCGAGGTTATTGAAGCCAGGTCAAAAGCGACTTCCATTAATGTGGATGCCGAAAATATGACCCAGGAACAAATGCAGCAGTTCCAGCAGGCACAAAGCCAGGTATCTTCTGCCCTGTCCCGACTTTTGGTAACAGTGGAAAGATATCCGGAATTAAAGGCGACACAGAATTTCCAGCAGCTGCAATCTCAACTGGAAGGAACCGAGAACCGCATCAATGTGGCCAGAAATCGCTACAACGAGTGGGTGACCGATTACAACAAGTACATCAGGCAGTTTCCTAACAATATGATCACCGGGATCTATGGTTTTGACCGTATGCCGGTATACGAAGCTGACCAGGGAGCAGAAACCGCTCCGCAGGTAGAATTCGACTTCTAAAAAACAAATACTATGGCAAAGATCGAAGAATTTCTTTCTGAAACGGAAGAGGAAGAAGTGGTAGAAGCCATAAGGCAGGCTGAGAAAAAAACCTCAGGAGAAATTCGGGTACATATCGAGAAAACCTGCAAGGGAGATATTTGGCCCCGCGCCATGGAAGTGTTCCATCTTCTGAAGATGGACAACACCAGGGAAAATAATGGGGTCCTGATCTATGTAGCCATAGAAGACCGCAACTTCGTCATCTACGGAGATAAAGGAATTAATGAGGTAGTGCCAAAAGATTTCTGGGAAACCACCAAAGACGAGATCGTAGCTCAATTCAAAAAAGGCAATTTCAAACAGGGGTTAATCAATGGAATCCTCAAAGCCGGGGAAGAACTTGAGAAACATTTTCCCTGGGACGAAGGAACTGACAAAAACGAACTATCGGATAAAATATCCCGCTAATGAACTATCTCCAACGGAATTTCACCCTGTTTCTATTTCTCACCTGCACCGTCTATACTGCCGTCGCCCAGCGTGATATTCCGCCCAAACCCTCAAAACAGACCAGCGTTTATGATGAAGCCGATGTATTAAGCTCTTCAGAAGAAAGAGCTCTTGAGCAAAAGCTGATTAACTACGCTGATACAACATCAACGCAGATCGTAATAGCGACCATTAATTCTCTTCAGGGAGAATATATCAATACCTACGCTACAGAATGGGCCCATGAATGGGGTATAGGACAGGCAGATGAAGATAATGGCGTACTTATCCTGCTGGCAAAAGAAGACCGGAAGGTGATGATCGCCACCGGTTATGGAGTGGAAGGAGATCTTACAGATGCCGTTTCAAAACAAATTGTGGACCAAATCATTATTCCAGAATTCAGAAACGGTAGTTATTACCGCGGTCTTGACGCCGGTACAACTGCGATCATGCAGGTATTGAACGGCACTTTTGAAGGCACCCCACAGAATAGAAATGGCGGCGGAACTCCTTCCCGTTTCATTGTTCTTGCTCTTCTTTTCATCTTCTTTTTGATCATTATGAGCAGCCGCAATAAACGCGGTGGCGGACGCAACGGCGGGCACCGCAGAGGTGGAGGCTTGTTGGACATACTAATTCTCAGTAGCCTTGGACGTGGCGGTTTTGGCGGCGGAGGAGGCTTCGGTGGAGGCGGTGGCTTCGGCGGCGGAGGCGGCTTTGGTGGTGGCTTCGGCGGCGGCGGCTTCGGTGGCGGTGGTGCCAGCGGAGGATGGTAGATTAGTTGAAAGTCTGTAGTCGGGAGTCTTTAGTAAGAAGCTTAAGTTTTCTTTCAAATGAACAAAAAATATCAGCTTTCAAGTGACCTCTTGGTACTCCTTTTTAGAGCAGCATTTATTCTGATTGTTTTTGCCTTTGTTACTGTTATTTTCCTTGAGGACTATTTTGTAGCGGTACTTCTCCTCTTTCCTTTATTTGGATGGGGTTTTGGAGGAAAACTATTCCAATTGAAATCTGTATCTTTTGACAAGGAACATGTATTCATTGGAAAGAAAGTATTTCCGGTAAAAAACATCCAAAAAGTAGAATTTAATTTTTTATCTAAAACCTACATCCAGATCGGTGAGACCAAATACTATTTCATTTCAATCGAAGAAGAATTTGGTTTGAATAATAAGAAAGAAATACTTCAGAAATTCATCGAGCAATAGAATTTTCACCAAAAAATAGTTCCCAAAAAGACCTTTTTGAGATCTCCTTTTCCCATCTCCTTTTAAGACGTTAAGACTTACAACTTCTTATCAAGTGCCAAAACTGCATTCAGCACCACTTTGGTTGCATTCTTATAGAACTCCAAAGGGATCGTCTCAAAGTCATCAGAAGGTTTATGGTAATAGGCATGGTCTTCTACTCCAAAATAGATGAACTTCTTTCCCTTTTCATGAAAAGGGGCATGATCTGAAGCGTAGGTCCAGTCATCGTGCCCCTGTTCCGGGCGGTCATGACCAAACAATAATTTCACCTCACCTGTCTGTATATTTTCCAGAATAGTTTTGAGACCGGGATTATGATGTGTTCCGCTGGCATAGAGTTCATTTTTTGAGTTTTGCGCAATCATATCCATATTGATATTCATTGCCACTTTATTCATAACAGAAGAGTTTTCAACAAAAACCTTTGCGCCCTGAAGTCCCATTTCTTCGGCATCAAACGCTGCAAACACCAAGGTGTGCTCTGGCTGGTTCTGGCTGAAGTAGCCTATTATGGCAATAAGAGCAGCCGTTCCGGAAGCATTATCATCTGCACCATTGTATACCTCGCCATCTTCAATACCTACATGATCATAATGAGCAGAAATCACCAGGATCTCATCTGTTTTGCCCGGCACCACACCAATTATATTTTGGCCCGTTACCTGTTCGTTTGTTTGAGGTTTTAAAAAAGTAAATTCGTGAATAAATTTTCCTTCAAAGGGCTTAGCTCCTTCTTCCTTAAACCTCTTTATAACATATTCCCTTGCTTTACTATTTCCTTCGGTAGCGGTTTCTCTTCCTTCCATCTCATCTGAAGAAAGCACCTTGAGATCCTCTACCAGCTGCTCTGTGTCAATGGCAGTATCAGGCGATTCTTTTTCTACTGAACAGGCTACAGAAACAGTCAATAGGAGAACATAAACAGCTTTGAAAAAATATTTCATAGAGATTACTTGAGTTTTATGTGAAAGGTTTTGCGAAGAAAGACCCGTTTGATTAGCGGCGTAAAGAAATAAAAAAATATTGGAAGACCTCTACAAAACCTGGTCGTTCCATTTAGGCAGTAAGATAAAAGACCTCCCAAAAATAGCATTTTTGAAAGGTCTTATTTTCAGGTGATCTGCCTGAGTTTCTTTACATCATAATAATAGAACCACGCTTTTTACCCATTTCTTTACCTCCAAATTTACTCAGCTTGTAGGTGAAACTTAGCATAAAGTACTGTTCCAGGATCAGTTCCTGCGTGTCCTGCACATAATCCTCACCGGTAGTTCTTCGGGTGCTGACGTTCTCATTCAGCAGGTCATACACCTTTGCTTTAATGGTTGCATCATCATTCCAGAACTTGTACCCCAGGCTCATATTCCAAAGCAAGGAAGTAGCATCAAAACCGGGCGCAACATTTCCGTAAGCATTGAAGGAAATATCATTTCCAAAAACCACATTTTTGGGCCAGTAGGTGGTAGCCTCAAACCCGATGCTATGATTCACGTACTCCTCTTCCCTGCTGTTGTTGATATCGTATTTTGAACGGTTATAGTCCAAAGAATATCGCGGATTAAGTTCCACCAGCTCTGCATAGTTATACCCCATCCTTATGGACGGAGTTAAACCATAACGGTCGGCTTCATATTGAAATCCATTGGTAAATCCGACCTGCCGATTATAATTCATATTCAGACCTGCCCTGTAATTGAATTCGTTCTTGTCTTTTTTATACCTCTTGCTGTAAAAGGTTCCCGCGTAAGCCGAGATCCCGCCATCAAGGTTCCTGAAAGTGGTGGTCGTAACAAGATCTTCGGTAAGGCTGTAAGGCACTACCTGATCTTCAGAAAAGGAAACCGAAGCATAAATGTTCATCCCGCTTCGGGAAGCAAAATCAAAATTATGATATCCAAGGTTAAAGCGGTGAGTATAGGTAGGTCGCAGTTCCGGATTACCTATAACAATGTTCAACGGATCCGTAATATTCGCCACGGGCTGCAACTGCCTTATCGACGGAATATCTGTATCATTGCGATAATAGATGTACATTGATTTACCCCTCGCAATTTCATAACGCACGTTGGTATTGAGATAAAGGTTGTTGTAATTTTTACTCAGTTTGGTTTGTGCCAGGAAATTCTCATTGTCCAGCGCGGTGCTCAAAAGTCCCACATTGAATCCTAATCTCCATTTCCCCCCTTCATAGTTCAAACCGGCATTTGGAATGTGCTTGATACTCTTTACCTCAAAATCATTACTAAGCGTGGTGTTCAAAGAATTGTAGCTGTCACTGGCTTCATCATAATCAAACACGCTTCGGGTATTACTCATATTTTCCACCTCGAACTGATACGACAGGTCCAGGAAGAATTTCTCAGCCAGAACAGAACGCTGGGTGATCCCTGCTTGGTAGACATCAGAATTCTCGTCTTCATCAATGAACTGGTCCCGCACATCTGTTGACACCAAAGCGCCATCATTGTAGTTCAGTCTTTCAGAAAAAAAGAAATTCTCAGTTTCCTGCTTATTGTTCTCATTCTCGAAATTCAATTGGAGATATGCACCGCGGCTTCCAAATTTCCTGATGAAATTCAGACGGTTGCTAAAATTGGAGCTGTTCAATTCTTCATTGTCTTCAGTAGTGGTTAGCAATTCCTGGGTGGCATTTATCCTTTGGGAAGCATTGCTGCGACGGGAAAGCGCATCATTAATATTGACCGAAGGTCTCACCGATATTTTGGTAAGTGTGTCCAGCTCCACTTCAAAAGCGGCGTTGGCCCGGTGACTCTCGTTCAGAAGATTTCCTTCGGAAACCGAGTTTGTATAAAAGGTCCCGGTAGGAAGGAAGGTCTCCCGGTTGACCACAGCAGCGGTCTCTGTGTCATTCTTTCCGAAGAAATAGTCGGCGGTGAGTTCATACTTCTTGTTCCAGTCATTCGAAAAATTGAAACCGGCCGTCTCACTTTTGGTGATCCCTCCGCCACCTCCAAAGCTATTTCCATTGATACTGAAACTGCCACGATCGCGATTGATGGAAATACTCCTGGCGCGGCCACCCATCATGTCAAAGACCTCATCAAAACTAAATCCGGAACTGTTGATGTTGTTGGAACTGGCCAAAACGCTCACCCGGAGGTCATCTTTAAAATAATTCCCAATTCCGCTCAACTCGTAGCGCTCATCGGTGCCTCCTCCGGCAGTAGCCCGGGCGAAATATCCTTTGTTCTTATCTTTTTTGATGGTCACGTTAATTGTCTTGTCATCCGGATTTCCGGCTTTTCCGGTGAATTCTTCAGTCTTGGTCTTAGTGTCCACGACCTGTATCTTATCAATAATCTCCTTCGGAAGGTTCTTAGTAGCGATCTTGGGATCATTTCCGAAGAATTCCTTCCCGTTCACCAGGATCCGCGAAACAGGCTTTCCATTGACGGTGATGTTTCCCTGTGCATCGACCTCTACGCCGGGTAACTTTTTCATTAGCTCTTCAAGATTGGCATCCTGACGGGTATTAAAGGAATTCGCATTGAATTCCAAAGTATCAGATTTGATGGTCACCGGCGCTCTTTCTGAAACCACTGTCACCTCATCAAGCATATTATTGGCAATTTCCATTGGCAAAACCCCAAGAGCGATCTCTTTTTGATTCAGAGAAATGATCTTGTTGAGAGAGGAATAACCACTGTAAGTGGTAATAAAGCGAAGAGAATCTCCCTTTTTTGAGCCTTCTATTACAAAGCTACCGTCCTTTCCGGAAATGGAATAAGATACCAGCGAACTGTCCTTAACGGTTTCGACAAACACAGTGGCCGACTCCAGCGGATTTTGCGTTTGACTATCAACTAATTTTCCTGAAATGGTGAATTGCTGTGCAGTAGCAGCTACGCCTATAAAAAGCGCGCAAAAAAGTAAAATTTTCTTCATTAATGGGGGGATTTAAAAATAAAATGCTGCCCCTTTAGCAGCGGCAGCATCCATTTGACCTTAATTATTCAAAAAGGTTTAATTAATTCTTATTTTTTTCTGAAATAAACTGAAACCGGAACGCCGGTAAAGTTAAATTCTTTTCTAAGTTTATTTTCGATGAACCTCTTGTACGGATCTTTTACATACTGGGGCAAATTACAGAAAAATGCGAACTGAGGCTGCGGGGTAGGCAGCTGTGTGCAGAATTTGATCTTTACGTACTTGCCTTTATATGCCGGTGGCGGATAAGCTTCAATGATTGGCAGCATTACCTCGTTCAGCTCGCTGGTCTTGATCTTCTTGCTTCGGTTTTGGTATACTTCAACTGCAGTTTCAATAGCCTTGAAGATACGCTGCTTAGTTAGAACCGACATGAAAACTATTGGAACATCTGTAAAAGGTTCCATTTCCTGACGGATCTGTTGCTCGTATTCCTTCATGGTATTGGTTTCCTTGTCTACCAGGTCCCATTTATTCACGAGGATCACAATTCCTTTACGGTTTCTCTGTGCGAGCCAGAAGATATTCTGTACCTGCCCGTCAAATCCGCGGGTGGCGTCCATGACGATCAAACAAACATCACAGTGTTCAATAGCCCGAACCGAGCGCATTACTGAATAGAATTCCAGATCTTCCTTAACCTTTGATTTTCTTCTGATCCCGGCGGTATCTACCAGGTTGAATTCAAATCCGAAGCGGTTATAACGGGTGTCAATGGAATCGCGGGTTGTCCCGGCGATGTCGGTAACTATATAACGATCTTCACCTATCAGGGCATTGATAAAAGAGGATTTCCCGGCATTAGGTCTTCCTACTACCGCAAAACGCGGAAGTTCAGCTTCCTCTTCGCGGGTATCTTCCGGAAGGGCTTCCACCAGGGCGTCTAACAATTCTCCCGTTCCACTTCCATTCGTACTGGCGATGGGGTAATATTCTCCAAGGCCTAAGGAATAGAATTCCACGGCATTTTCAAGACGCTTTGAATTATCAACTTTATTCACTGCAAGGAACACAGGCTTATTCACCCTGCGAAGTAAATTCGCCACATCCTCATCCATAGGTGTGATCCCGGTCTCCACATCAACCATAAAAACAATGGCATCAGCCTCTTCAATGGCCAACTCCACCTGCTTATCGATCTCTGCTTCGAATACGTCCTCGCTACCAACTACATATCCACCGGTGTCGATAACCGAAAAATTTCTGCCATTCCAGTCGGTCTTTCCATAGTGACGGTCTCTGGTCACCCCGCTCACAGAATCCACAATGGCTTCCCTGCGTTGGATCAACCGGTTAAAAAAAGTGGATTTTCCTACATTTGGCCTTCCTACAATGGCTACTATACTACTCATAAATTATTCTCTTTAATCAGGCTGCAAAATTAGGGGTTTTAAAACAAATGAGTTAAACTTATATCTATCTTATTTTCAGGAATGCAGCGAACTTATTCCTGAGTGGCAATTTCGGGAGTCTCCGCCTGCTTTTTAACCAGTTTTCCAACAGTAAGACCCTGAACTACAATAGAAAACACTACTACAAAGTAGGTGATCACCAACAAAAGGTCCCGTTCCATTTCGGCAGTAAGCCCCAAGGCCAGAGCTATGGATATCCCTCCTCTTAATCCGCCCCAGGTCATAATAAGATGCGTGTTCGGCACAAATCCCATTCTTTTGCTAAAGAATTTGACAGGCACCAGTAGGGAAAGATAACGGCAGATCAACACCAACGGAATTGCCAGGGCACCAGCCAGCATATAAGTATAATCAAAGGTTAATACCAGCATTTCCATCCCTATCAATACAAAGAGAAGCGTGTTTAGGAGAATATCAGTCAGCTCCCAGAATTTATCTACATAGTTCTCGGTGATCTCAGACATTGCAGTATTTCGAACAGTTTCATTACCAACCAACAAACCGGCAGCGACCATTGCCAGCGGGGCTGAAAAATGAAGGTGATGAGCGAGGGCATTTCCACCCATAACCGCTGCCAGAGTAAGTATTACTTCAATATCATAATCATCAATAGTCCGCATAAGCCTATAGGTGATCCATCCAATTCCAAGACCCAGCAGAATTCCTCCTATTACTTCCTGACCAAACAACATGACCACCTCCACCGCTCCTGCATTGCCCAAAGAAGAAATATTGAATATGGTGAGGAAGACCACTACTCCCACTCCATCGTTAAAAAGGGATTCTCCCACGATCTTTGTTTCCAGTTTCTTCGGAATCCCCACTTTTTTGAGGATTCCTAAAACAGCAATCGGATCTGTTGGGGAAATAAGTGCCCCAAAAAGCAGACAGTAGATATAATCTACCGGCATTCCTATAAGCTGAAGGATATTATACAATCCGGTTCCTACCAGAAATGTGGAGATCAACACTCCTACTGTAGCAAAGGACAGTACAGGCCATCGCTGTACTTTCAGCTTTTCAAAATTGGTGTGCAGGGCTCCAGCAAAAAGCAGAAAGCTCAACATAATATCCAGGAGTACAGTACGGAAATCAATTCGGGTGAGTATATATTTTTCAGCGTTAAGCAGAGTATCGTCAAAATAACTTATTCCGAAGATGACCATGGTAAAGACGATGCTGATGAGCATCAAACCTATGGTATTGGGGAGTTTTAAGAAGCGGACATTGATGTACCCAAAAAGGGCAGCTAAGACAACCAGTACAGAAACTATTAAATATACATCCATAAATATCCGGATCAAAAGTTTGATACAGACATAAATATACTGGATTCCTTTTAGAATCTCCAGTTACAGCCTTTAAAGGCCCGGCATATCAAAATATTTTAGGAAAAATTTCGAAAAGGATCCAAAAAGGCTATTTCTGATCTCCGGAATAACCGAATCTCTTAAGCTGCCTCTTATCGCTTCGCCAGTTCTTGTTGACCTTTACGTATAGTTCAAGGTGCACCTGTTTTCCGAAGAACTTTTCAAGATCCTTCCGGGCTTCCACCCCAACGCGCTTAAGAGCAGCTCCTTTGTGGCCAATTATAATGCCCTTCTGGGTTTCTCTCTCTACCATGATCACACTGCGCATGCGAATAATATTCTCTTCTTCGAAGAATTCCTCAGTATCGATCTCGACGCTGTAAGGGATCTCCTTTTTGTAATGGATAAGGATCTTTTCGCGGATGATCTCATTCACGAAGAAGCGTTCAGGCTTATCAGTAAGTGTATCTTTTGGATAGAATGCAGGGGATTCCGGAAGCAATTCCACGATCCTGTTGAAGACCTGTGGCACATTGAAACCTTCCAGGGCCGAAACCGGAAAGATCTCGGCATTAGGTACCTTTTCCTGCCAAAGCTGTACCTGCTCCTCCAACTGCTCCTGGTTTGATTTATCGATCTTGTTCAGCAATAGCAGCACAGGGATCTTGGAATGAACGATCTTTTCAAAGAAAGCCTCATCCTTCAATTCTTTTTCGCCGATCTCTACCATGTAGATCAAGACATCTGCATCTTCAAAAGCAGATTTTACAAAGTCCATCATGGAAGCCTGCAGTTCGTAAGCCGGTTTGATAATCCCGGGGGTATCGCTAAGGATCACCTGGAAATCTTCCCCATTGACGATCCCTAAAATACGGTGACGTGTGGTTTGCGCCTTCGAGGTAATTATGCTAAGCTTTTCACCCACAAACGCATTCATGAGCGTACTTTTCCCTACGTTAGGATTGCCAATGATGTTTACGAAACCTGCTTTATGTGCCATAATAATTCTTTTTGCAAAGGTATTCCCAAATTACAGGCTTTCCTAATGTGCCGGAAATGACCTAAAGATTTATTTTTCTAACAGTTAAAACATTGTTCCCCAAAATACTGACGGAAACCAGTAGGTGATCATGACCAGGAATGATCTCGGTGATCTTAAAACTGTTTATCCTGCCCGAAAGAAAAATACCTTCGTGTACTTCCTGTCCCCCATAGAGTTTTGTATTGATCTGGCTTAGCTGCTTCTCAACAATCGGGTGAAGGTCAAACTTCATCTTATCCCTGATCTTGCTATACAAAAAGGTATTCACCAGGGTCTCCACAACAGTATTCGTGAGCCAGTTGCTGTTCTCCCCTTCCAGTTCATATTTTTTAATAGAGACTTCCTGTGCAGGGGCATCAAATTTCAAAGCCAGGTGCACTTCCACCTCAATTTCCCGGTTTCTCAAAAGTGCGGTAAGCAGCTGGAGCCGGAGCCGAAGCACCAGGTCAAATTCCTCTTTTTCACTACGCAGGAGAGAGATCTTTTGAATTCGAGCGGTGTCTGAAGTCTCACCATTGGCTTTTCCTTTGCTAAGGATCTTCCCCTGAAATTTCTTTTGCAGGTAATTGTCCAGCACCCGGTAATCTATCTTCACCGGGAGTTGGATCACTACTTTTTCTTTATTCAGTGCGCTACGGTTTTCAGTTCCTTCCATTTGATCAACTATTTTTCTTCAGTTTCCCGTTGCTTTATTACTTCCTGTCTCAAATAAGCCTCTACGTCCCTTTGCCGGTATTAGGTCATTTCTCAAAGAAAACAGGATATGATCTGCAGTTGAAGTTAAAACATCTGTGGAAATCTTAAAAACAATTCAGAATCTTTTAAGGTTTATAGAGAGTGAAAAACATTCAGAAAGAAAATGACATTAAAACATTACTTTTTGTAAAGTTTTATTTACATAATTGAAATAATTAATTATATTTGTAAAGCAAACTTTACATAATTTTACTTATCATGAAAAAACAAAGACCAAATTTAAGTGTCGAAACACGGCAGAACACCCGCATTCTTTTTTACTGGACAATGGGTTGGGTACTCAGTCTCGCTCTTGTTTCCTTTGGACCCACTTTAATATGGGGGGAGAAACCCACTATAAACCTCTTAGGTATTCTGCTAAACCTGGCCATTGGCATAGGAATGATCTTTGCCAACATTCGTCATCTAAACGGCCTGGATGAATTACAAAGGAAGATACAACTCGAAGCTATGGCCGTGGCCCTGGGAGTTGCCGTGGTAGCCGGTATTAGCTATTCTATGCTTGACGTACTTAACCTCATCACTTTTGACGCGGAGATCTCTCATCTGGTAATATTAGTGGGTCTGACTTATCTGGTCACCACTTTAATAGGAAATTCTCGGTATCAATGAAGAACAGGATAAAAATACTTCGGGCCGAACACGACCTAACACAGGCACAGTTGGCAGATAAGATGTACGTTTCCAGGCAGACCATTAATGCTATCGAAAAAGGCAAGTTTGACCCAAGTTTACCTTTGGCTTTCAGGCTTTCAGAACTATTCGGGAAACCAATTGAAGAAATCTTTCAATGGGAGATAGAGTAATTATACTTTCAAAACATATAAGAAAAAGATTAATAAATAATTTAACTATTTGATTTTTAATGTTTTAACTATAATTAATTCTTAAAAATGAGCTAACTTTATTAATGGAACATTAATATTTTGAGTCATGAAAAAGAAAAGTATTTCCAGGTTCAAAAAATGGATACTACTTGTTTCCATTATGCTCTGTACTGTAGCGGTCTATTCTCAGGATAAGATGTCTTATGAGAACGCAAAACAGGAAATTGAAGAAGAATTCGGTATGTTCCCCACAATGTTTGAGGTATTTCCAGACCATGCTCTTGCCGGTGCATGGGAGAATTTTAAACAATTAAACAGTCCGCAAAGTAAAATTCCGGCGAAATACCGCGAATTGCTACAATTGGCGGTAGCGGCTCAAATTCCATGTGATTATTGTATCTATTTCCACACTGCTTCAGCCAAGGCTTATGGAGCTACCGACGAGGAAATTCAGGAAGCTGTCGCTCAGGGTGCTGCTACCAGGCACTGGAGTATGATCCTGCAGGGAAACCAGGTGGACTTTGAAAAATTCAAATCAGAATTTAATTCTATGATGGAACACATGGCTTCGAAATCGAAGAAGTGATCTAAAAATTTGAGGCGCTACTAAAGCGCCTCTTTCTTTTAATTAAATCGTGATTTAAGCAACTTCTCTTTTCTGGAATTACAACAAGAACCCGATTCTTGAATAGGCGGACAGGGAACACTTCCGTAGCTGCAAAAAACACAACAATCTCCTTCCAAAGGCTTTAGAATTACTCCGCAATTGGAACATTTATAGAAGAACTGACAGGCATCTGTAGGCATACTCTCTTCCTTAGAGAACTTGCAATGAGGACAGGTAATAATAGATTTCAGTTCAACTCCCATGTGGATAACGTTGTTCAAGATCTAAAATTACAAAAACGGAATTTCTTTGACCAAACTGACAGGAAGTAAAGCGCCTATAAAATCAGAACCATCAGAAACAAAGAACCACCTCCATAGGTGGTTTTGTCTTAGCGGGAACTGCCATGAATCCTCGGGAGAACCAGTGACCTCCAGAAACAAAAAAACCACCTCAAAAGGTGGTTTTTTCTTAGTAGCGGGAACTGCCCCGAATCCTCGGGGGAACCAGTGACCTCCAGAAACAAAAAAACCACCTCAAAAGGTGGTTTTTTCTTAGTAGCGGGAACTGGACTCGAACCAGTGACCTTCGGGTTATGAGCCCGACGAGCTACCTACTGCTCTATCCCGCGATATTGGACTGCAAATATACAGTCAAATTTCATTTCTCCAAAGCTTTTTGTAAGAATTATTCCATCACCCAGTTCATGGCTTTCATACGTTCCTGACTGTCAAAAGATTTAATATTGGTCTCCACCAGTTTATTTTTGAGGTCAGTCACCAACTGAAACCATTTAAGGTCTGTAACTATCGCGATCTTCCTCATTCCGTCATCATTTCCGAGTTCAAAAGCCAGGTCTTTCAAAAAGGCCTTGAGAGAGATACCGTCATTCTTCTGGTCCTCAACATAGACACTCACCTTAGGACATTTCTGAAGCCGCTCCCGCAACATTTCATGGATCCTTTTTAATTTTTCGGTGTTTAATTTTTCATCTAAGACAACTCCGAAGACGTCATCGGAGAATTCAAAAGTAGTTTTCATTAATTCAGAAGATTTGCGGTTTCGTATGAAATTATACAATATAAAGCACAGAAACCAGCAATTTATGAGAGAATTAATACATTTTACTGCTCCAGGCTGTGCGCTTCAAAAGTTTGTAATTCTCCATCCTCGAACCGGGCTTCTATTTCAATGGGATTGCAACAAACTTCGCAATCTTCCACATACTTCTGGGTCACTACTGATGGGTCTAGCAACATCGAAATCTCTTCCCAGCAATAGGGACATTGAAAAAAGTGTTCATACATATCAGTTGATCAATTCCAGTTCTCCCTGCACCTGCTCCCAATCTTTCATGTATTTTTCCAGTTCTTTTTTCTTCTCCTGGTATTTTTTCAGAAAATCGGGTTTGGCCATACTCTTCTCGTAATTGGTTGCCAGTTCTACATCCTTTTCCTTTATTTCTTTTTCAAGGCGGGTGATCTTCGCTTCAATATTGCTCAATTTGTTGTTCAGAGATTTGAGCTTTTTTTGATTTTGATAATTATCTTTATTGCTTTCTTTAGGTGCCTGTTTCACAACATCCCTTTTTTCAACTTCCCGCAAATTATCAACTTTTCGCTGATCCAGGTAGTAATCTATATCTCCCAGGTATTCTTTGATCCTATGATCTTTGAACTCATAGACCTTGTTGGTCAACCCCTGCAGGAAATCCCTGTCGTGAGAAACCAGGATCAAAGTTCCTTCAAAGCTCTTTAAAGCATCTTTAAGTACGTTCTTGGATTTGATGTCAAGGTGGTTCGTAGGCTCATCCATCACCAGGACATTGAACGGCTGCAGCATCAATTTGGCCAGTGCCAAACGGTTACGTTCTCCTCCGGAAAGCACCCGCACATATTTTTCAACTTCATCTCCACGGAACAAAAACGAACCCAGAATATCCCTCACTTTAGCACGATTGGTTTCATTGGCCGCATCGATCATAGTGTCAAGTACAGTTTTGGAACCGTCCAGATACTCAGCCTGATTCTGGGCAAAATATCCGATTTGAACATTGTGGCCCAGTTTCAGTTGCCCTTTATGATCCAGCTCGCCAACTATGATCTTCGCAAGGGTAGATTTCCCCTGACCATTCTGTCCCACAAATGCCGTTTTGGAATCCCTTTCGATCAAGAGATCAATATTGCTGAGCACATTTTTATCTCCATAGCTCTTGGAGATATGATGTGCTTCCACAACTACCTTTCCGGGTACCACAGAAACAGGGAATTTTAAATTCATCACTGAATTATCATCCTCATCAACTTCGATGCGATCTATTTTGTCCAGCTTTTTAATAAGCGACTGGGCCATACTGGCCTTGGATGCTTTGGCTCGGAATTTTTCGATCAGTTTTTCCGTCTGTTGAATCTGCTTTTCCTGGTTTTTTTGAGAAGCTAACTGCTGCTCCCGCAGTTCCTGCCGAAGCACCAGATATTTAGAATATGGTTTATTAAAGTCGTAAATCCTTCCGAGGGAAATTTCAATGGTCCTGTTGGTCACATTATCAAGGAACATCTTATCGTGAGAAACGATCACCACCGCACCGGGGTAATTGTTCAGGAAACCTTCCAGCCAGATAATAGATTCAATATCCAGGTGGTTGGTAGGCTCATCCAGCAGCAGAATGTCGTTTTGCTGCAACAGCAACTTCGCGAGCTCAATACGCATTCTCCATCCTCCCGAAAAGGTATCAGTGAGTTTATTGAAGTCTTCTCTTTTAAATCCAAGCCCCTGCAGAATACGCTCAGTCTCCCCCTGGTAGTTATAGCCGCCATGAATTTCATACTGGTGTTGCACATCATTGAGATCAACCATCAACTGGTGATAGGCCTCACTTTCATAATCTGTTCTTTCAGCAAGCTGAGTGTTGATCTCCTCCAGCTTTTTCTCGAGGCGTTTGATCTCCTCAAAAGCCTGATAAGATTCCTCCAGGACGGTTCTACCTTCAATAAAGTCAATATCTTGCTTTAAAAATCCTATTTGAAGATCTTTATCTGCTGCAATTTGCCCTGTATCCGGCTCCATTTCTTTCGAAAGGATCTTCAACATGGTCGACTTTCCCGCACCGTTCTTTCCTATTAATCCTACCCTGTCTCCTGCTCCCAGTCTAAAAGTGATCTCTTCGAAAAGATACTCTCCGCCAAAGGCTACAGACAAATTGTGTATATTTAACATTCTCCTTCTTAGTTTTTTGCAAAGATGCTTAATTTTATCTCCCTAAAAAAACTTCCATGATCTTCTCAAAAGGCAGTAAACTCAATAGTATAATAAAAGGTACCTGCCCTGTGTGTCAGGAAGAAAGCATGTACAAAGAGCCAAATCCTTATAAATTGTCAAGGCTATTTGATATGCACGAGCGTTGTTCCAATTGTCATACCAAATATAAAATGGAACCCTCGTTCTTCTTTGGGGCGATGTATGTGAGCTATGCGGTGGGAATTGCCTTTGCAGTAGCTGCATTTGTGCTGGGCTACCTTCTCTTTGGCTTAAGCCTGCTGAATACTTTTATTGCGATAGTGATCACCCTCATCGTTTTCCTTCCGGTGATCATTCGATGGAGCAGGAATATCTGGATAAATTTCTTCTTCAGCTACGATGAAACTAAGGCCAGGACTAAACCTTAGAATACCACTTTTTTGTAAATCTTGAGAGATCGATCTCGGGAGTTAGAGGCTCCTCTTTTTCGATAAAATCAAGTAGTTCTTTAGAGATCATGGGAGCGAGCAATATGCCGCGGCTTCCAAAACCATTACAGCAATAGAGTTGTGGATGATCTGGGTGCCTGCCCACTAAAGGACGCCTGTCTACAGTGGAGGGTCGCAACCCCGCTACCTGATGAATGACCTCAAATTTCACGTTGATCAGATCCTTTAATTTTTCAACAAGTTCCTGTCTTGCAGCTTCTGAAGGTTCAGGGGTTTTATCTGTATTGCTATAGGTTGCTCCTACGGCATACACATCTTTATCGCCTGCCGGAAAAATAAATATTGAAGATTTCACACCTACTTCCAGATCCAACCCGGGAGCTTTTATGAGAATATATTCTCCCTTATTCCCGCGCAGCGGAAGGTAGCTGAAATATGGATTCTCCAAAATTCCGAAACCTTCGCAAAAAATGACATTTTTGGCACTCATACCCTGGTATTCGACCCCGTCTTCTGTTAACTTCAGATCATCATAAACGAAGCTGGAAGTGGAAAGCCTGCCCGTTTCTTCAAGGTGCTCTGAATAGGCCTCTAAAAGGCCTCTAGGATCGATCCTTTTTGTATTCAGCACCTTTCCGAAGGAATATTTAGAGGGAATGTTGGGGTTCACTTCCAAAACCAGTTTGGTATCCAGAAAAGGGGCTATTTTGGGCTTATCAGCAGCCGCGAACCAGTTGTTCTGCTCTTCTACCGAGGAGAACCGCCGATAAATTTCAAGAGGAGCCAGAAATTCCTTTTTTAAGAGCTCTTCCATTTGCCCATAGAAAGCAGTTGCCATCTTCATTTGCTCATCGGCTTTCCAGGCGAGTGTAAAGCGCTTGAGGATGACCGGATTCATGAACCCGCCGGCAACTCGTGATGCTTCTTGCGAGCCATCATCAAAAACAATAAAGGATTTGCCTTCTTTCTCCAGCCTAAAAGCCAGAGCTGCCCCACTAAGGCCAAGGCCAACAATGATGTAGTCTTTCATGCCGCAAATTTAGAAAGAAAAAAGCCTTTCGGAGAGAAAGGCTTTTTTAAAATTAGTACTATATGACCAGGATCAGTAATTCCACATGTCCTGTTCAAAGTTTCGTATCTGTTCTCTGATCCTTTGAGACTCCAACAGCTGCATGAAAGCATTATTGCTAATGTATTCATCAACCTGACGGTCTCCCTGTACGTTGTCTTCAGCGTAGATCGTTCCATTAAAACGCCTGGCATTGAGCAAATGGTCAAAGGAAATTGGCTGGGCCGTATTTTCAGGGTTGAACGCATAGGCTTCATTCAGCACTTCCCTCGCTGAAGGGAACCACACCCAGAACAATTCAACCAGCGCCGGTTCATCACTGTCTATAAAGTTCACATCGGGTGCCACAGGTGCGATCCCTAACAACCGGTATTTCAATTCGGCCTGGCGCTTATCGAAGTACCAGTATCCGCGAATGTGATACTCCGCAATATCAGCAGAAGAAATATCCCTTCGGCTTATGTACTGCTGATCAATCTCTTCACCGGCATTATACTGTTCAATACCAAGGTCTGTAGTATCAATTTTTGATAAGGCAGCCCGAATATCTTTTAAAGTACGCTTGTCGTTGAAATATGAGTCTGCATAAATGTTCTTGATCTTGCCATTTTTAATGTTGGCGATCAATACATCGTACAATGATCTTCTGGAACTTCCTATTTGATTAGTATCGATTGGATAGTAAAGAGGAAAATTCACTCTTTCGTCCAGATCAACAACTTCCCAGGTGGTTTTAGCCCATAACACATCACGCTCATCTACATAGCCATACTCAAGCGGGTCATTCTTACCGTACTCCTGTTCTGCAACCCCTGCAATCTCATCGGGACTTTTGGCATTCAGAATATTTGTCTGCCCAAAAGAAGTCACCGAAAAGAGCAATCCGCATAATCCAACTATAATTCGGTTCCAGTTCATATTTTTTACTTATTAGTTTGTTAACTCCACTAGGACCGGAGATACCTGCTTCAATTTGTAGCTGGAATTTCCGGCGAGCTGAGCCTCCACATCAAAGATCTGAATAGCTTCACCTCTACCTGCACGTCTCAGTGCCGCTTTGGCCTGATCGTCCAGTCTTTGTCCTCTTACCTGAATGGTAGGCTGCCCCGGAACTTTAAACTTAAATCCTGTCACCCGAAGGTCAAGATCAAAGTCAAAATCTGGAAGGGCTGCACCAATGGTAGAGATCTCAAGATTCTGGCGCTGCATTCTTACAGTACCATCTTCTCCTCTAACAGTTCCTACAGGACGTGGAATATCCTTTACCCTGAAGGTCTTGCTATCAGAAACTTTTTCACCGCCAGGAAGCTGTCCGCTAACATTGATGGTTACCTCACGCGCCTGCAAAGTGGTAACATTCATCATGTAGTTACCTGCTCCACCTACAGATCTTAGACCGGGTGCGCTGGCACTTACATTTCCAACTCCTGGGATGGAAATAGTCATTGGGTTATCAACTCCACGATAAACCACGTTCATCTTATCAGCAGAAATAACAGCAGAATTCGGTTTTGGGATCACACTATAAGAACTGTTCACAGGAATGCTCACAATAGAGTCACCTTCCTTAAACTGAAGTTCTCCGGTGATCTTTTGTTCACCTACGTTCCCTGCAGGGAATTTAAGTTTTACCTGTCCTGCTTCGGTACTGCTTACCTGGTTCCCGTTGATCATAACTTTGTCGAACTGCAAAGTCTTATCTACTCTTCCCAAAACTACTTTCCCCGTGAATTGCTCTCCATTAAAGAAGGCAGTTTTATCAGGGATCACAATAGCTTCATAATTTGTAAGCGATACCTCGCTTTGAAGTTGTCCTGAAAGCATAGCTGAAAGAATATCACTTTCGGCAGATTTTGCATCAGCTTGCATTTGCGACAACTTAGTTAGGGACGCAATAAGCGGAAACCCTTCGAAGTTATATTCGAGATAAGGTTTTGTTACTCCCTCGCTGTCTTTAACATCTGCTGTACTAAATTCATTTCTGATCTCATTTGCTATCTGCGGATAGTTGTCAGCTATAAGAGAGGAAACTCCATCCCGGAATTTTTCAACCTGGCTGATAAATTGTCTTCCGGCTTCACTGGGTTTCCCACTTTGAAACAGGTATTCATCAAGTTCTGCCGATTTATCCATAGCCTCGTAGTCATTACGATCTTCAGGATCTATATCTTCAAGGGCTTTTTCTTTTATCTGCTCCAGGTAGGCTGTAAATTCCGTAGTAAGCTCGTGAATAGAATCAGCTTTAGCTTTTAAAGGTTTGTATTTTGCCGGTTGTTCCTCAACTTTAGCTTCAAGACCTGCCATAAAAGCAGAGTTTCTTTCGGTTACAGCAACATTTGATTCAGTTATTTTTTCGTTGATGATCCCAAAGGCAGTAAGCACCTCTTTTGACATATTCAGGGCCATCATCGCGATGAAGACCAGATACATCAGGTTGATCATCTTCTGTCTTGGTGATTGTTTTCCAGACGCCATTCTCTAATTAAGTTTAATTTTAATACTAGTTTTAGCTAATGCTTAAACCAATTAGGCTTTTACATGCATCGCAGATAACATACCTCCATAAACTCCGTTTAGAGAAGAAAGGTTGGAAGCTAAAGATTCCATTTGCTGATTTAGTCTTTCAGCGTTTTCAGCAACTGCTTCGTTGATCTCAGATTGTCTCGATGCAGATTCAACCTGTACTTTATAGATACTGTTAAGTGACTCAAGCTGGTTAGCAGCAAGGGTCATTTCTTCACTGTATTTCTTTTGAGAAGCCATAGCGTCAACAGTAGGGATCATAGTTTTAGCGGCACCTTCAAAGTTGCGGATACTATCTCCCAGACTTGTCATTAGTCCGGCATCAATTTTAGCCTCACGAAGGATCTCGTCAAGTTTTTTAGACAGCATTCCTTCAGTGTCATCATGCGTAGTTACGACTCCTCCTCTTGCTCCAGGTTCACCTCCAGCTAATTCAGGATATACCAATGACCAATCAACTTCATCATCAACAGGTTCAAAAGCAGAAACAGCGAATACGATCGCTTCCACTATCAAACCAATAATAAGCATAAGGTTACCTGCAGGCCAGTGCATGATCTTGAAAAGTGCTCCAAGGATTACCACGGATGCACCCAGTCCATACACCATGTTCATTAATTTCTTACTTGACTTTGATTGTGCCATAATGATAAAAATTTAGGTTTTGTTCTTTTTAGGTTGTTGTTGTGAAAATAGGGATTTTATTATCGTGTTGCATTTAGGGTAACATCAGTACCCAAATAGTCCTGTACAGTTCTAAAGCCAATATAGCTTCTTGCGGAATCAGCATATTCATAATCCCTTGAGCTCACCTGCAGGAAGTAGGCTACATCTTTCCATGAACCGCCGCGCACTACTTTTTTCAAGTTCGCTTCATCATTAACCGAAGGGTTCATTGAAGAAGAATATTCATAGGATGCAGGGTCATAAGAAGAGAAGACCCACTCAGCCACGTTCCCGGCCATATTGTACAAGCCGTAGTCATTTGGCTCATATGACTTCGCCTCTACTGTATACAATGCCTGGTCTGCCGCATAATCTCCCCTTAAAGGTTTGAAGTTGGCCATAAAACACCCACGGTCATTTTTGGTATATGGACCACCCCATGGATAAGAGGCAGATTCCAGTCCACCCCGCGCAGCATATTCCCATTCTGCTTCGGTTGGCAATCTATAAGAGTTCACATTGTGCTTACCTCTTTCCTTACGGTAAGCGTTGTGATAAAGAGTTCTCCATTGCGCAAAGGCACGTGCCTGCTTCCAGGAAACACCCACTACCGGATAATCACCATATGCATCATGCCAGAAATAGTCATTATGCATTGGCTCATTATAAGAATAATTAAAATCCTTGATCCACACAGTGGTATCAGGATAAATAGCAATTTCTTCAGTTTTAATGAAATCTGTACGTCTTCCCGGTTCGGCTCTAGCTGCTGCAGAAACATCCATCCAGGTGTAACGGAATTTCAGGTGCTTGGTATCGATGGAACGTTGACCGTTATACACTTCCTCGATAGGAATGTACATGGTATCCATTACCTCAGCATAATATTCATCTGGATAATCACGGGTGTCCCAAATGATATCCACATTTTTGTTCAGTTTTCTTCCTTCATAACCGCCCATACTGTAATAGTTGTCATACATGTACTTTTCGTAGACAGTCATGTTTTCTTCGTCAGTATCAGCAAAAGCAAATTCTCCAATTCCGCCGGTTCCCGGAGTTTCCCCCAGCTCTTCAGCAAAAATGGCCAGTTTCATACGCACTACAGAGTCGCGCACCCAATTCACGAACTGACGATATTCAGAATTCGTGATCTCAGTCTCATCCATATAGAAAGAACGAACGGTAACAGTCTTTGGGGGTGCATTTTTCAATGCAGCGATATCATCATCAGATTTACCCATAATGAAAGCACCTCCCGGGATCAAGGTCATCCCGTATGGTTTTTCAGGATGCCACTTCTTCCCCTGCACACCTACCAATTGCCCCTGATCTCCCCGGCCACAGGAGGCCAGAACAGCAATAACAGCAATAAGCAATAAAAGTTTCCTCATAATATCTTTCAAGTTAGGACAACGACTTCACGGCAGTAAACCTATTTATTTATTTTTTAATAAACAATTTATTTAGGTAAAATGCAGCGCGTTATACTCGTCACAATATAATTAAATTTCGTTTTTCCGTTTAGTTTTATACCATCTCTCAGGAATTACCTGATTACAGGCCTCCACGTAATCCTCATGCGTGCATGGTAATAACGTGTGCCGCTTCAATTTATTATTTGCCGGTGAAATAAAAGGAATTTCTATCCACCAGCGCCCGCTCACCGGACTCTTATAAAAGACAAGTATCTCATCATCAATGGGAACCTGATACTTTATAAACTCCTTTTTTGCAGAAATAGTATTTTCATTCTTTCTAAAATTAACTCCCTCAATAAAATACCACATTATTTGAGCAACCAGCATGGTTGCCGAAGGAAAATTAAATTTAGAACTGAATTCATAGATTCCAAAAGAAGATACCTTGTCACTAATGCCGGCATATCTGGATAAAGCACAGATCTCTTTTCCGCTGAAGCCGTTTGGAGAATCTATCCTGAAATTCCCGAAGGCTCCTGCCTCTACCGAAGTAAGATCAAGCCCCACCAGGTTCGCATCCCGCATTACAGGCTCCACTACAGCAATATCTTTTGTAACTTCTCCCAACCGGTAAGCGTCAAAGAACAGTCGCTCCATTAATTCGATCTCTTCCTGTGAATTGTAATAGGTTTGATACCCCAGATTTGAATAATTGAAAAGGTTGTAAGGTTTTGTTACAACGATCTTTCCAACATATGATTTGTTACTAATGGGTTTATCGGCATCCCCGAGATCAAATTGAGAATCAATATTCACCAGGTTCACCATTTGTTCCACCCCATCGTACGCTCGGTACTGCCCGTAAATAAGATCCTGGCTCCCGCCAAGAATAAGCGGAATAATCCCCTTTTTAAGCAGCTGGTTCACAACAGTTTGTACCGCGAAAAAAGTATCCTCTACAGTTTCCCCTTTTTGGATATCCCCAAGATCTGCAATAGTAAGATGCCAGTTCCCTGGAAACAAGCGGTAAAAATTGCGCCGTATTTCGTCAAAGCTAAATTCTTCCTCAGTTCGGTTCTCATCGAGCCGGTCTTCAAGGACTCCAAAAATGGCAATTTTCACTTCCTCCAGATCGGGAAAAGCCTTTTCTGCCGAATGTATCCTGAGGGAAGATCTTAAGGAATTGGAAGCAACCGCCTCTTCCAGAAGTTGTTCATTAACGGGGGACAAAAAATCCAGTTCCATTATTTATTTCTTTTTGGTCGCAGAAGTTTTTCGGGTAGTTTTCTTGGCCGTGGTTTTTTTAGTAGTAGCCTTCTTTTTAGCGGCTTTCTTCTTTGGAGCTTTTTTCTCCAGAATATCCTTCACCTCTTCCAGGCTCAACTTTGCAGCATCTACGGTTTTTGGTAGTTCAACCTTGGTTTTGCCTTTTATGATGTTGGATCGGCCCCACCGTGCTTTCTCAACACGAATCCCTTCTTCTTCCCAGTTCTGGATCACCTTTTCTTTCTCCTTCTTAAGCTTGTCTTCAATAAGCTCTTCAATATCTTCTGCGGAAAGATCATCAAAATCATATTTTTTACTGACATTGATGAACATGTCATTCCACTTGAGGAAAGGACCAAATCTCCCCACTCCTTTTTGAACCGGAAGCCCCTTGTATTCATAGATAGGAGCATCTGCTTTTTCCTTGGCTTTGATAAGCTCTACTGCTCGATCCATGCTCACCTGCAATGGATCTTCACCTTTATCTAAAGAAACGAATTTCTTTCCGTATTTCACATATGGCCCAAAACGGCCATTGTTCACTTCAACAGTCTCGCCCTTGTATTCGCCCAACTCCTTCGGAAGTTTGAACAGCTCCATAGCCTCCTCAAAAGTGACAGAATCCAGGGTTTGATCAGGCGAAAGACTGGCGAATTTCGGTTTTTCTTCATCTTCTACAGAGCCCATTTGCACCATAGGTCCAAATTTTCCAAGACGAACACTCACAGGCTTTCCTGAAACGGGATCCTGTCCAAGGATCCTCTCTCCCACTTCTCTTTCAGCATTTTCGGCAACATGCTCCACCTGCGGGTGAAAATCATTGTAGAAGTCCTTCATCATGCGGGTCCATTCCTCATGGCCTTCTGCGATCTCATCGAAATCCTGTTCCACCTTGGCGGTGAAATTATAGTCAAGGATACTGGAGAAATGGTTTACGAGAAAATCGTTCACTACCATTCCAACATCTGTTGGCACCAGCTTTCCTTTATCACTCCCCACAGTCTCGGTCAGTTTTTTCTCGCTGAGCTTATCGCGCTTTAAAGACAACTGCACATATTCCCTTTCAGTTCCTTCTACAGAACCTTTTTCGATATAATTTCTATTTTGAATGGTAGAAATGGTAGGCGCATATGTTGAAGGTCGGCCAATACCCAATTCTTCCAGTTTTTTCACGAGGGAAGCTTCAGTATAGCGGTATGGCGGACGAGTAAATCGCTCTGTCGCGGTAATGTAATTATTCTCCAGTTTTTCATTTACCCGCAATGCCGGCAACATTCCTTCCTGCTCCTGCAATTCCTCATCTTCGTCATCCCTTCCTTCAAGATAGACCTTCAGGAAACCGTCGAATTTCAGAACTTCTCCATTCGCGGTGAAATGTTTATCATGTTTATCGGCTTCAATCTTCACGTTGGTACGCTCTAGCTGTGCTTCACTCATTTGTGAGGCGATAGCTCTTTTCCAGATCAATTCATATAAACGTTGCTCATCACGCTCTGCCCTCACCGTGTGATTGGCAAAGTTGGTAGGCCTTATCGCTTCGTGAGCTTCCTGTGCTCCTTTAGACTTACCTTTGAACTGCCTGGCCTTGCTGTATTTCTCTCCATACGCATCCAGGATCTCTTTTTTAGCTCCTTTTCGGGCATCGTCAGACAGGTTTACACTGTCTGTTCTCATATATGTAATATGTCCCGCTTCATACAGTCGCTGCGCCATGGTCATGGTCTTGCTTACCGAAAAATATAATTTCCGGGCCGCTTCCTGTTGCAGGGTAGACGTTGTAAAAGGTGGTGCCGGAGACTTTTTCGCCGGTTTGGTAGTAAGATCGGCAACCTTAAAGTTGGCGCCTATATTTTCTGAAAGGAATTCTTCTGATTCCTCTTTTGTGTCAAAATTCTTCGGAAGTTTTGCCTTGAAGACCTTTCCCTCTTCCGTAGTAAATTCAGCATCGATGCGATAGGAGGCTTCCGGAGTGAAATTCTGAATTTCCCTCTCTCTTTCAACGATCAATCGAACAGATACAGACTGCACCCTTCCCGCTGAAAGTCCGCCTTTTACCTTTCTCCAAAGTACCGGAGAAAGTTCGTAACCCACTAAACGGTCCAGGACCCTACGGGCCTGTTGCGCATTTACCAAATTATAATTGATCCCTCGCGGATTCTCTATAGCTTTTAAAATAGCAGATTGAGTGATCTCATGGAAAACGATACGCTTGGTTTTGCTCATATCGAGGTCCAGCTCTTCAGCCAGGTGCCAGGCGATCGCCTCTCCCTCGCGGTCCTCATCACTCGCCAGCCATACAGTATCTGCATCTTTGGCAAGCGCCTTAAGCTTCTTGACTACTTCGCGCTTGTCTTTAGATACTATATATTTAGGAGTAAAATCACCCTCGGTATCCACCCCCAGTTCTTTGGTAGGCAGATCGGCAATATGACCAAAACTGGAAGCGACCTTATAGTCTTTTCCCAGGAATTTTTCTATAGTCTTTGCCTTTGCAGGGGACTCTACGATCACTAAATTCTTTGCCATAGCACCAATTTTTTGTTTTGCAAAAGTAGAGGAATTTTTAAATATCGGCTTTTAATTTTAGAAAATGGGGTTTTCAGCTATCATTGAAGAAGGTGATTTTATCTCCTGTCACTTTGTCATATCTCAACTAAAAACGTATCTTTGCGCGTTCAAATACCCAATGGTACTTTTTGATTTATGGAGAAGATAATAGACGAAAAACAACAAGGGAATTCCCTGGTGATGGAACCACAAAAAGGGAATGGAAGAAAGCTGATGATTGAGAGCTACGGTTGCCAGATGAATTTCAGTGACAGTGAGATCGTGGCCTCTATTCTGGCCAAAGAAGGTTTTAATACTACTCAGAATCTTGAAGAAGCTGACCTGGTCCTTATTAATACCTGTTCCATTAGAGACAAGGCAGAGCAAACAGTTCGAAAAAGACTTGAAAAATACAACGCAGTAAAGAAGATCAATCCCGGAATGAAGGTAGGAGTACTGGGTTGCATGGCCGAGCGTCTCAAAGCTAAATTCCTTGAGGAAGAAAAAATAGTGGATCTCGTTGTAGGCCCCGATGCCTATAAAGACCTGCCTAACCTTATTAATGAAGTGGAAGAAGGAAGGAACGCGGTGAACGTGATCCTTTCAAAAGAGGAGACTTACGGGGATATTTCTCCGGTGCGTCTTCAAAGCAATGGAGTTTCTGCGTTTGTTTCCATTACCCGTGGTTGCGATAATATGTGTACGTTCTGCGTGGTACCGTTTACCCGCGGAAGGGAACGTAGTCGTGATCCTCAGTCCATACTGGAAGAAGTGAATGATCTGGCAGCAAAAGGATTCAAAGAAGTTACTCTTTTGGGACAGAATGTCGACTCCTATTTATGGTATGGCGGCGGACTCAAAAAAGACTTCAAAAATGCTTCGGAAATGCAGAAAGCTACGGCGACCAACTTTTCCGGACTTCTGAAAATGGTAGCTACAGCGCATCCAAAAATGAGAATAAGGTTCTCTACTTCCAATCCGCAGGACATGACACTGGACGTGATTGAGACCATGGCAGTTCACCCGAATATTTGTAAATACATCCACCTGCCGGTCCAAAGCGGAAGCAACAGGATCCTGAAGGAGATGAACCGTCTTCACACGCGGGAAGAATATTTCGAGTTGATAGACAACATCAGGAAGTTAATGCCAGATTGTGCTATTTCACAGGATATGATCACCGGTTTCCCTACCGAAACAGAAGAAGATCACCAGGACACCCTGTCTTTAATGGAGTACGTAAAATATGATTTTGGATTCATGTTCGCCTATTCAGAAAGACCCGGAACCATGGCTGCACGAAAGCTCGAAGATGATGTTCCTGAAGAAGTCAAAAAGCGAAGGCTTACCGAGATCGTGAACCTGCAGCAACAACACAGTCATTACAGAACAAAACAGTTTGTTGGTAAGACCGTGGAAGTACTTATAGAGAAAGAATCCAAGAAATCTGATCTTCATTGGAGCGGAAGGACTACCCAGAACACTGTGGCGGTGTTTCCGAAGGAAAACTATAAAGTGGGAGATTTTGTAAACGTTAAGATCAATGATTGCACCAGCGCCACTCTTATTGGGGAAGCGGTTGGTTTGAGCGAGAATAATTAGTCATCAGTAAGCAGTAAGAAATTCTGAATACTGAATTTTGAATCTTGAATTAAACGAATGGAAAGCGTACAGGCAATAAAACAGCGTTTTGGCATCCTGGGGAATGACGAGAAGCTCAACCGGGCGGTTGAAAAAGCCATTCAGGTTGCCCCTACCGATATTTCAGTTTTGGTTACCGGAGAAAGCGGGGTTGGTAAAGAAAGTATACCAAAGATCATTCACGCCCTTTCTCACCGCAAGCACGGAAAATACATTGCCGTAAACTGCGGTGCTATTCCTGAAGGAACTATAGACAGTGAGCTTTTTGGTCATGAAAAAGGCGCTTTTACGGGTGCTACCCAGACCAGAAGCGGCTATTTTGAAGTGGCCGATGGAGGCACCATCTTCCTGGATGAAGTTGGGGAACTCCCACTTACCACCCAGGTACGTCTTTTAAGGGTCCTTGAAAATGGAGAATTTATTAAAGTGGGTTCTTCCAAAGTTCAAAAGACGAATGTGCGAATAGTAGCGGCAACGAACCTCAATATGTTCGAAGCCATTAAAAAAGAGAAATTCCGTGAAGATCTTTACTACCGTTTAAGTACGGTGGAGATTTACCTGCCGCCATTACGGGAGCGTAAGGACGACATTCATTTATTATTCAGGAAATTCGCTTCAGATTTTGCCTTGAAGTATAAAATGCCCACCATCCGTTTGGATGACGAGGCAGTTGACCTGCTTCAAAAATATCGCTGGAGTGGAAACGTGCGGCAACTGCGAAACATTGCTGAACAGATCTCTGTTCTGGAGCAGGAGCGCAATATAACCGGACCTATTCTTAAAGCCTATTTGCCAGGCATTGGCAGTAATCTTCCGGCTGTTATTGAAGAAAAGAAGAAAGAAAGCGATTTCAGCAATGAGCGCGAGATCCTTTATAAAGTGCTTTTCGATATGAAAAGTGATCTCAACGATCTCAAAAAGCTTACGCTGGAATTGATGAAGCACGATAATAAGGATAAGGTGAAAGAAGAGAATGAAGGCCTTATTCAGAAGATCTATGGTGGCGGCGAAGAGGAAGAAGTAGTGCCCGAAGAGATCACAGACGAGCAATTGGAAGTGCTTCAAATTCCGCAGAATAATATGCCCGATAAGCAGGATAAATATTATTTTGCAGAAGAAATCGAGGAAGAAGAGACACTTTCTTTACAGGATAAAGAACTGGAACTCATTAAGAAATCTTTGGAGCGCCACAACGGAAAACGCAAGGCAGCTGCTGAAGAATTGGGGATCAGTGAGCGTACTCTTTACCGAAAGATCAAACAATACGACCTTTAAAAAAGGCCTTTTTGGGTCCTTATTATATGAAGAAATTACAAGTCCTCCTGGTTGGTTTAATAGCTTTCACCTTTAGTTCCTGCGGAATTTATTCCTTTTCGGGTGCTGATACCGGTAACGCCCAAACTTTCCAGGTAAATTACTTCCAGAATGCTTCTGCCATAGTGGAACCGGGGATTGACCGAACTTTCACCCTTCAATTGCAGGACCTCATACAGAGCCAGACCAACCTCAACCTTACTGATTCAAACGGAGACCTGGTCTACGAAGGAGAAATAGTTGATTATTACGTGTCGCCGATGAGTGCCACTGCACAAAGCACCGCGGCACAAAACCGACTCACTATTGTGGTAAACGTTCGGTTCTATAATACCCTTGACCCTGAAAAGGACCTGGAAAGGAGATTCTCCTTTTATTATGATTATCCTGCCAATGCGCAGTTGACAGGAGGAACTCTTGCCACCGCCCTGGAGGAAATATTTACACGCATCACCCAGGACATCTTTAACGCAACTTTGGCCAACTGGTAAAATGAAACAGGAAGAACTTACATCCCTTCTTCAGGATCCCGCAGCTATAAGCTGGGAGCAGACTGCTGCCCTGAAAGAGGTGTTGGAAGAATATCCTTATTTTCAGGCTGCCCGTGCGCTTCGGCTCAAGGGGCTCAAAAATGCGAATAGCCTTTACTATAATAAAGAGCTAAAGGTAACCGCGGCTTATACCACAGATCGAAGTGTGCTTTTTGATTTTATCACTTCTGAAGAATTCAATCAGAACAGGATAGCAACCCGCATCAAGGAGCAGGAACAGATCGAGAAAACTTCAGCACAGGAAGAGGAACCGGAAGAACAGAGTCTTGACAAAGCTTTGAAGATGAAAGTCAGAGAGTCTGAACAGGTTTTTGATCCGGAACTTTTCAGCAGGTTTGTAAAAGAAGAAGAGGCCGCGAGGCAAAAAGAACAGGAAGAGGAAGAAAACTCGCTTCAGTTAGGGAAGCCCCTGAATTTTGACCGCAATGAGAATCATTCTTTTACGGAATGGTTAAAACTGGCTACTGCAAAACCCGTTGAACGACCGGAAGAGAAATCGGTTGATCCGGAAAAGAGCAGGAAGCTGCAACTCATTAATGAGTTTATTTCTAAAAGTCCGCGCATCACACCTACAAAAAATCCGAAAAAAGCGAACCTTGCTGAGGAAAGCCTGGTTGGACCCGAAGCACTTATGACAGAGACTCTTGCGAGGGTCTATCTGGAACAAAAAAACTATAAAAAAGCCATTCAGGCTTATAAAATTTTAATTTTGAAAAATCCCGAAAAAAGTGGTTTCTTTGCAGACCAAATTCGGGCGATCGAGAAATTACAAGACAATAACAATTAGATAATGAGCACGTTTACAATCTTTTTAGCACTTATCATCATCGTAGCATTTTTGCTGGTGGTAGTTATAATGGTACAGAATCCAAAAGGCGGCGGACTTTCTTCTGCATTTGGAGGTGGTGCGAACCAAATAGGGGGAGTTCAAAAGACTTCCGATTTCCTTGACAAAAGTACCTGGACCCTTGCCACTCTTCTGTTGGTGTTGATCCTGCTTTCCAACGTGACTATCATGGAAGGAACCGGTATGGCAGACTCCAAGATCATGAATGGAGAGAATGAAGTAGAAACTAATATTCCGGCTCCGGTCAATACTCCTGCAGAAACTCCTGTTGAGCAGGAACAGTAGATATTAAGACATTTATAGTAAATGCCAGCTTATGACAAGCTGGCATTTTTTTTTGCCAAATGTCAGCCTTTTCTGAGTGGCACAATTTTCGTCATTAAGGCTATTCAAAAAAGAATTCATTAACCATAATAACATTCTAAAAATGGCACTAAACATTAAACCTCTTTCAGACAGAGTACTTGTTGAGCCTGTAGCAGCCGAAACTCAAACTGCATCAGGAATTTACATCCCCGAAACTGCAAAAGAAAAACCTCAAAAGGGAAAAGTAGTAGCCGTAGGTGGCGGGAAAAAAGATCACGACATGACCGTTAAGGTTGGTGACACTGTTCTTTACGGTAAATATTCAGGTACAGAGCTCAAATTGGAAGGTAAAGATTACCTGATGATGAGAGAGGATGATATTCTTGCCATAGTATAATCTACTGTGGTCGGCACTGTTCCAACTCACTTTCCCGGAACGGTATTACCTCAAAAAATTAAAGAAAACAACTAACTGATTCCCGGCAACGGGAGTAAAAAAATTCAAAAAATGGCTAAAGACATAAAATTTGACATTGAAGCCCGCGACGGAATTAAGCGCGGAGTTGATGCATTGGCAAACGCAGTAAAAGTAACTTTAGGACCTAAAGGTCGTAACGTGATCATCAGCAAATCTTTTGGAGCTCCTGTAGTGACCAAAGATGGGGTGACCGTGGCAAAAGAGATCGAACTTGAAGATGCTCTGGAGAACATGGGTGCTCAAATGGTAAAGGAAGTAGCTTCCAAAACCAATGATCTTGCCGGTGACGGTACTACTACTGCTACTGTACTTGCACAGGCTATCGTAAAAGAAGGTCTTAAGAACGTGGCTGCCGGTGCAAACCCAATGGATCTTAAAAGAGGAATTGACAAGGCTGTTGAGGCATTGACTGCTAATCTTGCAGAGCAAACTCAAAAAGTAGGAGATTCTTCAGAAAAAATTAAGCAGGTAGCTTCTATTTCTGCCAACAACGATGACCAGATTGGGGACCTAATTGCTCAGGCTTTCGGAAAAGTTGGAAAAGAAGGAGTGATCACTGTAGAAGAAGCTAAAGGAACAGAAACTCACGTGGATGTGGTAGAAGGTATGCAATTCGACCGAGGATACCTTTCTCCTTACTTCGTTACCAACAGCGAGAAAATGACAGCAGATCTTGAAGATCCATACATCCTTATCTATGATAAGAAGATCTCTGCCATGAAAGACTTGCTTCCCGTACTCGAGCCTGTTGCTCAAAGTGGAAAACCTCTATTGATCATTGCTGAAGATGTAGACGGGGAAGCTCTTGCTACTTTGGTAGTAAACAAATTGAGAGGTTCTCTAAAGATCGCTGCTGTGAAGGCTCCAGGTTTTGGAGACAGAAGAAAGGCAATGCTTGAAGATATCGCTATCCTTACAGGAGGTACAGTGGTCTCTGAAGAAAGAGGATTCACTCTTGAAAATGCAACCCTTGATATGCTTGGTAATGCTGAAAAAGTAGCTATCGACAAGGATAATACTACAGTAGTGAATGGTGCCGGTGATCAACAAGCGATCAAAGATCGTGTGAACCAGATCAAGGCTCAGATGGAAACCACTACTTCAGACTACGACAGGGAAAAACTACAGGAGCGTCTGGCTAAACTTGCCGGAGGTGTAGCTGTACTTTATGTTGGAGCTGCTTCTGAAGTTGAAATGAAAGAAAAGAAAGACCGTGTAGATGATGCACTTCATGCAACCCGTGCTGCGGTTGAGGAAGGAATCGTTGCCGGTGGTGGTGTGGCTCTTGTACGTGCAAAATCTGTACTTGCAAATGTTGAAGCTGCAAATGCCGATGAAGCAACAGGAATCCAGATCGTGAACCGTGCTATTGAAGCTCCGCTTAGAACTATTGTTGAAAATGCAGGTGGCGAAGGCTCTGTAGTGATCAATAAAGTTCTTGAAGGAAAAGACAACTACGGATACGATGCAAAATCTGACACTTTCGTTGACATGATGAAAGCCGGTATTATCGATCCTAAGAAAGTAACCAGAGTAGCTCTTGAGAACGCTGCTTCAGTTGCCGGAATGATCCTTACTACCGAATGTGCTTTAACTGACATCAAAGAAGATAACGCCGGTGGCGGAATGCCTCAGGGAATGGGCGGCGGAATGCCCGGAATGATGTAATTCTGAAGTCAGAATTTAGAAGTACGAAAATAAAGTACTGATACTAAAACCCGTTTCTTTACAGAGGCGGGTTTTTTTATTTATCGTCATTCTGAACGAAGCGCAGCGAAGGGAAGAATCTCTTCTGTAACAGATTTAAGGAAAAAGAACCAAGGAACAAGATCCTAAAATGCCATTTTTAACAACTCTTAAATTTTTGAATTTTGAATTAGAAATATAGAATTTATAAGATTCCTCTCCCGAAGTGTCGGGATCGGAATGACAAACAAATGCAATGTCATTCTGAACAGAGCGCAGCGAAGTGAAGAATCTTTTCTATAACAGATTCAAGAAAAAAGAACCAGGAAACAAGACTCAAAAATGTCATTTTTGAGTCCTGTTCAATTCGGAATTTTGAACCCGAAATTTTGAATATTCTTTAGTCCTATTGTTTCATAAAATCAAAAGCCCCTTTCCGCAGATTGATCTCGTGCTCCACGAAAGCCTTCAGGCAGGCGAGAAAATTAGCCCAGCCTTCTGTGTTTTGCGCCAGCCACTTCAAGCCTTTCTTGTCGTTAGCCATTTTTCCTTCGGTGATCTTGACCAGGGTGGACTCTTCGGGCATGGGTAAAAGGGTCATCTCCACTAAAAGATCTTCCCCTTTGGCACCTTCCCATTTAAAAGAGATATATTCATTGGGCTTTACCTCCACCACATGGACCTTCACCTTTTCGTCAAATTCAGGGAACTTCCATTCCAGGTCCTTCCCCTCTTCCATTCTTCCCGTACTTTCAGCAATAAAGTAATTTGACATTTTCTCAGGATCTACAATGGCTTCAAAAACTTCTTTTGGTGCCCTCGAGATCTGTATTCCTGTCTTTATTTCAAGTTCATCCATATCATTGATTTTTGTTATTCTTAAAGTTATTAAAATCAGTGCAGAATAGATTTACTTTTCAATATTTTAAGAATATCTATTACGGAAGGATTCGAATATACGCCGTCGGATCCTGCTAATTCAACCAATATTGTTAATAGATTGAGATATTTTTTTACCTTTCCGGAGCAACTAAAATTTCCAAACCATCTACCATGAGAAAAAAACTGCTTCTCCTTCTTTTTCTGGCGTTTTCCCTAACCACACAAGCCCAGAAAAGAGGAAATCAACGTGCTAACGCTAAAGTTCAATATGACACTACCTTCCTTTCAGCTCTTCAATGGCGAAACGTAGGACCTTTTAGAGGCGGTCGCTCAGCCGCTGTTACGGGAGTTCCCGGCAAAGCAAACCTTTTCTACTTCGGAAGTTCCGGAGGCGGTGTTTGGCGTACAACTGATGCAGGAAACACCTGGGAAAATATATCTGACGGATATTTTGGCGGTTCCATTGGGGCTGTAGCTGTGAGCGAATCAGATCACAATGTTATTTATGTAGGTGGCGGTGAAAAAACAGTACGTGGCAATGTGGCCTCCGGAAATGGAATGTGGAAAACGGTAGATGCCGGGAAGACCTGGAAACAAATCGGACTAGAAAATTCCCGACATATTCCCCGTGTACGCATTCATCCAACCAATCCTGATATTGTTTATGCAGCCGTTTTAGGAGATCTTTACAAAAGCAGCACAGAGCGCGGAGTATTTAAAAGTACCGATGGGGGCACCACCTGGAAAAAAGTACTTTTTGCAAATGCAGATGCAGGTGTCGTTGATCTCATTATAGATCCTAATAACCCACGGATCCTGTATGCCTCCACCTGGCGCGTACGCCGCACTCCTCATAGTCTGGAAAGTGGTGGGGAAGGTAGCGCTTTATGGAAAAGTACTGACGGTGGCGAGACCTGGAAAAATATTTCATCCAATCCCGGGCTTCCTGATGGAATCTGGGGAATTTCAGGAATAAGTGTTTCTCCGGTGAATTCAGACAGGTTATATACCATTATTGAAAATGACGACGGAGGAGTCTTCCGCTCAGATGATGCAGGAAAAACCTGGAATAAAGTCAATGATGACCGCAGTTTGCGTCAACGTGCCTGGTATTACACCCGCATTTATGCAGATCCACAGGAGTTGGATCGGGTGTATGTAATGAACGTGGATTACCATGTATCCAATGACGGCGGAAAATCTTTTTCTGACTACGCTGCCCCTCACGGAGATCATCACGATCTATGGATCGCTCCCGAAGACAATAACAGAATGATCATTGCTGATGATGGCGGAGCCCAGGTGAGTTTCGATGCGGGAGAGAACTGGTCAACCTATCACAACCAACCCACCGCACAATTCTACAGGGTGACTACTGATAATCATTTCCCTTACCGGATCTACGGTGCACAGCAGGATAATTCAACTGTGCGCATTCTTCACCGGACAGACGGAGGTTCTATTTCTGAAAGTGACTGGGAAGCTACAGCCGGAGGAGAATCTGCTCATATTGCAGTAGACCCTGAAAATAATGATATTGTTTACGGCGGAAGCTACGGAGGTTTCCTTACCCGGGTAAATCATGAGACCAATGAAGTAAGAGCCATCAATGTTTGGCCAGACAACCCAATGGGTCATGGAGCGGAAGGAATGAAATACCGTTTCCAGTGGAATTTCCCGATCTTCTTTTCACCGCATAATCCTGATAAGCTTTATACGGCCAGTAATCATCTGCACGTAACTTCCAATGAAGGACAGAGTTGGGAGGTAATTAGTCCTGACCTCACCCGCGCAGATACTACTAAGTTAGGACCTTCGGGTGGGCCCATCACAAAAGATAATACTGGCGTAGAGTATTATGCTACGATTTTCGCCGCTATTGAATCTCCTTATGAGGAAGGATTGATATGGACGGGATCTGATGATGGCCTGTTGCACGTAAGCCGCGACGGAGGCAAGACTTGGAAGAATGTCACTCCGAAGAACCTTCCGGAGTGGACTATGATCAACAGCCTTGAAGCCGATCCATTTCAAAAGGGAGGTCTTTACATGGCCGGAACCCGTTATAAGCTCGGAGATTATGAGCCTTACCTTTATAAAACCTCTGATTATGGTGCGACCTGGAAAAAGATCACCAATGGCATCCCTTCTGAACACTTTACAAGAGTGGTAAGAGCAGATCCTGAAAGAAAAGGGCTCTTGTATGCCGGGACAGAATGGGGAATGTACGTGTCATTTGACGATGGCGCCAACTGGCAACCATTTCAACAGAACCTGCCAATTGTTCCCATTACAGACCTGGCAGTGAAGAACAATAATCTTATTGCCGCGACCCAGGGTAGAAGTTTCTGGATCATAGATGATCTTACTCCGCTGCACCAGCTGAATAAGGATTTTGTAGCTAAGGACATCAACCTCTTCAAACCAATGGACAGCTATAGAATGGATGGCGGCAGCCGCGGAAGTTCCAGGACAGCCGGTGAGAACCATCCCGGTGGCGTAATTGTAAATTATTTTGTGAAGGACACCACGGCAGTGGATACTTTGAGACTCGAATTCAGAACCCCGAAAAATGAGCTAATTGCTGCCTTTTCCAATCATCCTGATAAAGATGAGAAAGAAGGAAAACTGAAAATAGAACCGGGAATGAACAGGTTTAACTGGAACATGCGTTACCAGGGTGCCGAAACTTTTGACGGGATGGTTCTATGGTGGGCCTCCATGGCCGGGCCAAAGGCCCTGCCGGGATCGTACAAAGTTGCACTAATTGCAGATAACTCTGAAATGGTAAAGGAATTCGAAATCCTTGAAGATCCGAGATCTTCTGCTACAGAGGCTGAGTTACAGGAACAATTTGACTTCCTGCAATCGGTGGTAGACAAGATCACCGAAACGCACAAGGCGATCCAGAATCTTCGGGAGACAAAAGACCAGATAAATGATGTTCTGGAACAAATTGCCGATGTGGACAATTCAGAAAAAGTCAAAGAAATGGGGAAAGAGATTTCCGAAGAACTTACAGAAATTGAAAACGCATTATATCAAACCAAAAACAGAAGTTCTCAGGATCCACTCAACTATCCTATCAAACTGAACAATAAGCTGGCGCATCTTAATTCTCTGATGGCGGTGGGTGATTTTAAACCTACAGATTCTGCGATTGCGTTTAAAGAGGAAGTGACCAAAGAAATAGATGAGGAATTGCAAAAACTAAGAACCATCTACTCATTAAAAATTCCCGAATTCAATCAAAAGGTCAAGGAGCTCGACTGGAATCCGGTGGAAGCAAAAGCTTTTTAATCAACTACACGTTTCAAAAAGGTCATCCAAAAATGGCCTTTTTGAAGCTTTCTTAAAAAGAGAAAGCCACTTCAAATGAAGTGGCTTTTCCTTTTTACGTTATATCTAAATCTATGATACCGCTTTTAATCGCTTGATACCAGATTTGTCCAGTTTCTCTTCTGCATAATCTTTATCGACCACCAGCTTTGTGTCATTGCCTTCGGGCATCTCAAACATGGCATCAGTAAGGATCGCTTCACATAAAGAACGCAAACCTCTCGCTCCAAGTTTGTACTCTACTGCCTTTTCAACAATAAAGTCTAAAGCTTCGTCAGTAATACTGAAATTAATGTCATCCATTTCAAACAATTTCTGATACTGCTTGATAATGGCATTTTTTGGTTCGGTCAAAATGGAACGCAGTGTCTTTTTATCCAACGGATTCATGTGCGTAAGCACCGGAAGACGTCCAATGATCTCAGGAATGAGTCCAAAGTCCTTCAGATCCTTCGGAATGATATACTTCAGAAGGTTTTCCCGCTCAATAGCATCATCGCTCTTGGAAGCACTGAAACCAACTGCCTGCATATTCAATCGCTTGCTGATGTTCCTTTCAATTCCGTCGAAAGCCCCACCTGTCACGAACAGGATATTTTCGGTATCAACTTCAATGAATTTTTGATCAGGGTGCTTACGTCCTCCTTTTGGCGGCACGTTCACAGTTGTTCCTTCCAAAAGCTTCAGCAAAGCCTGTTGCACCCCTTCTCCTGAAACATCCCGGGTGATGGAAGGGTTATCGCTTTTACGGGCGATCTTATCTATCTCATCGATAAACACGATCCCGTGTTGTGCTTTTTCAAGGTTGTAGTCGGCGGCCTGTAAAAGACGGGTAAGGATACTTTCAACATCTTCCCCCACATAACCGGCTTCGGTCAAAACAGTAGCATCAACAATGGCCAGCGGCACGTTAAGCATTTTGGCTATGGTCTTTGCCATAAGGGTTTTACCTGTACCGGTTTCACCCACCATGATAATATTACTCTTCTGAATCTCTATTTCGTCATCTGAAGAGGGTTGTAATAATCTTTTATAATGGTTGTAAACCGCTACGGAAAGTACTTTTTTGGTATGCTCCTGCCCTATTACGTATTGGTCCAGGAAATTCTTGATGGCCTGTGGCTTTCTCAGTTTAAGCTCTGATGTAAGTTCACTGGTACCTTCCTGCTTTGATTCTTCTAAAACAATACCGTGCGCCTGCTCAATACAGCGGTCGCAAATATGAGCGTCCAGCCCCGCAATGAGCAAATTGGTTTCCGGTTTTTTCCTTCCGCAAAAGGAACATTCTAATTCTTCTTTCGCCATAAATTTTTTGTTGCAGCCTTTGCAGCACAAAGACTCTTCTCTACATTCTTTAAAAAGGGAAGTTTAGCCCCTAGTTAAAATTTCATCAATCATTCCATACTCCAAAGCTTTATCTGCTTTCATCCAGTAGTCCCGGTCACTGTCTTCCTCGATCTTTTCGAAAGTCTGTCCAGAATGTTTTGCGATGATCTCATACAACTCTTTTTTAAGAGTCAGGATCTCACGGGCGGTGATCTCAATATCACTGGCCTGCCCCTGTGCACCTCCCAAAGGCTGGTGGATCATTACACGGGAATGTGGCAATCCGCTACGTTTCCCCTTTTCACCGGCACATAAAAGAACGGCTCCCATTGAAGCTGCCATTCCGGTACAGATGGTAGCCACATCTGGTTTTATAAATTGCATGGTATCATATATACCAAGACCTGCATAGACACTACCTCCCGGAGAATTTATATATATCTGGATATCTTTGGAAGCATCTGTACTCTCAAGAAACAACAACTGTGCCTGAATAATGTTGGCCACCTGGTCATTAATAGCCGTCCCCAAAAAGATGATACGATCCATCATCAAGCGTGAAAACACGTCAAAAATGGCAATATTCATTTGCCTTTCTTCAATGATGTTGGGAGTCATTCCCAATGGGTTCATACTGCTGATTATCTGGTTGTAATAATTGCTATTGATCCCGTGATGTTTGGTAGCGTATTTCTCGAATTCTTTTCCGTAATCCATATAGTATTTTCTCTGTTTACCTGTTTAAGGAATTTTGACAAATCTCTCAAAACCCCTGTAAATATTAGCTAAAAAAGGCGTTATCCCGCATTCGGTCTAACGCCTTAAAGATAAGTATTAATTTAATAAAGTTCTATTGATAAACCTCTTTAACAAATTCTTCATATGTTACCTCTTTCTCTTTAAGGTTCACTTTCTCTTTGTAAAGCTGAAGTAATTTCTGGTTCATCAATTGCTCAGACAAACGCTTCACCTCATCCTGACGAGACAGGATACGCGCAGCGATATCATCAAGTTCTTTTTCTTCCGGATTCATTTGACCAAACTGAGCCATTTGCTCCCTGATACGATCTTTAGCAAAAGATTTAAGATCTTCAAATTTTACCTGCAGGTCATGATCAGCGATCAATTTACCTTCGATCAACTGAAAACGAAGTCCTTTTTCGCTTTTTTCGTACTCCTCTTTAGCCTCTTCTTCTGAAAGTTCTTTTTCTCCGGCAGTCTGGATCCACTTCTGAAGGAATTCCTTCGGAAGGTCAAACTTTGTATTCTCGATCAACATTTCAGTAACATCATTCAGCAACTGCTGGTCACTCTGCTGCTCGAATTGCTTAGCCGCATCTTCTTTGATCTTTTCTTTAAGTTCGGTTACTGAAGTAACTTCTCCTTTTCCGAAGAGTTTATCAAACAATTCCTGGTCAAGGTCTGCCAGTTCCTGCTTGTTAACTTCAGAAACTGTAAATTCCACCTCAATATCCAGCCCGTGAGCTTTATCGTGATCTACTTTAAGGAATTCCATAAGATCATGGTCATCCTCAAAAAGGCCTTTTGTATTCAAGGTAAGAACATCACCTGCCTTTGCACCGATCAATTTTTCGGTATTCTTCACTTTATCAAGGGGCAAAGTAGCTTTAGTATCTATACCTTCTTCTTCATTCTTGAAAGTTCCGGTTACCTGGTCTCCTTCTTCAGCAACATCTTTGGAAACAAGTTTCCCGTATTGCTTCTGAATGGTCTTGATCTGGTTGTCGATCATCTCATCGCCGGCAACGATCTTATAATGGGTAATTGGTTCTTTATTATCAAGGCTGACCTCAAACTGCGGAGACAATCCCAGTTCGAATTCAAAAGTGTAAGTTTCACTGTCCCAATCGAAGTTTTCCTGCTCTTTTGGCAACGGATTTCCAAGAACATCCAGTTTTTCTTCAGTAAGATACTTGTTAAGGGCATCCTGTAACAGCTTATTCACCTCATCTACCAAAACTGCCTTTCCATACTGCTTCTTCACCATTCCCATTGGTACGTGTCCTTTTCTGAACCCGGGAATATTCGCATTCTTTCGGTAGTCCTTCAGCACCTTTTCAACTTTGCTGCTGTAATCTTCCTTAGCAATGTCAACTTTGACTACTGCATTCAGTTCATCAATGTTCTCTCTCGTTATATTCATTATAAACTCTTATAAAAATTGGTCTGCAAAAGTACAACTTTTTTAAGAGCAAGCAAAGTTTCAAAAACCTGAAATTCAGAAGCCTCTATTTCCTTTCGGCAAGCGAGAAGAGCAGCGACTGAAAAATGGAAAGAAGTATACTGAAAAGCAGGGCTATCCAGAATCCTGAGACCTCAAAACCTCCCACAAAAGCGTCTGCCAGCAGGATAATAATGGCATTGATCACTATGAGAAAAAGTCCGAAGGTAAGTATGGTTACCGGCAGGGTGAAAATTATGAGGACCGGTTTGACTATCAAATTCAGCAATGCAAGGACCAGCGCCACAACTATGGCTGTTAGGTATCCTGCTACGGTAACTCCCGGAAGGAATTTTGCTAAGAAGACCACGACCACTGCGGTGAGTAAAATGCGGAGAATGAAGATCATTTGGTTAGATTTTAAATCTAAGATAAAAAAAACGCCGGGAAAGCCCGGCGTTTTTAAGATTTATGCAAGTATTAATTACTGTACATTATTACTTGGAGTAATAGTTCCGTAAGCTCCAATATTGACTTTTGGAACTGTGGAATTGTAGGTCTCATTGATTTTTGCGATCACTTCATTCGCAACTATAGCATAGCCACGAGGAGTAAGGTGTATCCCGTCCAAAGAAAAAGCACCTCCGGTACCAAAAGTATCGGTCACCACACCTGAATCAAATGAAATTCCACCGGTTGCTAAAGCATTTTGGAATGGCTCTACATCTACAAAAGCCAAAGACTCTTTTTGAGCTGCCTGCTCGATTACTTGATTGTAAGCGGCACGGGCTGTATTGATGGAGTTGAGTTCTGAAGAATCAAGTACATCTTTGTCATCTATCCCGTTCACAGCGTTCAACACCAATTGAGCCTGCTCTGCTGTAGGCTGACCTCCTGATTGTAATATTCCCAATACCTGCATTACATCTGGTGTAATGGCAGCTGAACCATAACCCTGTTGTCTGATAGCAGTCTGGTTAATTGTTAAAAGGAGCAATTCCTCTTCGGTCATTTGACGGAAACCAAGCGGATTGGTCTGAGTAACAGGAACATCAATTATAAAACGGTTTGGACCCGCATTGAATTTAATAGCATACTGAGCTGCTATAGCCTGAGCCTGCTCTGCAGGAACCTGCTGTTGCATCAGGAACTGAGTAAATATTCCTGCAACGGCCTGGAAATAACCTGTTAGACCAGCTGCCTGCTCAGCTGTAAGCACAAGAGCATTGTTAGGAACAGTAGTGAAATAAGGAACTTTTGTTACATCTGGTACGGTAAGTAAAGCACCTTTTGCTCCATTTGCAGTCATAGCACCCACAATAGCTTTGTAGGCCTGCTCAAAGACCATTGGATCTGTAATGTCACCATAAGAATAAGTTGTAGGATCAAAATTTCCTGTTTGATCAACTCCTGTTCCACCAGAAAGGGCAAAAGAAAGCACATCGTTACTACCTATCCACAATGTAAAGAAGGTAGGATTTTGAGCTACTGCATCTGCAACAACAGTTGTTCCCGGTTCTGAAGCGAAGCGCACAAAATAAGGGTTGGCTGCACCGGTAGAAAGTCCGGCCATACTACCATAGTTAGCCGCAACTAAATGAAAGCTTTTTGCTCCCGGAACTGCCATGTTATTAAATGACCCTGAAAGATGATTGCTCAATTCAGTTGTCGGCATTTCGTTCAACGGCTTTGGTGCAGGATTTCCCTGGGCATCAAAAGCAAGTACGAGTTTTGGGCCGTAAAGTACTTCCCCATTCAGTAAAAGTCCACCAATATTATCTGCCATTAAAGGTTGAGTAAATTCTCCTCCTCCAGCGGTTGAAAATTGTTGAGCTAAAATATTAGGATAGCTATTGGTTTGGCCATATTGAGTCAGGGCATTGTCGGCATATCCTGCCGTCAAAGAATTTCCGAGCGCCACATAAGTAGAGAAATCTGCTTCTCCATTAGAGTACAGGTCTCCCGAGTCAACCGGATTTTCGAATTCCGGCTCACAGGAAGCAAATCCAAGTGCAAGAATTCCTATATAGATTAAATGTTTTTTCATTTTATAATATGCTTTTATAGTTTATAAGTAATTCCCAGTCCAGGAATAAAGGCCACAGATTTGTAAGTACCCTCAAAAGGCACTGCTACCGGACCATTCTGTCCAGGCTCATAATAATAGTCATAGGAAGCATCTACCTCATCAAACCTGATGTAAGCGAAAGAGGCGTCAATGGCCAGTTTAGAGGTCACGTCCAGTGAAAGCCCGGCAGTGAATCCCATTGAGTCATTTCTTGGGGTCTCAGGAGCGAAGTAACCCGGTTGTACAGGAGATTCATCCAGGTAATATCCGGCACGAAGTACCAGTTTTTCTGTAGCATTATATTGCGCACCAAATCTCCAGGTATTGGAATCTTCGTAGTTACGTGCATTTTGAGAATCAGGAATGTTTGGATCTGCGAAATCAATATCTAAAGACTCATAAACTCCCCAATAGGTACGGTTGTAATCAAAGGCCAGAAGCCATTTGTCATTTAATTCATAAGAAACACCAACAGTTAGTTCTGCGGGCAAAGGCAAAGTAGCATCAAAAGCGGTATCATCAATTTGGTCGAGCCCCTGGAAAGGAGTATTCGGAATATTCTCGAAATCGGCTTCCCCACCTTCAGCGTTCATCAGGATCTCTGAACGATAGTTCACCCCTACCCTGATATCATCGGTAGCATTGAACATCGCACTTGCTGACCAGCCCCAGGCAGAAACTCCGGAAGCATCAACGGTAACGTTTGCGCGATTACCTTCTTCATCTACTAAAGTTCTATTAAGGTTCCTGTTGAAATTAACAGCTCCGGTCACATAAATTGGACCACCTCCAAAACTAAGATAATCGGTAACCTTAACAGATACCAAAGGCTGTACGAAAATTGCCTGTAATTCAATATTATTCACAAGATGTGACCCTGCCCAGTCGTCTTCCCACTGTACAGTACTACCATACGGAGTGTAGACACTAAGACCAACTGCTAACCAGTCTTTTAATTTATAGGAAGCGTTGAAGTAAAAAGGAGTTCCCGCAGGATTATCAGTTCTAAAACTCTGTCCTGTTTCTTCATTCTGCCAGGCAACATCAGAAAAGATGGCACTTGCACCTGCAGAAATTGTAAGTTTGTTCTCGAGGTAAACTAACCCGGCCGGGTTAAAAAAGCCAAGTTCGGCACTGTTTACGACTGCTACCCCTGTGTGTCCCATGGCCAGCGCACGCTGTCCCTGTACACTCACCCGGTAACCGCCGGCATAAGTCACGGCGCTTGCTAGTGCAAACACCAATAGAAATAAAATTTTTCTCATGATTGTTTTTGTGAATTTTAATAAGATGGTCCAAAAATAGCATAAATTAGATATTATGCAATAAATACCTTTGTTTTGTTATGCGTGCACAATAAATTTCTTATTCCATTACAGGAATTGCATTACAGCGGCATAGAAACCATCTTTATTTTCGGCATGGACCCAGTGTCCCGAACCGGGAATGGATACAATTTTTGAGGAAGGAAAATGCTTACTGATTTCTTTTTCATCCTCCGAAGTAATATAATCTGATCGCTCCCCTTTTATGAAAAGTGTGGGGCCTGAAAATCTGTAATCATCAGGTAATTTTTCTCCCAGGGCTTCAATATTTCTTTCTAAAGCCGGAAGGTTCATTCTTAAGGCCAGTTTACCTTTAGTTTTCCAGTAAAGATTTTTCAACAAGAACAACCTCACACCTTCCTCCTTTACATAATTAGCCAATAGATCTTCAGCATCTCCCCTTGAAGAAAGTTCTGCCGCGTCAAGGGCATTCAAGCCTTCAAGGATCTGCTGGTGATGTGGCGCGTAATAGCGTGGTGCAATATCCACCACGATCAATTTCTCCACTACATGTGGAAAAAGACAAGCCGCAGTCATAGCTGTTTTACCTCCCATGGAGTGCCCCAGCAAAATGCAATTTTCCAGGCTATGGGTATCAATATATTCTTTAACATCTTTTGCCAACACCAGGTAATTAAACTCCTCACTGTGCGGACTTCTCCCATGGTTTCGCTGATCAATGAGATGAACCTGGTAACCGGCTTCGGCAAATTCACGACCCAGTGTTCTCCAGTTATCACTCATCCCCAGGAATCCATGGAGGATCAATAATGGCTTTCCTTCTCCTACAATTGTGGAATGTAATTTCATCAGCTTTTAAGAAGTTTTAAATATTCCTGAATTACTTTTTCAAATCCCTCATATAGGGCTTCCGAAATTAGAGCATGCCCAATAGACACCTCCAGCAGGCCGGGAATATTATTTTTAAAGAATTCGATATTTTTCAAGGAGAGATCATGTCCAGCATTGATCCCCAGCCCCAGCTCATTGGCGATCTCAGCGCAAAGCGCGTAGGGTTCTATCGCTGCGGTATTTCCCTTTTCGTACTCTTTGGCATAATCTTCAGTATAAAGCTCGATGCGATCTGTCCCGGTTGCCAGGGCAGCTTTTACCATTTCAGGATCGGGATCTACAAAAATGGAGGTGCGTATGTTGTTCCTTTTAAATTCTGAGATCACCTCCTGAAGAAAGTCTTTGTGCTTCTTAGTATTCCAGCCGGCGTTAGAAGTAATGGCATCTTCAGCATCTGGCACCAGGGTCACCTGCTCCGGTTTTGCTTTGAGTACAAGCTCTATGAATTTTGGTATAGGATTTCCTTCAATATTGAATTCGGTAGTCACTACAGGCTTAAGATCAAATACATCGCTATACCTGATGTGCCGTTCGTCTGGCCGGGGATGTATAGTAATTCCCTGAGCCCCGAACTTCTGTACATCCTTCGCCACCTGAACAAGGTTAGGCACATCTCCCCCGCGAGCATTCCGCAGGGTTGCCACCTTGTTAATATTCACGCTTAATTTTGTCATTTTTGGTATGAGTTTCGAACAAAAATACAAAGTTGAATAGGCAAAAAAGTACTTTATTTTAATTAATTTGCAGAAAATACGAGGAGTCATGAGCATTGAGCCATACATACTAAATGATATTAAAATGCCCGATATCACCAGCAAAATTGGTGAGATCAGAAAACTGCTCGAGCCTCCCGAGTATTCCCACATTCCTATTCAGCACGAAGGAACTTACGTGGGTAGCATTTCCGAAAATGACATAATTACCTTCGACCCCGAAAAGACAGTCGAGGAGTACCAGTATTCCCTGGAAGGATTTTTTGTTAGAGACACGGAGAACTGGATGGACGTACTACACAATTTCTCCAAAAACCAAACGAATATCATGCCCGTTCTTGACGAGGAGAATCACTATCTTGGATACCTGGAACTCTATGATATTATGAATCTTTTCACCGAAGCTCCTTTTATTGCAAACCCCGGCGGAATTTTTACGGTTGAAAAAGGATATAAAGATTATTCTTTCAGTGAGATCACGCAGATCATAGAATCTAATGGAGCCCAGATATTGGGAGCTTTTGTTTCCCGCCTCGAAAATGACATGGCCCAGATCACCATAAAAACGGGCCCTACCCCTGTGAATGCTATTTTACAGGCTTTCCGAAGATATGGATACAAAATAGCCTCGACCCACCAGGAAGATAAATATTCTTCAGACCTTAAGGATCGGTCAGACTACCTGGATAAATATCTTAATATATAACGGATGAAAGTAGGGATCTATGGGCAGTTCTATCATGCTAATTCGGGAGTTTATATTGAAGAACTTCTCAACGCGCTGGGGGAGGAAAATGTAGAGGTAGCTATTGAGGAAGAATTCTTCCGGCTGATAGACCAGAACAAATCAATTGAAAAGGACTATCACCACTTTAGCACCTTTAGGAAACTTGATTCTTCTTTTGACCTTTTTCTAAGTGTAGGAGGAGATGGGACCATTTTAAAGGCAGTAAATTATATTTACGATCTCAACATTCCTATTCTCGGAATTAATACGGGAAGATTGGGTTTTCTTGCCACGGTGAACAAAGAAGAGATACGTAGTACCATTTCACAACTCGTCAAAAACCAGTATAGTATTTCGGAGCGCACGCTCTTGTGCCTTTCCACAGAACCCGAAGATGACGACTGCAAACGACATTTTGCACTCAACGAAATTGCCGTAAGCCGAAAGAACACCACCTCCATGATCACCATAGAGACATGGCTGGATGATGAATATCTCACGGCTTATTGGGCAGATGGTTTAATCGTCTCCACCCCTACCGGCTCAACGGGCTACTCGCTAAGCTGTGGCGGCCCTGTAATTACCCCTGCAACAAAGGCCCTGGCCATCACCCCTATCGCACCTCATAATCTTAATGCCAGACCGCTTATTATTACCGATAACACCAAAATAAGATTAAAAATTTCGGGAAGAGAAGAAGATTATCTTGTCTCTATGGACTCCCGAATCACATCTTACAAGAACAATACTACCGTAACCATCCAAAAAGCACCCTTCACCCTTAAGATGGTAGAATTTACAGGAGACACCTTTTTAAAGACACTTCGCAAGAAACTTCTATGGGGAGAAGATAAGCGCAACTAAACAATAAATCTCCGGGAAAATTGTTAATGCTAAGGGACAAACCCGCTCAAATTATTGTGGAGCAAACAATATTGTTATATTTGCAAACTTTTGAAAACCTATGAGGTATATAGTTGTGATGGTTCTAATGATCTTTTTCAGCAACCAGTCATATTCCCAGAATTTTGAAATAGGCCCTTATGTTGGAGGAGCCAATTATATCGGGGATGTGGGAAACACAACCTATATAAATCCCAAGTCTCTTGTTTTTGGAGGACTCTTAAAATGGAATCGCAGTGACAGGCATTCATTCAGGTTTTCTCTACTTTACGCAAATATTGAAGCCGATGATGCCCGGTCTGACGATACCCGAAGACAGCAGCGCGGCTATTCTTTTTCCAATAATATAGCCGAAGCATCCCTGGGACTGGAATTTACTTTTTGGGAATGGGATCTTCATGCCAACACTTACCAGTCTACTCCTTACCTTTATACCGGTATTAATTATTACTTTGCGCATCATTATATGCTAAGGAATAATGCATACACCAGGCCGAATCAATTGGAAGAAGCAGGGAATAACTGGGAGTTTTCTATTCCTTTGGTCATGGGCTATAAACAAACGCTGAACAATTTTATGGCGGCAGGTATAGAAATAGGCGCCCGGTACACTTTTACAGACAATCTTGACGGCAGTCAACCTTCCGAAGTGGATGGCGATTACCGCCTGAAGGATTTTGGAAACCGGAATACTACAGACTGGTACATGTTCACCGGTATCTACCTGACGTTCAATTTTGGTCACCGGTCCTGTTACAACGAATATTAAAATGAATTTCAAAGAAAAGATCAATCCCGAAAAATTACCGCAACACATTGCTATCATCATGGATGGGAATGGCCGCTGGGCGAAAAAGCAGGGGTTGGTAAGAGCCATGGGCCATGAAAGAGGCACAAAAGCGGTTCGCGAAGTAGTAGAGGGCGCCGCCGAGATAGGTGTCAAAAACCTCACTCTCTATGCTTTTTCTACGGAAAACTGGAACAGGCCAAAACTTGAGGTCGATACCCTGATGAAGCTCTTGGTTTCCTCTCTTAAAAAGGAGATCAGCACCCTTCAGGATAATAAGATCCGGCTGAATGCCATTGGGTGCCTTGACAATCTTCCTGCTAAGGCCCACCGCGAATTACAGGAGGTAATAAAAAAAACAGCTTCCAATGACCGAATGACCCTTACCCTTGCATTGAGCTATGGTTCAAGGGAAGAACTCACCACAGCAGTAAAAGAAATTTCCAAAAAAGTGAAAAACGGGGAGATTTCTGAAAAAGCTATTGATGAATCGGTTATAAATAAGCATCTTTACACGCAAAATTTGCCAGATGTAGATCTTTTGATCAGAACAAGTGGCGAACAGCGCATTAGCAATTTCCTGTTATGGCAAATTGCCTATGCCGAATTATATTTTTCAGAAATACTATGGCCAGATTTTCGGAAAGAGGATCTATATGAGGCCATTTATAATTATCAAAACAGAGAACGAAGATTTGGAAAAACAAGTGAGCAACTTAGTTAGTGCATTTATATCAAACAGAATTTTAGCACTCCTGGCATTTTGCCTTTTTTACAGTTTTACATCAACCGCTCAGGATCTGCCACTTGCTAACGGCAAAGAATACACCATAGGAGAAATAGATGTTACCGGAACTGTATCTTATAACGAACAAACGGTAATAGCCTATACGGGCCTTAAAAAAGGGGAAAAGATCTATATTCCCGGAGACAGGATCAGTAAGGTGCTTAAAAAGCTCTGGAATCTCGGACTTTTTAGCGATATCAATATTTATGTTACCAGTATTGAAGGCGATACAGCGAACCTCGAGCTGGAGATAAAGGAAGTTCCTACCCTGGCTGATGTAAGGATTCAGGGAATCAAGAAGAAAAAGCAGGAAGAGCTAAAAAAGGAGAATAAACTTACCAAAGGTGCCAAGGTCACCGAAAACCTGCTTACCACTACCAAGAACTATATTGAGAACACATACAAAAAAGAAGGGTTCCTGAACACCAAAGTAGTTCTAAATACAATTCCGGTTGAAGATACGGCTGCTGTGAACCAGGTGAACATGGTGGTGAATATTGATAAAGGTGAGCGTGTAAAGATCTCCGATATTGAATTTATAGGCAATGAATCACTTTCTGACGCACGCCTTAGAAAGTCCATGAAAAAGACAAAGCAGCAGAATTTCCTGCGCTTCTGGAAACGTTCAAAATTTATCCCGGAAGAATATCAGGCAGACAAACAAAAGCTGATCAAAGTTTACAAGGAACGCGGTTTCCGTGATGCCCGTATTGTCTCTGATACACTTATTAAACAAAACGAAGACAAGGTTGCTCTTCGCCTCAATATTGAGGAGGGAGACCGTTATTACTTCGGAAATATCGACTTTATAGGAAACAGTGTTTATACCGATGAACAGTTGCAGAGAGTTTTGGGTATTACAAAAGGGGATGTTTATAACGGTGTGCTTTTGGAAAAGCAGATCGCCGATAACACTAAACCTGATGCCAATGACCTAACCAACCTTTACCAGAACAACGGTTACCTGTTCTCTAACATTAACCCGGTTGAAGTAAAGGTCTATAACGACACCATTGACTTTGAGATCCGTATAAGGGAAGGAAAAGTGGCTTATTTCAATGAGATCAGGGTAGTTGGAAATGACAAGACGAAAGACCATGTGATCTACCGGGAATTGAGAACTAAACCGGGACATAAGTACAGCAAAGAAAATGTTGTAAGAACTGTAAGGGAACTTGGACAGTTAGGGTATTTTGATCCTGAAAACCTGAAACCTGAATTCAGAAATGTAGATCCAAACAGCGGAACTCTTGACCTGGAATATTCTGTAGTAGAGAGTGGCGCCAGCCAGATCGAACTTCAGGGTGGTTATGGAGGCGGTGGTTTCGTTGGAACCCTTGGACTTTCTTTCAACAACTTCTCACTCGCCGGACTTTTTGACAAGGAAGCTTACCGTCCTTTACCAATGGGAGATGGCCAGACACTATCTTTAAGAGCTCAGGCGAGTACTTATTATCAAACTTACAGCCTGTCATTTTCTGAACCATGGTGGGGTGGAGTGAAGCCTGTAAGGCTATCTACCTCCTTCCAGCATACAGAGCAATATGATTACAATATTCGTACAAGGAGAGCTAATAAAGACAGGAAATTCTCAATTACCGGAATTACTTTTGGTCTGGCAAAAAGACTGACTGTGCCTGACGATTTCTTTGTATTGTCTCATGCAGTGGCATTCCAGCACTATAATTTAACTAACTATAATACAGGTCTCTTTACTTTTGGAGACGGTTACTCTAATAACCTTTCCTATACCATAGGATTGACCAGGGACAATACATTCACGAACCCTATCTTCCCAATGGGAGGTTCAAAATTTGAGATCATTGCAAAACTGACTCCTCCTTATTCTCTTTTCAACGATGTTGACTATGCGAACCTGGGAGACCAGAAAGAGTTTCAGTTGCAAAATGCAAACGGAACATTGATCAACAGGCAAGGTCGCCCATTACAGGCAGGAGAAGACCCTGTACCGGATCAATCCAAGATCGACCAGGAAAAGTACAAGTGGTTGGAATTCTACAAGGTAAAATTCAGCGGTACATGGTATACTAACCTCTACGAGAAACTGGTGATGCGCTCACATGCTGAATACGGATTCCTTGGAGCCTATAACAACGACAGGGGAATTCCTCCTTTTGAAAGGTTCTACCTTGGAGGTGACGGAATGGGAACTTATAGCCTTGACGGAAGGGAATCTATTGCCATGAGAGGTTATCCTAACCAATCTTTGGTTCCGGTTGACAGAGGAACCATGAGTTCAGCGACAGCTAATGACGGTGCAACTATTTACAACAAATACTCACTGGAACTACGGTATCCAATCACATTAAAACAGACTGCCTCTATTTACGCGCTTACCTTTTTGGAAGCGGGAGCCTCTTATGATGGCTTCAGGGATTTCAACCCATTCCAGCTAAATAGATCTGCCGGTGCAGGATTGCGTATATTTATGCCTGCATTCGGATTATTGGGAATTGACTTTGGTTATGGTTTTGATCCTAATCCATCTTTAGGAGAGAACAAAGCCAATGGTTGGGAAACCCATTTCATAATCGGGCAGCAGTTTTAAAAATTGGCACGGTATTTTCTATAAACTGATAGACTATGAAAAAATCAATTCTTTTCAGCTTTGTAATTGCACTTATCGGCTTTGCCGCTACGGCACAGCAAACGGTAAGGATTGGTTATGTAGACATGGAATACATTCTTGAGAATGTTCCGGAATATCAGGAAGCTTCAGCACAACTTGAAAAAAAGGTGCAGCAGTGGAAATCTGAGATCGAAGCAGATCTTAAGAGAATAGAAACCATGAAACAGGAACTCGCCAATGAGAAGCCACTTTTGACCAGTGAGCTGATCGAAGAGCGCGAGGACGAGATAAAATTTGAAGAAGAAAAACTCAGGGATTATCAGCAAAAAAGGTTTGGACCTAATGGAGACCTGGTAATTCAGAAACTTCAGCTGGTAAAACCAATCCAGGACCAGGTGTTTGTAGCGGTTCAGGAAATAGCCAAGAACAGGAAATACGACCTGATCTTTGACAAGTCGGCTGATGTGATCACCCTTTACGCAGCAGACCGTTTAGATGTAAGTGACCAGGTGTTGCGCAGCATCACAAGAGCTTCCAATCGCGAAGAACTTGAAACTCGCCAGGAAAAGAGGGAGTTGCTTCGGGATGAAGCTAAAACAGTTGAAGAAGACGAAGTAGTTTCAGAAAGGGAACAACTTCAGGAGCAACGCAAGAAAGAACGCGAAGCCCTCTTAAAAGAACGCCAGCGGGTAAGAGATTCTCTTAGAACTGCCAAGAAAAACGAGTACGAAGAGAGAAAGGCAAAGATTTTGCAGGAGCGTCAAAGAAAAAAAGACTCTATTGAAAAAGCCCGGGAGGCGAAAAAAGACACGATAAACTAAATAAGAATCCTGATAATTAAACAAGAATTTTAAATCAACAATTAATACTTCAAAAATGAAACAAGTAAAGACCCTTTTAATAGTTGTAACCCTGATTCTAGGAGCAACTTCTTTTGCAAATGCCCAGTCTAAAGTGGCACATATCGCTACTCAGGACCTGATTGAGCAAATGCCTTCTTACAAGTCTGCCATGAATCAATTGGAAAAGCTTCAAAAGACCTATGATACTGAAATCAAAGACATGGTAACTGAAGCACAGAACACCATGAAGCGTTACGAAAGTGAAGCTACTACCAAGACTGACCAGGAGAATGAAAAGAGAGCAATGGAGCTTCAGCAGACTCAAAGAACTATTGGTGAGTACCGTCAAAATGCAATGCAGGAACTTCAAAAGAAGGAAATGGAGCTTTTAAAGCCAGTATTGGAAAAAGCCCGTACTACCATTCAAAAAGTAGCCCGTGCAAAAGGATTTGATTATGTATTGGATTCTACTACCGGAACAGGAGTGATCATGGCTGACGGATACGATCTTATGCCAGATGTAAAGAAGGAATTAGGTATCTAATACTTTCTCAAAAATAAATTACTTAAAACTGCGCATCCCTGATGCGCAGTTTTTATTTTTACAGTATGAGCAAGCACAGCCCTATTGGTATTTTTGATTCCGGCGTTGGAGGTACTTCCATTTGGAAAGAGATCCATAGTCTGTTACCGCTGGAGCATACCATCTATCTTGCCGACAGTACAAATGCTCCTTACGGGGAAAAACCAAAAGAGGAAATAGTAGCCCTGAGTGTTAAGAACACCGAAAAGTTACTGGATATGGGTGCAAAGATCATTGTAGTGGCCTGTAATACCGCCACAACCAATGCCATTAAACATTTGCGCTCCACATATAGGGTTCCTTTCATAGGAATTGAACCCGCGATAAAACCCGCCGCTCTTAACACCCGCACGAAATGTATTGGAATACTGGCCACCAAAGGAACACTCTCCAGCGCTCTTTTTGCTGAAACTTCCAGTCTTTATTCAAGGGATATTAAGGTAATCGAGGTTGTGGGCAAAGGCCTTGTTCAGGAAATAGAAAAGGGTGGCAAAGATTCTCCTAAAGTGGAAAAAATGCTACGGGAGCTACTGGATCCAATGATCAAAGGCGGCATTGACCACCTGGTACTGGGATGCAGCCACTATCCGTACCTCATCCCCACCTTAAAAAAGATGCTTCCGCCGGAGGTTTCCATAATAGATTCGGGAATGGCTGTAGCCAAACAAACCCGATTGGTTCTCCAAAGCATGGATCTGCTTGCGAATACAAAGGAAGCTGCGCCTGAATTCTATACCAATGGATCTCCCTCAGTTTTAAGGTCACTCTTATCCCCCATTGCCGATTCTTTTAAAATTGAAACCCTGGATTTTTAGATCCTTCCGCAGGAAAGAATGGGTCTAAATACCCGATCTAATAGCTTTTGATTTAGTACTTTTGCAAAAATTTTATTATGAAGGAATTCACCATAAATATACAGCCCACTACTAAACCAACAATTGTAAAATTCGAGGCGAATAAGTTCTTGACACAGCACGAAAGCTTTGAGTTCCACAACATAGAGGAAGCTGAACATTCCCCTCTTGCTCAACAGTTGTTTCACCTGCCGTTCGTCAAGACCGTTTACATCGCTCAGAACTTTGTCGCTCTTGAAAAATACAACATCGTACACTGGAAAGACATACAACACGAAGTAGCAGAGCAAATAGAAGACTTCCTGAACAAGGGAGGAACAGTTGTAACCCCTTCTAAAGAAGAAAACAAAAAGATCCCTGTGACGGTCTATGCCGAAAGCACGCCCAATCCTACAGTAATGAAGTTCGTGGCTAACAGGAAACTCGTACTGCAGACCGCGGAGTTCAAAAATATTGACGAGGCGAAACATGCTCCCCTGGCAAAAGCACTCTTCCATTTTCCGTTTGTAAAAGAAGTCTTTCTGGATGAGAACTATATCTCTATTACAAAATACGATATAGCCGAATGGAATGACATCACACTGGAACTACGGGAATTCGTCCGAGAGTATCTTGAACAGGGAAAAGAGGTAATGTCTGAAGATCACGTGGAGACAACTAACGCTAAGAATAATTCAGATTCAAACATTCAGGAGGTACAATTGGATGATGTTTCTAAAGAGATCGTTGCTATCTTGGATGAGTATATAAAACCGGCTGTAGCTAGTGATGGAGGAAATATTATGTTCGAGTCTTATGACGCAGATGAGAAGACGGTAAAGGTAATTTTACAGGGTGCCTGCAGCGGATGTCCTTCCTCTACCTTTACCCTGAAGAACGGAATAGAGAATATGCTGAAGGAAATGCTTCACGGAAAAGTTGAAAAAGTAGAGGCCATTAACGGATAATACTAAAGAATGAATATTAGAAGCGGGAGAAAAAGGCATTTTTGACTCCCGCTTTTTTTATACCCTCTTCTGAAGAGGTTTAACAAATCTTTGCCATAAAGCGGGTTTTGTTTTTTGTAAATTGATAATCAATCAATTAACTGAAACAATAATCTCAAAATTTTAGTATTATGGCAGTAATGAAAGTAATTGAAGTAATGGCGAATTCTGACCAGAGTTGGGAGGAAGCTGTGAAAAATGCTGTAAAGACCGCAGCAAAATCTGTAAAAAATATTCGTTCTGTGTATGTAAAGGATCAGACAGCCAATGTCAATGGTGATAACATCACGGACTACAGAGTTATTGTGAAGATAACATTTGAAGTAGGCGCCTGAGAAGGCACTGTTTATTAGTTGAAGAAAGCTCCTTTACAGGGGCTTTTTTGATACCCGTTCCTAAGGCGGAACCTCTGTATTTACGGGAGTTTTAACATAAAATAAACATAAAAAAAAGCCTAAAAATGCAACTTTGCAGCAAACATTTTACATGGAAGAAATAAACAACATTAAAGATCTTACAGAAAAATATGCGGAGAGGTTTTTAACATTCCTGCCCGACCTTATTGGGGCACTTCTCTGGCTGGTCTTAGGCTGGTGGGCTATCAAGTTGCTCGTGAAATACATGCGTAAAATATTTGAAAAACGCGGTCAGGATCCGGCACTTACAAAATTCATTGTCAACCTTGCAAACTGGGGTTTGATAATTCTGCTACTGGTGAGTGTAGTGGGTATGTTAGGAATAGAAACTACTTCCTTCATCGCTGTACTGGGTGCTGCCGGTTTAGCAATAGGCCTGGCCTTACAGGGTTCCCTTGCCAATTTTGCCGGCGGAGTGCTCATCATTGCACTTAAACCTTTTAAACTGGGAGACTGGATCGAAGTAAATGGTATCTCCGGAAGCGTTAAAGACATTTCCATGTTCTACACTAAACTGAATACATTCGGAAATCAACTGGCTGTCATTCCGAATGGAGAACTTGCTAATTCAAATATTGTCAACTATTCCGGAGAGAATATCCGGAGGGATGCCATTACTATTGGTATTTCATATGACAGCAATATAAAAGTAGCTAAGGAAGTCCTGATGGAATTATTGCGGGAACAGGAGGATATATTAGCCGATCCTGCTCCGGCCGTGGTAGTGACCGAGCTGGCCGACAGTTCGGTGAACCTCTCAGTTCGATTCTGGGCTCCTAACGAGGTTTTCTGGGAAAGACACTGGTATACCATAGAAGAAGCCAAGACGCGCCTTGAATCAGCCGGAATTTCAATTCCGTTCCCTCAACGCGATGTACATTTCTTCAACCATAGCTCATCAGAGAAAGCTATCGAAAAATAGCATTTTTGAAACCCATATGAATCAAAAGCTGAAGGAGTTCCCTTCAGCTTTTTTTTGATCAGTTATCAGATGTTGTGCTTGCTTTAATGTGCGGACTCTTTATTTTCTGCAATTATCTTATCTATTTCGGCTGCGGCTAATTTTAATTGAGTCGTATACCACTCCAATTGAACATAATGATGAAACAGGTCATCAAGGAATTCAGATAGCTGTGCTGGATCCATATCGCGAAAGGACCCCGTCCTTCTTTCGTGACTGTACTTTTTACTTATAAAAGACCACCTTTCGTCCAGAATTTGGCCGTTATCTATTAACCGGTCATACGTGGAATTGTATAACTTGATCAATTGTTGAGATAACTCTTTATTTCGGAAATTGGTGAGTTGATTACCTGATACAGCTGACTGATAGGAGCCCAGTATCGGATAAAATGTTCTGTTTGTGGAGAAATAAATTTTAAAGATAGAATCTAATGATCTTCTGTCATTCCGGTAAAGATCGAACAGGTCTTTGTTCAAAGTATTATAAGCCTCTATTTTGGGCTCTATTATTTCTATTGTAGAATGAATAAAAGCCCGATCCTGTTTTAGATCATTTTTTACGCTGGTAATAAATTCCTTTTCTTTTTCGTAATGAATCCTTCTTTCGTTCCAGTTATTGATTTGAAGAGCAATCAAAATTCCAATTACCACCAGCACAATTTCTCCAAGAGCATATTTAAGATACCTTATGGTTTTTTCTTCTGAAAGTAAACTGTGTCTCATTCTTCTAAAGAAGGTTATCATTAGAGCCGGGTTTCTCTAAAGATATGGCTTTATGAAATTATTTCAACAAAATAATGAAGTACAAGGGGTTGCGGCAATAAAACCAGTGAATTTCTGGGGCAGAAAGACGGATTTCCCGTTTACTTGTTGGATTTAATGGCAGTCAAAAATGACATTTTTTGAAGGTATCGGTAATTTGGGTTAAGATCTGCTGTGACCTGTTTGCAATCTAGTATTTTGACATATCAAGATTTTGAAAATCTTTAATCTCAGATAATTTAATTAAATCGTCTATTTGTATGTCATATGATATTGCCTCAAATATTTCTTCTTCAGATTCGGTATCTCTGGTCATATTTTCAGAAAGCGTTTTCTCTTTTTTTATGAAGTCTATTCTTGTCCGATAAAGTACTTTTGGCCCCTGGTTTTCACTGGATTCAAACCCAATTAGTTTAAAGTCGGATTCCAGGTATTTAAAAATATATTCCCAATATCCATATCGGCCGTGACCGTAATGAATTTTCATTTTATTATCCTCAATATTAATCCATAATTCCGGTGGCATATAAACCCCGCCATCTTCATTTTCTGATAAGAAGCAATCGTTATTTTCAACTACTTTTTCAAATTCACCTTCTCTGTTGAGGATTACTATAATTCCTCTTCTATTTCGATCAACCACATCTCCAAACCTGTTTTCAACTATTTCCTCTTCCTTTGTATTTTTAATTATTAATACATAATCCTTTCTGTTATCATTATTTAAGTCGCCACTATATTCCTTGAATAATACATACCCTTTTGGAACAAGATCGGCTGGTATATTCTTTTGAGCATTACACAGGTTAAAACTCAGAAACAGGGCGAAGGTCAGTATAATTGATTTTGTCATCTAATCTTTCATTGTGGAAATTGCTCCCAGCGGAATTGTTGGTCCCGGTTGTTTTTAAAGGTAGTCAAAAATGCCATTTTTGGAAGGTCTCCCGCAATTTGCTCGTTTAGCACTTTTTTGCTTTCGTTATTTCTATTTACTATTTGGATATTATTTACTTTATCCTTTTTCCCTTAATTCTTCTTCAAGTATTTCAATAGTTGATAAGATAAAGTCTTGAATATTCAATTCGTTAATAACGACATAATCGTGATTGTGTTTATGATGCCAGACTTGGTTCTCAAATTCCATTAAATCTTTTTGGGATAAATTGGATTTAAAAGGTGACTTAACTTTATATGTTTCCAAATAGTTTTTTTTATCATGCTCTAATTTTTTAGTAAGCTCTCCATTTGCCAGAGGAAATCGTTGTATTAAGAAAGGCATCAAATTCATTGTGTAATTATCTGAACGGAAAAGTAGGTCCTCTTGAGAATCTCCAATTAAAGTCAACCAATTACCAAGACGCTCACGTAGGTCTTTATTTTTAAGAATATTTAATTTTCCTGAATTAACTATTTCGCTGGAAATTCCTGTTCTTGCGTCAAATGAACTAATGCCACCAATATTTAGCAATAACTCGTCGACAAGATCGGGAACTTTAGTTATGGAATCTGCTCTTATGAGTTGAGTCAATTGTAAGCATGATTCGGTAACTTTCCTATTAATCTCTATGGATTCATTTAAAGTGCTTAAGTTATGTTGGAATTCACTTTTTAAGGATGTAAGAAGTGCAATTTCTTTTTCATCTTCAACTCGCTGTTGGTTCCAACTATTAATTTGGAGGGCTAGAAGAATCCCGATAACCACAAGAACTATTTCTCCAATAGCATAAATTAGATACTTACTGAATTTATTTTTAATCAGGTTTTCTTGTCTAATTTTTCTAAATAAATTTATCATTAGAGACTTGGTTGATTTCTCTAAATATATAATAATTAATCAATTAGGCTAACCCGAAAGATTAATGTTCATTAGAGTATCGCTTGTTGAAATAATGAAGAACAATGTGCCCGGTTAACGCAAGTGGCGGATTTGGGGAACGACTATTTGTCGGTTAAGTTGTCTATTTAAAAGTAGTCAAAAATGCCATTTTTGACACCTATAAAAATTAAAAAGCTGAAGGCAAACACCTTCAGCTTTTCAATTCAATATATTCTACTTATTTATCCCGCCTGAAAGTCCTTCAGGTAGTATGGCTCAAAATAAGCTACATCCTCAAAAAGACCCTTTTGGAACTTCTCTTCAGCAAGTGAAGCCATTTGAGCTGCTGAAGGTAATTTACCTTCCACAAAGACTGCATTCTCATGCTCACAGACAGCCTTAAACTTTTCAACCCCGTTTCCTATAAAGGAAACTTTTCCTTTATCGAGGTACTCTTTAAATGATTCTGCTGTGAGAATTTCAGCGCGGGTATCAAAGATCTGCTTCTCGGCAGAAAAACCTGCCGTGTAGACTTCCATCCTCCTGGCATCCAAAAGTGGGATAATATAACCTGCCTTCTCATCTTCTACCTGTCTCGCAAGCGAAGAGAGCGTGGGTACAGAAATAAGCGGAAGGTCCAGAGTAAAGCACAATCCCTTGGCCGCTGACACCCCAATGCGAAGACCCGTATAAGAGCCGGGGCCTTTGCTTACAGCCACAGCCGTAAGATCTTTTGGAGTGAGCCCGTTTTCCTTTAGGATCTCCTCAATAAAAAGATGCAACCGCTCGGCATGTGAATAATTACTGCTGTAATCCTCTTTTAAGGCCAGGACCTCTCCATTCTTCCCCAAAGCCACAGAACAATTGGTTGTGGCCGTCTCTATACACAATATCAAGCTCAAATCTATTCCTCTTCTTTAGCTTCCAGTTCTTCTTTGCTCTTCACCTCTACCTTATCTCCCGGTTTCAGAGATTTGGTAACGGTATTGTACGGGCCGGTGATCACTTCTTCGCCTACCTCGAGTCCCGAGGTGATCTCGATGTTAGCATCATCCTGTATTCCCGACTTTACAACCCGAAGTTTGGCTTCTTCCCCTTTTTTCACAAAAACGGTCTCAAACTTCTTATCTCCGGGTGTCACTGTTTCTTTCTTTATTTCTTTGGTACTGGTAGTATCACTTCTCACTACAATAGCACTAATGGGTACCGCGATCACATCATCTTTCCTGTTGGTAATGATCTCTACCGTGGCTGTCATTCCGGGGCGGAAAGGGGAATAATTCTCAGGTTTCCCTTTAAGGAGGTGTTTATAGGAATCCTCAAGGATCCGCACTTTTACTTTGAAATTGGTCACCTGGTCTGCTGTTAGTGCAGAGTTTGCAGAGTTAGAGATCTCAGTAACCACCCCTTTGAATTCCTGTTTCAAATAAGCATCAACCTCAACAATGGTAGAATCTCCAATAGATATCTTTACAATGTCATTTTCATTCACATCGACCACAACCTCCATATCGCGAAGATCTGCCACTCTAAGGATCTCGGTACCGGCCATTTGCTGCGTTCCCACAACTCTCTCTCCCAATTCTGCATCCAGCGAAGAGATGGTACCAGACATTGGCGCATAGATCCTGGTTCTTCCCAGGTTCTCCATAGCCTCATTCACACTGGCCTCGGCACTCTTTACATTGTAAAATGCTGATTGACGGGCGGCTTTAGCCACTTCATAAGCTGAAACGATCCTGTCCCATTCTGCTTTGGATATGATCCCTTTTTCGAACAGTCTTTTGTTACGTTCGTGATTTTGTTCAGCTTCCTTAAGGCTGGCTTCAGACTGAGCTAAACCGGCACGGATATTTTGCAGTCCGGCGCGGGAACGCTCCAAACTGGAAACGTAGATCTCCGGATTCACACGCGCCAAAAGATCCCCTTTTTTTACCTGTTGGCCTTCCACTATAGGCAATTCAATGATCTCTCCTGAAACTTCCGAAGAGAGCTTCACCTCTACCTCGGGTTGTATCTTTCCGGTAGCTGAAACCGTCTCTACTATATCTATCTTTTCAACCTGCGTTATTTCAACTTCCTTGAAGTTACCGGATTTCCCAAACCATTCGGCTTTTTTCCCGATGATAAGGACAACAATCAATATTACAACAACGGCAATTACTATGTAAAGCGTTTTTTTCTTCATTTTTTAAAATTTTAGTTCAGTAATTGGCACTCCAAAATAAAGTTCCAGCACCTTCAGTTTAAAGATGTAATCAAATTTGGTCCTCACTACTTCACTTTGGGCGTTCTCCAAATTAAATTTCGCCTGACTAAAATCAAGGGCATTTGTCATCCCCACATCATATCGTTCCGTTGCATAATCGTAGGCAAGTAATTGAGCTTCCAGGGCAAGTAAGGCAGCTTCATAGGCTTTAAGTGCGCCTTTGGCATCTGTATAGGCCTGGTAAACATTCGCTTCCAGGTCAAGTTTTGTCTGCTCCAGCTGATATTGAGAACGGCGAACATCTATTTCGCTTCTCTTTACTGCATTGCGGGTAGAAAAACCATTTAAAATAGGAATATTCAACTGCACTCCGTACGAGATACCGTCATTGAGTTCCAGCTGTTCGAAAAATGGCAGCGGATTTCCAATTTCAGTAGACATATTAGGGGCAACAACTGCTTGCTGTGTTTCTTCTACAAAACCTATCTGCCTGTACGGCTCGTCAGGATCAAGACCACCGGCGACTATTCTTCCCGCGCCAGATTCCCTTGTATTATAGTTAATGAAAGCACCTAAAGTAGGATAATAGGCTCCTTTTGCGATCTCCTGCTGTTTCTTGGCCATCTCCTCGTTCATCTCAGCAACCTTTACCTCGTAACGTTCTTCTTCGGCAGCATCGATAACTTCAGAAACAGGAATATCCATGATCTCACTTCCAAAGACATCATAATCCCTGTCAACAATATCAAAGGTCTCATAATCTTTTATCTGCAGGATCTGGGCAAGGGCCACTAATGAGATCTTGATCTGGTTTTCGGCCACGATCATTCGTTGTTCCTCATTGGCCGCAGTAGCTTTTATCTCCAGGAGGTCTCCCTTAGGTACAGAACCAGCATCGACCAGTTCCTGCACTCTTTCCAGCTGTTGAAGCGTGATCTCGTGCTGGGCAGCTATAACTTTATAATTCTCTTTATTGAAAAGCACCTGTAAATAGGAATTCGCCACAAAAAGCGAAATATCGTCTTTCATTTGTTCAAGAGAATACTCACTGGCCAGCCTGTTCATTTTTGCAAGTTGCAACTGCTTAAAATTTCGTAAACCGTCAAATAAAGTGAGGCTTCCGGTTACCCCTGCGGAAAAGTTACGGGTGGTTTGGGTTTGAAGGATCCCTGTAGTGACATTCTGAGTAAGACCGGTATTCCAGGAATTTGATGCGGAAGCATTTATATTAGGAAGAAAATTCCCGATCGCGTCTGAGATCTGCGTCTCGGCAAGTTCCACATCCAAAGCCGATTGTTGGACCGAAATATTCTGTTCCAGGGCATACTCGATACACTCCTGAAGGGTCCATTTATCATTCTGGGCGTTTGTAATTATTCCGAAGGAAAGGAAAAATACAGACAATAAAATTTTTCTCATAATTGGTAGTTGTAATAGATAAGTCTTATTTAAACGGCTGATGTTACAAGACCAGCCCTGAAATCTAGTTTGCAGTAAATCCTGCAGGTTTTAGCTGATTCCACACTTTGATCCTGTCATCTTTAGAAAGACCATTCTTCACCTCTACATATATCCCGTCACTAACTCCCAAGTCAATATTCCTGCGCTCAAACTGCTGATCTCCTGTTTCTACTTCAACATACGGCTCCTGGGTCTTTGGATCAAATTGCACAAGTGCTTCCTTGATGGCCAATACTTCATCCGCACGGGCCAGAATAATAGATGCGTTTGCACTTAATCCTGCTCTTATGAAGGTAGTATCTGCTTTGTTAAGGGTCCCCTTGATATTGAACTGAATGGCCCCGTTGTCCTCTACTCCTTTTGGAGCGATATAATCCAGCACGGCATCAAAAGTCTTGTTTTCGATCGCTCCAACAGTAACTTCCAACGGCAGGTCTTCCCTGATCTTGCCAACTTCACTTTCATCCACTTTTCCTTCGAAGATCATTTCATTGACATCTGCCAAAACAGCGATAGTGGTACCATCGTTGAAGTTGTTACTTTCGATCACCTGGTTCCCAACCTTCACGGGAACATCAAGCACCATACCTTCAACCGTAGAACGAATAAGGGTATTGGCTGCACTTCCCAATCCACTGGTGGTTCCGGTTCTTACGATCTCGTAGTTTTGTTGCGCAGATTTGTAATTCTGCTCTGCACGTTTATAAGCTACATCGGCATTCTGAAATTCATTGGCCGAAATAACTCCCTTCTCAAAAAGGGCTTTTTGGCGCTCATAATTTTTCTTCTCATTATCGAGGTTTATTTTAGCAGTGGCAACAGCATCCTTTGCACTTTGTAATGAAGATACATTTGGGATCACCCTTATCTTTGCAATAGGATCCCCTGCTTTTACCCGCTCCCCGGCCTCTATATAGATCTCATCGATAATTCCCGAAATGTTCGGCTTGATTAGAACCTCCTCTTTTGGAACTATGTTGCCGGTAGCTACTGTTTTCTTTACAATATCCTGGGTAGAGGCCTGTTCAGTCTCGTAAACAATAGGGTCCTCCTGATTCTTTGAATACAAGTAGTACAAAGCTCCTGCGAAAGCAACGGCAATGAAGACTAAAATTAAAATGGTGACAACTCTTTTCATTCTATCTGTTAATTTGACTTTGTTTTATTATTCGGTTCTTAAAGCATCTACTGGCTTAACTTTTATTGCGTTTTGTGCGGGTATCATTCCGGCCATCAATCCTGATATAACAAGTATGGCGAGAGCGGTCATGATCACCCCAAGATCGACACTCGGGTTAAGGAACATCATTTCTGAAGTATCCACTCCATCCAAAGCGAAATTGATCCCTGCGATCACTGCTGTAGCGAAAGCTATACCGGCCATTCCCGAAACTATGGTAAGGAAAACGGCTTCAGTAAGTATTTGACCTCTAATAGCCCACGGTGTTGCTCCCAAAGCCCTGCGGACTCCAATTTCATTAGTTCTTTCTTTTACTACGATCAACATAATATTACTAATCCCAATAATTCCTGAAAGTAATACCAGAACGCCAACAAAGTAGGCCACTCCTTTTAAAGCGACGAACAACCCGTTGATCTTGCTGAATTCTTCATAAAGGTCAAAATTCCCTATCGCCCGTTCATCTTCAGGATGAATAGAATGCCTGCTTTTAATTACATCAAAGATCTGGTTCTTCAATTCGGTGATCGAGGACCCGTCCTGAGCGGTTATAGCCATCCAGCCCACGTCTCTTCCGCGGTTGAAGGCTTGTGAAAATGCTGTAAAAGGAACATAGATCTCCTTTTGTGCTTCTTCCACGTTACCATTGTTATTTCCTTTTTTCTTGTATGTACCAACCACCATAAAGTTCACTCCGCTGATCTTGATATAAGATCCGAGTACTTCCTCCCCTTTCTCGTACAATCCGCTGATCACTCCTTCTCCTATGATCGCAACTTTCCTTTTATCCTGTATATCGGAATAATTGAGGAACCTTCCGGTAGTAATGTCCATTGGCTGCTGCTGGATGATCTCGGGATAATCTCCGTAGACGTTATAGGCCCCGGTGTTGAGTCCACGCACCACATTGTTGGTACCACGGAATCCTCCTAACTGGTTTCGGGGAGAAACAAATCGTAGATTCGGAACATTGTCTTTTATTGCAGTAACGTCATCGACTTTAAAGCTGTATCGCCTTCCCTTCGGAAGGCCTTTATAAGGCTTGGAGGTGACCTGCGTCCACATGAACATAGAGTTGGTCGCCATTCCACTGAAGCCTTGTTTCACTCCATTCTCGAGACCTTTACCTGCAGCAAGCAGGATGACCAGGATGAAAATACCCCAAAGCACCCCAAAGGCTGTGAGCAGCGTCCTGAACCAGTTGGCGCTTAAAGCTTCTAATATTTCGTCCCAATTATCTTTGCTGAACATCTTATTCGTCTCTTAATGCTACAATAGGCTTGATCCTCGCCGCACGCCAGGCTGGAAAAAATCCGGCCAGGGCACCCGCAACCACTAAAATGATCACTGTGGAGACTGCTACTTTGAAATTCACAGCTGGATTAGCGATGTACTGCGTTTCTATTAGCGGCCCCACAAATTCCAGGAGTGCCAGGCTGGTGATCAAACCTACAAATCCGGCAATAGCTGTCACAAAAATAGATTCATGCAGCACCATTCCCACTATCGATAAAGGTTCTGCTCCAAGTGCTTTTCTCACTCCTATCTCCCGGGTTCTTTCCTTGACAATAATGAGCATGATGTTACTTACGCCAACAATACCGGCGATAATGGTACAGATACCCACGCCCCAGAAAAAGAATTTGATCATGTCCATAAGGTCATAGAACCTTTTGGCATTTTCCAGTGAATTGTTGATGTTGATAGCTCTGGTGTCTTCAGGAGCTACGGTATGTCTTTCTTTAAGATTCTGCTCTAATTTGGCAGTAAAGTTATTGGACGCTGCCAGGGCTTTATCAAAGCTGCCTTCCTGCGGAAGGGTGAACGACATATTATTGACATTGTTCTGACCATTAAAGACCCTTTGAGCCGTGGTTATGGGAACATATACTCTGGATTCTTCCCTTTCCCCACCGGGATCGGTAAAAACACCAATGACTTTAAAATTGATGTTAGAGACCTGCAGGTATTTTCCAATTGGATCACCTCCTTTAAAAAGGTCATTTTTGACCTTGTTTCCAATGACCGCTACCTTTTCATAGTTTTCCAGATCCTTAAAATTCAAATAACGACCTTCTACCATGCTGCTATTCTCGAGGAACTGATAATCTGGCCACACCCCTTCTACACTGTAAGCCCCAGATTCTTTTCCGTAGTTTACCACGGCATTCCAGATGCGGTAAACAGAGGATCTGTATTCCAGTTCATCAATATGTCTCCGGGAAGTTTGGTTAAAATCCTCATTTTTGAGTTGGATCCTTCGCCCCGGGTTCAGGCCCTTGTATTCCACAGAAGTAGTACCTGTCCACACAAAGATCTGGTTGGCCGCGTCCTGTTGGAATTCTCTGGAGATCCCATTTCTCATGCCCTCCCCAATCCCCAGTAAGACCACCAGAATAAAGATCCCCGAGGCTACTGAAAGCCCTGTAAGAAACGTACGCAATTTATTCTTGCGAATGGTTTCAAAGATCTCTTCCCAACGTTCGAGGTTAAACATTTTGCAGTGCTTTTACTTGCTCTACTTTTCTATCGTCAATGATGATCCCATCCTTCAGGTTCACAATACGCTTGGTCATTTGGGCAATATCAGCCTCGTGCGTAACAATAAGAATGGTTCGTCCTTCTTCGTTTATCTTTTGAATAAGATCCATCACCTCATAAGAGGTCTTGGAATCAAGTGCTCCCGTAGGCTCATCGGCCAGGAGTACTTTTGGGTCACTGGCCAGTGCCCGTGCGATGGCAACCCTTTGTTTCTGCCCTCCCGAAAGTTCATTCGGATGGTGGGAAGCCCAGGGACCAAGTCCCACTTTTTCAAGATAAGCCATAGCCCTGTCCATTCGCTCCTTCCTTTTCATACCCTGATAATAAAGCGGAAGTGCCACATTATCCAGCGCAGATTTATAGGCAATGAGATTAAAGGATTGAAAAATGAAACCCAAAAATTTATTACGGTAGCGTGCAGCTATCTTTTCGTTCAGATTTTTAATGGGCACCCCGTCAAGAGTGTACGTACCTGCATCAGCCTCGTCCAGCATCCCCAGAATGTTCAGTAATGTGGATTTTCCCGAACCTGAGGATCCCATTATGGACACGAGTTCCCCTTCAGCCACATTGAAATTAATTCCTTTAAGGACATGTAAGGCCGAACTTCCTGTTTTATAAGATTTGTGCAAATCCTTGATCTCTATCATACGCTGTAAATCTTAATTTAGCTATCGATGCTCACCCATTAGACTTGCAAAAAGCCTAAATGTTACATAGAGACCGGAAAAATTCTGAAAAAGGAGGGATTTTCAGAAGTCTCATTGGACTATTCTGTGCGGCTTTTTTTTCGTGACCGCCAGATCATATAACCCACACCCGCCATCAACAGGTAAGGAAAGATCATTAAATACATGATCCCGTCATTTATTCCCTTTGCGGCAGATTGGGAGGCTTCACTTTCGAGCACCGCGCGACACATAGCGCACTGAGCTTCCGCATCAAAAGTCAGCATTAAAAGAAGAATGAGCAGTATAAGGATCTTCCTTTTCATAAGTCTAATAATAAGGAGTCATAAACACGTATACCAAAACTCCTGTTATAGCAACGTATAACCAGATTGGAAAAGTATATCGGGCTATTTTTCTGTGCTTTTCAATCTGCCCCGTAAGACCCCGATACATGGTAAACAATACCAACGGAACTATGATCGCTGAAAGCATGATGTGTGTGATCAAAACAAAAAAGTAGATGTACCTTACCATTCCTTCACCACCAAAAGGCACAGGTTCATTGCTTATCTTGGAGATCACATAACTAATGAGAAAAACCGTCGAAAGGAAAAAGGCCGAGATCATAGCATTGCGATGCCAAAGCAGCTCCTTGACACGCATAAAATAAAATCCGGCGATGAGGAAAAGGGCAGTGAAAAAATTCAGGATAGCATGGAACAGCGGGAAGTTCGCAAGTTCCACACCCAGAAAATTGTAGCGCGTAGGCAGATACATTAAGATCAATACCAGCACAGGGACCAATATGGAAACACCCAAAATGGCAGGAACCATATATTTATCGGACTTTCTATATTCCATCTTTCAAAAGATTTTTAATATCCTGAATCAGTTCTTCGGTTTGCGGAGTCTCCTCCCCGGGCTGCGGCACAGCATCCTTTTCTACGGAGCCGCGATAATAAATGATAGGATTCCCATATTGATCTTTACGCGACCTTAAAAAACCTTCCCGATCAATAAGCGCAAAATAACCTGAGTGAGCAAAACCACCGGGTACAGTAGAATCCTCTCCTGCGTAAATATTAAATCCCTGGTTAGCCAGCTCAAAAATCTTCTCACCGTCTCCCGTCATCAGGTGCCAGTTAGGATGTGATATCCCATTAGTTGCCGCATATTTTTTCAAAACTGCAGGAGTATCATACGTTGCATCAATACTAAAGGAAGCGATCCCAAGGTCATTTTCATTCTTAAATTCCTCCTGCACCTCGAGTAGATTTTCTTTCATAATAGGGCAAATACTGGGACAGGTTGAAAAAAAGAATTCAACCACATACACTTTCCCCTTATAGGTCTCATTAGAAATGGTATCACCTTCCTGGTTTACAAACTCAAAGGCAGGAACTTTTTTAGCTTCACCATCTATTTCGATATATGCCAGCTCTTCAGCAGCAGCGGCACGTTCATCTCTTGTATCTGACCGGTTGGAACTCACCACCTCTTTTTCATTTACCCTGTCAATGATCTCAGGAATAACCAGGATTCCAAAAATCACAATAATGAGCGCTACTCCTATGTAAGAATAATTCTTCATCGACTATTTCCTGTTCCGGTTATACTTCTTTAGTTCCAGCCTGTATTCAGCAAGGATCACTTTAACATCATCTGTCATTTTATTGTTGAGCACAGCAATAGACCCTGTATCATATCCAAAAAGGGGATTTCCATCCTCATCTTCTTCCCGGCCACGCAATTTTCCATCTTTGTCAACTATAAAGACATTAGGTGTGAAGAGCTTATCATCCAGCTCAAAATTCGCACCAAGACTGCTAAAGAGTTTCTTTACATCCTCTTCAGACCCGACCACAAATTTCCATTTTTTGAGGTCCATTATTTCAGCCAGTTCGGTTTTTAACTGTGAAATTTGCTCTTCCCCACTTTCGGGCAGCACTACCACCAGCTGAAAGTCATTAAACTCGTGATACGGATTATAGATCTTCTCTGCCAGGTGATAGGCATTAACAAGATAGTCATAGGGCTGTTCGCCGGCAAAACCCAGAATAGTTATATTCCCTTCAAAAGTGACATTTTCACCTGTTGTTCCGCGGAAATTCTCCAACGGATAGACTTCAGAATTAAGAACAGGTAGACGGGCGAAGTTGTTGACTCCCGAAGCAAAGAAAAGATATGCTACCAGGGGGAGTGCAAACAAGACAAATATTACAAAGAATTTTTTCATTTTTCCTCCGAAGGAATTGGGCACAAAAATAAAAAAAGGCGGTTTTAAAACCGCCTTTCCTGAATGTTTTAACTTTTAAAAGTCCCAGGCGACATGCCCTCGCTTCATTACTTCGAAAATGTAGTCTCCTTCAGTTAAAAGAATGAAAACCAGGTAAGCAATAAGGAATCCGGCGGTCCATACTACAGAGCGACGAAGACCTTTTGTTTCACCTTCCATGTGCATGAAAGCCCAGGTAATATAGTAAGCCTTCGCAATGGTAAGAACGATAAAGATCCAGTTAATTAATTTTAGACTAATAAAATATGTATGCGTAAGAAATTGAGGTTTTATAATCCCCAGGATCACTTCCACCAATGTAATGATGGAAAGAATGATGAAAACAGACCAGATCCTCTTAGTGTTTGATTCGTGTGCGTGTGAAATATCGTGTGCCATCTAATTTATTATTCTCGAATTATACCAAATAGAAGAAAGTAAATACAAATACCCATACAAGGTCTACAAAGTGCCAGTATAACCCCACTTTTTCAACCATTTCATAGCTACCTCTTCTCTCATAGGTTCCTAACAGAACATTGAAGAAGATGATAATATTGATCAGGACACCGGTAAATACGTGGAATCCGTGAAAACCGGTAATGAAGAAGAAGAAATCTGCAAACAACTGATTCCCATACTCGTTCCTATAAAGATTGGCTCCTTCAATTATTCCAATTCCTTCCTTTTGAATTTTAGCCAAAGATTGTTGCCTGTTAAGAACTACTTTTTCTCCGTTATCGGTTAGCTCCTCAGTTCTTATCAATAAATTGGGATTCGCTTCAAATCCTGTAAGCACATCATTCATATCATACCGTGCAATGGTAGGCTCATCAACGAACCATAAACCATTGGACCTTTCATGAAGTATACGCTCTTTTGGCATTGGTGTCACGAACTCATCAAGAGCCACTCGCTCACCATCAGTATTTACAACTTGCAGTATGTTACCAGCTTTAGTTTCAATTGCTCCATATTCCCCTTTGATAAAAGTACTCCACTCCCAGGCTTGAGAACCGAGGAAGATAAGACCACCAACAATGGTCAACAACATGTAGAAAGAAACTTTTGCCTTTTTCATCTGGTGACCGGCATCAACAGCCAACACCATTGTAACCGATGAAAAAATAAGCACAAAGGTCATAAATGCCACGTAATACATAGGAGCATCCACTCCATGCAGAAATGGGAAGTGAGTGAAGACCTCATCTGCAATAGGCCAGGTGTTAGAAAATTTATATCTCGCAAACCCGTAAGACGCCAGAAAGCCGGAAAAAGTAAGTGCATCAGATAAGATGAAGAACCACATCATCAGTTTTCCGTAGCTTACTCTTAAAGGTTGATTCCCTCCGCCCCAGGTTTTTCCTTCAGTACCTGTTCTAGTAACAGTAGCTTCCATAGAAAGATTTGAAATTTAAGTATTCGGCAAAAATACGTTTTTTTATTATCTAAAGAAATATAAAAACAAAATCAGGTATATCCAGAGGGCATCAACAAAGTGCCAGTAAGTCGCACCCAGTTCTAATCCAAGAGTTTGCCCCGCCTGATACTTCTGTTTAAAATGGTTATAAATTAGGACAAAAAGGACCACAATACCTCCGGCAAGGTGAGCCAAATGGGTTAAAACCACCACATAAATAAAAGAAGTGGTTACCGTACTTTCACTTCCGGTAAAGTAATAACCATCAGCGATCAATTGTCCAAATCCCTGGAATTGCAGATAAATAAAGGTTCCGGCTAAAAGAAGAGTAGCCCATAACAGCATAGTTCCCTGCTGCCGATCTTCTTTTTTGATGGCTTTTTCAGCAAACATTATCGTCAAACTGCTCAAAAAGATCACTGCAGTACTCCAAAGGAAAGAGGTTGGCAATTCAAGATCTGAGATCCAGTCTGGCCTGTTCTTACTTACAACGTAAGCACTGGTAAGCCCGGCGAACATCATCGCCATACTGATGATCCCAAACCAGAGCATCATCTTTTTTGCCCTTCCGGTCTTGTGTTGATCGGTTCCCTGTGTTAAATCCATACACGAATCAATTTATCTAAAACATATATTATTTGCAGCAGAGTGATGTAAGACACACTCGCCAGCATTAATTTTTTTGCTGAAGCATTATCCCTTTTCCGGTACAACTGCAACGCGTAGAATAGCATTCCCAATCCCAATATCAACACTAAACCTGCGGAAAGAGGGGTGAGATATAATTTTCCGGTCATTCCAAACGCCGGAATCAAAGAAACCAGGATCGTCCAAAGAGTATAAAGCACGATCTGAATTGCTGTTCCCTTATCTTTTTTTCCGGTAGGAAGCATGAAAAAACCTCCTTTTTCGTAGTCGTCATACAACCACCAGCCCAGCGCCCAAAAATGCGGAAATTGCCAGAAGAACTGGATCATGAATAAAGTTCCAGGTTCAATTCCAAAGCTTCCTGTAGCAGCCACCCAACCTAACATGAACGGAATAGCTCCCGGGAAAGCACCTGCAAAAACAGAAAGAGGCGTCTTTGTCTTCAGCGGAGTATATACACTCACATAAAGAAAAATACTCAGGGCTCCGAACATCGCAGTCCTCGGATTGATCATATACAGGATCACAAGCCCAAGAATTGTTAATGAACTGGCTATGAAAAAAGCAGTGTTCACAGTCATTCTTCCGGAAGGTACCGGACGGTTTCTCGTACGATCCATCAAAAGATCCAGATCCTTTTCAATGATCTGGTTATAGGCATTAGAAGCTCCCACCAAACAATAACCTCCCACAGCCAGCATAACCACAGTAAGAAAGTCTATAGAATCTGCCCCTAAAAAATAGCCCGCCACAGAAGAAAAGACAACGCTGATCGCGAGTCTCATCTTAGTGATCTCCTTTAAATCTGAAATTAGGGAAACGGATGTAGTATTTACACGGGTGTTATCCAAAAAAGCAATTTTTAGTGCGGCAAAGATACTTCTTAATTGCTTTTTAGCAAGGCAGAGAAAAGGTAAATTTTCTTTAGAGGAAAAAAACTACCGATTGAAAATCAAAGCTTTAAACCGACTAGTAATCGAAGTACCAGTTAAAAATATCAGTACGCAGGCCTATGTTCAGCCAGTATGTAGTATTCTCAAAGGTAGTGGCAGTATTGACCTGAGGGTCAAGATTTCTATAGATAAAGCTTCCGAAAAATTTCAGGTTTGTAGCTGGATTAACAATATATCCGGCTTCCAGTTCCGTGTAAAAAGAATTGGTGGAATTCCCCTGCCCTATCTCCACGCCGCTATCAAAAAGCCGGTCTTCTTCTGTTCTGTAAATATCACCACCATAGTTGGCCATGTCTGCAGAATTATTGAAGTCAAAACCGCGTTTACCATAAATTGCCTTGACGCTACCGTAATACCGCCCGTAGTTATACCTGGCAATCCCTATTAACTCACGGAAATTTGCTCCCCATAAATGAGCCATTGACTGATTATGATGCCCGTAATTGAGAGTGATCGTATTATGGGAATAGGTATATGGTCGTACCTGATTATATTCCAGTTGAAGATAAAGATTGGGAAGATTGAAGGCATTGAAGTACTTGGCACCTATTTGAAAACCGTGTTTATTCTTCCAGCTTCCCTCGCCTCCAAAAACATCTCCCGATGAGAATTCGTCTATTAACCACTGACCATATGTGAGCAGCTGGTTGCTCCATTTGTATTTACCGGTAAGTCCGATTATTGCATTTCCCGCCTGGGCGCCGGTAGAGAATTCAATTGCGCGGTAGAAAATTATTGGATTCAGGTAGTTGAGATCGAACCCGCGGTTATTGTCATTTTCCCACATTACCGACTCAAAAAAGCCAATATTCAGTCTTTTTGTTACATTATAACTTAAATAATGATTCGCCATGTACTTGGTTCGGTAGGATCCTTCTCCGGTTACTTCGCGCCTTACATCCCTTAAAGACATCCAGGTGTTGGTGTACTTGATCTTCCAAAAAGTGGTATTTAGCTGAAAGAAGGGATAAGGAGAAGCATTATCGCTTAATAACAAAGAGCGATAGCCGTCTCCCAGAAAGTTCTTTCCGTGGCCAAACTGCAGATTGAAGAATTTTCCGGGGCTATAAGAAAGATATCCTTCAGCCACCGGATAGTCATACGCCTGTCCCATGAATGATTTTGCAATTCCCCTACCCGGAATGATCGCAGGACCCTCGGCCCCTGGTCTTAAAGATTCCGCGAAACGATTGTAGTAATCAGCGAAACGCCCCTGATTCTCATAGACAACCGAGTAGAAATTAAATTTTCCCCCCAGTCCTCCCTGAAAAATGGCTGCCCCTGTATTGTTATATGTCACATCAAGGTCGCTGTCAAAATCTTTACCCACCTGCATATCCAGTCCAAAATCAACAGTGAACCAGTAATCTTCTCCCTGAAAAGTAAATAAATGCTCGTTCCAGACCTTTCTGCCTAACCAGGAAGAAACCGGTTTTTGCAGTTTGGCAACTTCTTCTTCAAAGTTGTAATAAGGCTGAACTTCACTAAAGAGGAAGGGTTTTGAAGCCGTATGGAAGTTAGTACCCACCTGGTTTATTTCATCTTCGAAACGGGTGTAAAGCTCATGGGAAAATGGAATGCTGATCTCACTGGATGCTCTTGGATGTTCGAAGGGTTCCGAGACTATCTGGTCATATTCCTCAACAACCGGAACCTGCTGTTCCTTTTCAGGCTGGATCACCTCCACAGCCGGGGTCGCCATCCCTGATCCACTAACTTCTTTTTCCAAAGGAATGCGCACGGGCATGCGAAATTGCATATTTATGGCCCGGCTATTATAAGTAGCAGGCTTTACCTTAGGTAGGTTTTCAAAAACACGTTTTATTTCATCCTTTAATTCTTGATAAGCGGCATCCACGTAAACGATCTGGAATTCACCTTCACGATTCACCTCAAAAAGAACCACCAGTTCGCCTTTAAAATTATCTTTGGTAACAATTTCAGGTAGACTGAACCTGTTGTAGATCTCCGACTTTAACTGTGTGACGAAACACTGCTCTTCCTGTTCAAATTGCACATTTTCACATGCCTCAAAAACCGGATAGCGTTCCTGATCACCTACAAATGTTTGGGAAAAAGTCAAAAAAGGAAATAGGAGGAAGAGGAGAGAGTAATACTTCATCATGCCTGATAAGGATCCTGTTTAAAATACAGATGAAAGATACATTTTTTTGAAGAAGCGGTTAAACCTGAAAGCAAATTCCTTCAAAATTTTCCCCGAAACAAAAAACCCGCACCTAGGGCGCGGGTAAATTTTTATCCATAAATGACATTTTTCATTCCTGTACCTGGAAAATTATTGGCAGCGAATACAGCACCCGTACAGGTTTTCCTCCCTGTCTTCCGGGTTTCATCACAGGGAGAAGTTCAATAACTCTTTCTGCTTCGGCTTCCAGCCGGGGATGCGGGGCACGTGCTCCAATCACTGAAACATTGCCGGTCTCATCTATCCTAAACTGAACGTAGATACGATTGACTCCGTGGAGACCCAACTCTTCTCCCAGGTTGGAGTCAAACTTCCGATTTACCAGCTGGCTTATCTTTTCACTCATACAATCCCGCCGTTGTGAATTGGAAGTCAAATTCTCGCAACCCGGAAAGACCGGAACTTCCTCAACAGAGATGATATTATAGTCTTCAATAGGCTCCTCCGGTTCCACCACTTTGATATCTTCTACTTTTGCAATATCCGTTTCCTCGGTTGAAGCGATCACCGTTTCCACCAGGTCTTTATCATTGTCGATTATTTTAGGAACCTCAACAATTTCCCGTGGAACTTCAGGCGGGGTAACCTCCTTCACCACAGTAATCGGAATTTCTTCGTCTTCAAAAGAATTAATAGATACGGTATCACCTCCGGAAGTTTCGGTGGCATTTACTTTCCACTCTATGAGTTGCCATACCAGAAAAAGGGACAGGATAAGCCCCAACTGAAAGAAGAAGATACTTTTCTTCTTGAGATCAACATTAGTGTTCTTCTTGTTTTGCATAATATTGAATATTAAGGTTAATTTTATTTCAAATTAGACCTAACAGCTCATATCATTCCAAGAAGCAGCACCACTGTTAAGGAATTATTGAACATCCAATAAACATGCCTAAAAATGTAGGAATTATCTTTTCTCAATGTCAGACATAAAAAAACCCGCACGAAAAGTGCGGGTTTTATATATAAAGTTTAAGTTTTTTAATCCTGTACCCTGAAGGTAATTGGAAGTGAGTAAAGCACTCCTACCGGTTTACCACGTTGCTTACCAGGTTGCATTTTAGGCAACATGTTCACTACGCGTTCTGCTTCGGTTTTTAAACGAGGGTGCGGTGCACGAGCCCCAAGAACTGTCACATCACCATTTTTCTCGATCCTAAACTGAACATAGATACGGTTAATACCTGTTAGACCAAGGTCACTACCAAGACCAGTATCAAATCTACGGTTTACGAAATCGTTGATCTTTTCACTCATACAGTCTTTACGAGCCTGGTTGTTTCTTTCCTTTTCACAACCCGGGAAAATTGGCACATCTTCAATTACCGCAAACGGAACGTCCCCAATTTCTTCTTCTTCTTCAACAACTTCCACTTCCTCTACTTCCACGATTTCTTCCTGGTTAGTTTCGGTAGACTCGATAATAGTTTCTTCAACTTCCTCTTCATCTTCCACTACCTCGATCACTTCTGGTGCTGGTGGCGGTGGTGGCGGTGGTGGCGGTGGAGGAGTATTAAGCTCTGTGATTGGCACTTCTTCCTCTTCAAAAGCATCCATCTGTACCTGACCGAGATCAAGATCATCTTTATCATAGGTCTTCCACTCAATGGCCCTCCAAGTGATAAAAAGCATCAAAATCATACCGATCTGGAAGAAGAGAACGCTTCTCCTGGACAAATCAGCTTTTTCGTTTTTCTTGGGTTTCATAATTCCGTTTTAATTATAGGTTGGCTAAAATAATTATTTTTTCATAAAAAATAAATTAATCTTGCCTTTAAACCTGATTAGATAATCCTTTGCGAACCATACAAAAATTCCTGCACTAATAACGCCTACGCTGTTGGCAAAAATATCATAGAGATCCAGGGTGCGGTAACTTGTTAACGTATCCTGTAAAACCTCAATAAAAATGCCAAATGCAACGGAAGCAGCAGAAACTATAACAATTTTCTTAAAAATAACCTTTTTTCCTGGAACTGAGAGAGCAAAAAGACTCCAGATCAATCCCAGTCCAAAATATGCGCCGGCGTGCATTACCTTATCACTTACCCCCAGATCTTTTACCGGAGTATCTGCAAGGTTGATCAAAGACAGATAAAGAATGAGGCATGTATATGCCAGTGCGGGTATAAAAAAGAAAAGTCTAGCCTTCAATAACCTCTGCGTATTCCTCAGCACTTAACAGGTCATCGATCTCTGAAGCATCACTGAAACGAATCTTGACCATCCACCCTTCTCCATAAGGATCTGAATTCACCTTTTCAGGCTCATCTTCCAGGCTCTGGTTAAACTCAATAATTTCTCCGGATAGTGGAGAGAAAAGATCTGATACTGTTTTTACCGCCTCTACCGTTCCAAAAACCTCTTCTCTATCTAAGGTTTCGTCTACGGTTTCTACCTCAACATATACTATATCTCCTAATTCCCCCTGTGCGAAGTCGGTGATACCTACTACAGCAACATCTCCTTCAATTTTCACCCACTCGTGGTCATTGGTGTACTTTAAATCTTTTGGAATATTCATTGGTTAGTTTATTTAGTAAAGCAAAGTTACTTTTTTAATTGTTTTGTTCAAACACCAATTGCTAATTTCCGAAGTTATAACGCAAAGTAATACCAGATCTAATAGTGGTTTGCGGGAAAGCTGTTGAAATAGCATATTGGGAGAAGCTATGGTCATAATACACCAACGCTGTAAGGTTCTTTGAAAGGGCATAATCAGCAGTGAAATTGATGGCCCAAATATCCTGTCCGGCCGTAACCTGACTGTTATCAATATCCAGATACCTTATTACAGTTTCATTATGACGATAGGAAACATCTGCCTTAAAGTTGAGATCACTGCTCAGAATACGCTGCTTCCCTCCTACCTTAGTGGTGATCTTGAGATCTTTTATCCTGTAACCCAGTCCCAAGGTATATTGATTTCCATTGATCTCGGTTAGCAGATTATTATCGAAACTTAAGGATAGTGCCCTGTCCTTTTGCACGTCTGCCAGGATCTTTATGGAATTGGACATTTCAAGGTCCACTCTCACCAGGGGATTAAATTGTTCGGTAAGATTGACATTGGAGAACAGGATCTCGCTCTTGTAATTTCCGGCCTGGTCTACAGCAAGATCATCTTCGGGGTCATAATCAAGGTTCGACTGGAACTGGTTTATTGTATAGCCGGCGCTATACCCATGATTTAAAGAGAAACGTTTGAAGTTCTTTTTAAACCAGGGAAGGCGCATAAAGCCGGTATACTTGATGTTCCAGTTAGGAAGTGGGAAATCCCTGAAGGCGCCAAGGGAGATGTTATCCACATCTTTACCTGAATAGGCAGCCAAAAATGCAGGTAATAGCACATTCTGACTGGTTCTTCCGAAACCGATAGGATATCCTTCAGCATCTGTATTATCAGGATCAAATCCGTTTTCAATAGCTAATCTTCTCGCCACAGCCAACCTGTTTTCCCTGAAATCTTCAAATATTGCTGAAGATTCAGCTGAACTCTGACTAAAAGCCGTCTTCAACAAAATAGTGGAAATATTAAAGTTTCCGAAGGTTACCGGAGTAAGGGAAATATACTGTGAATCATCCACCCGGTAATTCTCTGAATAGGTCTCGGAATACAACCTGCCCGCACTCAATTCGATCGTGAGATCAGGAATAAAAGCAAGATTTGCATTGATGCCTAACTGCTTATTAGAGACCTGGGTGTATTGTTGGTTGAATTCATCATACAAAGTCAACCAACCTTTTCTAGCCGCTAAATACCGTACTTCTTCCTGGCTACCCAAAGTAAATCCAAAGGTAGGATTCCAGGTTCCCATAAAACCAATACCATTGGTATAACCCGGCAGGAAAATACCGTTGTTCTCCTGGTAATTCACCTGGACTTTTTTGATTCCCGTAACTATTCCAATAAAGGTATTGTAGGTTTTATCTCCTGCACTCAAGGCATTTTCATCCTGATCCTGCGGGGTTTCCTGGGTTGCCTGATTAAGAGTGGGCACTGCCCTGCTCCTTTCCTGAATAGTACTACCTACCGTTTTCGGAACACGTTTCTTTAAGCCCACATAATCATAGAGGGTTTGCATTTCCAGGTTCGCATTGATCTGATGGGTATTTGAATTCTGAACACTGTTTCCAAGATCGGGAACATCTTCCAGGGTCTGGAATATTTCAGAGCCCCGCTCCCACTGGAAGTTACCTGTATAGGAATAGGTGGTATTTATAAAACTAAGCACAGGCACCTTGGCGAACGGAAGATCATAGTTCACCTGTAATGACTGGAAGTGCTGGTTAGGAATTCCCACATTGAAGAATCCGTCCCAGATTCCCGTGGTGGCATCGGGCACATTGTCTTCATCTAAATAATTCCTGATTATCCTGTTGGTGGAAGAATCGAAATTAAGCCGCAGGCTCTTCGAGAAGTTGTAGTTGATGGTATACTGCCAGTCAAAAAGGAAATTTCGTTGATACAGCGTTGGAATTCCATTAATGAAACCCGGCGGCAAATTGATCTCCCTGAACTTCTGTTCATTATACTGCCTAAAAATAGTAGAAGTAGCAGTAATGTTAGACGGGAAGACGTTAAAATTAAAATCTTTCAGTAAAGCGAAATAAGCACTACTATCCAAAGCCCTTACATTCTTGAGAGGTTCTATAGAAAGTGGCGCAAAGGTGTAATCGTAGGTCGCGCCCACCCGTACGTTTTGATCAAAAGCCTCTTCGATTTCAAAATCACGGTGGTCGATCTGATTATAACTTCCTGAGAGGGTCAGGTTTTCAATGTCGTAAGGCATTGGTTTAGACTCGCCCATTCTCTCTTTGCGTAAACCTATCACGTTGATGCTTTGCCTCTTTGTGTAATCTTCTGCCCTTTCCTGAAGATCATCACGAATCTGAGGAGTAGCTGCATTTTCCAGCACCGTGTTCAGCTCAAGATCCAGGTACTCCGGATCATACTTGGGAGTGATCAACTCTTCACCAATACTGTAGCTCACCGGAATTTTCACTCCCCATTTCTGCGGAAGCAATTGGCCCATATTGACATTACTAACAAAGTCATACTGCTGCATGTCCTCAAGGCTTCGCTGGTTTGGCCCCTGCTCTAAAGCTCCAAAGCCTACCGTACTTCTTCTGCCTGTTGCCGAAACATTCGCGAAGTCGGCTACGTTGGCATCCATATTCACAATGGCTGCCCAACCGCCTTCATTCTTAAGGTCTGAAAGTCTCAGTTCATTGAACCAGACCTCACCGCACACCTCCCGGGAAGAAGACTGCGGAATGCCATTTTTGACACCTAACATTAGCATTCTTATACTTCCGAAGCTTGGATTTCCTTTGATCCCGATTCGGAGTTGACCTATTTCATAATTACCTTCAGTAGTCACAAGACTTCCATCTTCCTGAAAGAAGTTAAGTTCTGTAGACAATAGAGAAGGATCTCCAATTACCTTAGCTTTGATCTCCTGCAGCAATTCCAGCGGTAGGTTCAGACGGTTTTCTTCGGGCCAGATCTCGGAAGCAGAAGCTGCACCAAAATCAGTAGGTTTTAACGGCACTTCTATCTGGTAAAAGTTATCGGTAAAATCTGTTCCTATTCTTATAAAAGCCACAAGTTCACCTTCACTTAATGCCGGCCGGTTAAGCAGGGATTCAGCATGAATGAACATTTCCAGGAACTTATACTGGCGCATATCAATCTGGAAATTCTTATAAACTGCTCTTGCGTCCTGAGGCTCCAATCCGCAAACTTCCAAAGAAAGGGATTGTTCATTTTGGCGAATTCGGCTGTTATTATTGAGCAGCTCTTCCCGGTCTACTCCCGGAGGCAAAACATAAGGAATAGGTTGCCTGTTCTCGTTATCTTCAATACTAACTGCCGAAACCTCGAATGATGTATCTTCAGTTGAAGGGTCAGACTTATCAGGATCAAGAGTCTGCGTATATCTTCGGTAATCTCCCCGAACCAGGTCCATTGTACCAAACCTAAGAACTGTAGGATCTTCAAATCCGGTGAGGTACATTCTCATGAACCGAATTGACCTGAAATCTCCAATTCCGCCGCGGGCGGCAGTTGGTTCATAGATTGGAATTTTAAACTGTAACCAGCGTACCGGCAGTTCCTGCCCGTTGTCGAGAGTGGTTGTAAACTGCTTTACGTCAGTAATATACTTACTGTTGTCAATATTCATCCCCGGGTACAGTGGTACATCGTATTCGAAGTAGCTGTCCACCGTGTTCATAGTATTGTCCCGGTTGAGATCTTCCACGGTAGGCAAAGTAGTATTTCCGCGGTTGGTGTTGGTCACTGTCGGCGGAGAGTTCCCTTCCAGACCATTGTAATCAAAGTAACGCTCTAAAATACTTCCGGAAGAATTCAGGAAATAATTATAATTATCTGCTGAAGGGTCGGGAAGGTTTGCAAAGGCTGAGAATTTGGAAGCTTCATCAGCATCCAATAATCCGTCGTAACCAATATCCTGATTGGTGCGCGCCTGACCTTCGGTGTTGAAAGCGTAGATTAGGGATTGATTGGCGGGTACCCTTCCAAAAACGGTTTCTGAAGTATTGATCAAACCTCCATCTTCCGGAAGTCCATTCTCATATTGTTTACGTCCGTCCTTTAAAACATCTTCGGAAATATTTCCGAGGTTGAACACGAGTCGGCCACCGTCATTTTGTGCATTCTGCGGATAGATGAATGGGTCCATCAACCAGAATTCGATGTATTCCACATTGCTCTGCTCAAAATTGGTGGAGTTCAGTGCCCGGCTGATCCCGGCGAAATTCTGTTCGGGATCGGGCAGTACATTTCCTCCTGCCGCTGCCGGATTGTAGTTATATGGCCCACGAACCGAAGGATAGTAAGCGAGGTCCATGGTGTATAACACCTGAGACTGTCCCTGCACGACGTCAACATTAGGAAAGATCTCATCTAAAAACACCCTTCTGGTGGCATAGCTGGCAAGATCAGCATCGGTGATTCCCCCAGGTCTGCTGCTTCCGTAGAAAATAGGATCGATAGTATACCAGGCCAGTTTTGCCCTTTTATAGCCGGTAGCAAGATCGCCGTTAGCAAGTTCGCCTCCAAATCCAAGGGGTGCACTGGAAAGCTCCCATCCCAAAGGATTGTCTATGGCAATACTCGTCTGCGCCGCCTCAAAATCATCTACATAAGTGGTAGCCTTCCCACCAAACTCATTCCCTTTGGGAGAACCGGGCAATAAATACGCCACCTCCCCACGAAGGGAAAGATTGGAGATCACATCGGTATCAATATTCGGCAGTTTATTGACCATGCGGGTCAAAAAGGGCACCTCGGTAGAATAATTCAGGTTGAGACCCAGAATAGTATTGTTGATGGGTTCATAGCTGTAAGTGGACTTCTGGGTGAGCGGCCGCTCATTTAGATTGAGATAGGTACCTCCCACCAAAAAGTTCTCACTGAACATATGCTCCACGTTGATCCCGGTAAAGCGTTTGGTCTGCTGTCCAAAAAGGGCATTATTCTCGGTAGACACCTGGATAGGAATATTCGATGCGAGTAAAGACTCATCAAGAATTTGGACCCGTCCAAACTGGTAGTTCACTACATAGTCTACTCCTTCCTGCAACACCCGGCCACCGGCCGTAACGGTCACAGAACCCTGAGGAACGTTAAAAGCCCCGATAGGGATCCCTTCAACATTGGATGACTTATAGCGTCCCCGCAACTGGAACTTATTCTTTTCAGCCTGTTCCTGTTCCGCCTGGGTCTTAGTGGTGGTGTACAGGGACCGGAAAACATACTTCGCCTGGTTGGCGTTATAGGTCGCCGGAATGTTATAATCCTCTCCCCCGGCATTTGGATTAGGATCGAGCTTATTGAACAGATATTCCCCGAAAGGTTCTACCGAAGTAAAGATTATACTTCCTGTCTGCGGATTAATGGTGATGCCGGGAACAAAATCAAAGAAACCGTCACCCCCAACTATTGGATCGCCGCTAATATTGAGATTGTCCAGATTAAAGACCTTCAAAAGTGTGGTTTGCTCCACATCTTCGGGTAGAGGAACTCCTTCCACTCCGGTTATGTAATTGAGTGGCTGCGGATCTGTATAAACAATATTCATCCGGAAATCTTCCCTTTCCAGGTCAAAGGCTCCAAGGTTGTAGATGTTCTTCATCATCAGGTCCCATACCGGCTCCTGCACATTAGTGACCGAACTTTTTAAAAGTTTAACCACCAGGTTCTGTGAAATGGAGGATTCATTAGTTCCTCCTGAAGCGTCGATCCCATCATTGGCAAACTCCCCAACCTGGTAAACCTCTCCGCCCACAGTGTACTGGAAAGCTACCGCCAGGATCTCGTCACTGGCCAGCCGCTGATTCAGGGAAATGTACCCTAATCTGCTGTTCAACTTATATTCCGAAGGTTTTAATTGCCGGGCATTTTCCAGCTTCACATAATCTGTCCCTTCAGAGACCTGTAAACCTCCAAAACCGGCTTGCACTGTTGCAATATCACGGATAGCAGGTGTAAGAATCGATTCTCCGGGACCTTTAATTCCGAAGGGATTCAGGTCGTTGTTGCGGTTATCGGTAAAGGCTCCCGGAGGATTATTAAAAAATCCGGCAGGAGGATTTTCGAGTCCGATATTTCCCTGCACAGGAGATTCCCCAAGGTCCTGAATAGCAACAATATTTCGTGAATCGGTAAGATTTTGTACGCTATTGGTACGGTTGGTGACCCAAACCTGTACCCGTGTCACCTGCACATTAGAGTTTATAAAAGGATAATTTTTCAAGGCCTCATCGTAGTGGTCCCTGAAGTAATGCGCTAAAAAATAGTGTCTGTTCTCGTCGTATTCAATGGCGAACCGGTCAAATTCCTGGACGGTAGCTCCCCCTTCAACATTAACGGTACGACGTTCTGACTTTTGTTCCGAGAAAACGCCGGTAATGCGGGTCTTTCCAAACTGAAGTTCTGTTTTTACCCCAAAAAGGCTTTGCGCGCCCTGAATTAAAGCTGAATTCAGAGGCATGCTGATATTACCCACTTCTATCTTCTGAATAATATCATCTTCGGTAGGAGTGTATTCCAGTTTGAGTTGGTTCTGAAAATCAAAAGTCGATTCGGTATCGTAATTGGCGGTCACCTTAAGGCGCTCTCCAATGTTCCCCAGCAAACTCAACTGGATACGCTGGTCAAAATCAAAAGTAAAGGTACTTCGGTTCCTGGGAGAGAAGGCCGGATTATCCCTTTTTGAGTATAGTATTCCGAGGTCAAGCGCCACAGATCCCTGTGGAATAAGTTCTATCTCCCCGCCTCCGAAGATATTCTGAAAGAAATCGGAATTCACATAGAATCCCGGCAGCAGGTTTCGCTGATCTTCTTCAGTCCCTTCCTTTTTTCCAGACAAGGCATCGATCTTATCCTGAAAATATTTCTGCATTTCCTCCTGTATCACCAGCTCCTGGTATTCTTCCGGAGTAAGGATAAGAGGTGCGGTAAGATCAAAATTTCCGAGTTTTTCGGTATAGATATACCGGTCCAACACGGGATCGTAGGTATAAGAAGAAACAATACTTGGTGGATTCTTTAAACGCAGTTTTCCCAGCGAATAGCCGGTTTTAGTAGTGTCCTGACGGGTAATGGTATCCTGGGCTGAGACAGTAAAAGAGGCAGCCAGCACAAAAATAAGTGCAAAGCCAACTGTAAGCGGAAACCGGAAATTGTAGTTCTGCCCCAAGATTACTATAATTTTTTAAGTGCCAGCTTTATCAGAGTCTCGACCGTAGCATCGGGTTCTTCCTTCACGATCCTGTCTACCACTTTTTCAGATTGCTTACGGGTATATCCAAGAGTCTCTAAAGCTGATAACGCTTCCTCACGGCTTGTATTGCTTTGAGGAGCCGAAACTTCATCAATTCCGAACACTTTTACGATCTTGTCTTTCAAGTCTATAATTACACGTTGAGCTGTTTTGGCTCCAATACCTTTTATTCCCTGAACGGTGGCGACATCACCTGCCGCTATGGCTTCCATGATCTGCCTTGGCTCCAATGAAGACAACATACTTCTTGCGGTACTGGCTCCTACTCCCGAAACCGAGATCAACAACCGAAAGATCTCCCGTTCAGTCTTATCCCAAAATCCATACAGCGTATGGGAGTCCTCCTTCACCTGAAAATGGGTGTAAAGTTTAATGGCTTCCGAAGAAGGAATTTGAGAATAAGTGTAGAGTGAAATGTGAATAAAATATCCTATTCCATTGCAATCAATAACAACATTGGTGGGATTTTTTTCTACGAGCTGACCTTTTATGCTATGGATCATTTGATAAGGCTGGTTAACAACTCAAATGTAGTAAAATTAAAAGGACAGAAAAATACCTGGCTTTTTATCTTTTTTAAGAGGAAAGCAACAGGATTTTCTGATAAAATCTCAAAGAAAAAAGGCTGCCTTAACAGTAGCCTCTTTGTATTTTGAAATTCTGAAATTACACCAGTTCTTTTTTTGCTTTTCGCTCCTTTTCCTGGGCATCTACCACTGCAACTGCCGTCATATTAACGATTTCCTCTACGCTGGCACCCAATTGAAGCACGTGCACCGGCTTGTTCATCCCCATCAAAATAGGGCCAACAGATTCTGTTTTGTTCAACTCTTTGATGAGCTTGTACGTGCTGTTTCCGGAATCCAGGTTCGGGAAGATCAAAGTATTTACTTTTTTACCCGCCAACTTTGAAAAAGGGAATTTCTTCTGAAGCATATCTTTGTTCAGGGCAAAATCACTTTGCATTTCTCCGTCCACAGTAAGATCCGGATAGAATTTGTGCAGGTAATCTACTGCCTCTTTAACTTTTTCGGCCTTCTCATTACTCGAAGAACCAAAATTCGCGTAGGAGATCATGGCTATTACAGGATCAATTCCGAATAAACGCACGGTTCGGGCGGTCATTTGAGCAATTTTCGCAAGTTCCTTAGCGGTAGGATCTATGTTCACCGAAGTATCACTGATAAAAATTGGTCCTCTGGCTGTGTTCATGAGGTTGGTCGCGGCTACCTTGGATACCCCTTTGGCTTTACCAATCAATTCCAGCATTGGTTTTAATACGGTAGGATACGACCGCGAATATCCGGAAAGGAGGGCATCAGCATCTCCCGCATTCACCATCATTGCCGCAAAATAATTGCGTTGGCGCATCAATAACTGAGCGTCATAACGGGTAACACCTTTACGCTGACGGGTCTTCCAATACACTTCAGCATATCGGTTTCGTCGCTCATTCTCTTCATCAGACTTGGAATCAATGATCAGAACGTCATCGGCATGAAAATCGATCTCCTGCATTAGTTCTTCGATAACATCCTTTCTACCCAACAAAATTGGAGTAGCTACCCCTTCATCGTGGACGATCTGGGCCGCCTTCAGCACATCCAGGTGATCAGCTTCGGCAAAAACAACCCTTTTTGGATCTGTTTTCGCACGGTTCATTAACAGCCTGGTGATCTTATTGTCGTTACCCATTCTCTCCAGCAGCTCATCTTCATAGCGATCCCAATCGTAAATAGGATTTCGTGCCACGCCACTGTCCATAGCAGCCTTTGCAACTGCAGGCGGAACTTCGGTGATAAGACGTGGATCAAAAGGCTTCGGAATTATATAATCCCGTCCAAAATTAAGTCGGGTTTCCCCATAGGCGATATTCACCTGTTCCGGAACCGGTTCTTTGGTGAGCCTGGCCAGCGCTTTAACCGCCGCCATTTTCATTTCTTCATTGATCTTTGTTGCGCGAACGTCCAGGGCGCCTCTAAAGATGAACGGAAACCCGAGCACGTTGTTCACCTGGTTAGGATGATCACTGCGGCCTGTAGCCATAATAATATCCTTACGGGTGGCGCAAGCAAGATCATAATCAATTTCAGGGTTTGGATTGGCCATGGCAAAAACGATAGGGTTTTTTGCCATTTTTAAGAGCATTTCAGGAGTAACAATATTACCCACCGAAAGCCCTAAGAACACGTCGGCACCTTCCATAGCTTCCGCCAGGCTACTGTAATGTTTATCTACTGCAAATTTTGACTGCAGGTCAGAAAGGTCGGTCCTTCCTTTGTGCAGAACACCCTTCACGTCAAACATCACCAGGTTGCTCAACTCTACCCCCATGGCAACATAGAGGTTTGCACAGGCGATAGCTGCAGATCCCGCTCCCGAGATCACCACTTTCACCTTATCTATATCTTTTTCTGCAAGTTCAAGGGCGTTAATTAGGGCCGCCGAAGAGATAATTGCCGTACCATGCTGGTCATCATGCATCACCGGAATATCCAGTTCTGCCTTTAACCTTCTTTCTATTTCAAAAGCTTCGGGAGCAGCAATATCTTCGAGGTTGATCCCCCCAAAAGTGGGTGCGATATTTTTCACCGTTTCCACAAAAGCATTTACATCTTTAGTGTCCACTTCAATATCAAACACATCAATATCAGCAAAGATCTTAAACAAAAGACCTTTTCCTTCCATCACGGGCTTGGAAGCTTCGGGACCAATATCGCCCAATCCAAGAACAGCCGTACCATTGGAGATGACGGCGACCAGATTCCCTTTAGTGGTATATTTATAAACGTTCTCCTTATCCTTGTGGATCTCAAGACAGGGTTCTGCAACCCCCGGAGAATAAGCCAATGAAAGATCCCTTTGTGTGGAATATTTTTTTGTAGGCACCACCTGGATCTTTCCGGGGTGCGGTTTGGCGTGATAGACCAGCGCCTCACGTCGTTTGCGTTCGTTACTCATATCTCCCGTTATTTTTCAGGACTTACAAAGGTAAGGGTTTCGGAATTACAGGTTTCTTTTTCCCATCATTTTTTACTGAAATTTCCTATAAAATATTTGCTAAAAAAGCAATTTTTGGAAGCTTTAAAAGACCATTCCCGGCGGAACGAGCTCATCCAATTGTCGCACATATTTCTGCGGAAGCAAAGCCAATCCTAACTGGTAAGATGCGTTCATCCATCCAAAACCTGAAGTGGTGATATAATCGAATTCCGTTCCCACATTTCCATATTCGGCGTAGACCTTATGAGTTGCGTTTACCACATCGTATTTCTCCGGAATGGTGCCGTTGTAGTTCACCGCATTTTTGGTGATCATCCACAACCAGCGGTAAATTAATTCGTAGGCCTCCTGCTCATAACCGTAATTGAGAAGACCCTGCCACAGCAACATCTGGTGCGGTGCCCAGCCATATGGATAATCCCATTGACGCTGCACATCGTTAGTAGCTGTTTCTTCTACTGAAGATTGGGCGCTCGCAAGAATTCCTCCCTTCGCTTTTAAATCGCGCATAAGGTTTGGGACCATTTTAGCAGCCTGCTCTTCTGAAGCCATTTTTGACCACAGCGGGTAAAAATTGGTTGCCGAAATATATCCTGTTTGTTCCCCCTTTTTGAAGTTGTAGTCGAAAAAACTCCCCGCTTCTTCGTTCCACAAGTACCGGTTCATTAAAGCTTTCCGTTTTTCCGCATTTTTCTGCCAGTAGTCCGCAGAAAAGGTCTTTCCCGATGAAGTTGTAAGTTCTCCTCGAAAATACAGGTCAATGAGATATTCAAAATCACGTTCGGTCTTGTAAAGAAGGGAGTTGAGATCTACAGTATTGAGATCTGCAGCACGATTCTCCAGGCGCCACGAAGTGTCATGACCGCTTTCGCGAATGCTTCGGTCGTGGGTAAAATACCTGTCTGCCTCCTCATCTTTAATTTCTCCGGATTGATATTTTCGGCGGAATTCTTCCGCGGAAATTCCGTGTTTCTTTCCGAATTGGGTAAGAACTTCTTCAAAATGCCCTTTTTCGGTCTCCGGCGGAATGCCTATTCCCTGGGCGTAATAGCGGTTGAGGCCATTAGGCGTCAGGCGTTCCCCTTCAACCATCCACACCTCTTCGTATTCGGTAATGGCAGCTTCAAGGGAACTTTTCAACCACTGCAGGTCCTTCTCTTCCGAAGTTTCAAAAACTTCCCTGATGAAGGATGACAGGAAAGGCGGCTGGGTGCGGGTAAGATAGTAAGTACGATTGGCGTTGAGGATCTTTCCGTAGTGATCGATCTGGTACACGAAATTGTCGACCATGGCTTTGGCAAGATCGATCCTGCCATCCAGCAGCAATCCTATACCTTCAAAATAACTGTCCCAGCCGTACATTTCATTGAACCGGCCGCCGGGCACCACAAAAGGCACTCCTTTTCCGTTTTTCAGCTTCAGGGATAGCAATCCAGGTTTATCATTTATGGACTTCACATATTCAGGCGTGATCTTCTGCGGAAGCACCACCACTTCAAATCCTGGATTGTCCTGCTGCAGCTGTTTGAAGTAACGTTGTCCAATAGTGTCATCTGCCGGTACGTACAACCGCTGTACATCTCCTGAAGCTTTGGTGTCCTTAAGGATATGTTTTAGTCCTTTGCGATCTATTGTACGGGTAAGGTCATCCCAGAATTCAGTCTTGATGCGGCGGGAAATACGTGCTGAAGGAGCTTCTTTAATTTCAGAAAGCGAGATCTCCAGCTCCCGCTGCTCGTTTTGCCGTGCCACCGCCAGGCGTTGTAACAAGTTGGAGAGGTAGTAGATCTCAGAAACACTTACCGAATCCCCTTTTTGACTCACCATCCAAAAAGGGCTTTTTGGATGGTCTTCTATGGTGATCTTTTTATCACCATCTGTGTCGGCCAAAGAAAGTAAACGCTGAAATGCAGGCTCCACCTGCAGTGAATATTCCGGATCCTGGGCAAAAACCAGAAAGGTAGAAAAGATAAAAATGACCGCTAAAATTCCCTTTTTTAAGACCATAGCTGTAGTTATAAAGGAAAGATACGAAGAATGCAAACAGGAGAAAAACCTACTCTTCTTTCAGAAAATTGATATTGCGTTTAAGGCCGCTGTACTTTGTTCTTTTCACCGCCGACTTTTTAAAGACCTTCCTGAAAGTTTCTTCAGTGATCTCTTCCCAATCCTTTTTGCTCATTGAAAGCAATTCCGGATGTGGATCAAAAAGTGGTTCCCGGTGAGGTTTTGAAAAACGGTTCCAGGGACAAACATCCTGGCACACATCACAACCGAACATCCAATCGTCAAACTTCCCTTTCATGCCTTGCGGCAACTGGTCTTTCAGCTCAATAGTAAAATAAGAGATACACTTACTTCCATCAACTTTATACGGCTCCACAATGGCCTGGGTAGGGCATGCATCGATGCAGGCGGTACAACTCCCGCAATGATCGGTTACGGGATTGTCATATTCCAGCTCGAGATCTACAACCAATTCGGCAATAAAGAAGAAAGAGCCGGTTTTCTTTGACAATAAATTCGTGTTCTTCCCAATCCAGCCAAGTCCGCTTTTGGCAGCCCAGGCTTTATCGAGCACAGGTGCCGAATCTACAAAAGCCCGGCCTTCCACCTCGCCAATTTCATCCTGAATGAACTGCAGCAGCTGCTTCAGTTTGTCTTTGATAACAAAGTGATAGTCGGTACCATATGCGTATTTACTGATCTTATAGGAATCCTCACGCTGCTGTTCCTTCGGAAAATAATTGAGCAGCAGGGAAATAACACTTTTGGAACCTTCAACAAGTTTGGTAGGGTCAAGGCGCTTGTCAAAATGATTCTCCATGTAAGACATTTCACCGTGCATGTTGTTCTTTAGGTAATTTTCCAGCCTAGGCGCTTCCTCCTCCAGAAAACCGGAACGGGAAATTCCGCAGGATAAAAATCCCAGCCGATCTGCTTCGGCTTTAAGAAGGGCAGTATTTCGGGAAGTAGTATTCAAATCAGCGTTTTTGGAACCTAAGGATTGCGTTCTTTGGTTTGAGCGTGATCAAAGGTAAAATTTCGATCTTTTCTTTATTGGTGCTTATTCTGAACCTTGAAACCAGTTCAGCAATCGTCAGCACCATTTCATACATCGCAAAATTGTTGCCAATACACTTGCGCGGACCGGCACCAAAGGGATAATAGAAACTCTTGCGCCCTTCAGAAAAGCGATCAGGATTGAATTTTTCGGGATCCTTCCAGAACTTTGGATTGCGGTGGATCTCATAAACCGAAAAAAGCAGGCTTAAGCCCTTCGGAAAATGTTTTCCTTCGAAATCATCTTCCTCAATATTCACCCTGTCGATAAAATATGCGGGCGGATAGAGGCGCATTGCTTCCTCGATGACGTGCTGGGTATAGCTGCACTTCCGAAGTAATTCAAAAAGATCTTCAGAGCTTTCTTTGGCCTCTTTTACTTCGGCAGCCACTTTTTCCTGAACCTCAGGATGACGGGCCAACAATTCACAGGTAAAAGTAAGAGCATTGGAAGTGGTTTCATGACCTGCAGTGAACAGGATGAGGATCTCATCAATGAGCTGTTTTTCGCTCATAGCCGTGCCGTCGTCGTAACGGGCGTCCAACAGCATGTCCAGCAGATCATCCCGGCGCTCCCCGGAAGCCTTGCGTTCATCGATAAGACGTTGTAAAATGTCACGTGCTTCATGCGTTAGTTCAAGGTTGTGCCGAATATCCCCATGCAACCTGAACCACCAGTTCAAATACGGCTGCCGCAGCTCCCGCACCAGCATCTTTTGCGCCGACTCTGTAATATACTGCAGCCTGCCGATCTCCTCCTGCCCCACGGCGCTGCTAAAAAGCGATTTTACCACAGTTTGAAAAGCCAGGTCGTTGAAGACGGGGAAAATATCCATTGGCTGATCTGTCCGCACCTTTTTCAGCTCTTCGAGAATAGCCGAATTCATACTGCCGAGCAAATTAACCAGCTGTTTTTTATGAAAGGCAGGCTGTATTAATTTGCGCTGCTTTCGCCAATATTCCCCTTCAGAGGTAAGAAGACCTTTACCAAGATATTTGGCTACATCCTCAGTCTGGATGGGTGATTTTGTGTAGTTCTTTTGATTTTTTGTGAGTACGTATTCAGCCAATTCCGGATCACGGGAAAAGATCACCGTCCTGCCCCAGCCCACATTTAGCTGAAAGGTATCTCCAAGGGCTTCGAAGCGTTCATGATGAAAGGGTAACGGGTTCTTCAGGATCCTGCGGGCATTGGCGTAAAACCGCAGCCGGGATACTTTGGGAATTCCTTTGATCTCTTTCATGATTTTTCTTCTAAACCTCACAGGTTTTTGAAACCTTTGGGTTTGTAGGTTAAAATAATCCTCCCTGTATTCCGCCTCTCTCGCGTCCCAAGTGGCGGTAAGCCGCCTCGGTGACTTCACGACCGCGGGGAGTTCTTTGTATAAATCCCTGCTGTATCAGGAAAGGTTCATATACCTCTTCAATGGTCTCTGCACTCTCGCTTACTGCTGTTGCCAAAGTTGTAATTCCTACCGGGCCACCTTTAAACTTATCAATAATGGTGGTTAAGATCTTATTGTCCATTTCATCGAGTCCGTGGGCATCCACATTCAAAGCCTTCAAGCTGTATTTGGCGATCTCAATATCGATCTTTCCGTTCCCTTTGATCTGGGCAAAGTCGCGTACCCTTCTTAATAAGGCATTGGCGATACGCGGAGTTCCCCGGCTGCGTCCGGCGATCTCGATGGCAGCTTCCATAGAGATTGGCACCTTTAAGATATGGGCACTTCTTTGAACGATATCTGAGAGTAATTCGGTAGTATAGTATTCCAGCCTGCTGGAGATCCCGAAGCGGGCTCTCATTGGAGCAGTTAACAATCCGCTACGGGTAGTCGCACCGATTAAAGTAAAAGGGTTGAGATTGATCTGAACAGACCGTGCATTTGGCCCGGTCTCGATCATGATATCGATCTTATAATCTTCCATGGCCGAGTAGAGATATTCTTCCACCACCGCGCTTAAACGGTGTATCTCATCAATGAACAGAACGTCACGTTCATCCAGATTGGTAAGCAATCCGGCGAGATCTCCCGGTTTATCAAGAACAGGTCCTGAGGTGACTTTTATTCCCACATTCAGCTCATTCGCCAGGATATGGGCCAGGGTAGTCTTTCCCAATCCCGGAGGGCCGTGAAAAAGGGTGTGATCAAGGGCCTCTCCCCTTTGATTGGCTGCTTCTACAAAAACCTTGAGATTATCAAGTACCTGATCCTGGCCTGCGAAATCGTCAAATTCCAGGGGCCTTAAGGCTCTTTCAATGTCCAGTTCATCAGAAGAAAAATTTTCCCCTGTAGGATCGAGGTGCTCGTTCATAGTCAATTATTTAGTTCAGCAAAGATAAAAGAAAAAGCCTTTTCGGGTTTCGAAAAGGCTTTTCTTTATAGGTGCAAAAATGAGATCTAGTGATTGAGTTCTTCTTCGTCTTTTTGAAGCGGAACCGTTTGCGGTGCAAAATCCTGCCCCGGAATCACATATTCCCCATTCTCATTAGTCTTACTGTAGTCATATGCCCAACGGTACACTGTTGGTAATTCTCCCGGCCAGTTACCATGTATAGGTTCTATAGGTGTAGTCCATTCTAATGTAGTTGCATTCCATGGGTTTGCAGTCGCCCTTTTTCCGAAGAAAATAGAGTGAATGAAATTATACAGGAATACCAGTTGTACCAGTGCAGTAATGATCGCAAAGATGGTGATCAAAACGTTGATATCTGCAAGATCATCAAAGTATGGGAAGGCAGTGTTGTCATAGTATCTACGTGGAAGACCAGCCATTCCAACAAAGTGCATCGGGAAGAATACTCCGTAAGCTCCAACAATGGTCACCCAGAAGTGAATGTATCCCATGTTCTTGTTCATCATCTTACCGAACATCTTAGGGAACCAGTGATAGATACCTGCAAACATTCCATATAGCGCAGAGATACCCATTACCAAGTGGAAGTGAGCTACCACGAAGTAAGTATCGTGAACGTTAATATCCAGTGTGCTGTCTCCAAGAATGATCCCGGTCAAACCTCCTGTAATGAAGGTAGAAACGAATCCAATGGAGAATAACATCGCAGGGTTCAACTGCAGGTTACCTTTCCAGATGGTCGTGATCCAGTTAAACGCTTTCACTGCGGAAGGGATCGCGATCAAAAGAGTGGTAAAGGTAAATACAGATCCAAGGAACGGGTTCATACCGGACACGAACATGTGGTGTCCCCAAACGATGGTTGAAAGGAAAGCGATACCAAGGATCGAAGCGATCATTGCACGATATCCAAAAATAGGTTTTCTCGAGTTCGCTGCCAGCACTTCAGAAGCAATACCCATGGCAGGAAGAATAACGATATAAACTTCAGGGTGCCCCAGGAACCAGAACAGGTGTTCGAAAAGTACCGGTGAACCTCCCTGGTAGTGTAGTACTTCCCCTTTAAGGTAAATATCACTCAGGAAGAATGAAGTTCCAAAGCTACGGTCCATGATCAACATAAGAGCTGCTGAAAGTAATACAGGGAAAGAAACAACCCCGATGATAGCAGTCACAAAAAGAGCCCAAATGGTCAATGGCAAACGGGTCATTGACATTCCTTTGGTTCTAAGGTTGATAACAGTAACAATATAATTAAGCGATCCTAATAATGAAGACGCAATGAAGATGGCCATAGAAGTAAGCCATAGCGTCATTCCGAGTCCCGAACCACCAATTGCCTGTGGCAGTGCACTCAATGGAGGATAGATTGTCCACCCCGCCGATGCCGGTCCAGCTTCCACGAACAAAGATCCAAGCATAATGATACAGGAGATAAAGAACAACCAGTAGGAAACCATGTTCATAAATCCGGAAGCCATATCCCTTGCTCCAATTTGGAGCGGAATAAGTAAGTTACTAAAGGTACCACTCAATCCCTGAGTAAGTACAAAGAATACCATGATAGTACCGTGAATGGTAACCAAAGCAAGATAGATCTCGGGGCTCATTACTCCTCCCGGAGCCCATTTCCCAAGGAACATCTCGAATATCTTGAATGATTCTGCAGGCCAGGCTAACTGCATACGGAAAAATACAGACATTGCTATCCCTATAATTCCCATAATAAGAGCCGTGAAAAGGTATTGCTTGGCAATAACCTTATGGTCCATGCTAAAAATATACTTTGTTATGAAAGTACCCTCATGGTGGTGGTCATCATGAGCGTGATCATTAACCTCTGCGTGTCCTACTACTGACATATTATCTTAATCTTAACTTTAATTATTTTCTACCTGGGCTACTTCTACATCACTTTCCGGCGTTGATCCGTCAAGTGGCTCCATCGTTTCACTGAACTTCTTTTGTTCTGCCATCCATGCCTCAAACTCAGCCTGAGTTTCAACCACGATCTTCATTTGCATATTGTAGTGTGCCACACCACAGATCTTATTACACAACAGGTAATAGTCAAACTGGTTGTAATCTGTCAAAGGTTCTCCCCCTTCGGCAGTAAGGGCAACATTTTTCTCTTTTCTGATATCCTGGATCCTTGCAACTTTTTCCCTCATATATTCTGTTTCCCTGATCTCTTCGGAAGTAACCGTTGGGGTAAAGGAAAACTGCGTGATCATTCCCGGAACAACGTTCATTTGTGCTCGGAAGTGTGGGAAATAAGCAGAATGCAACACATCCTGTGATCTAAACTTGAACAACACGGGACGATCTACAGGAAGGTGAAGTTCACCCACGATCACATCGTCGTAAGCGTATTGGTCACTTACATCAACTCCCAGAGTATTAGAACCTTCAATAAATCGTACGTTGGCTTTTCCAAGTACGTTATCCTCTCCGGCATAGCGTGCGGTCCAGTTGAACTGCTGAGCATATAATTCAATAACAATAGGATCTTCTTCTTCGGCCACATCCATGATATCAGACCAGGTGAACAATCCGTAGATGATAAGTCCGGCAAGAACGATCACCGGAATGATGGTCCACACAAACTCAAGTTTATCATTGTCTGCAAAGAACAAGGCTTTTTTGCCCTTTTTACCCTGGTATTTAAAGGAGAAGTAGTACAGCAGCCCCTGAGTGATGATCTGCACGAACATGATCACAGCCATGGTGATCAACAACAGGTTATCATACTCGATACCGTGTTCAGACGAAGCCGCCGGTAAAGCGCGGTCTCCGAATGCCCAGAAATTGTACAGCATGAAAATATAGAATGCTATTCCGAAGGCCAACAGGATATTTCCCTGTGTACGGTTGTCCTTATCAGTAGCCACCTCTGTCGAGTCACCGGGTACAGTGCTTCTTGACAACTGGAAGATCTTGGTAAGTTGCCAGATAGTTATCGCGAAAAGCGCTACTACTATGATGATTAAAAATACAGTCATTTCTTAATTTCTTCTTTATACAATTTTCTAATAATGGTAATGCTCGCTCTCTTTTCTGAACGGATTTCTCTTCACAAGTAAAGGCGCTTTTGTAAGGTTGCTGAATACTACAAAAATAAACAATCCTCCAAAGAATGCTAATGCACTTAATTCAGGTATTCCAATGAACCAGGATTCTCCAACTGTTGCCGGCATGATCATTACAAAGATGTCAAGATAGTGACCAATAAGGATGACAATACCGGTAGCTACCACAAACCAGTTCACTCGTTTGAAGTCTGAGTTCATTAACAACAGAACCGGGAACAGGAAGTTTATGGCCACCATTCCGAAGAATACAAGGTTATAATCTTCTATTCGGGATACAAAATACGTAACCTCTTCCGGAATATTAGAGTACCAGATCAACATGAACTGGGAGAACCATAGATAGGTCCAGAAGATACTGATCCCGAACATGAACTTGGCAAGGTCATGAATATGGCTGTCGTTCACAAAAGGCAAAAATCCTCTTGACTTCAGGTAAATAGTTACCAATGCGATCACGGTAATACCTGATACGAACAAGCTCGCAAATACATACCATCCAAAAAGGGTACTAAACCAGTGTGGATCCACACTCATTATCCAATCCCATGACATCATGGACTCAGTAACAATAAAGAATACGAGGAATCCTGCGGCCAGTTTGAAGTTCTTTTTGTACCAAACATTATCGGTTGCTTCGTCCTGACGTAAGGAATTTCTTCTCATAAAGTATCTGAACAGGTTCCACCCGGCAATATAAATAGCCGCTCTTATCAAGAAGAATGGAACATTAAGGAATCCCGATTTATTCTGAATGATCTCGTCATGCGCTACTACTTCAGGATCCATCCACACAAACAGGTGGTTCAAGTGCAATCCGGAAAGAAGTAATAAAACGAATACAATAAGGCTTCCCGGTAACAGGTAGGAAGTTATACCTTCCATCACCCGGAACAATACCGGTGACCACCCTGCCTGGGCAGCATATTGAACAGCATAGAAAGCCATCACTCCCAGGGAGATCATGAAGAAAAAGAATGCAGCCACATAAAGTGCAGCCCAAGGCTTATTTTGCAACTGGTGCAGAACATGCTCCAGATGAACCAGCTCATCATCTTCAGCCATCATATGTTCATTCTCATCAGCACGTTCAGTATCTAATTGGTGTTCTGAAGGCACAAAGTCAAAGCCTTCTTCGTCATCTTCCAGCTCATCTTCCAATTGGCCTGTCACAGGGGTTTCCATAACCTCTCCATGCCCGTCGTGAGCCACCATTTCCCTAACGTCTTCAATAGAGGAAGGTGCAGCAATAAATCCGTAGACCAAGCCTATCAGACCTACTACCATAAGAATGATAGAAAATAATTTTAATTTACTGGATAGCGTGTACATATTAATATATCTAAATGCTGTTATTCTTCGTTTTGATTTTCCTCTTCTGTGGTAGTTGAATCCTCAAGGGGCTCCATCACCTTTTCTGCATTCACTGCAGGAATCAGATCTTCCTCATTTACATATTCCCTTTCTGGGCCTCCTTCAAGATCATTTTTAAGTTTCATCACGTAATGAGCAATCTGCCAACGTTCCTCGATAGAAGTTTGTGAGGCATAAGACCCCATGGCATTCAAGCCGTAATACATAACATGGTAAACACTCCCTTCAGTAATAGCCCTTCCTACGTCATCATAAGAAGGTACTCCAAGAAATTTTTCTCTTTGTACCAGAATACCTTTACCATCCCCTTTGTCTCCATGGCACACTGCACAATATATTGTGTACAGGGCTTCTCCTTTTTGCAAGTTCTCCTCAGTATAAGGCAACGGATTTTCAAGATTAGCTTTTGCAGCCTGAAAGCCTTCCATAGAATTTTCATAATCATAAGGCATCCATCCTCTTGAAATAGTACCCTCTACAGGCAATTTAGCTTCCTGCTGATTAACAAATACATCGTATGCTCCATAGGGTTCATAACTTACCGTTTCGTACATGTTAGGCATATACTGGTAATTAGGCTTTGAGTTATCCATACAGGACACCAAACTCACTGCCAAAATGAAAAATATGGATGTTCTAAATAAACTTTTCATTGGTTTATTTCTTATCTGTTAGTTTAATTTCAGAAGCACCGGTATTGAACAAAAAGTCTGTAAGGTCTTCTGTGTTGTGATTAGCTACTTCCACTTCCATAAGAAAATGGTCATCGGTGGTTCTAACATCCGGGTTCTCAGCTGTTTTAAAAGGCCAAATCTTACTCCTCATATAGAATGTGAATACCATAAGGTGAGCAGCGAAAAATACGGTAAGCTCAAACATGATCGGCACAAAAGACGGCATGTTCTGAAGGAAGCTAAAGCTTGGTTTTCCTCCAATATCCATTGGCCAGTCCTCTATCATGATATAGTTCATCATGCTAACTGCAACGGCCAAACCAATACACCCGTAAATGAAAGATGTGATAGCGATCCTGGTGGGAGCAAGCCCCATCGCTTTGTCCAAACCGTGCACCGGAAAAGGAGTATATATTTCAGAAATTCTGTAACGAGCCTCCCTTACTTGCTTTACGGCCTGTAACAGCAAGTCATCATCGGTATAAAGTGCGTGTATAACTTTAGATGCCATTATTCTCTATTTTTTAAGTTCGTTTGCCTGCCCATTCCAATCACCACGGTTTTCAGGAGTCGGGAAGTTATCAATGATCTTTTCAAGCAGCTCATAATCATCAGCTGTAAGTCGGCTCACCTGCTCATAAGTGTAGATACCAACCTGGTGTAGTTTCTGCTCCATTACCGGTCCAACTCCATTGAGCTTCTGAAGATCGTCTGCAGATTGAGTGGCAGGATCAAATGTTCCAATTCTTTCCAACATTGAATCAACCCTATCCTTATCGACTTCAGAGTCTGTTAGTGTTTCAGTATGTGCAGTAGGATTATGCTCTTTAGTATTCTCATGCTCATCCCTACTGATCCATCCTTCCTCTTTATTTGCCTTAGGCTCTCTTCCCCATGGGTTTTGATCCACATGGCTAACGTGATCACCATGCTCTTCTCTTAATTTCTTATATTTTTCTCCGGAAGATTTCAAGATGGTCTTAACCTCTGCCTGAGCAATAACCGGGAAGGTTCTTGCATACAGAAGGAACAACACAAAGAAGAATCCGATAGTCCCGATGAAAATTCCTATGTCCACGAATGTTGGTGAGAACATTGTCCATGAAGACGGAAGATAATCTCTGTGAAGGGAGGTTACGATAATAACGAAACGCTCAAACCACATTCCTATGTTAACCACAATAGAAATAAAGAAGGAGAACATAATACTCGTTCTTAATTTTTTGAACCACATGAACTGCGGCGAGAACACGTTACAGGTCATCATCGCCCAGTAAGCCCACCAGTAAGGTCCGGTAGCACGGTTAAGGAATGCATACTGCTCATATTCCACACCTGAATACCAGGCCATGAAAAGCTCAGTAATATATGCAACCCCTACGATGGAACCTGTGATCATGATCACAATGTTCATCAATTCAATATGCTGAATAGTAATATAGTCTTCAAGATTGGAAACCTTTCTCATAATAATGAGAAGAGTGTTCACCATGGCAAATCCAGAGAAGATCGCCCCCGCAACGAAGTATGGAGGAAAGATCGTGGTATGCCATCCCGGAATTACTGAAGTAGCAAAGTCAAAGGATACAATGGTGTGTACAGAAAGTACCAGCGGAGTAGCCAACCCGGCAAGTACCAGGGATACTTCTTCAAAACGCTGCCAGTCTTTTGCCCGTCCACTCCATCCAAAACTCAGGATTCCGTAGATCTTCTTTTGGAAAGGTTTTACAGCACGGTCCCTTATCATAGCAAAGTCAGGTAGTAATCCTGTCCACCAGAAAACAAGGGAAACGGAAAGATAAGTAGAGATCGCGAAAACGTCCCATAACAGCGGGGAGTTAAAGTTCACCCATAATGATCCAAACTGGTTAGGAATTGGGAGTACCCAGTATGCCAACCATGGACGACCCATGTGAATAATTGGGAACAATCCTGCCTGGATAACGGAAAAGATGGTCATTGCTTCTGCAGACCTGTTAATAGCCATTCTCCATTTCTGACGGAACAACAACAGTACCGCAGAGATCAGTGTTCCGGCGTGACCAATACCTACCCACCAAACAAAGTTGGTAATATCCCAGGCCCAACCTACAGTTCTGTTAAGACCCCAGGTACCAATACCTGTAGAAACCGTATATATAATACAACCTAATCCCCAAAGAAAGGCAACAAGGGCAATAGAGAAAACGATCCACCAGGATTTGTTGGCCCGTCCTTCCACCGGCGCAGCCACATTGGCCGTCACATCATGATAGGTCTTATTGCCAAGTACTAGAGGCTTTCTTATGGGTGCTTCGTAGTGAGACATATGCTTATTATAATTAATTCTTTAAAATGATTTTTTATGCTTCAGTTGTATTTCGAACCTTGGTCTGGTACATCACGTTCGGTTTTGTACCCACATATTCCAAAAGATGGTACTTTCTATCATCTTCAGCCAGCTTTCTGATTTGGCTGCTATCATCATTCACATCTCCAAATACAATCGCTCCTTTATCACAAGCTGAAGAACATGCAGTTTGGAATTCTCCATCCTTAACCTCTCTACCATCTCTCTTCGCGTCAAGAATTGTCTTCTGAGTCTTCTGGATACATAGAGAACATTTTTCCATCACCCCTCTTGAACGTACTGTCACATCAGGATTCAATACCATACGACCAAGATCGTTGTTCATGTTGTAATCGAATTCATCATTCTTATTGTAAAGGAACCAGTTGAACCTTCTCACTTTGTAAGGACAGTTGTTCGCACAGTAACGTGTTCCCACACATCTGTTATAGATCATCTGGTTTTGACCCTGACGACCGTGCATAGTTGCTGCCACAGGACATACAGTCTCACATGGAGCGTGGTTACAGTGCTGACACATTACAGGCTGGAATACGGTCTGAGGATTATCAGAAGCCATTTCCATTTCACCAAACTGAGAAAGAGCATCTCCCAATCCGGACATATTATCTTTCTTCTCGACATCAGCCTCAAAGGTATCTTCAGAAGAGTAGTAGCGGTCAACACGCAGCCAGTGCATGTCACGGTATTTACGCACCTCTTCTTTACCCACTACAGGAACGTTGTTCTCTGCCTGACAGGCGATCACACAAGCACCACAACCGGTACATGCGTTAAGATCAATAGACATTTTGAAGTGATGCCCTGTAGAACGGTCAAAACCATCCCAAAGGTCAACATCTGCGGAAGTTACCGGCGTCTCAACATGATTCAAAGAAACTTCAGGGATCTTGTTCCAAACATGTACATCTTTGGTATTGAATATCTCCAGAGTGGTCTCTTTAATAATATCATCTCTTCCCATCAATGTAGTATGCAACTGAAGACATGCAAATTCATGTATTCCCGGTGCTTTTTCAATAGTCACATTTTGGAAAGACTTAAAGTCCTGGTATAGCGGGAAGGCATTTACACCTACCTGCATTTCTTTTTGAATTCCTTCTTTTTTACCGTATCCAAGCGCAAGGGAAACTACTCCTTTTGCCTGCCCCGGTTGAATGAATACAGGAACATTTGTAATTACATTATCACCCACCTTTAGGTTGACGAGGCTACCGTTCAACGCTCCATCAGCAACATGCTCATTCTCAAGCCCCAATGCTTCCGCATCAAATCTGGAGATCTTAAGGTAGTTGTCCCAGGAAGCCCGGGTGATTGGATCTGGCATCTCCTGCAACCATGGGTTGTTAGCCTGGTTTCCTGACCCCATTGCAGTAGAGGTGTATAACTCCAGCTCAAGGCCTTCCCCTCCGGCAGCAGCCATATTTCTGGCCGCAGCACTGTCGTTATTTGCTGAACCCGATACAGCATCGGTGTTCGCCATTGAAGCAGCTCCCACAGGTTCTGAACCTTCAAAGACGCCATCATGCAGAGCCTGACTCCACGAAGTGGATCCCATAGCACCTGACCAGGTTTCTTTTAAATAGTTATAGTAAGAAGTGTTGTTATCTGTCCATCGTAAAAGAGTATCCTGGAACTGGCTTGTATCAAACAAAGGTTTGATAGTTGGCTGCATCAAGGCATACTTCTTTTTAGTAAGTTGAATATCACCCCAGCTCTCAAGATAATGAGGAGTAGCCGCAATGTAGTTACAAAGCAAAGCGGTTTCATCCTTTTTCATGGAGAAAGCCACTGTAAGACTCACTTTTTTAAGACCTTCTACGAATTCTTCAGCAAAAGGAAGACTGTATGCAGGATTCACTCCGGCTATCAACAAAGCGCCAACCTGGCCGGAATTCATATCCGCTACTAATTGCTTCACTGCAGCAGCATTCCCCTGCCTGATCATTCTTGGATCTTCAGTATTCATCACCTGGCTACCAAGAGCTTCATTGATGGCAAGCACTAAAGTTTGAGCATCGGTTTCAGGAATTCCTGAAACAACAACAGCCTTACTTCCTGCCTTACGCAATTGTCTTGCAGCTTTCGCCACAGCATCATCAATATTTGCCGGCAGATTGTTAGAAGCTGAACCACCTGTCACATATCCATGAAGGGCAGCCAACACCATTTTTTGTTGTGAAATGGTAACAGGAACACGCCTGTCGGCATTCGCTCCGGTCAAAGAGAAGTTAGATTCGAATTGTACGTGGCGGGACATTTTTCCATTCTTCGGAATACGTCCTTTAGCGTACCCTGCATCATAACCACCACCGGCCCAATCTCCAAGGAAATCAGCTCCAACAGAAACGATAGTTTCCGCTTTAGAAAAGTCATAAGACGGCAATGCCCGGGTTCCGTAGCGTGCCTGGAAAGCATCCAGAGCAGCATCTTCAGAAACCGTGTCATACACCACATGTCTTACATTCGTATATTTTTGAGAAAACTCATTGATCAATTTTGAAGTAGACGGACTTGCAAAAGTTTGAGTAAGGAGCACGATCTCTCCGGAAACAGTATTAAGTTTATCTTTTACTTCTTTATCAAACTGCTCCCAGGAAACCACCTGACCGTTGGCCATTGGTCTCTGAAGCCGCTTATTATCATATAAGGAAAGAACAGAAGCCTGCACCCGTGCATTGGCACCGGTGGTTGACATTGTGTTCTGCTCAATTTTAATTGGCCGTCCCTCACGGGTCTTTACAAGCACCCCTGCAAAATCAAAACCGTCAGCCATAGTAGTAGCATAGTAATTAGCTACTCCCGGAACTATTCTCTCCGGCTGCACAACGTAAGGAATTGATTTCATTACAGGCCCTTCACAAGCCGCCAAGGAAGCAGCAGCTGTACTAAAGCCAACATACTTTAAGAAGTCCCTGCGGGAAGTCGTCGAACTTTCAAGAGATTCCTTATTGCCCAAGAACTCATCTGTAGGTATTTCCTCTGCAAATTCCTTCTGCCGATGCGCCTCAACAATAGAACTTGAATCTTTCAGTTCTTCAAGATTTTGCCAGTATTTCTTGTTTGATGACATATATTTAAATTTCTCCTTATTTTAATTAATAGTGGCATTTACCACATTCAATTCCGCCCATTTGAGCAACAGTTAATTCCTCTACACCATATTTCTTGGAAAGCTCCTCATGAACCTTCTCATAGTACTCATTACCTGCAGTTTTCACATTCGTGGTACGGTGACAGTTGATACACCATCCCATAGTAAGCGGTGCATTTTGATACATGATCTCCATCTCCTGTACAGGACCGTGGCAGGTTTGACAAGCAATGCCCCCAACCTCTACGTGTTGAGAGTGGTTGAAGTAAGCAAAGTCCGGCAAATTGTGGATCCTCACCCATTTAACAGGTTCAGTCTCCCCGGTATAGGCCTGTTCTGCCACATCCCAACCCACTGCATCATATAATTTAGCGATCTCACCGTCATAAAATTCCTTTGAATATTCTTCAGTACCTGTTTCTACAGCTACCTCACTAATAGATTTGTGACAGTTCATACAAACATTAAGAGAAGGTATTCCTGACGTTTTCGAAACGCGGGCAGAAGAGTGACAGAATTTACATTCTATCTGATTATCACCAGCGTGAATTCTGTGTGAGAAGTGGATTGGCTGAACAGGCTGGTATCCCTGATCAACTCCTACCTGCATCATCCAGCCGTAAGCAAAATACGCACCAACCAGCACAAGGATAACAGCACTAACAAGCACTAAAAATTGGTTTTCAACAAATGCTTTCCAGATCGGCTTGCCTTTTGGTTTTTCCGGGATCTCAACCCCGCTTGCAGCCGCAAACCTGCGCAATGTTTTGTTCACCAGGTAAAGGATCACCAACAACATCAACAGTACAAAAGCAAGGATGCCAAGCACTATTTCAGTTGAGATTCCACCTCCAGTCCCAGCTCCGGCTCCAGCACCATCGCCAACTACTTTCTGTTCCTGAGGAACCTGTTTTGGCTGACTAACGTACGCGAGGATATTATCAATATCAGCATCACTCAACTGTGGGAAAGGCGGCATCGCCACCTGATTATATTCGTTATAGATAGCAACAGCTTCCTCATCACCAGCCGCTATCATAGCCGAACTATTTCTTATCCAGCTGTGCAACCACTCCGAATCTCTTCTATCAGCAACACCTCTCAACGCGGGACCAATTGATTTGCTATCCAGTTTGTGACATGCAGCACAAAGGGTATTGAAAATCTCTTTACCCGCAGCTACATCACCTCCCGAAGGCTCAGCCTCAACAGATGCTTCTTCAGGTCCCTGCACTACCTCTTCTTCTTCTGAAAGCGGGGATTCCTGAGCAAAAACAAGCGTGTTAAAAGATAAAAACAACGATACACTGAGTAAAAGTAATCGAGCGACTGAATGGCGGTTTTTCACCTTTTTCATATTATAAGTTGAATTAACGTCTTTTTGGTACGATTTTTACACGAATAAATAACTGATAAATATCATGTTTTAGGCACCGGAAAATTTACCGACAAAAGTAATACTTAAGTTCGATTTGAGAGGAAGGATGATTAATTTATAATTGTTCTAAATAAAGAAAAAGAGCTCTTTTCAGAGATTAAGTTATACTTTTGTTTGTCAGAAAATTAAACCCAGATGAACAGAAAAAGGAAATTTATTTTAACCGCATCATTTTTAATCGGTTTCGTCGGAATTAGTGTAGCTCAGCAAGGGCAGGTAAGAATAGAACAGGATGAGATCATTCCCGAGCTGCTGGAGAAAAAAACTGAGATGGTCAAGGAAGGCCGATTGGGAGATCGTTACAGGATCCAGCTTTTTTCAGGAGACAACAATGAGGCCAGCAAAGTGATCAAAGAATACCGGTCCCTATATGCTCAATGGCCCTCTACCATTGTTTATGAGACTCCTAATTATAAGGTATGGATCGGTAACTTCAGGAACAGCCTGGAAGCTGACCGCGCTCTTATGGAAATCAAGAAGTCTTTTCCCGCTGCTTTTAGGTTTAAGCCGGAAAGAAAATAATATCACAAAACAAGGAACAAAAAAAGGGATGCACTCGCATCCCTTTTTATATATGTACAGGTTTGACTTATTTAAGTTTCTTCTTAACGGCCACTTCCTGGAAGGCTTCTACTACATCACCTTCTTTAATATCATTGTAGTTCTTAATTTGAAGACCACAGTCATATCCTTTCGATACTTCTTTCACGTCGTCTTTGAATCGCTTCAGGGAAGCAAGCTCCCCGGTATAGACTACTACTCCGTCACGTATCAACCTGATCTGTGAGTTTCTGTAGATCTTACCATCGGTAACCATACATCCGGCAATTGAACCAATCTTAGACACTTTGAATATCTCTCTGATCTCTGCGTTACCAGTGATCTCTTCCTTCATTACAGGAGAAAGCATTCCTTCCATCGCATCTTTAAGATCGTTGATAGCGTCATATATAATAGAGTAAGTTCTGATGTCGATTTCTTCCTTATCAGCTACCTGTCTCGCATTTCCTGCAGGACGTACGTTAAAGCCGATAATGATCGCATCTGAAGCTGAAGCCAGCAACACATCACTTTCAGTAATAGCACCTACCCCTTTGTGAATTATGTTCACCTGTATCTCTTCTGTAGACAATTTCTGGAAACTGTCTGTCAATGCTTCCACAGAACCATCCACATCCCCTTTCAGGATAATGTTAAGTTCCTTGAAGTCTCCAAGAGCGATACGACGACCAATCTCGTCCAGAGTAATGTGTCTCTGCGTACGTACCGACTGCTCTCTTTGCAACTGGGTTCTCTTAGCAGCAATATCTTTTGCTTCTCTTTCATCCAGCATTACTTTGAACTTGTCACCGGCCTGTGGCGCACCATCCAATCCAAGGATAGAAACAGGTGTTGACGGTCCGGCTTCCTTCACATCATTTCCACGTTCATCCTGCATTGCCTTCACTTTACCACTGTGTTTACCTGCAAGAACATAATCTCCGATCTTCAAAGTACCGGATTGTACCAAAATGGTAGAGACGTAACCACGACCTTTATCCAGGTAGGCTTCCACTACGGTACCATTGGCAAGTTTGTCCGGATTCGCTTTCAGTTCAAGGATCTCAGCTTCCAGAAGTACTTTTTCAAGCAGCTCTTTTACACCCATTCCTGTTTTTGCAGAAATATCCTGCGACTGTATCTTACCTCCCCAGTCTTCAACCAGAAGGTTCATTCCAGCCAGCTTCTCCTTGATCTTCTCAGGATTTGCTGTAGGCAGGTCAGATTTATTGATCGCGAATACTATAGGTACTCCCGCAGCCTGTGCGTGAGAAATAGCTTCTTTTGTTTGCGGCATCACATCATCATCAGCAGCGATCACAATGATAGCAAGGTCAGTAACCTGTGCACCACGCGCCCGCATCGCGGTAAACGCCTCGTGACCCGGGGTATCCAAAAAGGTGATTTTTTGACCACCTTCAAGTCTTACACCGTAGGCACCAATGTGCTGGGTAATACCACCACTCTCCCCGGCAATTACGTTCTCTTTACGAACATAATCCAGTAAGGAAGTTTTACCGTGGTCAACGTGACCCATTACGGTAACAATTGGAGCTCTTGGTTCCAGATCTTCAGGATTCTCGGGAGCTACTTCTGTTGATTCTTCGATATCGGCAGTCACAAATTCAACTTCATAGTCAAATTCATCTGCAACTATAGAAAGAGTTTCAGCATCCAAACGCTGGTTCATGGTCACCATCATTCCAAGCGACATACAGGCCGAAATGATCTTGGTTACCGGAACATCCATCATGGTAGCCACTTCACTTACAGTTACGAATTCTGTAACCTTAAGGATCTTTTGGCTATCCTCCTGCTGAGCTTCCTCAGTTCTTTGACGGTGGGTATCTCTTTTATTTCTTCGGTATTTTGCACCGCGACCTTTACTGGATTTACCCTGAAGTTTTTCAAGGGTTTCCCGAACCTGCTTTTGAACTTCTTCTTCGCTAGGCTCTTCTTTAGTAACAGGACGGGTACGTTTTCCACGGCTTTTGGCACCGGCTCCGGCACCTGCCCCTGGAGCACCTTTCACATCTTTGCTTATTCTGCGGCGACGCTTCTTGCGCTTCTCTTTTTCTTCCTCTGCCTTCTTATCATCTTTCTTCTTGGCCGGCTTCTTAAACTGGGAAAGGTCGATCTTTTCTCCGGTAAAGTTAGGGCCGCTAAGTTTTTGATATTTGGTAGTAACAGTTGAAGATTCTTCTTCTTTCTGCTCTTCAGGTTGAGAGACAGGCTCTTCTTTCTTCTCTTCAGCTTTCGCTTTTTCAGCAGTCGGGGCTTTGGCTTTCGCTTTCTCTTCTCCTATTTTATGTTTAGGCTCTTCTTGCTTCGCAGGTTCTTCTGGTTTTGGAGTTTCGACCTGTGGCTGTTCAGGTGCTTTTTTCTCTTCAACCGGTGGTTGCTCAGCTTTTTCTTCTTTGGCGGGGGCAGCTTTGGGCTTATCGAGGTCAATTTTACCTACCTGTTTTGGGCCTTCCAGGTTTGTTTTGGCTCTAATGACTTCCTGCTTTTCTTCCTGCTTTCGTTTTTCTTCCAGTTCCTTTTCCCTGGCCAAACGAATCTCCTCCTTCTCTTTCCGCTTCTCTTCGCCCACTTCTTTCGAGGCTACCTTCTTGCTTTTGTCGGTTTGAAATTCATCAAAAAGCACCTGGTAGATCTCTCCGGAAATTTTAGTAGTAGGACGCGCCTCGATCTCGTGACCCTGGGAATTCAAGTATTCCACAGCACGATCCAGCGAGATATTGAATTCGCGTAATACTTTATTTAATCGCATTGTTTTTGCTTCAGCCATAAATTGCCCTCTAAATTATCCTCTTTTTATTCTTAATTATTTTCTTCCTCTTCAAATTCCTCACGTAGTACTTTCATTACTTCGCGAATAGTCTCTTCTTCAAGGTCAGTTCTTCTCACAAGATCATCAACATCCTGCTCAAGAATACTTTTTGCTGTATCAAGACCTATCTTGGCGAACTCTTCGATCACCCAGTCTTCGATCTCATCAGCAAATTCTCTTAATTCAACGTCTTCTTCGACTCCTTCTCTAAAGACATCTATTTCATATCCTGTCAATTGTCCTGCCAATCTTATATTATGACCGCCACGTCCAATTGCTTTTGAAACTTCTTCAGGTTTCAACATCACCTCAGCCCGCTTGTTCTCTTCATCTATCTTAAGTGAAGTGATCTTTGCCGGACTAAGTGCACGGGTGATCAATAACTGGTTATTGGTGGTGTAATTGATGACATCAATGTTTTCATTCCCCAGTTCTCTAACAATACTGTGGATTCTTGAACCTTTCATCCCCACACAGGCTCCTACAGGATCGATACGATCATCATAAGAGTCAACAGCTACTTTCGCTTTTTCACCTGGGATCCTTACTACTTTCTTAACAGTGATCAGTCCATCAAATACTTCCGGGATCTCCTGCTCGAACAATTTCTCCAAAAATAAAGGAGAAGTCCTTGACATAATAATAGCAGGTTTATTTCCTTTCAACTCTACGCTCTCAATAATACCGCGTACGTTTTCTCCTTTACGGAAAAAGTCTGATGGTATTTGTCGGTCCTTCGGAAGAATAATTTCATTCCCTTCGTCATCCAACAGGATTATTGCACGGTGACGAATGTGGTGTACCTCAGCAGTATAGATCTCTCCTTCAAGTTCCTTGAACTGCTTATAAATGTTGGTATTATCGTGCTCGTGGATCTTAGAGATCAAATTCTGACGCAATGCCAAAATAGAACGACGACCAAGATCGATCAACTTCACTTCTTCTGAAACATCCTCACCTACCTCGAAATCGGGTTCGATCTTTCTTGCTTCAGAAAGGGATATTTCCTGATTTGGATCTTCCACTTCTCCATCAGCTACCACTACACGGTTTCTCCAGATCTCCAAATCTCCTTTGTCAGGGTTCACAATAATATCAAAGTTATCGTCTTCCCCATACTTCTTTTTCAAAGCATTCCTAAATACATCTTCCAGGATCGCCATCAGGGTTACCCTGTCAATGAGCTTATCATCCTTAAACTCTGAAAACGATTCTATCAACGCGATATTTTCCATATCATTTGTCTGTTAAAAAGTTATTTTCACTTTTGCCTCCTTTATATCCTCTAAAGGCAACACAGCTTCTTTTGTTACGGTGACCTTACCTTTTCCTACCGGTTTTGGTTCCCTGGTCTTCCAGGTAAGGGTAATTTTATCATCTTCCATCTTCACCAGCTCTCCTTCAAATTTTTCTCCGGAAGTGGTAGTGACAGCCAGTCTTCTCCCAATATTCTTGCGATACTGTCTGGGCATGGTCAGGGGTTGCGAAACTCCCGCCGAAGCGACATCAAGAGAAAAATCTTCTTCGTCCCGGTCGAGATTATGTTCGATCTTGCGGCTTACGGCAATGCAGTCATTTACACTCACCCCGTTGTCGCCATCGATCACCACACTGATATGGTTAGCGTTATCAATGTTTAATTCTATTAAAAATAACGAATTATTTTCTTCAAACGCCTCCTGCAGCAAATTTTCTACTTTCTCTCTAAGCATCCCCGATTCTGACTATAAAAAGAGGGGACTTTCGGTCCCCTCGTTGTTCATTTTTCGCTTCAACGGTGCAAATATAGTAATATTTTTACAGAACGAAAACAAGATTTTGAATGAAAAAATATTTGTAGTTTTATAACTATATCAACCTTACTTAATTACCAACCTTTTATGAAAAAGATCCTAGTCCCAACCGACTTTTCAGAGCAGGCCGAGAACGCCTTAAAAGTAGCCGCCAATCTTGCCAGAAGATTCAACGGTGAAATTTACCTGTTGCACATGCTGGAATTGCCACTGCAAATGGTCAATCCCGTTGGAAGTAACCGCAGCAGTGACCTGCCTGAAGCTCTCTTTTTCATGAAGCTCGCAAAAAAGCGATTTACAGAGATCCTTTCCCAGCCTTACCTGAAGGGTTTAAAGGTGCATGAGACCGTGGAATTTCACCAGGCCTTTGAGGGAATAATTGAGACCAGCCGTGAACACGGTTGTGATTTCATCGTCATGGGTTCCCAGGGCGCCAGCGGATTCAAGGAGATGTTCATAGGATCTAACACAGAAAAGGTGGTACGCACCTCAGACATTCCCGTCCTGGTCATCAAAAAAGATCCGGGAGAATTAAAGATCAAAAATTTCATTTTTGCCACCAATCTGGACAACCACAATAAAAAGACACTCAAAAAGGTGATCGCCTTTGCCCAGCTTATGGAAGCAAAACTGCACCTGGTCTATATTAATACCGCGAACGAATTCATTACTTCAAAAGAAACAGATGAATACCTTGAGAAATTCCTGGAAGGAAGTGATTTTGACAATTACGAATTCCATGTCTACAATGACGATTCTGTAGAGCAGGGAATTATGAACTTCGCCAATAAAATGAATGCAGACCTCATTGGTATAGCCACACACGGTCGCAAAGGTCTCTCCCACTTCTTTAACGGAAGCATTAGTGAAGACCTGGTCAACCATTCAAAAATTCCTGTGATAACCTTCAGACTTCAAAAACCTGAGAACAAAAAGGTATTTCCGTAAAAGCAAATTTTTTTAACCTTTCTACCTGCACTCGTTAAATTTGAGTCAAACCTTAATTTTCTTCCTCTAAATAATATTCGACCGCAGTATATTTAGCTCGGAATTAAAAATTATATGGTGTTGAAAATCAGCTTTCAATTAGCATTTGTGGCAATTGAAATCATTTTGACCTTTTACAGCAGTGTTCTGGAAGAAAGTCTGGTAGTAAAATTTTTATTATTTGTGATCACCGCTATACTTATAGCTATGGGTGTGACCAAATTAGCTACTAATGTGCTCCCGGCAGACAAAGATTACGTTTCAGCAGAAGATGAAGCAGAAGGCTAATTGTAGTCTTACATCGCAAGAGTAGATGTTAGAAGGAGAACAATTTGTAAGACTACAATGGAAGATCCGGTGAAACTTTTCACCGGATCTTTTTTTATAAAAATCATCTGGCTTACTGGTTTTTCAGCTATTTCAACAATTAAGGACAAGTTTGCCGAAATTATGTAAATTTGGCCCTTGAGTAATTGATGGAAAGATCTGCTTTCCCCGAATATGCGAGAATTATTATCTATGTTTGAAAAGGATGAGAATGTGTTCAATGTGCTTTTTGAAGCAGCTTCAGAAGGTATTATTGTTGTCGACGCATCTCAAACAATTGTAAGCAGCAACGTAGCTGCTGACACTATGTTTGGTTATGAAAAAGGGGAATTGAAAGGAAAGCCTCTCAATGTACTAATTCCAAGCAAGTATAAAGCAGCCCATCCCCAACATTTCAAAGGTTTTCTGGACGATAGCCAAAAAAGGCAAATGGGCCATGGCCGTGATCTTTATGGTGTAAAGAAAAACGGTGAGGAATTCCCTGTAGAAGCCGGTCTTAACCCTTTCAAGATGGGCGAAGAGACCTATGTGATGTCCCTGATCATTGATATTTCTGTGCGAAAGGAAGCACAGCGCCAGATCAAGGAACTCAACATGCAGTTGGAAAGCAAGATAAAGATCCGCACAAAGGAGCTGGAAGAGAGCATTCAGAAATTAAGGAGCACCAACAGGAATCTTGAGCAGGAGGTAAAAAGACGTAAAGAAGCTGAAAACCGTATCAAGAACGCCCTTCAGAAAGAAAAAGAATTAAACGAGCTCAAGACCAAGTTTCTTTCTCTGGTCTCTCACGAATTCAAGACTCCGCTGAGCGGTATCCTTACCTCGGTAGTACTTGCCGGTAAATACAAACTGGAGGAACAACAGGACAAAAGAGAAAAACACCTCAACACCATAAAGAGTAAGGTGCATTACCTCGACAATATTCTGAATGATTTCCTATCTATAGAAAGACTGGAAAGTGGAAAAGTGAGTTATAAATTCTCCACCTTCAGCTTAAGCAAGCTTATTAATGAAGTGGTCTACAACGCTAACGTTACTCTAAAGAGTGGACAGGAGATACAGTACCCACGCAATATCGAGAACATCACACTACAGCAGGACGAAAAGATCCTCGAACTGGTGCTTTCAAATCTTTTGAGCAACGCCATCAAATACTCTCCTGAGAATACACTTATATATTTTGACATAGAGATCAAAGGTGACCGCATTGCCTTTAAGGTCACAGATGAAGGTATGGGAATTCCAAAAAAGGACCAGAAACATATTTTTGAAAGATATTTTAGGGCAGAGAATGCACTTCTAAACCAGGGAACAGGAATTGGCCTTAATATTGCTAAGGTTCATCTTGAAAACCTTGGAGGAACCATTCACTTTACCAGTGAAGAAAACAAGGGAACTGAATTTATTGTAGAATTACCTATTATTAAAGAATGAAGAAAGTTTTATTTATAGAAGATGATACTGTGGTACGTGAAAATACTGCAGAACTCCTTGAACTGGCAGAATATAATGTGATCACCGCTGCCAATGGTAAATCTGGAGTTGCTCTAGCCAAAAAAGAGATTCCCGATATTGTGGTGTGTGACATTATGATGCCCGAAATGGATGGTTACGGAGTACTTCAGTCGCTGGCAAACGATCCTGCTACACAGCACATTCCTTTTATCTTTCTTTCGGCAAAGACCGAACATAAAGACATTCGCAAAGGTATGGACCTTGGGGCAGATGATTACCTCACCAAACCCTTCGAGGAAGAGGAGTTGATGAGTGCTATAGAAAGCCGGCTTGCTAAAGTGGCCATTCTGAATAAAATTCAGGAAAAGAATAAAACCTCACAACCTGCAGAGTTTGAAAATCGCATTACTTCCCTTAATGACCTTAGGGAAATGATGAAGGAATACGAGGAGCAGAACTATAAAGGAGGAGAGACCATCTACGAAGAAGGGAAACAGAGCAATCAGTTCTTTTATATAGACAAGGGTGTAGTAAAGAGCCACCGTATGGATGAATACGGAAAAGAACTTATTACCTCTATCTATAAGGAAGGAGACTTCTTCGGAAATACTTCATTTAAAAAGCACATGGCACATGAAGAATATGCCACTGCTATGGAAGACACGCGCATTTATGCCATTTCCAAAGAGGACCTAAAAGAGATCCTTGTCACCAACAGCAACATCACACTCGAACTTATTGATGTAATGGGTGATAATATCGCCGGTATAAAGGAGCAGCTTCTCGAAATGGCCTATGGGTCGGTTCGCAAAAAAGCGGCCCGTACGATACTTTTATTTTCTCAAAAAATTCGCCGGCATCCAACCCAAAGTATCAGGATCTCAAGAAGTGATCTCGCCAGTGTGGCAGGTATGGCTTCAGAAACCCTTATACGTACCCTTTCAGATTTTAAAAAGGAAGGTTTGTTGGAAATTGAAGGCCGAAACATCAAACTTCTCAATGTAGAAGCTCTTAAGCGAATCAGCTAAAGAACAGGCAATTCCTTCTAATAAATCAATAACTGACTTTCATCATTTTTTTCACTCAGCCTGCAGTCTATTTTTGCAAGGTAAAATAGATGTGACTGATGATGAATATCCTTTTGCCCACTGATTTTTCTGCGAATTCGAGGAATGCGGCGAAGTACGCGATCGAGTTCTTTAAGGACACTCCGTGCAATTTTTATTTTTTGCACGTGATCACTGTCCCTGCAGATAAGCTGGTTACTGGTTATATGAGCATGTCACCCGCTGTCAAAGATAAGTTTGAAGAGCTTTTGGATTGGCTCAACAGCATTAAGAGAAATCCGGAACATAAGTTCCACACCTGTTTTAAAGCCGATTATTTGATAGATGCCGTAAGAGAGAAAGTACAGGAGAAAAAGATCGACCTTATCTTGATGGGCACAAAAGGAAAAAGCAATAAACAGGGAGTGGTGATTGGCAAAAACACTTCAGACGTCATGATGAAGGTGCGCTGTCCTGTCCTGGCAATTTCTGAAAATGCATCGTTTAAGGAGCACAAAGAGATCCTCTTCCCAACAGATTACAAGATCCACTACGGAAGCAAAATGCTACGGACCCTCCTTAATCTTACCTCCCTTTCAAATGCCAATGTGAAGATCCTGGAGATCTTCAACACCGAAAGAGAGCCTTCAAAAGAACAGGTAGAGAACCGGGAATTCCTTCAGGATTCATTTTCCCCACGTATCCCGGTCTTACAGACCTATTACACTTCCAAGGAGCAAAGTCCGGTGAAGATCTTTGTGGCGAACCGCAACGTTGACATGATAGTACTGGCAGCCAAGAACCTCAACCTTTGCCAGAAGTTCCTGCACAATGACCAGAATGATATTCCATTTATCAACCAATTGCCATTGCTGGTTTTACATGGATAAATAGGCGTTTTTTAAATTTGTATATATTAGTTTGTAACCTGAAGAGGGCGTTCCTAACCGGAACGCCCTCTTTTTTTTGCCCTTTTTAGAACATTTTAGGACAATTTTGTCTGCTTTATGACCAGACTCATAAACCACCAACTACCTAAGGCTCATCTTTGTACCATAATCCAATAACAAACAAAACCGAAATATATGAAAGCTTTAGAGTCCAAAACAGTTGCAGACATGGTGACAGAGAACATCAAGACTGCCCACATCTTCAAAAAACACGGAATAGATTTTTGCTGTGGTGGTGGCATCAGCATTGAAAAAGCCTGCCAGAAAGCCAATGTAGATTATGATCTTCTCGTACAGGAACTGCTGCAGGTAGACAAAAGTGATTCCCGCGCTACCAACTATAACAGCTGGGAACTGGACTTTTTGATAGACCATATTGTGAACGTGCACCATACTTATGTAGCAGAGAGCATCCCACTCTTGCTGCAGTATTCTGAAAGAGTAGCAGATGTGCACGGACATCATTATAAAGAGCTGTTAGAGATAAAAAGCCTGGTAAAAGAGGTTGCAGGAGAATTGAGTGCGCACATGAAGAAGGAAGAGTTGATCCTGTTCCCCTTCGTCAAGAAATTAGTACAAGCAAAAAAGGAAAATTCAGAGGCTCCTCAGGCTCCGTTTGGCACTGTTGACAATCCTATTAAGATGATGGAAGAAGAGCACGAAGGTGCCGGGGAGATCCTGCGCCTGATATCAGTTCTAAGTAATAATTACACCCCTCCCGAAGAAGCTTGTAATACCTACCGGGCCTTCTACTCCAAACTGGAAGAGTTCGAGCAAGACCTGCACCAACACGTCCACCTTGAGAATAACATTTTATTCCCGAAAGCCCTGCAACTGGAAAAAGAACTTAATTCATAATACAAACCTTCTTTTTAATCTAACCTGAAACCGGCCTCTCTACTCTTGCTAATTTATTCTGGGGCCGGTTTCCTAAATCTTCAAAAATGACAAAAGAAAGAAAACTCTGGATCGCTTTTCTCCTGGTGGTCTCTGTCTCCTTTGCCGTACTTGGTTATTACGGTTTTGAGATCTATCAAAAAGCACCTCCACGCCCTGCAAAAGTGGTAACCACCGACGGCCAACTGCTTTTTGACGGGCAGGATATCCTCGACGGTCAGAATGTGTGGCAAAGTATGGGTGGACAGGAAGTAGGTTCCATTTGGGGCCACGGAGCTTATACCGCACCAGACTGGACCGCAGACTGGCTGCACAGGGAGTCCCTGTACATGCTTAATTATTGGGCTAATAAGGACTATGGTTCAACTTACGATGAACTCAACAGTGAGCAAAAGGCGGCTTTAGAGAGACGTCTGCAACTGGAACTTCGTAAGAACACTTATGACGAAGCCAGCAATACTATCACTGTCTCACCTTTAAGAGCAAGGGCAGTAAAAAATTTGCATGAATATTACAAAGGCCTTTTCATGGAAAACCCTGAGCTGAATGAGCTTAGGGCAAGTTATGCCATTCCGAAGAACGCAATTAAAGATGAAGCCCGCATGCGGCAAATGAGCAGCTTCTTCTTCTGGGCAACCTGGGCTACCGTGACCGAAAGGCCCGGAAGCAAAGTAAGCTATACCCATAACTGGCCACCAGAGGATCTGGTTGGAAATAAACCTACCGGAGACCTACTTATCTGGACAGGTTTTAGTATCATCTTGCTACTCTTTGGAATAGGAGTTATGGTCTTCTACCACGTAAAAATGAAAAATAATGAGGAGCTGGATATGCCTGTAGAAGATCCACTTATGCGGCAGACAATAACTCCATCCATGCGAGCTGTCAAAAAGTACCTTTGGGTGGTAAGTTTGCTCATCCTGGTACAGATGACCTTTGGGGTGATCACCGCACACTACGGAGTGGAAGGAGACGCTTTCTACGGACTGGATCTCGCTAAAGTTCTACCTTATTCCATCTCCCGAACCTGGCACGTGCAACTGGGGATACTATGGATAGCCACAGCCTGGCTCGCCACAGGACTATATATTGCACCGGCCGTTTCAGGAAGGGACCCAAAATTTCAAAAGCTCGGAGTGAATTTTCTCTTTATCTGTCTCCTTATAATTGTGGCCGGATCTATGGCAGGACAATGGATGGGTGTGATGCAGAAACTGGGGCTTACTGAGAACTTTTGGTTTGGACACCAGGGATATGAGTATGTAGACCTGGGAAGGTTCTGGCAAATATTCCTGCTCGTTGGACTGTTCCTTTGGCTGGCTCTAATGACCCGTCCACTTATACCGGTTCTTAAAAAGAAAACTTCCGAAAGGAATCTCTTATTGATGTTCCTTGTTTCCTCAGCCGCCATTGCCTTATTCTATGCCGCCGGGCTAATGTGGGGAAGACAAACAAATCTTGCCATTGCTGAATATTGGCGCTGGTGGGTAGTGCACCTTTGGGTAGAAGGCTTCTTCGAGGTTTTTGCTACTGTAGTAGGTGCTTTCCTTTTCGTAAGGCTGGGACTCTTAAGAACAAAAACGGCTACATTAGGCGTGCTTTTAGCAACTGTGATCTTCTTATCAGGAGGTATTTTAGGAACTTTCCACCACCTGTATTTTACAGGAACACCTACGGCTGTAATGGCCCTTGGAGCTACTTTTAGTGCACTGGAAGTAGTACCGCTGGTATTGATAGGTTTTGAAGCTTATGAAAATTACCGCCTGAGCAAAGCGACTAAATGGATAGCCGATTATAAATGGCCTATTTACTGCCTCGTGGCAGTGGCTTTCTGGAACTTCCTGGGTGCCGGGATCTTCGGATTTGTGATCAATCCACCAATTGCACTTTACTACATGCAGGGGCTGAACACCACAGCTGTACATGCTCACACCGCGCTGTTCGGCGTTTACGGAATGCTTGGAATCGGCCTTATGATGTTCGTGTTACGTAGCATGTACCGAGTACAGGTATGGAACGAAAAACTACTGAGGTTCTCCTTCTGGTCGATCAATATTGGATTGCTGCTAATGGTTTTATTGAGCGTACTTCCAATAGGACTGTTACAAACGGTAGCCAGCGTGAACGAAGGAATGTGGTATGCACGTTCTGCGGAATTCATGCAGCAACCGGGGATGGACACCCTTAGGTGGCTCCGAGTAATTGGAGATACAGTATTTGCCGTGGGACTGGTCGCCTTTGTGTGGTTCGTATTTAGCCTTGACAGCAAAAGAAAAAAAGCTGTTGAAGAACGTGTTACCGAAGAGGAGCAGATCCCCGAAGAAGTTTATTAATTGTTTTAAATTGAGTTCTGAAGGCTGTCCGGAAACATTCCGGGCAGCTTTTTTTTTGGGCCTCCATTAAAATCTCAAATTATGTATTTTAGCACATGATCAATTTAAAGGCGCACACCAGAATTGCACTAGGTTACTTTTTCCTTGTAGGTTTACTGGGACTTTTTTTACGCTCTTTCTTTGTGACTGCAATTCCAGCGAATTACCGGTATGTGGTGCACGCGCACAGCCATATAGCACTTTTAGGCTGGGTTTACATTGCCCTAACGACTCTTATTTATAAACTTTACTTTCCCGAAGGCGAAAAGGCTAAAACTTACCGGCGCATTTTTTGGTTTACACAGATCACCCTGCTTGGAATGTTGTTTACTTTTCCTTTTACCGGCTACGCCCTCTACTCTATTACCTTTTCAACACTTTTTCTGTTCGCCTCCTATCTCTTCACCTGGTTCGTTCTAAAAAGAACTTCGGAAGAGGTCCGCAACACCTATTCCTTTAGACTCATTAAAGCGGCATTGTGGTACCTCGTGTTTTCAAGTGTAGGGCCGTGGGCATTGGGAGGAGTTATGGCAACTCTGGGCAAGGATTCCATCTGGTACAATATGGCCATTTACTTTTACCTGCATTTTCAATACAACGCCTGGTTCATTTTCGCCTTATGCGGAATTCTTTTTTATTTCCTGGAGAAAAGGGTACTGCTACCCAAAAAAAGAGTATTCGACCGCTTTTTCTACCTGCTCAATACCGGAGTTATCCTGTCGTTCTTCCTGTCTGTACTGTGGGTTAAACCTCACTGGATCTTCTACGTTTTAGCGGGATCAGGAGCCATTATACAGCTGCTCGCTTTTGCCGATCTTTTCAAGATCCTTCGGAACTTCTGGCAGGACAGACGGTTCGACTTTCCTTCATTTGTCAAATTGCTACTATTAATAAGCGGAATTCTGCTGGCGGGAAAGATCCTGCTTCAATTGCTTTCTGCTATTCCCTACTTCGCCGATCTCGCCTTCAGTTTTCCCGACTTTGTCATAGGATATCTGCATTGGACGTTCCTGGGAGTGGTAAGTCTTAGCCTGTTCGCTTTTTTGTGGCTTGCCCGGTTGTATAAGGTGCCAAAAATGGCATTTTGGATCTATTTTGCAGGCTTTGTACTTTCCGAAGCTTTTATCTTTTACAAAGGAATTTCTGTGTGGGCAGGCATTCCAGTTTTCGCAGAATATTTCGTGGTCCTCGTAGCGGTAAGTAGTCTGCTACCCCTTTCTATTGGGATTATGTTCTTCAAAAGCCTGTTAACAAAAAACCAACACTTGTCCTAAAAAATTCTCATTTAGTAGTCCCTTAACTTAAGTAGGCGCCGAGGTTTCTTATATTTTCATATGAGAATTCCGGTACTATTCTATATTGTCATTTCCAGCATCCTCCTGGCTGCAGTAGGCATTATGGTCTATTACAACGTGAGGTATGATGTAATTTTGTACACTGTGGTTGCCGGGCAAGCCTGGTGGCTGCTTACCGTCTACAAAGTACTTACCGATAATTATTCAACCGAAAAGACCTTCGACGATTGGTATGAAGACCATCCTATTGGGAGAGAATGAACAATTAGCTTCTTAAAAAATGATCACGGGACTTTATAAAAAGCTGCTTTTAATGCTTTTTTTGGCAGGCGGCGTTTTTTTATGTCCTGCCCAAAGCTTTGTGCTGGTTCCCGATGCATCACAACTGCAGGTAGAAGGTTCCTCTACCCTTCATGATTGGGAAATGAAGGCTGAAAAAATGGAAGGAAAACTAACTGCCGAATTCCAGGATGAAGAGCTGCAAAATATTACCTTTTTGCAACTCTTAATTGACGCCCAGAACTTACGCGGGGAAAAAGAAGGCATGAACGAAGATGCCCATGAAGCCCTGCAAACAGACCTTTACAAACACATTCAATACGATCTGCAAAACCTGAAAGACCTTAATTGCAACACATCCGATTGTACGGGAACAATAGAAGGTTATCTCACGGTTGCCGGGAACCGTAAGCCGGTTCCTGTGGAAATTGAGATTAAAATACATGACAACAGAATAATTCTGTCCGGCTCCAAAGATCTCGAGATGAGCTATTTTGGGATCGAGCCTCCAAAAGCCCTATTTGGATTACTGAAAGCTGACAACGCGGTTAATGTAACTTTCAACCTCATTTTTACAAAACAGGAATAACCATAGTTTCTAATTGGAATACTCTGCCTTGTTCAGGATAGTCTGCGAATCGGAACGCCTCCAATTCAAAAAAGCCTGATCAAGATCATATTTTCTAAGGCACTCATTTTCAATATTTGCAGCACGAGCAATTATTTTTTTTATGGAGGAACAATCTTGCTATCATTGCGGTGATACGATCAAGACGCGCATTATTTTTGACGAGAAATCATTCTGTTGCAACGGGTGTAAGACAGTATATGAGATCTTTTCAGACAACGGTCTGGCCTCTTATTATGACCTGGATGCCGCTCCCGGTGCAGCCCCCGGAAAATTCGAAGGGAAATACGACTTTTTGAGCAATAAAAGTATTGCTGAAAAGCTGCTGGAATTCAATGACGGCGATACCCAGGTAGTTTCACTATACATTCCGCACATACACTGCAGCTCCTGTATCTGGATCCTGGAGAACCTCAATAAACTGCGGCCCGAGATTAGCTCTTCGCAGGTGGATTTTCCGAAGAAAACCATTAGAGTCACTTATAATTCCGAAGGATTAAGCCTGAAAGATCTTGTCTTGTTCCTCAGCAGCATTGGTTATGAACCCTACATAAGTCTCGATGACTATGAAGGCGGCAAAAAGAAGATCGACCGCAGTATCATTTACAAACTCGGTGTTGCGGGTTTCGCGTTTGGGAATGTCATGTTCCTTTCTTTTCCCGAGTATTTTGAGGTAAATGAATTCTGGTTGGACCAGTATAAAGGCCTTTTCAGATGGTTGATGTTCTCCTTTTCCCTTCCGGTGATGTTCTATGCCGCACAGGATTATTTTATTTCGGCTTACAAAGGTTTGCGCGCCGGAATTCTAAATATTGATGTCCCGCTCGCGCTGGGAATGGTCGTGCTCTTCGTGAGAAGTACGCTGGAGATCACTTTTGACTGGGGTACCGGTTTCTTTGACAGCCTTACCGGACTTGTTTTCTTTCTTACCCTCGGAAAATTCTTTCAGCAAAAGACCTATAATTTTCTCTCTTTTGAGAGGGATTATAAATCCTATTTCCCAATAGGTATTACCCGGATAACTTCCGAAGGTAAAGAGGAAAGCGTGCATGTGAATGAGATCGAAAAAGGAGACCGCATTCTCATAAGAAATGAAGAGCTCATTCCCGTGGACGGGATCCTTATCAATGGAACGGCAAGGATCGATTACAGTTTTGTGACGGGAGAATCTGAGGCAGTGCACAAAGAGTCGGGCGACAAGCTGTTCGCCGGGGGAAGACAGGTTTCCGGAATTATTGAAATGGAAGCTTTAAAATCGGTTTCTCAAAGTTACCTCACCCAGTTGTGGAGCAATGATGTTTTCCAGACCCGAAAAGAAGATTCCTTTACTTCGCTAATCAACAAAATCAGCAGGCATTTTACTATTGTGCTGCTGATAATTGCATTTTCGGCTACCGCTTTCTGGGCTTTTACTGATGTAAAAACAGCCATTAATGTCTTTACCGCGGTGCTTATCATTGCATGTCCCTGTGCCCTGGCCATGTCTACCCCATTCACTCTGGGTAATTTGCTGCGCATCTTTGGCAACAAGAAATTCTACCTCAAAAATGCCGGGGTGATCGAACAGCTCGCAAAAGCCGATACGCTGGTATTCGACAAAACGGGCACCATCACTTCCAACAAGAAAAGCAGCATAAGCTATGAAGGCATCAGCCTTACTGCAGAAGAGGAAAGTCTTTTGAAAAATACTTTAAGAGCTTCCAATCACCCATTGAGCCGTACCCTGTATGAGCTGCTGGCAGAATACGACATTAAGGCGCCTGAAGAATTCAACGAAGTGACCGGAAAAGGGATTGAAGCCGTTTATAAGGAACAGGCCATGCGGGTTGGCTCAGCCGAATTCGTCGGAAGCACCGGCCAAACTGCCACTTTAAATACTTCAGTGCACATCAGCGCGAACAATGAATACAAAGGCCGCTATATTTTTTTCAATGAATACCGGGAAGGAGTAGAAAACCTCTTTGCGGATCTGGCTCCCGAATATCATCTTTCTATACTTTCGGGCGACAATAAAGGAGAAAAAGAGAGGCTTGAAAAATTACTTCCGAAGCATACAGAAATGCTTTTCAATCAGAAACCGGAGGATAAACTGGAATACATCAAAGCACTTCAGCAGCAAGGGCGTAAAACTGTAATGGTAGGAGACGGACTCAATGATGCAGGGGCTTTGGCGCAGAGTGAAGTGGGAATTGCCCTTTCAGAAAATGTCAACGTCTTCTCCCCGGCCTGTGATGCAATATTGGATGCAACCGCCTTCCCCAAACTTCTCGCTTTTATTAAGGCATCCAAAAAAGGAATGCAGGTGATCAAAATTAGTATGCTGATGTCTTTTCTCTACAATATTGTAGGATTGTATTTTGCAGTCACCGGCCAGCTATCGCCGATTATTGCAGCGATCCTGATGCCTTTAAGTTCTATTAGCATCATAGCTTTTACTACCCTCTGCACCAACTTATTAGGAAGGAAAATTTAGGAAGACATGTTGGTATCTCATCAATCTTCCAGAGGTTTTTTTGGCTATATTTATATGTAGATCAGATTAAAAGTAGGGGCTTTGAAAACACCATTTACAGTTGAGGAATTCTTCAATGTGTTTGAAAGGTACAATACCTCTGTTTTTCCACTACAATTAATTTTTATTGTATTGGGAGTGGTCGCAATTTTTCTGCTCCATAAGAAAAAGAAAATAAGACATTCTTTTATTACAGGATTTCTTGGATTTCTTTGGTTTTGGACAGGCCTCGTCTATCACCTCTATTTCTTTACTTCAATAAATAATGCTGCTTACATTTTTGGCGCCTTATTTATTCTTCAGGGCCTTTTATTTATAAGGGAAATAATCCGCAATAGACTCGAGTATTCCTTTAAAACAGAGTCGTGGAAATATGTTGGTTACATTATTATTCTCACCGGATTATTGATATATCCTGCAATCGGTTACCTTCTCGAAGAATCTTTCGAAAAAACAATTTCACTGGGACTACCCTGCCCCACGACCATTTTCACTTTTGGCTTTCTAATGTTGACGAATATTAAATTCCCAAAACATTTGTTGATCATCCCAACATTGTGGGCTTTAATTGGAACTATCGCGGCAACTAATTTTGGAGTTTTCCAGGATTATCTAATGATCATCTCTGCATTAATCGCCAATTTTTATCTGATCAAAAGAAAATAAAAGAGCAGAAGCAGTTTATAAATAGTCAGCCGATTTTCCTCCTAATTTTCTGAAAAATAAGTAACTTGTTCAGTAATATGTAAGACTCCCATTCCTCATAAGGAACAGTACAACCTGCCATGATAAAATCACTTTTCAAGAAGAGAACTTCTGCGGAAAAAGGAACTGAGTTGGCTCATGATGCTTTTTTCGAATCTTTACGCACAAAGGATTACGACCGGTTAGATAAAAATGATCATGTCTACCTGGATTATACCGGCGGCAACCTCTACTCGACCTCTCAATTAAAGACGCATTATAAACTCCTCAGCGAAAATACATTCGGAAATCCGCATTCCACGAATCCCACTTCCAGGTTCTCTACTCATCTTGTGGAAGAGGCCCGAAAAAAAGTCATTGACTTTTTTAATGCTGAAGATTACTACTGCGTCTTTACTGCAAATGCTTCAGGAGCTTTGAAAATAGTGGGGGAATGTTATGCCTTCAATAAAGACGGACATTTTTTACTTTTTGCTGACAACCACAATTCGGTCAACGGGATCAGGGAATATTGTCATCATGCGGGCGGTACCCATGAATATGTACCCATGAACCATGATGACCTGAGTGTTTCAGAAGAGGTTTTGATCCGGAAACTCAGGGAGACAGAAAAGAAAAATAAACTGTTTGCCTATCCCGCCCAGTCAAATGTCTCCGGGATCAAGCACGATCTGAAGTGGATCGGGGAAGCCCAGAAAATGGGATGGGATGTGCTGTTGGACGCAGCTGCTTATGTGCCCACTTCGCAACTTGATCTCAAGGAGCATCAACCCGACTTTGTGTCAATTTCCTTTTATAAGATCTTTGGATATCCTACCGGAATTGGCTGCCTCTTTATCAAAAAGACATCTTTTTCGAAACTCGAAAAGAAATGGTTTGCCGGTGGCACGGTGAGTCTTGCTTCGGCAGCAGCTCCATTCCACTTTCTGACCAATAACCACGAACGCTTCGAAAACGGAACCATCAATTATTTAGATATTCCCGCATTGAAGATAGGGCTGGATTATATTGAATCCATAGGAATGGATCGTATCAATGAGCGAATCGCTTCCTTGATGAACTATTTATATCCAAAACTTAAGGAATTACGCCACAGTACCGGGGAGCGACAATTGGATATTTTTGGACATCCGGAGAGAAAAAATACCGGCGGCACCATGATCATGTGCTTTAAGAATCCGGACGGCTCCAAGATCGACTTTGAGAAAGTTGAAGAACTGGCGAACGACAAAAGAATTTCGGTTCGTTCGGGCTGCTTCTGTAATCCCGGGCTGGATGAAACTACCAATTGCATCACCAACGAGGAAATGACCCGGTATTTTACCTCGCGAAAAACCGGAGACTACAAAGACATGATCAGTTATTTACACAAGATGCGCGGCGCCACCCGTATCTCTGTAGGTTTAGCCACCACCAAAAATGATCTGGATGCTTATATATCTTTTGTGCAAAGTTTGAAAGACAAAACTTACAGCTGAGCAAATACATTCTAGCCTTTTGTCAATTAAACCCGGTTGATATTCTTGAATTATGAAAATAGCAGTCTTCAGTACCAAAGCTTATGACCGGGAATATTTCGAGAGATTTAATAATGATCCGGGTTTGGAATTTACCTTTTTTGAGACTGCTCTCCATGGACATACAGCTAATTTGGCATCAGGCTTCGCGGTAGTCTGCGCTTTTGTTAATGACAAAGTGGATGCTTATACTATTGAAATATTATCAAGAATTGGGGTTAAGCTGATCGCATTGCGATGTGCAGGATTCAATAATGTGGATATTGAAGCAGCGAAAAAAAATAATGTAAAAGTCGTGAGAGTTCCTGCTTACTCCCCCGAAGCAGTTGCCGAACATGCAGTAGCACTCATCCTGACTCTAAACCGAAAAACCCATAAAGCCTACAACAGGATCAGGGAAGGAAATTTTTCCCTCAACAGGTTGATCGGTTTCAACCTGCATGGTAAAACAGTGGGAGTGATAGGAACCGGCAAAATTGGTGCGTCTTTTTGCAGCATCATTAAAGGCTTTGGCTGTAAGGTCTTAGCGAATGACACCTTCCCATCTAAAGATCTTATAGATTTGGGAATTCAATATTCACCTTTAGACGAGGTTTTCGAAAAAGCAGATATAATTTCATTGCATTGCCCGCTTACTCCGGAAACTAAACATATCATTGATGCCAATTCATTGGCCCGCATGAAAGATGGTATCATGATCATAAATACCAGCAGGGGAGCCTTGATCAATACTGCAGATATTATTCAGGGCCTAATTGACAGAAAAGTTGGTTATCTGGGGATCGATGTGTATGAACAGGAGGAAAATCTCTTTTACAAAGATCTTTCAGAAAGTATTATTCAGGATGATCTTATTTTAAGATTGATCAGTTTTCCCAACGTTCTAATAACTGCCCATCAGGCCTATTTCACTAAAGAAGCCATGGAACAGATTACGACCACTACCCTGAACAACATCAGCGATTTTAAGGAGGGGAAGAACTTAAAAAATGAGGTGGTTTAATTCCTCATGTTCTATTTCGTAAGCTGCTTGGGAAAAACCTCCGAAATTATTCACTGTCTTCTTCAGCATCTGAAAACACCGGCTCATTATCTGAAAAGTCTAAAACTTCAGCAGTGACAAAATAGTCAAGGAATTGATCTATCCCTTTCTGAAGCATTCGTTCGGTAGAGAATTTTCTGCTATTCGCCAGCACAAGACCGCCCCGGGAAAGCCTGAAGAAAAATTTACCGCCGGGATGCCTTTTTTGAGTCAACATAAATGACTCAAGATCATTTTTGATGGTCGCAATGATCAATTCACAATCTGCTTTGTCTTTGCATCCTATACTGGTAAAAATAGTTTTTCCCCTTCTGGAAGCAAAGGTGAATTTATAATCTCCGTTCAGCCTCTTACTAATTACAAATGCACTCATATCTGATCTTTCGCAAAAGCTGCAAATCTAAACATTGCTTCATTTTCACCCGTCTCGATTTCCCATTTCTCCTAAAAAGTTATCAAGAATCCTTTTTTTTTAATGAGCACCAATTAATCAAAATAAATATTAACTTTGTATTTCAAAGTACTTTTTAATATTCTTCGGAAAGCGCCTTATGAGACAAATGATCCTGGATAATGAAGAGGTTTCCTTTTTTGTAAAAAAGGATTCCATTGTGCGCCAGATATGGGGAAAGAGTGATACCGTCCTTTTTATTTTTGCCGGGGCTTCAGCTGAATTTGCCCTTAACAAAGCAGTGGATTGGCTCTATTTCACCGGCCGCCTGCCTTCAGATCCACTGGGGCGTCTCTTCTCTACCGTGGCATATGCAGGAAGAATCATTTATCTGGACAGAACCGAAGCTCTAAAAGCCATTGATCATATTACCCAAATACATCGCGTGGTGGAACAAAATCGCGGAGCTGACATTCCGCAGTGGGCTTACCGGGATGTGTTGTATATGCTGATAGATTATTCGGTCAAAGCTTTCGAGCTATTAGAGAGAAAGCTAACTGACTTTGAAAAAGAGGAAATATTTGAGGTTTTCCGTAAGGTAGGTAGCCGAATGGAAATTAAAGATCTACCCGAAAGTTATAGCGCCTGGGAAAACCAACGGGAGCTGCACCTGGAACAGGATCTTATCCGCAGCCGGTTTACTGACGATCTTTACCAACAGTACCGGAAGCATCTGGGACCTGTAAGATATTGGCTCTTAAAAAAGGTTCAGGAAATGGAATGCCCGGATAAAGTAAAAAGCTTATTGCGTCTCAAGAAGAACCATCTTATTCCCATTGCCTTGTCCGCTTATAAAGTCAGCCGCCTGATCAAAGTAGAAGGCCTTATAAAGTCCTTGCTTTTACCTGCAGCCTATAAAGAGCAGATAAAAAACCTGGACAGATATTAGCACAGATCTAAAAAATAAATTTTGCGGTTACAATTACTTTACTAACTTTGAATTTCAAAGTACTTTAAGTATGAAGCAGGAACAGGACTACATTCGCGATATTGCCGAGATCCGCTCCATGATGGAGCGCTCTTCCAAATTTTTGTCTCTTGCCGGTTGGGCCGGAATTCTGGCAGGGATCTTTGCTCTTGCCGGGGCATATTTGATATATGCGGTATTCGATTTTAATCCCGACCGGATCTTGTACACAGAGGAAAAAGGTACTCTTATTCAAGTACTCTTCACCGGTTTTGTTGTTTTGCTTTTGGCTGTGGCCACTGCCATCTATTTCTCAGCAAGAAAAGCAGCTAAACTCGGTGAAAAGATATGGAACAGCACCTCCAGGAGGCTTGTAGATGAAATGGCAGTTCCCTTGGTGACTGGCGGATTGCTTATCCTGTTGTTGATCTGGCATGGCCTCTTAGGTCTTATTGCTCCCCTAACCCTACTGTTTTACGGTCTTTCATTATATAATGCCGGAAGGTTTACCTATACCGAAATAAAGGTCTTTGGTATCCTGCAGATCATCCTGGGATTGATAAATGTATATTTTATTGAATACGGCCTGCTTATCTGGGCCATTGGCTTTGGATTATTGCATATAATTTACGGTATTTACATCCATTTAAAATACGAGCGGTGAAGATCTCAATAAATGGATTGCATAAAGCATTTGAAAACCGAATAAGACTCGGCATCATGTCAGCTCTGGCTGTCAATGATGTACTTGATTTTATATCACTTAAGGAGTATCTGGACGCCACTGACGGAAACCTGGCAAGCCATCTAAAAGCCCTGGAGAAAGAGAAATATATTGGTATGGAAAAATCATTTGTTGACAGAAAGCCAAACACCAAATATTTTATGACCAAAGAAGGAAAACAAGCCTTTAATCAACACCTGCAAACCCTTGAAAAATTGATAAAATCCCAGAAATAAAATTTTTTACACATTAACTTTGAATTTCAAAGTACTCTTTAAAATTATAAAAACCAATTAATTAATTCGTTATGGAATCCAGAACACATCTTTTTAAGAAAAGCTTTACCGCAGCCCTACCCAGGAGGGTCCTTATAGGGGCAGCATTCGCTTTGGTCCTCATTAGCCTTTTTGTAATGGGGGTAGACAATCCCGATCCCGACTGGCCAAAATCCTGGAGAATACGACCAATTGTAGTGACGACTATTGCCGGGGGAATTGGAGGTGCTTTTGCCGATTTCATGCACCTATTGAGGCGAGAGGGAGGCATTTACCGGGCACTCGGCATCGTTGTGAGCCTGATGGGGTATGTGATCATTCTTTGGCTGGGAAGCGTTTTAGGGCTTGCGGGAACTTTGTGGGACTAGACCTAAAACTTTAAGTCATGAAAGAAAAGATCTTATCAGCAATAAATGATCCGGGGAAACTGGAAAGGTATTACCGGAGCAACAAAAGTGAATTCAGGAGGAATTTCAATTCGGTTTATGCCGAGATCCATGGTAGTCCACTGGCGCAATTCTGGTATGAGAGACTGAACTTTGAGAAGGAAGAAGTGAGCTGGGGCAGCAGGAGAGAGCTCCTGTATGTTTTGCTACTGGCCCTGGCAGCAGGATTTCTGGCTAAAGTCCCCCATATTTTTGGCATCAGTGAAGATTTCTTTTACCCGCGCAACATCGGCTTTATTTTTCTGCCTTTGCTTACCGCCTATTTTGCCTGGAAGAACAAACTGGAAACAAAGCGCCTGGTCATCATTGCTGCAGCTTTTTTAGCCTGCCTGCTTTACATTAACCTCTACCCCGCTTCCTCCCCCGAAAGTGATGTTTTCATCCTTGTCTGTCTCCACCTGCCGTTGTTGCTCTGGGTGTTGCTGGGATTATCTTTCGCAGGAAACGAAGCCTCAGATCATCAAAAGCGCCTCTCCTATTTAAGCTATAACGGTGACCTGCTGGTCATCACGGGACTTATTATAATCGCAGGCGGGATCATGACCGGGGTCACCATAGGCCTTTTTTCAGCAATTGGTTTAAGCATTGAGGATTTCTATTTCAGGAATGTCGTGATCTTTGGGCTTCCTGCTGCACCCATCATTGGCACCTATCTTATCCAGGCCAATCCGCAGCTGGTGGGAAAAATTACACCGGTGATCGCCAGGATCTTTAGTCCGCTGGTGCTTATTATGTTAGTGATTTACCTTGGAGCCATGCTTTTTGGAGGCGGAGATCCTTATCACGACAGAGACTTTTTACTGGTCTTTAACCTGCTGCTCATAGGTGTAATGGCGATCATCTTCTTCTCGGTCGCCGGTGGTTCAGAAACAACGAAGACCAACCTTGAGCGATGGATGCTGTTCCTGCTTTCCATAGTTACCATCATTGTAAATGGTATAGCCCTTTCAGCAATTATGTTCAGGATTGCGGAGTGGGGAATTACGCCCAACAGGCTGGCCGTGATGGGCGCAAATATTTTGATCCTTACCCACCTGTTACTGGAGGCGACCAATCTTTATAAAACCGCTGCGGGAAAAGGGATCTTAGCTCAACCAGGGCGCGCCATAGCCAGTTATATACCTGTCTATGTGGTATGGCTGCTCATTGTTGTTTTCCTTTTTCCTCTGTTATTCAGTATTACCTAAACCTAAATATTAATCTTTAAACACCATTATTATGAAAATTACAAGACTTACAGGGCTAATGCTTACTGCGACCTTCATTTTACTTCTGCCTCTGGTAGGAATGATATTCACTTCGGAAGTTGATTGGGGCCTGCTGGACTTTATCATTATGGGCATTTTACTCTTTGGCACCGCATTTATTATTGACCTCATCTTCAAGAAAGTTAGAACTACAGAGAAGCGCATTATTTATGCGGCTATTGTCCTGGGGGTACTTTTCCTGATATGGGCTGAACTTGCAGTAGGCATTTTTGGAACCCCCTTTGCCGGAAGTTAGCAGCTTTCGAAGATATGATTTTAGAGTCCCCCGTCAGTTTCAGGAATTTTTCAAATCCCAGGAAACTGGCGTGGACTTACTTTTTTAGGTATTCCTGAAATGGGATACCATTGAGAAAAGATTTTTTTACATTTAACTGCTGTGATAAAAACAGAAATCCTTACTCATGAAAAGAACTTTTTTACTACTGATATTCCCGTTTTTACTTTGGTCCTGTAATTCAGCTAACCAGGAGGGAAAACTGGAAGATGGAGTGTATACTTATGAAAAACTTGATTGGGAGATCGAAATTCCCGAAGGCTATTCTGTCAGAAAAGCACAAAAAAACCCAGCCAAGAAAGGGGCGGTAAATCTCGTAAGCTTTGAAATAGATCCACAGAATTATTTTGCTTCTTCCGTGGAACCCTTGAAAAACAGTAAAAAACTTACTCCGCAGCAGCACCAGCAATTTCTGGCGCAGGTGATCAAGGAATCCTATTCGCTGGTTGAGGGGGTCGAGATAAAACAAGACCTGTCGAAAGAACTTATAGGTAATTTTTATTTTTATACAATTGAAACTAAAGTTCTCGATTCCAAGACTCACGAACTTGTCCTTGCTCAACGCTTTTACAACACCTATCTCGAAGACCGGGAAATGTTTAGTGTTCTTATAAATTATACTTCCGAAGAAGTAGACAGTACACTTACCGAAAACTTCAAACGATCTCTTCAAAAAGCATAGTTATGAACACCAAGATAGCTGACCTCATCAGGACCGGAAATAACGAAGCACTTAAAAGATCTATTGAACAAGACCCTTCGTTAGCTGCCGGCGCGGTTGAAAATGGTCCCAGCTATTTATTGTTTGCAGCCTATTGCAGAAATCATGAAGCGGTAGAAATACTTTCAGAAAAGAAGCAGGAAAAGACCATTTTTGAAGCCGCAGCCATCGGCGATCTTAACCTTTTGAAAATGCTTGCAGAAAAGGACGAAAAGATCGTGAACAGTTTCTCTCCTGACGGCTTTACTCCTCTTGGACTTGCCAGCTTTTTTGGCTTTTACGAAGGGGTGGATTTCCTCCTGAAAAAAGGTGCAGATCCCAATCTTCCAGCTCAAAATTCTTTTAAGGTGGCACCTTTGCACTCCGCTTGTGCCATCTCCAATTACGAAATTGCAAAGCTACTGCTGAAAAATGGCGCTGAGGTAAATGTTGCCCAGGCCGGCGGTGTAACTCCCCTGCACTCTGCAGCCCACAACGGGCAGGACCGGTTGGTTCAATTGCTCCTCGAGCATGGAGCTGACACTCATGCGAAAACAGAAGACGGAAAGACTCCGCTCCAAATGGCAGAAGAAGAAAAACATACCTCAACAGCCCGGCTTTTAGAATAACCTCAGATCTCCGTTTATACATAATCCTTAACAGAAAGAAGTTAAGGCATCGCTTTATTGATCGTTTTTTATCACGTGGGCGTTTTTTATGTGAAAAAATTACTATTTTCGGAATCCATTAACAATCTAACTTCCTCTAAAAGTCGGATTGAATTTTCGAAAACATCATTTAAATGCTTACTAAGAAACTTTACTTCCTCGCCTCTCTTACTTTTTTAATTTTCTCAGCCTGCGGAACAGATGAAACTCCAAAAATAATTCCTGATGACACTGCTCAGGGAGTTTTTATTGATTCCCCTGTCTCAGGATTACAATTTTCCTCTGATGGAATAACAGGTATGACAAATGACCAGGGAACCTTTGAATACAGGACCGGAAAGGAAGTTACTTTCAAGGTGGGAGATATCCTTCTGGGAGATGCATTAGGGAAGGAGAAAATTACACCACTTGACCTGGTGAGCGGTTCAGACATTAATACTTCAAGGGTTCAAAACATCGCATCTTTCTTACAATCTCTCGATACTGACAGGAATGCCTCCAATGGAATCAGCATTTCGGCTGATGCCAATCAGAGCTTGCAGGGGAAAGATCTGGATTTTGATTCCCCCAGTTTTGTCGATGATCTCGAAACTCTAATTGCAGAATTAAACTCGGCGAACAGTACCAGCCTTGCAGTAGTAGATCCTTTCGAAGCAGCAGTACATATGGCAAACACCCTCAACCTTTCTGATGAAATAAAACTCTGGCCAACAGTAATTGAAGGCCGCCAATGGGAAGAAGGAGAGTACTATAGTTACAATACTGTTCAGGCAGGAGAGGAATATATTCTTAAAGTAGGAACTGATCTTGAGGATGTGCGTCTCAATTTCGGGAACGGTATGGGGTATTACATGGATATGGAGTACACTCAGGACACCTTGTCTGGTTACGGAAACTTTTTTCGTGATCTTTATGCCGAAGAACCTGTTGATTCTGTTCAGGGAAGTATTTATACCAACCGAATCTCTTCTCCCGGGCTGGTATTCGATTATGGAGAAAATACTTATGCTGGCCTCAACACTTATTATAAAACAGAAGGTGAATTGGGGCAATTACCGGGAACCTATAAAGCTTTCTTTTTTGAAGAGGTATTGCTCTTTGATGAAGAGCCTGATGTAAAATGGGTTTTTCATAACGAATTGATGATTTCTGAACCCGATCTGGATGGGAAATATACCGTCACCCTCAACAGGATCGCTCAATCTTCAGATCCGGTGATCTACCACATCCAAAAAGAAGATATTGCCGGTAATAATATCATGCTTATCAGGTTTCAGAACACCGATCATATTTTCATAAAAAAGGAAGCTATGGAGCAACTTTTTGATCCCAATGAATTCCTCATCAAAAAATAGGTTTTCCGCAGAATAAATTGCTAAACTAAATCATAAATGGCTGTTTTTCTTTAAATTAGAATAACCAATTAAGTTTTCAGTCATGGCAACCATAAACATTTATCTCACCTTTAACGGCAACTGCCGTGAAGCCTTCAATTTCTATAAGTATGCTTTTGGCGGGGATTTCTCTTCGGTAAGTACGTTTGCTGAAATGCCACCGCAGGAAAACATGCCTGCCCTGCCCGATCACGAAAAAGAGAAGATCATGCATATGAGTCTTCCTATAGGAAGGGAAACAGAATTAATGGGCAGTGACTCTTCCGAAGTATTTGGCAAACCTGCTGTAATGGGGACGAACTTTTCCATTTCGGTAAGTACCGAAACCGAGGAAGAGGCTGATGATATCTTCAATAAACTATCGGAAGGAGGCAAAGTTACCATGCCCATGGAAAAGACCTTTTGGAGCCCTTACTTCGGAACCCTCACCGATAAATTTGGAATAAACTGGATGGTAAATGTGGAACCGGGGGAGAATGTTTAACTTTTCCGGAAAGTTGTCAAAAAGGTCATTTTTATCTATACTCTAATTTGAAACCTCGGTCTTTATAGCTTCAACAGTTTCCTTATTGTCAACTCCCAGGCCTTCCTGTTGATGCACCAGCACTCCTTCTTCGTCAAACACACTAATGATGTTGGAATGCGAGAAATCAATGGGAGAGATCTGTTTGTAGCTCACAGCAAGTACAGCTGCGAATTCGCGGGTATCTTCTTCGGTCCCGCGAAGAAAAAGCCAATGATCATCTGTCATATAATTCTCTTCAGAAAATTTTTTGAGACGTTCGGGAGTATCAGTGGCGGGATCTATACTTACCAGCACAAATTTCACTTTCCCCAGATCATCTTCCGGCACCTGCTTTTTAATGTTCTGCATATCTGCAACCAAACGCGGGCAGGCAGCCTTACAAGAGGTGTAGATCATCACCATCACAAGAACGTTTCCGCGAAGATCTTTTAGCTCGATCTCCTCATTATCCTGGGTTGTCCAGGTAGCCGGCAGGTTATATACCGAAAGCTCGGGCAATTCACCTGTTGGATCAGAGACTTTATTTTCGGCTAAATTCATATTCTCCCTGTTTCCCCCTTTTTCCGCATTATTACAGCCGGTGAAAAATGTCATGAGACTAAGTAAAAAGATCAGTTTTTTCATCATTTTCATTTAAAGAACTTTTCGGTCTATGTCTTTTACACACCTAAAGCCAAGGTTCTTAATAGAATAATTCGCTTTTATACTTCCGCGGAAAGCATACCGCATAAATGCCGCATAGTTCATAAGGTCTGTTGCACCAATGGCTGCCGCGCCACAGAACAGATTGTTATCTCCCGCACTGTCCCCCCGGGATTCACCCGAAATTAAGACGGAATTAAAATCAAGCGTCCACTCCCAAACCAATCCATGCAAATCGTACACCCCCCAGTAGTTCTTAAAGGTTTTGCCAATGGCATTTTTATAGGTATTGGGCGTTTCATACCAGCCAAGGATGAACTTGTTATAACCTTCATCTTCTCGAGCATCGGGTTTGGTTTTGTTGGCCATGGCGGCATACTCCCACTCATCTACAGTGGGTAACCTTTTTCCCTGGCACTCGCAATAGTTTTTAGCGGCATACCAGGAGACATTAGTGACGGGAGCATTTTGGAGGTCGCCTTTTCCAAAATTCTCATCATCCTGCCAGGTGCGCAGATAATTATCATCGGCAAAAAGCTTTTTCACCTGTGATCGTTTCCATCTTGGATGTTCCTTAACAAACTCCTGAAATTGGGCATTGGTGACGGGATAGACATCCATCTCAAAATCCTTCACCCCTACTTCGGTCTTGGTTCCGTAGAGTGGCACAAATTCCCCTCCTTTTATTTCCACCATTGAATCAGACTGGCAATAAGCCCGGCCCTGAATCAATACTGCGAAACATATTGCCAATCTGATAATAGTCTTCATACTTCTGATTTTTTGATGTTAAACCTATTTCTTAGATTTTACCATCTCTGTAGTCACTTCAGTTTTGTTATTCCCCCAGTTGTTGTATATGTAAGTAAGTACACTGGCAATATCTTCATCTGAAATGTTTTGCTTGGGCATGGCTGAATTATACACCTCTCCATTGACCTCAATTTCACCGGTCAAACCGAATTTCACGACCTCGATCGCACGATGTGGGTCGGCATTTAAATAGTCTGAACCGGCAAGTGGAGGGAAAGCGTTAGGTATTCCCGTTCCGGTAGCCTGGTGACATGCAAGACAGCTTTGAGTATAGACTGTCTTTCCTCTTTCCAGTTTCTCTGCAAGAGATTTATCTGAAACCTGGGCTTCTCCCACTGCTTCTGCTGGTTCTGTTGCAGCAACACCTGTTGGATTGTAGGTGCCTTCAGAAGTTTTTCCTGCGAAAACAACTTCATTGTCTGGTCCTTCCACCTGAAGCACCCCTAGCGCTCCTTTGTTGAAGGCTCTGAAAATTGAGTGATCAACCAAAACAAGTTCTCCAGGAACATCTACACGAAATTCCACCATAGCAGCACCTCCCGCAGGGATAAGCGTAGTTTGAACGTTTTTATTGATCATATCTCCACCTTCTACGTGGACTTTATCAAAGATTTCTCCAATTACATGGAAGGAAGAAACCAGGTTAGGACCACCGTTACCTACAAAAAGACGAACTGTTTCTCCGACTTTTGCGGTAATGGCGTTTTCACCTGTTAAGGCTCCAACCTTTCCATTGAAAACCACATAATCTGCATCTTCATTGATCGCTTTTGTCATATCAAAGGCCTGTAGACCACGTTCTCCATTCTCTCCTTTAGTATAAAAGTCACCCTGCATGATATAGTACTCTTTATCTACAGGAGGAAGTCCACCCTCAGGCTCTACGAGAATAAGACCGTACATTCCGTTTGCAATGTGCATCCCTACAGGAGCAGTAGCACAGTGGTACACATACAGTCCGGGATTAATTGTTTTGAAATTAAAAACCACTTCATGGCCGGGTGCCACAAAAGAAGATTTTGCACCACCACCGGGACCGGTCACTGCGTGAAGGTCGATATTGTGAGGCAATTTAGAATCCGGATGGTTCTTAAGGTGGAATTCGATCTCATCCCCCACTCTGGTACGAATGAAACTTCCGGGAACAGTTCCGCCGAAGGTCCAGTAAACATAACTTACCCCATCACTCATTTCCATCTCTTTCTCGACCACCTCCATATCGACCACTAATTTTGTAGCAGCCCTTTTTCCAACAGGACGGGGAACCATAGGGGGGGCAGTAAGCTCTGCCTGGGTTTCACCATATACTTTCATCATTTCCGGATCTTTTTTTGCGGCTTCTACTTTTTCGCACGAGCTGAACCCGGTTGCAACAAGTGCTGTTCCACACAGCACATAAGCTAATCTCATCTTAAAATTTTTGATATTTTTCATAATCAGAATTATTCGAATTGTATTTCAGACACAAATGTCCTATTTGAATACCTTCCTGAATATGAGCATAATCATATATCGCGAAATTTTTTAAATAATCCGATTCCAGGTAATTCTCAATAACAGGTTTTACGAAGAAAATTTTTAAAAAGGAAAGATTAGCTCAGGATCGAAAAATGAGCTTTTTCAGAAGAATTAAAGTGTGGTTTTAACCGGCACTTGCTTTTTCTTCTTTTTGCTGTTCTTTTTCTATTTGTTCCTGCTCGTTGACAGCCTGACGGTGTTCGGTATCTCCTGTCTCGTTTTGTCGGTCCTCCAGGTTCTCCAAAACTGAGATACGACCGTACAGCACAATAATATCTTTTTCCCTGACTTCCGTCTCGCCCACGGGAGCACCTATGTATTTACCATTTCCGCGGCGCAGTCCCAATACCCGGATACCTTCGTCATCCAGTTTCAGCTCATCGAGGGTTTTATTGGCCATCCAGTTCTTCTCTTTCACCCTAATCTCTGCTATCCGGTAACTCTCCTCAAGGTGGAGCAAGCCATAGTAGTCAGTTACGTCCAATTCCGTGTATTTCCTGAGAGCGAGATCTATCAGGCGGGAAAGTTTTCGATCTACCCATTTACTATAGGAGAGGACCAGTAACACCAATAATCCCCCTACCAGCACAAGTACCTCAGTTGAAAAGAATCCTGACCGTTCTATGGAGATCACACTAAAAACAACCGATGAAATGGTGGTCACCACTCCTGCATTTCCAAAAAAGATAAGGCTGGTAAGGATCTTTCTGCGCACCGGATTATTGACCACAAGTTCAGATTCCTTAGTGGTAAATCCCACTCCCAAAAATGCAGAACGCGCCTGAAATTTTGCCGCTTCTTTAGCAAGACCGGTATGCACCAAAGCCATTGCACCAATCCGCGTGATCAGGACCGATAGAGAAATTATTATCAGTAAAGATATTACGGCGGTCATAGAAGCATTTTTGCTGGTATCATCTAAAAGTTAATGAGAAAATCTCAAATTCAGGACTAACTACCCCTCAAAAATGTCATTTTTGGGACCTGTTTTTCTTCTATCTCCTTATCTTCCATTCCGAACTAAAGTATGGGAATTGAGAACTAAAAAAGATCCGGGAATTTTAAAACGACTTAAAGACTGGGCCAAAAGACTGAAGCGCGATCTTTTTGCTTTGCAGATAGCGGTGTCTGAAGACCTGGTGCCGTGGTATGTAAAAGGAATTATTCTGTTCACCGTTGGCTATGCCCTGAGCCCAATTGATCTTATTCCCGATTTTATCCCGGTTATAGGTCTGCTTGATGACCTCTTGATCCTGCCCGGACTAATCTGGCTGGCCATAAGATTGATCCCACAAGATGTTATGGAGTACTGCAGAAGGGAAGCTGAAATAAGACCCATGAAGAAAAGGAAGAATTGGATCGCAGGCATCCTGATCCTTCTTATTTGGATAGTGATCTTAGTGTGGCTTTACTATAGATACTTCTAAAAAATTTCCGAAGAACCTTCCAAAAATGCCATTTTTGAAATATAATTTTCTGCTTTGAAGAAGAAATTTTACCCCTCTTTTTTCGAATGAAGAAATCGAGAAATAATGACCCACTGACCAGAATGACCTCAGGACAGGCCTAAGAAAACAACTACCATGTATGCCGTCAATCTGGTCCGGGTCCATGTAGAAAAATTATCCTTTTTCAGGACACAAATGTCCGTATTAGATCATCTCCCCATTATGAGCCTAATCATATATGGATGAATTTTTTACGAAATCCGTTTTTTTATAAAACCTGATCCTGATCATATTTCACGGCAGCCTTAGCCATTAGTTTTGTCCCCATAAAAATAGGTATGAGCGTCATCTATTTACTCCTTACAATAAGCATTATTGTAGCGGTAGGGTTTTTCATTGCATTTATTCTGGCTGTCAAAAATGGCCAGTTCGATGATGACTATACCCCTTCCGTACGTATGCTCTTTGAAGATGAGCTTGTCAAAGAAAAATCAAACAAACCAGTAAAAATTAACAAAGACTAATTAAGAAAGTATGGAATTGCAGCAGTTCTACTACGACAACAAGATCGTAAAAAACTTCCTCTACGCGACCCTTTTCTGGGGTGTGATAGGAATGTCAGTCGGGCTTTTATTGGCCTTTATGTTTCTATTCCCCAACCTCACAGACGGGATCTCATGGCTCAGTTTTGGGCGACTTCGTCCCCTACACACCAATGCGGTGATCTTTGCTTTTGTTGGGAACGCCATTTTTGCCGGAGTTTATTACTCCACACAGCGTTTGCTTAAAGCCAGAATGTACAGTGACATTCTGAGTAAGATCAACTTCTGGGGATGGCAGCTCATCATCGTAGGTGCTGCGATCACGCTTCCGTTAGGATACACAAGCTCAAAAGAATATGCCGAACTTGAATGGCCTTTTGACATTGCAATTGCCATAGTTTGGGTGGTATTCGGCTGGAACCTTATCGCGACAATTCTTAAAAGGAGACAACGCCACCTGTATGTGGCTATCTGGTTCTACATTGCGACTTTCGTAACGGTAGCCGTACTTCATATTTTCAATAACCTGGCCCTTCCTGTTGGAGCACTAAAAAGTTACTCGGTTTACGCCGGGGTACAGGATGCTCTGGTTCAGTGGTGGTACGGGCACAATGCGGTGGCATTCTTCCTTACTACTCCGTTCCTGGGGCTTATGTACTACTTTGTACCAAAGGCTGCAAACAGGCCGGTATATTCCTATAAACTTTCAATTATCCACTTCTGGTCGCTGATCTTTATCTACATCTGGGCGGGTCCACACCACCTGTTGTATTCAGCACTTCCAGATTGGGCTCAAAACCTTGGAGTTGCCTTCTCGGTAATGCTGCTTATGCCTTCATGGGGAGGTATGATCAACGGATTGCTTACCCTTCGCGGAGCCTGGGATAAAGTAAAATCTGATCCTGTACTTAAATTCATGGTGGTCGCTATCACCGGATACGGGATGGCCACTTTTGAAGGACCCATGTTGTCTCTAAAAAATATTAACGCCATTGCACACTTTAGTGACTGGGTGATTGCCCACGTGCACGTTGGAGCCCTGGCATGGAACGGTTTCCTAACTTTTGGTATGGTCTACTGGTTAGTACCAAGAATGTTCAAGACCAAACTATGGTCTACCAAACTTGCTAACACTCACTTCTGGGTGGGAACCTTAGGTATCATTATGTATGCACTGCCAATGTATGTGGCAGGATTTGTACAGGCTTCTATGTGGAAGCAGTTCAACCCTGATGGTACTTTGGTCTACGGTAACTTCCTTGAAACGGTTACTGAAATTATCCCAATGTACTGGATGCGCGCGATAGGTGGAAGTATGTATATCTGCGGAATGTTCGTGCTGTTATTCAATATCATTAAGACCATTAAGAGCGGTTCAGAAGTAACCGATGAATTAGCCGAAGCTGCTCCACTTCAGAAGATGAGCAAGCGAAGATTGGTGGGAGAAGGTTTCCACACCTGGTTAGAGCGCAAGCCCGTTCAGCTTACAATCCTTGCTACAATCGCTATTTTAATTGGTGGAATTATTCAGATTGTGCCTACGTTATTGGTAAAATCAAACATTCCTACCATCACCAGCGTGAAGCCTTACACTCCGCTTGAACTTGAAGGAAGGGATATTTACATCAGGGAAAGTTGTGTGTCCTGTCACTCTCAGATGATCAGACCTTTCCGAAGTGAAGTGGAGCGATACGGGGAGTATTCAAAAGCCGGAGAATATGTTTATGACCACCCGTTCCTTTGGGGTAGTAAACGTACCGGGCCTGACCTGATGAGAATAGGTGGAAAATATTCAGACAACTGGCATTTCAACCACATGTATGACCCTCAAAGCACCTCTTCGGGCTCTATTATGCCTAGCTACAAATGGCTTATCACAAATGAGCACGACCGTTCAAACATCAAGACTAAAATGGAGACGATGGTGAAACTGGGAGTACCTTACACTGAAGAAGACATCGCCAATGCCGAAGCCCTGATGGATGAGCAGGCAAGCCAGATCCAGCAAAACCTGTACAACGATCCTGACTTTGTGAGAACCTATGAGGCCGACAAGAAATTTGCCGAAGAGAACGGCCAGGAATTCGTGGAAATGAAAGACCGCGAGATCGTTGCCCTTATCGCTTACATCCAGCGCCTGGGTACTGATATCAAGATCAAAGAACCTGAAACTTCAACAACTTCAAATTAATCTATTATGCTAAAGTTCATAAAAGGCCATATGGAGACAATAGCAGGTGTAGAGATCTACCCAATCATCTCGCTATCTATCTTCTTTGTGTTCTTCCTGCTGCTTTTCTGGTGGGTTTACACAGCCAAAAAAGATTATATACAAAACATGGAGCAACTTCCATTTGAACCTGAAAACGACCAAGTGTTATGAGACAAGCAATTCCTTCATGGATAAGGATCCCAGTTATCTTTTTGATCATTGCAGGCGCGCTGGAATATTTTATTGATTCCGGAGACAGCTTTGCCTTTATTAAATATCCTGTGCTGCAGGCCGTGCTGCTGGTAGTACTTTTATTCCTCATCGCTGTTGAAGTGATCATTGGAGCCATTGAAAATGTGATGTTCAAGGCCCTTACCCCCGAAGCTAAAGAACGTTATATGGCTGCCCGGGAAGAACGAATGAGAAAATACAGTTTGAAGCGACTCTTTAGGAAACTTGCCGGTACCCGGCCCATCTCTGAAGAGGGTGAATTGGAGCTAGACCATAACTATGATGGTATTAAAGAATTGGACAACAAGCTTCCGCCATGGTGGTTATACTCCTTCTATGCTTCTATCATTTTTGCTGCAGGATACCTTTTATACTACCATGTACTCGATGGAAATAATCAGGCCATGGAGTTTGAACAGGAAATGGCCGCGGCCCAGGAAGCAGTTGAAGAGTACAAGAAAAATGCTCCCGACCTTGTTAGCGCCGAAAATGTTGAATTACTAACAGATCCTGCCGAATTGGAAAAAGGGGCCGCGTTGTATCAAACTAACTGTATGGCATGCCACGCTGCAGACGGAGGAGGTGGTATTGGCCCGAATCTTACAGATGAATACTGGATCCTTGGTGGTGGCATTAAAAACGTATTCCACACCGTTTCAGAAGGGGGACGTGCCGGAAAAGGAATGATCGCCTGGAAATCATCTTTAAAACCAACAGAGATCCAGCAGGTGGCAAGCTACGTGGTCAGCCTGCAGGGGACTACTCCGGCTGCACCAAAAGAAGCAGAGGGAGATATTTGGAAACCTGAGTAATTTCAGAAGAGGTTAGAAAAAGAGGATAATGAGCAATATCAGTTACAGGGACCGCATAGGGACAATGGATGATGAAGGAAAAAGGGCTTGGGTTTATCCCAAGAAACCTTCCGGAAAATTCTATAAGTACCGTACCTGGTTCACCTGGTTTCTGCTCATTTTCCTAATTGCCAGTCCTTTTATTAAGGTCAACGGCAATCAATTCATGATGTTCAATGTGCTGCAACGGGAATTCTCCATATTTGGATTCCCGTTCTGGCCACAGGACTTCTATATTGGGGTGACCGCCATGATCATTGGTGTGCTGTTCGTCACCCTTTTCACCAATGCTTACGGAAGGATCTTTTGTGGTTGGATATGCCCACAGACCATATTTATGGAAATGGTCTTTCGTAAGATCGAATATTGGACCGAAGGTGACCGGGGAGCACAGATACGTTTGGATAAACAGGAATGGAATGCCAACAAGATCCGCAAAAAAGGCTTAAAATGGTTCCTTTTCTTCCTGGTGTCCTTTGGTATTGCTAATGTTTTCCTGGCATACCTTATAAGCAGTGACAGGCTGCTACAGTATATTACCGAAGGACCCCTGGAGCACCTCAGCACCTTTATTGCAATTCTGATCTTCACCGGGGTTTTCTATTTTATTTTTGCCTGGTTCCGCGAACAGGTGTGTACTATCGCCTGCCCCTACGGAAGGTTGCAAAGTGTGCTTCTGGATAAGAAGTCGGTGGTGGTAGCTTATGACCATAAACGGGGAGAACGTGAAAAAGGACGTTCCCGTTTCAGAAAGAATGAGAACCGTGCAGATCTGGGAAAAGGAGATTGTATAGATTGTTCCCAATGTGTGCAGGTTTGTCCTACCGGAATAGATATCAGGAATGGTACTCAGTTGGAATGTATCAACTGTACCGCCTGTATCGATGCCTGCGACGCCATGATGGAAAAAGTGGATCTGCCGAAAGGTTTGATCGGCTATTATTCCGAAGAGAATATTGAAAAAGAGGAAAAATTCCGCTTAACACCAAGAATGAAAGGCTATGCCGCGATTCTTTTTGTGCTGGTCGGGATCCTTTCAGGAATGTTGTTCCTAAGAAGTGATGTAGAAGCAACGATCTTAAGATTACCCGGGCAGTTGTATGAGACCAAGGCCAACAATATGATCTCGAATGTGTACACCTTTAAGTTGATCAATAAGACCACCGGGGAATTTGATAATATTCATTTTGAACTGTTATCGCACCAGGGAAAAATTGAATCTGTTACACATGACAAGATCACTGTTCCCGAAAAAGGCCTCGCAGAAGGGACCTTGTTTATAGAGATCAACAAATCACTGCTGGACAATGAAAAAAGCAGTCTGGAAATAGGGATCTTTGACGGTGATAAGCTTATTGAGACCACGACGACTAATTTTATGGGGCCGAGGAGTTTTAGATAAAAAAAGAGCAATAACAATTAAATGAGAAGGATATGGTATTGAAAAATGTAATTGCAGAGATGAGAACTGCCGGAAAACCGGTAGTAAAAAGGCTTCAGGAAGGAAAGGACTTTCATGTGCTGGCGATTGGTCTTGAAAAAGATGTCACCCTAAAGGAACATATAACAGATATTCCCGCGAAACTTGTCGTGATCAAAGGCAAAGTGATCTACAAAACAGCTTCCGAAGAAATTCCGTTGGAACTATTTGAAGAGCATACGATAACGGTAGGAGAATTACATTCGGTCACTGCGGAGGAAGATAGTGTGTTCCTGGTCATAAAAGGTTAAAATTAGAGCTATGAAAATGAATTGGGGAACAGGCCTGGTATTGGCCATAGTTGGTTTTATTGCGTTCATCATGTATTTCGTGATTACAATGAGCACAGATAAAGCCTATAGCCACGACCTCGTGGTGGAAGAATATTATAAAACAGAACTCGATTTTCAGCAACAGCTGGACAAGGAAACAAACGCAAGTAAGCTTCCTGAGAACATACATATGGAAAAAACTGCCGAAGGAATGCTTATCAGCTTTCCCGAAGACATGGATTTTTCTGAGATCAAAGGCAAAGTGTTCCTATACAGGCCATCAAACAAGCAACTGGATAATGAATTTCCTCTTTCATTATCCTCTCATCAATTGCTCGTACCTGATAACCGCTTGGTTGGTGGCCGTTGGAACATTTCTATTGACTGGTCCTACGAGGGACAGAACTTTTTCTTCAAAGAAGAGATCAACTACTAATGCTTTATTCCGCTTTCATACTCGGTATTCTTGGCAGTTTCCACTGCGTGGGTATGTGTGGCCCCATAGCTTTCATGCTGCCTGTTTCGCGCAATAACAAAAGCCTGCGACTATTCCAGGTCTTTCTATATCACTTTGGTCGGCTCCTAGCCTACAGTATGATAGGATTGACTTTCGGATTGGTAGGCAGAAGCCTCAATCTATTTGGATTGCAGCAGTATTTATCGATTGGTGCCGGAGTTCTTATGATCCTCTTAATAATTCTTCCTTCGGAAAAGGTTAAAAAACTGAATTTTTCGCAACCTGTCTATCGCCTCATTGGAAAGGTGAAATCTTCTTTGGGTAGTGCACTTAAGAAAAGGACACCAGACACTTTTCTCACTATTGGATTTTTAAATGGTCTGCTTCCCTGCGGACTGGTCTATATGGCGGTATTTGGTGCCCTTGCAGCAGGATCCATTACCACCGGAAGCCTTTATATGCTGCTTTTCGGGCTGGGAACGATTCCACTGATGACTGCAGCCGTTTATTTCAGCCGAATGCTGAATGCTTCTTTTCGTCAAAAGGTGCAAAAACTTATTCCTGTTTTTGTAGTAGTTATAGGCTGTTTGTTCATTATCAGAGGCCTTGGACTGGACATTCCTTACCTCTCACCTGCCCCGGTCTCAGAAATGGCAACTGCGAGTATGAGTTGTCATTAAAAGAAGTATTAAAATTATCTTATTAAATCCGGCAATGCCGGATTTTTGTTTTAAAAAAGGGCTTTTTTTCTTCACAACAAGAAAAATTTTCATTATCAATCTTGCAAAAACTTGGCTTTTAAATTAATTATCTCCAATTTTATTCTGTATTTGAATGGGCAAAATATGAGAATGATCACTTTTTGTTTTTTTGGAGTACTTTAATTGGACCAAAATGTCTTTATTCATGCGGCCTGAGATGAAATGTGAAGAAAAACATAAAAAAACCCTACGAATCTGACTGAAAGATGACGGCGGTCATAATTAAACCTGCTTTTATGCCCCAACTTTGTATCAAATAAAAAACAGAAATCATGAAAACAATAAAGAACTTTTGGATAGTACTTGGAAGCTTTCTGGCACTTGTATTCTTTGCCCAGACTTCCTGGGGACAGACTTATAATGTCAACGGCAAAGCTTCTAAAGTAGTAGTAGAGGGAACTTCCAACATTCACGACTGGGAGATGACAGCAAATGACTTGCAGGGTACTCTAAAAGTAGTAATGGAAGACGGACAACTAGTGAAGGTAGATCAGCTAAGTTTCACAGTGATAGCTGAAAGCCTTAAGAGTGGTAAGGGAGGAATGGACAAAAATGCCTATAAAGCCCTTAATACTGATGATCACAAGAAGATCGAATTCCAGCTTCAAAGTGTAAAGAATATCGACTGTACTTCAAGCAGCTCTTGTAAGATCACCGCAACAGGTAATTTAACCATCAACGGGGTGAAAAAATCAGTAGATATGATCTTTGACGCTAAAGTAAGCGAAAGCAAGATCGACCTTTCAGGAAACAAGAAAATTAATATGACCCAATACAAGGTAGACCCCCCAACAGCAATGTTTGGAACCATTACTACCGGAGAAGAAGTAAACGTAAAATTTCAAGCAGTATATTCAAAATAACTTAATCTAAATTAAACTCAATTTAAAATTCAACTATCAACTTTTTTAAACAAAACAAAATGAAAAACTTAATTAAATATTCCGGAATCGCACTTTTGATGGCCATGGGCTTTCAGGTTCAGGCGCAAGAGGTTGAGGCAACCGAAGAGAACCAATCTCAAACAATATGGGACAGAGATCTTCCAAACTTTAGAGCTCCAGACCAAAGAGGTATTAATGAATTTGAACCAACTAAAGACATAGATACTGAATTCAATGGCGTACAGGTAAGATTAGGTGGTGCATCTACACTACAATTCCAGGCTTTAAGCCAGGAGAGCGAAGGACCGGTAGAATTGGTTGACCTTGGAAGCAACTTCAACCTTGCAACTGCCAACCTTGACCTTGACGTTCTTTTAGCTAAAGGTTTAAGAATGCACTTGAGAACCTACCTTTCTTCTCAACACCACCACGAATCTTATGTAAAAGGTGGGTATTTCCAAATTGACAACCTTGATTTCATCAGCGAAGGTTTAGCTTCAGGTCTTATGGACCATGTAAGAATCAAGATCGGTCACATGGAGAACAACTATGGTGATGGTCACTTCAGAAGAACTGACAACGCAATGGCTCTTCATAACCCATTTGTTGGTAACTACGTAATGGATGCTTTCACTACTGAAGTTGGTGCAGAAGTATACTACTTCAACGGTCCTTGGTTAGGTATGGTTGGATTCACCAACGGTAAATTGAACCAAAACGTTTCTGGTAAAGATTCTACAAGCCCATCCTGGTTAGTAAAATTAGGATATGACGACCAGATCACTGAAAACTTCAGATTTAGATTGACAGGATCTGTACTTCACGCTCCACACAACTACGGAAGAGGTGTTTACCTTTACAGTGGTGACCGTGCAGGATCTCGTTACTACGAAGTACTTAGCGACATCGACGGTGGTGGTGATGGATTCAGAGGTGGTATGATGGTTCCAGATGTGAACAATGACATGACTGCTTTCCAAATCAACCCATTCTTCAAACTTGGTGGACTTGAATTCTTCGGAATCATTGAAAGCGTTACAGGTAGAAAGAAAAACGAAGCTAACTCTGAAACAAGATCTTACAGCCAGTACTCTGGTGAGCTTCTTTACAGATTTGGAGCTGACGAAGACTTCTACATCGGTGGACGTTACAACACTGCAGGTGGAGAAGACAAAAGTGGTAATGACATCGACATTAACAGATTCCAACTAGGAGCTGGATGGTTCATGACCAAAAACGTTCTTGCAAAAGTTGAATACGTGAACCAGACTTATGATGGTTATCCTGCAAATGATATCCACCATGAAGGAAGCTTCAACGGTCTTATGCTTGAGGCAGCAATCAGCTTCTAAGATATACGTTTGAACTAGCCCGAAAATGGGGGAACCGGGTTCCCCCATTTTTTTTACCTAAATTTAAATGCCATGAAAAAGTTTTTGCCAATTGTTATGTTACTGTTCCTTAGTGCATTCACAAGTGCACAGACCCCTTTTCAGGTAAAAGAGGTGGCAGTTCTACCAACCAGTCACCTGTCAATAACCGGTGATACCAACATCAATAAATTCGAATGTAATTTCGATACCTCTTATCTTAAAAAGGCCCAAAAGGTCTACTACTCCAGAAAAGATTCAATAATGAATTTTACCGGAGCCATTCTTACCCTTGACACCCGTGGTTTTGACTGCGGAAATAAAGGGATCAATCAGGATTTTAATGATCTTATCAAAGCAGATCAATATCCTGAAATTCTGCTTGAACTCAACAATGTTACCCTCCATTCCAAAACCTTCGGAATAGCTACCATCTGTATAACAATGGCCGGCAAGGAGAAATTCTACAAAGTACCTGTAAATATTAAAAATGGACAGGTGGCCCACTTCCAGGGCGAACTGGAACTAAATATCAAAGACTTCGGCCTTGAACCTCCGAAAAAATTATTCGGAATAATCAAGGTAAAAGATGAGATCGAGATAAGTTTTGATCTCAATATCAAAAAACAATAATCCGCTTATCATGGATATCGTATCAGCTGCTGAAGCAGTATCTCACGTAAAATCTGGTGACAGGGTATTTTTTCAGGGTGCCGCAATGACCCCTAAGGTCTTGATTGAGGCTTTATGTGACCGGTACCAGGAACTGGAAGAGGTTGAACTGTTCCAGATCCATACCGAAGGCGATGCGCGCTACACCCGCGAACCTTACCGCAATTCTTTCATTACCAATAGTTGCTTCGTTGCAGGAAATGTGCGGCAGGCAGTGAATTCAAGCTATGGAGCCTACATTCCTATTTTTCTGAGTGAGATCCACCTGTTATTCAGGAAGAATATCTTACCATTAGATGTAGCCTTTATTCAGGTTTCACCTCCCGATAAACATGGTTATTGCTCTTTGGGACTTTCTATAGACATTACAATTCCGGCGATTCAAACGGCTAAGAAGATCATCGCCCAGATCAATCCGCAGGTTCCAAGGACTCATGGAGATGGGATCATTCATGTTAGCAAGATAAATGCTGCGGTAAATGTAGATGTGCCGTTGTTCACTCATGAACCGGGCATCCCTACAGAAATTGAAAAACAAATTGGAAAACACGTTGCCGAACTTATCGAAGACGGCGCTACCCTTCAAATGGGAATAGGCGGTATTCCAAACGTGGTACTTTCCAACCTTATGAACCACAAGCGCCTGGGTATTCACACCGAGATGTTCTCTGACGGGATCCTTCCATTGGTGGAAAAAGGGATCATCACCGGGGAAGAAAAAGAGATAAAAACCGGTAAGATCGTTACCTGCTTCGCAATGGGTTCCAAAAAATTATATGATTTTATAGACGATAATCCGTTGATACATTTTAAGGAAGCGGGATACACAAATGACACGGCAATTATTCGGCAAAACCCTAAAGTTACCGCTATCAACAGTGCCATTGAGATAGACCTCACGGGACAGGTATGCGCAGATACTATTGGATGTTATCAGTATTCCGGAGTAGGGGGCCAGATGGATTTCATTCGCGGCGCCTCCCTTTCTGAAGGTGGTAAGGCCATTATAGCTCTCCCTTCAATTACCAGTAAAGGAATTTCCAAGATCGTTCCACACCTCATGGAAGGTGCGGGAGTGACTACAACGCGCGCTCACGTGCATTATATCGCTACAGAATATGGCGTGGTGAACCTCTACGGAAAAAACCTGAAGCAGCGGGCAAAAGCCCTGATTTCCATTGCACACCCGGACCACAGGGAAAGCCTGGAAGAAGAAGCTTTTTCGAGAATCAACAAAACCAGGTAAACTCTTATAGAACTGTCAAAAAAGGTATTTTAGAAGTGGTTCTCCTGAAAAAATAATATCTTTAGGAAAGATGAACCTTCCTAAAATATCAGCCTTATGAAAAGCAGCTTCAGCCAGATCATTAATGATGACAAACCGGTGCTGGTCGACTTTTCTGCCGACTGGTGCGGCCCATGTAAGACGCTGGGTCCTATTTTAAAGGATGCGAAGGCAGAATTGGGTGATGAGGTCAAAATAGTCAAGATCGATGTGGATAAGAATCAGGCCCTGGCAGAGAAATTCCAGGTGCGGGGAGTTCCCACGCTCATCCTGTTCAAGAACGGGAAACAACTTTGGCGTCAATCTGGAGTGGTACAGAAATCTGCAATTGTGCAGCTAATTCGCTCTCATCAATAATCATACATGATCGACGAAAATCTACTGCTGGACCACGGAGCCCGCAAAGTTTCTTATTCCAAAGGCGATCAATTGTTTCGGGAAGGCGAGTCTGCTCTTAATTTTTACCAGATCGCTTCCGGAGAGATCAAAATGAACAATTACAACGAAGACGGAAAAGAGTTCATTCAGGGTATCTTTTCTATCGGGCAAAGCTTCGGAGAACCTCCACTGCTGGCAAATGTAAAGTATCCGGCCAATGCCGAAGCTCTTTCAGATGCCGAAGTTTTTCAGCTTCCAAAAGAGCATTTTCTGGAACTGCTTTCCTCCAATCCTAAAGTACATCTCAAAATAACCGAAACCCTTGCAAAAAGGCTTTTTTACAAGGCTATCATGGTATCTGAGATCTCCAGCCAGGAACCTGAACACCGTATTCTTCGTATTCTGGATTATCTTAAAAAGCATGTACATAAGATCGAAGGGGAATTCACTTATAAAGTAGATCTAACCCGCCAACAGTTGGCAGATCTCACAGGCCTTCGTGTCGAGACAGTGATACGGGCTACCAAGTCCCTGGAGAAAAAAGGAGAACTTCAGATCAAAAAACGCAAAGTTTACCGCTAGATGTTCTTTCCCTTTAATTTTCAGCCTTTTAGCACCTGAAGTCGGACAGAAATGTCCTCAATTATGACTCAAATCATATTTCTCCTGCCCTGTTCCCAATAATTTTACGGCAGTAAAAAATTGACAGGTATGAGACTTTACAACACACTTTACAAAGATTTTGAGGATTTATTTGTGGGATATTCGGCTTTGGCCATTATCCTTTCCACCTGCCTTGGAGCTGCCTCGGCAATGGTAATTTTGATGAACGGGCATGATCTGCTCCAAATGATACAGCTTTTCCTGGTTGTAGCAGTGAGTATGATCTATCTGGTAGCTGTTCTTGCACAAATGAAACCTAAATTTGTTTTCAATACCCTACTTTTGAGCCTTGTGGTAAGCACATTACTTCTTGTGATAAATGTTATAATGAGGTACTAACATCAGGCTATGAAACATGATATTCAAAACCGGGAGGATGTTTTTCTCCTGGTTTCTTCTTTTTATTCAAAAGTGAGAACCAATCCGGAGATTGGCAGGTTCTTTAATGAAACCATTGAAGACTGGCCTGCACACCTGGAAAAGCTAACCGACTTTTGGGAGACCAATCTTTTTATGGTGAGCAAATTCCGCGGAAATCCCATGAAAGCTCATAAAGAAGTGGACCAGAATTTTGACCACTCTATCGAGCAAAAACACTTCGGAACCTGGTTGAACCTGTGGTTTGAGACCATTGATGAATTATTTGAAGGCGACAGGGCGAATATTGCCCGGAACAGGGCCAGAAATATGGCCACTAATATTTTTATGAATATGTACCAGAGCAGGCCAAAAGGTTGATTGGTGTTTGGTGTTTGGTGATTGGTGATTGGTGATTGGTGATTGGTTAATTGGTAGGAAGAAGGACCACTCAAAAATGTCATTTTTGGCACCTTTTAAACTTGCCCTTTGATAAAATTTAATCCGCCTCTGTTCCCGATATTTTGTGCCTTTGCTCTTGCTCAGCCACAAAACTCGAACTGACGGCTCTTCTACCCTCTGAAAAGCAATGATCCCTGGAAGAACTCTCTAAAATGACATTTTTGGGACCTTTTAAACCTGTCCATTGATAACACATGATCCGCCTCTGTTCCCGATACTTTGTGCCTTCGCTCTTGCTCAGCCAAAAAACTCGAACTGACGGCTCTTCTCCCCTCTGAGAAAAATGATCACTGGAAGAACTTTCAAAAATGTCATTTTTGAGACCCCATAAAAGCAAAAGATCCGGAGCAAAAACTCCGGATCTTTTTGTTTCAGAAGATGCTAATTCTAGACAGTCATTGAGAACAGCTGGGTCTCAGGTTTACTGCGTTGCAACAGCAGGTCAAATGCCATACACACATTGCGCACAAAAGGCCTGCCCTTCTCGTTGATCACCAGCCTGTCTTTTTCGATCGTTAGAAGCCCGTCCGCTTCCATTTCTCGAAGTCTGATCAGCACGTCCGGCAATTCAGGAAAAGCAAGGTTTTCATCCTTCCATGATGTTTGGAGATTGCACATCAGGTTCAGGATATGCCGCCTTAGTTTTTCATCTTCTTCGGTTAGAATATGCCCCCTGTAGAGAGGGAATTCGTTTTTATCCAGTATTTCATAGTATTCTTCCAGGGTCTTCACGTTCTGCGCAAATCCGGTCCAGCTGTCACTAATAGCTGAAACTCCCAGGCCAATCATGACCTTTGTCTTTGAAGCAGTGTAGCCCATGAAATTGCGGTGTAGTTTTTTGTCTTCTACAGCCTTATAAAGGGAATCAGATTTCAAGGCAAAATGGTCCATGCCAATTTCAACATAACCCGCTTCGGCCAGCATTCTCTTTCCGGTCTCATACATTTCTCGCTTCACATCGGCCGTAGGAAGATCTTCTTCCTTGAATCCGCGCTGCCCATTGCCTTTTATCCACGGCACATGGGCATAGCTGTAAAACGCTATCCTGTCCGGCATCAATTCTTTTGTCTTTTCAATGGTGGTCTTGATGTGCTCCACTGTCTGGAATGGAAGTCCGAAGATTATATCGTGGCCCACAGAAGTATAGCCTATTTCCCTTGCCTGTTCGGTCGCATCTTTCACATTCCGGAAAGGCTGAAAACGGTGAATCGCCTGCTGCACCACCGGATTGTAATCCTGCACGCCGTAACTCACCCTGTCAAACCCCAGCTCAAAAAGGGCTTTTAGATGATCTTTTCGGGTGTTGTTGGGATGGCCTTCAAAACTGAATTCAAATTCTTCAGCTCTATCGGCATTTTCGAATAATCCATTGATAAGCCTGGTAAGATTTTCAGGAGAGAAGAAAGTAGGGGTTCCTCCTCCCAAATGAATTTCTTTAATTACCGGGCGCTCCTTCAGCAGTTCCAGGTACAGGTCCCATTCCTCCAGCACTGCCGAAATATAGGGAGACTCCACATCATGCCTTTTGGTAATACGCTTATTACACCCGCAAAAGGTGCACAGGCTTTCGCAAAACGGCAAATGCAGGTACAGGCTAATTCCTTCGGAAGCATTACTCTCCGAAAAGGACTTTTTTAGGGTCTCTTTATACTCCTCAATAGAAAAAGTACCCTGGTTCCAATATGGCACCGTTGGATAACTGGTATACCGCGGGCCTGCCACATTGTATTTGTTGATCAAAAAATTGCTCATTCCTAATAATTTAGAGGCAAAAGTAACGGAAAGGTAAAGCGGAAAAAATGATCCAAATCAGGTTAAGAATGTCCGAATTTATTACTGCGGAAAAATTCCATCCAAAAATGTCATTTTTGACACCTTAAGGAACTGACAATTTTCCGTAGAATATTTGCGGATATGGCTGCGGAAATTATTTCTGATACTTCGGAAGGTTTACAACTGCGAGAACGTATTTTTCATCCCATTTTGGAGCCCGTTCCAAACATATGCCCAGAAAGAACGGTGCGGATCCCGCTCCACGCGGACTTCCCTGCTCTTATGATCTCCGGAAATTCCGTCGTTGTCCACAAAAAGATTGGCAATGGCGGTAAAGAATCCGCGTTTTTCATTGCTTCCTTTTTTGAGCCATATAAATTTGAACTGGTCGTAGTTCAGCCGTACATCACCGGTGAGTACTTCATCGTTTCCGGTAAAAGTGAACCAGGCATCCTTTATGGTCCCCTTTGCCTCCATGTTCATGGAAGGCCGCAGCAATGGATTGAGAGCATCTCCGGGAACGGCTCCGAATTTACCCTTAAAAAGGAATTTATCATTGGGATTGGTCACATTGAAAGTCCAGTCTACTTCCAACGGTGACACCTTCTGAAAAGTGGCATTTACATGCACCTTTGTTTCCGGGAAATCCTTGCGGTCGAGATTGATATTGGTCAGAGAAGTAATATCGGCATCAATATCAGAAAAGATGACTTCAGCAGGAGGAATTCCTTCTTTTACCTTTTCCTGATATTGAATTTTACTGTTTCTCACCCTGACTTTTTTAAAGTCGAGTTTTACGGGAGCATTCCGCAGCAGACTACTGTATAGAGGACGCTTGCGCGGATCATCTGGCAGGAGCTTGTTACGATAGACTTCCAGGTCGCCACCGGTGACCGTCAACATCGGATTCCGCAGGTAAAACTGATCCTTTTTATATTCAATTTGCAGGCTGTCCAGCTGAATATTCTTCACCCGAAGGGAAATCCGGTCCTTCTCATAAGGAATGACCTGGTCAAATTCTGCTTTTTCATAATAAGGAAGGATCTTGAAGTCCTTAATTTCTGTCTTGCCGTTCTCCATTCTCACCTCTTCTGCTGCCACATAATGCTGCGGATTAATATTTATCCTGAGGGAATCGGAATAAAAGGAATAGGTCTCATATTGAAAGGGCATCCGATTTTTTACGGTAGCTGAATCCACGTGTACTGCTGACAAAGTAAGGGTTGGAAAGCTTATAAAAATATCATTCCCGGTAGTATCTTTTTTCTTTAGACGAAAATTCCCGTTGTGGAATTCCACATTTTTAACCGTGATATTTCGGCTAAAGCCTTTTGTCCCACCACTGCTACTATCGTTTTTTTTCTCGCTAAAAATTATATCAGGACCTTCGATCACCAGCCTGTTGATAACCAGTTTGTCATCAAAAATATATTTGATCAAACCTATACCCTTTAAGGATATCTTTTTTGCTGCCATTTGTTTTCCATTGCCATTGAAGTCCAGGCTGTCAATAGTAATTTGCCTTTGAAGCAGGTCCACATCTGCTTCTTTATAAGAGGAATCCTTCCCAATGGCTTCATCGATACTGTTCTTGATACGGTTTGAGAAGTAAAAACTTAGGGCTATAAAAACAAGGATGAGGAATCCTAATATTGAAAGAATGATGACAGAAATTTTCTTCTTTTTTTCCAATTTGGCCGGTTTTTGCTTCTGAAGATACAAGGATTTCCGTAGAAATACGTCGCTCACCCACCATTTTTACTGGGCTTAAGAAAATTTTATCATTCCTGAAATGTTAAAATCATTTGAGACTTTTTTCGCTCAAATCGTGATAAGCTCCTAAAATTTTCACAAACGAAGGATGCCTCTGTTAATTCTGTATTAATCAACATTTCCTTAAAACAGTTTTAACACAACTCCGCTTAATTTAGGCCACATAAGAACAAATAACTACGACCAGCCTCATGATTACAACTCAACCCTCTCAGATAATTGAAGAATTTAAAAATTTTGTCCACAGCAGCTGTTTGGACTGTTCCAATAATGCCTTCAGTTCACTTCACAAAGGGATCATTAAGATGTACTTTGCTGCGAGAAAAGTGGATATTGATTATGAAAATAAAGTAGTGAAAGCTGAGATCCCGATTTCAGATCATGAATATACTACGGTAAGTTTCGAATGCCTGGACCTGGAAAGATTTTTGTCGTCCTGCATCAAAAATGATAACAGAAGCCTGAAATTCTATCAGAGCGCTCTCAATTATTACAGTATTTTAAAAGTTGCTTGAGAAAAATTGTCAATGATTAAACTAAGACCCGGTATTTTTTACCGGGTTTTTTATGCCATCATCTTAATGACAACTTTAAAAAAACTTCTAAAAACAAAAAAACCGAACTGTTTTCACAATTCGGTTTCCATTACTTGTTGGCCCACTAGGGCTCGAACCTAGACTCTTCTGGACCAAAACCAGACGTGTTGCCAGTTACACCATGGGCCATTGCTGTAATGCGGATGCAAATTTAAAACAAAGTTTTTGTTGTACAAATATTTTTTCTGTTTTCTTTCAGTTTTTTCCGACCTCGAAAAATACCCTTTTTTAAGCTCCTGTTTTTCAGAAAAAAAAGATCCATCTCCCTTCCCTATTACGTTTCATCTTCAGAAATAATTCATATTAAAGTCCGTTGTGGTTTCAATAGCTTAATTATTCTTAAATTCGCCACTGTTCTCAATTTCAACACACATGACAAAATTTAACTTTACCAGGTGGAATAAGATCCTTGGCTGGTTAGTTTTTTTAGTAGCCCTCCTTACATATTGGCTTACCGTAGAACCCACCGTTAGTTTCTGGGATGCCGGGGAGTACATTTCCACCTCCTCAAAACTCGAAGTAGGGCATCCGCCGGGAGCTCCACTCTACCAGATGATGGGTGCTTTTTTCTCAATTTTTGCAAATGACCCGGGCCACGTTGCTTATATGGTGAATATGATGTCTGTCTTTGCCAGTGCTTTTACCATTCTCTTCATGTTCTGGTCAATAAGCCTGCTGGTACTTAAGATCACGGGGCCGGTGGAAAAAATTTCTGACGCCAGTAAAATGGCAGTTTTAGGAAGTGCTTTAGTTGGTTCTCTGGCCTTTACTTTTACTGACAGTTTCTGGTTTAATGCCGGTGAAGCCGAAGTTTATGCTATGGCCACCTGTATTATGGCGATCCTCTTTTACCTTGGCCTTCTTTGGGAAAGGGATATGTTTGCTCCAAGGGGCAACCGCTGGGTGATCCTTATCTGTTTTATTATTGGTCTTTCCTTTGGAGTCCACTTTATGGGGCTGCTCACCATTCCGGCGATCGGGTTCTTATATTTCTTCAAGAACTTTTCTAAGGTCACCTGGAAGAACTTCATAGTCGCCAACCTTGTGGTAGTAGCAGTATTGATGTTCATCTTTAAAATGCTGCTTCCGTATTCCCTCAGCCTTTTCTCGGCTACCGAAGTTTTCTTTGTGAATTCTCTGGGAATGCCATTCAATTCGGGAACTATATTTACAGCTCTTGTAATTATCGCGGCCTTCTACTTCGGAATAAAATATACCCGTAGGAAAAAATACTATCAGCTCAACACGCTTCTGCTGTGCATCCTGTTCATCTTCATTGGGTTTTCAAGCTGGATGATGCTGCCAATCAGGGCGAATGCGAATACGGTCATCAACGAAAATAATCCGAATAACGCCCGCGAATTGCTGGCCTATTACAACCGGGAACAATATCCCGAAACTCACCTTTTCTACGGACCTCAGTTCACCGAAATGTACAGCGGACTTGACGAGAACAATCCCTACATCGATGACAAGCCAAAGTATGAAAAGGATGAAGAGCTGGGCAAGTATGTGATCGTGAACAATTATAAGAATGCGAAGCAGAATACAGATGACATGCACAAGGCTATTTTGCCGCGTATGTGGAGTACAGAACACGCTGCAAATTACCTGGATTTCACGGGACCTCTAAAATTTACCATTAAACCCGAATATCAGGGGCAGGAACAGTTAGTGGCTGCAGTAAATGAATTCCGTCAAAGCTACAATAGCGGAAATATCGACAATGAACAATACGATAATTTCCTAAGACAGTTCAGGGAATACATCACCGTTGAAAAACCCTCCTTTTCATCCAACCTGCAATATTTCTTTCAGTTCCAGTTGGGCTATATGTACTGGCGATATTTCATGTGGAATTTTGTGGGCCGCCAAGATGATATACAGGGAAAATATACAGATCAACACGGGAACTGGTTAAGCGGGATCGACTTAATTGATGAAGCGAGACTGGGCCCTCAGGATAATTTACCGTCAGATATCAAGAACAATAAGGCAAGGAATACTTATTATTTCCTTCCGTTGCTCCTAGGATTACTGGGTCTGGTATTTCAGTTTTCCAAAGACAAGAAGAATTTCTGGGTATTACTGGTGTTCTTCCTCTTCACGGGGATCGCCTTAAAAGTGTATTTAAATGAACGGCCTTTTGAACCACGTGAAAGAGACTACGCTCTTGTAGGTTCCTTCTATGTATTTGCGATCTGGATAGGATTTGGGGTATATGCCTTATTTGATATTCTCAAAGATTATATCAAACCAAAAATTGCGGTGCCGATTGTGGTAGTGGCCTCCTTACTGGCTGTACCTACCGTTCTTGCTTCAGAGAACTGGGATGATCATGATCGTTCAGACCGGTATACTGCCCTTGCAATGGCCAAAATGTATCTTGACAGTCTCGATCCAAACGCCATCCTGTTCACCATTGGCGACAATGATACTTTTGCCCTATGGTATGCCCAGCAGGTAGAAGAATATCGTACCGATGTAAGGATCGTCAACACCTCCCTGTTTGCGACCGACTGGTATATTGACCAGATGAAATCACAGGCGTGGGAAAGTGCGCCAATTCCGAGTCAGCTCGTTCATGAGCAATATAGATATGGAACCAACGATGCGGTGTGGTATCAACCCATCACCCGTGACACCATGAACATAAAGAATTGGCTCAACTGGATAGCCAGTGATGATCCAAGGACGCAGGCAGAATTAATGAGTGGACAAAACGTTAGCACCTTCCCTACCAAATCCCTCAGGATCCCTGTCAATAAGGAGAATGTTTTGGAAAATAACATTGTCAACCCCGAAGATGCAGACCAGATAGTTGACGAGATCATCATTGAACTGGATGGCGACATCTTATACAAGAACCGTCTCTTGATGCTGGACATTATTGCCAATAATGAGTGGAAACGACCTATTTACTTTACCGGTGGTAGCTTTGGAGATGATGATTATCTCTGGATGAAAGATTACCTCCAGTTAGATGGCGTTGCCTACAAACTTGTGCCTATCCGAACCCCGGTGAATCCTCAGAACCCATTTGATATGGGAAGGATAGACACAGATAAGATGTACAATATTGTCATGAACTGGTATTGGGGTAATTCCGGTGATCCAAATATTTATCATGACACCGAAACCCGTAAAAATGCTATTACCTATAGAAGTAACCTTGCCAGGCTCATTGAAAAACTGATCCAGGAAGACCAGCTCGAAAAAGCAGAAAATGTGCTGGATCTGGGAATGGAAAAAATGCCTCTTGATTATTACGGCTACTACACCTTGCTTGAACCTTTCATTGGCGGGTATTATGAAGTTGATAAAAAAGAGAAAGCACGAGAGCTTTGGGACCGGGTAGCTAAAAAGTACCAGGAGAACCTGGAATATTACAGCAGCTTTGATATTAATCGCCAGCTTTCCTGGGGAAGCGAAATTGTGAGCGACATTGAAAGATACCGCAGCCTTGTTGATCTTTTGATCATTCATGGCGATGAAGAGAAAGCACGGAAAGAAGCCGATACTTTCAATAATTACCTGATGATGTTCAGACATTTCTACGGAAGCCCAGATGCTTCTGAAGATTTGCCAGATGTGCAGGAAGAATTGATTCCTGAAGAAGCTGTTGATTCACTATAAAACCTAAGCCTGCTCCTAAAATAGCAGGCTTTTTTGTATGATAGTCAAAGTATCCGGATTAGTAAAAAAATTGTATCCAAACAGGATCTGGAATGGAAGACCTGACGGAAAAAGGCTTTACCTCAGCTTTGACGACGGTCCAATTCCGGATGTTACGCCCTGGGTGTTACAGCAACTGGAAAAATATGATGCCAAAGCTACCTTTTTCTGCATAGGAGAAAATATCAATAAACATCCTGAAGTATTCAAAAAGGTACTATCTGCCGGTCACCGGTTTGGAAATCACACCTACAACCATCTCAATGGCTGGAAAACCCCATTTCAGCAGTATATTGATAATGCGCAAAAAGCGCAACGGGAAATGGATCTCCACTTCAAGGAAAATGAGCCCCCTCTTTTTCGCCCTCCCTACGGAAAGATCACCAACCGCCAGGCAAAACAGCTGTCCAAACTGGGTTTTAAGATCGTAATGTGGGACGTGCTGAGTGTAGATTATGGTGCAAATGTCTCTGCTAAAGTATGTCTTCAAAATGTACTCGAAAATGCAGTACCGGGAAGCATTATAGTGTTTCACGACAGCCTGAAAGCAGAAAAAAACTTGCGTGAGGTCCTGCCAAAGGTGCTCGATCATTTTTCGAACCTGGGATTCAAATTTGAAAGGCTCGAAAAAAGCAATTTTTAAAAAGTATTTTCAAAGAAAAAGGTGGTCAAAAACCACCTTTTTCGATCAGCATTTATTTTACTGCTCAAGCCAGGTCAAACCTGTCCAGGTTCATCACCTTGTTCCAGGCTGCAACAAAATCATTCAGGAATTTCTGATGAGCATCTGAAGCTCCGTAAACTTCAGCCAGAGCCCGGAGTTCAGAATTAGACCCAAAGATAAGGTCCACCCGGGTACCGGTCCATTTTACATCACCGGTCTTTCTGTCCCTTCCTTCAAAGAGCCTGTCAGAATCATCTGCTGCCTTCCAGGTAGTGTTCATATCCAACAGGTTCACAAAAAAGTCATTGGTAAGCTTTCCGGGCTTGTCAGTAAACACCCCGTGTTTGGATTGATCATAATTGGTGTTCAAAACACGCATACCTCCTAAAAGCACGGTCATCTCAGGAGCTGTTAAAGACATCAGCTGAGCCCTGTCAACCATCATTTCTTCCATTGAAGCAGAATAGTTATTGTCCTTTTTCGCATAATTCCGGAAAGCATCAGCTACGGGTTCTAAAATTGTAAATGCCTCCACATCGGTTTGCTCTTCTAAAGCATCGGCACGTCCCGGAGAAAAAGGAACTTTTATTTCCTGTCCGGCATCTTTCGCTGCTTTTTCGATTCCGGCGCATCCACCCAGCACGATTAGGTCTGCCAGGGAAACTTTCTTACCTCCGGACTGCGCCTCATCGAATTCTTTCTTGATCCCTTCATAGGTGTCCAGGATTTTGGATAACTGCTCCGGATTATTTACTTCCCAATATTTTTGAGGAGATAACCTGATTCGTGCTCCGTTGGCACCCCCTCTTTTGTCTGAATTCCTATAAGTGGATGCCGAAGCCCAAGCTGTAGTCACCAGTTGAGAAACAGAAAGCCCCGAATCTAAAATTTTATTTTTCAGGTGGTCAATATCCTGTTCATTGATGACCTCGTAATCTACTTCAGGAATCGGATCCTGCCATATCATATCTTCTTGGGGCACTTCAGGACCAAGATATCTTGAACGTGGACCCATATCCCGGTGGGTTAATTTGTACCATGCCTTGGCAAAAGCATCTGCAAACTCATCCGGATTTTCAAAGAAATGCCTGGATATCTTCTTGTACTCAGGATCTTCTCTCAAAGAGATATCAGTGGTCAACATGAATGGGGCGTGCTTGCGAGAAGGATCATGGGCATCGGGAATAATTCCTTCCCCGGCGCCATTTTTCGGTTTCCACTGGTAAGCACCTCCGGGGCCTTTTGCACATTCCCACTCGAATCCAAAGAGATTCTCAAAGAAATTGTTGCTCCATTTAGTTGGAGTTTTTGTCCAGGTTCCTTCAATTCCGCTGGTAATAGTGTTTTCAGCATTTCCGCTTCCGAAGGAATTTTTCCAGCCCAGTCCCATTTCTTCGATACCTGCACCTGCCGGTTCTATCCCCACATATTTTTCAGGGTCGGCTGCCCCATGGGTTTTCCCAAAAGTATGACCGCCTGCTATTAAAGCCACGGTCTCATAATCGTTCATGGCCATTCGGCCGAAAGTTTCCCGAATATGATCTGCAGCCGCCACAGGATCCGGGTTTCCGTTAGGCCCTTCCGGATTCACATAGATCAATCCCATATGGGTAGCTCCTAAGGGGTTTTCCAGCTTCTCGCCGTGAGCAAAGCGCTCTTTATTGCCTAACCATTCTCCTTCAGATCCCCAATAGATATCTTCTTCAGGTTCCCAGATGTCTTCTCTTCCGCCGCCAAAACCAAAGGTTTTAAGTCCCATGGATTCCAAAGCACAGTTCCCGGCAAGGATCATAAGATCTGCCCAGGAGATCTTTCTCCCATACTTTTGCTTTATTGGCCAAAGCAACAACCTTGCTTTGTCAAGGTTGGCGTTATCTGGCCAGCTATTCAAAGGTGCAAAGCGCTGAGAGCCGGAACCTCCACCTCCTCTACCGTCAGCTATACGATAGGTACCGGCGCTATGCCAAGCCATTCTTATAAAAAACGGACCGTAGTGTCCAAAGTCGGCAGGCCACCAGTCCTGGGAATCGGTCATTAGATCGTAAAGATCTTTTTTTACTTCATTCAGATCGAGGCTCTTAAATTCTTCAGCATAGTCAAAATCTTCTCCCATAGGATCTGACAGTTTCGAATGCTGCCGCAGGATACTCAGGTTTAACTGGTTGGGCCACCAATCGCGGTTAGAAGTCCCGGTACCGGCGGTAAATTTTAGTGCTCCGCCCATAAAAGGGCATTTACTCGACTCATTTACTTCCCATACTTTGTGGTTATCAGGGTGATTTGAATCATTACTGTGTGCCATTTTGGAGAGTTTTTAGTTAATTAATCGATTAAAAATATAATAATTTAAAGCTATGATTAAAGATTTTCAATAAGTAAACTCTATTTATTCATCATATATAATTTATTGCATCAAAATTTACCGGAACATAGAAGTAGAATTAGAGGCAGCTTTGGGAGGTTCTTGTAATTTAAGACATTAGTCTAAAACTTCTAAGCAGATCAGAGAGAAAATTACGGTAAACTTTAATCTCAAAAGGAACTTTCTGGCAAGCTGGATATGGATCAAGGGGAAGACGAAAGCTAAATGAGCTGCTCCTAAATTGTGAGCCAGGCATGAAGACCGAATTTACTGGAATTAATGACACTGACCCCTTTTAAGCCGCAGTAAAAGAATGCTCAGAAAAGATCTCATAGATCATTTGAAATGAAGCATAATTTTTTTTTCTATTTTAGAGAAGTAATTAAACCATTTGTTATGAGTGAGTTAAGAAAAGAAGACATAAATCAAGAGGTCTTTGACCTGTATGATCAATACGCCCACAATAAGATAGGCCGACGACAATTTGTAGAGAGACTTTCCTTGTATGCTGTGGGCACCGTCACTGTTGGCTCATTGTTGAGTTTTTTGTCACCTAACTATAATGACACTGTCACAGTTGCGAAAGATCATCCAGATCTAGATTCCAAATATATCACCTATGATTCTCCCAAAGGCGGCGGGAAAATTAAAGCTCTTCTTTCCACCCCTAAGCAACCTACGGGGAAACTGCCGGGAGTGATTGTTGTACATGAAAATCGCGGACTCAATCCATATATTGAAGATGTGGGACGCCGGGTCGCCCTGGCAGGATTTATGAGCCTTGCTCCTGATGCTCTTACTCCATTGGGAGGTTATCCAGGAAATGATGACGACGGAAGGGAGCTACAGAAAAAGAGAGACCGGGATGAAATGCTGGAAGATTTTATCGCCGGTTACGAATATCTTAAATCCCATCCTGATTGTACCGGCAAAGTTGGAGTAGTTGGATTCTGCTTTGGAGGCTGGATATCAAACATGATGGCTGTAAAGGTCAATGGTCTTTCAGCTGCAGTACCCTATTATGGAGGACAGCCTGCCAGGGAAGAGGTCCCAAAAATAAATGCCCCTTTACAACTACATTATGCCGGTCTTGATGAACGGGTAAATGCCGGATGGCCGGAATATGAAGCGGCGTTGAAAGAAAATCAAAAAGAATTTTCTGTCCATTTCTATCCCAACGTCAACCACGGATTCCATAATAACACAACACCTCGCTTTGATGAGTCGGCCGCAGAACTCGCCTGGTCCAGGACGATAGAATTTTTTAAAGAAAAACTCGTATAGTTTATCTGCAATTTTTTTAACCGATCTTGTCTTAAACACGTACCAACTTTTCTTTTAGGACTGGGACTTCTGTCGCCTTATTCTTCATGAAAAAAGTATTTGATCTTTGCTCTGGATCCCAGGCCACACACCCTAAAACGAAGGTTTTATTTAATTTTCTTATTTTAGAGTGGTTGCAAAAGAAGCCGATCGATACCCTACTTTCCTACCACTTTTAAAGTGGACCCGATGAAAATCAGTAAGAATGCCTTATCTCTTCAAAAGCTTTAAAAGAAAATTCATAAACATGGGCAAAACCAAAAAATATTTGGCGTACGCCATGGGAGAGATCATGCTTGTGGTTGTGGGAATTCTTATTGCCCTGCAGGTAAATAACTGGAATGAAGAAAGAAAAAACGAGAATAGGAAACAGCGGTATCTGCAGTCTCTTGTCATGGATCTGGAGAATGATCTTGATGAGATCGATAGTCTCATGAATTCCGCAGTACTAGACACCACTAGACTTGGGAATCTACGGAAAAGAATATCTTCACCTAATGCAAAACTGGACACATTAATTCATATCTACAGATATGAATTAAACCCAATTATAACGGACGCTGCAAAATTTAAAACAACAACTTTTGAGGCCATTGAAGCCTCCGGGGATATTAATCTGTTCTCTGCTGAAACAATTGAAAAATTAACCATTCTCAACAAGCTTCAGCAAGCGCATCTCGATTTTTCTTTGCAGGACCTTTCCCAGTATAAAAGATCCATAAATGTGGTAATAAAAAAGTACCCTTCTCCCATGTACAGTGGAAGTATGAAGATTCATTCTCCGATGTCTCAGAAAGTGTGGAATTCTATTGAAGCAGCTGATTTCATTTCAGACCTGAATGGCCTCATAATTGTCAAGTACCTCTCAAATCAATTGTACTTGCAAAGAAGTGAAGAAATAAAGAAATACACAGAAAAACTTCTGCAAGAACTGCAGAAAAAGTCAGAAGCGGATTAAAGACTTTTTTAAATATATTCCTGGATCAGTCCTATAAGCGTGTTGGCGTCTTGCTCGCCACTTTGCCGCCACTTCATCTCCCCTTCCTTATAGATCATGAGGGTAGGAAGGCCTTTTACTCTAAGAGCTTCGGCAAGTTGAGCATTCTTGTCAACATCGATCTTTATGACTTTGGCCTTATCACCAAGTGCTGCCGCCACGTCCTTCAGGACCGGATGCATGGCTATAGACGCTTCATTCCATTCTGTGTAGAAATCCAGAAGTACCGGAATTTGCAGGTCAATTAATTCACCAAACTTTGACATATATTCGGGTTATTAAGTACCACAAAGCTGTACCGAAAGTATTGCTTCACCTACAGCCTTTACCAAATATAATGAAAAGTTTGAATTATACAGGTTTAGGGCCTTTTCTCAGTTCAATGACCGATACTTCCGGCCAAATACCCACTCTCCCCGGATAGGCTAAAAATCCGAAGCCGCGGTTAACATTTATGAACCTTCCGAATTCTTCATAGATCCCCGCCCAGTTCTCATAACGATATTGCACCGGACTCCATTTGAACCAGCCCGGGATCTCTATCCCAAACTGCATTCCGTGGGTGTGCCCGCTAAGGGTAAGATGATAATGCTGCGGATCCTTCTTAATGCGCTCCTGCCAGTAAGAGGGGTCGTGGGAAAGAAGCACCTTGAAATCCTCTTTTTTGAGACCGTTGGCCGCTTTGTCCAGATCTCCGGCTTTCTTAAAGCCGCCAATCCCCCAATTCTCCACTCCTACAATGGCGATCTTCTCTCCATTCTTCTCAATGAACTCATGTTCATTGAGCAGCAGTCGCCATCCCATTTCCCTGTGCACATTTTTAAGAGCTTCCAGGTTTTGCTTTTTTGCCTCAGCAGATTCCCAGGCCACATAGTCACCGTAGTCATGGTTCCCCAGCACAGAAAAGACTCCGTGCTCTGCTTTAAGACCTCCAAAAAATTCTTTCCACGGGTCCATTTCTGAAGCTTTATTATTGACGAGGTCTCCGGTAAACAGGATCACATTGCTCTCCTGCTCGTTAATAAGGTCAATTCCGTATTTTATTTTTTCAGGATTATCAAAACTTCCGCTGTGAATATCACTTATCTGAGTGATCCGGTATGTATCAAAAGCGTCAGGAAGATCCTCGAAGTACAGCACATACTTCAGCACCTTATAGTTGTATCGTCCCTGATACATTCCGTAAAGCAAAGATGCGAACGGAATGGCCGCGATACCCAGCGCGATCTGGCTGATGAACTTCCGCCGTGATGGCATGTCAAATTCCCCCGGCGACTGTGCGAGTTTCCGGTAACCTCCAATGAACAACCGCACTATATCCTCTCCAAAAAGGAGTATGAAAAATATGATCTTGGGAACAAAAAAGACGAGAAAAAATCCGATGGCATAGCTTTTAGCTCCCGAAAGTCCCTGGCTGTCATTGAAGTTGAACTCATAGATCAAAAAAGCCAGTGCACCCAGTGAGAGCAGCAGGTAGATCACGTATATCCAATGATGACGGGTGGTGGTTTTAAAAGCCTGGAAAGCATATATATCCAGAACGATATAAAGGAGGACGAAAATTATCCAGCGCATAAAAATTATTTTAGGCAAAAATACTTCCTGGAAACTGCATTACAGCAACAGTTTCGCTGTTATTGGTTATCTGGGCATAAGATCTGGCTATGGAAAGAAGGCAGTCAAAAATGCCATTTTGAGATAACAACAATAGCGCCAAATAATCTATGGCAGTTAGTACAGTTTTCCTATTTTTAGAAGCAGAAGCATTTTCATGAAAAGACGCAATTTCATCAAAAACACAGCCCTCTACGGAATTGGCCTCACAGCTGTTCCCGCGGGTTTTTCAGCCATTCTAAAATCCTCAAAAATGTCATTTGAACCTATTTGTATAGCCACCTGGAGATTTCCCAACGCCAGTCAACGTGCCGGAGAGTTACTGGAACAAGGAGCCTCGGCGCTTGACGCGGTAGAACAGGGAGTAATGGTCGAAGAGGCCAACGTGAAGAATTCCACTGTGGGAAAAGGCGGTGCACCAGACCGCGACGGTAATGTCACCCTCGATGCCTGTATCATGAATCCGCAAGGCGACGCAGGAGCTGTTGTCTATCTTAAGAACAATACCCACGCGGTTTCTGTAGCACGTAAGGTGATGGAAGAAACCCCACACGTGATGCTTGCAGGAGAAGGAGCCGATCAATTTGCCAGGGAACAGGGGTTTGAAAAAGAAGAGCTGTTGACTGAAGATTCAAAAAAGGCTTATACAGAATGGCTTAAAAAGAAGGAATACAAGCCTATTATAAACATTGAGAACCATGATACCATCGGGATGTTGTGCATTGATCAAAATGGTGATATTGCCGGCGCCTGCACCACATCGGGACTTTCGTATAAAATGAACGGCCGCGTAGGAGATTCTCCCATCATTGGAAGCGGACTCTTCCTGGACAATGAGGTAGGTGGCGCCGTAGCTACCGGTATGGGAGAGGCCATCATGAAAAGTGTAGGTAGTTTTTTGATAGTAGAACTTATGAGGCAGGGTAAAACTCCGCAGCAGGCCTGTGAGGAAGCCATCTACAGGATCATTAAACAAAATCCCAATTACAAAGATTTCCAGGCGGCCTTTATTGCCATGAACAAAAAAGGCGAAGTGGGTTCTTATTGTATTCAGAAGGGTTTCAGCTACATGAAATTCCGCGACAACAACAATGAAAATATCAAGAGTGCCTATTATTTGGACTAATCAGTTTTAAGAAGGCTCCCTGCTTTCTTTGGTCAGAACTTCGTAGTTTTGGTATCCTAATTAAAAGAACACAATGGCTGAACAAAAGCGCTTATTTCTACTCGATGCATATGCCCTGATCTTCAGGGGTTATTACGCCTTCATCAAGAATCCACGGATCAACTCAAAAGGTCTTGACACCTCAGCGATCATGGGATTCACCAATTCGCTTTTTGACGTAATAAGGCGTGAAAAACCAGATCACCTGGCGGTGTGTTTCGATAAGGAAGGAAGCGATGCCAGAACAGAGATGTTCGAGGCATACAAAGCGCACAGGGATGCAACTCCGGAGCCTATACTACAAGCCATTCCATATATACAGAATATACTGAAGGCCATGCACATTCCGGTGGTGGTTTTGCCGGGTTGTGAAGCCGATGATATTATAGGAACCCTTGCCAAACAAGCTGAAAAAGAAGGTTACAAGGTGTTTATGGTGACTCCCGATAAGGACTTTGCACAGCTGGTTACCGAAAATATTTTCATGTACCGCCCGGCCCGAATGGGTAACGGGATCGAGATATGGGGAATCCCTGAAGTTCAGAAAAAATTCGAGGTGGAGCGACCTGAGCAAGTGATCGATTTCCTCGGAATGATGGGCGATGCTGTAGATAATATTCCCGGGCTGCCGGGAGTGGGTGAGAAAACCGCCAAAAAGTTCATTAAACAGTTCGGAAGCATGGAAAACCTTTTGGCCAATACTCATGAGCTGAAAGGGAAAATGCGCGAAAAAATTGAAGCTAATGCTGAACTGGGCATAGTTTCGAAGAAACTGGCAGCCATTATGTGTGACTGCAATGTTCAATTCCACGCCGAAGATTATGAACTCTCCATGCCGGATTCTGAAAAAGTGCAGGAGATCTTTGAGGAACTGGAATTCAGAAGGCTTAAGGATCAATTCCTGAAGTTGTTCTCGGGTGAGGAAACTTCGAGGCCAACACAGGTGACAAGTACACCTACGGCCAAAGCACAGGCTCAGCCTGCAGGTTCGGGTCAATTTTCCCTTTTTGGAGGGGAAGAAGCTTCGGAAAGCCTGGAATCCTTTTCGGGAAGAAAGACTATAAAAGATGTGCCGCATGTTTACCAGAGTGTGGCTTCGGGAATGGCTATGCAGCTGTTCCTTCAAAACCTGAAAAAGCAGAAATGCATCTGTTTTGAACTGGTCACCGACAGCCTGGATCCTTTAACAGCCGAACTTATAGGAATTGCTTTTTCATGGGAAGCCGGAAAAGGATTTTATGTCCCCATTCCGGAAGGCAAAGAAAAAGCACAGGAAGCAGTAGATCAACTACGTCCCATTTTTGAAGCCGAAGACATTGAAAAGGTAGGCCAAAATCTTAAGCACGATATCAAGGTGCTGGCCAAATACAATATTGATTTTCAGGGTGCTTTGTTTGACACCATGCTCGCGCATTATCTTATCAATCCAGATATGCGCCACGGGCTGGATGTACTTTCAGAAACTTATTTGAATTACACGCCGGTCTTTGTTGAAGAACTCCTGGGAAAAGGAAAGCAGCGAAAATCCATGCGGGACATTCCGCTGGAGGACCAAACCGAGTTCAGTGCTGAAGATGCCGATATCATCTTACAGCTAAAACAACAATTTACTCCGGAATTAAAAGAGGCAAACACTGAGAAACTGTTCCATGAAATAGAAATTCCGCTGGTCAAGGTACTTGCAGATATGGAACTCGAAGGCATCAATTTAGACAGAGAGTTTCTGGAAGGCCTTTCCGAAGAAATGGAAAAAGATATTGCCAACCTTGAACAGGAGATCTACCAGACGGCGGGAGAAGAATTCAATATTGGTTCCCCAAAGCAGTTGGGAATTATCCTTTTTGAAAAACTGAAGCTGATTGATAAACCGAAGAAGACCAAGACAGGCCAATATTCCACCGGGGAAGATATACTTTCTGCCCTCGCGCCCAATCACAAGATCGTGCAGCAGGTGCTGGATTACAGAGGTCTTGTAAAACTAAAGAACACTTATATTGACGCGCTGCCGCTGCAGGTGGAACCTTCCACCGGCCGCGTGCATACAGAATACATGCAGACCGTAGCCGCTACCGGAAGATTGAGTTCCAACAATCCAAACCTGCAGAATATCCCAATCAGGACTGAAAGAGGAAGGCAGGTTCGGAAAGCTTTTATTCCGCGAAATGAAGATTATGTGCTGCTGGCTGCCGATTATTCTCAGATCGAACTCCGCATCATTGCTGCCTTGAGTCAGGAAGACAATATGATCAAAGCCTTTAAGGAAGGGCAGGATATTCACGCTTCTACCGCCGCTAATGTCTTCAATGTAGCTATGGAAGAGGTGACCCGGGACCAGCGAAGCAATGCCAAAACGGTAAACTTCGGAATTGTTTACGGGGTATCGGCATTTGGACTAAGTAATCAAACGAATCTTTCGAGGAGTGAATCCAAGGATCTGATCGATACTTACTACAAGACCTATCCGAAGTTGCGCAACTATATCAGCGAGCAAATAGATTTTGCCCGGGAACATGGTTATGTTCAAACCGTTCTTGGAAGACGCCGATATTTAAAAGACATTAATTCCCAGAATGCCGTGATCAGGGGCGCTGCGGAAAGGAACGCGGTAAACGCTCCCATCCAGGGAAGTGCTGCCGATATTATTAAACTGGCCATGATCAATATCCATAAGAAACTGGAGGCCAAAAATTACCAGTCAAAAATGCTACTTCAGGTACATGATGAACTGGTATTTGATGTGTACAAACCGGAGTTGGAAGAGATCAAATCCCTCGTGAAATCTGAAATGGAAAATGCTTTCAAGCTGGAAGTTCCTTTAGAAGTGGATCTTGGGGTGGGAGAAAACTGGCTCGAAGCTCACTAGAAAAAACCTTCTGAATTTATTCTAAACCTCACAGGACCTGTGAGGTTTTTTATTTCCTGCCATTTCGCAAGACTTTGTTAAGGGACATTCCAAAAAAGTTAAAAATTAGTAACTTTTGGGAAAACACTGACTAAACCAACTAAACCGTAATGGCCGAACCATTAAGTTCTGACAAGAAGTATTCGTTTGTACAAAAAGTCTGGATCACAGCAGGCATTTTTGCCCTCCTGGCGGTGATCCTTTTACTTTTTAAAACCACCTTTAGCGTACTTCTCCTTATCCTGGCCGGCTCATTGATTGCAGTTTTTTTTCGGGGGCTAAGCGAATTCATAGGGAACAAGACGGGGTTGAACTCCTGGATCACTATGACCATCTCGGTGGCAGGAACTATTCTTTTCATCGCCGGGATCATATGGCTTATTGGGGCAGAAATGCAGACCCAACTTTCCCAGCTGAGCAAAACTCTGCCCAATACTTATGAGGATGCTAAAGGCTACCTCGACAAAAGCTGGCTGGGACAGGAAATACTGGAAAAATGGTCCTCCACTCAATCCAGCGGCAAACTGAATGAAGTTGTTTCGAAGTTCTTTAGAACAACCTTCGGAATGTTAGGGGATGTTTACGTGATCTTGCTAATAGGCGCTTATCTCACAGCAGCTCCTTTCCTTTATACCAAAGGGATCAGAAAACTAGTTCCTCCAAAGGGTCGGGATAAAGCCGATGATGTCCTGGAACGTTTGGGTACAAGTATGAAACAATGGCTCACGGGAAAGATCTTCGCCATGTTTGTGGTCTTTGTTCTCACGGCAATCGGTTTAAAAATTATGGGAATGCCTATGTGGCTTGCCCTCGCCATCATAGCCGGATTCCTGAATTTCATTCCGAACTTCGGCCCGTTGATCGCCATGATCCCGGCCGTGCTGGTCGCACTTTCCCAGGGACCACAAACTGCACTTTTAGTGGTTGGTCTTTATCTACTGGTGCAGTTTTTGGAAAGTAACCTTATTACCCCCAAGGTACAACAGCGTCTCACAAGCGTTCCGCCTGCACTTATTATAAGTTCTCAGCTTATTGTGGCCACCTTTGCCGGCATCTGGGGGATTATTCTTGCAACTCCTATCATTTTAATTGTCATTATTCTCGTACAGGAGCTATATGTAAAAAAAATAGAGGATTAAAAAACCCCATTTTTCAATGAGGTTTTTTAAGAGCTTTTATAAAATAAAACGATAGGTCGCTTTTATTAAGAAGGTGTTCTGGGGCTTCTGCCGCAGGAGCTGATTATCTACAATTGCACTGAAACCATTATTGACATCTCCCATTCCGGTTATTCCCTGGGACCAAACCAGGAAGATCTCTGAGCCGGGAATGTATTCCCATCTCGCAACGAGATTGGATCGGAATTGAACAAAAGCAAAATCGGGATCAGAGACTGTATAATCCACAGCGTTATCCCTGTTTTCATCGATCAGGTATTTTCCATCTTCAAAACTGATCTGATCATCTTCATACCAGCTCACCCGCTTATCCAGGTCTTTGGCCTTGGCATCAGTTACATAATTCAGGTTTGAATAATCGGCTTTGAAAATAAAAGGTTGTCCGTAATACTGAATGGTCAGGTTAGGATTGATATTATAGTTTAACCTGAAGGTAGCGCTTAGCGTCTCCTGGTCTATCGCTCCTAAAATATATCGTGCGTTATTCTGAAAAGAACGTTCGGCTACATATTGTGTCTTATTTGGATTGGTCTCGTAAGCCAGGTTTAAAGAAAGACTCATGGAATTGAGTGGCTGATATTGCAACCCGGCTTCATATCTGCGCAGGCTGAAGTTATTCTGTTTCGCATCTGAATGTACATATCCAAACCTTGTACTTAGTTTTTTTCGCTGATCACTTCCGGAGAAAATATAGAAATAGTTCTCCTCACTGAATCTCCATCGCGGGCCTCCCCTCAAAAAGGTGTTGATAAAGATGCGGGGTTTGTGAGCGGCCCCACCTTCAGACCACCAGTTGTTCTTATAGTTGATGAAGCCTTTTAGTTCATAGTGCGTACGGTTGTAATTTCCGTCAAAATCAAAGGCTGTAAGCTGCTCCACTCCCACAACTGCTTTTCGGAACCAACCGGTAGGCTTATTGAAAACTCTTCTAACGTTGAGATACTGCCGTATATCATCTGCTTGACGAAGGTAGCCAAGGTCATTGATCTCCAGTTCCGGAGATAACCATTTTCCGCCTACATTATAACGCCATTTCCCTCCACCACTTTTTCCGAATTCCAGTCGTCCTCCTGTACCTGTAAGAGAAGTTCGGGATGGATCAACCTCCACATGACCTGCATCGGTCCGCTGAAAAAGGTGCACCAATGATGTTTGGGTGTTAAGAATGGCTTCTTCACTCCCTCGCACATTACTCAGTACGGCGTCTCCTTCCACATAATACATCCTGTTCTTCCAGGAATGTTTGAAGTCGATACCGCCACTAAAAGCCTGCGCATGTAAAAAAGAAACCTCGTCCTCAAGATTACGGTGCGTTGCTGTAACCATTCCGCCTATATAACTGTTTCGGTTATTCATATCCTTTTGTACCCGACCTACCACGTAGTTGGTCAACGGTTCCACAAGAACTTCATTTTCTGAACCATCTTCGTTTATCACATTAGCAAATTCGCGGGCAGTAACAGATTCCAAAAGACCAATGGTCCAGCCGTCTTCAGTCTTTCCGCTAAATTTTGCCGCCCCCAGGATAGTAGTGTTATTAGGCTGATCAATATAAGCTGTATTAGGTCCATACGGAGTTCCCTGCGGCGTACGCCCAATCCTTCTGGAAAAGAAGAGATTATCCTGACTGTTCGCGAACCTGAAATCAAACACACTTTTGTTCTCTACAAAGAATGGTCTTCTTTCTTCGAAAAAGATCTCGAATCCGTCAAGCGAAACTGCACCGGGATCGGCATCCACCTGACCAAAGTCCGGATTGAAGGTGAGATCTACCGTGAGATCGTTCGTTACTCCTATTTTCGCGTCGAGGCCGGCAGTAAGTTCCCCATCCCTGCCATCGCGGAAAGGATTTCCGGCTTCTGCTTCGTAGGAATTGTAACGTCCTACTGAATAAGGTTGTATTTCTAATTGTTTCTGCGGTTTAAGCCCTTTGAGTCCTTTTAGATCCCCAAAAGAACTTACCCAACCAGCAGGATCTGCCGGAATTGGTTGCCAGGTAGATCGTTCTTCTTTTTTGAAATATCTGCGGGTAGATTGAATACCCCACACCTGATCATTTCCGTTACTAAAACGCAACTGACTCAAAGGGATCTTAACTTCAGCAGTCCAGCCCTCCTCATCGATATTGGTCTTCATATACCAGATAGGATTCCAGCTGGGATCAAAATTTCCATTATTAGAAATAAATTCATCTCCTTTTACACCGCTGGCAGAAATGGTAAAAGAAAAAGCCGTGCGGTCGTCATTATAACTGTCAATATTCAGTTCTACCCAGTCCCCCGGAAAATCATCCCTGCGCCCCATTCGTTGTACGATCTCTTCAGGATTGGGATCATAACATCTAAAAGCCACATACAGGTTCTTCTCGTCATAAACGATCTTCATCTTTGTTTGATAACTTGGCGGGGTGTTATTATCCGGTTCGTATTCCACATAATCTGACGTCCAGTCAACAACATCCCAGGTAGCTTCGTCGATAAGACCATCGATCCTGATGGGTTTTTCTCCGGCAACAGAACGGGTGGTATAGGACCTCTTAGCAAATGGTAATTTCACATCCGGCTTTGAACTGGCTTGTGGGAAAGCGAATTGGAAGGCAAGTAAAAAAGTAAAGTACAGAATTGGTTTTTTGGCTAGCATGAAAATTTCTTTAATTCCTCTAATAGACTTCCCGCCGAATAGTTTGTGACAGCAAAACGAGAATTTTCTACAACTTTTAACATTTAAGGCGCCAAAAATAGAAAATTCAGAAGGAATTGACCCTTCTTCAAATTAATCTTTAAAAAGAAGACCGATATGCGGAATCTGTCTGCCGCTGTTGTTCCAAAAAGGTAATTTCCGAAGCAATTATAGAGCTTACTGAAAATCAGAAACTTTCACCTGTTGAAATTAATGAAATGCCATTTGTAATATAAATTTATAATTGTACATTTGCACCCCTGTTTTATGCAGGGAATGGAATGTTTAATTATTAAGTAAATTTAATTAGTGTGGACACATTAAGCTACAAAACGGTTTCTGCCAACAAAGCCACTGTCAATAAGGAGTGGGTTGTTGTAGACGCTGAAGGACAAGCCCTTGGCCGCCTGTCTTCAATAGTTGCTAAACTATTGAGAGGGAAGTACAAGGCTAATTTTACCCCACACGTTGATTGCGGAGATAACGTAGTTGTTATCAATGCTGAAAAGATCAACTTAACAGGAAAGAAATGGGACTCTAAAGAGTACATTCGCCACACCGGCTATCCTGGGGGTCAAAGAAGTTTAACTGCAACGGAATTATTCACTAAAGGTCCTGAGAGACTAGTGGAAAATGCAGTAAAAGGAATGCTTCCAAAGAACAAACTTGGAGCAGATCTTTTCCGTAACCTAAGGGTATTCGCGGGCTCAGAACACAATGTTGAGGCTCAGAAACCAAAAACTATTAACTTAAACGATCTTAAGTAATGGAAGTTATTCACAAGATTGGCCGTAGAAAAACGGCTGTTGCACGTGTTTACGTTTCTCAGGGAAGCGGAAACATCACTGTAAACAAAAAAGACGTTAAGGATTACTTCTCTACTGGCACTCTTCAATACAAAGTAAGACAGCCGCTTAACATGACCGGAAACAACGATAACTTTGATATCAAAGTAAACGTTTACGGTGGTGGGATCACAGGACAGGCTGAGGCCATTCGTCTTGCACTTTCCAGAGCAATGGTAGAGTTGGATGCTGAGAACAGAACTACACTTAAGCCAGAAGGTCTGCTAACAAGAGACCCAAGAATGGTAGAGCGTAAGAAATTCGGACAGAAGAAAGCCCGTAAGAAATTCCAGTTCTCTAAACGTTAATATTTACCTGATGCTGCGGCATCAAAAAGTTCATTTAAAAAAGATTTTTGTTGTTACCCTGAAACAAGTTCAGGGGTTAGTTTAGCATCTAAACAGACAAGGCCGGATATATTTAAGATATCGCCACTTGCCTGTTGCTATCTCAACAGAACGTAAACTATTACAAAAATGGCAAACAAAGTAGAAGTAAAAGAATTACTTGACGCAGGTGTACATTTTGGACACCTCACAAGAAGATGGAATCCGAACATGGCTCCTTACATATACATGGAGCGTAACGGGATTCACATCATCAACCTTTACAAAAGTGCTGCTAAAATGCAGGAAGCCGGTGAGGCTCTTAGCAAAATCGCAGCCAGCGGTAGAAAGATACTCTTCGTAGCTACCAAGAAACAAGCAAAAGAAATTGTTGCTGAACAGGCCGAAAGAGCTAACATGCCTTACATCACAGAAAGATGGCCAGGTGGTATGTTGACCAACTTCGTTACTATTCGTAAAGCCGTTAAAAAAATGGCTTCTATCGACAGAATGAAGAAAGACGGTACTTTCAACACTCTTTCTAAAAAAGAACGCTTACAAGTAGATCGTTTAAGAGCTAAGTTAGATAAGAACTTAGGTTCTATTGCAGACATGAGCCGTCTTCCAGGCGCATTGTTCGTAGTAGACATCACTCGTGAACACATCGCGGTTAAAGAAGCTCAAAAATTAAACATTCCAATTTTTGCAATGGTTGACACCAATTCAGATCCAAGAGATGTGGATTATGTGATCCCTGCAAATGATGATGCTTCAAAATCAATCAACAAAGTAGTTTCTTATGTTGCTGATTCTATCGTAGAAGGACTTTCTGAAAGAAAAGCTTCCGGTAAGGACAAAGAAGAACCTTCTGAAGACAAGCCGGCAAAAAAAGCTCCAAAAGCAAGAAAGCCGAAGTTAGAAACTGAAGTACCTTCAACTGAGCCTGAAGATAAAAAGGCAATGAAGGAAGCGAAAGAAGATGTGAAACTGGAGTCTAAAAAAGAGACTTTAGAAAAAGCACGTTCTAACGACGAGGAAGAATAGAATAACATCAAGTTAATTTATATGAGTCGTTTAGTTGCTTTTTTAAAATTTAACTAAACGACTTATCCATTCTAAATAAAACATTTAAGACTATGGCAAATATAACCGCCGCAGAAGTAAATAAACTAAGAAAAGCTACCGGTGCCGGTATGATGGATTGCAAAAAGGCATTGGTTGAAGCTGACGGAGATTTTGATTCAGCAATTGAGATCCTTCGTAAAAAAGGTCAAAAAGTTGCCGCTAACCGTGCCGACAGAGAGTCTTCTGAAGGAGCTGTGATCGCAACTGTAAATGCCGATAACACCAAAGGAGTTATCGTTTCCCTTAATTGTGAAACTGACTTTGTTGCCAAGAACGAATCTTTCGTGAAATTGGCTCAGGATTTCGCTAACCTTGCTTTAGACGTAAACTCTAAAGACGAGCTTCTTGCAAAAGATTACAACGGGATCACTGTTCAGGAGAAATTGACTGAGCAAACAGGTGTGATCGGTGAAAAGATCGAGATAGGTGACTTCAGAACTCTTGAGGCTCCTTTCGTTGGATCTTACATCCACGCTGGTAACAAGATCGCTGTTCTTACAGGTCTTTCTGCTAAAACAGAGAATGCTGATGAAGTTGCAAAGAACGTTTCTATGCAGGCAGCTGCAATGAACCCTGTTGCTTTGAACGAAGAAGGTGTTGACCAGTCTGTCGTTGAAAAAGAGATCGAGATCGCTAAAGATCAATTGAGAGAAGAAGGTAAGCCAGAAGATATGCTTGACAATATCGCTAAAGGTAAGATCAAGCGTTTCTTTAAGGATAACACACTTGTAAATCAGGCTTTCATTAAAGACAACAAAATGTCTGTTGCCGAGTACGTGAAGTCAGAAGACAAGAACCTTTCTGTAGTTGCTTTTGAAAGAGTAGCTTTAGGATAATTCCTTCGGAAAATATCATTTTTAAAAACCCGCTTCTGCAAAGGAGCGGGTTTTTAGTTTTTAGATATCTCCGGAAAGAATATCCAAAAATGTCATTTTTGAGAGAACTTTTCCGAATCTTACAGAGACGATATTTAACGACATCCCGAAGGGATAGATACTTTCTGGACCATAGTTCAATTCGGAAGGTGCGACCCCGAAGGGGTCGTATAGATTCGTTGTTTCGAGTTATAAATGTTAGACCCCTTCAGGTCACGTGGCGTGATGCCAATGTTTACAGAAGCAGATCCAAAAATGGTCTTTTTGAGGCACCTTTTCCGAAGAATCATATAGCTACTGCCTTTCAAAAATCAAGATTATTGGCTCGGCTTCAGGAATGTAAGGATACAGTTTATCAATTTTGAACTTATTGTTGTTGATGAACTCAAAATACAGTTCTGAGCTTCCCTCCGTAGGGCCGTCTATAGTGATGAATATAGTCTTCTCCCCCAGCCTGTAAATAAATTCTTCAGTATGTCCGTCTTCTTTAACCATCGTCAAATGATTCCCCGGACTAAAATAAAGTTGGGTCCTGCCTTCTACAGGCGCTGTTTCTACCCAGGCTCCAAGTATCGAAGCTTCGTCATCCATATCATTGGTACAGCTGATTAGCGGTAGGAAGAACAGAAGAAGAAAAAACTTCTGCAGATATTGAAATTTCATAGATGTTTAAACTTTTGATTATCCAAAAACGACTGAAAAACCTAAATATTACTTAAAATTTATTCTGAAGAACTGATACGACTCAAATTACATTTCGCCCTCATTATTTCTCATCAATAAATTCCTTAGTTTTGCACAACCCATCAAAAATACGAAATGCACTACAAAAGGATCTTATTAAAATTATCAGGAGAAGCACTTATGGGCAACCGCCAATACGGTATCGACCCTGAGCGGCTGGCGGAATATGCGAATGAAATAAAAGCAGTTACAGACAAAGGCGTAGAGGTTGCCATTGTCATTGGCGGTGGGAATATCTTTAGAGGAGTTGCCGGAGCCAGTAAAGGTATGGACCGCGTGACAGGTGACCACATGGGAATGTTGGCAACTGTGATCAACGGGCTGGCACTTCAAAGTGCATTGGAAGATGCAGGAATACAAACGAGATTACAATCTGCCGTAAAGATCAACGAGGTAGCCGAACCTTTTATTAGAAGAAAAGCCATGCGGCACCTGGAAAAAGGTCGCGTAGTGATCTTTGGAGGAGGAACCGGAAATCCTTATTTTACAACAGACTCTGCTGCAGTTTTACGGGCCATTGAGATACATGCCGATGTGATTCTGAAAGGAACCAGAGTTGACGGAATCTATACCGCAGATCCCGAAAAAGATAAAAAAGCTACTAAATTTGATTTTATTAGCTTTGATGATGTACTTACAAAAGGGCTAAAAGTGATGGACACCACTGCTTTTACTCTAAGTCAGGAAAATAAATTACCAATCATTGTCTTTGACATGAACAAACCCGGAAACCTAGAAAAGGTGGTAACCGGAGAAAATATAGGAACAAAAGTGAACCTTTAGCTCTCCAAAAAGCAGTTTTAAATCAAGTTTTCAAACATGAATGACGAAATAGAATTTATTATTGACAGCACCAAAGAGGCAATGCACAATGCCATTCTCCATCTTGAAAAACAACTGGTAAACATCCGCGCCGGGAAAGCCAGCCCTTCCATGTTGGGCAGTGTGCGTGTTGATTACTACGGAAGTCAGACTCCGTTGAACCAGGTTGCCAATGTAAATACTCCCGACGCCCGCACCATTACTATCCAACCTTTTGAAAAAAGTCTGATCCAGGCTATAGAAAAAGGTATCATGCAGGCAAATCTTGGGTTTAACCCGATGAACAATGGAGACAGCGTGATCATCAATGTGCCGCCGTTGACCGAAGAACGCCGTCGCGAACTGGCAAAACAAGCCAAGGCAGAAGCTGAGGACGCCAAGATCGGGGTGAGAAATGATCGTAAGAACGCTAATCAGGATATTAAAAAACTGGATATTTCAGAAGACGAAAAGAAGATAGCTGAAGATGAGATCCAGAAACTGACTGACACTTATATTGAAAGAATAGACAAGATCCTTGCTGTCAAGGAAAAAGAGATCATGACGGTCTAAAACTTATAGAGAAAAGCGGCAAAAAGCCGCTTTTTTTATTCTCTATTCCCAAAGCTGTACTTCAGACTATTACTTCCGGTGTAAATGGCCTAAAAAGTAAAGAGGCTTTCATACCTTTGCAGCCTTTAAAATCATAGAATGTCCAAGTTTCTCAGTTTTGAATTTTGGAACACCGTTGCCCGCATCATCCTGCGGAACAGGATCCTAATTTTATTGATCATCGTTGGGATCACCATTTTTCTTGGTTCGCAGTGGAAGAACATGAAATTTTCCTATACCGAAGCCAACCTCTTACCCGATGATGACGAAATTAACATACAATACCAACAGTTTTTAGATAAGTTCGGCGAGGAGGGAAACCTGATCGTTATGGCGGTCAATGATCCTTCTTTATTTACTCCTAAAAAATTCGCAGCCTGGAATGAACTGGCAAAAAAGCTGGATGCCTATGACGAGGTAGAGTTCACAGTTTCTATTGGAGATCTAAAAAAACTCGAAAAGTTTGAAGAGGAAGGCAGATTCAGGATGGTACCTTTCATTGACGAAACCCAACCCGATAGTTTGGAAGTCGAAGGTTACCGGGAAGAGCTTTTTGAAAGGCTTCCTTTTTACGAAGGCCTTATCTACAGCAAAAAAAGCAACACGGTTCAAACAGCTATTTACCTTGACAAGGAGATTGTAAACACTGAATTGCGTAGAGATTTTGTGGTGAATGATCTCATCCCTATAGTAGAAGATTTTGAAGCCGATAATGACCTCAATGTTTATGTCTCGGGAATGCCTTACATAAGGACTCTCAATTCCCAGAACATTATTGATGAGATCGGACTTTTTATTGGTGCCGCGCTCCTCGTAACCTCCCTAATATTCTTCCTTTTCTTTCGTTCGTTTCGTGCTACTGTTATCTCAATGATCACAGTGGTTATTGGAGTGATGTGGGCCTTTGGAGTACTTGGTTTGCTGCATTATGAGATCACTGTACTAACCGCTATTATTCCGCCCCTTATAATTGTAATAGGAATACCCAACTGTATTTTCCTTATCAACAAGTACCAACAGGAGATCCAAAAACACGGAAATCAGGCGAAATCTTTGCAGCGGGTGATCACTAAAGTAGGGAACGCAACTTTGATGACCAATCTTACTACCGCCTCCGGTTTTGCGACTTTCATTTTTACCCAAAGTACGCTGCTGAAGGAATTTGGTATTGTGGCTTCCATAAATATCATAGCCATTTTTGTTCTGAGCCTCCTGATCATTCCTATTATCTATAGTTACATGGAGATCCCAAAAGACAAGCATCTAAAACACCTGAACAAAAGGTGGATCGGTGGCTTTGTTGACTGGATCGAAAGAATGGTAAGACATCACCGCATAAGTGTCTTTATTATATCCCTGGTGCTTCTCATAATTAGCATCATAGGTCTTTACACCATCAGGATCTCGGGTAGTTTGTTGGAGGATATGCCTAAGAATGCAGGATTTTTCAAGGATGTTGAATTCTTTGAGGAAGAATTCGACGGGGTCATGCCTTTGGAAGTACTTGTCGACACTAAACGTGAAAAAGGTGTTATGAAACTCTCCACCCTTAAAAAAATGGATGAGCTTCAAACACTGTTAGCCGAGGAAGATGAACTATCAAAACCTGTTTCGGTAGTGAACCTGGTGAAATATTCAAAGCAAGCCTATTATAATGGCAACCCAAAATATTACCAACTTCCCACTTCCCAGGAACAGAATTTCATATTGCCGTATGCCAAAGACCTTGGAGGGGAAGACAACAACATTCTGAAAACTTATGTTGACAGCACAGGACAGTATGCACGAATGACCACCTTTATGAAGGACATTGGTACCGAGCAAATGGAAAGGATCGAAGAAAATCTCTGGCCTAAGATCAATAAGATCTTCCCTGAAGATCGATATGATGTGCAGATGACTGGAAAGGCCCTGATCTTTCAAAAAGGAACCAATTACCTTGTAAATAACTTGGTGATCTCCTTGAGTCTTGCAATTTTACTCATAGCACTCATTATGGCCTGGATGTTCAAGTCCTGGAAGATGATCCTGGTATCACTGGTACCTAACCTGCTACCATTGTTGGTCACGGGTGGACTAATGGGATTTTTGGGGGTTCCTATAAAACCTTCAACTATCCTTGTATTTAGTATCGCTTTCGGGATCTCGGTAGATGATACTATCCATTTCCTTGCAAAATACCGGCAGGAGCTAAAAGCGAATAACTGGAAGGTCAAAAGATCTGTTTACGCTGCTCTTCGGGAGACTGCGGTAAGCATGTTCTACACCTCCATCGTACTGTTCTTCGGATTTTCGGTCTTTATGATCAGTAGTTTTGGGGGGACTGTCGCACTGGGAGGATTGGTGTCAGCTACCCTCCTGTTCGCCATGCTATCAAATCTGCTGCTTTTACCTTCAATGCTTCTGTCGCTTCAAAAAGAGATCGCGAACCAGGAAGTACTTAAGGAACCTGCCATTGATATTATTCCGGAAGAAGACGACATTCTTCAGGAGAAAAAAAGAAAAAAGAAATAATGTTCAAAAAAGGGATTTTTCAGGCAGGTGTGAAACCATGAGTTACTTGCTAACCTACTGCGGAAAAATTATCTTTGTTGCCCAAATTCAGAAAAAATGATAAAAGCCAAAGTTGCTGAAATTTTAGAAAGCACTCAGTATCTTCAGGAAGTTCAGGTAAAAGGATGGGTTCGCTCCTTCCGAAGCAATCGTTTCATTGCACTTAATGACGGTTCAACCATTAATAACCTGCAGTGTGTAGTGGATTATGAGAAGATGGATGAAGCGCTTTTAAAACGCATTACCGTTGGGGCTGCTATAAAAGTGAATGGAACACTGCAGGAGAGCCTGGGAAGTGGTCAAAAAGTTGAAGTGCAGGCTACATCTGTAGAGATCCTTGGAGATGCCGATCCTGAAGAGGTGAAGTTCACTATTTTGTCTCCTAAAAGGCATACTCTCGAGAAACTAAGAGAGCAGGCCCACCTGAGAGTTCGCACCAACACATTTGGAGCTGTCATGCGACTTAGGTCAAAACTTGCTTTTGCCGTACACAGCTATTTTCAACAAAATAATTTCCATTATGTCAACACCCCTATCATCACAGGAAGTGATGCGGAAGGGGCAGGAGAAATGTTCAAAGTGACTTCTTTTGATCTCAAGAACCCTCCAAAAAATGAAGATGGAAGCATTAATTATAAAGAAGATTTCTTCGGAAAAGAAACCAATCTAACCGTTTCCGGACAGCTGGAAGCTGAGACCTATGCCTTGGGGCTGGGACAGGTTTACACTTTTGGCCCTACTTTCAGAGCCGAAAACTCCAATACTTCGCGCCACCTGGCAGAGTTCTGGATGGTGGAGCCGGAAATGGCATTTTGCGATCTCGATAAGAACATGGATATCGCCGAAGAATTTATCAAATATGTGCTGAAGTACATCCTGGAAAATTGTCAGGATGATCTGGCCTTTTTGGAGCAGCGGCTCGCGAATGAGGACAAGGTCAAACCGGAATCTGAACGCAGCCCAATGTCGCTTACAGATAAGTTAAAATTCGTAATTGAAAACAATTTCAAAAGAGTAAGTTATACCGAAGCCATTGATATTCTGAAGAACTCAAAGCCGAATAAAAAGAAAAAGTTCAAATATATCATCGAGGAATGGGGTGCCGATCTGCAGAGCGAGCACGAGCGATACCTGGTTGAAAAACACTTTAAAACTCCGGTGATCCTGTTTGATTATCCGGCCAATATTAAAGCGTTTTACATGCGCCTTAATGAGGACGGAAAAACAGTTCGCGCCATGGATATTCTCTTCCCAGGAATTGGTGAGATCGTTGGTGGATCCCAGCGGGAAGAGCGCCTGGAGGTGCTTCAGAAGAAAATGGCTGATCTTGGAATTGATGAGAAAGAACTGTGGTGGTACCTTGATACGCGCAAGTTTGGTACCTGTGTGCACAGTGGTTTTGGACTCGGTTTTGAAAGACTGGTCCAATTCGCTACCGGAATGGGTAATATCCGCGATGTGATCCCGTTCCCGCGAACCCCTCTTAATGCTGAATTCTAACTAAAAGCCTTTCCTTAAAGTACTCATAAAACAATCTGCATTCTTTCACGTTTGTAGATTGTTTTCTTATTTTTATAGAAAGCCCTATACAATATGCTCAAGCAGCAATTAAACTTAAAATTATCTCAGAAGCTCTCTCCGCAGCAGATCCAGCTGATGAAGCTCATTCAGTTGCCTACCCAGGCATTTGAGCAACGTTTGAAGCAGGAAATGGAGGAAAATCCGGCGCTGGAAGGCGGTAAGGAGGAAAAGGACGAGTATGAAGAGGACTTCGGAGATACTGATGATTACCAGGATGAGGATCCGGGAAATGAGACTATTGAAACGGATATAGATGTTGATGAGTACCTGAGTGATGACGAAATACCGAATTACCGGCTACAGGCCAATAATTATAGCGCCGACGATGAAGACCGACAGGTGCCATATGCCTCAGGAATCTCCTTTACACAATACTTAAAGACACAACTTAGCACCTTACGCCTCAATGAGGACGAAAAGGAAATAGCCGAATTCCTTGTAGGTAGCGTGGATGAAAGCGGGTATATCAGAAGATCTGTACAGGATATAGTTGATGACCTTGCCTTTACCCAGAACGTATATACAGATGAAGCTACCGTCGAAAAGGTACTAAAATATGTACACGAGTTAGATCCGGCAGGGGTTGGTGCCCGTTCGCTTCAGGAATGTCTTCTTATTCAGCTTAACCGGAAAGAACCTACCAAAGCGGTGAGTCTCGCTGCTGATATAATCGAAAAATCTTTCGATCAATTCAGCAAGAAACACTACCAGAAACTGCTTTCCAAGCACGATATTTCTGAAGATGACCTAAGGGAAGCTATTGAGGTGATCGAACACCTCAACCCAAAACCGGGAGGTGCCTATTCGGGAAACACCAGGATGGTTGAGCATGTAATTCCCGATTTTACGATCAAGATCGTCGACGGTGAATTAGAACTTAGCCTTAATGGACGTAACGCTCCCGAGATGCACGTATCCAAAGACTATAGTGAAATGTTGAAAGGATATAAGGCTTCCAAGGAAAAATCAAAGGCGCAAAAGGATGCGGTCATGTTCATCAAACAAAAACTGGATGCCGCAAAATGGTTCATTGAGGCCATTAAACAACGGCAAACCACCCTTTTCGTGACCATGAGCTCTATCATGAACTATCAGAAAGAGTACTTTTTAACCGGTGATGAAAGAAACCTGCGGCCGATGATCCTCAAAGACATCGCTGATGAGATCGATATGGATGTTTCCACGGTATCAAGAGTTGCCAATAGTAAATATGTAGATACTCCTTACGGCACCAAACTCATCAAAGATTTCTTTTCAGAATCTATGAAGAATGACCAGGGAGAAGATGTTTCTACCAAAGAGATCAAGAAAATCCTTGAGATGACCATTGATGATGAGAACAAGCGTAAACCTCTTACCGATGAAAAACTGGCCAAGATCCTGAAAGAAAAAGGCTATCCTATTGCCCGAAGAACGGTTGCAAAATATAGAGAGCAATTAGACATTCCGGTGGCGCGTTTACGAAAAGAGATTTAATGAAGTTCCTTCTTAAGAGCGCCTCCTATATTTTTCATCCAATCTGGATGCCTTTTGCGGGCGCTTTTTTGTATTTCCTGGTAACACCACGGTTTTTCCCCAAAGAGGTCATAGAAGCTAAATTATTGGCCATTTCAATAATGACCATCTTCATTCCTGTTGTCTTCTTTTTTATGCTGAAGACTTTGGGTAAAGTCCGCTCACATTTTTTAACTGAAGTAAAGGAACGCAAATGGCCGCTCCTGTTCTACGCACTGCTCAATATTATCATTATGAAGTATGTGCTGGATATGTTTGATTACCCTGAATTATACTATTTCTTCCTGGGTATCTTCATTTCGACCTTACTAGGGCTAATGCTCGTGATCTCCAGATTGAAAATAAGCCTGCACATGATGGGTCTTGCCGGTACTACGATTTTCCTCATCCTTCTCAGCCTGCATTTCAGCCTGAATCTTATTTACACTATTAGCTTTTTTATCGCAATAATTGGACTCACCGCATCCTCACGACTTTATTACAATGCCCATAGTACTTCTGAACTCCTCTGGGGACTCTTACTCGGAATGTTTCCGCAACTGGCGGTAGCGATACTTTGGTTATAGGAGATAGAACATGAGGCCTATCTGAAAGGCTCTAAGTTCCAGGGACTCCTGATTAACCATAGCATCCTTGCTAAAAAAGGAATTTAGACTATAATAAAAATTGAAGTTAAAGGTGTTGTAACCAAAGGTAAACGTAGCTCCCAGCCTTAATCTTTCCAGCTCCGGAACTTTGGTTTGAACAATGGTATTACCGGACTGGACAAATTTGGATTTAAAGTAATACACATAAGCCGGTCTCAATCCAGCATAGATCCTCCAAAATTTATAGGACTCGGGAGTTGAAGTACGCCAGCGGAATTGCAGAGGTAGATCGATTGACTGTGTTGAAAAGCGATTTGTGTTAAAATCTACCCTGTCCCTGTCTAAAATTTCAAACCGTGTTTCCTCTGTTCCCGGGAATTCACCAATGAAGAGATTTTGACCGTAAGTATCAATGGACCATCCCAATCCTATCCCAAGCGCAACATTGCGTCTTTCGTTAACAGGAAAGTCCCTGATCACTCCCAGATGCAGGCCTCCGGAAAACTGAGAACTCCTTATGCTGGAAGGCTGACCACTGACAATGTTATACGTGAATCCAAAATAGACCTGATCTTCCCGGTATAAACTATCAATAACAGCCTTAGGCAGTTCTTCTTCCTGTGCCAGGCCGATAGATGAAGTAAAAAGGATATTCAGTAAGAAAAGGAATTTTACGGCCCGCATTGGTTTGTTTTAAACAAATATAGAATTAAAGGAAAGTTAGTTCAAAAAAAATCCCCTTCCAACTGATGCTGAAAGGGGAAGACAAAAAATAATGAATTTATTAGTCCAGGTTTCTGGCAGCGTCTCCGGTACGGGTAGTGTAATTGATCTTAAGCGCTTCCGCTTTTCTCAATTCCTGTTTAATATCAGAAACAAGTCCCATATTGGTTTCCTTATCCACTTTTAAAGAAGTGGTTAAGAAAGGTACTAATTCCTCCCTCTTGGATTCTCTTTCAGAATAAATGAACTGCTGAATATCACTTACTTCAGCAAAATTGTCATTGAGTTGGATACGCGCCTCGGTACCAAAACTGGATTGATATCGGGAGCTTGGCTTTCCTGCGTAGATGTACATAACCAGATCCTTCTTGTCAAGTTTTTCAACCTGATCTGCATAAGGCAACGTATTCTGGACCTTCAAAGTATTCTCCCGCATTACGGTAGCAACCATGAAGAAGAAAAGTAGCATAAATACGATATCCGGTAAGGAGGCCGTACTAATTGCAGGTAGCTCACTACTCTTTTTCTTTGTGAATTTAGCCATAATTGTTTAAAATTTTTCTCGTTTAACCTTTAGGATCTGCTTCAGAAAGCTTTTGTGGCCACATATCCCTGATCTCTTCGATTTGTTCTTTTAACTTGTCTTTGTTGCCTTTATAATTTACATCATCATAATCGGCTTCCATTTTAGTAAAAGGTTTTCCGTACAAACGCTTGGCAGTACGGTCACGAAGTTCATTATAGGCAGCAACCAATTCATTCTGCACAGCTATATAAGTCCCGTACTCTGTCTGCCGGTCATTTACCAGCATGATAACCGCTTTCTGCGGATTATCTGAAGACGCAGGGTCTTTTGCTCCCTGACAATAAGTACAGGCCTCCTGTCCTACTCCCCCACCGTTATCAAGAAAGGCAACTGCAGCTTCTTTGAGGTCTTTAAGCTCCATCAGCTCATCTTCCACTAGAAGGTCATTGTTACGGTTAACAATTACCTGAAAAATGTTCTTTTCCTTAATGATTGGCGGTTCAACTTCTTCATCCTGCATAGGAGGTAATTTTCTACTGATACCACTGTCAGTTTCGATAGTGGTGGTTACCAGGAAGAAAATTAACAGCAGGAAGGCTATGTCGGCCATAGAACCGGCATTTACTTCTGGTGAAGATCGTCTAGCCATATTATCTTATTTTATAAGTTTTCTCACCCCTGATACTACCATCAGAAGGATCGCGATACACGCAAGAATGTAGAAAGTTACAAGCCCTGCACCAACCCAGTGGTTTGTATTGGCAGAAACAACTTCTCCATCATTCAATACTGTTTCAGTTCCGTCGGTCAATAAATATGCGATAAGGACAACCAGGATAAAGGCACCCACAGACATGAGGGTTCTTTTAATATCTCCGGAAAACAGTCCTTTGATCACAAAGAATAACACGACCAATACAATTATAGCAAACACGATGTATGCCACAATCAGGAAAGGAGTAACTACACTCGCTTGTAAAGCGGCTGAGTTCTCGATAGCGTCGTCACCGGTCATAAGCACCCGTCCCCAAAGGATGAGCCCTATCACGCCGATTACAATCGCTAAGTATTTTAATATTTTATGTAAAGTCATAATAGTTTGTTCGTCTTATTATACTCTTCTTTTGTTCTTGTAGTCTACAAGCATATCGATCAATGTGATGGAAGCATCTTCCATATCATTAACGATTCTATCGATCTTAGCGATGATGTAGTTGTAGAAGATCTGAAGAATAATCGCCACGATCAAACCGAATACAGTTGTAAGAAGTGCTACTTTAATACCTCCTGCTACCAAAGATGGTTGCATATCACCTGCAGCCTCGATCTTATCGAAAGCCTGGATCATACCAATTACTGTACCCATGAACCCAAGCATTGGAGCCAGAGCGATGAATAAAGATACCCAGGAAACGTTCTTCTCTAACTGTCCCATTTGAACACCACCGTAGGCAACAACAGCCTTTTCAGCAGCTTCGGTGCTTTCGTCAGCACGGTCAAGACCCTGATAGTAGATAGAAGCAACAGGTCCTTTTGTATTTCTACAAACTTCCTTAGCAGCTTCGATACCACCAGTATTTAAAGCGTCTTCCACATCCTGAGCCAATCTTTTTGTGTTAGTAGTAGAAAGGTTAAGGTATATGATTCTTTCAATGGCAATCGCCAATCCAAGGATCAAACATAAAAGTACGATCCCCATAAATCCGGCACCACCTTCAATAAATCGCCTTTTCAACTCCTGATGGAATCCAACGTTGTCATCTTCCATATCTGTAGCTACAGCCTGGTCTTCATCCTGAACGAAGTTCACCACTGTGGCTGGCAAGGCATTCACGTTATTTGTCGCGTTAACATTTACGGCTCCACACACCATAATTGTAGCGATTACCAAAATTGAAAATAATCTTTTCATTACTTTTTGTCTTAATTAATTAGTTAACGGGTTAAAGATATAAATATTTATTCAAATAAAAACACTTGCAGAGAGGAAGGGATTCGAACCCTCGATACGCTTTTGGCGTATACACACTTTCCAGGCGTGCGCCTTCGACCACTCGGCCACCTCTCTATTAGTAGAATTCCGTTTTTATTACGGTTCGCCAAATAACGAAAAAAATAATTAGCTGGTCAAGTAGCAGCGGCAATTTTTACGACATTTCTCCGCGCAAGGAAGTTTCAAATATAGTTTTGAAAACCTTGGGAGAAAGATCCTTTGCTAAAAGGTACATGATCTTCGCTACTGCAGCTTCTGTAGTGATATCTTTTCCAGAGATCACCCCTATCCGCTTTAGCTGCGTGCTGGTCTCATATTGCCCCATTGATACACTCCCTCCTATGCACTGGGTTACATTAACTACCACCACACCCCTGGAAATAGTGCTCTTTAAAACATCCAGGAACCACTCTTCTGTGGGTGCATTCCCGCTTCCATAGGTCTCTAAAATGACACCCTTTAGATCCTCTTTGGACAAAATATGTTCTAAAAGAGATCTATTGATCCCGGGAAAGATCTTGATCAGGGCTATCTGATCATTCAGGCCCCTGTGCAACTTTGTTTTTCTTCTACGATTGGTGCGCCATAGTGCGGCCTCATTGACCGAAAGATGCACCCCCGATTCCACCAATGGCGAATGATTGGGAGAAGCAAAGGCCTGAAAATGTTCGGCGTTGATCTTAGTGGTTCTGTTTCCCCGGTACAACTTGTATTCAAAATACAAACCTACTTCTGAGATCACAGGTCGACCATGTCTTTGCAAACCCGCAATCTGTATGCTGGTGATAAGGTTTTCTTTGGCATCAGTGCGAAGGTCTCCGATAGGTAATTGTGAACCGGTAAAAATAATGGGTTTGGAGAGGTTCTCGAACATGAAACTCAAGGCAGAAGCGCTATAAGACATGGTATCACTTCCATGAAGTACCACAAAACCATCATAGCTGTCGTATTTCTCCTCAATGATCTCCGCTATCTGAAGCCAAAAGAGCGGCTTCATATTCGAAGAATCGATAGGCCTTTCAAAACTTACTGTCTCAATATTATGTTCCAGGAGTTTTAGTTCGGGAATATTTTGCAGTAACTCATCAAAATTAAACGCTTTTAAGGCGCCGGTCTCAAAATCCTTGACCATACCAATGGTACCACCTGTGTAAATAAGCAGAATATTTGCTCCGGTTCTAGTCAAGGGCTTCCTTATTTATAACGGGATTAGCATACATCAACAAATAACTATTCACTTCCAGGGCATTTTTGACATCTATACGTCTCAGTAAACGTCTTTCAAACTGTCTCTTCTCCTTATCGGTATATCGGTCCTGAAAAAGGCTTGAATTCTTCAACAGGTCAAAAGCAATGTAATTTGCAGGATACAATTTGTAGTTCTTATGGATCCTGGCATCAATATAGGAAGTGAGGCACTGCAAATGCTCATTGACCGAACCAGCCTTCTCTTCCAACTCCATTAATTTTTGAGCACTAATAGGTTTTCCGGCAGTAATATGGATACGCCCTTTATTACCCAAAGCTCCCTTAAGAATGGACTTAAAATCCTCGTTCGCTGATTTGATGTAGATCTTAGCCATTCGCTTTGCAAGAATCTCCGGCATTTTGAGCACATCTGTTGGATCAAATTCATAGGAGATCGAAACAGGCACGATCTTAAGCTTTCCGAAATACTCAGCTACGGAATCATCTCCCTTTGCCATCGCCAGCATCTTCAATACTCCTTGCTGAGTATGGTCATTCCCATCTTTAGTACGGCCTTCTCTTTGAGCCATCCATACCGATCTTTTTTCCTCGAGGATCAGCTTCCTGATATATTCTGAAAGTTTCTGCGAGCTTTTCAACATTTCCCGCGGACTTAATCCACGTCGCACCAGGAAATTCCGATTTAGTCTCGATAAGGCGAGCAAAAATGGTTTCTGCACCAGGTTATCCCCAATAGCTGAAGCGGTCATTTTAAGATCGGCCTCATATAGCACACAGTTGAGCAGGGAAGTATCCAAAACAATATCCCTGTGATTGGAAATATATAAATAGGACTCTCCTTTTTCCAGCTCATCAAATCCTGAATAGCTTAATCCTTCAGAACTTTTTTGAAGCACCTTTTGTACTGTATGATAGATGATCTGTGTCTGAAAATCCCTGATGGATCTGCAGGCATAAACCTTTTCTTCTATTTTTTTGAATTCCTGATCTGGAAAAGTGAACTGTAGGAGAGCTTTGATCATTGGGTGTTTTACGTATGCCCTCAGCGCGTCCTGCACCTCGTCATCATCATAAAACCTAATATCATCGTAATTTGTCACTTTTTCTCAATTATAATTAGCAAAAGAACAAATTTTAAAAGAATTCTCTCTTTTAAATTCCGAATATTTCTTTTGAGGTGGCAGTAGTAATTTCAGCAACCTTTTCCTCCGGAAGCTGGTAGATTGCGGCAACTTTCGTAAGTACTTCTTTTATATATATACTCTCATTTCTCTTTCCGCGGTAAGGCACTGGCGCCAGGTATGGTGCATCGGTCTCCAGAACGATCTCCTTCAGTGGGATATCCTCCAAAAAGGTGTCAATTTTGCCATTTTTAAAGGTCACCACTCCCCCGATTCCGAGTTTCATATTATAGGATATTGCTTTTTCAGCTTGCTCCTTTGTCCCGGTGAAGCAATGAAAAATTCCGAAGAGTTTTTCATCTTTTTCAGATTCCAGCACTTCAAAAACCTCATCAAAAGCATCTCTGCAGTGAATCACTATTGGCAGATCGTACTTTTTAGCCAGCCTGATCTGGTGCCTGAAAGCTTCTTTTTGGATATCCAGTGTAGAAGTATCCCAGTACAAGTCGATACCCGTCTCCCCAACCGCATAAAAGGTTCTTTTTTCAAGTTGTTCCTCCACAAAAGCAAGTTCCTCCTTATAATTTTCTTTCACGTGGGTTGGGTGCAACCCCATCATTAAAAAGATATTTTCGGGAAACTGACGCTCCAGTTCATACATGCCTTCAGCATAAGTAGAATCAATTGCGGGAATAAAAAATCGTTTTACATCTGCCTCTATGGCCCTCTCGATCATTTCCTTCCGGTCTTCATCAAAGGATTCACTGTAAAGGTGGGTATGCGTATCAGTAATTGTCATAATGGCAAAAATAATTATTTTATACAGCTATCTTTGTCAAAAAGAAAAGAATGTCGTCACTAAAGAAATTTCTGAAAGAGAAGGGATACAAAAAGGTCCCGCTTACCTATACAGCCACTCAACACCTTGAAGTTAAGGCCAAAATCAATAATATAGAAGGAACTTTTATTCTTGATACCGGCGCCTCCAGTTCCTGCGTGGGTTTTGAAGCAGTGACCTATTTCAACCTGCTGGCCGAGGAAAGCGATGTAAAAGCTGCCGGCGCAGGCGCTACGAATATGATGACCCAGATCGCCCAGAAGAACAGTATCGAGATCAAAGGCTGGAAAAAGAAGAAAGTAGACCTGGTATTGTTTGACCTTCGACATATAAATGACGCCCTTATTAACCACAAAGCCGAAAAGGTGCAGGGAATCATTGGAGCCGATATCCTCAAAAAGGGAAAGGCAATTATTGATTACAAATCCATGAGCTTATTTTTAAAATAAAAATGGGGGAAATCCCCCATTTTTCGGTGTTCATATTTATAGGATCTTAAGGCAACCAAAAAATCTACCGCTATGAACACTTTTAAAACAGGCCCTGATGGGGTCATGCCGGTACTGCTGGCAACAGTAATTTTTTTCACGATCTTATTGAACCTGTATTGCCTCGTCAATTCGTTCTAAAATATTAAAGCCAACAACCCGCGGGTTGTTGGCTTTAATATTTCCAAAAGATCTAAAACCTACAGTTCCAGAGCTCTTTTTACATCATTATCCATTAAAAGTTCTTCCGGATTTTCCAAAGCTTCTTTTACAGCTACCAGGAATCCTACTGATTCTTTTCCGTCGATGATCCTGTGATCATAAGACAAGGCCACATACATGATAGGCCTGATCTCTACATGCCCATTAATGGCCACCGGTCTTTCCACAATATTGTGCATTCCAAGGATACCACTCTGCGGAGGGTTAATAATAGGAGTAGACAACATAGAACCAAATACTCCTCCGTTAGAAATTGTAAAAGTTCCTCCGGTCATTTCATCTACAGTGATCTGTCCGTCACGTGCACGCAGAGCCAGTCTCTTCACCTCAGCCTCCACAGCACGGAAACTCATATTTTCAACATTTCGCATTACGGGTACCATTAATCCTTTTGGTCCGGAAACAGCAATACTAATATCTTTATAATCGTATTTGATCTGGTAGTCACCGTCTATCATTGAATTCACGTCCGGATATAGATCCAGAGCTCGCACAACAGCCAAAGTAAAGAAGGACATAAACCCAAGGCTCACCCCGTGTTTATCTTTAAATTCTTCTTTGTACTGTTTACGAAGAGAGAAAATAGCAGACATGTCAACCTCGTTAAAGGTGGTAAGCATGGCAGTCTGGTTCTTAGCCTCTACCAAACGCTCGGCAACCTTACGGCGAAGCATTGACATTTTTTTGCGGCTTTCGCCTCTCTTTCCTGTCCCTGGAGTTCCCATAGAAGGTTTGGCCTGTACCGCATCTTCTTTGGTTATTCTTCCATCGCGACCTGTGCCTTTTACAGCACCGGCATCCATCCCTTTTTCATCAAGGATCTTTTTAGCCGCAGGTGACGGAGTTCCTGAAGCATAAGTAGCTTCTTTTTGAGCCGGAGTTTTTTCTTTGGCAGGCGCCGCTTCTTTCTTTTCAGAAGAAACCTCTTTTTCCTTTTTATCTTCCTTGGAATCCTTAGAAGCTTCTTTTTCTTCTTTTTCGCCACCTCCGGGTTTAGGTGCATCTGTATCGATGATACAAACCACGTCGCCAACAGCAACGGCATCACCTTCTTCTGCCTTCAGGGTGATAATTCCACTTGCTTCAGCAGGAAGTTCCAAAGTAGCTTTGTCACTATCAACTTCGGCAATTGCCTGATCTTTTTCTACATAATCTCCATCTGAGACCAACCATTGTGCAATTTCAACTTCGGTGATAGATTCTCCCGGAGAAGGGACTTTCATTTCTAAAGCCATGATTTCTTCTTTTTATTTTAAATACCCGGCCATTAACAGCCGATGAACTATTATTCTAATTAACTATATGGATCTGAATTTTTGTCAAAAACAGAGGCTATTACTCTTTCGTGACGTTTCTTAAATCTTACAGAACTACCTGCAGCCGGGGAACCATAGAATTTTCTGCTACAAACCCTGAAGTTCTTAGCCACGTCCAAATGTAACAACAAATGACTATATGCTCCCATGTTCCTTGGCTCTTCCTGAGCCCACACAAGATCATCGGCATTTTTGTATTTCTTGATCACCTCGTCGATCTGCTCTGAAGGTAGCGGGAATAACTGTTCTATCCTCACCAATGCCACATCTTCACGGTTCTCTTCTTCCCTGCGTTCCAGCAGGTCATAATAGAATTTTCCTGTACAGAAAACCACCGATTTCACTTTTTCTACATCTGCGGAAGTATCATCCAACAACGGCTGGAAAGTACCATTAGCAAAATCCTCTTTGGTAGAGATCACTTTTGGATGTCTCAACAAGCTCTTTGGAGTAAATACGATCAGCGGCTTTCGGTAATTCACCTTCATTTGTCTTCTTAGAAGGTGGAACATGTTTGCCGGTGTGGTAACATCTGCCACAAACATATTGTCTTTAGCACAAAGCTGAAGATATCTTTCCATTCTTCCTGAAGAGTGCTCTGCTCCCTGGCCCTCGTAGCCGTGAGGCAGGAACATTACCAATCCATTCTGAAGCTTCCATTTGTCTTCGGCTGCAGAAATGTACTGGTCGATCATGATCTGGGCACCGTTGCTGAAGTCACCGAACTGCGCCTCCCAAATGGTAAGGGTTTCAGGACTTGCCATAGCGTATCCGTAATCAAAACCTACAACACCATATTCAGATAACAATGAATTGTAGATCTGGAAATCGCTTTCAATTCCTTCCAGGTGGTTCAGCAAAATGATCTCTTCCTCACTGTCTTCGACCTTCACAACGGCATGACGGTGAGAGAAAGTACCTCTTTCCACATCCTGCCCGCTCATTCTTACGTAATAACCTTCCTTCAGCAGTGTTCCGTAAGCCAGCAATTCGGCCATGGCCCAATCCAGCTTATTATCTTCAAAGAACATGGTATGTCTTTGTTCGACCAGCTTCTGAATTTTTCTCAGGAATTTTTTATCCTCCGGAAGTTTGGAGATCACTCCGGCAACTTCTTTTAGAACCTCCATGTCAACAGTGGTATCCACCTCTTCCATCATGCGGGTCTCATCCACATGTTCGAATCCTTCCCATTCATCCTGCATGAAAGGCGTGATCACTGTAGTACTTTCTTTTCTGGAATCTTCCAGATTCTCTTCCAGGGCTGCCTTGTATTTTTCTTCCAATCCCTTAACATAATCCTCATCGATCACACCCTGCTTCATCAGCTTTTCAGCATAAATGTCACGCGGGTTCTTATGAGCGCTTATGGCTTTATATAATTTAGGTTGGGTGAACCTTGGCTCATCGCCCTCGTTATGCCCGTACTTTCGGTATCCTAAAAGGTCAATAAACACATCCCTTCCAAAGGTCATTCTGAAATCCAAAGCAAATAATACTGAATGCACTACTGCTTCGGCATCATCGGCATTCACGTGAAGAACAGGTGAAAGTGTCACTTTTGCCACATCAGTACAATAGGTGGAAGAACGGCCATCCAGATAGTTGGTGGTAAAACCAATTTGGTTGTTCACCACTATATGTATGGTACCACCGGTCTTGTATCCATCCAATTGTGCCATCTGTACGATCTCGTAAACAATACCCTGCGCCGAAATTGCAGCATCACCATGAACAATGATCGGTAATACTTCCGAAAATTTATTTTCCTTACGGCGATCCTGTTTCCCACGGGTAATACCTTCAACCACTGCACCTACTGTTTCCAGGTGGGATGGGTTTGGTGCTATATTAATATTGATTTCTTTCCCATTGTCTGTTGTCCTGCAGGAAGTCCACCCTAAATGGTACTTCACATCCCCGTCAAAAATATCCTGCTCATAATCTTTTCCGTCGAACTCACTAAAGATATCCTTCGCGCTTTTTCCAAAGATGTTTGTGAGCGTGCTCAACCTTCCGCGGTGAGCCATACCCATTACAAAATCCTTCACACCAAGGTCGGCAGCCTTTTCAATAATGGCATCCAAAGCAGGGATCAAACTTTCGCCCCCTTCCAGGGAAAATCGTTTTTGTCCTACGTATTTTGTGTGCAGGAAGTTCTCAAAAGAGACGGCCTCATTGAGCTTCTTTAAAATATGTTTCTTCTGCTCAGCATTAAAGCTGGGCTGATTTTCATTAATATTAAGTTTGTCCTGTATCCATTGGATCTCCCTCGGATTCCGAACATACATATATTCGATCCCAATTGAATCACAATATACCTTCTCGAGATGAATAATGATCTGTCTAAGCGAAGCAGGCCCAATTCCCAGGATTTCACCGGCATTGAATACAGTATCCAGATCGCTGTCGTGAAGGTCAAAATTTTCTAAAGCAAGGGTTGGAGAATATTTTCTTCTTTCCCTTACCGGGTTGGTTCGGGTGAATAAGTGCCCCCGTGTACGGTAGCCATCGATCAATTTCACCACCTGAAATTCTTTGATGACCGAATCCGGAATAGTAATAGGCTCTCCTTTTTCAGGATGCTCCATAAAATACTGTCCGTCTCCCGAGCTTTCTACTCCAAAATCAAAGCCCTGAAAAAACGCCCTCCAGCTGGGTTCTACAGTATCGGGGTGTTGTAAATATTGGTCATAAAGCTCAGCAAAATATGCTGTATGTGCGGCATTTAAAAATGAGAATTTATCCATAAGGTGAAACGACTGTTTCTTTTTTAAAACTCCACAAAAGTACGATTTTTAAAAAAGATGCATGTGTCCAATTCATATATTTACCGTATACTTAAAAAAGTTTTAACAATAAAAAACCTATTATGTTCAATAAAAAGAAGGTTTTCTTTTTTAGCTTTCTATTCTTAGCCATTCATTTTCAGTTTTTTGGACAGAACGCAACTAACCCTGAGTCTTCTTTTTTTGATCATGTGAGATTTGGAGGTAGTCTTGGCGTCAGTTTTTCCAACGGCAACTTCGGCGCGGCGCTGGCACCTAAAGGGATCTATGATTTTAACCGCTACGCCTCTGCAGGGATTGGTATTGCAGGAACCTACACAAATGGCTCCAACTATACAGCCTTTACTACCGGCGGAAGTTTAATAGGATTGTTCAGGCCAATTCCAGTAATTCAACTTTCATCGGAATTTGAACAGAACTATGTTTCTCAAAAATGGGAACTGGAAGGAGCTAACAGAAAGGACAGTTATTCATATCCCGCACTTTTTTTGGGAGCAGGTTACACCACGGGACCGGTCACGGTTGGATTACGATATGATGTGATCTATGATGACGAAAAAAGTATTTATCCGAATGCTTTAATGCCCTTTGTAACAATCTTTTTCTAGACCTCGCGGTTCATCAGGTTTTCTCCGAATTTTCGCAACAGCTCCTTTTTCTCAGGTTCGATCTCCATTCTGTCGAGAACCGCAAAGGCTTCTTCGGTATATTTCCTGATCTCATCCTTTGTAAGATCGGCAGCACCACTACTCTCAAAAAGGCTTTTTACCGTTTCCACTTTTGCAGTGGCATCAGGCGGATTAATGGAATAAAGATGTTCCAGTTGTACGGCCTCATTTGCAGCTGCAGATTTTAGGGAAGTGAGGTAAAGGAAGGTCTTTTTATTCTCGATTATGTCGCCTCCTACTCTCTTTCCGAAGCTCTTCGGATCTCCGAAAGCATCCAGGTAATCGTCCTGCAACTGAAAAGCTATACCCAAAAGACGCCCGAATTCGTAGATACTGTTCCTGTTCTCTTCAGAAGCTCCCGCGACTATGGCACCCATTTTCAATGCAGCGCCAACAAGAACAGCGGTCTTGTATTCTATCATTTTTAGATACTCAGCGATCGTAACGTCCTCGCGGGTCTCAAAGTCAATATCATACTGCTGTCCTTCACAAACTTCAATGGCGGTTTTCGAAAATAGTTCAGCCAGCTTTCTAAAAGTCTCTCCCGTGTAATTCTCGAATAACTGGTAAGCATAAATAAGCATTACGTCGCCGGAAAGGATCCCGGTGTTCACATCCCACAGTTCGTGCACCGTCTTCTTGCCTCTTCTGAGTGGAGCATCATCCATAATATCGTCATGAACCAGTGAAAAGTTGTGAAAGACCTCGACCGCAAGAGCAGCATCCAAAGCTTTTTTAGAATCGGTCCCGAAGATCTCCGCAGCCATAAGAACCAGCACCGGGCGAACTCTTTTGCCACCAAGGCCCATGATATACACCATAGGGTCATATAAATTGGCGGGATCTTTAGTTCTTATTTTTTCAGAAAGATAGGCTTCGAATTCCTGCCTGTACTGTTCAATGGACTGCATAGAAGAGATTTTCGGCTAAAATACCAAAGCAGGATAAAACGAGCTTATAGTATCCAATAAATTTCCAATGGAAAACTTCGGAAACTTTAATTGTTTTTAGAGTTTCCTTTCTTACCTTTGCAGCCTTCAAAATTGAAATCGTGAAAGAAAAGATTTTAGCTAAATCTGCCGAAATGTTCCTCAACCTGGGTGTCAAAAGCGTCACCATGGATGAGATCGCAGCAGAGATGGGTATTTCAAAAAAGACCATTTACGCCCATTTTTCTACCAAGACCAAACTTATTGAAGCTACGGCTTTACATGTTTTTGAAAATATTTCAGGAGGTATTGAAAAAATCCGGGAGGATAAGAAGAATCCTATCGAGGAGATGTACGCGATCAAGAATTTTGCATGCCAGCATCTTAGGGATGAAAGGTCTTCGCCACAGCACCAGTTACAGAAGTACTATCCAAAAGTCTTTGCTACCATTAAATCAAAACAGCAAAACCTGATGGAGAACCAGATCAAGACCAACCTCCAGCGGGGGATTGCGCAAGGGATATACCACCCAAACCTTCCTATTGATTTTACCAGCCGAATATACTTTTTAGGAATGCTGGGGATAAAGGACCGCGATCTCTTTCCGGAGTCTCATTATACCACCGCAGAACTTATTGAAAAACACCTTGAATATCACCTTCGGGCGATAGTAACCCCAAAAGGGCTTACCATTTTAAACCAACTCTTAAAACAGAATAGTTAAGATGAAAAAACTCAATATTCTCTTTTTTATTTTAAGCTGTATCAGCATGCAGGCGCAGACAACTGAGCCTTCACCGGCACTGCAGCTTAGCCTTGAAGAAGCTATTGCCTTAGGTCTGGAGAACAATTATAACTCTATAAATTCTGAAAAAGAGGTTGAAAAGGCCCTTTCTCAAAAATGGGAGATCATTTCGCAGGGTTTACCGCAGGTGAACGCGAATGTGGACTACCGTAACTTTTTAAAACAACCCGTTACCCTTATCCCGGCGTCTTTTACAGGTGGGGAAGCCGGTACTTTTGAACCGGTGAGATTCGGAACCAAACAGAATTTGAGCGGAACGGCTACCTGGTCTCAGCTCATTTTTGACGGCTCCTATATAGTAGGAGTGCAATCTGCACGTACGCTGTTACAGATCTCCAAAAATGCCAAAGTAAAGACCGATCTCGAAGTACGCAAAGCGGTGATCAATGCCTACGGAAATGTGCTGCTGGCAAAAGAGACTGTAGATATACTCAACAGCAATCTGGAGAACGTGGTGAAGAACCTGAACGATACCCAGCAGATCTATGAGAACGGCCTTGCAGAAGAGGAAGATGTGGAACAACTGAAGATCACTCGCCTTACTCTCGAAAACAACCTGAACCGCAGTCAGCGCATGCTGGATATTTCCTATCAAGTGCTCAATATGGCTTTGGGAATTCCTGTTGACCGCGAGGTTACCCTTACTGAAGACCTGGATGATCTTGCAATGCAGTTCTATGACCTGCAGTTGCTGGAGGAATCTATTCCGGTAGAGGAAAATATAGATGTCCGCATTGCACAAAATTCAGCTGAAGCGGCTGCTATTTTTATACGTCTGGAAAAAGCGAAAGCCTTACCAAGTATTACAGGATTCCTGAATTATGGTGCCACAGGAAACTCTGATAAATTCACCTTTTTCAATGGTGACCAAAAATATTACTCCCAGTCAATTTTGGGGATCAACCTCAACATCCCCATTTTTAGCAGCGGAATGAGAAATGCCCGCACCAATCAAAAGGAATTTGAATACGAGCAGGCACTTACAGAACTGGAACAAATAAAAAATCAGGTAAAACTGGAAATAGAGTCGGCCAAAGCTGAATATAAATTCAGCCTTGAGAATCTGGAGGCACAGCAGGAAAGTTTAGCCCTGGCCGAACGCATTGAGAACAAGAACCAGATTAAGTTCTTTGAAGGGCTGGCCAGCAGTTTTGAACTAAGCGAGGCGCAGCGCCAGCTTTATACCGCACAACAAAATGTGTTGCAGGCAATGTTGGAGGTTATCAACGCCAAAGTCGCCCTTGAGACCGTCCTGAGTACAGATACTTATTCAGAAGAAAATTAACGCAGAACCATTAGCAGAAAAGCAGTTACAAACTAACAGTTTAAGAAATGAAGAAAATTAGCTTAATAATATTCAGTCTTTTTGCCCTTTATTCCTGTGGAGATTCAGGAAAGTCGGTAGAAGAAATAATTGAAGGAGGAGACCTTTCTGAGATCAGAGAGAAAAAGGCGGAGCTCAGTGCCGAGCAAAGTAAGTTGAATGCACAACTTGCTGACCTTGATGCTGCCATTAAAAGACTGGACGTTAAGAAACAGTTTGCGTTGGTGGAGACAAGAATACTTGAAGATACTCTTTTCAAACACTATGTGGAATTACCGGGAGATGTAGAGACTGATCAAAATATTACCATTTATCCTGAGTATTCCGGGGTATTGCTCAATGTCCTGGTAAAAGAAGGTCAACGGGTGAAAAAAGGTGAGATGCTTGCAAAGATAGATGACGGGGGTCTTGCCAGTCGTTTGGCACAACTAGAAACACAGGCAACCCTTGCCAAAACCACCTTTGAGAGACAGGAACGTCTGTGGAAACAAAATATAGGTTCTGAGATACAATACCTGGAAGCCAGGACCAATTACGAAGCCGTACAGAACTCGGTTGATCAGTTGAAATCTCAACTTTCAAAGACCGTAGTACGCGCACCTTTTGCCGGCGTCATTGATGAGATCTTCTCAGACGAAGGAGAAGTAGTGGCTCCCGGGCAGAGCAGGCTTTTTCGACTCATCAACCTTTCAGATATGTATATAACCACTGCCGTCCCGGAATCTTACCTCGGAAAGATCAAAAAAGGGACCGAAGTTATGGTTGAGATTGGGGCCACGGGTATAGAATTCGAAAGCACCATTAAGCAAGTGGGGAATTTCATTAATCCCAACAACCGAACTTTTGAGATCAAGATCGCAGTACCAGATTCTCAAGAGCAGGTTAAACCTAATCTTATTGCTACGGTCAAGTTGAATGACTACTCAGCAAAAGATGCCATTGCAATTCCGGAAGGGGTAATTCAAAAGAACTCGGCCGGGGAAAGCGTAGCCTTTGTGATCAATAAGGAGACTGACAGCACCGGGATAGCAGAAAAGAGGATTCTTAAAACCGGCCTTTCCTATAATGATTATGTGGAGATCCTCGAAGGTCTCTCAAAAGGAGAGATCCTTATTACTGAAGGGGCAAAAAATATTCGTGAAGGAGAAAAGGTAAAAGTATTAAGAGATTAAACCCTTCTGCCAGAAAATTTAAAGACAGTACGAGCATGAAACTAGATAAAAATTTTAAACTTTCTTCCTGGGCCATAGATAACCGGATGACAGTTTATGTCATTATTGCCATTATCATGATAGGCGGTTTGATGTCCTATTATTCCATGCCGCGGGAATCCTTCCCCGAGATAGTGGAAACCAAAATTTATGTGAGTTCGGTGAATCCCGGTAACTCGGCCGAAGATGTTGAGAAGTTCATTACCGAACCCCTGGAAGAGGAGTTCAATAATATTGGTGGGGTAAACGATATTACCTCTACTACCCTGCAGGACTATTCCCTGATCATTGTGGAGTTTGACGAGGATATTTCTGTTGATGCCGCGAAGCAAAAGGTAAAAGATAAGGTAGATCAGCAAAAAGCAGCAACCACCTGGCCAACCATGGACAATGGTGCCAAAGTGGAACCGAATGTTTTTGACCTGAACCTTTCCGAAGAGATGCCTATTCTCAATATTAACCTTACCGGTGATTTTCCGGTGCAAAAGCTGAAGGAGTATGCGGAATATCTTCAGGACAGGATTGAATTACTGCCACAGATAAAGGAAGCTTCTATTAGGGGTGCTGAAGAAAAAGAGGTAGAGATCGCTGTGGACGTTTATAAAATGACTTCGTCACAAGTCAGTTTTAATGACATTATTAGTGCCGTGAGCATGGAAAACCAGACCATCTCCGGAGGAAACGTCATTACAGGGGGAGTACAAAAAAATATCCGAATCCTCGGAGAAATAACTGACCCCAAGGAACTGGAAAATATTATTGTGAAACGAGAAGATGGTAATGTTTTTCTACGTGACATCGCAGAAATAAAATTTCAGGAAAAAGAACCTACCACTTTTGCCCGGGAGTATGGAAAACCGGTTGTCATGCTTGACGTGAAAAAGAGGAGCGGCAAAAACATGATCCAGGCTATTGAGGATATTAAGACCATTATTGAAAAGGAAAAGGAAACTTACCTTCCCAATGATCTTCATATCTCCTACTCTAATGACCAGTCTACCATTACCCGTAATATGGTGGATGACCTCGTTAATAATATAATCTTTGGGGTGATCCTGGTTGTTCTGGTGCTCATGTTCTTTCTTGGGTTTAGAAATGCCCTTTTTGTTGGGTTTGCTATTCCAATGTCCATGTTCCTGTCATTCATTATTCTCTCCAGTATGGGTTTCACCTTAAATACCATGGTGCTTTTTGCTTTGGTAATGGGGCTTGGGATGCTCGTTGATAATGGAATTGTGGTCGTTGAAAATGTCTATAGTCTCATGGACCAGGGCGTACCGAGAATTCAGGCTGCCAAACAGGGGGTTGGAGAGATCGCCTGGCCAATTATAGCCTCTACTGCCACTACCCTGGCCGCTTTCTTCCCCCTCGGACTTTGGCCCGGAACGATTGGTAAATTCATGATCTATTTCCCTATAACTCTTTCGGTAGTACTGGGCTCCTCTTTATTTGTAGCACTGATAATCAATTCAATGCTTACCTCCCAATTCATGAAGACAGATGAAAAGGAAATAAGCAAGAAAAGGCTGATTCGTTTCAGTTCCATATTAGGAGGAGTGGGAATTCTGATGGTCGCCGGTGGTTATATTGTGAACATGGGAGCCCTTCGGGGTATCGGGAACCTTCTGATCCTGGCTGCCATTCTTGGCTGGATCTATAAATATTTCCTGGTCAACTGGGTAAATTACTTTCAGTTTAAGGCCCTTAAAAAGCTTGAAGCAAAATATGAAAGAACTTTAAAAGTAGCCCTCCACGGGAGAAACTCATACTTTGTTTTCTTCGGAACTGTCCTGTTACTCATACTTTCGTTCGTTCTGGTAGGCTTAGTTCAGCCGAAGGTACTTTTCTTTCCGGAAAATCAACCCAACCAGATCATTACCTATATTGAGTATCCTGAGGGAACCGATATAAGAAAGACGAATGAATTAACTAAAGAGGTGGAGCAACGTATTTTTGAGGTGATCAAGAAATACGAAGATGAAGACGGCTATAACTATATGGTAGAATCGGCTATTTCCCAGGTGGGACAAGGTGCCGGTAATCCAATGACAGACGGAGGTCAACAAAATGAGATGCCTCATAAAGCTAAAGTCACCCTTTCCATGCGTGAATTCAAGGAGCGCCGGGGAGTACGAAGCAGCCATGTCCTATCTGAGGTAAGGGATGCCGTTCAGGGTTTTCCCGGTGCCACAATCATTGTAGAAAAAGATGCTGCAGGACCACCTACAGGATATCCAATCAATATTGAATTGAAAGGGAACGATTATGAAGAAATGCTTACTGAGGCCGAAGAGCTCCGGGATTACATTAATGATCTGAACATTCCCGGTATTGAAGAACTCAATATTGATGTTAACAAATCAAAACCTGAATTGAATGTCACAGTTGACCGTATAAAGGCAGGTCAGCTTGGAGTATCCTCCGCCGCAGTGGGGCAGACTTTGAGAAGGGCAATCTACGGTGAGGAAATCTCTACATATAAAGAAGGAGATGAAGATTACGACATCAACATTAGATTCAATGAAGACTTGAGGTACGATGAAAATGCACTTTTCAATCAGCCTATAACCTTCAAGAATCAGAATAACGGAGCACTGATCCAGGTACCTATTTCTTCAGTTACTGAAAAAAATCTTACCTCAGCCTTTAGCTCAATTAAGCGAAAGGACCTGAAAAGGGTTATTACTGTATACTCCAATGTATTGGAAGGATATAATGGAAATGCGATTGTAGAACAACTGCAGAATGAACTTCAGAATTACAAACTTCCGGAAAACATGACTCTTCAGTTCACGGGAGAACAGGAAGAACAGGAAGAGAATATGGCCTTTTTGCTGAAGGCCTTACTTATTGGTTTGGGAGGTATTCTGCTTATCCTGGTGGCACAGTTCAACTCTGTTCCCAAGCCCCTCATTATTCTTATGGCTGTATTCCTGAGTTTGGCCGGGGTGTTCCTCGGAATGGTGATCTTCCAAATGGATTTCATTATTATTATGACCATGATGGGTATTATTTCTCTCGCGGGTATTGTGGTGAACAACGCCATAGTACTGGTGGATTATACCCAAATCCTAATCGATCGGAAGAAACGTGATCTGGGGCTTGCGGAAAATGAGGCACTGACAAAGCGACAATATTTCCAAATGATCGTAGAAGGCGGAAAATCAAGGCTGCGACCTGTTTTGCTTACTGCCATTACGACAGTATTGGGGCTAATTCCGCTAGCCGTTGGATTTAATATTGACTTTTTTACACTCTTTACAGATTATGATCCTCAAATTTATATTGGGGGAGACAACGTGATCTTCTGGGGGCCGCTGGCGTGGACCGTTATCTTCGGACTAATCTTCGCGACCTTCCTTACCTTAGTAGTAGTGCCGGTTATGCTGTATCTGGTCAACCGGGCGAGGGTACGGTTACACACCCGAAAAAAAGCAAAACTTGAAGTTCAAACTCAATAAAACAGAACCTCCGGCATAAAAACCGGAGGTTTTCTTTTTTAACGGGAGTCTGGCAAAGTGTTTGAACCCTTGTGGGCGAAGTTCAATTAATATTAATTAAAAACTAAAGAATGAATACGTTGTTAACCATTGAAGAACGCAATGCCGTACTACTTTCGATGGCCAATCTTGTAGAAAAAGAAAAAGACAGTATTTTAAAAGCAAACAAAGTTGACCTGGAAAATTATTCAGGTGAAGATTTAGCCATGGAAGACAGGCTAAAAGTGGATGATTCCAAAATAGAAGGAATGGTCCATTCTCTAAAACATTTAGCTTCCCAGGATGACCCTGTGGGAGTCGAACGCTTCAGCTTTAAACATGAGAACGGAATGCAGGTCTATAATAAGACTGCTTCCTTTGGAACGGTGATGATCATCTATGAATCCCGTCCCGATGTTACTGTTGAAGCTGCCGGGATCGCCTTTAAATCAGGAAACAAGATCCTTTTAAAAGGTGGAAAAGAATCCCTTAATTCCAACCTCAAGATCGTAGAATTATGGCACAAAGCTTTGGAAGAGAACAATGTCTCTCCAAACTGGGTGGAATATCTTCAGTTTGACCGCAAACAGACTCAGGAGTTCCTTGCCAATCCAACGCAGCGGGTAGATCTTATTGTACCTCGCGGCGGAGAACGATTGATAAAATTTGTAAAAGAAAATTCATCTGCACAGGTGATAGTGAGCGGCCGCGGAAATAACTTCGTCTATGTTCATGACAAGGCAGATACTGATATAGCCCTTGATGTGATCCTGAACGGTAAGACCGGGAAGATCTCAGCCTGTAATGCAGTAGATAAAGTGTTGATCGACTCCGGGCTTCCGAATAAGGAAGCATTTATAAAGGAGCTTTTGAATACCCTTTCTGAACATGATGTGGAGATCATTGGCGAAGGAAGCCTTGAAGACCGCGACGGAGTGAGATCTCTGGAAAGTGAAGATGAGTGGTATGAAGAATTTTTAGACTACAAAGCACTTATTGGCGAAGTGGGTTCAGTTTCTGAAGCCATTGCCAAAATCAATAAATATTCCGGTGGGCATTCTGCCTCTATTATCTCAAAAGATGATAAAGCGGCCCGGCAGTTCATGGAAAACGTGGATAATGCAGCCGTTTATCACAATGCCTCTACCCGGTTTACCGATGGAGGACAACTGGGATTGGGAGGTGAGCTCGCCATCAGTACAGATAAACTGCACCAAAGAGGCCCAATTGGCCTGCAGCATTTAGTAACCAACAAATGGTATATACACGGAAATGGACAAATTAGATAAGATCTTGCAACAGAACGATATAGAAATGGAAACGCCCAAGAAGAAAAAGAGAATTTTACTTAAGTTAGGTTCCAATACCCTTACCAGGGAAACCGACCAGATCTCCCGGGGTAAGATCGAAGACATCGCACGGCAGATCGCGGCGTTGAAAGACGAGTACGAATTTGTGCTCATTAGCTCGGGAGCGGTTGCCGTGGCAAAACAATTTGTGAACCTCGAAAAGAGCGGTGAAAATATTGATGTGAAACAGGCTCTTGCCTCCATTGGACAGCCTCACTTGATGAGGATCTTCCAGGAAAGTTTTAGGGAACTTGGTCTATTGACTTCTCAGTGCCTGCTTTCCCCTAATGACTTCGGAAGGGAAGATTCACGCCAGAATATTATCAACACTGTGAACGTATTGGTGGAGAACGATTATATACCAATTGTTAATGAGAATGACACCTCTTCAACCGATGCTATTCAGTTTGGCGACAATGATAACCTGGCCGCACAAACAGCAGCCTTGCTGGATGTGGACCTGTTTATCATTGCCACTAACACTCATGGTGTTTACAAAAAAGGTTCAATTAGTGCCGAAACTCCCGAAACTATCAGGAAAGTAAATGACCTGAAGGAACTGGAGCGCGAGGTGATGTCTGAAACTAAATCCGCACACGGTACCGGTGGAATGCAGTCAAAAGTTTCTGCCGCCGCTATTACCCAGAAGGCTAAGATAGAAACCTGGATCGTAAATGGTCTGGATGATAACTTCATCCTGAATGCCATTAATGACGAGGTACATTTTACTAAGATCCATCACTAGAAAAGCTGTAAAAAAGAAGAATGAAGGAATCCGGAGATCGCTCTCCGGATTTTTTTTACCCTAATAAGTCCTCCCGCACAATTATTTTAGGGGCTAATTCAACTTATTCCGCTCAGTTCTTCTTATTTTTGCCTCCTGAAAAAATTTGGAAAAAATGTACAGAAGTCACACCTGTGGTGAATTACGAATAGAAGATAAGAATCAGGAAGTTACCCTTTCTGGATGGGTACAAAAAGTCAGGGACAAAGGATTCATGGTCTGGGTCGATCTTCGAGACCGCTATGGAATTACCCAGCTAATTTTTGATGAAGAACGCACGCCGAAAGAAGTGATGGAAAAAGCTTCTCAATTAGGTCGCGAATTCGTGATCCAGGCAACCGGAGAGGTTATTGAAAGGGAGTCTAAAAATCCAAACATGCCTACAGGTGATATAGAGATCCTTGTGAAGGATTTCAAGATCCTGAACGCTGCACAGGTACCGCCTTTCACTATTGAAGATGAGACCGACGGTGGAGAGGACCTTCGAATGAAATACCGTTACCTGGACATCAGGAGAAATCCGGTAAAGAACAAACTAATCTTCCGCAGCCAGGTAGCTATGGAGGTGAGAAATTTTCTATCCAAAAAAGGCTTTATTGAAGTAGAAACACCAGTACTAATTAAATCGACTCCCGAAGGAGCCCGTGATTTTGTGGTACCAAGCCGAATGAATGAAGGACAGTTCTACGCTCTTCCGCAGTCACCACAAACTTTCAAGCAGTTGCTAATGGTTGGTGGCCTTGATAAATATTTCCAGATCGTAAAATGCTTCAGGGATGAAGATCTTCGTGCCGACAGGCAACCGGAATTCACCCAGATAGACTGTGAAATGGCCTTTGTAGAGCAGGAAGATATCCTCAACACCTTTGAAGATTTCACCAGACACCTTATTAAAGCTGTAAAAGGTGTGGATGTGACCGAATTCCCGAGAATGACCTATGCAGAAGCCATGAAGAAGTACGGGAATGACAAGCCGGACATTCGCTTCGGAATGGAATTCGGAGAACTGAATGAAGTGGCCAAAAATAAAGGTTTCAATGTCTTTGATCAACAGGAATTGATCGTTGGGATCGCCGTTCCGGGTGCTGCCAACTTTACCCGAAAAGAGATCGATAAGCTGATAGAATGGGTGAAGAGACCGCAGATTGGAGCCAACGGAATGGTTTGGGCAAAATACAATGAAGATGGTAGCATGAAATCTTCTGTAGATAAGTTCTACTCTGAAGAAGATCTTAAGATCTGGGCTGGGGAGACCGGAGCCAAACCTGGAGACCTTATCCTGGTCATGGCTGGAGACGAGCATAAAACAAGAACTCAATTGAGTGCTTTAAGGATGCATCTGGCCAACGAACTTGGTCTTAGAAAAGCTGATGAATTTGCTCCGCTTTGGGTGGTTGATTTCCCGCTCCTGGAATGGGATGAGGAAACCGGAAGGTACCACGCCATGCACCATCCATTTACTTCTCCAAAACCTGAAGACATTAAATTACTGGACACAGAACCGGGAAAAGTAAGAGCAAACGCTTACGACCTTGTACTTAATGGTAACGAGATTGGAGGAGGTTCTATCAGGATACACGATAAAGCCACCCAGGCCATGATGTTCAATCACCTTGGATTTACTCCGGAAGAGGCGAAAGCCCAGTTCGGATTCCTGATGGATGCTTTTCAATATGGAGCTCCCCCACACGGTGGGATCGCTTTTGGTTTTGACCGACTTGTCGCAATACTTGGCGGACAGGAAACCATTAGGGATTATATAGCATTCCCAAAGAACAATGCCGGCCGGGACGTTATGATAGATGCGCCTGCCAGAATTGATGAAGATCAATTAAAAGAGCTAAATTTAACCATAACGACAAAATAAAATTAAAATCCTGCTGAGGCAGGATTTTTTTATCCTTAGGATATATTGTAATGCCGGTTAAAAAAAGAAATCCGTTACTCTTAAGATTCCTCATCTGGAGAACCAAGAATATGTCTCAGCGGCAATTTGTGATGCTGTTGAGTGCACTTATTGGTTTTACTGCCGGGTTGGGAGCTGTGGTAATTAAGAACGCAACCCATTTCATTCAGCATTTGCTGGAAGGAAAATTCATTGCCAACTATCACCATGCCTTCTACTTTGCCTTTCCTATAGTGGGACTGACCTTAACGTTGCTCATTATTCGCTATGTTCTTAAGAGGCCGGTAGGTCATGGAATACCTTCCACCTTATACGCCATTTCCAAGAAAAAAGGAATTATGCGCTCCATGCAGATGTATGGATCTATCCTTACCGCCCCTATTACCGTTGGTTTTGGTGGATCTGTAGGATTGGAAGGTCCTACGGTGGCAACAGGTGCCTCTTTAGGTTCCAACATTTCCAGGTTATTCAATATGAATCAGGCAACAAGGACCTTATTAATAGGTTGTGCTGCTGCCGGTGCCATGTCCTCCATTTTCAAAGCTCCCATTGCAGCCATTGTATTTGCAATTGAGGTATTCAGTCTGGACCTAACCCTTTCATCTCTGCTGCCACTGCTGCTGGCATCGGTTTCAGCGATACTTACCTCCTACTTCTTTTTTGGATCAGATATTATTCTGCCGTTTGACCTGAAAGACAATTTTGTCATGGCCGATGTGCCTTTTTATGTGCTGCTGGGAATTATTGCCTCCCTGTGCTCCATTTATTTCACCCGCGCCTATTTCAAAATAAACGATCTCTTCAAGAAAATCGATGGGCCCTTCAAAAAACTTATCATTGGAGGAACCGCCCTTGGTCTATTGGTCTACTTTATTCCGCCACTTTACGGGGAAGGATATGATGTGATCAACAACCTGTTGCATGAAGATTATGTGCATGCCATGGGCAACACTGCTCTAAAACAATATTTTGACAACTTTTGGGTGGTTATTGCCCTGCTTGGAGGGCTTGTGGTCTTCAAGATCATTGCCACTTCCCTGACCTTTAATGCCGGCGGGGTAGGCGGAATTTTTGCTCCAGTACTTTTTATGGGCAGCACCATGGGACATACCTTTGCCCTTATCCTGAACCATCTGAATATTCTTAAAAACCCGCTCTCGGTAAGTAATTTTACCCTTGTAGGAATGGCCGGATTAATGGCGGGAGTGCTGCAGGCGCCGCTTACCGCGATCTTCCTCATCGCCGAACTCACTCACGGATACGAACTTTTTGTGCCATTGATGATCACCTCCTCCATTTCATTTATGATCACCACCCGCTTCCTGTCACATTCTGTGTACACTATGGAACTGGCGGTGCGCGGGGAACTGATAACCCATAATAAAGACCACGCAGTACTCACTTTAATGGATATCAACCAGGTGATAGAAAAAAATTTCATTCCTTTAAAAGTTGGAATGACTTTGGGAGAAATAGTTCATAAGGGGGTGGTAAAATCCTCCCGTAACATTTTTCCGGTAGTAGATGATGATAATAACTTTATGGGAATCCTTTTACTGGACGATATCCGCCCTATCATGTTCGATAAGAATATGTATGACAAGGTAAAGATCAATGAACTGATGCAGAGTGCGCCAGAGATCATTGATCGCGATAAGGATGGGGTGCGCAACATAATGAAAAAATTCCAGGACAGTGATGCCTGGAACCTGCCGGTGGTAAGCGGAAATAAATATATAGGCTTTGTTTCCAAGTCAAAGTTACTCACTGCCTATCGAAAAAAGTTAATAGAAGTAACAGTATAGATATGAACACTTTATTAAAAATTTTAGGAATTCTGATCCTTCTGGCAGTTGCTGCCGGGTTTTATTTCCGGGAGCAGAACGAGGTTATTTTAGGTGACCGAATCATTGGACTGGCCGTGCTGGCTACCTCTTTTATTCTACTTCCGCTATTCCTTTACCACCGATGGAAAGGAAAGAAATTAGAAGATTATACTCTTTCAGATAAAAACCTTAAAAAAATGAAAGACAGTCAAAAGGACTGATTTGTTGAAAAAAAATTTTTAGAAATAAATAACACTTTCATTAACAACTGTTTCAATTAATAGAGTATGTTTGTACTTTATTAATTATTATTTTTTTTACAATGGAAGGTACAGTTAAATTTTTCAATGAGTCTAAAGGTTACGGATTCATCACCAACGACGACACAGGAAGAGACATCTTCGTTCACGTTACCGGTCTTAATGGTGAAACCCTTAATGAAGGTGACAAAGTCGAATACGTTGAAGAAGAAGGAAGAAAAGGCTTAACCGCAACTCAAGTGCGTGTTATAGGATAATATAAAGTTCTTATTCGAAATTAAAAAGTCCTGCATGGTGTGCAGGACTTTTTTTATGGCCTGTTTTAAACCTGGTGTACCTCTCTGATCCCGTCAAGCATACGGGTAGTCATTTTTTGAAGATCAAATTCATGTTTCCAGCCCCAGTCTTCACGGGCGCGGGAATCATCAATACTTGACGGCCACGAATCTGCGATTGCCTGTCTGAAATCAGGGTTATAACTGATCTCAAATTCCGGAATTTCTTTTTTAATAGCTTCTGCCAGGGTATCGGGTGTAAAGTTCAGGGCAGAAAGGTTATAAGAAGAACGCACCTTTACATTTTCTGCAGGGGCTTCCATCAGGGAGATCGTTGCCCTTATCGCATCATCCATGAACATCATGGGCAGTTCGGTTTCTTTACTTAAAAAGGATGTGTATTTGCCATTTTTGAGTGCCTCGTGGTAGATCTCCACCGCGTAATCTGTAGTTCCTCCGCCCGGTAAGGTCTTATAACTGATGAGCCCCGGATAACGAATACTGCGCACATCTACTCCGAATTTTCGGTGATAATATTCACACCAGCGTTCTCCGGCCTGTTTACTGATTCCGTAGACGGTAGTCGGTTCCATGATCGTTGTTTGCGGTGTATCGTGTTTTGGTGTGGTAGGTCCAAAAACTGCGATGCTTGACGGCCAGAAGACCTTCGATATCTTTTTATCCTTTGCAAGATTCAGCACATGAAATAGGGAATTCATGTTAAGGGCCCAGCCTTTCATGGGAAATTTTTCTGCAGTAGCACTCAGCATGGCTGCCATAAGATATACCTCATCGATCTCATGGTGCATAACCAGGTCCTGGATCTGTTCAAAATTCGTAGCATCGGCGATCTCGAAGGGTCCTGAAGCCATTAATTCTTCATTCCCTTCCCTTATATCACTGGCAATAACATTGTTATTGCCCACTTTTTGCCTCAATGCCAGCGTCAGTTCTGTACCTATTTGTCCGCAAGCACCAATAATCAATATCTTTGGAGTCATGTTGGTTCTGTTTTTTGATTAAAGCAAAGATATCATATTCAGAAAAGATGGAAAATTTAAACAGGTGGCAGTTTTACTAAAATTCCTTCGGAAAAAATCCGGAAGAAAGCCCAAAAACATATCTTTGAAAAATGAAAAAAATCCTGCTTTTACTTAGTGTCCTTTTGCTGATAGGCTGTAAAAAAGAAAATGCCGATGCCGAAACTGCAGCCGAGCCGCAAGGAAACTTTTCAGATCAATTGCAGGTCACTACAAACCGCACCGTAACTCTTCTTCCCGAAGCCAAAACGGAGGTAAGCCAATGGCTGGCATACGCCACTGCCCAGGACGAGATAGGTTCTTTGCGGCAAAAAACAGGATCGGAGATCGTAGGTACTTCCAACAGCCTTATGCAGATCATGGAAAATCTAAGAACTACATTGCCCGATACTTTACAGACCCCTGCAGTCATTGCACGGGCAAACGTATTGCTCACAAAGGCCAAGGTGCTGCACCAGCTTTCAGCGAAGAAACGAAAGAACGCACAGGAGATCTTTGAAGTTGCCAATGATCTCATCGTGGAATTCGACAACTTCAAACTTCAATTGAATGAACTTTTTCTGAAAAGTCCGGGCGATTTTGAACTGGAACTGGACCAGGAGTTTGAGGAAGCCAAAGAGCAGCAAAGAAGAACAAGGGATTCCATAGCCCGGGATACCCTAAGGCAAAGGCCGTTATTTAAAAAGTCGGTTGTCCAGTAAAAATTGTTCAGTTCCCAGAATTCTAATTTTAGAAAAATCCTGATGCCGCGGATTGATGAGATAATTAAAGTCTCCGGGAACTACTGCCGAAGGCACCCTCAAAATGGCCTTTTTTGAAGTACTGGAAAAATCATCACCAAAATGCTGGGTCTGCAAGTTATAAGGAAAAGCATTCCACCGCGCCGGAAAGTCTTCTGCAGCAATCTTTTCGATCTCCAGTTCATCCGGAATTTCGATCTCCACCATCACAAAATCGGTAGGCAATGTTGCAAGACTCAGGTGCACTGCCACTTCAGCCAAAGCCAGGGCGCGGCTTTGAGCCGTATAAATGATCTCTGTTCCTTTGGAATTCCAGCGCCCGCCAACTATGGCAGCACCTTTTCCGGAGAGTGTTTCAGCGTGTTTTCTTCTGGAGAGCCGGTATACCTTCATTAAGCAAAGATTCCCTGGTCAATATGATGTAACTCCTCTACCACCAGCTCCTTGCCGTAGGAATCTTTCAGCAACTCTTTGGGTTTCAAATTTCCAAGACTAAAATTTGGGGTTTGTAACCACAAATAGAATTTTTCAGGACCAAATACAGTGTTTCCCAATGAAGTTACCTCTGCCAATTCCAATATTTTTTCAGAATGTGCGGGTTTAAAAATGTGTTCTTTGGATGCTTTGTAACGCTGCAGGGTCTTAGTGGAAATACTCAAAAATTCTGCCCACTCCTCTTCTTTAAAAGGGGTCTTTTCCTGAATAAGCCGGAAGAGCCGGTAAGGAATCCCTTTTCGAATGGAATGTACAATGAGCATGCGGTTGGACAAAAATTCACGATACGTGATCTCCCGCTCATCCAAATGCAGATTTTGATCCTGTTCCACTTTTTTGAGATAAGTGCGAACTGCTTTATCTATTTTGAGATTGGCATCCATAGCTAGACGTTTGTCTATAAATATACGACAAATGTCCAAAACCCAAAGAGCTTTTTTTCAGGAAGTAAAATCTTTTTGTTCCAGAGGCTTCAGGGCCGGACCTTCTATGACTTCCCCATTGATCTTAAACCTGCTTCCATGACAGGGACAATCCCAGGTTTTTTCGGCATTATTCCAATCTACCACACAGTACATATGAGAACAAAAGGCCGAGAGGCAGTGCACCTCCCCTTCCTCATCCCGGTAAACAGCCAATTTTTGGCCGTCATGGTCCACGACTTTTCCTTCTCCCGCGTCCACTTCTGAAAAATCATCGGCATCTGAAGTTCCAGGCAGAACTTTCAGATATTCTTTCATCACCTGAATATTCTCCTTCAGATATTCTTTGGCTGATTTAACAGGAGTAAATCTTCCGGAGTCATACGTAGAGACCCACTCGTTCTCCCTTCCATTGAGAAGGTCAGCAAAGATCATTGCAGAAAGTACTCCGTAGATCAACCCGTCAGTTGAAAAACCGGTGGCAAGATAGATCCGTTCATCCGGACTTTCGCCAATGAACGGCAAGCCGTCTGCGGGTTTGTAATGTTGGGCAGACCATTTGAAATCGACCGGACCAAGGTCAAAATATTTACGGGCACTCTGTTCGAGGTTGTCAAAAAAATGCTGATTGTCCTCTGCTTTCCCAACTTTATGATGGCCACCAACTACCACCAGGTATTGTTCTGCATCTTTGGAAAAACTGCGAAGGGAATGGTGGAATTCAGCCTCCGTATCCCAAAAGATACCTTCAGGAAACTCTCCCGATTTTAATCGCGCGGCAATCGCATATTCCCGGTAGGGGTAAATTGCCGTTTGCAGCGCGTAAATACCCTTGGGAGTATGGGTGGCTAAAATGACATTTTTGGCCCTCACCTTTCCATGCGGTGTGGAAAGAACGTGAATTTCCCCTTTTTCGATCTCGTGCACCGGGCTGTTCTCAAAAATGCGACAGTTCCTGGGGTCACAATTTGCAGCAAGTCCTTTGACAAAAGCAGCTGGATCGAACTGTGCCTGATTTTCCACTTTTAAAGCCTGGCTCACCTTAATGGGTATAGGCAGCTCATAAAGCATTTTTGCTTCGAGCCCATAATCGGCAGCGGCCCGCATTTCCTTTTCAATGGTCAGATCTTTTTCGTTCGTTTCACTAAAAAGGTACCAGGGAACTCTTTTAAATTGACAATCTATTTCATGTTTCTGCACCAGCTTTTCAACAAGATCAACAGCTGCAGTACGGGAACGGGTAACTTTCCCTGCTGTTTCCTTATCCCATTTTGACTGAATATGGTGAAGCCGCTTGTCAATCATGCTATAGAGGTTCCCGGTAGAGCCACCGGTAGTACCTCCTGCCACTTCCCCACTTTCAAGAACAGCGACCTTCTTCCCGGATCTGGATAAGAGATACGCACTGGTGATTCCGGTAATGCCGGCTCCAACAATAGCCACATCAACCTCAATTTCTTCTGTGAGATAAGGATAACCGGTTTGCGGAGAGATAGATTTCCAAAGAGAAGTAGTCATAGCTGGTAAATTTCCTTTGAAAATAAATAAAGATATTGGGACGCCTGAATACCAGATAGTTAGATTTTTGTTAATACAGTAAATACATTCTCTGGGTGTAACAAATTTGTTGTTGCTGCGTCTTAGGGTAAACGCCAATCTTATGAGATCTCCTGTTCTTGTTCTAATGTTAGTGGTTTGCTGGTTATTCTCATTTTCTGCGGAAGCACAGGAAATTAAAGCACGCGTGCTGGATGCCCAGAATAAAAAACCCATCCAGTATGCCAACGTGATCTTTGCCGAACATCGTGGGGTGGTGACCAATGAAGAAGGATTCTTCAGTTTCAATACTTCGGAAACTCCTGAAGTCATCAAGATCTCCTCTTTAGGTTACGAGGTGCTTGAGATCGACCCAAAGAGCATTACAAACGAAGTTGTCTTCCTGGTTCCTGCCAGCATTGAGCTTAAGGAAGTATTTCTTTCAGACAAAAGCCTTAGCCCGAAAGAGATCATGAAAAAAGTAAGGGAAGGGATCACCACTAATTACGATTTCAACCTCAGCAAGAAACGTATTTTCTTCCGGCAATCCGATTTCAATTACGTGCGGAAATTTGGGCTACACGTGGATGAGAGTACCATAGAAGGAATCGACCAAAACCTGATGGACCGCATTTCTTCCGAAGTGCCAAAAGTTTCCGACTCCTACAAAGAAGTGCTGGCCGACCTTTACGGCAACTACGACAGCCAGAAATTAAGGATCATTAAGGCTGCCAATCTTCATAATCCGCAAAGCACTCAAACCCTGACCGATCTTACCGACAGGTTGGAAACACTTTTTAAACAAAACCTGAAGAAGAATTCATATTTGAAGATACGTTCAGGAATTGTTGGTGTAAAAGTAGATGCGAAAGAGCTGCAGGAAGAGCTCGAAGAAAGCCGGGAAGAAAATCAGAAGAAGGAAAAGACTGCCGAAGAGATCGCAAAGGAACAAATCGAATCCCAAAAAAACCTGCAAAAACGAACCGCTCAAAAACTCAATTCTGTACTCGGTGATATGTTCTGGAAAGAGGACAATACTTTTGACCTTTTTGACAAGCTGAACCGCTACAAATACACGATGGACGGCTATGCATATATTGACAATGCCACTGTGTATGTCATAAATTTTGAACCACGCTGGCGCGGGGATTTTAAGGGAAAAGTCTATGTTAATACAGCCGACTACGGAGTGCACCGCCTGGAATTCGAGAATGTAAAACCTCTGAAGAAATTCCGTCTTTTCGGCATTAGTGCCCTGGACGACGTATATCGCGGCAGAATGATCTTTGTAAAGGACGAAAATGGAAAATACCAATTGAGTTACCTGGAGCGTGAAAAAGGGGAAAGTGTGGGTATAGACCGGCCGTTGACCATTATAGAAAAGAACAAGTATGTTCCCGGCAGAAGAAAACAGAATGAGCTGGACCTGGACATCGACCTGCGAATAAGCCAGGTGCAAAGACTACAGCTGGTGGTGTACGACAAGGAAGATCTGGAACCGGCTCAATATGAGAACCTGCAGTCTCCCGGCGATTTTATCTATGAAAAATTCAAGGTCTACAATCCTGAATTCTGGAAAGGCAACAATATAATAGAGCCGAATGCTGCCATCAAGCAGTTTACGGCGTTAGGAGCGGAATAAGATCTAAGACCTGATCATTTTTCTTTTCCGGCGTTTAAGAAGAGAAAAGAACATTGCAACCATACTTGCGGTTACAGTGTAGATCATCAGGTGGTCATCGGGCGCATCAAAGAGGAGGTAATTGCAGTAATGACCAATAAGCTCTAATTTGAACAGGGCGTGCAACAAAATTCCGCTTATGCTGAAGAAAAACAGAAGGAATGCGATGATTTTCAGAATATTCGATTTCATGACGAATAAATATATTGCAAATAATGATTGCTGCACATAAATCCGGGTGTACTTTTTTCGTTCTTTTGCTTTGGGTGAATTTCGTATCTTGGACCAAACATTCTTACCTATGAAAAACCTTCTTTTGATCTGTCTTTTAGTGGCAGGATCAATCTCTCTGGCCAATGCCCAAACTTCAGAAAAAGAAAATATCAATACCCTGCTAAACCAATGGCACAAAGCGGCAGCAGAAGCCAATTTTGATGCTTACTTCTCAAAAATGGCAGATGAGTCCATCTTTATTGGTACAGATCCTACTGAGAACTGGGATAAACAGAGCTTCATGAACTTTTCTAAACCCTATTTCGACAAAGGGAAAGCCTGGAGTTTCTCCACTCTTGAAAGGAATATCTATACGACTCCGGATTGCGATCTTGCCTGGTTCGATGAACTTCTGGACACCCAGATGGGTATCTGCCGCGGTTCGGGGGTGGTGAGCAAGGAGAATGGAAGCTGGAAAGTTAAACATTATGTGCTGTCCATTGAGATACCCAATGAAAATGTGGACGAGGTAACCCTTCTGAAAAAAGACTTTGACACAGCCCTGATCAAAAAACTGAAGTAAAACTTCATTTTTGGGACAAAATTTGTGGCAACAGTCGCGAACACAATAAAATTTCACGAATAACTTTAATCACTAATAATTTAAATTTCAAATGAAGAGAATAACCAAAGCCCTCCTTTTCTCAATGGTTGCCACTGCAATGGTAACTAGTTGTAATGACGAAAAAGAGGTAAAAGTTGAAGAAAGCAGGGGAATAAACCTTGCCAATATGGACACCACGGTCACTCCGCAGCAGGATTTCTTCCGCTACGTGAACGGTCGCTGGCTGGACACCAATGAAATTCCTGCCGACAAGACCGTGTGGGGAAGTTTCAACGAACTACGTGAAAAAACCGATGCCGATGCCCTTGCCCTTTTAGAGAAAGCGGCTACCAATGAAAAAATGGACGCCGGCAGCGACCAGGCTAAAGCCGTTTACCTGTACGAGACCATCATGGACACTGTGACAAGGAACGAACAGGGAATTGAGCCGATCAAGCCATACCTGGCCAAGATCGACGCCATTAAGAACAAGGAAGACCTTCAGAACTACCTGGAGGAAATGCAGATGTACGGCGGTGGCGGATTCTTCAGATTCGGAGTAGGTGCTGATGCTAAAAATTCAAATATGAACGCGGCTTATCTCGCACCGGGAGGATTAGGTCTTCCTGACAGAGATTACTACGTGGCCGATGACGCCGACTCTAAAGAGAAGCGTGAGAAGTACGTGGCACATATCACCAGAATGCTTCAGTACCTTGGAAATTCCGAAGAAGAAGCAGCCAGTACTGCTAAAAAGATCCTGGCCTTTGAAACAAAGATGGCACAGCCAAGACTGGATAAAGTAGAGCGCAGAGATGCCCGTAAGACCTACAATCCTATGACCGTTGCCGAACTTCAGAAGAAAGTTCCGGCTGTTAAATGGAACGAATTCTTCAGTGAGATTGGAGCCGGTAAACCAGATACTATTATTGTGAGCCAGCCAAAATATATGGAAGCCCTTCAAGGAATCCTGGCTAACCAGAACGTAGAGGACTGGAAGGCTTACTTGCGCTGGAACCTGTTCAATGACGCTGCCGGTATGCTTACTACAGATATTGAACGTGCAAACTGGGAGTTCTATGAGCAAACCCTTCGTGGGGCCAAAGAACAACTACCTCGCAACGAACGCGCGTTGGCCACTATCAATTATGCCGTTGGTGAGGCTTTAGGAAAGCTTTATGTAGAGGAGCATTTCCCTGCGGAAGCTAAACAAAAGGCTGAAGAGATGATCCAGAATGTGATCAAAGCCTACGAGAACAGAATTGACAACCTTACCTGGATGAGCGACAGCACTAAGGTGAAGGCGAAGCACAAATTGAGCACTACCGTGATCAAAGTAGGTTATCCTGATGAGTGGAAAGACTATAGCAGCCTGGAAATGAAAAAACCTGAAGATGGGGGATCTTACTTCCAGAACATGCTGAACGCGGCTAAATGGAATACAAAGGAGGATATAGCCAAACTAGGCAAGCCAGTAGATAAGAGTGAATGGTTCATGGCGCCACAGATCGTGAACGCATATTATAACCCAAGTTACAACGAGATCGTATTCCCAGCTGCCATCCTGCAGCCGCCATTTTACGATTACAAAGCCGATGCTGCTGTGAACTATGGCGGAATTGGAGCTGTGATAGGCCACGAGATCTCTCACGGATTTGATGACAGCGGTGCCCGTTTTGACGCCGATGGAAACCTGAACAACTGGTGGACCGATAAAGACCTTGAGCAGTTCGAGAACCTTGGAGGTGCTTTAGCTGATCAATACAGTGCTATTGAAGTACTTGACTCTGTTTATATCAACGGAAAATTCACTCTTGGTGAGAACATTGGTGACCTTGGTGGAGTAAATGCAGCCTACGACGGATTGCAGATCCACCTGAAAGAACATGGAAATCCTGGTGAAATAGATGGCTTTACGCCAGAACAGCGTTTCTTCCTTTCCTGGGCAACCGTTTGGAGAACCAAAATGAGAGAAGAAGCTCTTAAGAACAGGATCAAAACAGATCCGCATTCTCCCGGAATGTACCGTGCCTACGTACCACTTCAGAATATCGATGCTTTCTACGAAGCTTTCAATATTCAGCCTGGAGATCCAATGTACGTGAAACCGGAGAACCGCGTGAAGATCTGGTAAGACCTCTCAAAAATGACATTTTTAAAGCCTCTTCTTCGGAAGGGGCTTTTTTGTTTCCTGTCAATCCAAGCTATTTGTCATTCCGACGAAGGAGGAATCTCTGGTTTAAATGATTCCGGATTTAAAATTTAAAATTCTAGAGGTTTCGAAAATGTCTTTTTCAGACCTCTTTATTCTCTATTCTTTATTCTTTGCTCTCCTTTCTGAATTGTCTGTCATTCCGACGAAGGAGGAATCTCATTTACAACAATTAATCCTTGTTCAGTTTCTCCAATATTCACTAAATTAGATAAAAGCTTCTGTTTGCAGAATCTTTGATCAAACCCCATTGACCCTGATCATCTTCAGAAGAAACTTTTTGAAGATGAGAATTTTTAAATCCTACCAATAAGATTAACTGACTCTCCCCCAGGTCATTTTTTAAACAATACTTCAGTCAGCGGTCATTTTCCGAATAAGAATGATAGCCCTGCCTGAATCTGTTATTTTACCAATTGAAGTAAAAAATACATGAAGATCACTGACCAAATGAAAACTGAACTTTCCGAATGGCTGGATACCTTTTGGAAGGCTTACATGAAAGGTGATCTTGACCTTTGGTCAACTTTCATAAAAGAAGATTACTACAATATTGGGAGCACTAAAGAAGAGATCTGCCATAGCAAACATGAAATTCTGGAGTACACGCACACCATTCTTGAACAAATGTTGGGCAACACCGAATTGCGGAATCGGGAAATAGAAGTACTTCCCTATGGAGACTATGTTATGGTCAATGAATTTACAGACCTATATGTAAAAGTAGATGGAGAATGGTCGTTCTACGGACCTTTCAGAATGTCGTCTCTCCTGGAAAAAACCTCTACCGGATGGATCGCCCTGCATCAGCATGGATCCTATCCCGATATGAAAGCAGTTCAAGGCGAGGCCTTTGCTCAGGATACATTAAAAGCTGAAAATCTAAAGCTGCAACATGCAGTAGAAGAACGAACAAAGGAGCTGATCTCTAAAAATCGTGAACTGGAAATAGAAGCGGCATTGGAAAGAGTGCGGTCGCAAAGTATGGCCATGCGCCATACATCCGATCTTCAGGAGGTTGTGAATACACTTGCGCACCAGTTACTACGGATCAATATCGATATTAACGGAGGTATCTTCATTGTTGTCAATGAAAAAGTCGGCAGAGATATAGAGATCTGGGGTTGTGGTGGAGCAGCTAATTATGTGGAAAAAGCAGTTATCCCTTATCTGGACAAACCTATTTACTATCACTCGGTTAATTCCATTAAAAAAAAGGTAGATTTTCTGGTAGAGGTATATACAAGAGAGGAAAAGATCGAATTTTTCGAACATTTATTTAAGTATCCACCCTGGAAGTTCACTCCTGAAGAAAAAAAGAAACAATTGCTATCCCTTGAGGGCGGCTATACTAGATCCTGGTGTTTTTCCCCCAATACAAGCATTTTCATGATCAACAATACGGGGAGGGTCTTTTCTGAAGTAGACAATGAACTTTTAAAACGCTTCGGAAAGGTTTTCGAGCAAACCTATACCCGTTTTCTCGACCTGCAAAAAGCCGAAGAACTGGCCAGGGAGGCGATCCATCAGGCCGCACTGGATCGTGTACGTGGCGAAATTGCTTCCATGCGCAACCCCGATGATCTCAAACACATCTCACAAATCGTTTTTAGTGAACTTACCACTCTTGGGGTCCCCTTCATCCGCTGCGGAGTGTTTATTATTGATGAACCAAAAAGTAAAGCACGTCTTTATTTATCTACCCCAAATGGACAACCTTTAGGAGTTTTAAAATTGCACTATCCCTCCATAGAATTTGTTAACGAAGTGGTTACCGCGTGGAAAAAAGAAGAGTTCTACATGAAACATTGGGACCGGGATGATTTTGTGGGTTGGACAAAATTAATGATGGAAATGGGGCAAATAAGCGATGAAAAAATATACCAGGGAAATGACGAACCGCCCTCCTCCCTCGATCTCCATTTTGTTCCGTTTGAGCAGGGAATGCTGTATGTTGGGTGCCGTCAACCTTTGAACGGGCAACAGCTTGAATTGGTCCAAAATCTTGCAGATACCTTTGCCATGGCCTACGCCCGTTATGAGGATTTCAACCAGCTGGGGATAGCAAAAGAAAAACTGGAAATAGCCCTCGCCGATATCAAGGCAACACAGGAGCAAATGGTACAACAGGAAAAGCTGGCGTCTCTTGGTCAGCTTACTGCCGGCATTGCCCACGAAATTAAAAATCCGTTGAACTTTATGAATAATTTCTCCGAGATAAGTATGGAGTTGATCGCAGAAGTTAGGGAAGAACTAAAGCTGCATGCGGCACAATTAAATCCGGAGAATTCAGTTTTCGCGAACAACCAGGTCTTTAAAAATGAGGAGGAAAAGGTTTTGCAGGCGGGCAGGGCAAATGGAATTTCAAAAGTACCCGATCTGGATTATACGGTCTCAATCCTGAACGATATAGAAACCTACCTTGAAAAAATTAAGGAGCATGGGCACCGGGCCGACCGTATAGTAACGTCTATGTTACAACACTCCCGCAGTGGTAGCGGGGTACTTGAACCTACCAATCTGAATTCATTGATAAAAGAGTTTGTAAATCTGGCCTTTTTGGGAATGCAGGCCGGGAAAAATCCAATTGACTTGGATATAAACTTCCAGTTAGATGAGAACATAGGTCAGGTACCACTCATTGCCCAGGATTTTAGCCGGGTGATCCTGAATATGTGTACGAATGCCTTTGATGCAATGAGAGAAAAGGTATTGACCAGAGAAAATGAGTCGACCGCTTACAGGCCACAATTGACCATTCAAACCAATCGCCATGACGGAGAGGTAATGGTGGAATTCAAAGACAATGGCCCTGGAATTAGAGAAGCAATCAAAGAAAAGATCATGCAACCGTTCTTTACCACCAAAAAAGGCAAAGAGGGTACCGGACTTGGGTTGTACATCACCAGCGACATAATTAAAGCACATGGTGGTAAACTAAAGATAAAATCCAAAGAAGGAGTGGGAACGGCTTTTATAATTAACATTCCGGTGGGGAATTAACCGGGAAAGTACCCAAAAATCTTTTTGCACTTTTTCAGTTTCCGTGTAGGAAATTTCCACTAAATTTACAGTATCTGCATTTTTCCCTACAGCTGCAGCCATTTAATTACTGAATTATCCTGTTTTCTTTGATTCTTCTAGAAATTACTAATGATCGAAAACTACCGGCCGGATTAAAAAGTCAAAATAATCCGGATAGCAGCTTAACAGGGAACCTTCTTATTAATAGCTAATGCATACTTTCCAAGCCCCCTCGCCCTTTCAGCCAGCCGAAAATAAAAATCTCCTCCTACAAGTGAAGAAATTACTGCTCTTTCTGGGAGTAATTCTGATCTTTAGTTGCAGTAAGGATGACCCCCCGGCTGAACCTTCCGTAGAGACAATAGACGCCATTCTTTTAGAAGATGGCGGTGTACGTCTCGTGGGTAAAATAAGTAATCTCAGGGTCAATGTTAAATACGGTTTTCTCCTGTCTTACTATAGAGGCGGAATCATAAATATGGATACCGGAATTGTAAAGAAAGATGTTGGGAAAGTGGATGGTGAATATTCTTTTGAAATTAGAAATGATCTATTAGAAGGGAAAACCTATTTCTTCAGCGCGTTCTTTGAGTATGATGGAAAGATTATCATGGGTGAAGAAATGTCTTTCGTATCCAATGGCAGTGCTCCTCCTGTCATAAAGGAGATTACCCCTTCAATAGCACATGTGGGGGACACAATTACCGTAGAAGGCGAAAATTTCTCAAATGAACTTATTGTCTATTTCAATGACAGGAAAGCTAAAGTGTTGCCCGAATCAGAGAACTTATTTAAAACTATTGTTCCGTTCGATAGTTCAAGAGACGAACCATACTCTAACCTGAGCATTCACAACCCAACCGGGGAAACAACTGTTTTTGAAGGTTTTTCCATGTACACTCCGGTGATCAATTCGGTGGCGCCCTACGCTGCTCATGAAAAAGATACCATTACGATCATTGGTGATCATTTCAATTTAATAAATGAACAAAATAGATTGACCATGGAGGTCTTCGGGAATTATTACAATCTGGAAATTGTAAAAAGCTCCCGAACCGAAATCAAATTTGTGAACAATGGCTGGTTCTATGACCTGTACCCTAAAATGAAATTAAAAAGCCAGTTTCAAACCCTTGATTTTGATGATAAGTTTCAGGCCAAACTTCCAACAATTACCGATACTCCAGACTGCATATCTTATGGGAAGACTGCCACTATTTACGGTAAGGATTTCCCCAGGGTAGGAAATAATTTCAGCCAACAGTTCGAACTCAAAATTGGAGGTGTTTCTTTTTCGGCGGCCAGTATTTCCCGGGATAGTATCGTATTAAATATTCATGATGAGTTTTATCCCGATTTCACCTTAAAAGATGTGGTCATTCAGTACCTGGGAGAGACGATCACTTATGAAACGGAAATCTGCATCAATGAACCATGGTTGAAAGTAGGCTTTGACAATCCTCTGCATCCCCTTCATAAGTATCAGGATGAAACCTATGGTTTGATTTCTGATCATAATGGTTCCCTTACCGTGGGGAAATTTAATAGTGGAACTAACAAATTTGAGAGCGTGCTGAACCAGGCTTTACCACAAGCTGTTCGATACGGATTAAGGGCCTGGGATAAGGATAAAATGTACAGTTACGACATCTCTCCAAATGTCAATAAATTTTCCAGCTATAATTTTTTGAATGGGAATCTTGAGGAATTGACACCATTCCCCGGAGCCCAGCGTATAAATGGTATAATGACCCGTGTTGGAGATTATATTTACCTGGGATTGGGAAGAAATAAGGATTATGATCCATTTGATGATCTATGGAGGTACTCCATCCCTGATGACAGCTGGGAAATGATACTTACTTATCCCGGAATAAAAACCTATGAAGATGCCATAAACGACCCGCTTATTTTTGCGTTTGAGGACCGCTTGTTCTTTGAAGGAAGAAGTACGAATGAGCAATCCGGTCTTTTCTGGGAAATTGATCTAACAAGCTTTGCTTTAATACCAAGGTCCAATATACCTTATACCAATTCTAAATCCTTAAAAGGAGCAACAATGGGCTCTAAAGGATATTTCGAAAGTGGTTACCTGTTTGAGTACGACCTCAACAGTGATCAGTGGATAACACATGAGGAAATTGAAGGTACAGGTTATGTGTATGATTCCGGCGGAAGTCTGTTTACCCACAACGGAACTATTTACCGCTCTGTTAGCACAACAACACCTTACTACAATTTATTGTTTAAAATGAACATGAGCTTTTTAGATTAAGTAAAAGGCGTACTGCGGAAGAAGTAATTCTTCCCGGACAACACGGTGAACTTTGCGAAACGTTTTTTCGTCAAAAAAGAAAAGGGCAGGAAATACTCCCGCCCTTTTTTTTTACTAATCTATCAGGATGCAGATAAGCCTCAAATCATTTCCACATTTACCGTAACCGGATTGCGCAATACGTCAAGCACAGGAGAGGTCTTCTGTACATAATCACACAATTCTTTCAGCTCTTCTTTAGGAGCATCTGCCTTCACCTTATAATTGACCTGTATCCTTTGATAACCGGGCCGGGTCTTGTCAGAAATCCCTAAAAAAGCATGAAGGTCCAGGTGCCCCTCAATGTCAAAAGTGAGAGATTCCACATTGATATCCCTTGCTGCCGCATTGTAGATGAACCCTACACTTAAACAGCTGCCAAGCGCGTGAAGAAGAGCTTCCACCGCATTAGCGCCCTGATTTTCTCCTAAAAGCACAGGAGGCTCATCCCCTTCAACAACAATGGGAACATTACGGGAAGTATCTTCCTGTTTTGCCCCGTAGAAGTTCTGGAAAGTGGTGCGGCAATGTCCACCGCCTAACCACTCTGTTCTGGCTCTAAACCTGAAATCAGCCACTTCAGGATCTTTCTTAACCGCGTCTATGGTGCCAACCAGCTGGTCTACATTTACACCATTCTTTTTATGAGCTACATTTTCCATTTTGTTCAGCTTTAAATTAACTCCTTCTAAACCTCTACATCCTAAAACTGATCAGCCTTATAAAGTTAAGGCTAAATTCGTTGATTATCAGGTAGTTCTGTTTATTTTTAGGTGTGAATATTCCTTCGTTCCCGCTTCTTGGCAACCCGGATTTGACATCTCTTCACAATAATTGTAGGAATTTTCTGTTATTTCATAAGTCTGCTTCATGCGCAGGCACCCAACTAAAAACCAGATAAACATGAAACTACTCAGCAAGATCACCGTACTTTTATTGATCTCGTTAAGCCTTTCCTTTACAAATACCGATAAGAGAACAGTCATCATAGACGTGGGTCACGGCGGAAAGGATCCCGGCAATATTAGTAATGGTATTTCTGAAAAAACTGTGGTGCTGAACATTGCGCGGAAGATCAAAGCCATGAATGAAAATGAAGACCTGGAGATCATTCTCACACGGGATTCTGATGTTGGCATGACCCTCAAGGACCGAACCGACTTCATCAATAAAACCGGCGCCGACCTGATGATCTCCCTGCACCTCAACGCTCATAGCCGGGACAGCAAAAAAGGGATCGAACTCTTTACCGGCAGAAGCAGTAATATGCCTTCACAACTCGCTGCACACCTGGCGATAAAAATGAAGGAAGCCCTGGCTGCCGACTTTGAAGTTTCTGAAGTGAAGCAGGCCAATTTCAGGGTGCTTAAAGAAACCCACTGCCCTGCTATCCTTATAGAAATGGGATTTTTGAGCAATCCCGAAGACAGGGAATTTCTCACCTCAGAAGAAGGACAGGAGCAGATGGCCCGCAGCATTTATGAGCTAATACAATAGATTCCAAATTCAGAATTCAAGGGGTCTCAAAAATGCCCTTTTTGGGACCTCTTTTTATCCTCTGTCCTCTGTCCACTCAGCCTGTCATTCCGACGAAGGAGGAATCTCCAGCTTCGCAAATTCCAAATAGGAAATCAAAGTCTCCTTTCTCTGCTCTCTTTTCTTTCTTCTTTCTTTCAAAGCCACGAATGCACAAATGTCTCTTAAAAGAATAAAGAAATATTTAAGCTCCCGGCAGAAGAGCATTCAAAAATGCCCTTTTTGGAACCTCTTTTCTTGTCCACTGTCCACTGACCTCTGACCTCTGACCACTGAAACTGTCATTCCGATCCCGAGGAATCGGGAGAGGAATCTCTGCGGCAGCAAATTCCAAATCCCAAATCCCAAATTCCAAAGTCTCTTTTCTCTGCTCTCTTTTCTTTCTTCTTTCTTTCAAAGCCACAAATGCACGAATATCTCTTTAAAGGATTAAGAAATATTAAAGCTTCCAGCCAGAAGAGTATTCAAAAATGTCATTTTTGGGACCTCTTTTCTTTCCTCTGTCCACTCAGCCTGTCATTCCGACGAAGGAGGAATCTCTGCGGCAGCAAATTCCAAATTCCAAAATCCAAAGGGCCTTTTTTTTCATCTCTCTTTTAAAAAAGCCACGAATGCACGAATGTCTCTTAAAAGGATAAAGAAATATTAAAGCTTCCAGCCAGTAGAGTATTCAAAAATGCCATTTTTGGGACCTCTATTCTTATCCTCTGCCCACTGCCCACTGTCCTCGGACCACTGAACTCTCAAAAATGCCTTTTTTCGGGCTGCATGTAGGAATTTTCTTTAACTTTACTGTCCTGCCATTTCTTCCCTACACCGGCAGTTGTTTATTAGCAGGACTTTATCCTAAGTAATACAAGGTTATCTTGTTATAAAACGAGTTACCTGTCATTTTAAATAGAAATTTATGAAACCAACAAGAGTCCTAATTATTTTTATTGCAAGTGTAATTATTGGGTGTAATAATAAAGAAAAGGAGAAAGTAAAAGATTATGAGTTAATTGATGAGGATGGGATTGGTGTAGAGAAATTTGATTCAACAAATACTGACCAAAACAGATTCACTGAAAACAATTCCACTTTCAGGGAGGGAAGTATTTTCACTTATGAATTTGAGCATATTACTACAAAAAATGAAAAAATGTTTTTCGCCTGGGATGAAAGTAGCGACGACTTTAGAAAAAAATGGAAGTTTGTACCTGCAGATTCAATTGATGAAAACACCATTCTAAGGGTTGCTATATCTGTACAACAAGGTCTTGAGCCAATGATATTCAGTAATCCTGATTACAACCAAACAGTTATAAAATATCAATATGAATTAAAAGAAGGTAATGCAAGGTTCTCTTCATCTTCTGGAGTTATAGAGAATGAAAATAACATATGGATGCACCCTCCAAGAGATCAATATTTTAGAATATTAGAACTCAATCCATTTCCTTTTATTAAAGCACCATACGAAATAGGAAATGAATGGAGTTGGCAATTAAGAATTGGAGATGGATGGAGTGACAAACGATGGAAACATTGGGAAGGAAGCATAGAAAATGAGTACACTTATAAAATTACTGACAGAAAAACCCTAAAAACAAGTTTAGGAGAAATTAGTTGCTGGGTAATTGAAGGAACTGCTGTTAGCAGAATAGGAGAAACTAAATTAAAAGCGTTTTTTAATTCTAAATATGGATTTGTGCAATTAAATTATACCAATATCGATGGCAGCTCCACTAATCTGGTATTAAGTGATTATAGCGAAGTATAGAACGCCAGGTAACAACGGTTCATCGCACAATAACCGTAACCGTACTCTCTAACCAAAAATAACAACATGAAAACATTTTACTTAAAGACCGATAAATTCTGGATCTTTTCACGCCTCATTTTTACCCTCTTATTAATTATCGCCGTAATAAAGGTTTTGAATGATTCCGGTTTTGAGTCCGGAAGGATACTTGGCTTTTCAACGCTGGGGATATATATCGGTTTAATGATCTTCATCCTTATAAGGAGATTTCTTAGGAAACCGGTTCCTTCCGCAGTGAAAATTTGTACCGGTATCATAACTGTACTTATGGGATTCTTAATGAGTTATACGATTCTTATAAATACCAACATTGACTGGCTTCTAAAAACCGGATTTCACTTTGTTCCTGTTTGGGCCATTTTATTGGGTTTAAGGGATATCGTATTGTATCGAACTGATTACCATCTGCCCCGCACACAACCAATGAAATCCGAATAATATCGGGATCAAAAAATGCCTTTTTTGAAGCTTCTTGTAGGATTTTTCTTCTATATTAGGCCCCCTGTCTGCTTTCCCTACCGCAAGACTATTTTTTTTTACCAACAACAGCCCTCTTAGAGGCTCAGAAATTCTCTTTTTACCCCCCATGAATAAGCAACTGCTCTTTTTATTAATAGCAATTCTTAGCTATAATTGCTATTCCCAAATCAGCTTTGAAAAAGGCTATTTTATTGATAACGAAGGAAACAGGCACGAGGTGTTGATCAAAAATGAAGACTGGAGAAAAAATCCGGAACATTTTGATTACAAGACTTCCGAAGCAGCACCGGTACAGACAGCCGGCATAGAATCAATTGAAGAATTTGGAGTGGATAACTTCTCCAAATTCTACCGCGCGAAAGTGGAGATTGACCGTTCTTTAGACAGAATGAATAAACTCAGCACTCAAAGGCAACCTGATTTTAAGGAAGAGGTGCTTTTATTAAAGGTGCTTTTGGAAGGCAGGGCCAGCCTGTACAAGTATGAAGGAGATGGTGTTACCCGCTATTTCTACAGTAATGACAACTCTCCCATAGAGCAATTGGTCTATAAGAAATACTCGACCCCCAATATGCAGGTAGGCACCAACAACAGTTTTCGTCAACAGTTATGGAACGATCTTACCTGTCCCGAAATAACTCTCGACCGAATCGAAAAGGTGGATTATAAGGAGGGTGAGCTTGTGAAATTTTTCCGGGAATATAATGAATGCCAGGGAAGTACTATTGTTTATGAACAGGCACAAAAGAAGTTTTTATTCAACCTCAACCTGCGGCCGCGCATTAACAGCAGCTCGCTGAAGATTGAAAACTCCGCCTCCTCCAGGACCAATACCGATTTTGGGCAGGAGATCACCTTCGGTTTTGGGATCGAAGCCGAAGCCATCCTTCCGTTCCACAAGAATAAATGGAGTGTTTTTACCGAACCCACCTATCAATCATTTAACAAAACAGTAGAAAGTGAAAGAGGAAGTGTTTACGGCGGAATACTCATTTCCAAAAGCAATTACAGTTCCCTTGAGATCCCGATAGGGGTGAGACACTATTTTTTCCTGAACAAAAATTCCAAGATCTTTCTAAATGCCGCTTACATTACAGATTTCACTTTTGGTTCGACCATTGAATTTGAACGGGAAGATGGCACCGGCTTGGGAACCCTGGAGCTATCCAGCCTGAACAATTTTGCCATAGGACTGGGACATAAGTTCAAAGATAAATACAGCATGGAGCTAAGGGTTTTTACAGACCGGGATGTATTTATGAACTTCCTTACCTGGTATTCAGACTATAAATCGGTCTCTTTCATTTTGGGTTATACCCTCTTTTAACTTACTTAATTGAGATGCCTTCGGGCGCCAATGAGTCCGCCGAAACTCAGCATAGTTTTCTTAAAAATGACATTTTTGAGTATCTTGATCTCCCAACCTTAAATAACCTCTGACCTGAAAAAGATCTGCACCTGTGTAATAATTCTACTTCTTCTCACCTCCTGCGGGGAAAAGCCGGTTACACAGGAGCCTGATTACAGCAAGGTGCTGGATTCTATCCTGACCAATTACCACCGCAACCTGGACACCGGGAGAAATATGCTGGGCTCTGCCCGAAATTTCCAGTTAACCACGGACAGTCTTGTTGAAGTTATCTTCCAGGCTAATATGGAGCTGGAAAATATCAATAAAGATTCTTTAATGCTCAGTCAGGATGATTTTCTACACCAAAGATTGCACCTGCAAAGGGACCTTTGGAAGGAGATAGATGAGTCTGGCGATAACCTCTCCCGGGACTCTCAAATGTTCGCTTATGATGAACTGGGCCAGGTGAACTTTGAGAGAGCAAAAGAACTAAACGGGCTGTTACAAAGTGAACAGGTGAAAAAATAACCGAAACAGCCTGTTCGCTTAGTCATACTAAGTATGGAGTTTCAGGTTATTATTGCGAAGACATGCTAGTTCGCAACCGGGATTTGCAAAAGCTTATCGAAACCGAATTGACAAAAGGCCACTGATGTTTTAGGTAGAAACCGACTTGTGTTTTGCTTTCCAAAAATGCCTTTTTCAGCAACTAATTAATCCGAAGTCCTTCCGAAGCTGTAATTAATTAAATATCATATATTTAAAAGATCAACCAATTTTCCATGATCCCATTCTTCAGAAGGATAAGACAGGGTTTGCTGAGCAGAAATAAGTTCAGCAAATATCTTCTTTATGCTGTTGGCGAAATTATTCTTGTTGTTATAGGGATTTTGATCGCATTGCAGATCAATAACTGGAACGAAGATCGCAAGCAAGAGGAGAGATTTCGGAATGTTTTAGAACAAATTTACAATGTGGTTCATACCGATATTGCAACAATTGAAAATCAGATCCAGGGTAATCTATATCACATAGAAGTTCTTGACCTGGTGCTAAATCAACTGGATTCCATACCCGACAACGAACTACAAAATATAATAACCAGTATGGAGTTTGCGGGTGTAACTTCAACCAGGGAATCAGAGTTCTTCATTTCTCAACTTCCAATCAATTTAAAAGACCAAAGACAATTACGAATCCTGAAGCAGATAACCAATTTTTACATTGGGAATGTTTTTCGTGATCAGAACATTATGGTGAAAAGCACAAATCTAAATTCCCTATTCGACCGAAACGATTTACCAAGACCTTATCAATTTCCGGGATTCCGAGATCTCGAAGAAAGGTATTCCCAAAAAGAATTAAGTCAAATAAGAAAACTATTTAAAAGCCCTGAAGGAAAAAGTGTACTTAGAAATATCAGGAATGAGAAGAGGCGGTTTAATGTTCTGGTTCAAACATATCTGGACGACGGTAAATCAATTTTAAAAATGATCAAAAACTACATGCCCGAGGTTAGAATGTTATATGAGGATATTGGAATCTTAGGAACTGCAACTATCGCAAACTGGAATTATTCCATACCCATGACAAAAACGGGTGAGAATGACGAAATCTGGGAAATAGAATTAGAACTAACAGAAGGGGCGGTAAAATTCAGATCCAGAAATAGCTGGACTCAGAATTGGGGAGGACAAAGTTTTCCGGAAGGAAAGGCTGAATATTTCGGACCTGATATAAACGTAGAACCCGGTAACTATAAGGTGAGACTCGACCTTAATAAAGAGACCTACCAGTTTATCGAACTTGATAAATAAATTAAAATATCAGTGATAAAATTCTTTAGAAATATCCGCCGACGCCTGCTTTGGGAAGACCGGTTCATGAGATTGATTCTATTTCTTGCATTTTACAGGAAGTTTATTTTGAAAAAAAAGCCTTCAACATGAGTTGAAGGCCTGCATTGCTAAAGCTATTCCAGGTCTTAACTGGTTTTGTTCTTACCTACTTTTTGATCAACTTCAGCCCGGATCAAAGCAAATTCAATGGAATTAAATCTCTCCTCTGCAATTTCCTGATATAAGGCCATTGCCTCCTCGGTATTACCGGCCCTCTCATAAATTTTGGCTTTCCAGTATTTATCGTGAATATAATCTTCATCGGTCTGGTCAATGTGTTCCACGGCCTTTTCAATATCTCCCTTCTTATAATGAATTACGGCCAGGGCACGGTGATAAGGCTCTAACTTATCGGGGCTGTTTAAGGAGTCCACGGCTGTCTTGATGGATTCCGCTTTTTCCAGGGCGGCATCATAATCTTTTTTGGTTACCAGCACCATAGTATCCCAGTAATTCATCAGGGCATTTTGATTTGCCGTTACAGTTGGACTGTTGGCTTCACTGGCCAATTGTTTTGATATTGGTCTCAAATCATTTACGATTTTCTCCATGCGTTTAGCGTCTCCATCATGCATGGCAATATGGGCAGCCGTAAGAGAAGCCTGGAATTTGCCTATGGTCTTATTGCCTTGAGGTACATTTAAGCTATCAAGAGATCTGGTTCCCTCGTCGAGAAATGCCAGTGCTTCTTTTGATTTACCTTCGTAGACATAAGTATTAGCTTCAGCCGAAAAATTTGTCCCGAATTCACTTACTTCCCGGGCGTCCTTAAAATTTTGACGGGCTTCCTCGTAATTACCCAGAATTGAATTGGCATGTCCGGATTTTGCCAAAGCCACTTCGTCTTCAGGGTCCAGTGAGGCTGCTTTTTCATAGCTTGACAGCGCCTGGTCCAGTTGGTCCTGATCGCGGTAATAATCACCCATCAAGATATGAGAGCGCGGACTGTTAGGAGCAGTTTTCACGAGCATGTCGAAATATTTTTTGGCCTGATCCTTATCCTTTGGGGAATCAAATAAATAGGAAGCTCCCAAACTAGCCATGGCAGGAACGTATTCTGAGTTCAATTCCAAAGCCTTTTTCCAGTGTTCTCTTGCCTTTTCCTCCTGGTCATTTCCATTGTAATAAATGGCAAGATTATCCTGGGCCCGTGCAGATTTCGGATATTTCTCCACCATCTTTTTGCTGATCTGCAATTCTCTGTCGGTGTCACTTTTTAATCCGGCTTCGGTCGCATCCATCATCATGACCTCGGCATCATTGGCCTTTTCACGCATGGCCATGAACTTTTCGCGGTTTGTTGCCCAGTCTTTGGCAGAATTGGCCGCGTAAGTTCTATACATTTGAGCCGATACGAAATCGGGGTCATATTGCAATGCCTCTTCAAACTTGGCCCGAGCTTTCCTGTCACTTCCATTGTCGAAGTATTCCAGGCCTTCCTGAAAGGCTTCCAAGGCCTCTTCGGAATCAGTGTTAACGGGTAATTCATTTCCCGCATAATCTGTTTCAACTTCTGTTTCTACTTCCTTTTCAGAATCTTTACAGGCAGCAACAAAAAGCATTGCTACCATAGAAATGTAAATAGGCAATTTTTTGATATAAAACATAGTCCTAAATATTTAGTTAATACAACAGCTAAACTATCTAAGTTAATGAATTTCAGGTAATAACATATGTTTTATCGTGGTGACAGCGTAAATAAACCGCTACTTTCTGTAAGGTTTATCTTCATATTTATAAAGAAAATCCTGGACATGCCAGCTTCATCGATTTTTTCATCCGCACTTTTTGGTTATTGGTCTTAAATTTCAGCTTAGCAGAATAAAATTGATAAAATTTTTCAGGGTGGAATCTATTTTTCCTGTAGCTGAAAAAATTCTGAAACCTTAAAATAAGAGTCTCCAAATAATTAATTATCATATATTTAAAGGAATCAACCAATTTTAAATGATCCCATTCTTCAGAAGGATAAGGCAAGAATTGCTGGCGAGTAACAAGTTCAGCAAATACATTCTTTATGCTATAGGTGAGATCATCCTTGTGGTTATTGGGATCTTAATTGCTGTAAAAATTAACAATTACTATAAAAAGCAAGAAACCAATCACTATGAGCGCGAAGTGGTAACGCTGCTTTTAGAAGATTTAGCTATCGACCATTCAACCAATGTCAGTAGGGAAAAAGCCTTGACTGATGGCTTAAAAAAGGTAACCTGGATCCTTGAGTATTGTGGTGACCGGTCTGCCGATACGTTAAGAAACATCTCCAGAGATACTTTATTGGCAAACTTTTTTGGCGGATTTTCAGGGCATTCCCAATTCTTGCTAAGCCAGCAATTGCATGCTTTTAATCCCAAATCAAATGAGGTCAATCGTTCTATCACTTCATACAACATGAAGCATAAAGAGATTTTGGTAGATATTGAACAACATAACACCTATAGTCTTGGAGAATTTGCTGCCAAAACGATGCTTGATCTGAGTGAACAGGATTCTATATCTGAGGATTTTCTCCTTAAAACCTGTAGCGAGGATAATATGGTAAAATACTATTCTTTGGCAGCCTGGAAACACGCAACATTAAGAGATGTACAGGATCTATTAGTAATACAGGATACCCTGAAGGAGCAGTTAAGGGAATATCTTAAAAACCTGGAATGATCAAAATCTTTAGAAATATCCGCCGGAGCCTGCTTCGTGAAAACCGATTCACGAGATATTTAATGTACGCCACTGGCGAAATCATCCTGGTGGTGATAGGCATTCTCATTGCGCTGCAGATCAACAACTGGAATGAATTCAGGAAAGAGAGAAAAAAAGAGAAAATGTACCTCAATTCACTGAAGAGTGACCTCCGAGAATCACAGGATGAATTGAAAAGAGTAGCGGAAAAGACAGATCGCGTAATTTCTGCAAGTCTTCAGCTCCTGTCCTTTTCAACAGATACAGTTCCCATGCCGGCGCCTGCTGTATTCGATAGTCTGATAGCGACAACCTTTAGCTACACTATTGCTATGACGAATGAAGGTACGATCAATGACATTAGAGGCTCCGGGGATTTAAAAGTCATCCGTAACGATAGTCTGCGCAGAATGATCGCCTCCTGGGACGCAGGATTTAAAATGATAAGGGAAAGGGAAAATTTGCTGAAAGAAGCATTTCAAAAAAACAAAGCCAAAATGGAAGAAGAAATAGATATTGAAAAACTTTTGTCTGGTAAAACAAACGCCATTCCTGATGACCCGAAGAGGAGATTTTTTGTCACAGATGTTTCACATCGCAACCGTATTATGAACCTCATTGTTAGCTCTGATCCATTGAATGATCTTTACAGGGCAAAAATAAAAAGCCTGGATACAATGATCGCCATTACTGAAAAGGAGATGAAAGAACTTGAATGAGAAAATTTCAAAAGAGGCCAATCTTTTTAGATCTTTTCCACGAAGTCATAATTCAAATCGCGCATGAGCTTTGACGATGCGATCACTTTTCCCTTGGAAGCTTCGGAATGATCAAACTCTGGAACAGAATTTAATTCCGGAAAAACAAAACAGCCTTTTTCCTGAAAGATTCTCTACTTTTGCCTTAAGGTGGCCCTTAAATCGTAAAAAATCCATGAAAAGATCCCTTTTTTTTGTTTTTCTTTTATTTCCTCTGTTCGGAAATTCCCAATCGGGCTTCGATTCCCTAATTGAAACAAAATTCAATAATGGTCCGGCTGTAAGCGTCCTGGTCTCTAAAGATTTTAAACCTACCTACAGCATAACAAAGGGCATGGCCAACCTGGAAAATAATGTTCCGGCTCATGCGGAGAGTAAATTCAGAATAGGCTCTGTCACAAAACAATTTACCGCTGTAGCCATCCTGCAGTTAATGGAACGGGGGAAACTCCATCTCAACGACAGCATTCAAAAGTTCCTGCCCAATTTCCCGGTGAAAAAGCATACGATCACTATTGAGCACCTGCTCACCCACACATCCGGATTAAAAGAAGTCACCGAACTGGAAGTTTTCTCAACAGACCTTATGCTTAAAGGAATCGATCCTGAGTTGCTGATCAATTACTTCAAAGATTATCCCCTGGAATTTGAACCCGGCACAGAATTCCGTTATTCCAATTCAGGTTATCACCTGCTGGGGCTGATAGTGCAAAAAGTTTCGGGGATGGAATACAATAAGTACATTAAAAAGAACCTTTTTGAACCCGCAGGCATGGAGAATAGTATGGCAGGCGACAATAGAGAGCTCATATCTAACCGGGTCTCAGGATATGAGAAGGCAAATAGCAGTATTGTTAATGCCGCTTACCTTGACATGTCGATTCCTTTTTCTGCCGGGAACCTGCTGTCAACAACCTCCGATATTAACAAATGGTACAAAGCGCTTTTTCAATACCAGCTGATCCCTGAAGGCACTCTGGAAAAGGCTCTAACTCCTTATCGATTTAAGGATTCAAGTAGTAGCAAATATGGCTACGGCTGGTTCATTGATAGTCTGCAGGGAGAAAAAGTAGTGTCTCATGAAGGCGGCATCAACGGTTTCTTATCCAGTGTATGGTATAGCCCTAAGAATAAAACTCTAGCGGTTGTACTTTCAAACTGCATGTGTAATCCCACTACCAGCACGACCAAAAGATTGTTAGCCGTAGCCATTGGTAAGCCCCTCCCCCAAGTAAAGACCATGGCTCTACCTGCCCGGGCTTTGCAAAGGTTCGAGGGCAAATACGATATGGGAGGACAAACCTGGCAGTTCCTGGTCAAAGACGGGAATTTACACCTTCGCTTTGAAGGCGGGGGTGGTTATCCCGTTTCACCCACCAGCCAGAATCAATTTTATGCTGAAGAATGGGACTGTTACTTCACATTTGAAGAGCAGGCAGGGGGAATGCAACTACTACTGAAATATCCCGGAGGAGAAGCCAGCGGAAAGAGACTGGAACCTTAGTTTACCCTTAAAATTTTGAGATTTACTTTTCCTTTCTTAACCGATTAGGACAACATTTTAGTATTCCTCTAAAATGTAGATTCCTCAGCTCTGTTTATCACATCTCGCTTTTCAGGTAATTATCATATATTTAAAGGAATCAACCAGTTAAGAATGATCCCATTCTTCAGAAGGATAAGACAGGGTTTGCTGAGCAATAACAAGTTCAGCAAATATATTTTATACGCCGTAGGTGAGATCATCCTGGTGGTGATTGGGATTTTAATTGCTTTACAGATCAACAGCTGGAACCGGGAGCAGGAGAACCGCAAGCAGGAACAGCAGATCCTGTCACAGCTCTCAAAGGAATATCGCAGTAACCTGTCCCAGATTGAGGACAAGATCGAGATCAGGAATGAGGTGCTGAGTTCCTGTTTCAGTCTGCTGCAATATATAAAGGAAGACCCGGCGACAGTATCGGGGGATAGCTTAGATGCGCATCTTTTCCGGATCTCCATAAGACCTACCTTCGATCCCGAACTCAGCGTGAGTAATGAACTGATAAATTCCGGAAAACTGTATTTGCTGGAAAACCTGGACCTTCGCAACAAAGTCTCAGCCTTCTCCAGCTCACTGAGCGAACTGGAAGAAGAGGAAACCGCCATCTTTATCCTAACTGAAGAACGCCTCATCCCCTTCCTGATCGAGAATTACCAGATAGGCCGTATGATGATGGTACTGCTGGACGATGAAGAATTAAGGGCCAAACTGACCATGGGTAGCCTGACTCAGTACGAGAACATGATGACCCTGGTGCCGCAGGCCGATTTTACACCTTTATTGAAAAACCCCGATTTTCAGGATTACCTGTTGCAAATGATCAGTTATACGGCTTATACGAATGAACAATCTGAAGGGGTGAAGGAAAAGATAAAAGACATTATTGCCACTATTGAAAATGAAATAGATGACTGAAAAACATAGTTATTAAAAAAACTAATCCACTGTACAGTCATAGTCTTCAAGAAATTTTTTGAGAAGGAAAAAGAAAAACCTGAAAACTTTCCGAAATTTTGTCTTCAGCCGGGAGTTGTTCAGAAGGAGATTTCTTTGTCTCCAAGAAGCTCATTACGGTTATCCGTAAATAAGCTTACATAAAAAGATCTAAATTTACTGAGCTTGAAGTTTTCTCTTAGCCTATAAGGCAACAGTAATTAAAACCACCAAAAATGAATTTCAAATCTTTTGTTCTTTTCCTTCTACTTTTAGTTTTGGTACCCAAAATGACTGCACAAAATCGGGAAATGATCAAGAAACAGTCAGATTCCCTGATGTATTTTGATGAAAACTATCAAAGAATCTCGGCAGAAGAATTTTATAATAAAAAGATTAGCCAGGGCTGGTCATCAAGAAAAGTTGATTCTCTTAACCACCGGATTCTTCATCCCCGTTCTACTTATGGAGATATTGAGAATAAAAATTTTATAACAACTCAATTAGAACGCCTGACAGGAAAAAAGGTGGATACCACTAAAAATATAGTAGTAATTTATTATCCTGGGAAGGATGGCTGCAATTCAAGTGCAAGGGTTTCCAGAAGGGACATGAGTTATAGATATAAAAAGATGGAAAGAAAAGTGAATAAAATAGCCGAATCGAGTTTCTTTTACATCTATAATGATAAAGAAGGTCTATATGAGAAAATGGATGGTTTCAGAGAGTGGTATCAAGATCCGGACTATATTTTTCAAGAACTTTTCTTTAAACACCACTACTCCTGCTCGAGTTTCGTCCTAATTTCCAATACAGGTGAATTCATCACCACTTTTGGAGAATTTAGTCTTGACGAAATGTTAGAATCTATGAAATTCCTTGTTTCAGAAAACAATTAATTGAGTGAAAATTTACCGGTTTTAAACTTGTACGACATTATATTGGCACTTTGAACCCGTACTCCAACTCCCGCATCACTTTTGAGGCTGAAATGATCTTACCTTCGGAATTTTCTGAATGCTCAAAAAGGGGAATTTCAAGGCCCGCTTCGGAAGCTTTTTGCTGATAGTATTTCTCCCTCGGCGGATTCACAGGGTAGACGGCATTGAATACCTCTCCAAAAATGTCCTTTTCAAGTATCTTTTCAATAATACCGATGCAATCCCGTTGATGAATAAGGTTAACGGGACCCAGAGGATTGGATAAACCGCTTCTGCCGGCCAGGTATTTCACAGGATGCCTTCCCGCGCCTATGAGTCCGCCAAATCTCAGCACAGTGGTGTCAAAGATGGCATTTTTGAGCAGTATTTCTTCGGAAGCAGCCAGCTCCCTTCCGGCAGCAGAAGTAGCGTTGGGCTCTGTATCTTCAGTATAGATTGGAAAGCTTTCAGTTTCTTCATACACTGAAATAGAACTCACGAAAAGCACCTTTTTGACACCTGACTTTTCTACTTCCACAGCCAGTTTTTGAATAGCTTCTGAAAATTGCTTTTTTGGATCCTTCCGCAGCCCCGGGGGAATATCGACAACCAACACCTCTGTTCCTGAAAGAAAGTCGGCAATATTCCCAGTGATCCCTTCCGGCTCTACCTGGATCAAATAAGGTTCAATGCCTTCTGTACGCAGGTGCTCGCTCCTTTCCGCAGTAGTGGTGGAACCTTTTACCGTATAACCTTTGTTTAAAAGCTCTTTTGCAAGCGGTAAACCGAGCCAGCCGGTTCCCAGTATGGAGATTTGTTTATTGGTCAAGATCTTTTTTTTGGCTTTAGCTAAGGGCCAACGGCTAAAAGCTAACAGCTAACATTACTTAAGTACAAAAGTACGTTTTAAAACAACGGCATCATTCAGCACAAATGGCCTTGGGATCATCTCCTTATTCCTTTCCGGCACCTTTAGTTGTTCATTCTCCGGCAGGTCGTGTGCGGCTTCATAAAGGACGATCTCCGGGTGCAGCCCTTTCTCCAGACTCATTTCTAATCGCAGGGTATCGCGGTTCACTGCATAATAGGTCAATAAACGATCACTCCACCTCCTTTTGAACACATGTAGGTCACTCTCTCCCGGCTGCAGATCTGGTGCCTCCTTGCCGTTTACCTTGAAATTCCTGAAGTCAAGAGTCTTGTCTGCAAAAAGTTCAATACGATTGATATTCCTGTTAGGAGCGATCTTTACACGGTAAGTCGCTATTCCGGGATCTTCAGATGCAATTGTATCCACTGCTATATACGGTGAAGGCAACATGATCTCCGGCGCGGCTGCAGTCTTTTCGAAACCGGTGCCATACTTACTGCTGAAGCCGGCATCTGGCGCTACTACTTCCGAAGAGTCAGAAAAGAAAGGCGCCGTATACGCATCGAGTATTTTATCGTAGGTATTCCAAGTGGCCTTGCCGCTGTCCTCATCTATAAGGTATACCAGGCTATTAGGTTTTTGGCGATCTTCATTAAAATCTGCTTTGAAATGGGCGAGTACAAAAAGCACAATAAAAGTGACAAAGCTCAAAAAGCCCAACAATTGCAGCTTGCTGTAGTAAGAGAATACCGGCCACAACAACAGCCAAAGAAGCACCGTAAGGATTGCCGACACGAACAGGATCTTCAGCCCCAGGGCAACCGGGAAGCTCGCTATGAATGGAAGCAGAATAAAGATAGCCGGAAGACTCAAAAAGCTCTGGATAATAGGGCCGTATTTTGGTTGTTTCAGAAGGAAAAAGAACTGTAGTAATCCCAAATAGGCCGGAATAATAAAATAGGCGGCTCCCTTCAGATAAAAAGACACAATGACGCAAAGTAAAAGCCAGAGGAACAGCGGTGCAATATATAGATGCTGTCCGTTTTGAGGCTTCCTGAACCTGTTGTAGGTATAGAAACAAATTGCCAGCGACAGGAATATGACCGCCGCGATGTAATAGTACCCGTTATAAGTGAACCCGTGTTCCATCTCTAGGTACTGCGGATACAGGAATAGCAGCATTTTCCAGAATCCGAAGGCGAGTAGTCCGCTTAGAACGAGTGCGATCAACATGGGAACAAATCCCTTCAGCACCTTTTTAAAAGGAATATTCCGTTGAAAAGCTCCGTAGAAAAGAAGGATCACGAAGAGGATTATGGCGCCAATGAGCATCGGGAAGATCCACGAATAGGGATAATGCACCATCTTTAGGAACGGCAGATTAAAAAACACCAATTCTTCTTCCGAATTGAGACCTTCAAGAGGTGCGCTGCTAAAATAAGTGAGCAACGGCATCAAATAACTCCCCTGGTGTGCCAGGGTGTTGATGTCAAGATTTTCGGGTATGTCATTGGCAGTGTGATAATCAAAATGATCATCTATAAAAGCGAAGTTGAGGCCATTGATATTCCCCTGCTCCCGAAGCACTGTAAGGTCTGTATCGTTTGGCAACATTTTATACACGCTGTATGCAAGGGAATTTGAGACCGGATACTGCACATCTGCAGCAAAGAACTGTTCCAGCAGCGCTTTGTTCCCGCCATTGGTTTCCAGCAGCATAAAAGAATTTCCGCCGCTGCCACGGGCTTCAAAGTTTAGTGCCAGGCCTACATCCTTTGCCCATGGATGCTCTTCTACAAAAATATCGGCACCGCTGAGCCCGAGTTCTTCCCCATCGGTGAATACAATTATAATATCATTGACAGGCTCTGCGCCGGAAGCCAGGTAGGCCCTCACTCCTTCCAGGATCGTTCCCACTCCGCTGGCAGCATCGCTGGCGCCGTACGAAGAATGTACAGCACTGTCATAGTGCGTGAGCAGCAGCAGCGCTTTGCCATCACCCGAACCTTCAATGCGGGAAATGATATTCTGAGGGCGGGTAATGACTCCGCGTTTATTAAGGGAATAGGCTTCCTGGGTTTGCACAAGCAGCCCCATTTTTTCCAGTTCAGAAACGATATAATTTCGTGCTTTACTATGAGCAGAACTACCCACATAATGCGGCTCTTTTGCCAGTGCTTCCACATGCGAAAAGGCCCTGGTGGTAGAGAACCGGTCTGCCGGAATATCATCTGTTAAGTTTACATGAGGTTTCGTTCCGTAGAAGCTCCAAAAGACCGCTGCAAGCAGGATCAGGAACGAAATGAGGGACTGTATCTTTTTCGTCATATTTCAAATATATTTAAAAGAGGTTCAAATTCAGCGCCTTACCCGCACAAAATCCTAAATTATTGCCAATTATTCTCAACAAATTCGGAAAAATTAAACAAAAACCTTATTTTAAAAGCTCACAGTCAAATACTTAGGTTATGGGTATAAAAAGTTTTCAGGGAAGCCGCGCCGAGCCCGAAAAGGTAGCTGATCTTCCCATTTCAGTATCAGATTATATGTCGACAGACCTCATCACTTTCAGTAAAGAACAAACGGTTTTCGAGGTGATGGAGATCCTTATTAAACACCAGATCTCCGGTGGGTGCGTGGTAGATGATAACAACAAACTCCTGGGAGTGATCTCTGAGGGAGATTGTATGAAGCACATTTCAGACAGCCGTTACTACAATATGCCAATGGATAACTACACGGTAGAAAAACGGATGACCTGCAACGTGGAGACCATTGAATCTCATATGAACGTGCTGGACGCTGCCAAGAAATTCATTGAACATAAGTTTAGGAGATTCCCTATTGTTGATAATGGGAAACTGGTAGGACAAATAAGTCAGCGAGATGTTTTGAAAGCCGCTTTGAACCTTAAGGGTCAAAGCTGGCATATTTAGTTGCGTTTAACCAGGGCATAGAAGTCGCCATCCAGCGGCAGGTAGCCCTGATCATAAACAAAATAATAGGTATTCCCGGTTTTTGTGGTGTAAATACTGGTGAAATATTCAAAATTAAAACCTTTGGCCAGCAGCTTACTTTTGCTGGCCTTTGTTTTGTCTACCGGATTCAGTTCTTCGAGGATACGGTAATTCTTGCGCAGCAGGTTATTTACATTGCGAACCATATTTTTCCGGTCCTTGTTCAGATTGTTATTGTAAGAATTGCGGCAGTAATCGCTGCAGAACTTTTTGTCTGTTCTTCCCACGATCTTTTCCCCGCATTCCAGGCAGGCTTTTTCCATAAGCTTAAGTTAATAAAATTTCTTTCTCAAAAACCCCTTTTTCAGGACCTGCTCAATTTATCCAACTCCAGTTCCAGGTCATACTGCAGGTCTTCATGCACTTTTTCCAGGTTCTTTCTTACAAAAGCCAACTGCCGGTCGTACAAATTCTGAAGGGTTTTATTTCGGTGGATAGAAGGTTTAAAGCTGTCCATTTTCTGAAGAAAGTAAATAAGAAGCTCACTCTCGGTCTCTTTCTTGCCGGAATAACGGCTGTATTTTTTGACATTTTTGAGGATCTTGCGCATGCTCTTCTTTATGAAATAGTAGCTGTTCGTGTTGATCTCTGCAAAATCCCGGTCCACTTCAGCTTTTACACTTTCCACATACGCTTCCTCATCGGTTGCTGAAAACAGCAAATAGGTGAGCAATTCTTTATTCTCTTTTTTGAACCGCACCAGCCGCTGCAACAGCTGTATCATATCTTCTCGTTCCAGGTGCTTCAGCTCATCTTTTATCTCTTTGGCAGTGGCCGATCTCATTCTTTTTTTGTTAAGAGGTTGGTGTGAAAGTAAACTTTTATCTGCGAACCTTCTTGTTTCGCTGTTTCTAATCTTTGATCGCTATTTTGAAGAAATCTGTCACCTCCTTTTTCACCTGCTCAGGGTGCTCGTGTCCTATTTCCTCAAAAGTCTTTACCTGTGCTTTCACCCCTTCGCTGGCGTAAAATTTCCTGCTATTATTCCAGCGCAAAGGAAGCATCTCCTCTCCCAGTACAGCAGTAATGGCTTCCCGCTCTTGCGCATCATAAGCATCGTCGTATGGCAGCGCATCATTCTCATCGAGAGCTCCCATGAACAGGAATTGAGGAGTTCTTCGGAATGATACAGAATCAAAGGGTTTACCAAACAGCTGCTCAAAATCATTTGTCCCAGCAGGGAAGTTCAGCTCCACTTGTTCTTCTTCGGAAAATGGCAGCATCAAAATTCCGTTGAGACCACCGGCGGCTACTGCTTTCACTTTATCGGGATGTAGTAAACTGAACCGGTTCACAAAGGTTCCTGAGGCCGAAAATCCTGTCATCAGGATCTCCGGTGCTGTTTCTATTCCGTTTTCCTTTAGTCTTTGTTGGGCGTCTGCTACCATTTCAAGCAGCTGCAGATCTATGCGTTCCAGGTCTGTACCTCTTTGAAGCACCACATCCCGGTCAAGGCTGTGGGTATAAATGTTCCCTGTGGTTTTTGATCTGGGGAAAACCGGTACGATCAACGGATACCCCAGTTTTACTGAAACATAGTTCCCAATGTAAAAATCTTTGGAAGCAGTTCTTTCTGCCTTTTCCAGGTGTTCCTCAAAATCATCACTGGCAAATCCGGAATTATTCGGTTCTACGATCACATATTTTTGTGGAGATTCGGAAATGTTCTTCGGAATAAAGAGATAATATGGAAAATTGAAACCCGCTTCGGGGTCTTTTTCCACTAATAACAACTCTCCATTTTCCTTTTTACAGGAAGTCAGAAACAAAAACACCAGAAAAAATAGAAACGGAAGACCGGTGCCGAAATTTTCTTTTGCAGTCATGGTGTGAAACTTTGAGATCAAATTTTTGGATGACTTTTTCCGTCAACACCCGTCAAAACTGCTGTGGGAGCCATCTTCCCTGCTTCCTGTAAAAGTACAGAATTAATGGAAGATTATCTCATTAACCGTGTACAAACGTTTACAAACAGATGTAAACGAAAACAAATCAGTATCAACCGATTATCGTTTTTCTGTGGTAGTATGTTTGTCTCGTTGAAATGAACGAATGATTTTCAACTAACACTAAATTTTTAAGTCATGAATACACTAAGAAACAAAGTACAGTTGATTGGACACGTAGGAAACGCACCAGAGATCTTAACTCTTGAATCAGGAAAGAAACTCGCTAAATTTTCCATCGCCACTAATGAATCATACAAGAACGCGAAAGGAGAAAAGATCACCGATACTCAGTGGCACAACGTGATTGCCTGGGGTAAGACTGCAGAATTGATCGAAAATTATGTCCCTAAAGGCAAAGAGGTTGGTGTAGAAGGAAAACTAACCAGCCGCAGCTATGAGGACAAGGACGGAATAAAGAGATATGTAACCGAAGTTGTTTGCAATGAACTGCTATTGCTCGGGAAGTGAGCCATTATCAACAATAATTCATAAGATCATGAACACACTAAAGAACAACGTACAGCTTTGCGGAAATGTAGGTAAGGCTCCTGAGATCATCACTCTTAACACCGGTAAAAAACTGGCGAGATTTTCTCTAGCAACCCGTGAGACCTACCAGAATCATTTGGGTGAAAAAGTAACCGACACTCACTGGCATGCAGTTGTCGCCTGGGGCAAGGTGGCTGAAATGATAGAGAAACAAGTACCCAAAGGCCAGGAAATTGAAATAACCGGGAAATTGAGTAGCCGCAGCTATATGGACAAGAGTGGAATCAAAAAGTACATCACAGAGGTGGTTTGCCGGGAACTAAAGCTTCCGGAAAAACATGTCTAAAATGTCATTTTTGAATAACAAGCGCGGGATCTTCCCGCGCTTGTTGTTTTTTAAACCCCAGAAAAAATTTTACCAAATGATTCTCAGGCCCACTTACACCTAACTGATGATCAATTAATTAACAAGCATTTTTTTGTAAGAAAAAGCCTCCAAAATTCCTACAAAAGATGATTTTCTCCTATTATAATGCCCTATTTGTCGAAAATAATGCAAAAAATTATGGTGAATATTGAAAATTATAATAGTTTCAGGATGTTTTTATCCCCTATTCAGTTTTAAACCACATAAAAGCAACAGGAACAATTGATTTGATCCTGCTCAGCACTTTTTTGTTCAAATTTTAAGAGCGATCACCTCTAAAAACTGAAAACAGGACATTTTTGTCCGCTAACCAACTTAACCGCCATATTATGAAATTTTCATCCCTCAGCTTGCTTCAATTTTTGAGCTTTTCTTTAATTTTTATCACTCAATCCTCTGCACAATTCGGTTCAGAAATTGTAAATATCCCCGATCCAAATTTTGAACAGGCACTAGTTGATAAAGGCATTGATAGTGATGGAGTTGTTAATGGTACAGTCCTTAAAAGTGATGTACAAACTATTGAAATACTTGATGTAACTGCAAAGAATATTGTAAGTCTTGAAGGAATTGAGGTTTTTGAAAATCTGAAATATTTATATGCCAATAATAATCAGCTTGCATACCTTGATCTTACTCAGAATATCCTATTAGAGGAAATTCATATCAACCGCAATTCCATTTCCAACCTTATACTGGGAGATCATCCCAATCTATGGGGACTTCATGCAGGAGGGAATAGTCTTAACGCCATAGATGTTTCAAACTTGCCTAACCTTAAAATTCTGGAGCTATGGGAAAACAGCCTGCAAGAGCTCAATTTGCTATCCAATCCGGAACTGGAAGAACTCTACAGCGATCATAATCAACTAGTGAGTCTGGATGTTTCAAACAATCCAAACCTCAGAACATTATTTGTTTTAAATAATAACCTTACAAGTTTAAATATTGCCAATGGAAACAATGCCGACTTTACTCCTCCTGATTGGAATGAATACTCATTAGTGGCGAACCAAAATCCCGATCTGAAGTGTATTCAGGTGGATTCCGGAATGGTGGGAATCAACCGGCCGGATTGGGGCAAAGATGCCGGTGTGATTTATAGTATAGACTGTGCTACAAAACCGGAATATCTACTGATCCCAGATTCTAATTTTGAACAGGCACTAATCGATAACGGTATTGATAGTGATGGTATAGTTAATCAGTATATTTTAAGAAGTGACGCTGAAACCCAAACGGGTATTCTTAATATATCCAACAAGAATATCTCAGACTTAACCGGTATTGAGGCCTTTGTTAATATCACCAAATTATACTGTCAAGATAATCAGATTAATACAATTGACTTAAGCAATAATTCTGAATTAACTTTATTAGCTATATGGAATAATCAACTTAGCACATTAGATCTGTCTTCCAATTCGAAATTCAAAGACTTATACGCAGATGATAATTCTATTACCAGTATTACTTTTGCAGAACCTAATTTAGTTGAAAGAATTAACTTAAGGAATAACCCGATTTCCGAATTAGATTTCTCCTTATATTCAAATATGATTCAAGTTGATATTGCTTACAGCAATATTTCGACTGTAGATTTTACTCAGAATTTAGCACTTGAAGCGGCATATCTAAACGGACTGGGATTAGAGAGTATAGACATGTCAAAAAACCTGAATTTAGGTGCTATTAATTTGTCTGGAAATAATATCTCGGTTCTGGATTTATCAAATAATCCGGTCTTGTCTTATTTTTCTGCATCTGATTGTTCATTATTGTCCAATCTAGATTTTAGAAATGGCAATAATTCAAATGTCATCAGTTTTGTCATTAATAACACTCCTAACCTAACCTGTATCAATTCAGATCCTGAGGTTTCCCAGGCAATGATCGATTCCGGGAAATCTTTTAGTGAAGATTGTGGTGACTTTATCTACATTCCTGATCCAAATTTTGAACAGGCACTAATCGATAATGGCATTGATAGTGATGGTATTGCTAATCAATATATTTTAAAAAGTGATGCAGAAGCTGTTTCGGGTAGTTTAGATGTTTCTAACAGAGGAATTGCCGATCTCACCGGAATTGAAGCATTTCAGAATTTAAACGAACTGCAGGCCGGTAACAATAAGCTTTATAAGATTGATCTAACTAATAACCTGGAATTAGCGAAAATTTCATTGGCTTACAACAATCTTACAGAAATTGATGTGACTCAGAATACGAAATTAAAGGAATTAACTATTCAGGCCAATAATCTTACCACCATCGATGTGTCACAGAACACAGTATTAGCAGAGATCGTGGTTGGTGATAATCCAAACCTCACCCATATGAATTTCACTAACAATCCAGAGTTATTCGGAGTAGGAATTTATAACACCTCCTTGTCAAGTTTGGATTTATCTAAAAACCCAATTACCAAATTAGGTATTGCTAACAATCCTTTATTAAAGCATCTTGATCTAAGGAATGGGAACAATCAGAATATATATCTGTTCTGGGCAGACAATACCCTAGATCTTACTTGTATTAATTCCGATGCTGAAATTTCGCAAGCAATGATAGATTCCGGTAAATCCTTCAGTGAAGATTGTGGAGACTTTATCTATATCCCGGACCCTAATTTTGAACAGGCACTAATCGATAATGGCATTGATAGTGATGGTATTGCTAATCAGTTTATTTTAAAAAGTGATGCAGAAGCTGTTTCTGGCAGGTTGGAAATTTCTGGCAAAGGAATTTCAGACTTAACAGGTATTGAGGCATTTGTAAATATAACAGAATTGCAGGCTGGAGAGAATAATTTAACTAGCGTAGACATTTCTAAAAACACCGAATTGGTCAAGATTTGGTTCTACTATAATAAGCTGCAGAGTATTGACCTGTCGAGCAACCTAAAGCTTGAGCGACTATCCCTTGGAGGAAACCAACTAACATCTCTTGATGTTTCAATGTTACCTGAAGTGCATACTATACTTGCATGGAGAAATAATCTAGCCGAATTAGATATCTCAGCACTTAATAAAATAGATTACATTTCAGTACTTTCTAATCAGAATATCAAACTAATTACGAGGCCCGAAGGAGCTCCATCCCTGAGGCAACTACAATTTGTGGATGTGGGAATTACAGAATTCGATGGCTCACCCTATCCAAATCTCGAAATATTGTTCCTGGGTACCGATAACTTATCAAAAGTTAATTTGCATAACAACACCCAACTAGAGTATCTGGGAATTTCGGAAACTAGCTTGACGGCCCTTGATCTCTCAAATAATCCTATTGGGAGATTGGACCTGAGGAACAATACTCAATTACAGAATTTAGACCTTAGAAATGAGAACAATCTCAATCTAAGTTACTTTAGAGTTGAGAATACACCAGATTTAACCTGTATCAATGCCGATGCTAAAATTTCCCAGGCAATGATCGATTCCGGGAAATCTTTTAGTGAGGATTGTGGTGACTTTATCTACATTCCTGACCCAAATTTTGAACAGGCACTAATTGACCTTGGAGTTGATAGCGACGGAGTTGTGAATACTTCAATATTGAGAGAAGATGCTGAAAATATTACAAGTATTAATTTGAACTTTCCTGAACTGCCAAACGGTAATACAAATTCTTTTGCCGATGCCAGAGTAACCATTACTGAAAAAATTGCTGATCTTACAGGTATAGAGGCGTTTGTCTATCTTACTAATCTTCAGGTGGGATATGGATTATTAACTGAAGTGGATCTTTCGAATAATACTCAGCTCGAGGAATTATTCCTGAATGATAACCAGCTGAATTCCGTAGATATCTCCATGCTCCCAAACCTAAAGCGATTCGGGATCATGAGAAATAACATAACATCAGGGATTGATGTTTCCGGTAATCCCTTATTGGAGGAACTTTTTGTTCATGGGACAGGGATAAGTCAGATTGATTTATCGGTCAATACAAATCTTTGGAATCTCTTTATCCAAGATAATAGTTTAGTTCAACTGGACCTTTCCAACAACCCCATAGTCAAACTCCGGGCGAGCAATAATTCCAACCTGGCCCATTTGGATATTCGGAACGGAAATAACGCCAATGTTGATCTTTTCATAGTAGCTAACACTCCTAATCTTACCTGCATCAATGCAGATGCTTCCATATCTCAGGCAATGATCGATTCCGGAAAATCTTTTAGTATTGATTGTGGTGACTATGTTTTTATTGCTGATCCAAATTTTGAGCAGTCACTGATTGATATAGGGATAGATAATGATGAGGTTATAAATCAGTCAATTCTAAGAAGCGATGCTGAAGCAGTCCAAATTCTAAATATTACAAATCCAGCTTTTGTAACAGAAAATGAACAGAAATACGCAAATTCCGATATCACAAATGTGGAAGGAAAGATTCAGGATCTCACGGGTATTGAAGCTTTTGTAAATCTTATTTTTCTAAGGGCCTGGTCTAATGAATTGACCTCTGTTGACATTAATTCACTAACAGAACTGGAAAGGCTTGAGTTGATAAATAACCAGATATCTTCAATCGATATATCCCAAAATAAAAAGCTAAGAATCTTCTGGCTTGAAAAAAATAATCTGGATCAGGTTGATGTTACCAATAATGTTGAGCTTGAAAATATCGCGTTGGGTTATAATAATCTTTCTGAAATTGATGTGACCCAGAATCCAAAATTATGGGCTTTAACAGTGGAAGGAAACAATCTTACTACGGTTGATATTTCCCAAAATGCAGACTTGGCTCAGATCTGGGTAGCTGAAAATCCGAATCTGACACATATGGATTTTAGCAAGAATCCGAAGCTTTTTGGATTGGGAATCTACAATACTGCGATTTACAGTTTGGATCTATCTAATAACCCAATTAGCCGATTGTATTTTGGGAATAACCCTAATCTCAAGCATCTGGATCTTCGGAATGGGAATAATATAGATTTAAATGAGTTTTGGGCGGAGAATACCCCAAATCTAAACTGTATTAACACCGATGTTGACATTTCCCAGGCAATGATCAATTCCGGGAAATCTTTTAGTGTAGATTGTGGTGACTTTATCTACATTCCTGACCCTAATTTTGAACAGGCACTAATTGACCTTGGAGTTGATAGCGACGGAGTTGTGAATACTTCAATATTGAGAGAGGATGCTGAAAATATTACAAGTCTTAATTTGAACTTTCCTGAATTGCCAAACGGTAATACAAATTCTTTTGCGGATCCAAGACTAACCATTACTGAAAAAATTGCTGATCTTACAGGTATAGAGGCGTTTGTCAATCTTACTAACCTTCAGGTGGGATATGGATTATTAACTGAAGTGGATCTCTCGAATAATACCCAGCTTGAGGAATTATTCCTGAATGATAACCAGTTGAATTCGGTAGATATCTCCATGCTCCCTAACCTAAAGAGATTTGGCATAATGAGGAATAACATGACGGCAGGAATTGATGTTTCGGGTAATCCATTATTGGAAGAGCTTTTCCTACATTCTACAGGAATCAGTTCTATAGATCTTTCAGCAAATTCAAATTTATGGAATCTTAATCTTCAGGATAACCAACTTACTTCTTTAGATATTTCTTCAAATACCGCTCTCAGACGTGTAAGTGTTCAGCACAATCAACTTTCTGAATTGGATATCACTACGCTTTCGGTTATTGAAAGATTAGATGCACAGTTTAATGCAAACCTGACACTGTTAACAGGGCTGAATGGAAATCCAACACTGACATCTCTGAACCTTTCCGGAACAGGGTTAAGTAATTTTAATGGCGTAACCTATCCAAATCTTGAATGGTTGCTGTTAAACAACAATAACTTAAGTAATTTCAACGGAAATAATAATTTGAACTTACAGCACCTGTTTTTGAACAACAATTCCATTTCTAAAATCAGTTTGACCGGTAATGCACAACTGTTAGAACTGCATGTTATGAATAACGGGATGGAAGAGCTGGATCTAAGAAATGGGAATAATGTGAGTTTGGCTGTTATGAAGGCTACAGGAAATCTCCTTACCTGTATCTCGGTAGATGATCCTACAGATAACACAGTGCCTTATGGTGACTGGGATCTGGATCTGGGTGTTCAGTTAAGCCTTAACTGTAAACAGGCTGAAGAAGTCATATTGATCCCTGATTCTAATTTCGAACAGGCTCTTATAACTCAGGGTATTGACACGAATGGTCCTACAGGTAATATCCTGGTTTCTGATGCCGAGGCAATCACCGTTTTGGAGGTATCTAGTGAAAATATTATCGATGCAACCGGGATCGAAGGTTTTGTAAATCTTGAAGCCCTGGACCTTTCAGACAACCTTCTGGATGAAATCGACCTTACAGAAAACACCAGGCTCATCAGTATACAAGTATCTCAAAACAATCTTACAGGTTTAATTATTGGCAATCCCAAATCACTAATTGAGCTACATGCAGAAAGTAATGAATTAAACCAACTAAATTGGGGGGATCTGACGAACCTCGAAATCCTGGATGTTTCGGGTAACCTTTTTACCTCTATTGATCTAAAGGAGCTGAATAAACTTAAAATTGTTGATGTAAGCAGTAATGTGTTAACCAACCTGGACCTGAGAAATGGAAATAATTCCGCTATAACTTTCATGGATGCTTCCGGTAATTATCTGCAATGTATAGGAGTGGATGATGAAACAAATATTCCGGATAACTGGAAAAAGGATCCCGATGCTGAATATACCAACAGCGGTGATTGTGAAGCGCCCACCGTTGTAACCAAAGATGTTACTGTTTATCTGGACAAAGATGGCCTTGCCAGTATTTCTCCTGTGGATATTGATAATGGCTCTTTTGATAATGTAAGTCAGCAAAAGGATTTGGTCTACAATCTGGACAAATCAAACTTTGATTGTGGAGATCTTTTTGTCGAAAATGAGGTAAGCTTGAGCGTAACTGATGAATCTGGGAATACGGGTACAACAACAGCTATTGTGACTGTTATTGATGATATTCCACCATCAGCTTCCGCTTTACGAACTTACACGTTAGACCTCGCCGGAGCTGCTTCGGTAGATTTAAATCCTGCTGACATTGATGATGGTTCGAGCGATAACTGTGGCCACCTCCAATTTTCAGTCAACCAGTCGGACTTCAGCTTCCCCGGGGAGTATGAGGTCACCTTTACTGCAACAGATGGCTCAGGAAATTCCTCCAGCTCAATAACTACTGTTGAAGTGGTTGACAGTAAAACTGATCCCACGTCTTTAAAATTTAAGGGAAATCTTGTAGTCACAGTTTATCCTAATCCCTTTTCTAATTATATGAAACTTTCTTTTTCTCAGCCTGTAAACCCGAATGATGTTCAGGTATCGGTTTATCAGGGAGCAAGAGAATTCCCCCAGGTTAATTTCTCCCGGGATGAGAATGAATGGGTAAGTAATAATATTGGCGATATTCTGATATCTGAAGGTCAATATATCCTAAGTATCACCATTGGAGGCCAAACAAAAACAGCTTTCATAATAAGAAATTAAAATATTCTGGATTTAGGAGAGGTTGCTCCGGCAACCTCTTTTTTGTTTAAATATTTCTGCACCATAGAAATTGAGTCAGCCCGGGTGTGCTTATGACTTAAAACCTAAGTGTCCGGGAACTAAGGCTTCCGGAAAAACATGTCAAAAATGTCATTTTTGAATAACAAGCGCGGGAAAATCTCGCGCTTGTTGTTTTTTGAAGTGTTTCTGTAAGATGGTTCAAAATTTAGGTCTGCGCTAAATAAGTCCTTTACGCAGAAAATCAGCTATTAATTGAGACATATTCTTACAATTATATTTTTTCATAATATTTCGCTTATGAGTATTGACAGTATGCACTGAGATAAAGAAATGATCAGCTATTTCTTCAGCTCTTTTTCCTTGTGCTGTATGTTTTATAATATCTAATTCTCTTTCAGAAAGCTTATCGGTAGCTCTATTTCCTAGTTGTAGTTTTTTCTTTTTTATATCTAAATAATAGGAAGGTTTTTCTTTACAGGTAAAGGAAATTTGATAATCCTGGCTGGCTTTTAAATAGGAGATATCTGTATGAATATTTATAATTTTACTTTGATCATAATCCAGAGTGTCACCTAATATTTTGCTTTGATTCAAGATGGTTCGGTATTGTCCTTCAGAATTTTTCAAGCGGAGTACATAAGACACTTTATAACTGCTTATTTCGAACCCTTTTTTGGTATCAGAATAAAACTCGATCAATTTCTCTCTAATGGGCACATCATCAGGATGCAATATATCATCAAGTAATTCTAAGCTGAAGGTTGAAGGAGGAATGCCCAGAACATTCCTGGTACCTTCACTAACATACAACAAGTTTATATCCTTGATATCCACCAAATAAAAATAAAAAGGTCCAACAGCGAACATGGATCCCACTTGATTCATTAAATCCAAGGCAACAGAAAAAGGATCAAAATTATTAATGAGATTTTCTTTTGACCAATGATCAAGAGATGTGTTCCTAACTTCCTTCATTTTCATTTTATAAGCCCTTCACGTATACTCCTCGCAACCAACGCGGGGGTATTATTGCATCTGGTTTTTTTCAAAATATTCTTTTTATGGGTCTTTACGGTATGTGGTGAAATACTTAGGTTATCAGCTATTTCTTTATTTGAATTTCCCTTGGCCAGTTCCTGGACAATATTCATTTCTCTTGCCGTAAGGGAATGCGTTATCTTTTCGTAACAATAAGGAGGATCAGTGTTTACCAGGTAATAAGAAGGACATGTATCACTAATAAAAGAAATGGAATAATCCATTTTTATATCATAAGAAGAAAGATCCGTCTGAATACAGAAGACTTCCTGCACCTTACCATCTTGAGAGATAGTAATTGCTTTAGATTGATGTAATAAGATCTTATAAGTGCCGTCATTAGCCTTGATCTTCATTAAATAACAGACCTTATATTTTTTTATGTCTTCTGTTGGCAAGTAATTTATCAGAAAATCGAATCCGGCATTTTCAATTTTATGGTATTCTTTTAGATAATTTGGATCCAGATTCTTAAAGACAAAATCAACACTATATTCGGAAGGTTCAATCCCCAACACTTCTTTTACCTCCTCACTCACAAAAGTCACTTGTAAAGAAGAAAAATCGAACGTGAAATAGAAGTAATCACCGGGTGAAAATAGGGTGGCGATTGTATTAATAAGTGGTCCAAAAAACTTTTTATGGGGATTTGGAATTCTTACCCCATTTTTTGTATTCCAAACCGATTTCACCTTTTGGGTAGATTTTCTATCTGGTTGGTTCATGTTAGCCGATTTTTTTACCTCAATCCTGAAGGTAATTATTTTAGCTCAACAGGTTTTAAATTTTCTATTAAATTTTAGAAAAATGCCTTCGATATTGCTGTTTTGAGCACGAAAAATCGATAAAAAAATACTTAAAAAGGGGTATTGCATCGAATTCAGCAAGTCTTCTATATTTACAAATATTGTTCTATTTACTGAAGGATATAAGTCCAACATTATCGCATTTCAAAACTTATCCAAGCTTGTTATTGACTTTGAAACCGCTTGATTCAGGTTGGACGTTTATTTTATTTCCTCCTCAGTTGAAGTGAACACATTGACACGGGGTAAATAGAAGATCCCTCAATTCAATTTTACCCACTATCGATAGCACCATCCCCTCCGGTCTATTACAGTACGGGAATTTTTGCCTTGTCTAACGAATCATCAACCAATACTTTTTTATTATGAGATCTCTTAACTCCTTTCTTTTAAAATTGTTTGGCACTTTAATAATTTGCCTTCAAGGCCTTAATGCAGAAACTTATTTTAAGGACGGATCGAATTTTATAGATCCAGACTATGACTGGAAGATCGAAAAACCACAGAATGAAAGTTCTACTCTTTTCGCAGGAAAATGGATCATCGCTCCCGAACCCGGAGCCTTAAAGGTGGGACCGGAGCCGGGATCAGGTTTATGGTGGCAAGTAACGGAAGCAACTCTTTCTGAAAGAATATGCTACTTCGATGATATCTATGAGTTTGGAGAGGATGGATCTTTTAAAAATATTCTGGGGGACGAAACTATATTGGAACCCTTTCAGGGTGTTTCAGAAATACAATGTGGTGCATTAGTTGCTCCTCATGATGGCTCCTTAGATGCTTCCTATCAATACACCCCGGAGACAGGTAAATTAACCTTAATTGGGAAAGGGGCATTTCTGGGTTTGGCAAAAGTGGTAAATGGCAGTGAGTTGGAAGATCCTAATGCAGCTCCTGAAACTATTACCTACGATGTTTCCTTTTCAGAAAGCGGAAACAGAATGACCTTGATGATCGAATCAAACCAGGGAGTGTTTTGGACTTATGAATTGATCAAAGAAGCGGTATTTATTGCTGATTATAATTTCGAGCAGGCACTTATTGATCTTGGAATTGATAGTGACGGAACTTTAAACCACCGTATTCTAAGAAGCGAGGCCGTAGGGGTAACCGAATTACATATTTCAGACCCCATTAACAATCAGGGCTTGCCTAATGTCAATGAAAAAATTAAACACCTTACAGGCATTGAGGCTTTTACTTCGCTTTCAGTTTTGGATTGTAGAAAAAATCAAATTCAGGAATTGAACCTTTTCAACAATACCCAGTTGACCGAATTGCTCGGTACAGAAAACCAATTGACGGAATTGGACATTAGTAATAATCCTGTCCTTTCAGTTTTAAACATTGATAACAATCAAATACAGGAGCTGGACCTTTCCAATAATTTAGCTCTAACAATTCTGGAGTGCGGCAGGAATCAACTAACTGATTTAGACGTCAGGAATAATTTGTCACTTAGGGTTTTGGGATTTGGATTGAATAATATTTCGGAAATAAATGTCTCTAAAAATCTCGCTCTTGAACTGTTCTGGTGTAATGGAAACCCTATCACCCATTTAGATCTTGATGCCAACACAAATTTGACTATATATGGTCTCTCCGGTACACCTTTAGAATATGTTACGCTGAGGAATGGCAATAATAGGAATGTAACTTATTTCGAGGCTAATAATACACCTAAACTTAATTGTATAAGATCAGATGCTGAGATCTCAGACCGTATGAATCTACCGTATAAGACCTTCAGCGAAGATTGTTCCACTTCAATAGCAGGGAAATGGATCATCGCTCCTGAAGCAGGAGCGTTAAAGGTGGGACCGGAACCGGGATCAGGTTTATGGTGGCAGGTAACGGAAGCAACTCTTTCTGAAAGAATATGCTACTTCGATGATATCTATGAGTTTGGAGAGGATGGATCTTTTAAAAATATTCTGGGGGACGAAACCTTCCTATCCGAATTTCAGGGTGTTTCAGAATTACAATGTGGGGCATTAGTTGCTCCTCATGATGGCTCCTTAGATGCTTCCTATCAATACACACCGGAGACAGGTAAATTAACCTTAATTGGGAAAGGGGCATTCTTAGGTTTGGCAAAAGTGGTAAATGGAAGTGAGCTGGAAGATCCTAATGCAGCTCCTGAAACTATTACCTACAATGTTTCCTTTTCAGAAAATGGAAACAGAATGACCTTAGTGATCGAATCAGATCAAGGGGTATTTTGGACTTATGAATTGATCAAAGAAGCAGTATTCATTGCTGATAATAATTTCGAGCAGGCACTAATTGACCTTAATATAGATAGTGATGGAACTATAAACCATCGTATTCTGAGAAGCGATGCCGAAAGGGTATATTCTTTGGATGTTTCAAAGGCAGATAATAATTCCAGCTTACCTAATGTGAATAATAAGATACAGGATCTAACCGGAATAGAGGCTTTTACAAATCTGACCTATTTGACATGCCATTCTAACGAGATAAGCGATTTAGATGTTTCTGCCAGTACTTCTCTATGGAATCTGCATTGTCCTTTTAACCGTATAGAGAAATTAATTTTACCTGAAACAGAAACTTTAACCTGGTTGAATTTTTCAAATAATAATTTGACAGAAGTTGATATAAGCGGTATTCCAAAAGTGGTCCATTTATCTGGCTCATGGAACCAATTAACTTCAATTGACGTTAACCCCAATGTTCAATTAACTCATTTGAACCTGAATGGAAATAATCTTTCTTCAATAGATGTGACCCATAACACTCAAATGGAAGTATTGCAATTATCAGTGAATGACCTGTACACAATAGACGTGAGTAAGAACACAAACATCACTCATTTAAGTCTGGGGCAAAATCCCCTTACAAAGGTGGATGTTTCTAAATTGACCTTACTTGAAAACTTACAAACTCAATATACCCAAATAGAGGTTTTAGATTTATCTAATAATCCAATTAATAGTTTATCTACGGGTTACAATAGTAATATTAAGCACCTGGACCTGCGGAATGGGAATAATTCTCAGGTTACTTATTTTGATGTCAATAATGCACCAAACCTGACCTGCATTAACGCAGATCCTGTGATTTCCCAGGCGATGATAAATTCAGGCAAAAACTTCAGCGAAGATTGCGGGGACTTTATCCATATCCCCGACCCTAATTTCGAACAGGCACTAATTGACCTTGGTGTTGATAGCGACGGAGTAGTGAATACTTCCATATTGAGAGAAGATACTGAAAATATTACAAGTCTCAATTTAAACTTCCCTACACTGCCAGATGGTAGTACAAATTCTTTTGCTGATCCACGACTAACTATCACTGAAAAAATTGAAGACCTGACCGGTATAGAAGCTTTTGTTAGCCTTGTGACACTTCAGGTAGGATATGGTAAATTAACCGAAGTAGATCTGTCGAATAATTCGGAGCTCGAGGAATTAATCCTGAATGACAACCGGTTGAATTCTATAAATCTTTCGCAAAATCCCAATCTTTGGAATCTGTCTCTTCAGAATAATAATCTGACTTCTCTGATTCTTTCTTCAAATACTGCTTTGCGGCACCTAAGTGTCCAGTATAATCAGCTTTCTGAACTGGATATCACTCCGCTTTCGGTTATTGAGACAGTAGATGCACAATTCAATGAAAATATGACCCTGGTAACAAGGACAAATGGATATCCAACCTTAACCTCTCTAAACCTTTCAGGAACAGGATTGAATAATTTTGATGGCGCAATCTATCCCAACCTGGAAAGGCTACTTTTAAATGATAATAATTTAAATAATTTCAATGGGAATAATTATTTGAACTTACAGCAGCTTTATTTGAACAATAATGCCATTTCTAAAATCAGCTTGACCGATAATTCACAACTGGTAGAAATGCATGTTATGAATAACGGCATGGAAGAGCTGGATCTTAGAAATGGCAACAACAGCATTTTAGGAACTATGGAAGCGACCGGAAACTTACTTACCTGTATTTCTGTTGATGCGCCTGAAGATACGTCTAATCCCTACTCTCAATGGAAGATAGACCAGGGAGTAATCTTGAGTGATAACTGTAAACAAGCTGAAGAAGTCATCCTTATCCCTGATGAGAATTTTGAACGGGCATTAGGAGATATAGACTCAAATGGACTTACAGGTAATATCCTGGTTTCTGATGCTGAGGCTGTAATATCATTAAATGTCAGTAATTCTTCAATTATAGATGCTACAGGAATAGAAGGCTTTGTAAATCTTGAATCCCTTGATTTTTCAAATAACCTTCTTGATGAAATTGACCTTACAGAAAACACCAGGCTTACCAGTATTACAGTTTCACAAAACCAACTTACCGGTTTGATGATTGGCAACCCAAAATTATTGGTAGAGTTCCGTGCAGAAAGTAATGAATTAAACCAACTTAATTGGGGCGATCTGACGAACCTCGAAATCCTGGATGTTTCAGGCAATCTTTTTACCTCTATTGATCTAAAGGATCTAAATAAACTTAATAGTGTTGATGTAAGTAGTAATGAGTTAACCAACCTGGACCTGAGAAATGGAAATAATTCCGCTATAACTCTTATGGATGCTTCCGGTAATCCTAACCTGCAGTGTATAGGAGTAGATGATGAATCCAAGACATGGGGTGGCTGGGTTAAAGATCCTGAAGCCAGGTATACCAACAGCGGTGATTGTGAAGCGCCCACCGTTGTAACCAAAGATGTTACTGTTTACCTCGACAAGGATGGTTTTGCAGAGGTAACTCCGGCAGATATTGATAATGGTTCTTACGATAACCTTACTCCACTAAAAAACCTGTACTTTGAACTGGATAATCCAATTTATGACTGTGATGATCTTGGTGAAAATTTAGTTACACTTTCTGTTACGGACGAATCTGGAAATATTGGTTCTGCTCCAGCAAAAGTTACTGTGGTAGATGAGTTTTCACCATCAGCTTCTTCTGTACGAACTTACACGTTAGATCTGGTCGGAGCTGCTTCCGTAGATCTATCTCCTGCTGACATTAATGATGGTTCGAGCGATAACTGCAATAGTCTGGAATTTTCTATTGACCGATCAAGCTTTAGCTTTCCGGGAGAGTATGAGGTAACTTTTACTGCGACAGATGGCTCAGGAAATTCCTCCAGCTCAATAACTACTGTTGAAGTGATTGACAGCAATAGTAATCCAACCTCATTAAAATTCAGAGGGAACCTGGTGGTTACTGTTTATCCCAATCCCTTTTCTAATTATATGAGGCTTTCATTTTCTCAGTCTGTAAACCTAAATAATGTTCAGGTAAGGGTTTATCAGGGAGCAAGCTTAATACCAGGGGTTAATTTTTCGCGGATCGGAAATGAATTGGTAAGTTATAACATTGGAACTGTATTAAATAATACAGGTCAATATATCTTAAGCATTACGATTGAGGGCGAAACAAAAACAGCACTTATCTTAAGGAATTAAAATTTTAATTTGACCTATTAGCTATACTTCATTCCTGGAAAAGGTCTTCGCTATAAAAAAAAGATCCCGCTTCTCAGCGGGATCTTTTTTTGGCTAATTCTTCAAATCGGTCTTCTCCTTTTCAACTATAGTCGGTTTTAAAGGATTCCCGTCGGGATCTACTTCAATTATTCTGTCAAAATTTAATTCATCCAGTTCTGCCGCGATCTTGGCTTTGTCGCCAACAATGAACCAATTCACCCGTTCCGGCTTCACCACCTGTTTACTTACCTTCCTCACATCTTCTATGGAAAGATCTCTTACCATGGAGTCATATTTCTGATAGTAATCATCGGGCAGATTGTATTTGACCAGGTTTACCAGGGAATTATTTACCGAGTTATTGGTTTCCCATTGGCCCGGCAACGCCAGTACCTGATCCTTTTTAGCTTTTTCGAGTTCCTCGGTAGTCGCAGGACGGGTTGTGACATATTCTTCCAGCTCTTTCCGCAGTTCTTTTACAGATTCTGCCGATTTATCGGTTTGTACCGGGGCATAGACCAAAAATGGCCTTTCCTGCTGCGCTCCCATCACAAAGCCACCGGCACCATAGGACCAATGCTTGTCTTCCCGCAGATTCATATTGATCCTTGAAGTAAATTGCCCACCAAGGATCTTCATCATTTGTTCCACAGCCACTTCAGGATATTCCCCGTATTTTCCGGTCAGGTTTCCGGCGATAATTACCGACTGCTGAGATTCGGGTCTGTCAATGAGGAAAAGGGTATTCTGATTTTCCACTTTGGCCTTATTAAAGCTGATTTCAGGCACCTCCCCTTTTTTCCAGTCCTTCAGGGAATTTTGCAATTTTGATTTGAGTTCGTTCATGGAAATGTCACCGGTTACTACCAGCGCAGCATTGTTTGGCCGCAACCACTGTTCGTAAAACTTTTGAACATCAGCACGGGTGAGTTTCTCTACTGTGTCTTCATAACCAGAACCGGTGAAAGGGGTACTATATGGATGATCCTCCCCATATAAATATCGGTTCATTACCCGTATGGCCATTGTGATAGGTTGAGCTTTTTCCCTTTTAATATTATTAAGCTGCTCCTGTTTGAGGCGATCAAATTCTTTCTGCGGAAATGAAGGATTCTGCAATACATCAGCTAAAAGATTAAGACTTTCGTCAAGACTCGGCTTTAAGGTACTGAGACTAACCATGGAGACATCCATGTCTGAACCTGTTGAAAGATTGGCCCCCAGCAATTGTAATTTTTCATCGATCTGCAATGAATTCATATTTTTTGTGCCTTCGTCCAGCAGGTTCATAGCTAAAGCAGCCGTACCCGGCCTGGAAAGGTAATCGGTCTTGTAACCGGCATCAAAAACAAGGTCCATTTCTATTACCGGAGCTCCTTCGCGCCTTGCCAAGACAATGTCCATTCCGTTGGAAAGAGTAGCTCTTTCTATATCGGGAAATTTAGATGCTTTTGGTTGTCCCACTTCCGGTAGTTTAGAACGATCAACATTGGAAGCGACAGTCTTATAATCAGGAAAAGGATTTGCTATTAAGGTATGCCTGCCTTTGGAAAGCCATTTTTGAGCAGTCTGCTGAATATCTTGTGGAGTGGCATTTTCCACATATTTCAACACCTTCTTGTAATGTTCAGGATCATCAAAATAGGTTTCGTTCGACGCCAGGATATCTGAAACACCTCCAAAACCACCTATGCGTTCCATCCCCTTGATGAAATTGGCCATATAATCTGCTTTTACTCTTTTGAGCTCTTCGGGTCGTGGACCTTCCTTAGCCAACTTTTCTATTTCATTCAGAAGTTTCTGCTTTACTTCTTCCACGTCGCCGCCCGGTTTTACGTTCGCATAGGCCACAAACGAACTGGCAATTTCTCCAGATGCTTCAAAAGCAACTACGCTGGACGCGATCTGGTCTTCATAGACCAATTTCTTATAAAGTCGGGAATTTTTTCCGTTGCTGAGAAGGGAACCAATAAGGTCAAAATAAACATCTTCCCTGCTCCCAAATTCTGGTGTGATCCATGCGAAAAGAACCCTACTTTCGGGCACCCGGTCCTCATACACCTGGTAGGTATTGCCATTGTGTACCGGAATATTCACCTCCTGCCTTTCCACGGTTGGCCCCGAAGGGATATCTCCAAAATACTTCAGCACCTTATCATATGCCTCCTGGGGCTTAATGTCTCCTGCAATTGCGATCACCGCGTTTGCAGCACCATAGTAAGATTTGAACCACTCCTGAACATCTTCCAGGGAAGCCGCATTAAGGTCTTCCATTTCTCCTATCACTGTCCAGGAATAAGGATGCCCTTTTGGGAACATGGCCTTTGTAAGGTAATTCCATTGTTGCCCATACGGCTGATTTTCCCCCTGTCTTTTTTCATTCTGAACTACACCCCGTTGTTCATCCAGCTTTGCCTGGTCTATTGCCCCTAAAAGATGTCCCATGCGATCAGACTCCAAAAACAGCACCTGGTCCAAAGCCGCTACCGGAACATTTTGGAAATAGTTGGTGCGGTCTTCATTGGTAGTACCATTGACATCCGTACCACCTATACTTTCAATTGCCTTAAAGTAGTCGTCGTCAAAATTTTCACTTCCGTTGAACATGAGGTGTTCAAAAAGGTGTGCAAAACCGCTTTTTCCGGGTTTCTCATTTTTGGAACCTACATGGTACCAAACGTTGACTGCAACAATTGGCGCTTTGTGATCCTCATGTACGAGCAAGGTTAAACCATTTGGCAGTTCAAATCGCTCGTACTTGATGTCAATGTCATCTGCCTTGAAATTTTGTGCCTGTTGCTGCGGAAGGTAAAGGAACAGGAACAGCAGGAGAAAAAGAATTCTCTTCATAACTGAAAAAGTTTTGGTTAAAAAAGCTGGGAGGTCTCCTTAAATGTAAAAAATTTAAGAGACTGAAAATGAGGCTTTAATATAAATTTAAGAAGAAAATTCTTCGGAAGATCAGAAGAAGATCTCCTGCGCCAATCTGAAGGTATTGGCGTGGGCATCTACAATATTCCGAAGCTGCGGAGAATAGCCGCCGCCCATGCTCACCTCCACCGGAATCTTACGGTCATGACATATCTGCAAAACAAACCTGTCACGTTCTCTGCATCCTGCCTGGGTGCAGCCGAGTTTTCCCAATTTGTCGGTGGCAAGTATATCCACCCCGCTGAGGTAAAAACTGAAATCGGGTTCCTGTTCGTCCAGCAACCTTGGCAGCGTATTTTTGAGAAGGCCAAGGTAATCTTCGTCCCCGGTTCCGTTCTCCAGTTCAATATCGAGGTCAGAAAACTCTTTTTTGAAGGGATAGTTTTTCTTGCCGTGCATGGAGAACGTAAAAACTCGAGATTCTTTAGCAAAGATCTCGGCAGTTCCATTTCCCTGGTGCACATCCAGGTCCACGATAAGGATCTTTTTTGCAAGGTTCTTCCGAAGCAGGTAACTTGCAGCAATAGCCTGGTCGTTTAGGAGACAGAAGCCTTCTCCGCGATAGGAATACGCATGGTGAGTGCCACCGGCAATGTTCATCGCAATTCCGTGCTCAAGGGCAAATTCAGAAGCTTCAATAGTGCCTTGAGCAATCCTCAGCTCCCGCTCCACCAGCGCTTCTGAAAGTGGGAAACCGATCTTTCTTACGGCTTTTGGATCTAAAGTGAGGTTTTTCAGGTGTTCAAAATACTCCTTTTGATGCACGGCCAGCACATCTTCATCGCTCGCGGGTTCGGGTGCGAAAAAGTTGTTTTTGGAACAGGTGCCTTCATGAAGGAGCTGCTGTGGCAGCAGTTCGTACTTTTCCATCGGAAAACGGTGACCTTCGGGTAAAGGGTGTTTAAAGATGGGATGGTAGGCGATTTTGAGCATGTTCAAAGGTAAAGACCTCACAGGTTTTGAAAACCTGTGAGGTCTTGTAGTGTTTTTAAGAAATCACCGTCCCCTCTTTGACCCCGTCTTCATCAGGGTTGATAAAGACCAGTTTTCCTTCTTTATTCTCGGTCATTAGGATCATGCCTTCGCTTTCTACTCCACGGAGCTTTCTCGGGGCCAGGTTGACCAGCACGGTCACTTTCTTCCCAATGATATCTTCGGGTTTAAAACTCTGCGCGATCCCTGAAACTATGGTGCGTACATCAATACCGGTATCTACCTTCAACACCAGAAGTTTATTGGCTTTTGGCATTTTTTCGGCCTCTACAATAGTCCCCACCCGCAGATCCATTTTTGTAAAATCTTCAAAAGTGGCTATCTCTTTCTGAGGTTCGGCTTTTTGATTTTCTGCTTTGTTCGCTGCTTTGGTCGCTTCCAATTTATCCAGTTGTTTTTGTATCTGTTCGTCTTCTATCTTGGAGAAAAGCAATTCGGCTTTACCAATCTGATGGCCGGCCGGCAGTAATTCCTCTTTCTCAGTGATCTCCTGCCACTCATCGTGTCTGTTCTCTTCTATGGTCGCTTCGGAAGAAGCCTTTCCGTAATTGAGCATGCGCTTCAATTTTTCAGCAGTGAAAGGCAAAAATGGTTCGCTTAAAGTCGCCAACGCGGAAGCAATCTGAAGTGCCACATACATAATGGTCTTCACCCGCTCCTCATCTGTCTTGATCAGTTTCCACGGCTCCTCATCGGCCAGATATTTATTTCCGAGGCGGGCAACATTCATCAATTCTGCCTGGGCTTCCCTGAAACGGTAACGCTCAATGGAACTGGCAATGACAGCCGGATAGGCCTTCAGCTCTGCCAATACTTCTTTATCAACTTCGGAATTTTCTCCCGGAGCAGGCACGATTCCGTCGTAATATTTATTAGTGAGCACCACTACCCGATTGATAAAGTTCCCAAAAATGGCAACCAGCTCGTTGTTATTTCTCGCCTGGAAATCTTTCCAGGTAAAGTCGTTATCCTTGGTTTCGGGTGCATTGGCGGTAAGAGCGTATCTCAACACGTCCTGCTGCCCCGGAAACTCTTCCAGGTACTCATGCAACCAAACCGCCCAGTTCTTTGATGTGGAGAGCTTGTTGCCTTCCAGGTTCAAAAATTCGTTTGCCGGTACGTTTTCCGGAAGTATATAGCTTCCTTCCGCCTTCAGCATTACGGGGAAGATGATACAGTGAAATACGATATTGTCTTTCCCTATAAAATGTATGAGTTTAGTGTCTTTGTCTTTCCAGTACGGCTCCCAATCCTTGCCGGTCTTTTCTGCCCATTCTTTGGTTGAAGAAATGTAACCGATTGGGGCATCGAACCACACATAAAGTACTTTCCCATCAGCCCCTTCTACCGGCACCGGAATTCCCCAATCAAGGTCACGGGTCACAGCACGTGGACGCAGGCCGTCGTCGATCCAGGATTTCACCTGCCCGTACACGTTAGGTTTCCAGTCCTTTTTATGACCTTCCAGGATCCATTCTTTTAACCAGCCTTCGTATTGGTCGAGCGGCAGGAACCAGTGTTTGGTCTCCTTCAGAGTTGGAGTGGCACCGGTAATAGCCGATTTTGGATTCAGCAGGTCGGTGGCGTTATGGCTGGTTCCGCATTTTTCGCACTGGTCGCCATAACTTTCCTCGTAGCCACACTTAGGGCAAGTTCCTACCACAAAACGGTCTGCCAGAAACTGTCCGGCTTCAGCATCATAAAGTTGCTGTGTGGTCTCTTCGGTAAACTTTCCGGAATCGTACAATTTTTTGAAAAATTCCGAAGCCGTTTTGTGATGCACTTCCGCAGAGGTGCGTGAATAATTATTGAAAGAAATTCCGAAGTCTTCAAAAGAGGATTTAATGATCGCGTTGTATTTATCCACAATATCCTGCGGACTCACGCCCTCCTTTTTGGCCTTGATAGTGATCGGCACGCCATGTTCATCACTACCGCACACAAAAGCCACATCTTTTCCCTGCATTCTCAAAAAACGCGCGTAGATGTCTGAAGGCACGTAAACCCCCGCTAAATGCCCAATATGTATAGGGCCGTTGGTATATGGCAAAGCTGCCGTGATCGTATATCTCTTAGGTGATTCCATTAAAAATTCTGGTTCAGTTTTAAAGGCTGTAAAGTTAAGCAAGTACGAGGGATTACGCGTTAAATTCTTGCAAAAGGCCATTGGTTTGCGCCAAATGTGCCTACTTTTAAAATAAAAAGAAATGCGTAAAATCCTCTTTTTGACGCTCCTGTTAAGTATAGTTGCCTGTAAAAGCCGAAAAACAGGTGATGCTTCGGAAAAATATCAACTTGAAAACCTGGCCACAGTGATCTCTAAAGGTGACCTGCAAAAAGCCTTTCCCGATGCCCGTATAGCTGAAGGAGTAGACCTCTTTGAAGAAGGCACGGTTGAAATGGCTTACAGCGTGCTCTATCCTGAAACCAAAGATGAGCTGCTGGTATTGTGGAAAGACAAAGACCGGAAAAAGGTTTACCAGATCTACTGTGAGAACGACGGCCGCTGGACCTCAAAAGAAGGGATCAAGATTGGCAGCACTTCTTACGACGATCTTTTAGCGCTCAACAACGGCCCTATCGATGTCTACGGATTCGGTTGGGATTACAGTGGGGCCGTAGACTGGAAAGACGGAAAGTTAGCCAAATCGAACATCCGGGTATTTCTGGAGCCGGTGAATGCCCCGCCGCAGAGCTTCTACGGGGATCATATACTTGATTCCAAACTTGTGGAAGAGATTCGAAATCTTGATCTACGGGTGCGTGCGATCGTTTACCAGGGAGAATAGATGGCACAGCACAACGAACTGGGAAAAGAGGGAGAGGAACTGGCCGCAGGTTTTCTCATTAAAAAAGGTTACGAGATCGTGGCCCGGAATTTCCGCTACTTAAAAGCAGAAGTTGATATCATTGCCCGCAAGGACAACGTGCTGGCTGTGGTGGAGGTAAAGACCCGCAGCACTCCCGATTTTGGTGATCCGCAGAACTTTGTGAAACAGAAACAGATAACCTCCCTTGTTAAGGCTATTGATTTTTTTGTCAATCAACAGGCGCTGGATGTAAATGTGCGCTTTGACATTGTGGCTATCATCAGGAACAAAAAAGGCACCAGCATTGAGCATCTGGAAGATGCATTTTTGCACTTCTAAAAATAGTTCTTCTAAATCCCCTTTTTGAGAATCATTCTTCGGCCACATTGATGAGATACACCTCGTGAATATTGCTGTCCTGGTAGGTCAGGTTTTTCTTGAGATGCTCAATAATGGCTTTTTTGATCTCCTTTTCTGATAAGTTGGTATTCTTCGGAAGCACCGTCACCTCATAGCTCACTGTAGGTTCTCCATTGATTATGGTGTTGGTGAAGTTCACATCTTTCTTGATCACCTCGATAAAGTCGATCTTGTCAAGTTCGGAATCCAGTTTTTCGGTAAGCTCTGTATTCATACTTGCTTTCCGAAGAAATGGCGGCTGACTGAATTGCCAGTACATCATAGCGGCAATTGACAGGGCGACGAATGCGCTGGTGAACCAGGTCATTTTGCTGCTTCCCTGCAAAAACCGGACTCCTTTGGGAGTAACCTTTCCGTAGAAATAGAACACGAGCGTTGCAGCCAGGTGGATTCCCAACAGCTGCAGCACCACCCGAAAAACACTACTGCTTATGATCTCCCAGTCCATGAGGTAAAGTCCCGTTCCAATGAGCCCGACCGGCGGGGCAAGCGAAGCCGCAACAAGGATTCCCACTGCCGCACCCGAAACCAAACTGTCCCTTTCTGATTGTACAATGTTTATGGCGCCTGCAAAACCTGAAATAAGTGGCAGCAAAAGTGCCACTTTTGACACCTGACTAATTTCTACCATTAAGGGTGTAAGCGTCTCCAGCGGAAAGATAATGGTCATGAAAAAACTCGCGAGGATCCCGGTTCCAATCGCCAGACCATACCTGGCGAGGCTACTTTTTAGAAGAGGCATCTTCCCTGCTGAAGTTGCCAGGGCGGCATTCATGGCAGGTCCCGCAAATGGGGCCACCAGCATAGCAGCGACCAACAGAAAAACGGTGGTAGTATACAGCCCGATCCACACAATAATTCCCGCCGCAATGGAATAACCAATGAGCCCTTTGATGGAACCTACACTTTGAATGCCGCCCAGGTAGATCTCCAGCGAACTTTTAGGTTGCACATCGGCCACCTGTTCAGGAGAATCGGTTGCCGGCGGATACAAGGTGATCACCCCCCTCGGAATGAGGCTGATCTCCGGTTTTTCATATTTATCAAGGTGCTGAAGGAAGTTATTGACCTTCTGGTTGGGCAGGAAAAGCACAAAAACATCATTTTGTTCTTCAGAGAGGCAGATGGTATTCTTGCCTTTAAAATCTGCTACCAGCCCAAGAATTTCTTCTTTATTTCCTTTGGGAACTTTGATGATGAGCTGCCGCATGCCTGGTTTGGTTGGTTAGGAATTACTTGATTTCCTACAAGTTAAGCAAAGGAGAAAAAACAGCAGAAGCCGTTAAGGGTATTTTAGGGATTGATGAAAAAACAACAAGACCTCACAGTACCCATAACTATCGGGACTGTGAGGTCTCTAAAGATTTGATTTCAAAAAAACCCCAACAGATTTCGCAATCTGTCAGGGCCCAAAAAACAACACTTAATTTACCCGAACGTCTCGAAAATATTTCTCCAGAATATTCCGGACTCTCTCCAGCTCTTCCGGGGATGGCCGTTCAACTCCTTTCAGTTTATATTCCATTCCCAGCGCTTCCCATTTATGAACCCCTAATTGATGGTATGGAAGAACCTCAATGCGTTCAATCGTCTTATAGTCTTTAAAATGGTTTCCCAGTTCATGCAAATATTCCTCTTGATCACTCCATCCGGGCACCAACACATATCGCAACCACATTCGTTTTCCGGTAGATTCCCTGTGTTTAGCAACTTTTAAAGTTGAACTGTTGGATAGACCTGTAAGTTTTTTATGCCAGCCATTATTAAAGTGCTTCACATCCAGCATCAGCAAGTCGGTCTCTTCGAGAAGTTCTTTGGCAGCCTTGTCTAAAATTCTTCCGTTAGAATCAAGAACTGTATTAATGCCCTTTTCATGAAGTTTTTTGAAGAGTTGAAGAAGCGGAGTTCGTTGCAACAATGGTTCTCCTCCCGAAACCGTAACTCCACCCTTTTTCCCGAAGTAAGACTTTTGGGCCTCTGCCCGTTTCACAAGCTCTTTAACATTGTAGAAGTTACCACCATTGACATCCATCGTGTCGGGGTTAGCACAGTACAGGCAGCGGAACTGGCAGCCCTGCACAAAAATAACCATGCGTATACCCGGCCCATCATGGGTTCCAAAGGACTCTATAGAATGAACCCGAAGGTTCTCATTAGCTCCTTCATTTAGCCGACTCACATCCTGGGCACCCAAAATTCCGTTCTCGATCATTGCAATGGATTTAATAGTGAGAGCAGCCTAAGGTATAAATACCCTGGGCTGCTCTAAATTCTTCTACATATTTTCATGGAAGGTCCTGGTGATCACCTCTAGCTGATGAGCCCTAGACAACCTGGTGAAATTGACCGCATAACCCGACACTCGAATGGTAAGCTGCGGATATTTTTCAGGATGTTCATAGGCATCCATCAAAGTCTCCCGGTCAAGAACATTGACGTTAAGGTGATGTGCGTTTTTATAGAAATAACCATCTAAAAGTGTCACAAGGTTCTCCACCTGGTCTTCCCGATCGCTTCCAAGAGATTTTGGCACTACCGAAAAGGTATTGGAAATCCCGTCCATGGCATATTTATAGTTGATCTTGGCCACCGAATTCAGGGAGGCAATTGCACCGTTGGTATCACGCCCGTGCATTGGGTTTGCTCCGGGAGCAAAAGCTTCTCCTTCTTTTCTTCCGTCGGGAGTGGCACCTGTTTTCTTTCCATACATCACATTAGAGGTAATAGTGAGCAGAGAAAGAGTAGGCACGGCATCTTTATAACATCTATGGCGGGCGAGTTCTTTTGAAAAGAATTCAGTGATCTCACGGGCGATGGCGTCCACGCGATCGTCATCATTTCCAAATTTTGGATAATCCCTGTCTATTTCAAAGTCAACGGTAAGTCCCTGTTCGTTTCTGACCGGTTTTACTTTAGCATGTTTAATGGCTGCAAGGGAATCGGCAATGATAGAGATCCCGGCAGCTCCATAGGCCATATCCACACCCGGATCTGAATCTATTAAAGCCATTTGTGCCTTTTCATAGTAATAGCGGTCATGCATAAAGTGGATGATATTCATGGTCCTGGAATATACCGCGGCCACCTGTATCATGGCGAGTTTAAAGTTATCCATCACCTCGTCGTAATTGAGATAAGGTCCTTTTAGGGCATCGATCTGATCCAAAATCTTTTCCCCGGTTTTTTCTTCCCTACCTTCGTTAAGCGCCATCAATAGAGTTTTTGGAAGGTTGACGCGGGCACCGAAGAATTGGATCCTTTTCCCGATCTCCTGGTGAGAAACACAGCAAGCGATTCCGTAGTCATCTGTTCCTCTAAGTCTCCTCATCAGGTCGTCGTTTTCATACTGGATAGAAGAGGTATCAATTGACACTTTTGAACAAAATTCTTTAAAACCTTCAGGAAGGTCCTGTGACCACAATACGGTAAGGTTTGGTTCCGGAGAGGCGCCAAGGTTATATAAGGTCTGTAGGAATCTGAAGGAGGTCTTGGTAACTTTGGTTCTTCCATCCTGCAGTTGTCCGCCAATGGCTTCGGTTACCCAGGTAGGATCTCCTCCAAAGATCTCATCATATGCTCCCGGTCTCAAGTGTCTTACCATTCGAAGTTTCATTACGAACTGGTCGATCAACTCCTGAGCCTCTTCTTCGGAAATAAGACCTTCAGCAAGATCTCTTTCTATATAGATATCCAGGAAAGAAGAAACATTTCCGAGGGACATAGCAGCACCATCCTGCTCTTTTACTGCGGCAAGGTAGGCCATATACACCCATTGTACAGCTTCCTGAGCATTCTCTGCAGGACGGCACAGATCAAGTCCGTAAGACTGGCCGAGCTTTTTCATCTCCTGGAGTGCCAGGATCTGGTCTGAAATTTCCTCCCGCAGCCTGATCTTATGATCTGTCATTTCACCGGCCACGGCCACTTTATCGGCTTCTTTGGCTTCGATGAGGCGATCAATTCCGTAGAGGGCAAGGCGACGGTAATCTCCAATGATCCTTCCGCGGGCATAATTATCTGGTAGTCCCGTAAGGATTCCGTAGGAACGATAATCTCTAATCTCAGCATCATAGGCAGAAAATACGGCATTGTTATGGTCTTTGGTGTACTGAAAGATCTCAGTAACGCGGGGAGAGACCTGTAGGCCTCTTTCGGTAACCGCACCTTCTACTACGCGGTAACCTCCAAAAGGTTTCATGGCTCTTTTAAGAAGCTCATCGGTTTGCAGACCCACGATCACTTCAAGATCCTTGTTGATATAACCGGGTCCATGACTGGAAATTCCTGAGATGGTCTCTGTATCAATAGCCCTGCAGCCTCCGTTTTCCCGTTCTTCTTTCATCGCCTGCAAACAGATTTTCCATAACTTCTTTGTTCTGTTACTGGCGCCTTTCAGAAAAGAGGCATCTCCGTAATACGGAGTAATATTATTTAAAACGAAATCCCTGACATCGATTTTTTTAGCCCATGATCCTGTAGCGAACTGGAAGTTTGCCTTTTTACTGATTGTTTCCATTGATACAAATTTTGAGTTGATTTCTCCTTTTGATAGAACAAAACAACAACAGGAAGGCTGCTGAAAGCATGACAAATATCAGGTTTTATGGGCCCTGACAGGCCAAGAACTATTCAAACGTTTTAGTTGCGAAATGGAAACGTTATAGTTAATAACTTTTTTGATTTTTTTTTCGGCAGGAAGTATGAAAGAAAATTTCCTGCTGATTTTTAGAAGCTAATTTTTAAAAAGAAAGACCTCACAGTTTTTTATCCCGACAACTATCGGGACTGTGAGGTCTCTAAAATGTCATTTAAGAACTTTATAGTATCTTTCTATTCCAGCAAAGCCATATATGAAATACATCTTCTTAATCCTTTTTCTCTTTTGTTTACCAAAAGTGTTTTCCCAGGAGAACGGGCAATTGGGCATAAATGTGCTAACTGAAGAAGAATATAAGCAGATCAAGATAAATGAAGTACCCTTGGAGCAAATCTTATTTTTCAAGGGTGGACTAGCCGAAATTTCTGAATTACTTGAGATGCCCTTTAGCAAAGAAAACCCTGATCCGGAGGCTTTGAGCTATAAAAACGATGAAATGCTGCTCGTCTACGGAAACGCATTGCACGAAAGGACCTTATATTATTTAGAAATCCTTAGCAATCAAGCAGTACTTGAAATAAAAGGAAACGTGTGGAAATTGGGTGAATCAATTTCCGGGCTGGATTTTGAAGGGACCCTGAATAGTAAACCTCTAAAAAATGGCTCTTTTTGCGCTCTTTTTAAACAAGAAAAAGAATCTGCTTATATCTGCATTGAATTTGACCCTCAATCAGGGGTGATCAGGAAGATCAATTACCTGTCTCCCACCTAAAATTTTAAACTACTTAGTGAGAAAAAAATTTTTCTATTGATCGCTTTTATCCTGTACTCTATTCCTGTTCTTTCTCGGCAACAAGCTTCACCGGAAATTTGCAATTCAAGGTCCTGGACTTCTGAAGACGGTACTGAACAATTTGAAATTGATTTAACTGAAGTGGATGGCGCTATAAAAGGAACCCATTGCTCGATTGCTTATAACGGAAGGTATGTAGACTGCAGTGATGAGGAGCTTTCTATTGATTTGAGGCCGACAGGAACAAACACTTTTGAAGGAACAATCAAAAGTGGGTATAGTCTCACAACCGGAAAGATCAGGCTCACTTTTGATAAAGCGAACAACAGGCTTCATTTTGAACTTTTAGAGGAGCCATCGGGAGTTTTTTATTTCCCGAAAGATGCGGTAATGGAATAACAAAAGACCTCACAGGTTTTTGAAACCTGTGAGGTCTGTCAAAAGATCACCTCTCAAAAATGTCATTTTGAAGAAGTATTATTTTTCTTCCACCTCAACTTTCGCCTTCACATCCAGCGGCTTCAATACCTGCAAAGCGCGATCTATTGAAGTCACTTTTTCGAAGGTGAGCAGCAACCTCAGCCCGGCGCGGGTTTTCTTTTCTTTCATGGTGCAGGAATGCGGATGCGTCTGCACGTACTGCAGTACCTTTGTAAAGGCCTTGCTTTGGTAGAAACCGGAATTTTGATCGGCGATGAAATAGCCTATCAACTTGCCCTGTTTCATCACGATCTTCTCCAGCCCTATTGCCGAAGCGATCCATTTGATGCGGACGCTGTTCAGCAGATCTTCTGCAGGATCAGGCAGTTCTCCGAACCGGTCTACCAGTTCGGCTTCGAATTTCTCCAGCTCTTCTTCGTTCTTTACATTATTGAGCTGTGTGTACAGGTTCAGACGTTCAGAAATATTGTTGATGTAATCATCCGGGAACAGCAGTTCGAAGTCACTATCGATCTGGGTGTCTTTGACGTATTCTTTGTCTTCAGAAACCTGATCAGCATACAGCTCCTTGAACTCATTTTCCTTGAGCTCTTCAATGGCTTCATTCAATATTTTCTGATAGGTATCAAAACCAATTTCGTTGATGAATCCGGATTGTTCCCCTCCTAAAAGGTCTCCCGCACCGCGAATTTCAAGGTCTTTCATCGCGATATTGAAGCCGCTGCCCAGTTCGCTAAATTGTTCTAAAGCAGTGATTCGCTTGCGGGCATCATCGGTCATCGCAGAGTATGGCGGAGTGATGAAATAACAGAAAGCTTTTTTATTACTGCGTCCTACCCTTCCTCGCATCTGGTGCAGGTCTGAAAGTCCGAAGTTATTGGCATTGTTGATAAAAATAGTGTTGGCATTTGAAACGTCCAGCCCGCTTTCCACGATCGTGGTGGAAACCAGCACATCAAATTCCCCGTTCATGAACTTCAGCATCAGGTTCTCCAGCTTCTTTCCTTCCATTTGCCCGTGACCAATCCCGATCTTCGCATCTGGCACCAGTCGCTGTATCATGCCGGCGACTTCCTTAATATTTTCTACCCGGTTGTGGATAAAGAATACCTGCCCGCCTCTTTGTATCTCGTAAGAGATCGCATCGCGAATGGTTTCTTCGGAAAAACGTATCACATGAGATTCTATCGGATACCTGTTTGGCGGCGGAGTCGTGATAGTGGAAAGATCCCGTGCTGCCATCAAACTGAACTGCAGCGTACGCGGAATTGGCGTCGCGGTCAAAGTAAGGGTATCGACATTCTCCTTGATGGTCTTCAGCTTGTCTTTTACGGCCACTCCGAATTTCTGTTCCTCATCAACTATAAGCAATCCAAGGTCTTTAAATTTTACAGCTTTGTTCACCAGCTGATGGGTTCCAATGACGATATCTACTTTCCCATTTTCCAATTCCTCCAGCGTGGTTCTGCGTTCTTTAGCCGTCCTGAAACGGTTCAGGTAATCTACAGTTACAGGAAAATCTTTCAGCCGTTCTGTAAAAGTCTTGTAATGCTGAAAAGCCAGAATGGTGGTTGGCACCAGCACTGCTACCTGTTTTCCGTTGTCTACCGCTTTAAAGGCTGCTCTAATGGCAACCTCAGTCTTTCCGAAGCCAACATCCCCACAAACCAGGCGATCCATTGGGCGTTCGTTTTCCATATCGGTTTTGACATCTGCCGTGGCGCTACTTTGATCGGGAGTATCTTCGTAGATAAAAGATGCTTCCAACTCGTGTTGAAGATAGGAATCGGGACCATAAGCAAAACCTTTCTGCAGCCTGCGCTTGGCGTAAAGTTCGATCAGGTTGAAAGCAATGTGTTTCACCCTCGCCTTGGTCTTCTGCTTCAGGTTTTTCCAGGCGTTACTGCCCAGCTTGTAAATTTTGGGCGGCTTGCCGTCCTTGCCGTTATATTTCGAGATCTTGTGCAGCGAGTGAATGCTCAGGTAAAGAATGTCGCGCTCCCCATAGATGAGCTTGATCGCTTCCTGTTTTTTGCCTTCAACGTCAATTTTTTGAAGTCCGCCGAATTTCCCAATTCCGTGGTCAATATGAGTCACATAGTCGCCAACTTCGAGGCTGGTAAGCTCCTTCAGCGTGATCGCCTGTTTCTTGGCGTAGCCGTTCTTTAAGTGAAATTTGTGATAGCGTTCAAAGATCTGGTGGTCTGTATAGCACACCATTTTCGAGTTCTCATCAATAAATCCCTGGTACATGGAAAGCACCACGGTCTTGTATTTCACCTCCCGATCTACATCGTCAAAAATGTCATGGAACCGCTTGGCCTGCTGCTCGCTTACGCAGAAGATATAGTTGGCATATCCTTCTTCAGACCGCTCATGCAGGTCCTGGATCAAAAGATCAAAATGCTTATTGAACGAAGGCTGTGGCTTTGTATTGAATTCAATTGTTTGCGGCTCCTGCCCCGGCTGCAACTGGTAATGCCGGCTTGACATTTCCACTACCGAATAGTCCTGCAGCTGTTCCTTCAAAAGTGTGGAATTACAGAACAATTCTTCGGGCGTGCCGTGTTTGATATCTTCGGAAAGTTCCTTAAAAGCTTCAACAGCCTTGACAAACAACTTATCCACCTGTGCCGAAAGCAACTCCAGGTCTTTGGTGAAGACCACGGTCTTATTTGAAATATATTTCAGAAAACTCTCCCGGACTTCTTCAGTCCGCTTGTGCTCCACATTCGGAATGATCGTGATCTTTTTCACTTTGTCCACCGAAAGCTGCGTTTCCACATCAAAGGTCCTGATGCTCTCCACCTCATCTCCGAAGAACTCGATACGGTACGGCTCGTCATTACTGAAGGAAAACACATCCAGGATACCACCTCTCACCGAAAATTCTCCGGGTTCGGTCACGAAATCAACTCTTTTGAACTTGTATTCGAACATTACCTCGTTGACAAAATCAATAGAGAGTTCGTCGTTCACATGGATCTTTAAAGTGTTCTTTTCAAGCTCCTTTCTGGTGACCACCTTCTCAAAAAGGGCATCCGGATAGGTCACTATAACTGCCGGCTTCTTACGGGAGTTGATGCGGTTTAGCACCTCGGCCCTTAGCAGCACGTTGGCGTTATCGGTTTCTTCTATTTGGTAAGGCCTGCGATAACTTCCGGGGTAAAAAAGCACATTTTTATCTCCTATCAGCTGCTCCAGGTCATTGAGATAATAGGCCGCTTCTTCCTTGTCATTGAAGATCAGCAAAAAAGGCTTTTCTGAATCCTCAAAAGCATTGGCGATCACAAAAGAAAGCGCCGAGCCTACGAGGCCTTTTAAATGTACATTCTGTTGAGACTGGGCAATAGCTTTTCCCAGTTCCAGCTGTTCAGCCGACTGTGCAAAGCTTTGGGCGATAGAAGATCTACTCAAAAATTAGAATTTTGCGCAAAGATAAGAAGTTGAAAGCTATTGGCTAAGGCAGGAGTAATTAAGGGAACGTTAAATTGAGAAACAAGATCGCTGCGCTGAAAGAGCCAAGATTCATGACTCAGTTCTTCATTCACTTTTTTGCTTTAACCCGGCCCTAAAGGGAGGCAAAAAAGGAATTCTTTAAAGGTTCAAAAGATTCTACTTCTAAAGAAAATCCGATTTCCACCCTTTAGGGAGGGGAAAAGAAATCGGCTTTTCTTTTCTCAGCCACCTTTTCTTTACTTCAGCAAGATCACTTCATCTTTAGTCACCACATACACCTCATCCTCTTTTTTAGGTTCCAGAATATGTTTCCCGGTGAATTCCCCGAAAGCAGGAAGGATCATTTGACCGGGCGATTTAAAGAAACAAGGGAGTTTCAGCGTCTGCCGTGCCAGTCCGCTGATCCTGACGCCGGGATGTATATGTCCCGAAAAGTTGAAATAGCCGGATCTTTCTTCGGGATGATGGGTCAGTAAAAAATTCTGAAGTACCAACTCTTCGTAGATCCTGATCCCTAATGCTTCATATTTTAACGGTGAAATGATGTCATGATTTCCTTCCACCAGGATAACTTCCGGAGAAATATTTTGCAGCCATTCTTCAAAATATATCCATTCCTTGTTAAGTGCACTGTGAAAAAGATCTCCGAGGAACACAATTTTTTGCGGATTGAAAAAGTGGCAAACCTCATCCAGTTTTTCAAAATTCCCCAAAATTGCCTGCCGCGGCACCGCGCTGCCATACTTCCGGAAATGAGAGATTTTCCCCAAATGCACATCGCTTATGAGCAACAGGTCTTCTTCTTCCCAAAAAATTGCTCCGGTAGGATGAAGTATGAAATTTTGGCCATGTATGCTAACCGATTTTGTCATTTTCAAGGTCAAAGATTTTCCCATTGTGCCATCATTTTTTTAATGCGGTCCTCCAGTTTTTCCGAAGATAGTTTTTCCCGCATCCTGTCGGTAATGATGGGAAACGCAAAAGGAGTGGGCTTATTGCAGGCTTTCCAAACGATGGTTTGAGAGGCGATGCGTTCCATGGCTTTTCTAAGTCTCCCCTCCTCCAGCTGGTGTTCAAAGGTCTCCCGAAATGCCTGCTGAAACAAGAGGTTGTCCGGCTCGTAATCTCTAAAAACGCTGAACAACAATTGCGAGTTGGACTGCAAGTGTTTGGTTTTGATCATCTTGTTGGGAAAACCGGTAAAGACAAGTCCGGAGATGACTGCAATATCCCGGAATTTACGCCGTGCCATTTCAGTGGAGTTCAAACTTTTCTGAAGATCATCCATCAAAAATTCCGAAGTAAATAGGTCATTATCGAATACCTGTTGCATATCAATTGGCTGATCTGAAAGTAGTTCAAATCCGTAGTCATTGAAGGCCAGGGAGAAAGTGATGGGCGACAACAAGCTGATGCGGTACGCCAGCAAACTGGCCATGGCTTCATGCACAAATCGGCCTTCAAAAGGGTAAAAGATCGCATGATGTCCTTCCCTGGTCTTGAAGGTTTCAATGAGGAATTCATCTTTTCCGGGAATAATGGATTCCCGCTTTTGCCGCTCAAAAATGTGAGAAAGGGCTTTTAACTCACGTGAAATTTTAGCGTTTTTATGAGACACCTCGACTCCCTTAGGGGTGAGAGTGTCGTTCTCAACTTTGCTCGAGCTGATATTAGAAGCTACAAACATTTCTTCCCGCAGCAACTCACTCATTTGAGCAGAAAATGTCATTCTGCCCCCTGCCCAACTGGGAAAACGGGAATTCTTCTGTTTTGATCTTTTTACGATCACCTGCATATTCTTGATCTGGTAGAGTTCGAGGTTCTTACCGGCAAATGTAAATACATCGCCGGGATTAAGTTTGGAAATGAACCACTCTTCGATCGTCCCAATATAACCTCCTCCCAGGTACTTCACGGCCAGCACGGCGTCACTCACAATAGTTCCTATCTGCAGGCGGTGCCGCATGGCGATCGCCCGGTTATTGACCTTGAATTTTCCATCTTCCTCAATCTCGATCTTTTTGTATTCATCGTACGCCTGCAGTGTTTGACTCCCTCGCGTAACAAAATTGAGTATCCATTCCCACTCGTCCCGGGTGAGGCTCTGATAGCAAAAAGTGGACTTAACTTCAGGAAAGATGTCCTTCGGAAAAAATCCGTCAGAAACTGCAAGTGTCGTCAGATATTGCACCAGCACATCATAACTCTGGAGGTAAGGGATCCGGTCTTCTACCACCGTGTGCTTTACAGCTTTTTGTAAGGCTGAAGCTTCAATTAGCTCCATGGCGTGGGTAGGCAAAAAATAAATCACGCTCTCCTCTCCCGGGCGGTGCCCACTACGACCAGCACGCTGCAGAAACCGTGCAACTCCTTTTGGCCCGCCAATCTGAATGATCGTTTCTACCGGAGCAAAATCCACTCCCAAGTCAAGACTGGAAGTAGCCACCACTGCTTTGAGCTGTTCATCGCGGATCGCCTGCTCCACCCACAATCTGGTCTCTTTATTAATACTACCATGATGCATCGCCAACTCCCCGGCAAACTCCGGATACCTCTGAAGAATTCGCTGAAACCATATCTCACATTGCGAGCGGGTATTGGTAAAGATCAGCGTGGTCTTGCTTTTCCTGATGATAGGAATGATCTCATCCAGCAGGTGCAATCCCAGGTGACCCCGCCACGGAAAAGTCTCCATTTTCTCTGGAATCACTGATCGTACTTTTATCTTTTTATTCAGGTTTGCCTTTATGAGAACAGAATTCCGGAAAGCTTCAGAATCGGGTCCTAATAAAACTTCCCGGGCCTCCTGCAGGTTTCCGATAGTGGCCGAAATTCCCCAGATCTTAATCTTCGGAGTCACTGTTTTTAATCGGGAGAGAGCCAGTTCTACCTGCACGCCGCGTTTTGTCCCCAGTAATTCGTGCCATTCGTCAATGACAATAGCATTAAGATTTCTGAATGTTTTTGCATACCCCTTAGAGGAAAGCAGCAACTGCAGACTTTCAGGAGTGGTGATCAACAGGTCTGGCATCTGTTTTTTCTGAGCTGCCCTTATTTTCTGCGGAGTGTCACCTGTGCGAATTCCCACGGTCAAAGAAGAACCTATTTCCTGTGCAAAACGATTTGCCGCCTGTTCTATCTCTACTGACAAAGCCCGAAGGGGCGTGATCCAAATAGTTTTCAGTCCCTGTTTATGAGTTGTTTTAAAATCAGGGTTATTACGGATGTAATCCAGCACGATGGGAATCCAGAGTGCATAAGTCTTTCCGCTTCCGGTAGGTGCATTAAGGAGTCCATTCTTACCCTGTAAAAAGGCATCCCAGGTTTGTTTTTGAAACGGAAAGGGCTTCCAGTTTTGTGTTTCAAACCAGGTATCTGCTATTTTTAAGAGTTGTTTTTTATTCATAATTCTCACTCCTAAGGAGGGGTGTCCGAAGGACGGGGTGGTCCGTGTTACTTATAATTCACTTTGGAATTAATGCCTTCAAATCCTCCAGGGTATTCGCCTCCCCGGGTTTTTTGTCTTTACGCCATCTAAAAATTCTCGGGAAACGGGTTGCCACCCCGCTTTTATGCCTTCCGGATTCTGCAATGCCTTCAAAAGCGATCTCAAAAACTAATTCCGGTTTCACACTTCGCACCGGGCCGAAACGCTCCAGGGTGTTTTTCTTAATAAAAGCATCCACCTGCCTAAATTCGGCATCAGTGAGACCTGAATATGCTTTCGCAAAAGTGACTAATTCTTCTTTTTCCTCATCCCATAATCCAAAGGTGTAATCAGTAAACAAATTCGACCTTCTTCCGTGGCCGCGCATTGCATAGGTCAAAACGGCATCAATGGTCAATGGCTCCACTTTCCATTTCCACCAATCGCCTTTTTTACGTCCCACCAGGTAAGGCGAATCCCAGCGCTTCAGCATCAGCCCTTCACTTTTTACTTCCCTGGCCCGCTCCCTTTCAGCAGCCGCTTCTTTCCAGTCGTTAAAATCTATGGTGTGCGACAGGTGCAGCGGAAAATCCTCCTTCTCTATTTGGGAATGCAATTTTTCGAGCATCTCCCTCCTTTCAGAAAATGGTCTTTGACGGAAGTCTTCCCCTTCCCACTCCAAAATGTCATACGCCTTCAGGATCACCGGAGTCTTTTTCAAAAGAGCTTTTGATACGTTCTTTCGCCCAATTCTCGTCTGTAGATCATTGAAGGTGCCTATTTCCCCCTCCGGAAAAGGCAGAATTTCGCCATCAATCACAGTTCCGTCAGGAATCTCTTCCAAAAATGCTGAAAATTCTGGGTATTTATCGGTTACCAGTTCCTCGCCACGGCTCCAAACGAACAGCTCTCCATTCCGTACCACCACCTGCGCGCGGATACCATCCCATTTATGCTCGGCGCTCCAATGGGCAGGGTCACCCAGGTCTCCGGGCTCTCCTTCAATAGCATAAGCCAGGTAGAACGGATAAGGTTTGGAAAGAAAGTCTTCTTCATTCTCCTCTAAAATTAGCTTTTGGAATGTAATTTTCTGCGGGTCCCAACCCCCCATTAGTTTATACGCCAGCACATCTTCATCAATATCCGTAGCTTTCGAAAGGGCGCGGGTCATTAATTTCTGGCTCACCCCTATCCTGAAACTTCCGGTGATAAGCTTGGTAAATACAAACCGTTCATAGTAATTCAGGGCAAGCCAGTTTTCATGCAGATATTCCTTCTTCTCAGCTTCTGTGGCCTGCTTTAGATCGATCATTTCTTCGACGAACTGGGAAAGACTTTTTTCACTGTCCGCTTCCGAAGGAGGAATCACCAGTGCAATGGTCTCGGCAAGGTCTCCCACAATGTGGTAAGATTCTTCAAACAGCCAAAGCGGAATTTGGGCCAGTTCAGCAGCAAAGTGGCGCAATAAAGTTGTGTTCACCGGCCGCGGCGGACGGCGGTGCGACAAAATGGCGATGGCCCACACCTTGTCACGGCCGGGTGCTTTTTTGAAATATTCGGTAAGGGCAGCTACTTTCACGTTTGTCTTGTTCGTGCTGTCGAGTTCCCGTATTAATTCTGCGAATTCCTTCATTTTCCATTTTAGACCTCACAGGTTTTGAAAACCTGTGAGGTCTTATCAAAAGTTAATCTTCAGTTTCTTCTTTTTTAGCTTCCATTTCAGCCAGTTCCCCTTCGTATTGCGTCTCGGCGGTTCGGGCATCATAGCCGGTCTCATTCAAGAATCGGCAAAAGATCTCTGAATAGCCATGTGTGCAAACTACTCTCTCGCAGCCGGTAGCTTTGATCGAACTCAGCAGGCCCTGCCAGTCGCAATGATCTGAAAGTACAAAACCGCGATCTACCGCTCTTCTTCTTCTCGCTCCGCGGAAGGCCATCCAACCGCTCGCCATTCCCGTTTCATAAGGCACCATTTTTCTAATCCAGGTACTTCCATGGGCGCTTGGCGGTGCCAGTACCATTCCGCCTTTAATTTCCTCTTTTTTGACATCCCTGGTGATGCGGGTTGTTTCCGGAAAGTGAGCCAATGGCCTCAACACTTCGGTCATATTTTCAATTGCCCCATGGGTAAAGATCCTCCCTATTTCGGGGTTAAGAGCATGTAACAGCCGCTGGGCCTTACCGAGAGAATAACCGAAGAGAATAGAGGTTTTACCTTCAGACTGGTTCTGCTGCCACCAGTTATTGATGTCACTCATTACCTGCTCCTGCGGCAGCCACTTAAAAGCCGGAAGTCCGAAAGTACATTCTGTGATAAAAGCATCACATTTTACAGGCTCAAAAGGCGTTGAAATTCCGTCATCCTCCGTTTTGTAATCTCCGCTGAAGACCCACACCTCCCCTTTGTACTCGACCCGCACCTGTGAAGATCCTATGATATGTCCCGCCGGATGCAGGGAAAATTTGACATTATTGATACTGAAAGTTTCTCCATACTCATAACCCGCAACCTCAATATCTCCCAGCCGGTGTTTGATAATAGGAATATTGGTGTGATGGGTAATATATTTCTTGTTGCCCCAGCGGGAATGATCTGCATGACCATGAGTAATAATGGCCTTTTCGACAGGTTTCCAGGGATCGAGGTAGACATCTGCCTGTTCGCAGTAAATTCCTTTTTCGTTGAAGCAAAGCAGGGGCTTTTTGTTCTTTCGTACCGGCATGACCTCAAGTTAGGAATTTTCCCGAAGGGCAGCTTTGGCATTAGGAAAACATTAAAATTTGCCAATCCGGTAAACTATTACAGCGAAAAGACCTGCCGTCCTCAAAGGAGGAAATTTTTCTTCGGAAGGCTTACTTACTAAAGATTACTAAAAAGGCAGAAGGGTTAAAGGGGATTATTTATATTTGAAGAAAATACAGCATTAATATGTCATTTTCAGATCTATTTGGAACAGGAGAACACCTTAGAAACCTCGGGCATTTTGCGGCTATTGTAAATCTTGCTGCTGTTGACGGGGAAATCAACGAACACGAAGAAGCACAGTTAAAACGATTTGCAGCCAAGCTTGACATTCATGAAGATGAATACAGTAAAGTGCTAAAGAATCCTACTGCTTTTCCCATCCACCCAAACAACAGTGTGCAGGGACGGCTGGAGCGCCTTCACGACCTGTTCAAAATTATTTTTGCAGACCATATGATCGACGAAGAGGAAGAGGAACTACTAAGGAAATATGCCATCGGCCTCGGATTTTCTTCAGAAGTCTCTGAAGGAATCATCAAACGCTCCATTCAGATATTTAGTGGGCATATAAGCTTTGAAGATTATCTGTACCTGCTCAACAAAAATGAATAACTGAAAATTCTATATACTGAAAAAGGACCCTTTCGGGTCCTTTTTTATTTTATTAAGCGGTCATTTACTGTTCCCTATATTTTGCCATGAACTCTTCAGCTTTTTCAACCATTTTTTTACTTCCGCAAAAGAAAGGTACCCGCTGGTGCAGTTCTGTAGGCTCAATATCAAGTATCCTGGTGTAACCGTCGCTGGCTTTTCCACCCGCCTGTTCAGCTATAAAAGCCATGGGATTACATTCGTACAACAACCTGAGCTTTCCATTTGGCGCCTTAGAACTGGTAGGATAAAAATAAATTCCACCCTTGATCATGTTGCGGTGAAAATCAGAGACCAAAGATCCAATGTACCTTGAGGTATACGGACGGTCTTCTTTTTCTTCCTGACAATATTTGATATAGTCTTTTACTCCCTGCGGAAAATGCACATAATTACCTTCGTTTACAGAGTAAATATTTCCACTTTCGGGATATTGCATGCATGGGTGTGATAGATACCAGGACCCAAGAGCAGGGTTCAGGGTAAATCCGTTAACCCCGTGGCCGGTAGTGTAGACAAGCATGGTCGAGGTTCCATAGACCACATATCCCGCTGCTACCTGCTTATTGCCGGGCTGCAGAAAATCTTCCAGTTGTACCGGCGTTCCCACAGGAGTAACCCTGCGGTAAATTGAAAAGATCGTTCCTACCGAGACATTGACATCAATATTGGAACTTCCGTCAAGAGGATCCATAAGTACCACATATTTATTCTGGTGATCCCCGTCCTTTCCGGCAATGGTAATATAGTCATCCATTTCTTCGGAAGCGATCCCGCAAACGATCTGCCGGTTCGTGAGAGTCTGAATGAACTTCTCATTCGCATAAACATCCAGTTTTTGCTGGTCTTCCCCCTGCACATTAGTCTCCCCAACAGGTCCGGTGATATCTACCAGTCCTGCCTTGTTCACCTCGTGGTTCACCACTTTGGCAGCCAGCCTGATAGAATTTATAAGCCGGGAGAGCTCCCCCGAAGAGTATGCGAATTCTGATTGATTTTCTATTATAAACTCGCCTAAAGTTTGATTCTTTTTGATCATTTTAACCCATAAATATTGGTACCGAACAAAACTAACTGAAATAATTTTAAGCAACTATAACGTTTTCGTAAATTTTATCTTAAAATCAATTTCTATTTTTGTCGTTTAAACCACAGGTATGGGAAACATTATTAGAAGAGGGAAAAAAGAAGATATGCCGGCAGTTCTGGAACTCATTAAGGAGCTTGCGGCTTTCGAAAAGGAACCCGACGCGGTGGTAACAACGGTGGAGACTCTGGAGCAGGAAGGTTTTGGAGACAACCCTTTATTTCAGGTCTTTGTGGCTGAGGTAGACGGGAAAATTGAAGGCATGGCCCTGGTCTACTACAGGTTCTCGACCTGGAAAGGCCGCACCCTTCACCTGGAAGATCTTATTGTTCGTGAAGAAAAAAGAGGATCGGGGCTGGGAAATGCCCTGTACCGAAAAGTCATAGAGTATGCCAAAGAGCAGGGCCTGAAAAGGGTGGAATGGGTGGTTCTTGATTGGAATCAGCATGCAATTGATTTCTATGAACGCAGCGGAGCTACCGTTCTGAAGGACTGGTATACTGTACAGATGGATGAAGACGGGATCACAAAATACGTTGAGACAGAAGCATGAAAGTATATAAATTCGGGGGTGCCTCAGTAAAAGACGCAAAAGGAGTCAGGAATGTGCTAAAGGTGCTGGAAACCAACGGCCCAAAAAACAAGCTGGTCGTGATCTCTGCAATGGGAAAGACCACCAACGCTCTTGAGGAGGTGGTGAACGCTTACCTTCATGATCAAAATGTCCAGGAGGCTCTGCAACCGATCAAAGAGTACCATCATGAGATCATGCTGGAGATCTTTGAACACCGTGATGCGCCTGTCTTCCAAAAAGTAAAAGATTTCTTCGCAGACCTAGAGAATTTTCTCGCTCACAACCGTTCAGAAAATTACGATTTCGTCTATGACCAGATCGTGATCTATGGTGAATTGTTGAGCACCACCATCGTTAGTTCCTATCTTTCTGCGGAAGGGATGAAGAACACCTGGCTCGATGCCCGTAATTGTATAAAGACTGACAGCACCTACCGGGATGCACAGGTGCAGTGGAAAGAGACACAGGAACGAATTATTGAACAGGTAGATCCACAAGCACTAACCATTACACAGGGCTTTATAGGAACAGACGAAAATAATTTCTCCACCACCCTGGGAAGGGAAGGAAGTGATTACACCGCGGGGATCTTTGCCTACTGCCTCAATGCAGATGATGTCACCATCTGGAAAGATGTGCCCGGAGTGTTGAATGCCGATCCGCGGGTGTTTCGTAATCCAAGCTTACTGGAGCAGATCTCCTATGAAGAAGCCATTGAACTTGCTTTTTACGGGGCTTCAGTGATCCACCCTAAAACTTTACAACCCTTGCAACGCAAGGAAATACCACTTTATGTACGCTCCTTTATTGATCCCGTAACCCCTGGGACCGCAGTAAAAAAAGGACAACCAATCCTACCTAAAATCCCCTGTTTCATAGTTAAAAGGAACCAGGTGCTCATCTCCCTTTCATCGTTGGATTTTTCATTCATAATGGAAGAAAATATCAGCCACATCTTCAATTTATTCCATAAATTTCAAATGAAAGTCGATCTTATTCAGAATTCTGCTATAAGTTTCTCGGTTTGCGTTGACAATAAATTTAATAACTTGGAGAAGTTAATTAACCAGCTGAAGGCAACTTTCAGGGTGACTTATAATACCGGTGTGTCCTTGTATACCATTCGCCATTTCGATGATACGGCCATAACAGACCTTGAAAGAGAAAAGAAGATCTTGCTGAAGCAGACCACCAGGGAGACGGTACAGATCGTTGCCATTCCCTGATAAATGAAAACATATAACAATGGGAATTGTAAGCTCTAAAGAAGTTGCCAAGGTCATGAACCTGGATAAATTCGGATTTCTGGGAACCTCTATGGGTTGGCTGGTACTTCATACCACGAAACTTTCAGTGATCAATAAAGAATATGAAAAGAGAAAATATTTACCTGCTTCTCAATTCATTGATTCCATATTAAAAGCCTTTGAGATCAATTTTGAAATCCCCGAAGAAGACCTGAAGAGAATTCCCAAAACAGGCCCTTTCATAACTATTTCCAATCACCCGCTGGGGGGAATTGACGGAATGATCTTAATGAAACTTTTGCTGTCACAGCGGGAAGATTTTAAGGTGGTCGCAAATTTTCTGTTACAACGTATTGAGCCGTTGCAGCCGTATATTATGGCGGTAAACCCTTTCGAAGATCATAAGGAGGCACAATCCAGCATTAAGGGTATCAAAGATGCGATCCTGCACCTGAAGGAAGGAAAACCTATCGGGATATTTCCGGCGGGAGAGGTATCCACTTACCGCGAAGAAAAAATGATCGTAGACCGGCCGTGGGATCCTGCCGCCATCAAGCTGATCCAGAAGGCAAAGGTTCCGGTGATCCCTATCTATTTCCACGCTAAGAATTCGGCCTTCTTCTATAAGCTGGCTTCGCTGAGCGATATACTGAGAACGGCCAAATTACCGAGCGAGATGCTCACTCAGAAAAAAAGGAAGATCAAGGTTCGGATAGGAAATGCCATATCCGTTCAGGACATTGAGGAGATCCCGACAGTGGAAAGTCTCACTGCCTTTTTACGCCGAAAGACCTATATACTGGCGAACGCCTTCGAAAGAAAGCCATTTTTCAAAGGCATTCCTAAGAACATTAAAATTCCCAAGCCACCAAAAAAGATCGTGGAAGCCACTTGTGACAACCTGATGATCGAGGAGGTGGAAACCTGCAGGAAACTGGACAAGCGCCTGCTGGAGAGCAAGAACTACGAGGTGTTCCTGGCCAAAAAGGAGATCATTCCGAATATATTAAAGGAAATAGGTCGCTTACGGGAGATCACTTTTAGAGCTATTGGTGAAGGCACCAACATGTCTACAGATCTAGACAAATTTGACGATTACTACTACCACATGTTCCTGTGGGATAATGATGCCAACAAGATTGCCGGGGCTTACCGGATGGGAATGGGCTCCGAGATCTATGAGAAATACGGGATCAACGGTTTTTATTTGCAGGACCTGTTCAGGTTTGAGCCGGAACTGCACAAGATGATGAGCGAGTCCATCGAGATGGGCCGGGCCTTTATAATAAAAGAATACCAGCAGCGCCCCATGCCGCTGTTCCTGCTATGGAAAGGGATCGTGCATTGTACTTTGCGCTTTCCAATGCATAAGTATCTTATTGGCGGGGTGAGCATCAGCAATAAATTTTCAAACTTCTCGAAGTCGCTCATGATCGAATTTATGAGGTCTAACTACTATGACCCTTATGTGGCGCAGTACGTGCGGCCGAAAAAGGAATTCAAGGTTAAGCTGAAAGACGACGACAAGGACTTCGTCTTTGACGAGACCAAGGCCGACCTCAATAAATTTGACAAGATCATAGATGAAGTGGAGCCGGGAAGTCTGCGTTTGCCTGTACTTATCAAAAAATATATCAAGCAGAACGCGAAGGTGGTGGCTTTTAACGTAGATCCTTTGTTCAATGACGCGGTAGACGGGTTGATGTATATCAGAATTGCCGACCTTCCGGAAAGCACCGTAAAACCGGTCATGGAAGAGTTCCAGCAGGAGCTGGAGAGAAAGGTGACCGAAATGAGGAAGAACCAGGGTTCCTAAATGAAATAGAAGAATATTTAAAATGACAGGCCGGAATACTCCGGCCTGTTTTGCATCTCCCCTTCAGGAATCGTATCTTTCTGTTCCTAAAAATATACAAATGGAAAAGATTTTAATTGTAGGTGCCACCGGCAGCACCGGAATACGTATCATAGAGATCCTCAACAATTCTCAAAGTTTCGAACCTGTAGCCATGATCAGGAAAGAAGAGCAGAAGGCGATGTTTGATGACATGGAAGTGAAATGGGTGTTGGCAGACCTGGAGCAGGAAGATTTTTCCGCAGCGCTAAAAGGCATTAAAAAAGTCATTTTCGCAGCAGGTTCCGGAGGTGATACAGGACCGGAGAAAACCACTGAAGTCGATGAAAAAGGAGCTATCAAGATCATTGACGCCGCAAAAAAGGCAAAAGTGAAGAAGTTTATCATGCTGAGCTCTATGGGTGCAGATGAGCCTTCCAAAAATCCCGATCTTGAACATTATCTCAAAGCGAAGGCCGAAGCTGACAAACACCTGAGGGAAAGTGGCCTCAATTATACCATTCTGCGTCCCGGAAGACTTTCTGACGATATGGGTACCGGCAAGGTTGAACTGGCACCTAAACTCGGTAAAATGGGAGAGATACCACGGGATGACGTGGCTTTTCTTTTGATCATGTCCCTGGCTGATCCACTGGTGCAGAACATGACCTTTGAAGCCATTGAAGGGGAGGAGCCTATTAAATCGGCGATGATAGAATTGAGTAAGTCCTAGTCAAGACCGCAGCGCTGTAAACATGTAGATTTTAAAAAATTATTCGTGCATTCGTGGCACCTTAATAACCTATAAATGAAACCGACCAGGAAAGATCTCACTCCCGGCAGCCGCGTCGCTATAGTGCAGAAGCACGATCAGCGCAGCGGAAGGCTCACCGAAGGCACAGTGGCCGATATACTCACTAAATCACCTGCACATCCCCATGGAATCAAAGTGCGGCTGGAGACTGGCGAGGTTGGCCGGGTTCAAAAGATAATTGATACTCCTGCCTAAAAAATTTTCAGGAATCATTCCGAAGAATTAACAGCTGCCAATGCGTTGAGAATTCAGAATGATCAGCACCATTAGTCCGCTTATTCCGGCTATGAGGTATTCAAAAGAGACTCCGGCATCCATCAGCAGTCCCACCACCAATGGCCCCAGCGCCGTGCTGACTACCGAAAACATGGTGAACACGCTTCTTATGGCTCCCAATTTTTCGGTGCCATAGAGCTCTGCGATCAGAGAGGTCTTTACCGTACCCGAAACTCCCATGGTAATACCGGCGGTCACCAGGAAGAGCAGTGCGCCAATAATACTGTTCATGAAAGCAAAAGGCAGCAGCCCTATAGCTGCAGGAATGAGATAAAACCTGAAAAGCTTTTTTGCAGTGTACTTATCTACCCACATTCCTCCAAAAAGGGAAAACAGAAAGCGGGTCACTGCATAGACGGTGAAAAAGGTGGCATACAGATGAACCGACCATCCTTTGTTCTCCACAAAAACGTATTGATAAAAGAAAATGGCCGTGGCTGAAAAACTCCAGATGAAGCTTGTCGGCATCATAATTCCAAAGCGCCGGTCAAAAACTACTTTTTTATAATCTTTTAAAAGGGAGAATGCCGAAGGCTTTTCAGCAGTGGAGAGGCTGGCATCAAAAGTTCCCAGATCTGTGAATTTAAGGCGGAAGAGGTACAGCAGCAATACAGAACCACTAAGGATCGCCGCCACCCGCCAGTCCCACCAGGCAATTAGGAAAGAAATGATGAGTGGAAAAATAGCTTCCCCTACTGAAAATCCGAGGGAAGAAAAGCTGAGGGCTTTTCCGCGGTTGCGCCCGTATTGTTTTGACATGATGGTCATGCTAATGTGCGTCATTAGTCCCTGACCCGTAAGCCTTAGACCGGTAATGGCGAGAATTAGCCATAATACATTATTGGATAGTCCAAGAAGAATGCTCGAAAGGGCCAGACCTACTACGGTAAAAGCAGTGATCTTTTTCACCGGAATGTGATCAACGGTATGACCAACAGAAAGCATGATAAAAGATGCCGCCACGGTGCAGCCGGCGTAGATCGAACCAAAGGTCCCTTCAGAAATGGCAAAAGACCTTAAAATTTCCGGCACGTAAAGGGAGATAAGAAAGGTTTGTCCAAAGGCTGAAAGAAAGGTAAGCAACCAGCCAAAGCTCACCGTTCTGAAATTTCCTTTGATGAAATAGTAGAAGTCCTTCAAAAATGCCTTTTTTCAGTTCAAAGATGCAAATGTAAAAGGCTTTCTGCGGAAAAAAAGGATTGATACAGGAATTCTATAATTTATAAATTAGTACTCCACTTTTCAAAGAGAAATTGCTGCTCAGCCGTAGGTGTTGACACTGGAGTTAAGGTATAAGTAGCCGGGTCGTATTGGATCCCGATCTTGCTGAAATAATCCCCAATAGGAAGTTCGGTTGTGCCTTTGATATAATTCTCAATAAAATCACCAATTTCGGGATAGGTCATGGCTACGAAGATATCAAAGAACTGATCATCCTGAAACTCATTTTCGGGACCGTAACGATCTACCAGGTCCAGAATAATTTCCCTAAGGCCCGTTTCTCCATTGGAAAGTTCGAGTAACCGGATGTCCAGTAAGGCTGCTACGATCGCACCCCGGTAATAAATATTGGAATATTGTTCTCCACCTTGCGGAGTATAAGATTGAAGACTGATGTCCACCAGGCTGTAAGATTTATCAAAGTTATTCTCGTTTACATTGATATAGACCTTGAATACCTCAAGCAGATGATTTAAACTTATTGAATTGTTCCTATAGCGCATAAACCAGGCTGCCCAGTTGGTTACACCTTCATAAAGCCATAGATGACGCGACGGGGTGGGCGTGACAAAATTAAAGTCTTCAATGATCTCACTGTGGATATTAAGCGGAGTAATAATATGGAAAAACTCATGTGCTGCGGCATATTTTATCCAGGCGCTCTCTTGTGCGGCCGGGCTTTCTTCAATAACGTGAACCGAACTATAAGAGTGTTCAAGAGCTCCTAAAGTTTCTTCCCCCTCAAAATGATACAGAAAACTATAGCGATCGACAGGAAGTTCACCTAAAAAGGCTTTGGCGTCATCCATAACTTCCTCTATTTGAACCTCAATATCAGATGAAGAATTTACACCGGTTGCTGAATAGGTCCAGATATCGATATCGGTTTGATCAATGCCGATGGAAGCAAAAGTCAGGTTTCCTAATAAAAGGGGCGAATCGGCTAAATGATCATAATCTGTAGCTACGTAATAGCCATTATCATTCTTGGATAAGGCGGTACCTACAGACCAGGTCGAAGGATGATCAATAGAAACAACGTATTGTTTTTCTTTGAGCCCCGTGGGATAACCCAGAACGGCGAAGGTATTAACGAGGCTATGATCTTCTTCAATTGAGGTGCCGCCCATTCTGTAGATCATATCTGCCGGGTTTACTTCATCCCAGGTCTCACGGATCTCATATTCAATAATAGCCGTGCCGGCAGGATTTGCAAGCTGCCACTGGTTAGTGGAAAGTTTAGAAACTTCAAGCGGTTCGTAATCTTTATTGAAAGCTTTAAAGTCGCTTACATAATTTCCGAAATTTAGGAGGTCATAGGTGCCCGGAGCAGTGGCGGCAAATTGAAAAATAGCGTTCGCCTCTGTGAGCCCGTCAACAAAGACGCGGACTTTAAAACTATCACCTGAACGGTCGTTAAGGTTGATATTGTAAAATACAGCCTCCTGCAGGGAAACTGAAGCTGGTGCAGAAGGAACATCCGGTTCAACAATTGGATCGCCACCGTCATCGGTCGCGCAGGATAAGAGAGTGAATAATAAAACCAGCACGGGCAGATTAAACAGGTGAAGATTTTTCATGAAGCTGAATTTCAGGTGTTTATATTATCAATAATAGAGATTAATTTCTTAACTGCCTTACGGTTTTCCATAATTGCCCTTTCCGGAGTTCTATCATTTTACAGAAGTACCTCAATTCTTGCCATCGATTGATCGTAATGAAACCAATGACAACCTCAATTCATGAGAAAAATCAGGGATTGGAAAATGCATTTTTGATACCTTTAAACCTCTTTAAACAATTCCTGATATTGGAAGCAAAACCCAAAAGGTTTAGAGAAAACCACTCAAAAGATTCATGAAATACAACAGATATATTAAAAATTCAGTCCCGGTTTCGGAGATCGGACTTGGCGCATGGCAGTTGGGAAAGAATTCGGGATGGCAAGACCTATCGGAAAAGGAAGCTGTTGAACTGGTGGAGAAATCATTGGATTACGGCATCAATTTCTTTGATACAGCACCAAATTATGGATTTGGGACCGGCGAAGAACGATTAGGTAAGGCACTAAAGAGGGTTGACAGAAGTAAGATCGTGATCAATACAAAATTTGGACATTCTGCTTCGGGGGTTACAAATTATAATTCCGATAGCATTCGGGAATCTTTAGAGGGAAGTCTCAAAAGATTACAGGTTGATCATGTTGATTCGCTCATTATTCATAATCCTCCTTTCGAGTATCTGGATGGCAATAAAAATGACCATTACGAGATCCTGGAGCGGTTGATCGAAGAAGGTAAAATAAAAGCATACGGCGCTTCTTTAGATACTTCCGAAGAAATGAAGCTCTTAATGGATACCACCAATGCTGAAGTTATTGAAGCATTTTACAATATTCTTCATCAGGATACCTCACGGGCATTCCCTATGGCACAGGAAAAAAAGGTTGCCATAATCGCAAAGATCCCTCTCGATTCAGGTTGGTTGTCGGGAAAATATAATTCTGAAAGTACCTTTAACGACGTGAGGAGCCGTTGGTCCCGGGAAGAAATTCAAACCAGGGCTCAACTTGTAAATAAAGTCAGGGAAATTCTTGATGGGCAAGATCATCTTTCACAAAAAGCAATTTCGTTTTGCCTTGCCCATGAGGCCGTGTCTACAGTGATACCGGGAAGTGTAAATCTCGCCCAGTTAAAAGATAATGTCGAGAGCATAAACAATCCGCTGTCCAGGGAACTTGTTGAGAAATTGGAGGATTTTTACTTAAATGAAGTAAAAGATCTAAACCTTTCCTGGTAAAATTCTTCAGAAATAACTGAATGAAAACCGGAAGAATAATTAGGGAAACCACAGAAACAGAAAAAAATTTAGTTCAATGATAGATTTAAAAGGAAAAAATGCCCTGATAACAGGATCCAGCCGGGGAATAGGACAACAAATAGCAATTGGGCTTGCTCAACACGGTTGTAATATAATCCTTCACGGTAGAACCCAAAAAAGCACCGAAGAGACACTGAAAATATTAGAGGAATATGACGTTAAAAAATATCAGGTCTTTGGTGATTTAGCTGATGAAGATCAGACCACCGATCTCATAGATCAGGTCAAAGCCCTGAATATCCCGGTCGATATTTTGTACAATAATGCAGGAATTATGCGACCGTATCGTCATGATATTTGGTCTCACACTACAGAGGACTGGCTGGAAACTTACAAAGTCAATGTTGTGGCCATGTATAAACTATGCAGTGCCTTTATTCCTTCTATGATCAACAACAATTTTGGAAGAGTGGTTAATACCACCTCCCGAATAATGGATCAGCCGCAGTTAGCTCCGTATGGTGCCTCAAAATGGGCAGTAGATAAATTAACCCAGGATATTGCAGTAGCATTAAAAGATACCGCTGTTCGGATCAATTACCTGGATCCGGGATGGTTAAAGACAGATCTGGGTGGGGAAAATGCTGAAAATCCTGTGGAGGCTGTATTACCGGGAGCCTTAGCTCCTGTTTTAGTAGAGGATGATGCGCCAAATGGTCAATTTTTCTCTGCTATGGATTATAAATCCTGAAACCCATGAAAAGAAAAATCAATTGGGGAATTTTAGGATTAGGAAAAATAGCAAATAAGTTCGCTTCCGATCTGCAGCTTTCCCCAAATGCAGTCCTCTATTCAGTGGCATCCAGAAATGAGAAAAAGGCTAAAAGTTTCAGTGAGAAATATAACTCCGTTAAGTTCTATACCTCCTATGAGGAACTGGCAGATGATCCGCAAATAGATGTCATATACGTCGCTACACCACATTCTTTTCATTTCGAGCACACCATGATGTGTTTAAAAAAAGGAAAGGGCGTGCTGTGTGAGAAACCCATGGGATTAAATTTTCCGGAAGTAGAAATGATGAGCAGGGAAGCCCGGTCCAGGAATCTGTTTTTAATGGAAGGGATGTGGACACGATTTATACCGGCAACCAACAAGCTGTTAGAAATTTTAGAGAATAAAGAGATCGGTGATGTATTGTTTATGCGCGCTGATTTTGGATTTAAAGGTAATACCGATCCTGAGGGAAGACTTTACAATAAAGAACTGGGAGGCGGTTCTTTAATGGACCTGGGAATATACCCCATCTATTTAAGCATACTGGCTTTAGGGATCCCTCTTGAGATCAAGAGCACAGCCCGAATGACCACTACCGGTGTGGATGCTTACTGCTCGATGCTTTTGAATTATGAAAATGATGCAAAAGCCATTCTGGAAACGACCATAGAAGCTGACACGCCTACTGAAGCATATATTTATGGAAGTAATGGATCGTTAAAACTTCACAGAAGTTTTCATCATTCCGAAAAGATTACAGTTTCCCGGGACGGACACCAGGAAGTCTTTAACCTTGAATATAACGGAAATGGATTTATTTATGAGATAGAAGAAGTAAATGAATGCCTTAGGAATGGGAAGATCGAAAGTTCCAAATTACCCCTGAATACCAGTCACGAGATTATTAAAATAATCGACAGAATTAAAGAGGACATAGGTCTAAAGTACGAATCGAAACTACCGACTAAAAATTTGTAAAGGCCAAGTGGAGATGGAATAATAATTTCATTCTTCAGTTTCCCCGAATTTAAACTCCAAAAACAGGAGAGGATCAAAAAAGTCATTTTTGAGAGGTATTCCGCAATTTGGGTTATTCATTGTTGTACACCGTTTTAATTTAGGTATTTTATTATTTCCTGTTCAAATTCAGGGCGACTTGGTCTTAGATTAGAATTATTCAAAATTAATCCCTGAGGAGAAACGAAGATATATTTAGGCAGACCAATTAAGACCTCTTCTTTGTTATTTATTAAAATTTTTGAATAGACTAAAGAGAAGAAAGCGTCCTCTTCTCGCATGCCAAACCAATAATTCTTCCCTGTCCAGTTTTTTTCAGAGATAAAGTTTTTCCATTCATTAAAGTTCTGGTCAATTGATATAGAAATAAATTCTACATCTGAGCTTTTGTATTTTGTTGCTAACCTCTTAAACACGGGAGCTTCTTTTAAACATGGAGAACACCAGGTAGCCCAGAAATCGATTATCAAAAGCTTTCCTTCAAATGATTTGATGTCTACTGATGAACTATCACTAGTTGTGATTTTTCCATTTGGAATTGTTTTTCCAGTATTGACTAGATCTACTCTCTCAATTTTGGAAAGAGAAGAAATGTCTACTTCTTCATTGGCTTTATTTATATCAGAGTTGTTTTTACAACTGTAGCAAATGATTATTAAAAAGAAAAGGTAAATCTTCATGTGTTGGTAAAATGGTGTACAACGTCCCGAATAACGCAAGTCGCGGGATGGACAGAAAAAACTGCCCGTTAAACTCTATTTTAAAAGGTATTCAAAAATGTCATTTTTGACAGGTATTCCGCAATTTGTGTTAATCGTTGTTGAGCACAGTGTTGTCAGAGTTCATTCCATTTTTTAATTTTTTCATTTTCAAAAGTGTCACTTGTGAGGTAAATTTCCTTTTCACTATCGATAGCTATTAGCTCGCTCCCATTTATAATCCGTTTAATTAAGTGGATTACTTCTTTCAGTTCGTCCTGAATTTCATTTGCGCCGAGTTGGCTCATATGCATATGCCATACACAATCTTTATTTTGGTCAAATCCGATTGTTATTTCTTTATCTTGGGTTGAAACCCACAGAAGGACTGTTTGATGCGGACTGGGAAATTCCACTATATAAACATCATTTTCGAACCTTTCGTAGTCAGAAAAGTAGGGAAAAGAGCTAAGAAGTTCTTTTCGAGCATACATTGAATAATTTTCTTGTGTCATTAACCCAAGATTTCCGGTTTACATTGTGTACAACGTTCCGTATAAAAACAGTGCGAGCTGGCGAGCGTGATTGTCCGCAGGACAATCAGGCGTTGCAAACGAGCAGGAAGCTTCGATTCGAGACAGGTTTTAGCATTTTTTTTATACGTTGTTACCCAAAGTTTTATTTTTTAAAGCTTATCCATAATTCGATTGAGAAAAAGAAAACTATAAGTAATTCGATTAGGTGAAACAACCATTTTGTCGGGATCAGTTTTATTAAAATAAAATCTACTATCAGACCTAAAAGTCCGAGTGAAATCAGTCCGATCATTCCCACCATTCCCCAACCTTCTTCATAAGTCAGAACTTTCCAATTAAGTAATGCAAAACCTAAACAGCCAAAAATGTAAATTAGGGAGTAGACTTTTAAAATTGTCAATTTTTTCACTTGTCCGCTCACATCTGAGGTGGTTTTAAGAGTGCTCATTTTTCAAATTTTGGGTAACGTAGTAATAAAAGTACTCTAAAATAGCATTTATGACTACCTTTATTACCCAATAAAATTAACGGCTTTACAATGAAAACCCACCGCATCTTTACTACGTCCTTTGCAAGCGTCTATCCACATTACGTCAACAAGGCAGAGAAGAAAGGCCGTACAAAGGAAGAGGTGGATACTATTATTTGCTGGCTCACAGGCTATAGCCGGGAAGAACTACAGCAAAGGCTCGATCAAAAAACCAATTTCGAAGAATTTTATGGCCAGGCACCCCAGATAAATCCAAACGTTTCAAAAATTAAAGGAGTGATCTGTGGTTACAGGGTGGAAGAGATCGAGGATCCACTCATGCAAAAGATAAGATACCTGGATAAATTAATAGACGAACTGGCAAGAGGAAAGAAACTGGAGAAAATATTGAGAGAGTAACACAAGGCAAAGAGTAAAAGTTACGTTCGAAATTACCAATCTGACAAAGTCATTGAAAAAGCCGGATCTATTCCCCGGCAGCCCCAAAGTGCTCTATGATCTTTGTGGCAATCGTATCTGCGAGCTTGCGGTGAGATTCCACGGTCCAGCCTGCAACATGCGGACTCAGCAGTACGTTTTCCATCACCAGTAGCTCTTGCAGAGCTTCGGGCATTACTTCAGGTCCTGTAAAAAGGTGTTCAAAAGAGGATTTTTCATACTCCAGTACATCCAGGCCTGCTCCCAGGATCTTTTTGTTGTTCAGGGCCTCCACCAGGTCTGCCGTGACCACACTTTTTCCGCGCGCCGTATTGATGAACCAAAATGGCTTTTCAAAAGCATTGATAAATTCAGAATTTACCATCTGGTTGGTGAGCTCGGTCCAGGGAGTGTGCAGGCTTAACACATCAATTTCCTGCTGCAGTTCATGCAGAGAGACCTGCCGGGCATATTCGTCACCCACGCCATCCAGAATGTCATAACAAAGCACCTTCACATCGAATCCCCGGAGTTTTTTGGCGAACGATCGGCCCATATTTCCGTAGCCAATGATCCCCACCGTTTTCCCTTCCAGCTCCACTCCCCTGTTGGCTTCGCGGTACCAGAAACCTTCCCGCACCTGCCTGTCGGCTTTATTAAGGTTGTTGAATAGAGAAAGTAACATTCCCAGCGCATGTTCTCCCACCGCGTTGCGATTACCTTCGGGTGCAGAAAAAAGAGCAATCCCCCGCTTTTCGGCATATTCTACATCAATACTTTCGAGTCCCGCGCCTACCCGTGCAATGAATTTCAGGTTGGGAGCTGCATCCATGAATTCTTTATTGATACGGAACCTGCTTCGAATTACAATTCCATCATATAAATGTTGATTTTCAAGGATCTCCTCCCGGCTTTGATTGTAGGCTTCAATATTGTGATGGCCCGCTTCCTGAAGCCGGTGAATAAGAGTAGGATGATTACTGTCTGCGTGCAGAATGATCATGAAAAATCAGATTTTTGGATAGTCAGATTGGGTGAGGCTGTCTTTTACGTCTCCGGTATGTTTGGTGCTGAGCTTTTCGAACAGCATGATATGCACTTCCTCCCCATCTTTGGTCATGGGACAATGTTTTAATCCTTTTGGAACTATGATGATCTCTCCTTCCTTAACGGTTTCGGTGTGATCTTCAAACTGAAGGTACAGCGTTCCTTTTAATACCTGGAACAATTCATCTTCCTCATCATGCTGGTGCCATACAAACTCATCTTTGACCTTTGCCACCAATACCTGCATATCATTCACCACGCCTATTTGCCTTGGGTGCCAGTGATTGCTGAAGCGAGTTAATTTTTCTTTTGGATCAATAGCTTTCATAAAATGGCATTTTTGACACCTCTTCCTGAAGAAGATCTACTAAGGTAAAAAATTTGAGCCGGGAAAAACGAGCGACAGGTCCTAAAAACCTAAGATCATTTTGGCGATGGTAAAGTAAATAAGGATCCCGAAAATGTCATTACTGGTAGTAATGAAAGGCCCGGTTGCCATCGCAGGATCGATTCCGAATTTATCCAGAATAATAGGTACGAACGTTCCAATTAGCGAAGCGATCACGATCACCGAGATAAGCGATATTCCCACAGTCAATCCAAACAAGAAATCAAATCCCAGCAGGAAAATTCCGCCTACAATGAGTAAAAGAGCGAGGGCAGCTCCATTTAATAAACTCAGAAGTATCTCTTTAATAAGCCGGTTCAACAGGGAACCGCTTAGACTTTGGTTGGCGAGACCTTGCAATACAATAGCCGAAGATTGTACACCCACATTCCCCGCCATCGCTGCGATGAGCGGAACAAAAAAGAACAAAGCAGCATGTTCCTGCATTGCGGCATCAAAAGTCCCTAAAACAGTAACAGAGACAAAACCTCCCAGCAATGCGAGGATCAACCACGGTAATCTCGCCCGGGTAAGCCTCAGAATGGAGTCATCGGCCTCTACATCTTCAGAGATACCCGCCGCCATCTGGTAATCTTTTTCGGCCTCATCCCTGATGAAATCCACAATATCGTCAATCGTGACACGACCTACCAAGCGACCCATCTCGTCGACTACCGGGATCGCTTCAAGGTCATATTTCTGCATGATACGCGCTACCTCATCTCCTTTGGTATGCACGTTCACATAATCAACTTTAGGGATGTAGATGTCGCTGATATTTGCTTTACTCGGTGCGGTAAGCAGGTCTTTCAGAGAAAGTCTACCCTTCAGTTTCCCTTTATCGTCCACTACATAGATGGAATGAACCCGGGTTACATTCTCAGCCTGGGCGCGCATTTCAGTCATACAACCAGTCACACTCCAGTTCTCATTCACCTTAACAAGCTCCTTAGCCATTAATCCCCCGGCAGAATTCTCATCGTATCGGAGCAGTTCTACAATGTGCTCGGCATGTTCCTCATCAATGATCTCCCCAATTACCTCCTGCTTTCTTTCTTCGGAAAGTTCGGCGATAATATCGGCAGCATCATCGGTATCCATGTTCTCAAGCTCCTCGGCGATCTCTTTCGCCGAAAGATTGTCGAGAATACGCTCCCTCACGTCTTCTTCCAGCTCCATAAGAGCTTCAGAAGTCTGGGTGCTGTCCAGTAATTTTATGATGTAGGTAGCCTCGTCGAGAGTAAGTTCATCAATGATCTCGGCTATATCGGCATGGTGGACTTCCTCCAGCTGCAGTAACAGTTCATCATCTCTGTGTTCTTCAATGAGATGCTGAATGTTTTCAATGTATTCGTCATTAATCTCGAACTGCATGGGGTTCAATTATTTGGGTCAATTCAATAAACTGTGTGGTGCTTAGCTGCTCCGGCCGCTGCCCAAAGATACTATCTTCTTTAATATTTTCAGGAAGATCAAAGCTTTTAAGGCTGTTTCGAAGGGTTTTTCTGCGCTGCTGAAAAGCGGTCTTTACCACCCTGAAAAATAGTTTTTCATTACACGGCAGTGAAAAATCCTCTTTTCTGCTCAACCTCAACACTCCACTGTCCACCTTTGGCGGCGGATTGAACACTGACGGCGGCACGGTGAACAGATATTCAGCCTCATAAAAAGCCTGTACGAGTACAGACAAAATTCCGTAGGTCTTGCTGCCTTCCTTTTCACAAATTCGCTGAGCTACCTCCTTTTGAAACATCCCTGAAAATTCGGGAATATACTGCCGCAACTCCAACATCTTAAAAACGATCTGGGTAGAAATATTGTAAGGGAAATTGCCTATGATGGCGAATTGCTCCTGCCCAAAGATCTCACTGAGGTCATGCTTCAAAAAGTCCTTTTCGTGTACCTTCCCCTGCAACTGAGGATAATGCTCCTGCAGGTAAGCCACACTTTCTGTGTCAATTTCAATTACGTGGACATCTATCTCCTTCCGCAGGATATATTTAGTGAGCACTCCCATCCCCGGACCTATTTCCAACACATGTTTGTATCCGGAATAACTAAGGGTGTCGCCGATCTTTTCAGCTACATCTTCATCTTTCAGGAAGTGCTGCCCAAGATGTTTTTTTGCTCTAACCTCTCCTTCAGCTTCTTCATGACTGGGCCGCTGTCCTTTTCCAGGACTGTATTTTCGGAAGTTCTTTTTCATGTACCGGATTTTGACCTGTGGCCATTGAAATTATTACTGTTCGCTAACAACCTGAAGTTCGGTCCTGAAAGCAACAAATTTTCCTTCAAAAGGTTTTGTCTTTGCACGAAGTGTAGCGGCATCTTCGTCATAGTACCGCTGCAACATTTCCTTACTTTCGGTAGTATATTGGACCGAATAGGTGATGCCACCCATTTCTTCATTCACCATAACGCGGGTCATAAGGGCCCTGGAAAATTTTCCCGTATCAAGCATTTCCGGAATGTGTTCCTTTTTCATCCATTCCACCCATTCATCGTGAATATCTTCCTGTATATTGATCGTAACGTTGTAAATGTACATATCGTGATTTTCTAATTTTTTGGCACCCTATTCCAAAGCATCTCCCCTGAGCCTGCGGAATTTTTTCCGGGCGTCGACAAAGTAAATACTATCGGCGTAATTAAAGACTATTTTTTCATAAAAGTCCCGTGCCTTTTCGGGTTCATCCAGTTCTCTCAGGTATAATTCGGCTAACCGGAAGTGGGCATTATCAGCCAAAACACCATCATTATAATATTCTATCAACTTCAGATAGTTTGCTTCAGCTTTTTCATAAGCCCCCTGTTCCTCATACAATTTACCTTGGGCTAAAAGGGCGTCATCCTCTATCTTTTCTCCTTTATGCTGCAGCAAAACACTATCTAGTAGTTGAATTGCTTCGTCTTCTTTCTTCTGAAAAGCCAACAGTTCTGCACGTGCATATTTCTTGAGGGCTGTTTGAGTAGAATCTTCCAGGGAATTTTCGGAGATCAACAGGCTCAGTTCCATAGCATCATTCGCGATCAACTGCGAAGTAGCTGCTTTCAACACATCCAGCTGAATCACCGCCCATTTAAAATCTCCTTTGTAATAACTCGTTTTTGCCACCTTGAACCTCGCCATCTGTGCAATCACATCATTCTCTACCAGGTTTTGGACCTGGGTGAAATAGATCAAGGCTTCGTTGAACTTCTCATCCAGCACAAGTATGTCTGCAAGTGCCATTTTTACTGCCGCCTCTTCAAACTTTTTCAGCTTGTTCTTTAAATAACTTTTTAAAAGCTGCTCCCCTTCCTCCACCCGGCCATCTTTAAAAGCGAGGAAATTGGCAAAGTCAATTTGTAGGGAAAGAGTGCTGAAGCCGGTGCCGTAAGTTTCCAGAAGCTCCCGGTATGAGGTTTCTATTTCAGCATACTTCTCCTCCGGAAGAATATCCTGAAGAATATTCAGCCGCAGCTGATGTGCCTGGATCTTTATGTCTTCCTGCGGAGTTTCCTCAATAATGAAATTCAGGACCTCCAGGGCGGTTTCAGATTCTCCTTCCTCCTTTGCAAGGGTAGTAAGCTGCATTATGGAACCTAACCCCTGGTCGTTACGCCGGTAAATAGCTTTCTCCTGTAAAAAGGCTTTTTTATATTCCTTTTGTTGGACAAAGAGCCAGCTGAGCATCTGGTTAAAAAGAATGTTCTGGTCTTCCTGAAGTTTCTTCAGCAGCAGATTTTTGAAAATTACATTGGCTTCATTAGTGGGATCGTCTGTAATAAATTGTCCATAGATCCTGCTCACGCCGGGCAACAACCCGGGATTTAAAGCCAGAACATCAATATAGTTGCTGAACATCTTTTCCAGTTCTCCCTGCTCGCCATACAACCTTGCCAGCTGCACGTGGTATTCGGCATCAGGATTCATTTTCATCCCCAGCTCATAAGCCTTCACGGCCCGGTCCAGGAGACTGTATTTTTCAAAGGTGCGGGCGATGGAATAGGCGTAGTTCGGGCGGGATTCGATGGCGCGCAGTGCTTCATCATAGAACTGTGCCGCCTGCTCGTTCCTTTTCTGGAGTTCGTAATTGTGACCCAATTCTACCAGGTAATGCGGAGCATTGGCGGTATTATTTATGCGCTCCTGTAGTAATTCTTCCGCTTTTTCAAATTGTTCAAGTTGCTGGTGAGTAGCGATAAGTCCGGCAAAATGTGACGCATTCCCCGGTTCTTCCTTAAGTAACTTTTGATAGATGTTCAGAGCTTTTTCAAACTCTCCGCGGTCAAAATAATTTTTTGCCAGCTGTTCGGTTTGCGAAAAGCCGGAAAAGGGTAAGAGGAAAAATAAGAGGATGACGTAGAGGATGCGCATGCAACTATTTTTCATAAAGATAAGGATTTGCACTTTACATGTTGAAGCTGAGCTTATTATTCTGCCAAAAATGGCTGTCTAAAAAGCAAAAAGACCTCACTGCGGCGCAAGCCGGGTGAGGTCACTATCTTTAAGATTCAATTATTAATTGATCAGATCAAAGCCGGTATACGGCACCAGTACTTCCGGAACCCTGATCCCTTCCGGAGTTTGGTAGTTCTCCAGGATACCCGCTAAAACGCGAGGCAGGGCCAAAGAACTTCCGTTGAGGGTATGGGCCAATTGTTTTTTACCGTCTGCAGTTTTGTAGCGCAGCTTAAGACGGTTCGCCTGGAAGGTCTCAAAATTAGAAACTGAACTTATTTCCAGCCAGCGATCCTGTGCAGTGGAAAACACTTCAAAATCATAGGTGAGCGCCGAAGTAAAACCAAGGTCTCCGCCACAAAGTCTCAGAATGCGGTAAGGCAATTTCAACTCCCGCAGGATATTCTTGACGTGCTCTACCATAGTATCCAGTGCAGCATAGGAATCTTCCGGTTTCTCGATACGCACGATCTCTACTTTATCGAACTGGTGAAGGCGGTTAAGACCTCTTACATGTGCCCCGTAAGATCCGGCCTCTCTTCTGAAACATGGCGTATATCCTGTGCAGGCAATTGGAAGATCAGCTTCAGAGAGTAATTCATCCCGGTACATGTTGGTCACCGGTACTTCAGCAGTAGGTATCAGGTACAGGTTATCTTCGGTAACATGGTACATCTGGCCTTCTTTATCAGGCAGCTGTCCTGTTCCATACCCGGAAGCCTCATTCACCATCAGCGGCATTTGGTATTCGGTATACCCCACTTCCACGTTTCTGTCGAGGAAATAGGCGATCAGGGCGCGTTGTAAGCGGGCACCTTTGCCTTTATATACCGGAAAACCTGCTCCCGTGATCTTATTCCCGAGTTCAAAATCAATGATATCGTATTTTTTGGCAAGTTCCCAGTGAGGCAGCGCATCTTTCTCCAGTTGCGGCACCTCCCCTTCTTTATAGACCTCCTCGTTATCTTCTTCGGAAGCACCCGCAGGCACTATCTCATTCGGAATATTGGGAATATTGTACAGGTGCCTGTTCATGGCAGCCGTGGTCTCAGCCAATTTTTCAGCCAGCACTTTAGAATTCTCCTTGAGTTCTGATGTCTGTTCCTTTAAACGGTTCGCCTTTTGATGTTCACCGGTCTTGAACAACATTCCTATCTCCTTGGAAAGTTTATTTGATTCGGCCAGGGTCTCATCCAGTTCGGTTTGAGTCGCGCGCCTTGTCTCATCCAGTTCCAGCACTTCGGAAAAGATCTGAGAAGCATCAAAATTTCTCTTTTTTAAGGCCTCAATATATGCCTCTTTATTCGCCCGAATATTGGCTACCTGTAACATAAAATCCTGTTTTTTGAAGGTTTACTGAAGTGAATTTTCAGCTTAAGGCACAAAAATAACAAAAGCCCTGTACTTTATTCCATGGAAGAAGGCAAAATCCAGGGGGAATGGCTAAAATGACGCCATTTTTCAGCAGCCAGGTCAACCGAAGGGTCAATATACGGCTGATAAGGTCTCCCGTTGATGCTTACTTTGCTGTCAACATAGACCTCTATTTTTTTACCTTTTTCGGCATATTCTTTTTCCAGTCTTTGTGCGAATTGCCAGATAAGATCAGGCTTTGCAGGTAAGGAGCGTAATTGCTTGGTCGATAAGTAATCCTCAAGATTGACAAAAATGGTATCCCTGCGCTTCTCTTTGTCCACCACCTTAAATTGAATTACTCCGCCCTTAGACCTCAGCATCATACGCCAGCTCAGCCTGTGCCCTTCCTCTGTCCACAGCACATCATCCTGAAAGAACCAATGTCTTACGGGAAGTGCTATCTGTACCACAAACCAGATTCCCAAAAAGGAAATCAACAGTATCCGGTGTCGCGGAACGATAATTTCGCCTTCTGAATAATATGGCTTCTTCCACAGAAAAAGCCGGTTGATCTTTTCCGAAGGGAAAAAGAATAAAGTGAAAGCCAGCGCCAGGTAAGGAAAGATCCCAATGTGGAAAATAAAACTGTTGAACAGGTGAAAAAAGACGGCAGCCAAAAAGGCGAAAATCCGGGTGCGCTTCCAGAGCAACAACGGAATGATCAGGAGGTCAAAAAAGAATCCGAAGTAGGCAATGCTGTAGTGCACCCACTGCTGCTGTAGGAAATCACCCACCAGCCAGTAATGATGCCGCGCACGCATGAGAAGCCCCGGTAAAGTTGCATCCCACCAGTCCGGGTATAACTTGGCAATAGCCGCGTAGGTGTAAACGATCCACATTTGAAGCACAAGCAGCAGCCATACCCATTGAGGCATGTGCGTCTTCTTTATTTCAGGATTCATCCGGGCATCAACTGAGGCATATCGGTGAGCCGGCAAGAGGATCATTAAAAAGCACAACAACATCAATAAGTAGTAGTGGTTGTTGTATGAGGATTTTTGCATGAGGTAGACTGATGCCCACATCACTGTATAAACGGAGATACTGATGCGGTATTTAAAACCGATCATAACAAATACTCCCGCCAGTCCCATTACCGCGTAATACCAAAGCATCCCGTTACCGGGAAGCGGTTGCAGAAATTCGAATCCGATAAAATTAAAGGTGAAATTGGGTTCGAGAAGGACTCTTTTGATCCATCCGGAAAAAATAGCCCCAAAGGCCTCTATGGCTAAAAGGGCTCCAAAAATGATCCTGAAAACGACCAGGGCCGAATTATCAATTTGTTTAAAAAGCCATTTATTGAGCATAATTATCCCGTATATACTGCCTGCTGAAAGCTTCATCCTGTTTCATAGCGGTCTTAAGGCCTTCAATGGTCTCAAACTTCTTCTCATCCCTGATGCGGGTGAGTAGCTGAATACTGAGATACCTGCCGTAAAGATCCATTTCCAGATCAAAAAAGTGAGTTTCAATGGTCTTTTTTGTTCCGCCAACCGTTGGGTTGGTGCCAATATTCATCATTCCAAAAACAGGAATACCCTCTATCTCTGTGCGTACCACATACACACCATTCTTAGGGATAAGCTTATATTCTTCTTTTACTTCCAGATTAGCAGTAGGATAATTGAATTCCTTCCCCAGGCCTCTTCCTTCCACCACAGTTCCGGCTAAAGCGAAGGGATAACTCAAGTACCGGTTCGCTTTTTCCACCTGCCCTTCGAGCAACGCCTTCCTGATCTTGGTAGAACTCACCGCCACTTCCTCGATGTCCTGTTTGGAGATCTCTTCCACATCAAACCCGTATTCAATCCCAAATTTCCGAAGGTCGTGAATATCTGCAGTGCGATTGCGGCCAAACCTGTGATCATATCCAATAATGATCTTTTTGGCTCTCAACTTATTCACCAGGATGTCCCTTACAAATTCGCGTGCGGTTAGCCTTGAGAATTGCTGGGTAAAAGGATGAATGATAAGGTGGTCTACGCCACTTTTTTCAAGGATCTCCCTGCGTTCATCTATGGTATTAATGAGTTTAATATCGGCATCCTTCTGCAACACCATCCTTGGATGCGGAAAAAAAGTAAGTATAGCAGACTCGAGGTTGCTCATTTTGGCTGTATTTACCAGCCTTTCAATTATCTTTTGATGACCCACATGCACTCCGTCAAATGTGCCAATAGTAACAACGGTGTGATGGTCACTGTTAAAAGCGTAAGCTCCTTTGTGTTCTTTCAAGACAACTGCTTATTTTCCGTTAAAGGTATTCATTGTATTGTTAATTCCTGCAGTGCCAAAAGATTTTATAAGCTCTACAGATTTCTTCAACCGCTCGGGCAGGTTCTTTTCCTCTTCCTCATCCCACTCGCCCAGCACATAATCTACCTGCCGGCCTTTAGAGAATTCATCACTGATCCCGAAACGGAACCTGTTATAGTTGGTGGTACCCAATTGCGCCTGAATATCTTTCAGCCCGTTGTGGCCACCATCGCTTCCTTTGGTCTTTACCCTTATGGTTCCAAAAGGAAGGTTGAGATCATCAGTGATCACCAGCAGATTCTCCAGTGGCACTTTCTCTTTTTGCAGCCAGTAATTCACGGCTTTCCCACTTAAATTCATATAGGTGCTCGGCTTCAGCAAAATAAAAGTGCGGCCTTTGAATTTATATGTGGCGATATCGCCCAGTTTTTGGGTCTCAAAGCTGAGATCTTCCTGCTGCGCCAGGTAGTCCAGCACCTTGAATCCAATGTTGTGTCGGGTATGATGATATTTGGGGCCAATATTTCCAAGCCCAACGATCAGAAACTTCTTCATAGGGGGAATTTCTTCTTTTTTCTCTTTTCCAATCAGTCTTCCGAAGAAAGAAAGCATAGTTTCGTTTTGGTAAAAATAAAAAAGCATCCCGAAACCGGGATGCTTTTATGATCGAAAACTATAATTGATCTATTCGTTCTCGTTTTCTTTAACTTCAGTTGCCGGTACTTCGTCTGCAGCTGTTTCTTCTCCTTCTTCTTCCTCTTCATCAAGAGCAACAACATTACGGGAAGTTCTAACCTGACAAACCACGGTGTTATCCGGGTGCATGATCTTGTAGTTTTCACTCTGAAGAGCAGTAACATACAATTTGTTACCAATCTTAAGCGGAGTGATATCAGCCTCGATAAAATCTGGAAGATTTCCTGGAAGACCTTTAACTCTCATACGACGAAGGTTGAATCTCAATACCCCACCGTTCTTAACACCACGTGCCACACCGGTAGTGTGAACCGGAATTTCCATAGAGATCTCCTTATCTTCGAAGATCTCATAGAAATCAATGTGCAAAATTGCATCGGTTACAGGGTGGAACTGGATGTCCTGAAGAACAGCATTGTACTCTCCTCCGTCTTTCAATTTAATAACTACAGTGTGTACGTCTGGCGTATACACTAAGTTTTTAAAGGCAATCTCGTCTGCTGCAAAATGTAATGGCTGATCTCCCCCGTATAGTACGCAAGGAACCTGTCCAGCATTACGTAAGGCTTTTGTAGCTTTCTTGCCTACGCTTTCTCTTTTAGATCCGTTGATCGTAATTGATTTCATTGTAAAAAATTTTTAGGCTGCAAAAGTAATCCCTTTTTCTTAAGTATTAAAACTTACAGCCTAAATATTTCTACTGAAAATCAGACAATTCCCCTGCCGGAAAGACCGCTTCAAAAAATAAGGGCTCAAAAATGCCATTTTTGAGCCCTTATATACTTCGTACTTCGTACTTCTGAAGATCTAACTTCAGAAATTACATTATGAATTTTGAGCTGATAGACCTGTTGTTGTGCACCCGCTTCATCACATCGGCAAAAAGGTCTGAACAGGTCACTACTCTTATTTTACTGCTTTCCTCTTTCAGCGGAATAGAATCGGTCACGATCAATTCGAGCAATTTGGAATTTTCAATTCGGTCGTAAGCAGCTCCCGAAAGAACCGGGTGCGTACAAATAGCTCTAACACTAAGAGCGCCCCTTTCCATCATTACATCGGCTGCTTTGGTAAGAGTTCCCGCCGTATCTACCATATCGTCAACCAACACCACATTTTTCCCTTCCACATTACCAATGAGTTCCATATGTGAAATAACGTTGGCCTTTGCACGCTGCTTATAACAGATCACCACGTCGCTTTCCATAGTTTTTGAATAGGCATAAGCCCTTTTAGAACCTCCCATATCTGGCGAGGCAATAGTAAGATTATCAAGCTTCAGGCTTCTCAAGTAGGGAAGAAAAACGGTGGAGGCAAACAGATGATCGACCGGTTTTTCAAAGAACCCCTGGATTTGATCGGCATGAAGGTCCATGGTTATGATCCTGGTAGCTCCTGCAGTTTCCAGCATCTTAGCGATCAATTTAGCTGCGATAGGAACCCGGGGTTTATCCTTTCTGTCCTGTCTGGCCCATCCATAATAAGGGATAACCGCCGTAATGTGCCTTGCAGAAGCCCTTTTTGCTGCATCCAGCATAAGCAGTAGCTCCATCAAGTGATCTGAACCGGGATGTGTAGAACCAATAATAAAGACGCGGGATCCTCTAACAGACTCTTCAAAAGAAGGCTGGAATTCTCCGTCACTATAAGTGGAGGTAATTACATTTCCCAACTTGGTTCCGTAGGATTTAGCAATTTTTTCAGCGAGGTCCCTGCTCTGGGTACAGGAAAAAACTTTGGCTTCGGTGCTTGTCTCAGGCATTTTTGTGTTGTTTAGGTGTTTGTAGTTGCGATACAAATTTAGAAATTTAATTCGGTCTAAAAGGTTCATACTGGCTGCTTTCTGTGAAAATCCGACTTCAGGAAAAGCAGATGAAAAATCTCTGAAATAATAATTGCAAAAACGAAAAAATTCATACTTTTGCCGTCCATTGCTCGAGTGGCGGAACTGGTAGACGCGCTGGATTCAAAATCCAGTTTCTTCGGAAGTGCGGGTTCGATTCCCGCCTCGAGTACTTAAAAACCCTGTAGCAACCGCTACGGGGTTTTTCTTTTATTCAGCTTCCGAAGAAATTTATAGAAAGAAGATCCTCCTCATTGTTGAGAATTTTTCTGCACCTCCACCAAGGCCGCACAGCAGATTTTTTAGTATTTTGTGCGCTCTGGCCACAACTGCCAAAATGCGAATATTTGCCCCGGCAAAATGGATCAGGCAAAAAGGCTGCTTCAGAAAAAGCACCAGAAATACTATTTTTCAGACACCTATAAATAAAAATCTATTGATGAGAATTATTACACTTATTTTCCTAGTTTTCGGGTTACAACTGACTACCGCACAGGTACAGCAGGCTTCGGTAGAGGTGACTCCCAATCCTTTTGGAGAAGACGACACTATCACCCTTACATTTTCCGGTATCAACCTTAGCACCTGGGGGGTGAGCGACGCCTATTTGTGGGCATGGAGTTACGACAATGCCGGAAATTCACAGGATGCACCCAATAATGGAACCTGGACCAGTTCCAATGAAGCTCATAAACTTACTGAGCAGAATGGAAAGCTTACTATTACATTTAAAGTTTCTGAATTCTATAGTCGCAACGGAATCTCAAGGATCGGCTTTCTGGTAAAGGCCAAGGATGGAACAGGAGACAAAAAAACGCAGGACATGTACCTGGACGTGGGAACCTTTGAACTAACCCTCAACTCTCCCACTGCAGATTTTACACTACTGGAAAACAATGCAGCCCTTTCAATCTCTGCCAGCTCCTCTACAGATGCGCTTTTCGAATTGTACGTAAATGAAATTCTGGTCAATTCCACCACTCAATTATCCAAAAATTACTCCTTTTCTCTGGTAGTCACTGAATACAGCAAGATCGAGTTAAAGGCTATTGATGGAGATGATTCTCAGGCTGAGATCTTCTATGCAGCCCCAAAGCCGAATGTGCCACAACTGGCGCTACCTGCGGGAATGAAAGACGGGATCAATTATGATCCTGCCACTCCTGCAAAGGCGACCTTTGTTCTTTATGCACCGGGAAAGGAGGTTGTACACTGGATAGGTTCTCTAAACAACTGGGAAATTCGCGATGAATATTTAATGAATTACGATCCTCAAACAGATCGCTTCTGGATAACGTTGAACAACCTGCCAGTTAACGGTGACATTCTTTATCAATACATGGTAGAGTTTTCTATCAATATTGCCGATCCATACTCTCATCTTATTCTAGATCCATGGAATGACCAGTACATCTCTTCTGATACTTTTGGAGGCATTCCGGCGTATCCATCCGGAAAGACAGACAACGCAGTCACCTGGTTCCAGACCGACACTACTCCGTACAATTGGAGCAATACCTCTTTTGTCAAGCCGGAAAAAGAAGACCTGGTGATCTATGAACTTCTGCTTCGGGATTTTGATGAAGACCATTCTTACCAGGCATTGATTGACCGACTCGATTATCTGCAATCATTGGGGGTTAACGCAATAGAACTAATGCCGGTAAACGAATTTGATGGCAATGAGAGCTGGGGATACAACCCGTCTTTTCACATGGCCACCGACAAATATTATGGATCTCCTGACATGTTGAAGAAACTGATCGATGAAAGCCATAAAAGAGGAATAGCTGTTATTGCTGATATTGTTTTCAATCACGCTACCGGCCAAAACCCATATTTCAGGCTTTATAATGATTCTGATGGAGCAACCAGCGGAAGTCCGTCGGCGGATAGTCCATTTTTCAATCAGTCAGCAAAACACGCATATAATGTTTTCAATGACTTTAATCACCAGTCCGATGCTACTCAGGCGTACGTAAAGCGCATCGTGCAATATTGGATCGAAGAATTTAAGTTTGACGGTTTCCGCTGGGATCTTACAAAAGGATTTACCCAGAATTGCTCAGCCAGTAATGAAGGTTGTACCGGCTCCTACCAGGCAGATCGCGTCGCGGTATTAAAACAGTACGCAGATTATCAATGGGCAGTAGATGATGATTCTTATGTCATTTTTGAACACCTTGGAGGCAATACAGAAGAAACGGAATGGGCTACCTACCGTCTTGATGAAGGCAAGGGAATTATGCTGTGGAGCAACCTTACCGGACCTTACGGAGAAGCAGCCATGGGCTACAACGATGGTGGAAAATCAAATTTTGACTGGGCTTCCTATAAGAAGCGAGGCTGGGCAGAACCACGGAACGTGGTGTATATGGAAAGCCATGATGAGGAGCGATTAATGTATAAAGCCTTGCAGTATGGAAATTCTTCCGGAAGTTATTCGGTGAAGGAACTTTCTACCGCTCTAGACAGGATGAGTTTGGATGCTGCTTTCTTCTTTACCATTCCGGGGCCAAAAATGGTATGGCAGTTCGGCGAACTGGGCTACGATTATTCCATTGATTACAACGGAAGGATCGGCAATAAACCAATTCGCTGGGATTACCTGAATGACCCGGACCGAAAAGATCTTCTGGAGGCTTATTCAAAACTTATCGAATTAAAGCTTTCAGAACCCATTTTTGAGACCGATAACTTTACCATTGATGCTGATGACCAAAATGGTATCAAGACTATTCACCTAAGTTTCGCGTCAGCAAGTAACGGAGAGATCTCAGAAATGGTAGTGGTTGGAAATTTCGGTGTCACTTCAAGATCTGCGACTGTACAATTCCAGGAAACCGGGGTATGGTATGATCTTTTCGCTAACAATAAAAAGAAATATGTTACCCAACAGAATACTTCTTTGAACCTTGCACCGGGAGAGTGGCACATTTTTGCCAACGAACCTTCAGACGTTTTTCCAAATGACAATCCACCTGATGCCGATGAAGATGGGGTAGTTGACGCAAACGACCTGTGCCCGGGCACTCCTTTTGGAACCATGGTAGATGTCAACGGCTGTGAAATATTTTCTTTACCGGCAAATAACTTTAGTGTCGAGGTAGTAGGAACTTCCTGCAACGGAGAAGAAAACGGTTCAATAAATGTTGAATCCAATGATCCCTCCTATACTTATCTGGTATCCGTTGATGGAGAAAGTCCGGTAGAACTCAATAGCGGCAACAATTTCTCCTATACCTTCCAGGACCTGGCAACGGGAACCTATGATGTTTGTTTCACCGTTTCAGGAGTAGATGATTTCATTCAGTGCTATTCAGTCACGGTAACTGAACCTGGAGCCCTTTCTGCTTTCTCCAATGTAAATCAGGCTGACCGTAAAATGACGCTGGAATTAAATGGAGCACAGCGCTACTATGTTAATCTGAATGGTAGAAAAATAGTGACCGACGATAATGTGATCACCCTGGATCTTAAACCGGGTGCTAACCAGGTGGAGGTGACTACCGATCTTTTCTGCCAGGGAAGTTATTTTGAACAGATCTTCGTTAGTGAAGATGTGATCTACTACCCTAATCCTACTGAAGGCCATCTTCAGGTATTCGTTGCAGGCCAGGATAGTGAAGTTATGGTCGAGATCTTTGACAGCAATGGAAAACTAATGAACACCATTTCAAAAAGTGTTCCTTACAACCGGGTGATCGAGTTAGACGTAACCCAGAGAAGCTCAGGGATCTATATGATCCACCTGAAAGGGGCTTCTGTAGATAAAACTTTTAAAGTAATTAAAAATAAAGGATGAAAAAGTTATTGACGTTTTGTTTTATAGGATCAACGCTATTCACATCCTGTAGTAGCGATTCTGATCCCGCACCAACCGTGAACGCCCCGGCGAAGGCAGTACTTGTGGCCCCTCTTAATAATAAAGAATGTGAGCAGGGGAATATTTCCGGAAATACCGCGACAGTGGATTTTAGCTGGGAAAGTGCCACAGATGCGACCAGTTATGATCTTAAGATCACCAATCTTGATACTCAATCTGCAACAACTAAGAACAATCTTACAGGAACATCGGCAGCAGTGAGCCTTGAGCGCGGGCATCCATATTCCTGGCAGGTGACTGCTAAAAACAGCGGTTCCAAGACCACGGCTTCAGATGTTTGGAAATTCTATCTTTCCGGCGACGGCGAATCGAATTTTGCTCCATTTCCTGCAACGGCCCTGGAACCGGCTTCGGGAGCTACTGTGGCTCGCACGAACGGAAAAGTGACGCTGAGTTGGCAAACGGCTGTAGATCCAGATGGAGATGCTGTTACTTATACCCTTCTTGCAGCTGACACAGTTGAAGGACTTCAAAATCCTCCTGCAGAATGGCAGAATCTAAGCAGCACCAGCATCGAAATTGCAGTTAATGCGAATACGATATATTATTGGAAGGTAATTGCAAGTGACGGCACCAACAACTCTACCAGTACCGTCTATTCTTTTAGAACAGAATAAAAAATTTATTTCCGATTTATTGAACCAAAAGCCCGTCCTGTGACGGGCTTTTTGAGTATCGTGCAATTTTGGATAAAATCTCTTTTATAAACCCAAACGGCAAAACCACATCATAACGATTTGAGAGGCAGAAAGTTAAAGACATTGTAACGGAAGACTTAATTTTGGGAGCTCCCTAAAATTTAATTACTTTTAAATCAGCCTACTTATTTTGTCTTACTAAAGCTTTGGTATTATGAGAGGTGACACCCTGGTAAAAGTTTTACAATTTCTTTTTCTGCTGAGCAGTCTCTTACTGGTGATCTATATCGTGTTTCGAATGACAGCATGATTAAAAAAATCACCACTGCTCCTAAATTTTAAGAAAGACTACTCTGGTCGTATGAGCCTTAAAAATGATAATTACAGCAAGCTTTCAGCTAATCTTTGTCATTATTTCAATATGTTGTATTTTCGGGCCTTACCATTCCTCAAATTATGTCACAATTCTGGTTGTACTTTAAGCTCGGTCTGGAGCACGTGCTGGACTGGAATGCTTATGATCATATACTTTTCCTCGTTGTACTGGTAGCATCCTATACCTTTTTTGGATGGAAACGGGTACTATGGCTGGTTTCGATCTTTACTATTGGCCATACGGTTTCCCTGTTTTTATCGGTGTATGAGATCGTGATCGTCAGTTCCCGTTGGGTTGAATTCCTGATCCCGATCACCATTCTCATCACTGCATTGTTCAATATTTTTACAGCGAAGAAGAAGGAGAATACAAAGAACATCAGCCTGCTGTATTTTACCACTGCTTTTTTCGGAATTATCCACGGCCTGGGATTCTCCACGTATTTTAAGATGATCGCCGGGAGCACAGATAGCAAATTGTTACCGCTGTTGGAGTTCGCGCTGGGTATTGAGACTGCCCAGGTGATCGTAGTATTGGTGGTACTTATCCTTGCTTTTATATTTCAGAATGTATTACAGGTTTCCAGGCGCGATTGGATCCTGGTCCTGTCATCTATAGTGATTGGAGTGATCCTCCCAATTTTGAGAGATAATTATTTCGCTCTTTGATTAAATTTAACACCTTTAAGTTGTATTAACCTTATCCCTGCAATATTTTAGTAAAGCTCAAAGCATCAGGTCTTTAGCTTTAGATATTGCGCCTTTATTCAGCTATGCCGACAAAGAAGCAATTGAAATTCGATAAAGCCTATTTACGTATCGCACGGGAATGGAGCAAATTGTCCCATTGTAACCGTAAGCAGGTTGGCGCACTTATTGTGAAAGACAGAATGATAATTTCCGACGGATATAACGGAACTCCTACCGGTTTTGAAAATCCGTGCGAAGATGAAGAAGGTTACACCAAATGGTATGTTCTTCATGCGGAAGCCAATGCCATTTTAAAGGTAGCCGGTTCCACCCAATCCTGTGAGGGAGCCACATTGTACATCACAATGTCTCCCTGCAAGGAATGCAGCAAATTGATACACCAGGCCGGAATAAAAAGGCTGGTGTACCATATAAAATACAAAGATTGTTCAGGACTGGATTTTTTAGAAAAAGCCGGGGTTGAATTGTACCAGATCAATGAACTTGAAGATTGAAAGAAAGATCGAATAAATACCTGCCACTTTTATTAGGCTTTGCCTGTGCCCTCGGGGTCCTGCTTGGTGCTGCCCTGGATTTTTCCAACTACACCTCCTCTTCCCTGCTCAGTACCAATAAGAAAAAGGAAAAACTCGCCCGCCTCATTGACTATATTGAATATGAATATGTTGATGAAGTGGATATGGATAGTATCGTTGATGTAACGGTAAATGACATTCTCAGCGACCTCGACCCCCACTCCGTTTACATTCCACCGGCAGAATATGCTTCCCTCAGCGAAAGCATGAAAGGTGATTTTGTAGGGATTGGAGTGAGTTTCTATAACGTCAACGACACAATCGCTGTTATCCAGACCCTGGAAGGAGGTCCCAGTGAAAAGGTGGGAATACAGGGTGGAGACCGAATCTTGTATGCCAATGGGGAACCGCTGTTCAATAAGAACATCAGCAATGATTCCATTACCGAGCATTTAAAAGGAGAGGAAAATTCAAAGGTGGTTCTAAAAGTCTTCAGAAAAGGAATTCCCGAGCTGCTCGAATTTAGTGTTCGCCGCGGAAAAGTCCCTTTAAAAAGTGTAGATGCCGCATACATGCTGACTCCTACTCTTGGTTTCATCAAGATCAATCGCTTTGCGGAATCTACTTATAAAGAATTCAAAGAGAGCCTGCTGAAACTGAAAGCGGAGGGAGCAAAACAAATTGCTCTTGATCTACGTAATAATCCTGGTGGGTATCTTGCTGAAGCCACTCAGATCGTAGACGAATTCCTACCCGAAGATAAGCTCGTCCTTATTACCAAAAACAAAAAAGGAGCCGAAGAAAAAACCTATGCCACTAAAGAAGGTAATTTTGAAAAAGGTAGACTGTATGTCCTGATCAATGAGAATTCGGCCTCTGCCAGTGAGATCGTCGCAGGAGCCTTGCAGGACAATGACAAGGGATTAATTATTGGCCGCAGATCTTATGGAAAAGGTTTTGTACAACGTGAAATGGCTCTTGGAGATGGCAGCGCTGTTCGGCTTACTATTGCCCGTTATTATACCCCAACCGGTCGCTCCATTCAAAAACCCTATGATCATGGCAATAAAGAATATTTCAACGACTACCTCAATAGATATAGAAACGGCGAATTAATTAGTGCAGACAGTATTGCAGTTGCTGATTCCCTGCGTTATGTAACGCCGGGAGGAAAAGTTGTGTATGGTGGTGGCGGAATTATTCCCGATGTATTTGTGCCCAAGGACACAAATTTCGAGAAAGAAAGCCTGAATCTAATGCTGCGCAGCGGCTTCATGGACCGTTTCATCTTTGAGGTGCTTGAAAGCAACAGGGCTTATTACAATTCCCTTAGCGAAGAAGAATTCATGAAACAGGAAATGGTAGATGAAGAGATCCTTGGTAAGTTCAGAGCTTTTACGCGTAGGGAAAATTTTGAAGTAAAGGTCTCTGCCTACAAACCGGTGCTCAAGCGCTATCTCAAAGCGACCATGGCGCAGCAATTATATGGAAGTACTGCTTTTGAAAGGATCGTCAATGAAGGCGACCGGATGATCACTAAAGTGATAGAACTCTCAGAAAAGTAATTTTTCTACTCCTTCAGTTTATCATGTACTTTGGTGTGCTCTCCGGCATTCCACGCAGTAAGAATGTCTGTTGCCACGGCAGCACCACTTCCGCAGGCAATAGAGAACTGGCTGCGATGACCGGCTAAAGTACCGGCGACATATAGATCCTTTGCCACCAGGTGATCTTCATTCTTTAGCTGAATTCTGTTTTTAGAAGCTTTAGTCTTCTGATGAGGAATCACATAATTTTCGAGACCTTTAATTCTGAAGAAGTTGGTATACCCCACCGCAATTACTACGGAAGCTGCAGTATACTGATTTTTGTTGGTCACCACGAGGAATCCCTGCTCCAAAAATTTGATTTCGCTTACCTTTTCTTTTTTAAGCTGTTCTACTTCGGGATACAATTCCGAAAGTTGTTTACTTCCTGAAGCTAAGATCTCTTGTCCGGAAGTGCCGGGAGCAACGCCCAACACATTGTTGAAAAGTGCAGACTGAAGATGTGAAGCTTTTTGATGCAGAATTATCCCCACCTTTTTGCCGCTTCCGAAGGGTTTTGACAAACCAGATCCCAAAACGAGGGCGCAGGACATTCCCGCAGCACCTCCTCCTACGATAAGGGCATCAAAATCAAATTCCATTAATGTTCTGCTTTTTCAGCAATGGCGCGAGACATTAGAAGGATAACCATGAGCACCACTACAATACTCGAAGCGAGAATTCCAATAAGAGCAGTCCCGCTGTCCCCACTCATTACATCCTCAAAATTAAGGAAGGTAAAGTTATACACGATGAGGCCAACGGCTATTACAAGTAGAGAATAAATAAGCACTTTCATAAAAACAGATTCTTAATATTGGCGGCAAATAACTTGACAGCAATTGCCAGGAGGATAACGCCAAAAATTTTACGGATAACGTTGATGCCCTGCTTCCCCAGAAAATGTTCGATCTTTCCGGAGGACTTGAGGACGAGGTAGACAAAAATAATATTTATAATTATGGCGGCAATAATATTAACAGTGGCATATTCTGCCCGCAGGGAAAGGATCGAAGTCATGGTTCCTGCACCCGCAATTAGCGGAAACGCCAGCGGCACTACGGCCGCAGTTTCAGGTGCATCATCTTTATAAAGCGTAATCCCCAGGATCATTTCCAGCGCCAGGAAGAACAGGATCAAAGAACCTGCTACCGCAAAGGAGTTCACATCTATTCCAATAAGATTCAGGATCTCTTTTCCTACAAAAAGAAAGGCGATCATGAGCAAGCCTGCCACCACAGTAGCTTTTTCGCTCTGTAATACACCTGCTTTTTTTCTAAGATCGATAATAATAGGAATACTGCCGATAATATCTATAACGGCAAACAAGATCATGGTGGCCGATGCAATTTCCCTGATGTTCAGTTCCATAAAATCTCAAAATGAGGGTTGCAAAAGTACAGGGAATAATTTTAACATTTGTTGATGCCAAGAAAATTTTAACGTTAAAGTACCCGCCGATTAATTTTAGAAATGCCTTTAAAAAGTATCTTTGCGGCATGTTTCAACTTGGCAAAACCATCGTTTCTGAAGAGATCCTAAAAAAGGATTTTGTGTGCAACCTTTCGGCCTGCAAGGGCGCCTGCTGCATAGCGGGAGATGCCGGCGCACCTCTGGAGGAAAAGGAAACCCATATTCTGGAAGACAATTATTCCAAGATCAAACCTTTTCTAAGGAAAGAAGGAATTGAAGCCATTGAAGCCCAGGGCACTTCCATTATCGGAGAAGATGGCGAGTATGAAACCCCGCTAATCGACGGAGCCGACTGTGCTTATGTTACTTTTGACAAAAAAGGGACTGCTTTATGCGGAATTGAAGAGGCCTACAACCAGGGAGAGATCTCCTGGAAAAAACCCGTTTCCTGCCACCTTTATCCCGTTCGCACCCAGGATTATTCCGAATTTTCTGCCGTGAATTACCACCAGTGGTACATTTGCGATGACGCCTGTACCCTCGGAAAAGAACTGCAGGTTCCTATCTACAAGTTTGTAAAGGAAGCTCTTATCAGAAAATTTGGAGAAGACTGGTACGCCGAACTTGAAAAAGTAGCGGAGAGTCTGCAAAAATAAATTCTCATAAATTTTCGCGTTTTTGAATCCTCTGTTTCCATAACAGATTAATTTTTAATACCTTACTGTTAGGTATCCCCCCTCCTTTCCCCTTTTTTGATGCGCCTCATTTGAACCTGACTCACTGGTATGCATCTTATGGTTTCCCCCTAGAAAAAGTTTAACTAAAAATCCAGCTCATGAAAAAGTTAGCACTACTCCTGTTTTCGATGCTTCTATTATCAGCTCCTGTTGAAGCCCAGATCCTGAAAAAATTGAAAAAGAAGGTCGAACGTAAAGTTGAAGACAAAGTAAGCGATAAAGTTTCCGATAAGGTTTCTGACCAGGCAGCTACGGGCACAGAGAACATGATGGAAAATATGATGGGTAACCAGATGAATTCTGCAATGATGCCCATGGGAGGCGAGCAGGTAAGCACAGAGAACATTCCTGCCGTATATGATTTTGACTGGAGATATGACGCCACCATGCATAGCACCGAAGGAGATGTCACGATGGTGTACCGCCTAAAAAAGAATGCTCCCTATATGGGAATCGAGATGCCCCCCATGGAAAATATGTTCATGGTGATGGATACCAGGAACAGTCTGATGGCCATGTTCATGGATTCTGAAGGCAACAAAATGCTGATGGCCACCAAAATGGATGTCTCCAAGACCAATGCAGATGAAGATTTCTATAAAGATGCGGAGTTTAGGGAGATCGAAGGAAAGACTATTATTGGCTATCACTGTAATGGATACGAAGTGGAAACAGACGATCACCTAATGAAATTCTACATTACCAATGAAGCAGATGTAAGCTTTGGAAATATGTACCAGTATGAGAAAAGTAAATTACCCCCAGGCATCAAGCAAGAATGGCTAAAAGACGGTAATGGCCTGATGCTGGAAATGAATATGGTAGACAAGAAGAATTCAAAGAACAATGCCACCATGATCTGCACCAGCCTTCAAAAAGAACCTTATAGCATCAGCAAGGCAAACTATCGCAACATGTACGGGAATTGATGTCCTGAAAGAAAACAATAAGTGGTTCCAAAAATGTCATTTTTGGAACCTCAGGCTGTTGAACTCCCCTGCTCAACTGGAATATTTCTGTAAAAGCTTCATTTTATTTACCTTATGGAGGAAATGATGAACAGCAGACGCAGCTTCATAAAACGTTCCGGCCTTTTTATGGCCGCCCTCAGTCTACCCTATCCCGGACTTCTTCTCAAGAAACCAAAGAAAAAACTGGGAGTAGCATTGGTAGGCCTGGGTAGTTACAGCACCTACCAATTGGCCCCGGCTCTGCAAAAGACCCAATTTTGCGAGCTTCGCGGAATCGTGACCTGCAGCCCTGAAAAAATTCCGAAGTGGCAGAAAAAGTACGGTATTAAAGACGTCAATGTTTACAATTATGAGAACATGTCACAGATAGCCAATAACGCTGATATTGACGTGGTTTATGTAGTACTGCCCAATTCCCTTCATGCCAAATATTCCATTATAGCAGCAAACGCGGGTAAACATGTATGGTGTGAAAAACCCATGGCCATGAACACAGAAGAATGCCGGCAAATGATCAATGCCTGTAGCAGCAATAAGGTCAAAATAGCTATAGGTTACAGGCTACAGCATGAGCCTAACAACCAAAAAATGATGGAATGGGCACGCAAACAACCTTTTGGGCCGATAAAGGATCTTAAAGCCGCAGCCGGATTTTACGGAAATTCGCTTGGCTGGCGTCTCGAGAAAGAAATGGGCGGTGGAGCCATGTATGATATGGGTGTTTACCCACTAAACGCTGCGCGCTACTCGACCCAAATGGAACCTGTGGCCGTCTCGGCCACCCATGAAATAAACCGTCCACAGATGTTTGATGAAGTGGATGAGACCACTCATTTCAAACTGGAATTTAAAAATGGAATTGTCGCTGACTGCAGTACCAGCTTTGGAGAGAACATGAATTCCCTGGAAGTGAATTGCGAAAACGGATATTATTACCTAAAACCTTTTCAAACCTATTCCGGCGTAAAAGGCGAGGCCAGTAATGGAAAAGTTCTGCCTCCCTTCGGAAAAGATCAACAGGCGGTACAAATGGACGATGACGCGCTGGCCATCATCAACAATAAACCGATGATCGCTCCCGGGGAAGAAGGTTTAAAAGACATTGCAATCCTTGAAAAAATATATGAGTCGGCGGCAAAGGGTGGTAAAAGATTGTTGCTTTAGAATACTTTTTCCTGAAATTTTCAAAACCAAAAACAATTTTAGTGAAGTCTCAAAAATGTCATTTTTGAGACTTCCTTTCCGTAATGCTTCCGAAGCATGATGAGTTCTAATCTTCACAATAAAACAAGCTCCAGATAATAAAACGGTTCGTCATGAGGGGATACATCAATCACGTTAAATTCTTACAGAATCCAACGGGTTTAGCTCATATAGTTTGAGGGAAAACACCCGCTTAAAATAGCATTTTTGGGACCTTTTAGCTACCTGTTTACAACTTGACCGTACCAGAAAGGAACTGTAGTATCTTAAAATTATTAACAAGTTATAAATGTCTGTTTTACAGTTATTTATACAATGTCATTAACTTAACATCAATAACAATGCGGTCTTAGCGTGTTGAAAACTTTGTTGAAAAGCTTTCTCCTCTTATCTTCCTTTATCTGCCTGATTTTCCAATATTTGTTAAACCAACTTAACAAAATCAACCAGAAAAGAATTTAAACCATGGCTCAGTTAGAACCCATTTTACAGGAAAACAAAGATCGCTTTGTTATTTTCCCTATTAAACACCACGACATTTGGGACTGGTACAAAAAAATGGAAGCTAGCTTCTGGACCGCGGAAGAAATTGACCTGCACCAGGATCTTACCGACTGGAACCAAAAACTTACTGCTGATGAGCGTTATTTCATCAAGCACATACTTGCCTTTTTTGCCGCCTCTGATGGGATCGTAAATGAAAACCTGGCCGAGAATTTCGTGAACGAAGTTCAGTATTCCGAAGCCAAGTTCTTCTATGGATTCCAGATCATGATGGAGAATATCCATTCAGAAACCTATTCCCTTCTTATCGATACCTACGTCAAGGATGAGAAGGAAAAAAATCAGCTTTTTAAAGCTATAGAAGTATTTCCCGCTATTCAGAAAAAAGCTCAGTGGGCTTTAAAATGGATAGAATCTGATTCTTTCGCCGAACGATTGATAGCTTTTGCTGCTGTTGAAGGTATCTTCTTCTCCGGAGCTTTCTGCTCTATTTTCTGGCTGAAGAAACGCGGATTGATGCCGGGGCTTACCTTTTCCAACGAACTCATCTCCCGTGATGAGGGAGTGCACTGCGACTTTGCAGTACACCTGCACAACAACCATCTTGTTAACAAAGTTTCCAAGGAAAGGATCCGTGAGATCATTGTCGATGCCTTGAATATAGAAAGAGAATTTATTACCGAATCACTTCCGGTAAGCCTCATAGGGATGAACTCTAACCTCATGACCCAGTACCTCGAATTTGTGGCTGACCGTCTATTAGTGGAGTTGGAATGTGAGAAAGAATACGGCACTGCAAATCCTTTTGATTTTATGGACATGATCAACCTGCAGGGAAAAACCAACTTCTTTGAAAAAAGAGTTGGGGAATACCAGAAAGCAGGAGTAATGAATAAAGACAAGGATTCTGACAAGATCAGCTTCGACGCAGATTTCTAGAATTTCCATTTAAATGATGCCGCGCGTCCCCCAGCGCGGTGTCGTTTTAACCATCATAAGCATTCGGAATTCCGAGGTTTTTAGAACCTCCGGAATTTCTTTACCAAAATTATAGACTATGTACGTAGAAAAGAGAGACGGCCGTAAGGAACCTATCATGTTTGACAAGATCACCGCCCGGGTGCGGAAATTGTGCTATGGATTGAACGAACTGGTAGATCCTGTAAAGGTTGCAATGCGCGTGATCGAAGGATTATACGACGGTGTGACCACCAGCGAACTTGACAATCTTGCTGCAGAGATCGCTGCAACCATGACCACAGCGCATCCCGATTATGCGAAGCTGGCCGCCCGTATCTCGGTTTCCAATCTACATAAGAACACCAAAAAAACATTTTCGGAGGTTATGACAGACTTGTATGAGTATGTCAACCCCCGCACCGGTCGAAAAGCCCCCCTTTTGGCCGATGATGTGTATAAAGTGATCCTGGAAAATAAGGAAAGGCTGGATTCCACTATTATCTACAACCGGGATTTCCAGTATGATTACTTCGGATTTAAAACCCTGGAGCGCTCTTACCTTCTTAAGCTTAACGGAAAGATCGCAGAAAGACCTCAACATATGCTCATGAGGGTTTCCGTAGGTATTCATCCCGATGATATCGAAGCAGCCATCGAGACCTATGAGCTGATGTCAAAAAAGTATTTTACGCACGCTACCCCTACACTTTTCAATTCGGGAACTCCAAAACCGCAAATGTCTTCCTGTTTCCTGCTCACCATGCAGGATGACAGCATTGATGGTATCTACGATACTTTGAAACAAACGGCAAAGATCTCCCAGTCTGCAGGTGGAATTGGTTTATCTATTCATAACGTGCGCGCCACGGGATCTTACATTTCAGGAACCAATGGTACCTCGAACGGAATTGTACCAATGCTTCGCGTTTTTAATGATACTGCACGTTATGTAGACCAGGGCGGTGGAAAACGGAAAGGCTCCTTTGCCATTTATGTGGAACCATGGCATGCGGATATTTTCGACTTTTTGGATCTTAAGAAGAACCACGGAAAAGAAGAAATGCGTGCCCGTGATCTGTTTTACGCCATGTGGGTGCCAGACCTTTTCATGAAACGTGTGGAAGAAGATGCTCATTGGACGCTTATGTGCCCTAATGAATGCCCGGACCTCTACAACAAACACGGGGAAGAATTTGAAGAACTCTACCTGAAATATGAGTCTGAAAAAAGAGGAAGAAAAACGATCAAAGCCCGTGAACTTTGGGAGAAGATCCTGGAATCACAGATCGAGACCGGTACCCCGTACATGCTGTACAAAGATTCTGCAAACCGGAAATCAAATCAGCAGAACCTGGGAACTATTCGCTCCTCAAACCTTTGCACAGAGATCCTCGAATACACCAGTGAAGACGAGGTAGCGGTTTGTAATCTTGCTTCCATTGCCCTCCCAATGTTCATCAAGGGCAATGAATTTGATCACAAGGAACTGTTCAAGATCACCAAACGTGTCACCCGAAACCTGAATAAAGTTATTGACCGTAATTTTTATCCCGTCAAGGAAGCAGAAAACTCCAACTTCAGGCACCGTCCTGTTGGACTTGGAGTACAGGGCTTAGCTGACACTTTTATTAAACTTCGCTTGCCATTCACCAGTGATGAGGCTAAAAAGCTGAACCAGGAGATCTTCGAAACATTATATTTTGCTGCAGTCACTGCTTCTATGGAAATGGCTCAGGAAGAAGGCCCTTACTCTACTTATGAAGGTTCGCCAATCAGCCAGGGTAAATTCCAGTTCAACCTTTGGGGTATTGATGACAAAGACCTCAGTGGTAGATGGGATTGGGCAAAATTGCGCAAGCAGGTGCTTAAACACGGAGTACGGAATTCCCTCTTAGTGGCCCCAATGCCAACCGCTTCCACTTCCCAGATCCTTGGAAACAACGAAGCTTTTGAGCCTTACACTTCAAATATTTACACACGCCGTGTGCTTTCAGGAGAATTCATTGTTGTGAACAAGCACCTGCTGGAAGACCTTGTAGAGCGCAATCTGTGGAATGATGAGGTGAAAAATGCCATTTTACGCTCCAATGGTTCTGTTCAGAGCATTGATGTGATTCCGCAGGACCTTAAGGAACTTTACAAAACGGTTTGGGAAATGAGCATGAAAGACATCATTGATATGTCGCGCCAGCGCGGTTATTTCATTGATCAGTCCCAATCTCTCAACCTGTTCATGGAAAACGCCAACTACAGCAAGCTCACCTCCATGCACTTTTATGCCTGGAAGAGCGGCCTTAAGACCGGAATGTACTATTTGCGAACCAAGAGTGCAGTAGACGCCATCAAATTTACCCTTGCAAAAGAGGAGAAAAAAGAGGAATTACCCGAGGTAGCGGCTAAAAAGGAGGAGACTGCGGTTGTTATGCCTGAAAGTACTTCCCTTTCTCCCGAAGAACTGAGAAACCTGATCGCGCGATCTAAAGAATCAGAAGGAGACGACTGCCTAATGTGCGGTTCATAAATTTAAAACCATCAAAACCCGTAAATACCAATGAAAATCCACTCTAACCACTCTGTTTGTGCCCCAACCGGCAAGGTGTACATCAACACCGAACCGGAAGACGAAGATCTCTATTACACCAGCCTTGCCGCCCTCGAATCATCGGTAGAATACATCGTGATCTCCTAAGGTCTTCGAAGGGGAAAAACAATAGGGAAGTTGTCGTGAGATACCTTCCCTTTTTTGTTATTTTTGAGACCTATTGTATTTTGGGCATGCCGACCGAATTTTTAGGTGAGGTGGGCGTTCCCCCGGCGCAGGCCGGGGTCAGGCTTTCGCTACTCGCTTCCAAAAATGCCATTTTTGGATAGCTCAAACAGGCCGCTCAATCCTTAACGCAATTTTTTCAGCACATGATGAACTGGGAACAACTCCTGTCCCTCCGCAAAGCCGGAGATATCAATAAACGTTTACGCAAAGAACAAAATGAGACCCGCCTTGGCTTCGAGGTAGATTACGACAGAATCATATTTTCTTCGGCTTTTAGAAGCCTGCAGGACAAGACGCAGGTGATCCCGCTTTCCAAAACCGACTTTGTGCACACGCGCCTCACGCACAGCCTTGAAGTTTCAGTAGTGGGTCGTTCGCTGGGAAGGTTGGCAGGACAAAAGATCCTCGAAAAGCATCCACACCTCGAGAAGGTACACGGGTATCAAATGAACGATTTTGGTGCGATAGTAGCCGCCGCCGCACTCGCGCATGACATTGGGAATCCACCCTTCGGACATTCCGGAGAAAAAGCCATTGGAGAATACTTCAGCAACGGCAGGGGAAAACGTTTTAAAGACCAACTTACTCCTGAAGAATATCAGGACCTGGTGAAGTTTGAAGGCAATGCAAACGGCTTTAAAATACTTACCGAAGACCGCCCGGGAATTCCCGGTGGCATCAGGCTTTCGTATGCTACTTTAGGAGCCTTTATTAAGTACCCCAAGGAATCCCTTCCGCATAAACCCACCAACAAAATAGGCGACAAAAAGTTCGGGATATTCCAGTCAGAAAAAGCCTTTTTTGAAGAGGTAGTAAATGAACTGGGACTTATCCCTACCCGCACAGGTAAAAATATCGGGTATAGCAGGCATCCGCTGGCCTTTCTTGTGGAAGCGGCAGATGATATCTGTTACACTATCATTGATTTTGAAGACGGGATCAATCTGGGTCTTATTCAGGAGGAATACGCTCTCGAATACCTCATCAACCTGGTCAAGAACTCCATCAACACTAAAAAATATCACAACCTTGAAACCAGGGCAGACCGGCTGAGTTATTTACGGGCTCTGGCAATAAATACTCTTATTACCGAAGCTGTGGAGATCTTCCTGAGGAACGAAGAAGCTATCCTAAAAGGGGAATTCCATGAGGCGTTGTTTGACAAGAGTAAGTACGAGGCCCAAATAACGGATATTATAAAAATAAGTATTGAAAAGATCTACCAGAGCGAGGAAGTAATTAGCAAGGAAATTGCCGGCTACCAAATGCTTTCTCACCTTTTGGACACCTACACCAGGGCACTTCTTCCCGAAGATGGAGAAGAGACCAATTACAACAGGCTGGTTAAAAAACTCATTCCTGAAGCCGAATATTTTGAAGACCTGTCGGTGTACGAAAAACTGATAAGGATCTGCAGCTACATATCGTCATTAACAGACAGTAATATTGTGGCGTCATTCAAAAAATTCAAAGGTCTGAAAATTTAATTTTTCGTATTTTGGTAAAGTAAAAACCTATTCCGGTTTTTCGCTAATTCCCTATGAATGAATAAAAGGTTTGTCTTTTTAATTCCCATCTTGCTATTTGCAGGACTTTTCCGTTTTTATATAAGTTCAGATGAACCTTCCGCTGCTGAGATCTCTCAGCTCAGGCAGATGCACCGGGAATTTCTGCAAACTCAGGTGCCCGAAAAGGGGGGGAAGCTCTCAAGGCTGGACAGGATCAGAAAAGGCTTGCCTCCAAACAGCTATTACGAAATGATGGAGTATCTCACGATGAATCCGGCGTTGGGATATCCTGAGCCGTATAAAGTGAGAGAGCTGTATCAAAAACTCAGCGATCGTCGTAATACTTATAAAGCTCCGGGTGGAGAAGATTCTCAACCATGGGTGTCCAGAGGTCCTTTCTTTGTGGGTGGAAGAACCCGGGTTCTGTTATTCGATCCTAACGATCCTACAGCGAAAAGAGTTTTTGCCGGTTCAGTAAGTGGCGGACTTTGGGTGAACAATGATATCACCAGGGCCTCATCTAAATGGCAACAGGTGAGCGGACTGTCATCAAATTTAAATATCACCTGTATCACTGTAGATCCAAGGGATCAAAACACCTGGTATGTAGGGACCGGAGAACAATATACCGGTGGGGATGTAATTGGAACAGGGGTTTTCAAAACCAGCGATGCCGGCCAGACTTGGTCACAGGTATTGGATGTCAAGAAATTTTCCACTCCAAGCCAGGGAACAAATTCACTCGTAGTGGGTGGAACTTATTTTATCAACGACATACAGGCCTGGGACAACGGCAATACAACGGAAGTTTTTATTGGAGTTTCTACTCACCTTTATGACAATGCCAGGAATCCAAATAACTTTCTTGGCTTCTTTGATCGCGGCCTTTACCGCAGCACCGATGGAGGCGGCTCCTGGGAACAACTTATCGAGGAAAAATCATTTAATGACTTTGAAGTAGATGCCGCCGGGAACATCTGGGTCTCCACCACCTATTCTCCTGGAGAAGGTGAGAGTTCCAGAGGGGGTGATATATATAAACGGGAAAAAGGAACAAACACCTCTTTTGATCTCATTACAACAATACCTGATGTCTATAGAACCGAAATAGAAGCTTCAGCAACAGATCCTGACAAATTTTACATTGCAGTTGACAATATTGAAGAGGAAGCCGACCTGTTCATTACAACCGATGCCTTTGCCAGCATTCAAAAAATAAATGAGCCAAACGATGCAGACCTTACTATACTCTCATCCGATTTTGCACGGGGACAGGCATTTTACGACCTCGTGATAGAATCTGATCCTAATGATGACCGAATAGTGTATGCAGGGGGAATCGACCTTTTTCGATCCACAGACAGCGGAAACTCCTGGCAGCAGATATCTAAATGGTCTGATTTTGATAACCTCGATAACCTCCCCGTATCCTATGTTCATGCAGATCAACATGTCATAGCCTTCCGGCCAGGTAATTCAAATCAAGCCGTCTTTGGACACGACGGGGGAGTATCTTTTGCAAGTGATCTTTCCAAAGCCTCCACTTCTGATGTCTTTATAAGTCCGCTGGAAAATTATGTCACTACCCAGTTCTATTCTATTGCAGTTGCCCCCAGTTCATTTGCAAACGGAGATTACTTCCTGGGAGGGACGCAGGATAATGGGACACACCTTATTCAGAATGGCAGCAGGGAATCCATTGGTATTCTTGGGGGTGATGGAGCCCATGCTTTTTACGACCAGGTAGATACAGATTACCTAATAGCCAATCTTATTTACAACAATCTGATCGTGGCTTATGATTACAGTCAGGAGGGATTAACCCTGATCGCCAACAACGAGGATAGAGACGGTTTTTTTATAAATCCACAGGCACTGGATTCCAACCTGGATAAGTTATACTCGAATGGGCCCAGAGGAATTCTTTACCGTTACGATAATCTGAAAGATCTGGAGCTTATAGGCAGCGACGGCATCACCAATGATGACGAAGTTGCTCCCCGGGTTTCCCTAACCAATGCCGAATTGTCTTCTTCCATCAGTGCTATTACGGTTTCTCCCTTTGATGTAAACACCAGTACCCTCTTAGTCGGACTCACAGATGGTTCCGTCATAAAAATTAAAAATGCTGATGGAAATCCTTCTCTGGCTACTTTCACCGAGATCACGGGGCCTCAGTTTGTAGGAAGTGTTTCGGACATTGAATTTGGACAGACTAGAGATCAGATCCTGGTGACGTTTTACAATTTTGGAGTTAAGAACATTTGGTATACAGAGAACGGAAGTAGTGACAACCCCACCTGGGTAAGCAAGGAAGGCAACCTTCCTGATCTGCCTGTACTGACCATCCTTCCAAACCCTTTGAATAAAGAAGAGGTTATCATAGGAACCGAACTTGGGGTTTGGGCCACCAAAAACTTCAGCAGTACGAGCCCAAACTGGACCCATTCCTACAACGGAATGAGTGACGTGAAAGTAACCGATCTGGACCTTAAGAAAGGAACAAACGAAGCCTATGCGGCCACGTATGGCCGTGGAATGTTCACGGGACAGTTTACCGCTTCCACAGATCCAGGCGGCGGGGAACCGGACCAGGCGCAATTAGTGGTTTATCCTGCTGTTTCTGATGGTAATTACCAGGTGCTTTCACGCGCCAGCCTCGGAACTGCAGAAATTCAAATTTTTGATCTTACAGGGCAACTGGTTTACAGCCTTAAGGAAGATCTGCAGGAAAATATTCCCGTGCCGGTGAACATCGAAAAAGAAGCGTCGGGAGTATATTTTATCAGGATCAAATCTTCTTCTAAAGAAGTAGTTCATAAGATCGTTAGGAAGTAAAAAAACAAAGACCTTCAAAAATGTCATTTTTGAAGGTCTTTGTTTTTATGTGCAACTTTCTTTTAGAACTGGTAGATCAATCCAACTCCCAACAGCTGCTTGAACTGTATACGTGCTCCCCGGGTCTCTAATTTTCCGTCTCCGTTGGTGTCCTGTTTGTACTTCACATCATCATCATACTTGAGATGGGAACCCACATTTGCTTTTACATACTCATTTACTTTAAGATCAACATTCAGTTCCCAATCCACGTCAATATTTCCAAACTTATTCAGATAATCAGAATACAACCTAAGCTGATTGTTGAGCCCAACATTTTCAAAGATCTCCTTGGAAAAGCCACTACTTATCAAAAACCCGAATTCGGTTCGTATTTTTTCGCCGGGTTGCAGAATATTTCCTTCTTCATCTTTAACTGCCGGGGTTACTCCGAACATGCCTTCATTTGCCAGGTCCTGGTCCAACACAAAAGTTGATTTTTCTGTTACAGGCGAAACATATATGGTAAGATCTTCACTAGGAGAAGAATATTCAGTTCCCACTCCCACAAAAGCGTAGCCGGGAGCCATGAACTTTGATATGGGATTGTCGGTATTCGGGTACCGGTAACCGTAGGTGAACTGGGTATTGAAATTGAATTTTGCCGAGTAATAAAAATTGGAGACCGAATCCCTTCTATAACCAAAGTTCGAGGATATTTCCAGGTTGTCTTCCGTCTTTCTCAGTTCCCGTCCTTCCTGCGCGTTCAGTCCGTATTTCACAGTAAGGGTATTGTTCCAGTTGAGCAACTCCTTCTTGTATTTACGGCCGAAAGCCGCGTGCATTAAGGCTGAAATGGAATTGTTCCCCCCGGAATTCCAATTAAAAAAAGCCACTTCACTCATGTTCAATCCCACTTTGTTCGTCTTTTTCCAGTAGGTAATATTTTCTTTAACAACAGTGGTAGTGTCCACTACGGTAGAATCGGACACCGCAGCCAAGGCAACAGAAGTAAATAAAAACAGAAGGGGGGCAAAAAATTTCAACATAGGGTAAAAATTGTACGTCTTATATTATTCCAGGATTTTGTTTAGGTGCTTCCGTATAGATTGAACGTCTATTCCGGCAATTTCTTGTAATTCAGTCACTTTTCCGTGTTCCATAAAGTGATCGGGGATTCCCAGCAGCTCAATTTTAGCGTCAAAAGAATTTTTTTGAGCAAATTCTAATACCGCTGAACCAAATCCGCCGGCTACACATCCATCCTCAATAGTCACAATTCGGGTGAATTTTTTAAAGATCTCGTGCAACAGGTCTTCGTCAAGTGGCTTTACGAATCGCATATCATAATGGGCAACTTTTTCAGCTTCGGCAAGATCTTCAAGTGCTCTTGTAACATTCTCTCCTATCGCCCCAATACTCAGTACAGCTACTTCTGAACCTTCTTTGAGACAGCGTCCTTTTCCGAAGATAATGGATTCAAATGGCAACTTCCACTCTTGCCGGAAACCTCTTCCGCGGGGATACCTAATAGCTAAAGGATGCTGCAGATCCCCTTTTTGAGAAGTATACAGGATATTGCGAAGCTCCACTTCATCAAGAGGAGCGAAAATAATAAGATTCGGGATGCATCTCAAATATGACAGGTCGAAAACACCGTGATGCGTGGCACCATCTTCTCCTACAAGACCGGCACGATCCAGGCAAAATATCACAGGAAGATCCTGCAGCGCCACATCGTGGATCACCTGGTCATAAGCGCGTTGCAAAAAGGTGCTGTAAATAGCACAATAGACGGTGAACCCCTGCGTAGCCATTCCCGCAGCCAAAGTCACTGCATGCTGTTCGGCGATCCCCACGTCAAAAGCCCTCTTTGGAAAGGCTTCCATCATGTACTTAAGAGAACTGCCTGTAGGCATGGCAGGTGTGATCCCAATGATCTTATCATTTTTTTCAGCCAGTTCAACCAGAGTCAGTCCAAAGACATCCTGAAATTTTAGTGAAAGGCCTTTGGTGTCATACGGAAGTAATTCCCCCGTAGCCGGTTCAAATTTTCCCGGAGCGTGATATTTTACCTGGTCTTCTTCGGCTTTTTTTAAACCCTTCCCCTTCCGGGTGATCACATGCAGGAATTTAGGGCCTTTTATCTCTTTCAGTTTTTCAAAAGTTTGCAGCAGACTCTCCAGATCATGTCCGTCTACCGGACCGAAGTATTGAAAATTAAGGGCCTCAATAATATTATCCTGCGCGGGTTTGTGTCCAACCTTTGCTTTGGTGAGGTAATTTTTTAAGGCACCAACACTGGGATCGATCCCAATGGCATTGTCGTTAAGAACGATCAATAGATTCGCATCAGTCACCCCGGCATGGTTCAGGCCTTCAAAGGCCATTCCGCTGGCAATAGAAGCATCACCCACCACAGCTATATGCTGCCTTTCAGTTTCTCCTTTTAGATTTGAGGCTAAAGCCATCCCCAGAGCGGCCGAAATGGCTGTAGATGAATGTCCGGTGCCAAAAGTGTCAAAAATGCTCTCAGATCTCTTCGGAAAGCCGCTCAGACCATTCAGCTGTCGGTTAGTATGGAAAATTCCCCTTCTGCCGGTGAGGATCTTGTGACCGTAAGCCTGGTGGCCTACATCCCATACCAAAAGATCTTCGGGAGTATTAAAAATGTAATGCAGGGCGATCGTTAATTCCACCACTCCAAGACTGGCTCCAAGATGGCCTTCTTTAGTAGCTATAATATCAATGATGAACCGACGCAGTTCTGCTGCCAGAGCGGGCAGTTCTTCTGCGCTAAGACGCCTCAGGTCGGCCGGGGAATCAATGTTGTTGAGAATACTTTGAGCCATAAAAGGCAAAGGTACATTTTGAAATCGTATTTTTGAATATGCAATTAGTATTTGACGACAGCTATTTCATGAAGAAAGCCCTCGCGGAAGCAGAGCTGGCTTTTGAGAAAGGGGAAATTCCCGTGGGCGTGGTGGTGGTAGCCAATCAGCAGATCATTGCCCGGGGGCATAATCTTACCGAAATGTTGAACGACGTGACAGCCCATGCCGAGATGCAGGCAATTACTGCTGCCGCAAATTCCCTTGGTGGAAAATACCTCATCGACTGTACCATGTACGTTACTCTGGAACCCTGCCAAATGTGCGCAGGGGCTCTTTATTGGAGTCAGCTCTCCAATCTGGTTTTCGCTGCTGAAGATCCTGAAAGAGGATACCGAAAAATGGGTGGAAAACTACATCCAAAAACAAAGGTCAAAATGGGTGTTTTAGGGGAGGAAGCAGGAGAACTCCTGAAGCGGTTCTTTATCCAAAAACGAAATCTGAATTGATAAAGATTCGACCCCTTCGGGGTCGTGGGATTTTGTCCTAATTATTCTAGGAATATTTGAACCCTTCGGGTTCAGAATAATTTCTGACCTAACCTGCAAGGTTTACAAAAACCTTGTAGGTGTAAAGAAGGAAGTGGTAGAATAAAAATAATAACAGACCTACAAGGTCAAAAAAGACCTTGCAGGTCTTAAAAAAGAAAGTCGGGAGTTCTGTTACCTTGTTTCATCCCGACGGGATGAAATCTTTTTAGAAAACCAATTCAGAAGATAATTCGACCCCGACGGGGTCGCACATGTTTTCAAATCACGGCTATTTATCCAATTATTCTAAGAATATTTCAACCCTTTGGATTCAGAAAGACTCAAGAGCTGCAAGGTTTACAGAACCTTGTAGGTCTAAAGAAGAAAATGTAGAATAAAAATAATAACACACCTACAAGGTCGAAAAAGACCTTGCAGGTCTTAAAAAGAAAGTCGGGAGTTCTGTTTCCTTGTTTCATCCCGACGGGATGAAATCTTTTTAGAAACATCAATTCAGAAGATAATTCGACCCCGACGGGGTCGCACATGTTTTCAAGGATTTCTAAATCTTCGTTTCTCTTTAATTGGTGATCAACACCCAATCGATCAAAACTTCTGCTTTACCATCTTTTATAAGCTGCACGGTAGATTCAGGAATTCCTAAATAAGGTTCTTTTACACCATTGGTCTTTAAAGGATACACTCCTCCCAACGCCAGGTTCAGGATGAGGAATTTAGGATTATCAAAGGCCCATTCCCCATAATGTTCTACCATAGGCCTGGTGACCCTGTAGATGAGCCTGTCGTCCACCCTGAAGTTCAATTCTTCCGGCGTCCATTCAACGGAATACACATGCCAGTCCGTTACATCTTCACCTTCGGGAAAGAAATACTTGTTCACCAGCGGAGTTTCCCCCGAGTATTTCGGTCCGTGAAGGGCAACTCCGATCCAGTCAGTTTCTCCCACGTATTCCATTATATCGATCTCCCCAATATCCGGCCATTTCCCGTCGCCAAGGGCCCAAAAGGCCGGCCAAAATCCGGAGCCGGCTGGTAATTTCATTCGAGCCGCGGCAGTGTTGTAGGTGAACATCACCTTCTTTTTAGTGTTGATCCTTCCGGAAATAAAATCAAATTTTTTGCCTTCAGGAGTGGTAAAGTCGGGGCTGTAGAGTCCCTTTAAAACCAAAGCTCCATTATTTGCTCCATTAGACTCTTCCCCCGAAATGGTGAAAATGGTGGCAGTTGAATCTACATACGCCTGTTGCTCCTTATTTACCGTATATCCTGTCACGACCACATTCCAGTTTTCCCGGTTAAGGTCAGCACTTGAAAAATCATCGAAAAACAGGGTGTCCCTGTGTTTTAATTCGGATAGATCCTGTGCCTGCATTGGCAGGGATAGTACAACGAGAAGGAAAAATAACTTTTTCATGAATTATGGGAAATTAAGGAAAACAAAAATAGGGGCCAAAAATATCATTTTTCGCCCCTAGTATTTCGTGTGCTTTAGAAAAGTCTACAAAAAGTTATCAGGTATTAGTCGCAATTTCTTTGGCCTCTTCCGGAATATCCCACATATCTTCCAATTCTTCCAGGGATTTTCCTTTAGTTTCAGGAATAAATTTAATGGTGAACAGGATTATGAGCAGGATAAAACCTGCAAAAATGAAATAGGGTAGAGACCCATTCCAGAATTCATTGTTGTTAATTTCACTTTCTGCGACCATTGGAAAAGTTTGGGTCACAAGGTAATTAGCGGCCCACTGCGCAGCCACCGCGATCGACATAGCTATACTTCGAATGGCATTCGGGAACATTTCAGAAAGTACTACCCACACCACAGGACCCATGGACATTGCAAAAGAAGCAATGAACATTAGTACTCCAATAAGAGAAAGTATTCCGACAGATTCGGTCATCAACGTAACACCAAGAAGAACAAAGCCCGTGATCATTCCCACAGAACCTATATAAATAAGCGGTTTTCTCCCGAATTTATCCACAGTAGCCATGGCGACAAAGGTGAAGATCAGGTTCACTGCAGCCAGCAATACCTGCTGTTGCAGAACATCTTCCTGCCCAAAGCCGAGAGCCTGCTCAAAAATGTCAGCCCCGTAATAAAGTACGGCATTGATTCCTGTGAACTGCTGAAGCATTGATAATACAGTTCCAATCACGATGATGGAGAAAACTCCTTTGGCGAAGACGCTGAGCTTCACTTTGGATTCTTCTTTTTTAATGGATTTTTCGATCTCTGCGATCTCAATCTGTGCTATCTCATCACCGTGAATGCGTTTAAGCACGGTGAGAGCCTGTGAATTTAACCCACGCAAGGCAAGCCAGCGCGGACTCTTAGGAACAAAGAACAACAAAATGAGGAATAAGGTACTCGGTATAAGCTCAGACCATAACATTAGTCTCCAGCCGTGTTCGATGTTTTCAGCCGGGGTAGCGGAATTTCCAATGAAATAAGTAGCAAGGAACACTACAAAGAAACCAATTACAATAGCTAGCTGGTAATAGGTTACGAGGGTCCCGCGGATTTTGGCCGGTGCAATTTCAGCAATATAGGTAGGAGCATTCATTGACGCTATCCCTATTCCCAGTCCTCCAATGATCCTGAAGATCACCAGTAAGAAAACCTCCTGAGGTAAAAACGAAGGAAGACCTGATCCCCAGGCTGAAACAGAAAAAAGAATAGCTGAAACGATCAATGAATTCTTTCTCCCAATGCCTTTACTCATGGGTCCGGCAATGATAGCTCCCAGGAAACATCCAATCAGGGCACTTCCAACTACCCAGCCTTTCATTCCGGCATCAAGGTCAAAATATTGACTAAAATAATACTGGGATCCGTTGATAACACCGGTATCGTATCCAAAAAGCAATCCGCCGAGGGCCGACACGGCAGTTATTAAATAGAGGTAAGATTTATTTTTCATGGAATTTCATTAGGGGCTTAAATAGCCAGGGTTATTTTAGTTCTGTTACTTTAATATAATCGACGTAGAATTTTTTAGGGAAAATGGATCCATCCACATCCGGGCCTCCAAAATTACCTCCTACAGCCATATTTACAAGGAAATAAAAAGGTTTTCTGAAAGGATAATGAGTATTATCATATTCTTCAGGCACAAACTTGTATACCGAGTTTCCATCGATAAAAAATTCAATATAATCTTTGGTCCATACTGTTTTGTAGATATGAAAACCTTCTTCTATATCTTTAATAAAAACCTTTTTGGTGTTAATGGTCTGACCGTGGCTGGCAGGAGTGTGAAGGGAAGTAAATACCCTCTGGGGTTCCTTTCCCACATACTCCAAAATGTCTATCTCTCCAGAAGCCGGCCATCCCACTTCATTTATGTCATGACCCAGCATCCAAACCGCCGGCCAAAGCCCTTTTCCTGTAGCCAGCTTCGCCCTTACCTCGATCTCACCGTACTTAACTTCAACTTTATCTTTGGAACTGATCTTTCCGGAGAAATATTTATCTGCTTTCCTGACTGCAGTGATCACCAGATTTCCATCTTTAACCTCAACATAGTCACGGTTGTAGATCTGCAGCTCGTTATTTCCCCAACCACAATTCCCGGGACAACCATCTCCTTCTTCATAATTCCAGTGATCCATATTTAACCGGTCCCCATTGAAATTATCTTCAAAGACTACCTGTGCGTTGACATTGAAACATAGCAACCCCAACAGTACAATTTTGAATATTCTCAACCTGCTTTGATCCAACATTTATTTATTTAAATTGAATTCAGCCTTTTTGAGATCTTTTGAGTTGCCTCCAACCATAATCCTGAACGTTCCCTCTTCAGAAGTCCATTGCTTATCTGCATTATAGAATTCGAGCATTTCATTTGTAATATTGAAAGATACTTTTTTCGTCTCTCCCGGTTGCACTTCAACCAGTTGAAAAGCTTTAAGTTCTTTAACCGGGCGGGTGGTACTGGCCACCGGATCTCTCAAATATAACTGAACGACTTCTTTTCCGGCAACTTTTCCTGTGTTAGTCAGGTTAATGCTTGCCACTATTTCCCCGTTTACATCCATTTCTTGAGAAGAGAGTTCCAGATCCCCGTATTCAAAGGTCGTATAGCTCAAACCGAATCCAAAAGGATACAATGCATCTTTCTTTACATCGTTATAACCAGAATAGGTAACCTCAACAGGATTTGTAGGCCTTCCAGTGTTTTTTTGATTGTAATAAAGCGGCTCCTGTCCCACTGCACGCGGAAAGGACACTGGTAATTTCCCGGAAGGATTATACTTTCCCAAAAGTACATCTGCAATTGCATTTCCACTTTCAGATCCCAATAACCAGGCTTCTACTACAGCGGGAACATTTTCTGAAGCCCAGGTGATTTCCAGCGGTCTCCCGTTGAACAGAACCAGAACAACGTTCTTATTTACTTTATAAATTGCTTCAAGCAAATCCTGCTGTACCCCCGGAAGGTCGATATTGGCCCGGCTTCTGCCTTCCCCGGTCTGGTAGGCGTCTTCTCCAAGCGCCATGATCACCAGGTCTGCATCTTTCGCCTTTTTAATTGCCTCGTCAAAACCGGATTTATCAGTATTATTTATTTTCAAGGGTTTCATAAAACTTCTTTCCCCTATTCCAAGTTCTGCACCTTTAGCATAAGTGACTTTAACATCTTTCCCCACCGCGTTCTTAACACCTTCCAAAAGTGATACTGCAGAATTGGATTCTCCCTGTGCTCGCCAGTTTCCGATCGGGCTGTCCTTATCATCACCCAATGGGCCGATCACAGCAATTTTCTTCACTGAAGGTTTAATAGGAAGTAATGCCTTTTCATTCTTCAAAAGAACAATAGATTTTTTAGCGATATCTCTTGCCTCTTTGAGGTGTTGCTCATAATCCAGTTGCTTCTTTGCAATGGGATCTGAGTATCTGTAAGGATCTTCAAAAAGGCCCATTTTGAACTTCACCCGCAGCACGCGTCGCACAGCATCATCTATAAGAGCCTCTTCAACTTTACCTTCCTTAACAAGTTCTTCAAGAGCTATCTCATAAGCCCTTCCCTCCATATCCATGTCACTTCCTGCTTTTATGGCAATTTCTGAGGCATGCTTTTTATCCCGGGCAAGTCCATGTGAAACTAACTCACTAATGGTTCCCCAATCTGTTATTACAAATCCCTGGAAGTCCCACTTCCCTTTTAGAATTTCCCTTTGAAGCATTTTACTTGCAGTCGCGGGAGTACCATCCAGGTCATTAAATGAATTCATGACGGTCGCCACTCCGGCAGCTGCTGCAGCTTTAAATGGTGGTAAAATGGTGTTGTGAAGTTCGTTTTCACCCACGTGGACGGTGTTGTATTCACGGCCGGCTTCCGCGAAACCATAACCTGCAAAATGCTTAGCTGTAGCTGCAATGGTTTTGGGGTCTGAAAGATCCTCACCCTGATATCCTTTTACTTTGGCTACAGCCACTTTCGAGGTAAGAAATGGATCTTCCCCAGAACCTTCCATGATCCTTCCCCAACGGGCATCCCGGGAAACATCAATCATAGGGGAAAAGGTCCAGTTTACACCTTCAGCTGCAGATTCCATCGCAGCAATTTCTGCAGATCTTTCCGCAGCTTCCATGTCCCAGCTTGCTGTTTCAGCCAGTGGCACCGGAAATATTGTTTTATATCCGTGAATCACGTCATATCCGAACATCAACGGGATCTTAAGCCGGGAATTTTCCATGACCAATTTTTGAGCTTCTGTGGTGGCTTCAACAGAAAGGACATTTAGCATGGAACCAACGAGGCCCTTTCTGAGCTTCTCTTCTTTTTCTTTATTTCCACCTTCTGAAGCCGGACCGGTAAGGTCCCAGCTCCCGTTATATTGCACCAGCTGTCCTACTTTCTCTTCAAGAGTCATTAAAGCAAGAACAGAATCTACTTTTGATTCCACATTCTCTACTGAACTTTTGATTTCTTGGGAAAAGCTCGTAAAAGCCGGAAAAAGGCATGCCAGAAGTAATAATCGTTTTTTCATATCTTATTGTTCCAATAATTGAATTTTTTAAATAACCTTTATTCGGTTATTGTGAACGTTTCTTTTAAGTTCTCTATCATCAGCGTGAATTCTCCCGGCTCTACCAGAGATTCTCCTTTTGGGGTAAAGTAGGCCAGATCCTTAGCGCCCAGTTGAAAAGTAACAGTTTTTGTCTCTCCGGGCTCGAGAGAGATCTTCTCAAATCTTCTCAATCTTTTTACATCAGGTGTCATCTGACTGGCGTAAAGATCTGAAGAATATAATTCCACAACTTCTTTTCCTGCTCTCTTCCCTGTATTGGTAACCTTGACCTTTACAGAAATATTACCATCTGTCCCGATCGTTTTCTTATCCAGTTCGAGATCTGAATACCCAAAAGTGGTATAACTTAACCCATCTCCAAATAGGAATTGTGGGTTATAATGGCTTTCATAATCATACACTCCTTCAGCCTTTTCCTGCTCTTCGGAAGGCTTATGAATGTATGGGACCAGATCATTGGGGTAACGAGGGTAGGTATAGGGAAGTTTTCCTGATGGATTCACATCTCCAAATATAATATCAGCCAAAGCATCTCCGCCGAAGTTTCCGGGAAGGTAAGCCTGTAGAATTCCTTTCATTTCATTTTCAAACTTACTGATAATTCGCGGGCGTCCTTCGTTCAGGACAAGGATTACCGGCGTTCCGGTTTTGGTAAGTTCTATAGCCAATTCTGTTTGATGGTCAGAAAGGTACAGGTCATTAAGATCTCCGGGCTTTTCGGTATATGAATTTTCTCCAAGAGCGAGAATCACGTAATCAACTTTTTTTGCTTCAGAAACAGCCTTCTCAAAATCTAATTTTTCCTCTTCGTAATATTTACCGCCATCCACATAGGCTACTCCGGGAACATAAGTTACATTTTCCTCCCCAATTTCGTTCTGTATTGCTTCCAGAATAGTGTTATATGACTCGGCAAACTCCGGGGTTTTCTCACCTTGCCATGAATAGGTCCAGGCTCCATTTAGAGTACGCATGGAATTAGCGTTAGGACCTGTCACCAGGACCTTTACATTTTTCTCCAGAGGAAGGATATTGTTCTCATTCTTCAAAAGCGTGATAGATTCCGCAGCCATATCATAGGAAGCCTGTTCAAATTCTTTACTTCCGAATTTTGGATAGTTGCTGTAATGGGTCACAGGCGTTTCAAATAAATTAAGGGCCAGTTTCACTTTCAGGATCCTTCTCACCGCATCATCTATCCTGGACTGCTTTACCTCACCGGCTTTTACAAGATCTACCAGGTTATCAAAGAATCTTTCATATTTGTAAGGAACCATGGACATATCGATTCCTGCATTAATAGCCATCTTTACAGCTTCCCTGTGACTTGAAGCCACACGGTCCCGGCGATGCAGGTTTTCAATATCGACCCAATCTGTGACTACCAGTCCTTCAAAACCCAACTCTTCTTTGAGCAAGGAGGTAAGCAGATCGTAATTGGCATGTACAGGAATGCCATTAATAATCCCCGAATTAATCATTATAGTGTGAGCCCCGGCATCTACTGCGGCTTTAAAAGGCGGTAGATGATACTCTCTAAGCGGAGCCTCAGGTATGTAGGACGGAGTTCTGTCTTTCCCCGAGGTTACCGCATGATATCCTAAAAAGTGCTTTAAAGTAGAAGCTATATGTTCAGGATCACCAATATCATTATTCTCTCCTTCATACCCGTTGATCATCTCAACTCCCAATACAGAAGTTAAGTAGGGGTCTTCCCCAAAAGATTCCCATTGCCGGGAAAAACGGGGATCCATACCAAGATCAAGAACAGGAGAGAAGTTCCAGGGAATTCCGCTGGCACGCGTCTCGTATGCGGTGATCTCTGCTGCCCGTCTTACCAACTCAGGATTTCTGCTTGCCGCCTGCCCTATTTGTTGAGGGAACATTGTAGCTCCTGCGGTATAGGTTGCGCCATGGATCATATCCAGACCGTAAATAATTGGAATACCCAGCCTGGTCTCCTCTTTGTTGATATCCTGGATCTCTTTGACCACCTCATACCACTTTTCTTTAGGAAGAGCACGATTATTAGCGGCGTTGAGAACGGACCCAATATGGTATTGAGAAACAGCCCGTTTTACCAGGTCCCTATCTAAAGACAAGGGTTCATAACTTGACATTCGATCTTTACCTTTTGCAATGACGTCCAAGGTGACCTGTGTCATTTGGCCTACTTTTTCCTCCAGGGTCATTTTTGCCAAAATCTCATCAACTCTGGTCGAAATCTCATCTTTTTTCATCGACACTATTTTTTCCTGCGCACTTATACCACAGCTTGTAGCTAATAAAACTCCCAGTCCCATTGCAATGCTGCTCTTTTTCATAGAATCAAAATATTAAGGTCCCAACTGCTCCTGCAGAGAGTTGAAAGACGATTTGTTGATCTTCAAATCTAACAGTAATATTTTGTTCCTCCCCTGCTTTGTTCTGCACAATTACAGCAGTTCTTCCATCGGGTGTTCTAAAGGCCACATTTGGAAGATCCTTCGGCACATTGGTTTTGACCCGGATCGATCCCGGCCTGACAAATTTCGAAGCCTGGGCAATAATATAGTATGCAGGTTCACGAGTGACCTCATCTCCTGTTATGGTGAGAGCGCCTAAGCACCTGTCACACCCTCCTCTATCTGTATGGGGTTCTTGATTTTCATCGGCTGCGAGATTCCATTCCAGTACAGTTCTGCTCCAGTTCCTGGTGGCTCCTATGATAAGATTTTCGGTGTGCCAACTCATTTCCTGCGCAAAATTTCCCGGGGCACCCACCCATTGTTCGGTAAAGTAAACGTGCTTATCGGGATGGGCTTCATGAACTTCAGAAAGGGCACCAATTTCTCCGCCATACAAGTGAAAGGCAGAGCCATCTATATACTGTGCTGCTTCAGGATCATCCAAAATGCTTATTGGGTAATCTGGCCGGTCAGCATTGTGATCATAAATGACAATTTTAGTGTCTATATTATTTTCCTTGAAAGCGGGACCAAGGTGATTCTTTATAAATTCGGCTTGATCTTTAGCAAGCATGAGTAGACTCGGGTTATTTCCTGGATGTAGAGGTTCATTCTGCACAGTGATCGCATCTATCTCTATCCCATGATCTGCCATGGCCTGAATATACTTTACCAGGTAACTGGCATAAACCGGATAATACTCCTCCATAAGACTCCCACCACGGGTATCCCGGTTATCTTTCATCCATGCCGGGGGAGACCAGGGAGAACCCATGAGCTTAATATTAGGCGCAATTGAAAGGATCTCTTTTAATACTGGTATTAGATGAAGGGTGTCATTTGCAAGGCTGAATTTCTCTAGCTCCATATCAGTTTCACCTTCAGGAAGATCATTATAGCTAAAGGGAGCCTCATCAAGATCTGAAGCCCCTACGCTGAGACGGAGGTAACTTACCCCCATATCTTTGTCTCCGGTACCAAATAATTCCTGTAAAAGGGAGGATCGGGCAGGATCACTCATTTTGTGAATATGTAAAGCACTACCCCCGGTAAGAGTATAGCCAAACCCGTCAATCTCCTGATAAGTTATGGAAGTGTCCACTTCTATAACGGCTCCTAAAGATCCTTCGGCATCTGTTATTTCCAAGGTGTCTTGCTTAAGAAGGGATTTTTGATCAAGGGTTGTTGTCCACAGGTAAGCCTGTGACCTGTTCTCATCATTTCCCGAACATCCTGCAAGAAGCAGAACCATGAAAAGAAGCATTACCTGAAAGAATTTCATAAGAATTTATTTTTGACGGTTAAATACTATTTTTTCCAGCTGAAAACTACCATGTTCTAAAAGGAATTTTATTGAGTTTTCGCCTTTTTGAAAAGATACATTTTTTATTGATATCTCTTCCCATTGACCAGAAGTAGATGGAATTTCAATGGCCGGATATTTATTAGCGTTGATCTCAATTATTGCTTCTCCAGATCGTACTTTAAAAGTCAGCTCGAAATTCCCCTTTTTGGCATTGCTTAAATTATACTGCGTCCTTTCTCCTTGCTCAGGATCTCCCGCGCCCTACCAATGCGGTTCATTCAAAATTATACAAGAATCCATAAACTTAGGAACATAAAAACCTCCTGATTTCTCAAAAGGTTTTAATTAATATCTAACACATAAGCTTAGTATTACAGCTATACAGCCTGATTTGTTTCAAGAATTTTTTGCATCACGAGTTTCGGCTTACGGTCCTCTTTAAATAACCCCCAATGTTTTTCAGGTTCCTTAGGATCTGGCGAACCTTTCCAGGGCTCGTCAAAAGCCTCAAATACGAAGGTGAGTATATTAGCCTCTTTACTCCAATTAACAAGTTCGTTGTAATAAATGTCCTGTAAGTCTTCATTCACATTTCCCGGATCAATCCCTCTGCCATTGGAATTGGTAGCCCAGCCCGCCTCAGTGATTATGACCGCTTTATCCGGATATTTATGTGCCACCGAATAATAGTTGCTCTTAGTATATTCCAGGGCATTTAGAATATTCTGGTATTCCCACACCGGATAGGTATGTATTGAAATAAAATCTATCTCGGCCACCAATGGTTCAAGCTTATGAAGCCAGGGCACATAGTTTTCACAAAAGGTAACAGGCTGCTTAGCCTCTGATTTTACTAACTTCACATATTCTATTACACTCTCTACAGGAACATAATGATCGGTCCAGTCTACACAAGCTTCATTGCCTACAGCTAGTGAAAAGATGATTTCCGGAAACTGCTTTGCAAATCCAATCAGTTTCTCGATCTTCTTCAGATTTTTGATCTTATTCTCTTGCAATACTTCTTCCGGATAGGTGCCACCCCAGGGACAACCAAAATTATTCATTTCAGCCTCGATGTAAGCTCCCAACATTACCCTAAGATCCAGTTTCTCCTTTTTTATAACCTTTAAAACGGTTTCTGAATGAGGTCCGCAATCATACAACCTGATATATTTCCAATGCCCTTTAAGAATAAGTAGATCTTCTCTAACCTGTTCATAGGAGGGATAGGCCACTCCCGGCCTCTGTCCTTTTCTGTAACCGGAATAGCAAATAGCAGATCCGGGCTCTATATTTAGTGCTTTTGTATAATCCATAAATTTTTCAAGTCTTTTTTGGCAGACCGGAGTTCTGTCTTAGAATTTCAGATTGCCATTCTTGTCCCATAATCCCCAGTAAGCTCCCACATCACCTTCTGTTCCGGTTTTCCAGCCTTCATCAAAGGATGAAAAATAGAAGATCTCAACATTTTGATCATCGGCCCATACCTGGGAGTTGATAAAATACTTCATGGCGTTTTCCGGAGAGGCGTGTGCCCCCCTAAGACTTCCACCCCCACTGGGCCATCCGGTTTCGGTAATTATAACTCTTTTGCCTTTTCCTGCATCCCTGGCATGATGATACATCTGCCTCATATGATTGAGAGAATTCTCTATATCACATCCTTCCCAATAAGGATAACAATTGGAAAGAATGACATCACAGGCATCAGCAATTTCTGGATGGTCTGTAAACTCATAATACGCATCAACATATCCCACTGGAATTCCCGGGATAGCTTCCTTTACACGATGTATGTATTCTAATAACTGCTCTTCAGTTAATTCTTTTCTATATAGCACCTCATTTCCTACTGCTGCAATATCTACCACTCCCTCTTTTGCCAGAGCAATAAGGTTCTCAATTTCCGTCTCATTTTTCTCCAGGTCATCCCCTAACCAGGCCCCAACAAGTGTTTTTAAGCCATTATTATGGGCGATCCTGGGGATATGCTCATTTCCTTCAATACATGAAAAAGAGCGTACCCATTTGATATAGGGCTTAATGATCTGGATCCTTTTTCGAACCTGCAGTTCTGAAATAGTTTCACCGGGCTTTTGATTGTCCTCATACATGCTGAAGCAGAGGCCATGAATGCCATTTTTAAGAGTATCTCTCCACAGGTCGCGCAGATCTTCAGTAGACATTTCAGTAAAATCTACACCAACATACTTTTTAAACTTTAAATCTTTTAGGGAAAAATGATGGCCCTTCCTATATGACATCTGTAAAAATTTTAAAGTTTAGTATTAAATTTCTCCTCTTCGTTCAACCAGTTCAACTTTGATCTGGCGGGCTCTTTTCTCGTTCAGACTGTATGTCCACATTATCCATACCGCCAGAGCAGCCGTGACAGCCGGGATAGCAATATCGGCTACCCTTAATTTGAACATTGTTTCGGCAGTCTGAGTAGGAGCGTCAGAAATAAAACCTACAGTTTTAAGTACAAGTCCTCCTAACACTAAGGCGATGGCCTGTCCTAATTTTACCATCCACCAGTAAATGGCTCCAAAAGTTCCTTCCTTTCGAGGCATTCCGTTCTCCAATTCATCCAGGTCACAAACATCTGCAGTCATACTCATCATAAGGGTAAATAAACCACCAAGTCCAAAAGCAATCAGAGGGATTGGAATGAACATTAACCAGGGAATACCCTGAGTGGAATCTATAGTGAACCAGGACATTCCCGCAGCCTCCAGGTATGGATTTAAGAAGTCGAAAATATAGGCGACCCCGCTGGTAAGAGTTTGTCCTAACTCTGTATTATTAAATCGTGCGTTTAAGGTTACATCAAAGCCCCACCATTTTAATATATATCCAATAATGGAAAGAAAGGTAGAGATTATAAACGCTTCCCGCTTACCCCATTTATTAGAAATGGCCGTTACAATTGGTATCACCACAAATGCCGTAATTACAGCTGTTATACTGGAGAACCAGGCGGGCCAGGTTCCTGCTGCCCCGTAGCTTCCATTAAACATATAAAATACTATTATGTAGACACTAAAAGCTGCAACGATTTGGAAACCGTTAAAAACAAGGAAGGTTGCACCACAAAGCTTCAAGAAGGGTTTGTTCTTTGAAACCTGTTTAATTCCTTTAAATAGATCTTTAAGGTTTGAAAACATGGTTTTAAAAGAAATTTTCTTTCTGTTCTCCATATGAGAAGAGTCAATTCCTTTACAAAATATGGCGGGTAAAATACCTAACACCATACAGATAACTCCTACTATTATAGATAATTGCCGCACCCCGACTGCCTGAGAAACAAAAACATTAGGGTCAGCTATGATCACCCAAAACCACGGCACAATCATCCATGCCACCTGCCCCATCGTTTGCCCAAATGCCATGATACGGGTACGCTCATTATAATCTGAGGACATTTCATATCCCAGACCCACCAAAGGAGTGGCAAACATGGTATTCCCAATCATGAATATCATTGAAAATATCAGGAAATACCAGAAGTTGAATAATTGACTATTCTCCGGATCTAATTGCCAAAGAACAATGAATAAAATTCCACTTAGTATAGCACCTACAAATATATAAGGTCTTCTACGTCCCCATCTGGACTTGGTGTTATCTGAAATAAATCCCATAATGGGATCAGTAAGCGCATCAAATATCCTGGGAAGGCCCCCTAGCAGTCCTGCCAGGAAAGGATCCATTCCAAAGGCAGTAAGCAAGAAGAACATGAAGAAGCCGAGGGCTCCGGGGAGGAGATTGAGAACTAAATGTCCCGCACCAAAGGCCATTTTTTGTCCGGTAGGTACAATATCCTTTGCGGGGGTTTTTATATGCGCCATTAGTTTTTAGATTTGGAGTTATTCAAAATTCTTTGTTTTAAGATTGGGTTGCCCCTATTAGGACCGTTTGTATAGCCTGTCCGTCAATTTTGATAGACACTTCCCGCCCTTCCAGAGCCAGGTTAATGAACTTTTCTTCGGGTCCTTCATTAAAAATTACAACAGCTATGGAACCATCAACATTCTTTGCAGCTGTTGCCATTAATTCTTTGTCGGACACTTCAATTCCAATTCGCTTGGCTTCAGGTCTAATATATTTACTAAAATGGGACAAGGTGTAATAAATAGGGGTAAAATAAACCTCATCCTTAGCCGGGTCAACAATTACAGGGGCTACGCACCAGTTTTCTGCCCAGTTAGGTCCTCCTTGGGTATCAAGCACCATATTCCAGTCTACCCATCCGTCTACCCAGTTGTTAAGACATCCAATAATATCACGAGCATATCTATTTACCGGAGCATATTTGGGATGTAAATGTTTCTGGTCGTCTGGTGCCCAGGTATATCCCCAATCGGTAGCTTCTTTGCTCCAGTACCATTTGTCATCATTCCATTTGGGCACCTCTGCATCTACACAAGCTTCAGATTGAATTATGTGTTTGTTGGGCGCCTTGTTATGAGCATATTGTAATGCCTCAGGGAAATAATCAAAAGTGCTGGCATACCAATGCACTGCCACACCTGAGAAATACTTAGAGGAAGCCTCATCACGATACATTACATCTACCCATTTATCTAATACCTCACGGTTCTGGTCATAACCCAGGATCTTTACATCATGGTTATCTGCCTCTAACTTGGGACCTAAGTGATTCTGAACAAAATTGGTCATCTCCTCAGGAGAAAAAAGCATGCTTTCCCAATTATTATCATTTCCTAAAGGTTCATTTTCCACCGTAAAACCCCAGATGTCGATTCCTTCTTCTTTATAAGCATCTATATATTTAGAAAAGAATAATGCCCAGGTATCATTATATTTCGACAGTAGCTTTCCGCCTTCCCATTCTTTGTTATCTTTCATCCAGATTGGAGCTGTCCAGGGTGAGGAGATTATTTTAAATCCGTCCTGAGATACCGCCATGGCATCTTTGATCATTGGAATAATATCATCTTTATCTTCTTGTATGGAGAAATGCTCCAGATCCATGTCATCTGCTACCGGAGCATATGAGTAATGGCCAAGCGAAAAATCGCAGGAGTTCATATGAGTACGTGTAAGCGAATATTTTGCACCGCTTTCTCCAAAATAAGCCTCAATGACCTTGTCTCTGTTTTCTTTACTTACCTGATTAAGCAGATATGCTGACGATTCCGTAAAAGAACCTCCAAAACCGGTAATTGTTTGAAATTCTTCTTCGGGTAAGATCTTGATGCTTGAGGCATTTTCTGCTTTTACAGCGGGTTCTATTTCTTTTAATTTATTCCCGTTTGCAGAAGTCTCAAAGATGGTTACTTCTAAGGCATTATTTTTATCATTACAGCTCATTATCGCCATTAAAAGTAGTACGTATAAAAGGGGGTTGTATGTTTTCATATTTGAAAGAGTTAGAACAAGTCATTCTTATTTAGTTGTTTTTACCAGATTTAGCTGGCGGCACCAGCACATTTTCCATTAGTAATTCTTTATTGCCATTGTATGTTTTTGAGATTGGGTCTCCATTTCTTGTGAGCCCATTAAATATGCCTTCATCAACAAGATCCCATAAAGCAAATTTTGCCTCACCGTCTATAGTGAACAGTCCGAAATGATTTTCTGATCCTTTTGGATTACTGGCATCTTTCCAGCGTTCATTAAAGGCCTCAAAATAAAAGCAAGAGATATTGTTTTCATTGGTCCAATCTCTTACCAACCAATAATATTTTGCCTGCTTATATTCATCCGCAGCTTTAGATCCCCGGGGTCCGTAGAAACTTGTAGAAGTAGTAGCCCATCCGGTTTCACCTATGTGAATGGGTTTATTTACTCCAATACTTTTCATGTAATTTGAAACGCTGTCGTACTGCTTTCTGGCAAAGTTTAAGGCTCGCTCCATAGCAGCATCTACCTTCTGCATATCATTCAAACTCGCATCCTCCTCCGGAACCTGCCAGAATTCTGGATTGTAATGGGAATTATGGAAAGGATAGGTGTGCATGGACACATAATCAACTGCATGATACAGTTTATTTAGATCTTCAGTATGATACATTGGGTCACCGCCTCCCCAGGAAGCAAAATCATCAGAACTTGTGATCCATAGCTTTTCAGGTAATTCGCCGGCAGCCTTTTTATCTTGTAAATATGTTACCCACTTCAAGATGACCTCCGGCTGCACATAATAGCTGGCTGCCCATTTCACCATAGCCTCATTTCCCACTGCTATAACTTTAACGATATCGGGATATTGCTTAGCTAATGCGATAGCTCTTTCAATTTCCCCCGCATTAGCCTCACTTTCCTTCTCATGATTTGGAGTTTTACCCGTCCAGGCATTCTCACAGTCTATCCAGGCCCCCAACATTACATACATCTCAAATGATGGATCCTCCTCCTTCAGTTGGCTGATTGCTTTCAATAAATTGGGTGCCTGTTGAAGCTGAACATTATAGGTGCGAAGTAGTTTAACCCCCAGAGCTTCAAGGATCTTCATATCGTTCTTCAGCTCTTTAATTGTGGGCTGAGAATCCCTGGTAATCTTGCGATATCCACCATATGAAATGGCTAAATACTCCGGATTTCCTAAAATGTCTTCTGCGTTCACTTCTTTCCTAACTTCTGTTTTCTTACTATTATCATTGCTTTCCTGGTTCTTACATCCGGCGATCAAAACAGAAACTAAAACCAGGGAAGCGAAAAGATTGAGGGGCTTACTAATTTTCATCTTATCTAAGTTTCTTTTCCATTAAAAAAACCGTGAGGTGGTCTACTTCACCGGTTCTTTTGAAGATCATGTTACTGGTATTAGAATCAAGTGTCAATGAATCCAATCGGTCAGATGAACCGTCAGTAAATTGAATCTCGATTCCCTCTTTATCGGATTTCTTGTATACTACCGGCACCTGGCAAATAGTGTAGCAAAGCGAACCTTTCTCCAGATTAATTTCTTTGCTCTCTGAAGTCACGGTTTCATAAACAAATGTTTCCGCTTCGGTTAAGAACTCATCTTTTTTCAATAAACCTGGGTGGAAGTACAATTGACCGTTCTTCACAAAAACTCCCAGTTCTCCAAATCTGCTCAGGATATCCTCCTTCACCTGTCCCGTCATTCCCGGTTGCTGCGCACCTTTTCCTGCAGGAGTGTGAGAGTAAGGATCTGTTGGAAATGCTCCGTAAAGCTTAGGATCTTTATGAACGCCAATACCTTCATTGATTTCATAGTAATGCTCTAACAGGCCACCTACGATCTCTGGGCTTGCGTCTTCATTTATAGCTCTAATACAGGTTTCCTGAACGGCCAGTAATAACTTTGAAACCATATGCCAGTAAATAGAACCTAAACCTTCATAACCATAGAAAGTTCCAGATCTACCAGTAAATGCTTTATGATTGAAGACCTGTTCAAAAGCTTTTAAAAGAAGAGACCTTTCTTTTTCTATCAGTTCGCTATACTGTTCTTCTGCCAGCTTATCTAATGCCTCCTCCAGGCTTCTTTTATTATTAAAACTACCATTGAAATGAGTTTCTCCATTCACATCTTTTTGGACGATCTGAGTATTGCCATCCTGAATTAATTTTTGCATTAATTCTGAATTTTCTACTGCAGATTCGGGAATGGTGTTTTTAACTGTAAAACGAGCTAATTGTTTGTTCGGATACAGAATATAACTGTACTGATCCTTACGGAAGAGTTTGCTGTTCTTTAAGCTATTTAAAACTTTCAGACCTTCTTCAGAATTTAAATAACCGGAACTTAGTACTGCAACCTGCCCTTCCAACATCTCGGCCAAGTAAGAAATGGAAATTTCTTCTTCGTTCTCAAGAGTCATCAAATTGTAAGCGTGGTAAAGCTCATCTTCTCTCTTGTTGGCTTTGATCGTGTGATCTACAAAAGCTAAAGTTGTAGTTACAAAGTCTTTTAGATCTGAAAGGGATACAGTTGATTTTTCACCTGAGAAAGATTCAGTATAAACTTTAGACCTATAGTCACTTGCAGCTTGTGCAAGCCCATCAAGTACTGTTTTTCTTTCCTTATCGGAAATATTTCCAGACAACAAGTTTTTATGGTCCTCTAAAGTTGATTTCACTTTATTAAAGAACACCAACAGGTCTTCTGAGATCATTGTATCCTCTACAGAAGATTTATTAAGAATCTCTTCCATGAAGCTTAGGAATCGTCTTATGTAGTAGAGAGTAACCATGGAGACCCCATTCCCAACAAGGGCATTGTTAGCATCATTCCATTCTGGTCTTTGAGTATTCAACCAAATTCCGGCTTCAGGAATAAAGTTAGAGATCTTAGCAAGAAGGGTAGCTAATATTTTTTCAATAAAGTTTACCCTGTAGATCTCATTGTTCCTGTCTGTCAATAAGGCTGCATCTGCTCCTAATTCCTTGCGCTTATCCCTAATTTTTAAGTCCAGATCTGTATCAAATTCGATAGTGTCCTTAGGATTTTTTAGAATTTCCTCATAGCTCTTGATCTTATATGGCACGTTGGCGTAGACAAAAATATTCTCATTGAAGGATTCCGATAATTTATTCGGAGTCACTTCTTCCATGAATTCCAGGAACTTTAAGAGATAGATGATTTGGTGATCTCCCCAGTATCCAATGTACGACCATGGGTTATCCGGTTCAATTGTTTCCCAGTCAAATCCGCCTTTTGTGACTCTGTAGGGATTGTAGCCATCAAAAGTGGTAGCATTCAGGAATTTATGGATCATGCTCTCAATGAATGCCGGATAAGAACGTGATAAGACCTCCCAGTTCTGGAAGATATCCCGCCAGTTTCCTTCATAATCCAGGATCTTGGAGCCATCATTTTCATTTCGGGTATTTATGGAAAATTTGTTCCAGGGCCTACTTGGATCTCCATGACGCCGACTAAACTTAAGCGGCATGTATTCAAAAGCCAGTCTTTTGAAATCTTTATCGTCAGACCTCTCTGCAAGCTCTTTTAATTCTGAATGAGTGAATTCTTCGGGAAGATCATTTAATTGATCCTGGATTGCATTAAAGACCTCGCGGTTTGCTTTTTTGAGGTAGTCTTTAAAATCCCATTTTTCGATCTGATAATTATTATCAAATATTCCACCCCGCATAATATTGAAGAGAGTATTTGCGAAATGCCTGGTATCCTTGAAGGTATCGGCTGTCGCCTGCACCCCATCCGATGCATTTACCAGTTCGATCAAATTTTGGGTACCGACTTCTATATCGGTATTTACAGATTCGTATAAACCGGAATCTTCTTTGATAGCTTTTTCAATGCTTGCGATAGCAGCGTGGTTCTTATTTACATCTGCAACAATTATCCACTCTTTTTCTGCATTTTCAGCTAAAGAAAGGGTGTCCTGAACGAAGTAAGCGCCTTTCTCTGCTCTTACATCTATTTCTTCCTGAATTTCTTTTCCTTCTCTAAAATTTTTAAGCTGAAGAGAGGACACTAAATGAACCGGGTTCTCCAAACCTAATGACCAGGCAATAGTAGCTTTGAGCGCTTCACTCGGTTCAGCTTTATCAACAATTATGGCGCTAAGGGCAAAAATACCCAGGCCGCTATCTGCTTCAAGCTCATTCTTTTTATAGGCATCAACCAGGTTACTAACACTGTTTTGAAGATCACTTCCTACCCCATAAGGCAAAATGTTCTGGATACCATCCACAAAAGATACTTCCACCTGCTTCGAAGAGGTATTGATAATCCTGGATCTCTTTACGAATCCGTATTTGTCACTGGAACTCCACTGGTATCTAAAAGTCAATCCCAGATCCTCATTTATCTCTTCAAAAATTACCTTATTCCCGTAGGCATTTTTATAAAGGTTTCTTTGGATGACGTAACTTGCTTTGAATCTGTCTGAAAAAGGTTCCCACAAGAAGGTTTTATCTTCCCTTTGTACCAAAAAAATACTTTTGCTTCCTGTAATTTCTGCTGATTCGGTGATCTTATCATCTGTATAATAGGGGAACAAGGCACTTTGGGCATTCTGCCGCCCTGCTGTTAATCCTCCGTTACTCGAAATAAACATCCAGTGATTGGAATCACTTACTATACTCATGAAGAATGGACGCATGGCGTCACTGTTCGAAATCTTATAGTATTTTTCGTTTTCAATTTGCACCAATTCTCCTGCTATATCTTTTTTACCAAAATTGGCCTTACAATCGCCAATAAAAATCTCTCTACTACTCATCAGTTCTTTAATTATATTCTCATTAATCGGGAGTAGTGTTGAGAACATGAAATTTCTCTAAACCTACTCTTCAACATCTATTAATTATTTTCTTTTTTAAGTCTCTCTAATTCCCGGGCATTGTTGTCTGATCTTGCTCTTAAAACCGCGCCCATTATATTTATGTCATCAAAATGATCTTCCAGATCCTTAAGAGTTGCAGAATCCTTAAATGGATCGTATTGGTGTACTTTTTCAAGTACGTAGTAAGCCGCCCTTGGATATAGCTGGTAATGCTCGTTTAGATGAGAGGATCCTTTTGCACAGATTCCAAACCATTCTTCATTCATGTTATTGAAGCCTTCCTTGTAATCTGACTCATAGCCTCCATTAGACCAGGAAGCGTGGTCATCCTGAACAGACAAATTGGTTGTTTGGCCATATTTCCACCATCCATCGCTAAATTGAAAAGTGAATCCTCCCAATGAATTTTCGGCTTTGCCCATTCCTGCTGCATTTTGATAGATCTCTTTCCAGTTTCCCAGGAGGTAGAAAGCCTGAGATTGCTGATCTACCTCTTTCTTCAAAGCATTGAATGCGTCTGCGCCAAATTCTGTTAGCAACATGGGCTTTTCGAGTTCTTCTGCAGCACGGCTAAAAGCATCATCAAAAGAAATCCCGCGATATACATTAGCTCCAAAAATGTCAATATCCGGGCACTCTTCTTTTATAAGATCCAGGAATTGGAGGTCTCCATTACAAATGGCAACAGGATGATGATCGTCAACCTTCTTCATAGCCAAAACACCCTGATTGAATAATTTATAAAGATCCCGGGCTGAATCTTCAATAGCAGGTGTATCAACAGGGATATCTTCGGTTTCAGCTCCTTCCCAGGAAAGGCCGTAGTTATTTTCGTTACCTAAGAGAAAAAGTAAAAGTCCGGGAGTGTCTTTATACGTATTCGCAAGATTAGAGACCTGAGAAAGCAATATTTCCTGGGTTTTAGGATCTCCATAATCGGTTTTGGCGATCCACTGGCCGTCGATCTCTAATCCGTAACGACCAAAAGAATGATTGAGCATGGTGAAGATCCCATAATTCTTATAGATGTACTCAATCCATTTTGGCTGGATACCGGTGTAAACCCGAATAGCATTGACCCCCATGTTTTGGAGCAATCCCATTTCATAATCAAGAACCGATTCAATAAATAGGTCAGATTGCTCCCAAAGGTTGTATGAGTAATTGGTGCCAATTGGAAAATAATCCCAATTCATCCCATTAACCATAATTGGGTCTCCGTCTACTACCATTTTCACCCCTGAATCGTCATATTCTATTTCCACCAAATTCGCTTGAGCCGTCATTGGGCTTATGACAAAAAGGAAAATGAAAAATATATAGAGGTTACGTATAGTAAGCATTTGTTATTCAGATTGAGGCATAAATTTATGTTCAGAAATCGTGAATTCAATAAAATACGCCCCAACAAAACCTATACACCGCAAATTAAATAGCTTCATTTTGCATCTAATTTCTTAAGCCTCTGGTTATGCGATTTTAGAAAACTTTAACAAATTTCGAATTACCCTTCAAACCTCATTTTAAAGGTTTCCTTTATAGCTCTGTAGAGGTAATGTTGTAGTGTAACCGGTATTTGTAAGGTTGCATATTTTTGATGCCATTAATAATAATTGAATTCACTATTAATAAGCTCTTAAAGCATCTTCTTACCTCTCTATTTTGAATCTAAAACAGATCATTTAATGTTCCAAAATAGAGCTCAATTTGAGGGTGGAAAACTTAATAGATTAAAGTTTGGATAGAACGCGCCGGAATCTCAATATGAGTTTCTGCATCCCTAACCTTAAACCTGTATTTGATATTTTCGTCTGTTTTATTCATTACTACAGTAGCCATTTTCCCATCTGTATTCCTGAAAGTTGTACTTAACAGAACACTGCGGCTTACTGCCGTACTCACCCGTTTCGCTTCGGGACGAATAAACTTGGAAAACTGTCCAATATAGTAGTAAGTTGGGGTGAAAATCAAGGTTCCCGTTGGGGTGTCAGCGTGAACAGGTGCAAAGCAAAAATTGCCTACATGATTCGGTCCTCCATTCTCATTCAATAAAATGTTCCAGTCTGTCCAGGCCACCGTTCCATTATTAAAATCATTAATCATCTGTTCTCCATAGCGTTCAGCATTTGGCCAATAGTAATATCTGGAAGCATCAAAATTTTCTACAGTACCTTCTGTGAACATCAGTTTCTTATCCGGGTATGCTTCGTTTACCCGTCTTACGTTTTCATAGAGCGGGTCAGCTCCTGTCCAGGTTTCATACCAGTGAAAACCGGTTCCCCAGGCATATTTAGAAGCTTCAGGATCATCAAAAATGACATTTGAACGGTTCACCATAAGATCGCGATTGTGATCCCAAACTACGATCTTCTTATCTCCCAGTCCTTCTCTTTCCAGTGTAGGCCCGAGGTAGTTCTTTAAAAAATCACGTTCCTCTTCAGCAGTATAAATACAGGATTCCCAGGTTTGGGTAGCCATAGGTTCGTTTTGTATGGTCAAACCCCAAATAGGCATGCCTTCCTTTTCGTAGGCTTTTATGAACTTCGCATAATAATTTGCCCAGGACTGGTAAAATTCAGGAAGCAATTTTCCGCCTTTCAACATAGAGTTATTGGACTTCATGAACGCCGGTGGACTCCAGGGAGAAACATATAATAATAATTCTCCTCCTGCAGCCCTGGTTGCTTTTTTGATCAATGGAATTCGAAACTGTTTATCGTGTGCTATTGAAAAAGTCTTAAGATCTTTGTCTCCCTCTTCAATATAAGTATAGCTTTCTACACTAAAATCTGTGCTGTGAATTGGCGTTCTGGCAAGGCTGTAACCAATTCCTTTTTCAGGGTCATAATAAGCTTCAAGTAATTTCTCCTGGTTTTCTTTGGGAAGACGGTCAAAAACCTCAGCACTGGCATCTGAAATTGCCCCTCCTATACCCATAAAGGTCTGGAAGGTCTTTTCCGGTTCTACAAAAATGGAAATTTCGGTTTCCAGAGGTTGTGTCGAAGGACTAAAGGTATCCATTGCTGATTTCGAGATACGAAGATCTGTATCTTTTGCAGTGGTGTAAACCTCAATAGACTTGCCCTTAAAAGTTTTTTCTGTGGATGTCTGTCCAAAAGAACAAACGGTCAACAAGAAAAGAAAAAAACTATATCTGAAGTGATTTTTCATGATTTCTTTATTTAGAATTAATTTTATTTTTCAGGCTCAACCCTGATAGTTCGGAAATTAAAGCCACCCTTTTTGACGATGAACTTCAATTGATTTTTTCCATTTTTAAAAGGAAGATTCTTGAGATCTACCCATCCCCATTCTCCGGAGGTATTGGGAATATCGAGTTCCTTTTGAGTATTAGCGTTTATATTAACCTGCGCTTTTCCTGGTACATTAGAGGCTACTTCAAATGAGAGGTCATAATTCCCTCCTCTTTCAAAATTCAAGGTATAAAGCAGCCATTCCCCCGCTTCTGTATCGCCCACAAAGACATTTTCATCCTCTTTATAAATGTCCACCCCATCATTCCGGTAGGTTCTGCCATTATTCCAGTTTTCTCTGCCTTCGCCGGTAGATACATGGTAATTTGCAGATACATTGTCATAATAGGCAATTCCAATTGGTCCCATATCGTAATTCACAGCCTTCAATTCTCCATTATCTTTGATAACCACATTTGAAAAAGGAATAGCGGTTTTAGAATGAGGCTGGCGCATCATTGCATCCACCACCCCTTTATGAAAGTAATTGTTCTCAAGTTTGGTATTTTCTGCCAGCTGCATAAAGGCGTGGTAAGCTTCTTCTTCTGAAGGTTTTTCAGCTTCGCCCCTCCAGTATTGTAATATCTTAGCATAGCCGGGATTGACCGGAACCTCTAGGGGATTATTAAACCCTAACTTCTTAAGGGGCCACCAGCACCAGCCAATATTGTTCTCTTCTGCTAAACGGATGGCATCAGTAAACCACACGTTGGAATTTTCACCTGTTTCTCCTAACCAAATTGGAGTATTATACTTTTCCCTAAAGTCGAGGAATTTTTGGATCAATTCCTCGTTATTATAGTTCCAGTATTTATGAAAACTAATGACCATATTGTCATCCCACGGAGGTAGAATCCCGTTATAATTATTTCCCCATCCATTTCCTTCAATGATCACAATATGGTTTTGATCAACTTCCCGAATGGCTTTGGTGATATTTACCATTAACTCCCTTAAAGGGATATTTTTACTGTCTTCGGTACCATTTTTGGCTTTCCCCTCTTCAAAGGTCCAGTTGGGTTCATTAATAATATCATAAGCTCCTATCCAGGGCTCATCACGATATCTTTCGCCCAGTTTCTTCCAAAGAGCAATTAATTTCAGTTTATTTTCTTCACTTTCCCAAAGAGAAGATTTAGATGGATCACGGTCTGAAATATTTACGTCGTGTCCCTGTCCTCCGGGAGCAGCGTGCATATCAAGAATGAGGTACATTTCATTTGCTTTGCACCAGCTCAATAAAGAATCGGTCATCTGGAAGCCTTTTTCCAGCCAGGTGTTTTCACCTTTTACCGGTTCATCTTCTACCGGCAGGGTGTAGAGATTATAGTGCATAGGAAGACGTACCGAATTGAATCCCCAGCTCTTCAAAGAATCAATATCTATTTTCCTGGTGTGGTTATTCAGCCAGGCCTCATAGAATTCAGCAGTTTTTTCATCTCCAATCAGTTCTTCTATATGTTCCTTTATCACATATTGCTGTCCTGAAAATGGCACCTGCAGCATATATCCTTCCTGAAGCATATGTCCTCCCAGGCCAATTCCCCTGAGGAGCACATTCTCACCATTCCTGTCAATGATCTTTTGATCTACTGTGTGCAGGAAGTTAGTTTTTCCGGTTTCCTGAGAGTATCCCTGGAAGAAATAAAGCAAAAAACTGAAAATTAGAAGATTTTTCATTGCTGTTGTTTTGTCCCGGTCATTTCCATACAAAAGTTCCTACTGCTCCCTGATTAAGTCCAGTCGTCACTTTCTTCCCGTCATATTCTATATTAAAACTTTCAAAGCTATTACCATCATTAAGTACTATCAGAACTTTCTCTCCGGAAGGTGTTCTGAATGCAACATTCTGTAGATTTCCAATTATATTACTGGAGATACGCACAGAACCTACAGGTACGAATTTTGAAACATGTGCGATTATGTAGTATCCCACATTCTGAAGGTAAGATGAGCTACTGGTAACTGTAATAGCTCCTTTACAGGTTGTACAACCTCCCTCTGTATGTGGTCCAAAACTGGTATTATTGGCCAGGTTCCACTCAAGAGCGGTTTTGCTCCAGTTTCGCATGGAACCAATAATGACATTTTTCAAATGCCACTTCAGGTCACCGCCAAAATCTCCGTTTGACGCAGTATATTGTTCTGTGAAGTAAATATCCTTATTGGGATAGGCATCATGAACAGTGGATAGTGCAGATATATCACCAGCATAAAGGTGGAAAGCCGAACCTGAAATATACTGTCTGGCTCCCGCGTCATTTAAGACGGCAATAGGATAACCCGGATTGTCGGCATTATGATCATAAATAATGATCTTAGTATCCAATTCAGCAGCCCGAAAAGCCGGACCAAGAGAATTTTTTATAAACTCTGCCTGTTCCGAAGCAGTCATGTGCATACTGGGATTATTCCCGGCATGTAATGGTTCATTTTGAGGAGTGAGGGCATCAATTTCGATTCCCAGTTTCTCCATTTCCTGAACATATTTAACGAGATAGTTGGCGTAAACATCGTAGTATTGAGGCAGCAGATTACCGCCAATAGTACTTTGGTTATCTTTCATCCAAACCGGGGGTGACCATGGAGTAGCCATGATCCCAATATTTGGATTGATCTCCAAAATTTCCCGTAAAAGGGAGATAACACCATCCATGTCTGGTTCGAGACTGAATTCTGAAAGGTCTTCGTCTGTTTCACCGGCAGGAAGATCATTGTATGAAAAAGTGGATGAATTAAGATCTGAAGCCCCTACGCTGATTCGCAAATAGCTTATGCCAATCGCGTTTTCACTGTTCCCAAAAAGTTGTTCAAGTAATTCTTGTTTTTTAGTGCTATTGAGGGTATTGATTACTTCAGCACTTCCACCGGTTAAGGTGAAACCGAAGCCCTCAACAGTCTGGAAAGTCTCAGACGTGGTTACCTTTATAGAAGGATATGAATTGGGAGTTTTTGTAAAGGCAAGAATTCCCGGTTGTTTCTGTAACTTGTGAGACTGATCTCCCCTAGTCAAGAAAAAATCTACCTCATTTTGGACTTGAGGCGGTTGAGGAGTTGGTGGCTCTGGTTCGCCATCACTACTACAACTGGCACACAGCAAGAGTGACAGCAAAAAAGAAATAAGCCCTTTCATAATAATTCATTTTACCTCTGTTCTACCAGAGGATCTATTATTTATAAACCCTTACATAATCTATTTCCATTGTTCCCGAATTGAAATTGGGATCAATATTTCCACCTAAGCTTCCACCCATCGCAATATTCAATATTATGAATTGATCAGAGTTAAAAGGCCAGGTACTGGCATTCTTAGTGGTTGGGTTATAGGTATAAAAAATATTTCCATCTACTGCAAACTGGATCTTTTCAGCAGTCCACTCTGCACTGTAAACATGGAATTGAGAAGAAACGTTCTGTATCGAAGTTTCACCATGGTTCACCGTACCTCCATAACTTGAAGGGGTGTGTATGGCACTGGAAACAATTCCGGGTCGGTTGCCCACGTGTTCCATAATGTCAATTTCACCACATGCGGGCCATCCTACACTACTAAAGTTGGAGCCGAGCATCCAAATAGCCGGCCAGGTGCCTCCTCCCACGGGGAGTTTAGCTCTCACTTCCACTTTACCATAAGTAAAACTAAATTTCCCTTTTGTCAATAAACGGGCTGAGGTATAGTCTGCACCTTCGTAGTTTTCTTTTCGTGCAGTTATCTTCAGCACTCCGTTTTCAACAACCACGTTTTCGGGTCGGCTGGTATAATATTGCACTTCATTGTTGCCCCATCCATCATTTCCCCTTCCAATATCATAGCCCCATCTACTACTGTTAGGTGCGCCATTAGAGTTAAACTCGTCAGCAAAAATTAGGGCCGAGGAAACAGAAATGTTTATGGACACATTCTTAGAGATGAACTGACTTCCTTTGTAAGCAGAAACAAAAATTTGATACGTATGGGTGCCTGCACCCACATACGTATAAGAGACATTATTGGAAGGGGTCTCTATCATATCCCCGTTGCCAAAATTTACCTTATAGGAAGTGGCATTCTTGGCTGAAAAGGAAACTTTCACTCTTCCACTACCATCCCCATAAGGGTTGGATGAAGAACTCCCTACAATTTCTACTTCCACGGTAAGATCTGAAAGCTTGTTGGTGTCATCTTCATTGGGATCGGAACTGCTACAGCTTATGGCAAGTAATCCCAAAATTAAAGCAAGAGGGAGCCTGAGCTGATAAATTAGCTTTAAAAAATACATAGTATGAAAGTAAAAAGGAGTGTTACTTTGAACCTGGGAAATTTCCGGAGGCTATCTTTCACCTCCGGAAATCTTCAGGTCATTAAAAATTTATTCTACAGGAATTAACCTAATATACCAGGCGTTTCCAGTTTCAGTACCCTGTACTCTCAGATACATGAATTCTGGTGTGATCTCCAGGATCTCGTATTCCTTTTGAACTGCCCCATACCCAATGAAGGTTTGATTTCCTACAAGATTGATACTTGTTTGAGTTGAAGGAGTAGATGCCGGTAGACCGGTAGTAGCAGGACCAAAGCTAAATTCTGAGGTTCCCCCTGTGTAACCGTCGTAACAGGCTTCAGCTCCTGAGGCCGGTATGCCCGGAAGTGTTGTAAGATCGCCGGTTTTTGTAAAGGCTCCATCTGGTGCATCTACCTCAAGAGTATATTGGTTATCACCAACCTGCTCAAAAGTAAAGGTCGCGGAATAAAAACAATCTGCAGATCCTACTTTTTCATTTACGCCGGCTGACCACCATTCTGGAGTAACCGAACCACCCCAAGGTCCAACTCCAAAGTGACCTACAGAAGACTTGTCGACCACCCAGGTTCTGGCACGGGGATCACTTGGATTCTCTGGTTCCTCACCCACAAGTGATGAAATGATTTCCGGAGCCGGTTCAAAAATACTTTCTATGGTCAGCTCACGAGTTACCATGGTTGGAGTTCCACCCGGACCATAAGCCACAATTGTGATAGTGTAGGTATTGACACCTGTTTTGGTGTATTTTACCATCTGTTGCCCAGGGAAAGAAACCAGGTTAAGATCTGCTGTTTTACCATAGTCTATCTTATAGGAAACCCCATTGTCTGCTGTCACAGTCAATTTCACGTCTCCTGAACCATCCCCATAAGGATGTGCCTCATCCTGGCCTACAATATCAGCATCAAGTACAATATTACTTGGCGCGGTCAAGTCTCCCATTTCATAATCGGGCTCAGAGCACCCTACTGCAATAAGTAGGAAGGCAAAGAATAGACCTTTAATTTTTATTATATTTTTCATTTTTGCTGCTTTTTAGTTTGTCAGATAAATATTGTCGAAGTAATAGGTTTCGCCTGTTCCTGAAGTATCCATATTAAAGAACAATACTACTTTATCGTAAACCTTGGAAGGGTCAACATTGCTCAGATCAAAGGTTAAAGTTTCCCATTGACCGCTAACCGTAGTATTTACCCTGGTTTCGACAAATATTGAATTATCAGCCGAATTTTCAATTTTTAATAGTACTTCCGCACCTGCAATTGGAGACCAGACATCTACCCTTACCTTTTGTTGTGAAGAGAAGTCTATAGCTTCGTCAAGCACCAGGAAGGTACCGGCCCATACCTGAGAACCACTAGGTTTAGTATATTCTGCCACCATATCACTGGTATTCACTCCACTTGGATCTGGGTTGGCAATAATTGGCACTCCATTCTCCACATCGGGTCCAAAATTAAAGAAAGAGTAATCCAGAACATCAGATTCGAAGGTAAGTGGTAGGGCTAAAAGATTAGGATCTACTGTTCTAATATTATCGAAATAATACGTTTCACCTGTTCCTGAAGTGTTCATATTAAAGAACATTACGATTTTGTTATAATCAACAGCAGTATCAACACCAGTTAGATCAAAGGTCAAGGTTTCCCATTCTCCACTTACTGTTGTATTTACTTCTTTCTCCGCAGAAAGGTTTCCGTTAACTTTATTTTCCACTTTCAAGAGCACAGGAGTTCCGGCCGTTGGTGACCAAACGTCTACCTGAATGTACTTTTTGGTAGAAAAATCAATTCGCTCATCCAGTTCAAGGAAGGTTCCCGCCCAGGTTTGAGATCCTGATGGTTTAGTATATTTCGCAACCTTATTACTCATGTTGATGTAATTAGGATCGGGGTTATCCACGATCGGCACACCGTTTGGCTGATCAGGTCCAAAATTGTAAAACGAATAGGTAAGAATATCTGATTCAAAAGTAATAGGCAAGGATAGCAGTTGTAGTTTAGCCAATCTTATGTCATCAAGGTAAACTGTAGTACCTTCCCCAGTGCTTCCGAAATCATAGAATACTATAAAATTGTCATAGTTCACTGAAGGGTCAAAACTTGAAGAACTCTTAAGATTAAAGGTCATTTCTTCCCATTGATTAGAAGTCGTTGTAAACTCGGTCACTTCCACAAATACTGAAGGATTACCAAACTGATCCGGTGCTGAATTTGAATCTTCGATCTTGACCATTATAGGTACTCCAGCTTCGGGTGACCACACATTCATCTTAATGGCTGTTCCTTGAGAGAAATCAAGTGGTTCATCTAATTCCAAAGTTGCTCCCGCCCAGGATTGTGCTCCGGCGTCTTTAGTAAGCTCAACCACTTTAGCACTGGTATTAAGACCACTCATGTCAGGATTATTAATAACCTGCGCATTTGAGCCTCCAAAACCAATCCAGGAATAATCCAATTTGCTGGATTCAAAATCAACCGGAAGGAATAATGGATCTGTTATAGTCACTACCTGAGTGGTTTCCAGGCTGGCTTCACCTCCACTTAGTGCAACAACTCTTAGGTCATAGGCACCAATAGTCTCATATGTGTGAGAAACGGTTCCTCCAATCATTAACGGGGTAGGTTCTTCTCCATCTTCTTCTCCGAAATACACTTCGAACATAGCAGCATAATCTGCTGATGCGCTCACGTTAATGGTGTAGTTATCCTGAGGATCTTTTTGAACATTAACAGTAAGGTTTTCAGGTTGTCTAAATGAAACTACAACCGGCTGAATACCCTGTGCGGTTTTCCCGGCAAGGTTAGTTCCTGTTACCACTATATCGTAATTTCCTTCTGCATAGGTGTGATTGACAGACTCTCCCACTCCTATCTCATCTGAAACAGGTTCACCGTCACCAAAATCTACCACAAAAGTCGTTGCTCCTTCTCCTGTTGGAGTAACTGTCACAACACCTGAATTGTCATTGGTGATCTTTAGTATTGCGCCAATATTATCAATATTGGCTGAATTAATAAAGGACGTATCTTGATCTATACCATCTTCCAGGCTACAACTTAATGTAACTGCCAGGAGAGAAAAGATACCCAGTATGATTTTAAATTTTCTCATGTGTTTCATTTTAATTTTAATAGCCGTCGTTTTGTTCTATTATGGTATTCTCTAGCTCTCTGTAAGGAATAGGAAGAACCGTATGAACTTGTGGGTTAAAACCTCCCTGTCCACCGTCAGCATATGACTCTTCTGGTCCCATTTCTTCACCAGCCCTGTTGGTTCTTACAAGATCAAAGAACCTGTGGCCTTCCCCTGCCAATTCAATTCTTCGCTCTCTGTAAATAGTGGCCAAAGAAACTGGAACGCTTCCAAGACCAACTCTGGCCCTAACAGCATCAAGAAGCGCCTGTGCACGTGCACCTGTTCCGCCAAGAGCTTCGGCTTCCATCAGGTAAGAATCAGCAAGTCTTATCACGTAGTGATTCTGACGGTAATTTAGGATAGGCTCCCCTGCTCCTGTAGTAACATCTGCACGGGTAGGAAGATATTTGTTCAGGAAGTAACCTGTATCTTCATAACCTGAAATATATGTTGCTGCACCCGCAGCTACCAGAGCATTCATATCCAAAATAGTAGCATCTAACCTTGGGTCATCTTTCATAAGTTCATAAAGCTCAGGCACCACTGTGTTAAAGCTCCATCCTGAAGGAAGATCAGGTGCTGCAGAAGTCAATTGAGCATATGATCTTGGACCAACCATAGTGTTGATAGTGTTTCCTTCATCGCTTCCGCTTCCCCAGATTTCCCAGTATGAGTTGGAAACATTTGTATGTGCTACTTCAATAAGAGACTCGGCATTGAATTTATTATCTGTTTCCCAAAGGGCATCAAAGCTATCTAACAATTTGTTCCCGTACTGGTTAACTTCTCCAGGAGTACCGTTAACTTCCCTTAGGATAGCAGCAGCTTCCGGGTTTTTTCCCTGGTACAGGTAAACCTTACCAAGAAGAGCCTGAGCTCCTCCTTTAGTCATTCTTCCTCCCTCAGATGCAGAAATAGTAGATGGTAGATTAGGAATGGCCTCCATAAGATCTGCCTCAATTTGCCCATAAACTTCTGAAGGATCTACCTGAGGAATACTATTGAATTCCGATTGAGTTAAAGGCTGAGTAATTAGCGGAATGTTTCCAAACATTCTTACCAGGTCAAAGTAATACAAAGCACGCAGTGTTTTAGTTTCTGCAGTAAACCTGGCTTTTACTCCTTCGTCCATTGGAACATCCGGAAGCTTAGTTAGAAGGAAATTGGCCCGGGAAATTCCCTGATAAAAATCACTCCAATAACTTTGCGGCATGGTAGTAGCCGAAATAGTAAAGTCATCGAAAGACTGTATACCAACACCGTCAGATGCGTTACCCCCACCTGCCAGGAAATCATCAGATCCGGCATTAAAGAAGGTAACCATATTTTCAAAACCACCGGAATATTTTCTCATGACATCATAGACTGCAACGAGACCGGCAAAGGCTTCTGTTTCATTTCTGTAGTAGTTTGATTCCAGATTGGAACCTTTTATCGGCACTTCAAGAAAATCCTCAGAGCAGGAATTCATTGTAAATATCACTGCCAAAGCAGCAAATACTAACTTTATAGTGTTTGTTTTCATTTTCATTTTTTTTAAAAAGTTATGTTCGCTCCAATTAAGAATGATCTGGCTTGTGGGTAATAACCACGGTCAATACCAAATACATCTCCTCCAATCTCAGGGTCAAAACCTGTATAGTCCGTCAACGTCAGGAGATTTTCTCCTGTCACATAAAATCTCATCTTCTGTACTCCAATTTCTCCTGTTATAGAATTAGGAACGGTATAGCCAAGTTGAGCCAACTTGATCCTTACATAATCTCCCTCCTCAAGGTAAAAATCAGACATTCTGCTGAAGTTCTCATTAGTATCATTGTCTGTTAAGCGAGGGTAGTCATTTGATGTGCCTTCACCTCTCCAACGACCAAGGGCTTTTGTGGAATAGTTAGCATTCTGGATATCCAGACGTCTAAGTCCCTGGAAGATCTCGTTACCTGTAGCTCCCTGAGCGAAAACCATGAAATCAAAATTCTTATAGTTCATGTTAAGGGTAAGACCAAAAGTGAACTCTGGTAAAGGACTTCCAAGGAATTGTTTGTCTTCATCAGTAATAGTACCATCATTGTTGGTATCTACCCATCTAAAGTCTCCTGGAACGGCATTGGGTTGAATAACATTACCGTTAGGTCCGGTATAAGAATTAACTTCTTCAAAGTTCTGGAAGATACCTGCCGTTTTGAATCCAAAGAAGGAGTTATATGGTTGCCCCACCTGGGTTCTGGTGATTGGCCCCATTGACTGGAACGATGCAAGTCCTGTAGTAATGAATTCTTTATTCTGCCCAAGATAGGTAACGTTGTTATCTATATAAGTAACGTTTCCATTAGCTGAGAAGTAAAAATCTCCGAAATTTTTATTGAAACCAAGTTCAAACTCAACCCCCTGGTTTTCCATGTCAGCAACGTTTCCTACAGGAAGGCCTGTTGAACCTACATATCCTGGAAGTTCAACATCCTGAAGGATACCAGTTGTTGTTTTCTTGTAGTATTCCAGGCTTGTAGTTAAATAACTGAAAAATCTTGCGTCAGCTCCAATGTTCAGCTGAGCAGTTTCTTCCCATTTTAGATCCGGGTTTGGTGGTGCATCAGGGCTATATCCAATAACAAGTGCACTTCCATCGCGTCCAAAGGTATAGTTACGTCCACCTCCAATAAGGGCAAGATAACCGAAAGGTTTAATCGCATCGTTACCGGTGATACCGTAACCTGCTCTAAGTTTTAGAGTATTTACAACATCGTTAGTACCCCAGAATTCTTCGTTAGAAACGTTCCAACCTGCAGAGAATGATGGGAAAACCCCAAATTTGTTGTTGGAACCGAAGTTGGTTGAACCATCTCTACGAATGATACCTGTAAAAAGGTATTTTTCATCATAGTTATAGTTTAGACGGGAGAATAAGGAAATAACCCTATGCTCAGTTCCGGTATAAGCGCTTGCAGTGATCCTCTCCTGTGGGATAGCGTAATTAAAAGAGGCATCCTTATAGCTTGTAACAGGAATATCCTGGTAAGAAGTATAGGTACCACTTACAATTCCATCAACATAAGTACCCTGACCTAACAGTAAGGTGAAATTATGTTTTCCAAAAGTGTCATCGTATGAAATAGTATTCTCAACATTCCAGGCAAAACCTTTATTTCGGTTTCGACTAAGATTGTTAAGAGAAGTATTTACTGTAGAACTAAGGAAGTACACCGGAGTAAAGGAATCCCCACCCCAATATGCTATTTTACCTCCAACAGATGATTTTAGAGTAAGTTGCTCAATAGGTTTAAACTCAAGATAAGCATTACCCACGAAGTCATCAGACCAGTTGTAATTCCCTAAACGGGTTTGAGTATAAGCAACCGGGTTGGTCATTTCCTGTCCAACAGGACCGGAAATACCGTAAGGATTACCATTTGCATCTCTTAACACCGGGTTGTTGACATATATAGGAGAATTTGCAACTGCCGGGTCAGTAACAACCACAGGAGTTATAGGATCCAGGTTAAGTGCAGAACTTAATGGCCCACCATACTCACTATTCGTGTTTCCTAATCCGGTAACCTTTTGATGCGCATAGCCAAAAGTTTGACCGAATGTGAACATCTCAGATAATTTGTGAGTAGAGTTCAAACGCAAACTTTTTTTCTGGTACTTTGAAATTTCTGAAGTTACGATCCCCTCCTGATCCAAAAGACCAAAAGAAGCATAGTAGGTAGAAACATCATTTCCACCACTAATACTAAATTCGTGAGATTCTCTTTCAGCGCTGTCATTAAAAATGGCTTCCTGCCAATCTGTACCTTTACCAAAAACAGTAAGATCGGGATAAATGATAGCTCCGCCTCCGGCCACTGATTTTTCATTCATCAAGGCAGCATATTGAGAAGCATTTAATAGGTCTACCGTTTTTTCAGGAGCTGAAACACCATAGTAGCCGGTGTAATTCACATTCAGTAATCCTTGCTTACCTTTCTTAGTAGTAACAAGAATTACCCCTGAAGCGGCACGCGCTCCATAGATGGCAAGAGAAGCGGCATCCTTAAGAACCTCAATAGACTCAATATCCTGTTGATTCAAATAGCCAATTCCACCTGAATCTACAATTACTCCGTCTACTACCCATAGCGGAGTGTTTCCTCCATAAGTATTAAAGGTGGTTATACCCCTAACGCGTACGGTAGCCGAAGATCCAGGTTGCCCGGAATTCTGAGCAATAGTAACCCCGGAAACCCTTCCCTGTAAAGCCTGCTCAATTCTTCCGTTAGGAACAGCCTCGAGTTCTTCAGCTTTTATAGAGGAAATTGCACCCGTAGTTACACTTTTCTTTTGAGTACCGTAACCTACAACCACAACTTCATCAAGAGATGCGGCATCAAGAGTTAAGGTGATCATAAGATCCTGTTTGTCTCCTACCAAAGTTTCGATCGTTTCGTAACCTACGTAAGAGAAGACGAGAATATCTTGGGGAGCTACTTCTATGGCGAACTTCCCGTCAAAATCTGTCTGAGTTCCTGTAGTTGTACCTTTTATTATGACGTTGGCGCCTGGCAAAGGCATTCCACTGTCATCTACTACGGTACCCGTTACCACTTTCGATTGAGCCATGGCAGAACTCACAACGAATAACAGTAACATCACTAAATAATTTTTAATTTTCATTGAATGTTAGATTTAGTTGTTGGTGCATTTAATTTTAAGATTACTTTTTTTACCAGAGATTCCATTCCTAATCGAAATCGATTTCGAATTACGACAAATGATTTTGGCGTAGACCTCGATTGCGGATATCGCAACCCCGGCGTTTTTATTTGTTAAAATTGTGTTACTAATATATTAACTAATAAAGCCGCCCTGCTAAAAACCACCTTTACAAAAAATCTACAAGGAGAAAGTCATATGTATAGATGTCATAAAACTCCCAAATCCAGTGCTGCAACCCCTAAAATACTGAAATATGGAGGTTTTTTAAAAAGAGATAAAATAGTATTTTTTACCTAAATGTAGAGGATATGTAAAGGTAAGGGAGGCTATTGTAAAGGCTAAAGTTCGATAATATAATCTGTTAAATTCACCTCGCGGGGTAAATTCATCTTCTTCCTTAATCGATATCGTTTGATTTCGACACTCTTTACGGAGATGTTAATTAAAGGTGCGATCTCTTTTGAAGAAAGGTTTAATCTTAAATACGCACAAAGACGAAGATCGTTTGAAGTTAGTTCGGGGTGACGCGCCTTAATTTTATCGAAGAATTCCTTGTCAGCATTTTTAAAAGCTTCTTTGAACATCTTCCAGTTGTCCTCTTCCCGTAGTTCGTTATCTATCGTTTTTATTACTCCTTTTACTTTGGGGCTTTCTGCTCCTTTCAATTCTTCTTTAAGATTTGACAGAAATTCATTTTTCTTGATCAGAGACATAGTTGAAGCCGCCAATTGGCCGTTCTTTTCTGCCATGTCTTTTTCAAGATTTTCCTTTTGAAGCCTTATGATCTGCTGTTCAGCTTCGAGATTTTTCATCCTTAAATTCTTCTCTCTTTCTAAAATGATCTTTCTGTGACGCCTCCTGTACGAATAGTGGATAACCACCAATCCCAAAATAAAAAGAAGAAAGTAACTTATGAGCGCCAAAGTACTGTAATACCATGGCTTAGCAATGGAGAACCTGTACCTTAAAACATTAGATTCCTTTCCGTTGATCCTTCCCTTTACTTCGAAGGTGTAACTTCCCGGCGGAAGGTTTTCGTATTTTGTGGTACCTGTTTGATCCCAATGGGACCAGGAAGAAGAATAATTAACGAGTCTGGTACTGTATTCTTTCCTGCTTAACCCCTGGTAATTGGGAATGCTGTAATTAAAGGTGATATTGTTGACCCCGCTGGCAAGGTTGAGGTCTGAAACTCCTAAGGAGCGATATTCAAGGTCTTCTCTCTTCGAAGACACCCCGATAGAATTAAGTAAAAGGTGGCCGGGTTCGACCTCTTTTTCCAAAGGAAGGGAAAACTCAATATAACCGTTATTGGTTCCTACTAGATAACGATTTTCCTCAATTAATGAAATATTTTCAAAACCCTTTCCAATATTTCTGTTCTCCAACGGCATTGGTATTTCACGGCGGATAAGTTTTTGCTCAAAAGGATCACGCGTCACATAGAAAAGATTGTCAAAGCCAAAAGTCCACCAACTCCCGTCATCAAGTACAGTTGAAGCGCTGCTCACCCTGTTGTTTTCGCGGGTCAACCTATTTAATTCATTATCCGGCAAAAATTCGTTTTTCCCCTTGTCATAACGGTAAACCGCCTCTTCTGTGGAATAATATATATCATCTTCAAAACGGAAGATCTGTGGAACCAGACCTGAATTCCCTTTCACCTCAAAATTCCTGATCTCCTCAATCTTAGAATAACTTGAATCTAATTCGATTTGGAAGACACCCCGGTGATAATGGCTAATCCAAACAATAGAATCATTTTCTACGACCATATGGTGAACAGAAAGGTCAAAATTTTCCAGGTAGTTCGAAGTAGTATTTGATGAATCTGTGTCCAGGTAGCTCATTCCGTTGTAGTGCCCCTGTAAAATTCCATCTCCAAACTCGCTAACCGTCCAGGTTCCCAGCGTGTCCCAAATAAGATCGGCGTCCTTTCCATTGATCAGGAAGGTTCCCCGGTCATGACCTGCATAGAGTTTTCCATCAATGTAATTCAGGCTCCACACCTGCCCCGTAGTACCCGGCACTAGTTGGTAGGGTTCTTCAGCATCATCATTTTTATGATAAAGTCCCTGGTTTGTTCCCAGGTACATTATGTCATCCACCACTATACTGCAATACACAGTTCCAATTTTTCCGAAGATGTCAACAAACACTCGAAATGGGCTTTCTTTATTAATAACGGAAATTCCGTTGTCCAGGGCTCCCCAAATATTTCCTTCTTCATCTTCCATGACAGAAAGAAGGGTGTTGTTCAATAGCGTGGGCTGCATTAAGTGGTACTTTAATTTGCCCTCCAGGGTCAATACATATAGGCCATTTCCAATACTCCCTAATGCAAGAGAGCCGTCTCTCAGGTACAGGGCGGAGAAAAAACTGACCTCCATCGGGTAATTACCAATTGGCAACGCTTCCCATTGATTGCCTGTGATAATAAAAAGACCATCATCTCTGGTCACAGCCAACATCTTATCTGAAGAGTAAGGAAAAAGACCAATTATATTCTTGTTATTAATCTTTTCATTAGAAACAAACGGCTTACCCACTCCATTTTCAATAACAAACAAGCCCTTTTCAGCCTCCTGATAATAGATCCTGTCACGTACACTAAAAAGATTGGAAATATTTCTCTCTGTCACGATACTCGTGACTTTACCCGACCTTTTGTTAAAACTATACAAGCGCTGGTGACTTTGGAAAATAACGTGATCATCTACTTCCTTAATATCCCAGAATTGCTCCCCATCCAGAAGCCCTGACGAAACTGAATCTTTTAAAGAAACATACTGAAGTCTCCCACTTCCCTGGGGCTTCCAGTAACCAAATTCCATATAGGCCCCTGTATAAATATTTTCACCTGAGGCTAGAACCGACCTAAGGGCAGTCTTCCCCGGGACCTCATATAACACCCAATGTTCGCCGTCAAACTGAAACAAACCGGCATTATTAGCCACATACATCTTTTTGTCGGGACCCTGGGAGATCATCCAATTCTGGTTTCCCCCTTCATATTCACCGGCGCCATAATTGACCACAGGCGGTAATTCCTGGGCATTACCGGGCAGAAACATCAACAGGAAGAATAGGAGGCAAAATCGTAGCATAATAAAATGTTCAAAAGCCTAAATAAGAGGCTTCCTGACAAATATAGTCCCAATTTTACTTTATGAAAACTTTTAATGTTCTCATTTATTACTGTTATTCTGAAGTTAAAGTTACTTACTGTTCCTACTTTTTTTGAAAACTTGAGAACTGCAGCTATTATTCATAGAATAAAAGAAAAAGATATTTATGTCCAGACTGAACAGTAAGGTCCTATTAATCATTTTTATATTATTTAACTTCCCCATTCTTTCCACCCTTGAGGCACAGGAAAACTTAGATACCAAAAAAGAAGTTTCCAGAACTATTTTTATTTCAGGCAACACAGGTTTAAGTCCCGATACGGCTGTTTTAGATGCAATCGTACGTGATTCCGGGGACGAAATGGAACCGGTCCTTCTCCTGCTTGGTAATATTATAAATGAGGAGGGATTCTTACCCGAAAACGAAGGAAGGGAAAGATCCAAAGAATTTCTACGGAAGGACCTGCTCTCCCCTCTTGAAGATTTCCACGGAAAGATCATTTTTACGCCGGGTAAAAACGAATGGACTGCTCAAGGCCCCCAGGCTCTGGATGATATGGAATCTTTTTTACAGGAAGAAAGTAACAGGGAATTCTGGCCAAATGATGGATGCCCGCTGGAGCGGGAATCACTTGGAGAGGATGTAACTATTATAAGTGTGGATTCTCAATGGTTCCTGGAGAACTGGGATAAATATCCTGAAATGAACAACAAATGTGATCTTGACAGCCGTGAAGAATTTTTCGCAGAATTTCAGGATGATCTAAAGGATAGCCAGGGAAAATTGATTATTGTCGCTCTTCACCACCCAGTAATGAGCAACACCCGTTTTTCACTTTTTGATAGAGTGATTGGGATAACCCCACAGTCCTTCGAGCATAACAAATACAAAGAACTTCGCGGCAGGCTGGAAACTCTCGCCAGTCAGTTTAATGACGTTATTTTCGTTTCTGGTCGGGATCAAAATCTGCAATACATCAAGAATGAGCGAAACCCACAGATCATCAGCGGATCTGCCTCTTCAACCCGGAAGGCGCGGCTGGGGAAGAATGGTAAATTTGCTGCCGCTGAAAAAGGATATGCAAAATTGCTCATTTTTGATGACAGGTCTTCAGAAGTGCAGTTTTATAAAGTGAAGAATGGTAACAGTATTTTGTTGCATTCAGAAAAAATTGAGCGCGAACATCCTATTTTTGAGGAAGAAGATTTCCGAAGTGTGGGAGAGGTGAAAGACAGCATAACCGCCTCTATCTATTCTTCGGAAGAAACCAAAAAAACAGATTTTTACGAGTGGTTATGGGGAAAAAGATACCGTAATCTCTACAGCCTTCCAATCAAAGCTCCCATACTGTACCTGGATTCCCTTTCCGGGAATATTCGGCCCATTTATGAAGGCGGCGGTCAACAATCACGTTCGCTGCGCCTCAAAAATGACAAAAAGAACGAGTACGTGCTTAGGGCGCTACGCAAAGATCCTTTGCAATACATACAGGCTGATCTCGTGAAGACCAGTTACATTCGGGATTTTGCAGATAATACGGTCGCCGAACGTTATGTGCTGGATTTCTTTACCACCGCACATCCCTATGCTCCCTTTGCAGTCAACGGCTTATCTGATGCAGCAGGTATCCTACACGCATCACCTGAAATTTATTACCTGCCTCCTCAAAAAGCCCTGGGGATCTTCAATGAAGAATATGCCGGTGCGCTCTACCTGTTGGAGGCTCATGTTGGAGACGAGAACAGGGATATGAAAATTTTCGGAGAACCGGACGACATTCTCAGTTCATCAGATCTTTTCAAGGAGCTAAAAGGATCAAAGGAAAATTTCGTTGACAGGGACTTATTCATTAGGGCACGGCTTTTTGACATGCTAATAGGGGATTGGGACCGGCACCAGGACCAATGGCGATGGGCGGAATTCCGTGAAAACGGCAAAAAAAGATACGAGCCTATCCCCAGAGATAGGGACCATGCTTTTTCAAGATATGACGGACCCATGCTGGATCTTTTGAAAGCAGCGGTTCCCAGTCTAAGGAAAATGCAAAGCTATGATAGTGAAATTGAAGACCTCAAATGGTTCAACTGGTCCGGTTATCCCTTAGATCTTCGGATTTTGACCGGTTCGGAATGGGAAAACTGGAAAGAACAGGCCAATTTCCTGCAGCAGGAAATTACAGATGCAAAAATTGAACAGGCATTTGAGAACCTTCCGAAGGAAGTCCGCGGGAAGGAAATAGAAAAGATCAAAAATGCTTTAAAAGGAAGACGGGAAAACCTGGAGAACATTGCACGCAGGTACTATGATTATCTTCAGGAATTCCAGGTGGTTACCGGAACTAATCAAAATGATGAATTCAAAATAGAACGAAAAGCTGAGGGTAAAACCGAGATCAGCATTTTGCAGGACGACCGGGAAACTTTCAGAAATACCTTTGATTCGGCAGAAACAGGTGAAGTATGGATATACGGTCTTGACGGCGAGGACACCTTCACAATTTCAGGTCAGGGCAATGATCTGCTTAAACTGAAGGTGCTGGGCGGAGAGGAAAAGGACACCTATAACTTTATTAATCCAAAAAGGGCAAAATTGTACGACTATAAGTCAGCCAAAAATGAGATTCTCAATCCAGAATCCCGTAAATGGCTGGTAGACTCGTACGATATTAATCACTATGATTATCTGAAGAGAAAATATTCGGTCAACACTATTTCTCCTTCTGCAGATTTTGTTCCGGACGCCGGCTTTACCATGGGAGTGAAAGACGTGTACACCACTTACGGACTGTCGAACAACCCCTTTTCATCCCAATACTCGTTGGCAGCAAATTACTTCTTTGCCAGCAATGGATTTGACCTGCATGCCTCTGCGGAATTCGCCAATGTCTTCTACAACTGGAATTTTCGTGTGCAGGGACTTTATACCAGTCCAAATTATTACATGAACTACTTTGGAACGGGAAACGAAACGAGCTATGAGAAGGCAGAGGTCACAAAAAAATTCAACCGGGTAAAGCTCCAAAAATGGCAAATTTCCCCTTCTTTAATTTGGCGCAATCAAGCCGGGGCGAGTTTTGAACTCAACGCCATTTTAGAATCACAGGAAGTTAGTTATGAGGAAGAGAGTTTTTTGGCAGAAAAATTCAGCCCCAAAAATGACATTTTTGACACCCAATTATACGCAGGGGGCGAAATGCATTTCAATTACCTCAACAAGAACAATCAGGCATTTCCCAGCCTGGGTTCAGGACTCGATCTGATTGCGGGCTACAAACAGAACATAGATTCTAACGGAAACCAGTTCGGCTATATTGAACCTTCCTTTTCTGTCAATTACCCACTAATTCCGAGCGGATTTGCAGCTATAGCCACTAAGGTTGGCGGAGAAGTGATCTTGGGTAACGATTACGAATTCTACCATGCCGCGACCATTGGAGGTAATAACAGCCTTCGCGGGTACAGGAATCACCGCTTCAACGGCCAGCGATCTTTTTACCATAGTACAGATCTGCGCACCGCCCTGGGGCTCATTCGCACCAAATTTATACCAATTGTAGTGGGAGTCTCTGCCGGATTTGACTACGGAAGGGTTTGGACAGACAATGAAACTTCTCACAAATGGCACAATGACTACGGAGGCTCTGTATGGATAAGTGCTGCACTCGCGATGACTGCAAATGTTGGTTTTTATCACGGCGAAGATGGCAACCGACTTGCCTTTACCCTGAATTTTAAATACTAGCTTTTCCCATTAAAAAAAGCCGGCAGAGAAACTCCGCCGGCTTTACCACCCTCTATCATGAAAAAACAGTAATCATTAAATAATTAAAATTTAAAAGGGTGGATAACCTGATCCAGATAGCCGAACCAATAAGATTCTGACGAGTAAATTCTGTACTCTTATATTCTTAACTCTTATAAAGCTGTTCACGAGACATAAAAGCCGGTTGATCGCTCATCCGGCCCTTATAACCAACTTACTAATTATGAAAACTCTAAATAAAAATCATTTGCACCCCATCCTGATCGGCCCTGTTATAAAAATCACCGATAGTAAGTATGCCGTTGAGATCATCAATAAAATCTTCTTCCTTAAGATGGAACATATCTATGGCGAGCTTACAGCCCCAAAGTTTCACACCAGATGCAGATAAAATCTCAAGAAATTCATCAACGGGCGGCATGTCCAGTTTATCCATCTCCTTTTTCATCATTTTGGTAGCAATGGCTTCCATACCTGGTAAACCTCCAACCATGGTTGGAATGTGCATCGCAGGATTTCCAACTGTTGCAACACGAAGCTTGTTCAGTTTTTTCTTCTGAATTGCTTCCAATCCAAAAAAGGTAAAAAACAGTTCTGCTTCAATGCCTTCCATGCGGGCTCCATTAGCCATGATGAATGCGGCATATACATTTTCGATGCTGGCCTTGGAAAGGATGAACAGCATCTTTTTGACTTTAGATTTGGTCATGATGTTAGGTTTAAATACAACTTTTTGGTTTTGGTACTCCGGCGATTTTCGTAGATACTTTTAATGGCCCGCCGGGGAATAGGGCATAGAATTCTTTAATATCAATAACCCCACTCTTTTTTATTCCGCGAATAGAAAGTTCCTTTCCTGCCTGTACCTGCTGTTGAAGCCATTCTATCACTTCCCAGTGCCGTGGTGTCATAACTATTCCTTCTGCTGCTGCAATTTGTTCCCCAACCTCTCGGTTCCATTGGGAAAAATCGGTTAAATAGCCTTCGTTGTTTACGTCTACTTTAAGACCTGCTAATTGAGTTTCCATAACTATAGTTTTTATTAATTTTTTTTCCTTTTAAACTCATATTTCTACCTACAAAAGGAATTGGAATTCCCTTAAGTAGCATATTCCAATAGATCCATCTGAAGGCTAATTTCCCCCAGTGGTTAAACGTACTTTCCTTTAGAAGTTTTAATGGCCCCACATTGGCAAAAGGGAAAGTTCCCTCCACTGGCTCCTGTTCATAATTGAAATCAATGAGTAGAGCCTTATTATGACCGGTCTCTATAAAACAATTGGCATGCCCGTCAAATTCCTCTTTCAGAGGTTCGCCGTCAATATATCTTAAAATGTTGTCTGTAAGAGTTTCAGCCTCAAAATGGGCTACAGAACCGGCTTTGGAAGCAGGAACGTTCGTGGCGTCTCCAATCACAAAAATATCGGGGTGAACTTTAGATTGCAGGGTGCGGGGATCTGTTGGAACAAAATTGAGATCATCACCAAATCCGGAGCGCTCAATACATTGATCTCCCATATTAGTAGGAACAGTTACCAGCAAATCAAAATCTATTTCCCTTTCAGCATAATCAATGATCTTTTTACACTCGTTATCTATTCGCTCAATAGCAAAATCTGTCTCCAGGTTCACATTCTTCTCCTCCAAAAGATAACCAAGCTTGCTGGAACATACTTCTTTGGTAAATGCGCCGGAAAGTGGTGTTACGTAAGTAATGTCCACTTTTTCCCGCATTCCTTTTTTCTGAAAATAAGAATCTGCCAAAAAGGTGAATTCTAAAGGGGCAACCGGACATTTAATAGGCATTTCGGTGATGTGCACCACCAGCTTTCCTCCTTCCCAATCCCGTAGCTTATCTCTTAGGGCAAGTGCTCCTTCAAAAGTGTAAAAATCAAAGACGCTTTTATACCAGTTATCATCAAGCATCCCCTCCACTTCTTCCGGCGAGATCCTTGAACCTGTGGCGATGATCAACAGATCATAAGTGATTTCATTTTTTTGCAGAACCACCTTCTTTTCTTCCGGAAGGATCTTATCAATGCTTTGTTGAACATATTTCACTCCTTTCGGAATAAAATCCCGGCCATCCTTTTTCACCTGTTCCTCGGTATAAAGATCGAACGGCAGAAATAAAAATCCGGGTTGATAATAATGCGTTTCCTCCTGGTCAACTATGGTGATTTCCCACTCAGTTTTTTTTAGTTTGGGCCTCAAATGATTGGCCATCATCGTACCAGCAGTACCGGCTCCAAGGATTACTAATCTTTTCATGATTTCTTCTTAAAAGTACACCGTAAATTTAAGACCTGAAACTCTTTTTTTGTGTAACTTTTGTTACACATTTACCATTTTTTCTGTTGAATCAGAAGAAAAATTCGGGATAAAAAAAGCCGGATCTTTGATCCGGCTGTTATAAAATCTGGGTTGATTTTTACATTACTGTGCATCACGATAATCGAATTCCTGACCTCCCACAGAGATTCCAATCATGGCTCCTGCTTTTGGCATCACAGCAACCCCAACTCCATCTTCAAATTTGACGCTTTTTGCTTTACCTTCTTCGATTATTACAGCTGAAGCTGTTCCCTCGAATCCGAATCTACCTTGCTTAAACTTGTTAAGAGCTTCTTTGGTTCTGAAAAATATTACCTCACGATAGGCTTGTCCTCCAAATTGGAAACCAATGTCTATTTGTCGCATTTCAGCATAACCCTGAAGTTTTCCATTTTCATAAAGGATTCCGTTACCTGCGGCACCACCCAGGATCCAGGCTCCTTTACCAACATTGGGGAAGATAACATATCCCTCAGTGTTATTGAATAGGTCCTTCATTTCGGGACTGTTGGCTAAAAAAGCGGCTTTAGCTTTTTTGACATCGTTTTCCAATTCCTGTTTATCATCTATTTCTACTTCCTGTTCATCATCATTTTGCATATCGTCATCATCCTGGGCTAACAGGGTACTGGTCGAAAACAGGAGCATCAGGCTAAAGATCCCTGTAATAACTCTGTTTTTTAGAATTTCCATTTTCATAACTTTTGAAATTTATGGTTATAATTTTAAATTAATCATTAATAATTCCAGCATATGTTAACTGGACGTTATTTCACTAAATATTAAGGTTTTACAATTGAAATAGGAATAAAAAAGACCTGCAAACAAGTGCCTACAGGTCTTAAATGGAAGGGTATTAAAAAAGTAGCCTCGCCAAGAATCGAACTTGGATCTAAAGTTTAGGAAACTTCTATTCTATCCATTGAACTACGAGGCCATTATATCCCAATTTGCAAAGGCGGGGCGCAAATTTATAAACTTCCTTGCTTTTTCACCATGATTAAACTTATTTTTTGATGATTTCTTCCCAAATTATGAAGTCCGTACATTCGGGTTCCCCATCTGCGAAATTTTCCTATTTTTATTAAAATATCGTAATGATGAAAAAATTATTTCTTCTTGCCGTATTCGTAATCTTTTTTGGAGTTGTACGTTCTCAAAACTATACCATCAAAAAAGATGATTTTGCACATACATTTTCTATTGTTGCAAGGGATACAGTTACAGGGGAAATGGCTGTTGGCGTACAAAGTCACTGGTTCTCGGTTGGAACTTCGGTTCCCTGGGGAAGATCGGGGGTTGGGGTGGTAGCCACCCAGAGTTTCGTTAATCCGGCCTACGGACCTGAGGGTCTGGACTTGATGGAAGGAGGTAAAAACGCTTCGGAAGCTCTCGGAATTTTAATTGCACAGGATCCCGGAAAAGAATTTCGTCAGGTGGCATTTTTGGATGCCAAAGGAAATTCAGCAGCTTTTACAGGAGCGAATTGCGTGGAGGCGGCAGGAGATATAAGCGGAAAGAATTTTTCAGTGCAGGCAAATATGATGCTCAACCAGGATGTAGTGCCTGCCATGGAACAGGCTTTTAGGAGCAATGCTCACCTGCCACTTGCTGAACGTGTGCTGGAGGTGCTGAAGGCTGCGCAGACGGCCGGAGGTGATATTAGAGGAAAACAGTCAGCAGCATTAATAGTAGTAGGTGCTATGAAAGTGGAAAATCCCTGGGAGGATAAAAAGATAGATCTTCGGGTTGATGATCATGAAGAACCCCTCGTTGAATTGGAGCGTCTTTTAAAAGTGGCAAGAGCTTATGAGTTCATGAACAAAGGTGACCTTGCCCTGGAAAGGGAAAATATAGAGGAAGCTCTCAAACAATATGGGAAGGCCATGGAAATGTACCCTGATAATCTTGAAATGAAATATTGGACGGCTGTAACTCTGGCCAACACCGGAAGGGTTGAGGAAGCTCTCCCTCTTTTTAAAGCGGTATTTTCAGAAGATCCTAATTGGAGGGAAATGACAAGAAGATTGCCTTCCAGCGGTCTTCTGAAAACTTCAGAAGAAGATCTCAAAACCATAATTAATTTAAAATAACAAGCTATGAAAATGAAACTATTTTTTTCCGTAATGCTTTTGGCAGCGTTTATTGGTTGTAAGGAAGAAGAACAAAAAACACCACCGGCCGAAGCTATTAACACTACCACTCAAAAAGTGGAAGCAAAAACTGACAGCTTAAAAGTAAATCCTGCACATGGTTTACCGGGTCATCGTTGTGATCTTCCCGTAGGAGCGCCTTTGAACTCGGCCACGGCGAATCAAACTCCTGTTTCCAAACTACCTTCTACTTCGGTCTCTCCTATTCGGCTTGATAAGACACCCGAACTGAATCCGCCGCATGGGGAACCTTATCACGATTGTTCAATTCCGGTAGGTGCTAAACTGAAAAAAGGGTAGATTAAAGTACGTTCCGCTCCCAAACCTACTGATTTGTTGCTGTTCAATTTTGAATCAGCTTTCAAAAATGTTATTTTATAGAAAAACCTTGTTATGGAAGAAGAGGCATTGGAATTTGCCCGTAATGCGCATGCTTCGCAGTTGCGGAAATATACGGGAGAAAGCTATATAGAACACCCTATCCGGGTGGCGACGATGGTGAAGACCGTTCCACATACTACTGAAATGGTCTGTGCTGCTTATCTTCATGATGTGGTAGAAGACACCCCCGTTTCTCTGGAAGACATTCAGCGGAAATTCGGGAGTACAGTGGCCACTCTTGTGGATGAGTTAACGGATGAGTTCATAAAGGAGAATTACCCTGACCTTAACCGCAAAAGTCGGAAGGAAAGGGAAGTTAAAAGGCAGGCCAATATGAGCCAGGCTGCTAAAACCATAAAGCTTGCCGATGTCGTAGACAACACCAGGGATATAATTGAGAATGATCCCGATTTTGCAAGGCGTTACATTCCGGAGATGGAAGCTCTTACTGAAGCGCTCCAGGGTGGAGAATTCAAACTTCTTATGAGAGCCTGTTACCAGGTTCAACGCGGAAAATTAAAGCTGGCCGAAATCCGGAAAAGACCTGTTCATTAATGAAAATCCTCAGCGACCTGACGTATTTGCAGACTTTTTGACGGAATGACGCCTTGTTACGGATGAGCCAAAAAGAATTAGTTCTTCTCTAAACCCTTTATTCATAGGGTTTCCGGTGAAAATATCACCTTTCTTCATTCAGAAACTTTAGTTTTAAGTGAAGGCTGTATAGTCTTTGCACAACACTCCATGAATCGTGAATTAAAAACCACAGATAAAACAAAGAAATAAATGAAAGTTTTAGTTATTGGAGCAGGAAACATGGGATTAACCTACGCAGAAGGAATGGCTTCTTCCACTTTTTTGAATAGGAGGAAACTCATGATATTTGATGTTTCTCCAGACAAAATAGTTTCACTGAAAGAAATGGGAATGTTTGATGTCTATGAAAAACTGGAGGACGCACTTCCAAAAGCCGATGTCGTATTTCTGGCAGTAAAACCCTATCACAGTGAAGAATTGTTCCAGCAAATGAAACCTATGATGAATCCGGAACAGATAGCGGTATCGCTTATGGCCGGGGTCACTATTGAAACAATCCAAAAAGGTTTGGGTATTAAAAAAGTGGTGCGAACCATGCCTAATTTACCTGCGCAAGTAGGAAAAGGGGTCACTTCTTATACCGAATCCGATTCAGTATCGAGGGTTGAACTGTTGATGATCAGAAATCTACTCGATACCACCGGTGAATCCATACATGTCAAAAATCAGAATTTTATTGATGCTTCCACAGGAATTTCAGGAAGTGGACCTGCATATGTTTTCTATTTTATGAACTCTATGCTGGAAGCCGCCTTAAAAATGGGCTTTTCTGAAAATGATTCCCGCGTGCTGGTGAGTCAAACCTTTGAAGGAGCAGTTGAGTTATTCAACCAGAACGACCTTTCTCCTACTCTCTGGATGGACAGGGTGGCCTCAAAAGGAGGTACTACCCGGGCAGCTCTGGATTCTATGGATGATAACAATGTAAAGGAATTGATCAAAGAAGCGGCTTATGCAGCCTTTAATCGCGCCGTTGAGCTTGGAGAAGATGATTAAGTCGACCTGAAGAAAGATTAAAAGGCCCAACAGGTTTAATTCTGTTGGGCCTTTTTTGTTTATGTCGTGTTCTGAATTATTCAAAAATACCATTATAACTCCCAAAAACTCCTTTGAAAAGAGATTTCTCGGAATTTTAATGACCTCTTAATTTAAATATATGATATTTTAGCGCCTTCATCCGTAGGTCTTATCACAGCGGAAATGATAAAAAGAATAAAGCTTGTTAGAATTCAATGATGAACAACAATACCACATCAAATAAACTTCCCAGTCGTCTCTTTGACTGCCTTACTTATCAGATAGAAAATTTCCCCCTTCCCGACATGCTTGCGGCCAAAGAAAACGGGGAATGGCGAAAGTACAGCAGTAAGGAAGTCAGTGAAATAGTTAACCAGGTTAGCGCTTCCCTTCTAAAAATGGGATTTTCGGGAGGTGATGGGAGCATTGAAGGAAAAGATAAGATCGGGATCATAAGTCAGAATTGCCCGGAATGGATGATGGCAGATATGGCCATACAACAAACCGGAGCAGTATCAGTACCTGTATATCCAAATATCACCAATAGCGAACTGCAATTCATTTTAAAGGACGCCGGGGTCAAAATGATCTTCGTGGGAGATGCTGCCCTCTACAAAAAACTCACTGAGATTAAGGATGATCTTCCCGCATTAGAAAAGATTTATTCTTTTAAAAAAGTAGATGGTATTCCTCAACTCAAAGACCTGATGGTCGATCTTTCAGAGGATTCAAAAATGCTGGTAAATCAGCACCGGGACGCTGTGAAGGAAACAGATCTTGCTACCATACTTTATACTTCGGGAACAACCGGCACTCCAAAAGGGGTCATGTTGTCACACCGCAATATTGTCAGCAACTCATTGGGTGCTGCAGATGTAATTCAGGAAGTAGGGGTAAAAGGTAAGAGAGTGATAAGTTTTCTTCCACTTAACCACGCCTTCGAACGCATGGCAACTTATTGCTTCTTTTACAGTGGCGCGGCCGTGTATTACGCTGAAAGCATGGACACCATAGCTGCGAACCTCAAGGAGGTCAAACCCACTCTTTTTACCACAGTTCCAAGGCTACTGGAGAAAATATACGACGGGATTTTGGCTAAAGGCAATGAATTAACCGGAATAAAAAGAAAACTGTTCTTTTGGTCCCTAGATTTAGCCGAACGATATGAGATCAATAAACCGAAGAGCATCAGTTACAAACTGCAACTGGCATTAGCGAATAAAATTGTCTTCAGCAAATGGAGGGAAGCTTTGGGAGGTGAGGTAAAGTCGATTATCACAGGGGCCGCCGCATGTCAGGTACGTTTGCTGAAAATTTTTACGGCAGCTGAAATTGTGATACAGGAAGGCTACGGTCTAACTGAAGCATCTCCTATCATTAGTGGAAACCGCTATAATGAAAAGAACAGGATGTTTGGAACCGTTGGGCCACTGCTTAGGGATGTAGAGGTAAAACTCGCCGAAGACGGAGAAATTCTTTGTAAAGGTCCAAATGTTATGTTAGGCTATTATAAACGCCCAGATCTTACCGAAGAGGTCATGCAAGGAGAATGGCTTCGCACAGGTGACATTGGGAAAATTATGGATGATAAATTCCTGAAAATAACGGATAGAAAGAAAGAATTGATCAAGACCAGTGGAGGGAAATACGTGGCACCTCAGCCAATTGAAAACAAAATGGTAGAAAGCCCATGGATTGAGCAGATCATGGTAGTGGGAGAGCTTCAAAAGTTTGTGGGCGCCCTGGTCGTACCGGCCTTTGAGGCGCTTAAAAAATGGTATCTGGAACAGGAGATCCCTTACCCGGGAAATGATAAAGTGCTACATGCCGCCGAAGTCCGCCAGTTAATAAGTGACTCGGTCAAAAAATACAATCTGCATTTCAATCCGGTAGAACAAATAAAAAAGTTCCATTTGATCCCCAACGAATGGACCATTGAAGGCGGGGAATTAACGCCAACCCTAAAATTAAAAAGACGAACTATCATGGAGAAATACCAGGAGTTTGTGCACAGTATTTATAATAATTAACTTTTTAAACCTCACAGGTTTTAAAAACCTGTGAGGTTATATAGAGCCAGATCTACAGTAACAAAAAGGCCACCTATTCGGTGGCTTTTTTTGTTGATTCTTACCTAAAGAAAGATTGAATCCCGCTGTTACCGAGCATCCAATCTACTCTCCCAGGTTTACAGTAAATAAATTAGGATTTACAATTACCTGAGCCCATGCCCAGTTATTGGTATTATCATTGGGTCTTCCTCCTTTTATTAAGCTCATACTGTCAGAAGCAAACATATGGGAATAACCAAGGCCCAGTTTTACGAACTTCATTAAGTTTTGAGTGTAAACCAGGTCGATCTCTGTACCCAAATATTTATCAGCATTATTGCTCAATTCGGCATTAGCTGTGAAATAATGTCCTTTTAGAAGAAAACTGGAGTTCTTTCCTGTACTAATTACAGCCTTAGCGTAAAAGTCATTTAATCCAACATTATTGGCATGATTACCCACGTAAAAATAATCCATAAACCCGTTAAACTTATGGTTGGTACCATACACAGGGAAGAATGAATTATTTTCAGAAGCACCATCCTGATCGGTTCCACTTAGTAATTCAAGACCTAAACCATATAGGGTGCTCCCCGGCTTATAGGTCGCTTCAAGCGAAGCCTGATACGCTGAAAGATCGGTATCACTATTGGCTTTTCCGAATTGATAATATACGCTACCCGAAAAGTTCAACTGCTGTACCGGAAACTGGAAATAACTTCCTGTTGTTTGCCGGTAATAAACACCTTCAGAGGCTTCTAAATCGAGTTCATTTAGATCTTGGAATCCTGTGTTAAGGAATAGAAAACTTGCAGAACTGCTTCCCCAGGTTTTTTTCAAATAAGCATATTGCATTGATTTATAGGTGAAAAATCCTGTGATTTTATAGACGTTCCCTTCATTTCCTGGATTTTCCTGGCTAAAAGCACCTCCAAGATCCAAAATAAAGTCTTCAGTTTCATATTTCAGAATTGCAGCATCGTGGAAACGCCCCTGCATGGCCCAGTCCAAACCTCCAAAAATTCGTTCGTTATCATAGGCGATCACCTGCCTACCCATTTTAGCAGACCAGTTCTCATTAAACTTCAGTTTCATGTAAGCCTGAAATAGAGAGAAGGAATCATTTCCGTCCACTGGAAGGATCTGCCTTGTATCTCCCCAGGTACTTACATCCTGAACAGCTATAAACAGCTTTAATCTTTCGGCTGTATAACCAAGGTTGAGACGAGTACGCTGCTGTACAAATGCTGCCGGATCGGCATTATCAGGAAAAAGATTATTAAAGCCATGCCTGTATTCGAAACGTGCTCTAACATCGGCATCCATTTCAAAAACCTGTGCATATGACTGGCTCATGAATAAAAAAACGAAGAAAAGAATCGGTAATTTGAATTGGTTTTGATTAAACATATCGGGGGGTATTAAGTTTTACGTAAAATTAGTTTCTAATTAGCGGTCTCATGGATTCGCCTTAAATTCCTGTCCCTAAAAAAAGCAATTATGGTAATGAGCGTAATAAGAAGGATTATAACATAGATAAAATTTGGAATAGGTACAGAATCTCCGCCTGCATAACTGTGCAGTCCTGATAAATAGTAATTCACACCAAACGAGGTCATGATAATAGACCCGAAGGCAAAAATGCTCACTGCATTTAATACAAACCTTCCTCGCAGAGCGGGGATGAACCGTAGATGCAGAACTACCGTATAGACTATTATGCTAATTAAAGCCCAGGTCTCTTTTGGATCCCATGCCCAGTAACGTCCCCATGACTCATTAGCCCAAATTCCTCCCAAAAAAGTTCCGGCAGCCAGGACATATAAACCTATAGTCATTGCGATCTCATTGATATAAGTAATTTCCCTGATCTTGACATTGATCTTTTTTCTGTTGCTTGATGTCCGGAAAATTATAAGCAACAGAGCCATAAGTCCTAATATCGCTGAAAGTGCAAGGGGCGCGTAGCTGCTTACAATAGTCGCTACATGAACCTTTAACCAGAAAGATGATTTAAGTACCGGCATTAGATTAGTGATCTCAGGGTTCAACCAGTCCAGGTAACTAACAAATAACAGAGCTCCTGAAAATAGTGTGGCCAAAGGCAGGGCAAAATCTGATTTCCTAAAGGTCAAAAGTCCACAAAGCATAAGGGTCCATGCCACAAAAACGATCATTTCATAACCATTACTCCAAGGGGCGTGTTGAGCCACGTACCAGCGTAAAATAATATTTCCTGTAAAGGCCAGAAAACTTATCAAGGTGATGAGGATCAAAGCATTCCATGCGATCTCAATACCCTTGTTTTTTGTAAAGATCCTTGATATTGCAAGGATTAGTAGGATTAATCCAACAGTGAAATACAACTGGAATAACCAAAAGTTAAGGTTAAGTTCATTGTACCAGATCTCCGCTTCTACCCTCTTTCGGTCCGGTATTATTTCCTCTCCCAGTATATCCTGGAACTTCTTGATATAAGTTAATTTTTCACTGGCGGCAACCCAATCTTTACTATTCACATCACTAAAATACCCGGGGATTATTCTCTTTGCAAAACGGGCATCCTCTTCTGGAAAATCATTAAAGTCATGAGTAGGACTGTACCATTTATTGGAACTATCATTACTGTTAGGGAATATTTGAAGGTAATGACCGGCAAAAACATTGTAGAGTATATTAAAGCGTTCATCAACTTTAATAACTTCCTTTTCCAATTCATTACGCTCTGCCGGTTTCTTTTGATTAGCATCTTCTATGGCTTTTACAAGCAAATAATTACCTTCATCATCCAGCAACTGGGAAAAGGAGATCATATCATCCTCATTATATGCTAAAGGCCCGAAAGCTTCACCCACCTTTTTTCGATCTACTTTGATTATCGGAACATATTGCCACACATTTGGAGAGGTGTGCATTGCAAGAAAAGCCTGGTTCGCATTAAAACTAAAGGTCTCGTCTCCTTTTTTAAATTTAAAGTATGGTTTTCTGGTAAGTTTCCGTAAAACTTCTGAAGCAAGGGTATTTATGGGTTTTATCCTCCCATCAAGATCCTGCACCATAAGCCTGCCAAACATCTCAGCATGCTGTTCATTTACGGCCTGTTGTTCGATAATATCGATTGTGATCTCAGGATCTGATTCCTGCGCCTGCATTGCGGCTGAAAAACTAAAAAGTAAAAGCATAATGCCAACAGCTTTCATTTTTTTCAGTTTCTTATTGATCTGTGTGAACCTGGAGGACTTTCCGAAGAGCGTAAAGAACATTCCTATCATCATGAGAAAATAACCTGAATAAGTAACATAAGTTCCGGGAGCATCATGGTTCACAGCCAGCACCGTTCCCTTTTCATCAGTATCATAGCTCGCCTGAAAGAAACGATAGCCTTCATAATCGAGTACATTGTTCATATAGATACGATGAGGCATGGTTTCCCCGTCGTCCATTACTTTAACCTCACTCGCGTAAGACGAAGGACTTGTAGAACCCGGGTAACGCTCCAGCTGGAAATCTTCCAGATGAATAGAGAAAGGTGTGGTCAATGCTTTGGAACCGTAAGAGAGTATAACCCTGGTACCGGCCAAATCCACCTCATGTTGTGACGGCAAAAAGCCCTGCCTGTATAATAAAGTCACTTTTTCCTCCTTATCGCCCACTTTGACATTCACAACCAGTGCATCATCTTTGATCTCGTCATTATCTTTAGGTTTTTCAGATTCGCTCACCAGTTTAATGGCCGCATTAGGATGGTAAGATAAAGGCACAAAGGAAGCGTCCCCATCCCGGTATAATGTGCGTAAGGCCATAGGATGTAAACTATCTTTAAGCAGTGTTCCGGCCTTTTCGGAAGCCATTACAAAAGATCCCAGGTTACGCGGGGATTTGATCTTAAAACTGCCGTTCTCTTCAATAATATTGATCACACCGTCTCCCTTAGCCTCAAAGCCTACCAAATGATTATGCTCTCCTATATTCTCGATCTCTCCTTTTTCGAGAAAAATCGTTTGACGACGGCTGCCTGCAGAAACTACCATTTGAAGCATGGGTTTTCCCCCTTCCACCTCATCAACAATTTCGGGCACGGCATCTGCTATGAATTCATTAAAACTCACGGTTACAGGCTGACCATTAAATTCGGTGTCTATCGAAAAATCATTATCCCCAATCGGAGAAAAATTCATTCTTTTTTCCAGAGTTTTTGAGCCATTTTTATCACTTAACGTGAATTTCAGGAAATTGGCATCTGAAATTATTGTGTTTGAAGCTGCCCCTTCCCGTATGCGCATAATTCCCCCATAAGAAGTGTACCTTGTGATTCCTGAACCAATTAAGATCACTATAAAAGCCAAATGGAACATAAGAATTGCCCATTTTTCTTTTCGCCATAGATTATACTTGATAATATTCGCGGCAAAGCTTATCCCTAATCCCAACATGATCAATTCAAACCAAAGGGAATCATAGATCACCTGCCAGGCTGTGGCAGTTCCAAAATCGTTTTCTACAAAAGTAGCTACCGCCATAGCTAAGGCGAATGCAAACAATAATATAATAGCCAATACAGGCGATGCGAAAAACTTATATAACTTCTTCATTTCAAATTCATTTTCACCATAAAAAATAGAGACACCTAAATATTAAAAAAGGTGCCTCTAAATAAATCCAATCCTATCTTATTTCTCTACGGAAGTCACCTTTCTTTTGGTGTCCATTTCTGCTTCTCGTTCCTTAGCTCGCTCCATCCATTTTGGAAGTAGATTTTCTTTAAAGCTTGCTTTTTCTGCTTCAAGTTTTTCCATGTCCAGACCAATATATTTTTGAGCTTTTTCCTTAGTATTTATATCGGGCATTTCTACAGGTTTATTATGACCAAGATCTGCTAACAAACGGCTTAACTTAAGTCTCGCATCCTGGGCTTTTACAAGGCCTCCCCCAATCACCCTGGCAATCTCTACCGGAGAGTGGAACGAAGCTCCATGAGCTGCAGCTGAAAAATCCCAACGCCATTGTGCGTGACGAATGTCTGTAAGTATATCTTTCATTTGCTCCTCGGTAGCTCCCAGATCCCAACACTTCTTGGCTTCTAAATGAGCCCTTACCAAAAGGTCCTCTAATTTCAACCTGTTTTCAGAGGCTTTTTTCTGTCTTTCATAAACATTAGAGATCAACTTGCTTGATTCCTCTCTATGACAAACCTGGCATGCATTTGAGGTATTATTCAGAGGAGACTGAATATGATGATCCGTGAACTTTTGTCCACCTTCACTCTTATATGGCATATGACAATCTGCACATGACACTCCCCTGTCAGCATGCACCCCGGTCACAAAAGTTTCATATCCCGGATGTTGCGCTTTCAACATTGGTGCTCTACTTAACTGATGAGTCCAGTCTGAAAATTGAATGTTATCATAATATCTCTCCATGTCTTCAACACTTGTTCCTTCTTCCCACGGAAATACCAGGTAAGGCACCCCTTCCTTCCCGGGAAGATTCTTGTTGAAGTAATATTCAACATGACATTGCGCACAAACCAGAGAGCGCATTTCATTATGAGTAGCATCATTAATGTCTTTACCCATGGCATCAAAAGCTTCCACTAGTGCCGGTCTGGTAATTCTAAGTTTCATACTTTTTGGGTCGTGACAATCTGCACAACCAATTGGGTTGACCACCTGGTCTCCTTTGTCTGCCCATTTCCCGCTGTAAAATTCAGCTACTCCAATTTCATTCATTAATCTTGGAACATCGGGACTCTTACACGTCCAACAGGTAGAGGGCATTGGCCCATCCCCTTCACCCGTTGGACCACCGGTCCTTAAGGTGTTATGAATATCTTCAATGGCATACGCGTGACCGCGTCCCTGATTATAATCTTTTGAGAAGCCGTAACCTGCAAACAGAATAACAAGGTTTGGATCTTCTTCAAGCACATCAATCATAGAAGAACCTCCCTGATAAGAAGAAAAAGAGGTATCCTTGGTCTGTAAAAAGGATTGATATTCTTTTGGATAATTCTCACCCCAAACTTCATTTCTAGGTTCATTTTCAGCGATCTCAACCTTAGGGGTGAACTGGTATTTCGCTTCCGATTTCCTGTTAATAATACTGGAAGCCAATAGTCCTAAAAGAAATACTACTACAATGGTTACTATAAATAATACTTTATTCTTCATTATTCTGGTTTTTATCTGTTTGTTCTGCCAACCACTCCGGAATAACCATCTCTTCCTTATCGGTTGGTATTGGCGCTAAATTATATTTGATTGTTGTCAAACCGTGTACATCCCCATGGGGTACCTGCTGGTGGCAACTCCAGCATTGTCTTGTAGTCCTTTTTTCTCTGTGATCTTCTATATAACCGTCATACTTTACCTGGGTCACCTGTTGCACGTGACAGCGTATACAATTCTGCTGCACAACTTCCTGCGAAGCCTCCTTCATCTTAATTACATCTGGTTCTGCTCTGGCGGTAAATACTGAAGCATGGTAAAGACCATCTTTAGCTTTGAAATAATATTTGTTCACCACATTATCGTGTGGCACATGGCAGTCATTACAATTTGCCCATTCCCTGTGCGAGCTGTTCATCCAGCTGTTATAAACAGGGGTCATCACATGACAATTCACGCAGGCCTGAGGATCATCGGAGAGATAGGAAGTCACCCTTGCCTCCTTCATCATGAATAAGCCTAACCCTATGATTACAGCGATAAAAAACAATGCAACCTGACGCCAATTAGAGCCTTTTTGGGGTAATAAATTAAACGGAAATTTCATACTGGAAGGGCTGCGGGTTAGTTGTCTCAAATATTCAAGTGTTGAAAATTGGACATTTTCTCTAAAGAAAACTGTTTTTTCTTAAATCGAAATTTGTTTGGTCGGTTCTTAAAATGGCTGAATTAATTCAATAACAAAAATATCCCGACAATTTTACCCGAATTATGACCACGCTCAGTAATTCGTAAAAAATTTAACAAATTTGAAAATCTCTACCCATTGGAAATTCAATAACTGAAGTGGAACCAATATAATATCGATCAAAGGTTTTTGAATAAGGAATGTAAACTTGATATCCCATAGAAAAACAAAAAGCCCCACATAAAAATGCGGGGCTTTAATTTGCTCCTCCTCTTGGGCTTCCCTCAGCTCCGTTTCACTTCACTCGGGACAGGCTTCTCGCCCAAAAATAATTCCAAAAAAAAATGCCATCATAAGATGGCATTTTAGAAGCTCCTCCTCTTGGGCTCGAACCAAGGACCCTCTGATTAACAGTCAGATGCTCTAACCAACTGAGCTAAGGAGGAAAATTCCAATATGTTTTTACCTTTTTTGAAGGGTGGTAATTCCCTTTTATTTGCTCCTCCTCTTGGGCTCCCCTCGATCCTGATAACCATCAGTACTCGGGACAGGCTTCTCGCCCAAAAGAAATCAACATTTTCAAAATTTTGCTCCTCCTCTTGGGCTCGAACCAAGGACCCTCTGATTAACAGTCAGATGCTCTAACCAACTGAGCTAAGGAGGAATGTCGCAATCAATTTTGCGGTTGCAAATATAACTTAATTTTTATTTTTCACTAAATATTCCGGCAAAAAAGAACAGAAATATTTGAAGAAAAATCCGGGCCAAAAAATGGCTTTTTAGATACCCCGGTTACAGCCGTCGTAGTCAATAACAGACTGGTATCCCTTCAGGTAATCAATAAGATATTCGGCAGTGGTTTTTTCATATGTTTTTTCAGGAGCTCCAAAAACACCCGGGTATACTGAAGAAATGTAGTCATTCAATCCAACCACAAGTATCCTGTCATCTGCAAGTTTATTTCCGGAGCCATCATAAAAATTAATACTTCCTCCAGACTGCTGGATCTGCACTCCGGCCCATGCCATCGAAGGCGCGTTGGGTGAGAGCAGAAAAGCACGTAACTCAGCCACGGTCATTGAAAAGGTATCCAGGCCATTTCCGAAGGGATCAATAGTATAAATATCAAAAGGAGTAATGGGCCCATAATCTAATCCGGCCCGTATTCCGCCATAATTCTGAAAAACAATATCTGCCCCAGTGATCGCCCTCAGGGCATCGGTATAAAAGCAACCGGTTTCTGAAGAACTGTGATTCTGGAGGGAAGTCCCTATTTCTTCGAAAAATTCGGGTTTGTTATTATATCCATTGATCTCCACCAGCAATTCTTCATCCTGTTGTGAGACTGCGTTAAGATCAATAAGCTCATGTTTATAATCCAGGATCTGTCCACCCATGACCTCAAGGCTGAGCTTGGTGAGGTAATTGAGATTGGAACCACTTTGGACCATATACCTCCCGGCCACCTTTTGGCTGTAAATAGCATGATTGTGACCTCCTATCACCAGGTCCACAAAATCCTCCTGCTCCAGGATCATTCTGTCTCCTGCCGAACCGTAATGAGTCAAAGCCACTACAAGATCTGCATTCTTTACAGCAGTGACATTCTCAAAATTTGAGACGGCCGAAACCCCTTCCGTGAAGTTGAGGCCTGCAATCTTCTTTGGGTGTGATAATGGTGTATTATCAGGGGAGCCTGTTTCCACCACTCCTATAAAAGCGATCTCAAAACCGTCTTTTTGGATGGTGACCATTCCCTCGGGAGTATTTAGATCTCCCGACCCTCTTGAAACATTGGCGCACAAAAATGGGAAGCTTGCTTGCTCCATACGCATGTTAAGGACCTCCTGACCGTAATCAAATTCATGGTTCCCCAGAGCACTAACATCCAGTCCTGATTTACCTAAAAGATCGATCATAGGAAATCCTTTTTCTGGATGGTAATCCACTATTGGATTTCCGGAGAAAATATCACCTCCACAGACGAAGAAAACCTGTGATTCAGTTTCCTTCTGCTTATCAATGATGGCCTTTATCTTCGCAAAATTATTGATCCTTCCATGAGGATCGTTAATAGTATAGATCACGATGGTTTCCAAAGCTCCCTGTTCGGTAGGATTTGTTGGGCCCGGATCTGTGGGACCGGTGATCTCTTCAAAACGAGCCACAACCTTGAGGTTCTTGCTCATTTTCACCTCAAGAGGATTTGTGTTTCCGGAGTAATCACCCAGCCATGCGGCAAAACGGTATCCTTCTGCAGGAACTGCGGTCAACTCCAGCGTTTCGGCTGCCTTAAATTCCCCTTGTCCGGGTGTAACGGTTCCTCCTTCTGCAGGAACAACAGATGTCTCAAGCACGAATTTTTGCTCCACAGGATCTTCCGAAGAACAGGCCTGAAAGAGAAACAAGAATGTGACAATGGGAATTAAAAATTTCAGAAAAAAACTGATAGGTCGGTTGACCGTAGAAATGGTAGAATTATTCATAAATCAAAAAAATAGAGCCGAAAATTGTCATTTTCGGCCCTGTAAATATATTAATTATGATGTTTATTCAAATAACCAGCGGTAGATATCATTTCCGTTAGCAAATAGCACCAGCGCAATTAGTATAACAAATCCCACAAGCTGAGCGTATTCCATTACTTTCTCGTTAGGCTTACGCCCGGAGACCATCTCATACAACAGGAAGACCACATGTCCACCATCCAGGGCAGGGATAGGAAGTATGTTCATAAAAGCCAGAATAATAGAAATGAAAGCAGTGGTCATCCAGAAAGCCTGCCAGTTCCAAACATCAGGAAAAAGTCCGCCAATCGCACCAAAACCGCCTACCTGGGTAGCGCCTTTTTTGGTAAACACATATTTAAACTGCGCCACATAATCGTGGAGCGTCCAATATGCGAGGTCAAATCCTTTGGTTACACTTTCAGCCAAAGAATATTTTTCATGACTTATCTTGATCTGGTTATCGGGAGCGATTCCGATAGTCCCTTCCTCATCCGGTGTCACATTAAGAGTGAGCTGTTTTTCGTTTATTTCATCAGCATTGTTATCATTCAGCTCTATTCCGCGGTATTCTCCTCCCCGTTTGATGATGAGGGTAAGAGGTTGTTCCGCATTTTTCTTGATCTCTCGGGTCAATTCATGCCAATAACCAATTTCAATATTGTTTATGGAGATGATCTTGTCACCAGGTTTCAATCCGGCCTGATCTGCAGGGCTTCCTGCCACTACAGTGTCCAGAACAGGATAAGCCAGCGGAATGAAAGGTTGAAGAACTCCTTCCTCAAACATCTTAGATCCAATTTCTTCGGGAACTGAGATAACTTCCTCTTCCCCTGAAGAATGTCTTACCTTAATGTTTTCAACATCCCTTAAAAAAAGGTACTTATTAATATCAATGCTGTTTTTAAGTTCCTCACCATTCACCTCCAGCACCTGATCTCCGTTTCTAAAACCAAATTCCTGGAAAGTGTCGTCTACTGCAAATCCGTTCGGCATATCGCCCGGTGCAATATAAGGACTGCCCCACACGAACATGACCATCATATAGATCACGAAACCAAGAATAATATTTACGGTTACTCCACCTACCATGATAATAAGACGCTGCCATGCCGGCTTGCTTCTGAATTCCCACGGCTGTGGCGGCTGTGCCATTTGTTCTTTATCCATGCTCTCGTCAATCATTCCGGCTATTTTCACATAACCTCCCAGAGGCAACCAGCCGAGACCATATACAGTTCCACCTATCTTCTTCTTAAAAAGGGCAAATTTCACATCGAAGAACAAAAAGAACTTTTCTACCCGGGTATTAAAGATCTTAGCCGGGATAAAATGACCCAGCTCATGAAGGATAATGAGGATAGATAAACTTAAAATTAATTGTAATGCTTTTATAAAAAAGGGATCCATAGATAAACTCGTAAATTAAAATCGCACAAAAGTAACCTTTTAAAGGTTCTCAAAAAAGCTTTAAAATGAGGTCCTAAAAAGTGTACCGAAATTTGGGAATTGAATATTACATATTGAGAATGAGAATTGTAATTTTGCGAAAAATAAATTGAATGCTTCGGTTCTTCGCCAAATACAAGTTCTTCGCAGTTTTCCTTTTTGTGCTTTCGGCTATAATCATTACCATTATTTATAATGTTCTGAAGCCTGAAGAGCGGCTTCCAGTATATCAGCCAAATATGGTAAGTACCGAATTGGTTGATTCCACCATGCAGGAAGTACGGAAGTATCACACGATTGCTGACTTTAAACTGGTCAACCAGAATGGCGATACTATCACCCAGGAATTTTACAGGGACAAGATCTATGTAGCCGATTTTTTCTTTACCACTTGCCAGACTATATGTCCTATTATGACAGATCATATGCTGAAGATCCAGGAAAAGTTAAAGGATGATCCCAATGTACTGTTGCTGTCCCATTCAGTGATCCCCGTAGCGGATAGTGTCCCGCAGCTAAAAAAGTACGCTCTTGAAAAAGGGGTGAATGATGAAAAATGGAATTTGGTGACGGGAGATAAAAAACAGATCTACGACCTGGCCCGAAAATCCTATCTTGCGGCCAAGAGCCAGGGAGATGCCGGTCCCTTTGACATGATCCACACTGAAAATTTCGTCCTGGTAGACAGGCAAAAACGCATTCGCGGTTTTTACGATGGAACTGATCCGGATGCCATAGAAGATCTTTTGCACGACATACAAATTCTGGAGAAAGAGTAAAATCAGAACAAGCTTTTTTTGCCCTTTTCTGATATTAATCACCTTTACCCTTTTTATCCTTTCTTTTATTCTCGCAAGTTTTTCTAATCCTGAATTTTACCTTATTTTTGCCTTGTTTAAAATCAATCTAAATAAACATTGAGGCATACCATTGCAGATCTTAAGCGCGGACAGCGCGGTATCATCAAGGAATTTTCAGCAGAACACATTCCGCTGAAGCTTCTGGAAATGGGATGTTTACCCGGTAATGAAGTGGAGTTGGTACAAACCGCACCCTTTAGGGATCCAATGTATTTGAACATCAACGGCAGCCACCTCGCGATTCGCAAGGAAACTGCTGAAAGCATAGAGATAGAAATCATTCCCTGATCATGGCCAAACAGATCAATGTTGCTTTAATTGGAAATCCTAACACAGGGAAAACCTCCGTTTTCAACCAACTTACCGGACTCAATCAACAGGTTGGGAATTACCCCGGTATCACGGTGGAAAAGAAGGAAGGTATTTGTAAACTTCCCCGCAATGTTAAAGCACATATTCTAGACCTTCCGGGAACCTATAGTCTTAACGCATCGTCCCTGGATGAGAACGTGGTCATTGAACTCTTGCTTAACAAGAATGACAAGGATTATCCGGATGTGGCTGTCGTGGTGAGCGATGTGGAGAATCTTAAAAGAAATTTGTTGCTCTTCACCCAGATCAAGGATCTTGAGATCCCTACCATCCTGGTCATTAATATGGCAGACAGGATGAGCAGGAAGGGAATCTCGCTTGACATACCTGAACTGGAAAAGGAACTAAAGACCCGCATAGCTCTTGTTAGTGCCCGGAAAAAGACCGGTATTGACGAGCTTAAGAATCTTATTCTTAACTATCGCCATATTTCAACAGAGCCCTGTCTCAATGCTTCCATCATGGATCCGACATATTTTGACAGACTTCGGAATGCTTTTCCTAATCAGTCGCTTTACAAGCTTTGGCTGGTAATCACCCAGGATGTGAATTTTGGGAACGTGAATCGCAAAAGCCTTGATAACACTAAGGACTTTCACACCAAAGATGAAAGTACGCTGAAGCGGATGCAGCAGAAGGAAACCATTCTGCGTTATCAATTCATTAACGGAGTGCTAAAAAAGGCAATGACAATTGATGTCAATGCTGCCAAAGGATTACGGGCTACTTTTGATAAGATCCTTACCCACAAGGTTTTTGGTTATATCATTTTCTTTTCAATTCTACTTTTGATCTTCCAGGCTATCTACGACTGGTCCAGTTATCCGATGGATTTTATCGATGACATGTTCGTAGTCTTCAGTGAGATCACCAAACAAACACTGCCTCCAGGAGCATTCACCGATTTAATTGCGGAAGGAATTATTCCGGGGTTGGGAGGCATCGTAATTTTTATTCCGCAGATCGCTTTTCTGTTCCTGTTCATTTCCATTCTGGAAGAAAGCGGGTATATGAGTAGGGTCGTTTTCCTTATGGATAGAAGTATGCGTCGCTTTGGCCTTAGCGGAAAAAGTGTTGTTCCATTGGTTTCGGGTACTGCCTGTGCAATACCGGCCGTAATGGCTTCACGAAATATCGAAGACTGGAAAGAACGTCTTATTACCATTTTAGTGGTTCCTTTCACCACCTGTTCAGCCAGGCTTCCTGTATACCTTATCATAATTGCACTGGTAATTCCTGAAAAATCTTATTTCGGATTCAACTTGCAGGGATTAACTCTTATGCTACTTTACCTGCTGGGATTTGGTATGGCGATATTCTCGGCCTGGGTGCTGCATAAGATTCTGAAGATCAAAAGCAAATCTTATTTCGTAATTGAAATGCCTAACTACAAGATGCCCATGATCAAGAATGTGGCAATTAATGTAGTGGAGAAGACTAAATCCTTTGTTGTGGGTGCCGGAAAGATAATCCTTGCTATTTCCATTATTCTTTGGGTGCTGGCAAGTTACGGCCCTGGCGAAAACTTTGATAATGCTGAGCAAATCGTAAAAAAAGAATATTCAGAAAATACAATTTCCCAATCTGAACTGGATAATAAAATCGCTTCCTATAAGCTTCAGCATTCGTATATTGGAAATATCGGGCAGGCAATAGAACCGGTGGTGGCTCCATTAGGTTATGACTGGAAAATTGGCATAGCCATTGTAAGTTCTTTTGCGGCACGTGAGGTCTTTGTAGGTACCCTGGCAACGATTTACAGCGTTGGTAGTGATGAAGAGGAGACGATAAAAGCAAGAATGTCCTCAGAAACTAATGTGATACTTGGTGGGCCACTATTTACTTTTGCCAGCGGAGTTAGTTTATTGTTGTTTTACGCCTTTGCCATGCAATGTATGAGTACCCTGGCAATCGTTAAACGTGAAACGAACACCTGGAAATGGCCACTGTACCAGCTATTTACAATGACTACAATTGCTTACATTGCGGCTCTTGTGGCATTTCAGGTACTAAAATAAAAGATGAGAACTATGGAACTAATTCAGGAAATACTGGTCTTTATCACCTTCTTTTTCGCAGTAGGGTACATGTTTACAAAATTCATCTATAAACCTGCTTTTTTGAAGCGACAAGGTTCAAAAGAAAATGGCTGTGATACCGGCTGCGGAAGTTGCCACTAATTTTATCCCAGACCAACATCCAGCGTCATCATTACAAGAAAACCCCCAATGAATCCCATCGTCGCGATGTCTGTATATCGATCTTGTTGAGATTCGGGAATCACCTCTTCCACCACCACGAAGATCATCGCTCCTGCCGCAAAACATAATGCATAAGGTAATATAGGTTCAAAGGTCATAACAGCCCAGGCTCCCAACACTGCTGCAATAGGCTCAACGATAGCCGACATCTGTCCGAAATTAAAACTTCTCCACCGGCTTAAACCCTGACCCCTCAAAGGCATGGCCACCGCAAAACCTTCAGGAAAGTTTTGAAGCCCGATCCCCATAGCCAGCGCAACCGCTCCCCCAATGCTGGCACCTTCCAGCCCCATTGCGGCACCTCCAAAAAGCACCCCTATCGCAAGACCTTCAGGAATATTATGCATGGTAATGGCCAACGTGAGTAATACAGATCTATGCCATGGTGTTTTCACCCCTTCTTTTTCACTCATTTTGAAGTTCACATGTAAGTGAGGTAATACCTTGTCCAAACCAAAAATAAAAAAGGCCCCCAGTGCAAAACCTACTACCGCAGGAATCACTTTTATGAAACCTTCCCCTTTGCTCATTTCAATACCGGGCGCCAGCAAGCTCCAAAAACTCGCGGCTACCATTACTCCACCGGTGAATCCAAGCATCCCATCAAAAAGCGCACGATTCATTTTCTTAAAGAAAAAAACCAGTGATGCCCCCAGGGCGGTCAGCCCCCAGGTAAAAAGTGTTGCCAGTAAGGCAGCCATTACAGGATCTAATTGCTCAAAATAGTCGATTATATTATTCATGCCTCTAGAGGTTTTACATACAAATTATGGGAAACACTTTTGGAAATTCTGAAATCTCTTTCATTTATCTCAATCAATAAGGATTGATCATATTCTTCGCGATTTATCACCCTAATAGATTTTCCAAGAGCAATGTCATTTTTATCAAGATAACGCAGGAATTCTGTGGAAGAATCTTTGACTCCTACACAAATACCCACATCACCTTCTTTAAGATCTGCCAATAATATTTTATTTGATATTCTAAAATTCCCCGCGGCATCGGGAATTGGATCTCCATGTGGATCTCTCTTAGGATGACCAAGGAAATTATCCAGTTCTTCGGTCAGTTTTTCAGACTTTATGTGCTCCAGTTGTTCCGCAATATCGTGCACCTCATCCCACGAGAAATTCAGTTTTTCCACTAAAAATACCTCCCAAAGACGATGCTTGCGGATAACCTCTATGGCGGTTTCTCTTCCCTGTTCACTTAAAGTCACTCCCTGGTATTTCCTGTACTTTACCAGTTTTTTATCGGAAAGTTTCTTGACCATATCGGTCACAGATGAGGCCTTGGTTTCCATTTCTTCCGCAAGGGCATTGGTACTCACCCCGCCAGAATATTTTTTTTCTAAATGAAAAATAGCTTTCAGGTAATTTTCTTCGGAAAGGCTAAACATATAAGTGTTTGTTTTTATATGCCAAAACTACATTTTTTATTTACCATAAACAATTTTTAGACAAGTCTAAAAATTGTTTATACCTTTGCTAAAAATATAAGCTTTGAAAACTTTTTGCACCATACTGTTTACCTTATCAAGTTTTATAATTCATTCCCAAACAGCACAAATAAGCGGAAAAGTGACTTCTAACGGAAATCCAGTTCCTTTCGTAAACATTTTTCTGGAAGGTACTCAAATTGGATCCACCACTAATGAATCCGGAGAGTATATATTCACCGCTCCTTTTGGTCACCATGAAATTGTCGTTCAAGCCATTGGCTTTAAAACAATAAAAAATCACCTGGACGTATTGAGCCCTGAGAAACAAACGGTGGACTTCTCCCTACAGGAGGACATCACAGGGCTCGACCAGGTGGTAATTTCTGCAAGCCGTACAGGTCAACTTAGACATACCGCACCTGTTATCGTCTCAGTGACTTCATCAAAAGACTTTAAAGCCACTCAGTCCATCAGCCTTAGTGAAGGCCTGAACTTTCAGCCGGGCTTGAGAATGGAAACTAATTGCCAGAACTGCGGATTTTCACAGGTGCGAATGAACGGCCTGGATGGAGCATATTCCCAGATCCTTATCGACAGCCGGCCAGTCTTTAGCGCATTAAATGGAGTTTATGGCCTTGACCAGGTCCCTGCAAATTCCATCGACAGGATCGAGGTGGTGCGAGGTGGAGGATCTGCGTTGTATGGATCCAATGCCATTGCCGGCACGATAAATATCATCACCAAAAAGCCAACTGAAGATTACTTTGAAATTGCCGGGAATGTTGCAGCCATTAATTCCGAAGCCAGTGATAAGGCTATTACCATGAACGGAACCATTCTTTCAAATGATTATAACGCAGGTTTAAATGTCTACGGAATGTTTCGTGACCGAAATCCTTATGACCATAATGAAGACGGTTTTACTGAAATAACCCAGGTAGAAAATAAAACCTTCGGTTTTAAATCATTTTATAAGCCTGACGAGCGCAGTGAGATCAGTCTGGATTTTCACACCATCCACGAGTTTCGACGAGGAGGAAATAAATTACATCTACAGCCTTTTGAAGCAGATATCACCGAACAAATTGATAGCGATGTAATAGGCGGCGGGCTTACTTACGAAGCATTTTCAAAGAACAAGAATATGCGGTATTCGGTCTACGGGACCGCTCAATTGTCCAGAAATGAAAATTTCTATGGAGGAAAAGGGGAAACCTTTGAGGAGAGCATAAAAGGATACGGAAATTCTCTGGATAACACCTATTTATTGGGAACACAGTTCTCTTTCGACCAGAAAAACTTTTTGGGTTCCACGGCTACTTTTACCGTCGGAAGTGAATTCAAGAACAATCTTATGAAAGACCGCAAACCGGGCTACAACGCCAGGATAGATCAAAACCTGAATATTCTGGGTCTCTATGCCCAGCAGGAATGGCAGGCTACTCCCAAATTAAAAGTTCTGGGAGGCTTGCGTGCAGACCTTCACAACGTAGCTGAAGAAGAGGTGGTCTTCAATCCTCGTTTGAATCTTTTATACGCTGCAAGTGAACAACTCCAGTTCAGAACCAGTTACGCGAAGGGGTTCAGGGCCCCACAGGTATTTACCGAAGACATTCATGCCAGGATCGCAGCCGGAGAAGTAAGTCTGGTACAATTTTCAGAGAACCTTGAGTCAGAGACTTCACACAGTTACCTGGCTTCCGCAGAATGGAGCAAAAGTACGTTAGATGAGAACTACCGGTTTACTTTGGAGACCTTTTACACCAGGCTGGAAAAACCTTTTGTACTGGAGAGGATTTCAGAAACAGTTTTTGAAAAACGAAACGGGGAAGGCGCCAATGTCTACGGAATGAACCTGGATGCTGTTTTCGCGCCCAACCAGGATTGGATCCTTCAACTCGGAGGAACTTTACAAAAAGCCAAATATGATTCCCCGGTACAGTTTAGTGATGATCCAACCGTATCATTGGATAATGCCAGGAACTTCTTTAAATCTCCGAATATCTACGGAAACTTCATCCTTACTTATGCGCCTGTAAAGGCCTGGCAGAACAATCTTTCTGGTGTTTATACGGGCAGCATGTATGTGCCTCACTTGGCGGGATATATTGAAACGGATCGTTTGGAAAAGACAGAAGATTTCATGGAAGTGAATTTTAAGACTGCTTATACCTTCGAACTGTCAAAAAGTTTCCAACTGGAACTAAACCTGGGTGTACAGAATATTTTTAATCAATACCAGCAAGATTTTGACATGGGAGTTGACAGGGACGCCAATTACGTCTATGGACCTTCCAGGCCAAGAACGTTCTTTGCAGGATTGAAATTTGGGAATAAACTATTGCAGTAAGCTGTTTTAAAACCCTCTTTCCTTCTGAATTTGCTCGTAGGCTTCCTGCACCCTTCTGAATTTTTCTTCAGCGCCTTTGATGTAAGCTTCATCCATATGCTGAATTCTGTCAGGATGATATTTCTTAGCCATGGTTCTGAAAGCTTTTTTCACTTCGGCATCAGTAGCTGACTTATCGATCTCCAGAATTTTATAAGCATTATCAGTAGTCTTGAAGAACATAGCTTTTATACTCCCGAAATCTTTCATACCCAATCGAAGGTATCGGGCGATCTCTTCAATTTTGCTGGCTTCAGCAGCACTAACGTGTCCATCGGCATTGGCAATTGAAAATAAGAAGTGAACGATCTGTAATCGGGCTGCGTATTGGGTTCTTTGAGCCAGGAATTGAGCGATTCGCGCCGCATTCATTTCGCGCTTGTTCACCACTTCATTGAAGGTCCTGAAAATGGCATTAGCGCGATCCTTTCCATAGGATTGCACAAAATAGGTTCTCACATAATCCATTTCACGTTGACTCACGTTACCATCGGCCCTTATTACTATGGCTGAAAGGGACAACAGGTGCAATTCAAAATCACCCGGAGTAACTCTTTCTTCTTCTTTAAAAAAACTGAAGTTATCTTTTGAGGAGGTAAAAAGGGAATCAAGAATACTTCCCAGAATAAAGCCGAGGATCGCGCCGCGAAAACCATAAAACATGAAGCCGAGGACAGCGGCTATCCATTTGATCATGAGAGAACTGTTTTGCCCGCAAAGATAACATTTTAAGTCAGCTTTTTCTGAAGGCGTTGTTTCAGAATAACTGGGTTGCGCACAAGGCTTTATAGGTCTATAATTTAGCCAGCTTAACTTTATTTGGTATCTTTGCGGACTATTAAGTCTTAAAAAAATATTTGATATATGTATCCACCGGAATTAGTTAAGCCAATGCGTGAAGATTTGACGAGCATTGGATTCAAAGAATTACATACAGAAGCTGAAGTTGACGAGGCAATTGCTCAAAAAGGAACCACTTTAGTGGTAGTGAACTCGGTATGTGGGTGTGCGGCAGCCAATGCCCGTCCTGCAGCACGTATTTCATTACAAAACAGTAAAACTCCAGATCATTTGGTGACCGTTTTTGCCGGAGTAGACAGAGAGGCAACAGAAAAGGCCCGCGATTATATGGTACCATTTCCTCCTTCTTCTCCTTCAATGGCTCTTTTCAGAGATGGAGAGTTGGTTCACATGCTGGAAAGACACCACATTGAAGGCCGTCCTGCTGAAATGATCGCAGAAAACCTGACAGAAGCATACAACGAATTCTGTTAATTTTCTACGGAAGAAATTTAAAGGCTGCAGGAAGATAATTTCTGCAGCTTTTTTTATGGTTGTCCGGCAGCAAATAAATTGAGAAATTGCAGCCTCTTTGCACCCGTTAAAAATGAAGACTCTAAAAAAATTACTTTCTTACCCGCTTTCTGTCCTCTTTTATATTTTCTTCGGAATTACGCTGCTGACTTTTCACCCTATACAATGGGTATGTCTGAAGCTGGGAGGCTATAGTGCCCATAAAAAGAGTGTTGACATTTTCAATTTCTTCTTACTGCGTTGCCTGAATATCCTGGGTACTCGATTTACGATCCAGAACGAATTTGACCTTCCCGTTGACAGGCCCTGTATCTTCGTGGCCAATCATCAGGGAATGTATGATATCCCTCCTATTATATGGCATTTCAGAAAACACCACCCAAAGTTTGTAAGCAAAATGGAACTCGGAAAAGGCATTCCAAGCATCTCCTATAATCTTAGGCATGGCGGAAATGTATTGATTGACCGCAAGAATGGCCGGGAAGCGCTGACTAAAATGTCAGCATTTGCAGATTACCTCAACACCAACAATCGTTCTGCAGTGATCTTTCCGGAAGGTACCCGTAGCCGCACGGGTGCTCCCAAAAAATTTGCCGTACAGGGATTGCAATTGCTTTTTAGAAAAATGCCGGAGGCGATGGTGGTTCCTATTACCATCAATAACAGCTGGAAGCTTTTCAGAAATGGCAGTTTCCCTATGGGTATAGGCGTGCACCTCAATATGAAGGTTCAAAAGCCAATTTCGGTAAAATCTGAAGACCCCGAAAGCCTTGTGGCAATTGTAGAGCGGTCCATTACTGCAGACATCAAATAATACCTATTCTAGTGAAGAAAGAAGAAGTAATTCAAAATACAACAGCCTTTGTTCAAAAGACCCTTCAAAATGCTGAAGGAGGACATGACTGGTTCCACATACAAAGGGTATTAAAGAACGCAAGAGAGATCGCTGCCGGTGAAAATGTGGACCTTTTCATAGTGGAACTGGGAGCTCTACTGCACGACATTGCTGATTCGAAATTTCATAAAGGAGACGAAAGCCTGGGACCCAAAAGAGCAAGAGCTTTTTTAGAAGGTCAGCAGGTAGACGAGGAAGTTATAATCCACGTAGAAAATATCATAAAATGGATCTCCTTTAAAGGAGGAAATGAAAACCAGCAATTCAGCTCTCCGGAACTCGATGTGGTACAGGATGCTGACAGGTTAGACGCATTGGGAGCCATTGGAATCGCCCGTACATTTAATTATGGAGGTCATAAAGGACGGGGCATTTTTGACCCCGAGATAAAACCTAACCTCAACATGAGCAAGGAGGAATATAAACGGTCTACTGCTCCCACGGTCAATCATTTCTATGAAAAGCTCTTCTTGCTTAAGGACCGGATGAACACAAAGACCGGTAGACGTATGGCGGAAGAAAGACATCAATTCATGGAGCTATACCTCAAAGAATTCTACAAAGAATGGGGTGCAGATCCTGAAAATCCGTTTAACTAGAATAATTTCATTTGCCCGTCTTTGTACTGCTCATGTAGATCGCAATCAAGTACCGGCCTCTCCCTCCCTGAAAGATATTTCTTTCGCGCGATAGCAAATTGCTGTGCTACCTGTTCTGCAAACTGGCCCTCCCCTTTCATTCTGGTTCCAAAGCGACTGTCATTGAGATTACCATTGTGGCATTCTGCTATTTGATGAAGTACCTTTTCAGCTCTATCTGGCATGGTTTTCCTGATCCAGTCTGAGAAAATGCCGCCTATGGCTCCATTCAGTCTCACCACTGTATAACCCACTCCACAAGCCCCACGTTCAGAGATCTCCTTTACCAATGGCAGAATTTCATGACTGTTAATAGAAGGAATGATCGGTGCCATCATCACATTGACCGGAATTCCCTTTTCACTTAACCGTTCAAGGGTTTGCAGACGCTTCTTAATACTGGCAGTACGCGGTTCCAGTAACTGCCGGATTCTTTCATCCAGAGAAGTAATAGAAAGATTAACCCTCACCAGATTATCCTTCGCCAGTTCCTCCAGAATATCAATATCCCTCTGAATAAGGGCATTTTTGGTAATGATCCCTACGGGATGCTTGTATTTCAGAAAAGTCTGCAGCAGTTGGCGGGTGATCTCCAGCTTGCGCTCCACAGGTTGATAGCAGTCCGTATTTCCCGAGAGGATAATAGGACTTGCCTTCCAGCTTTTGCTTCTCAGTTTGTTTTCAAGGAGTTCAACAGCATTGCGCTTCACCAGGATCTTCTGTTCAAAATCAAGTCCGGCGCCGTAACCCCAATATTCATGTGAATTGCGTGCATAGCAGTAGACACACCCATGCTCACAACCCTGGTAAGGATTCAGAGAAAATTCCAGCCCCACATCGGGACTGGAAACTTTATTTACAATGGTTTTAGGAAAAGTGTCAATAAACGAAGTTTTTGAATCTATTGCTTCGTCGCCCTCGGCGGCACAATAGTTCAGAAAATCATCCCGCATCTCATACGAATGCAGAGAGAATCTATTATTGACCTGTAGCTGTGCTCCCCTTCCTTTAATATGCCCGTTCCCCTTCATCAGGAACAAAAATAGGAATTTTTCCTATAAAATGGAAAATATCCAAATGGTTATTTTCCTGGAAATTCTGCTTTGCGTTTGCTCAGAAAGGCAGAAGTACCTTCTTTAAAATCTTCAGTACCAAATGACCTACCGAATTCTTCGATCTCAATTTCAAATCCATTTACACCATCCTCGTAGTTTGAATTCACTGCACGAATAGCAGCAGAAATGGCCACCGGCGAATTCTTCATTATCTTGCGGGCCATATCCTCGGCAAAGGAGATCAGTTTCTCCGGCTCTGTCACATGGTTTACCAGGTTATATTCCAAAGCCTGACGAGCATCGATCATTGAGGCCGTCATGATCATTTCCATAGCTCTTCCTTTGCCCACTAACTGTGGCAGGCGCTGTGTTCCTCCGTAACCGGGAATAACTCCCAAAGAAACCTCCGGAAGTCCCATTTTTGCATTGTCACTGGCGATCCTGAAATGTGCAGCCATGGCCAGCTCAAGTCCTCCTCCAAGGGCAAATCCGTTCACCGCAGCAATTACAGGTTTGGAAAGATTGGCTACGAAATCAAACAGTTTTTTCTGACCTTCAGCCGCCAATTGTTTTCCTTCATCTTTTGAGAAATCGGCAAACTCACTGATATCTGCCCCGGCAACGAAGGCTTTTTCTCCGCTTCCGGTTAGAATGATGACTTTAATATCTTCATCTTCCTGAGCTTCAGAAAATGCTTCATGCAGCTCCTGAATTGTAGCCCGGTTTAGGGCATTCAGTTTTTTGGGACGGTCAATCGTGATATACCCAATTCCGTCGTTCTCTTCAAATAATATATTCTCGAAATCCATAGTTGGTTATTTTGGAAAATGTACTTTAAATATAGTTCCTTTATTCAGTTTTGAGGTAAAGTCGATGTTCCCGTTACAACTCTCCACAATATTCTTAACCATCGCCAGTCCTAGCCCCATTCCGCTGCTTTTGGTGGTAAATTTAGGTTCGAAGACCTTCGGTTTGTTCTCTTCTGAAATTCCCGTTCCATTATCGGAAACGGTAAGGCAAGCCCGTCCTTCTTCTTCGGTCACGGCAACCAGTATTGCGGGATTCTCCACATCGTCAACCGCCTGAATGGCATTTTTGACAAGATTGGTTACCACCCTTATCAACTGGGTTCGATCAAATTTGGCAAGTATTTCCTCTTTTTCCGCGGAAAAAAGAATGTACTCCTCATTAAAAATATCAAGAGCCAGTTTTACAATTTTTGGAACATTCAGCGTCTCATTTTGCTGTGCCGGCATCTTGGCGAAATTCGAAAAAGCCGAAGCTATCGAGCTCATCGTGTCAATTTGATTGATAAGCGTATTGCTGAATTCATCCACCTTTTTCGGCATTTCAGGATCATCCGGATCGAATTTGCGTTGAAAATTCTGAACACTCAGCCTCATTGGCGTCAATGGATTCTTGATCTCATGTGCCACCTGCTTCGCCATTTCCCGCCAGGCCTGTTCCCGTTCACTGGTGGCCAGTTTCACGGCACTCTCTTCCAGCTCATCGATCATTGAATTATAAGCACTTACCAGTGTAAAGATCTCCTCACTAACATTGCCTATCTCGATCTTTTGATTTCGTTTATCCAACCTTGTCTGGTTGATCTTTTCAGAAATTGTCTTAAGGCTTCGGGTAATATATTTGGAAAGGAAATATGCCAGAACAATGGCCAAAAGCAACATAAAAAGATAGACCTCCGTCAATCTCACCAGGAAATTATGAAGGTCGCGGGTAATAAAATAATCATCTTCCAGGTACGGAATATTTAGAATTGCCAGCGGCTTGAATTTGTTGTCGGTTATATATGTATAAGAAGACTGGAACTTTTTATCCCCTTTTCGGGTGTGAAGCAAAACGCGTTTGGTCGAGGAAGAGGCAAGCTTCTCCATAATTCGCGGTGCCATTTGCAGGTCTGTAGTATCTCTGAAAAATGACTGATTCGACTTCAGAATAAGGTCTCCATCAAGGCTGTAAATATTGAGCGGCATGTTATGCACCTGGGAGATCTCGTTGATCTTGTTCCGCTCTTTCAGGATGAGGGTGATATTATCCTCGCTTACCTCATAGGTGGTACTTTCGATTACGAATTTGATATGTTCCCGAATAGCTTCCTCCTTGCGCTCCAGCCTTTCCCGATGGTACTCTTGCGCCTCTTCTTTGTATTGAAATACCGTGATCCCACCAATTAAGATGGATGCCAGCAGCACCAATAGGATCATGGAAAGAAAAATACGGGTACGTAAAGAGAATTGCAAAAGTCTCATTTATTTGATTTCGCTTAGATGCAACAATTATTAAACCATTTTTAGAGCTCCGGATTTTTGTTGCGCATCCGTTTATAAATTCTTATCCCAAGCATTAACAATCCGGCGAGTACAAATATTCCAATGACACCATAGATCCAGTTGAAGGCGTTCTTGAGGATGACCAGAAATACTACCGCAAATAGAATTAAAGTAGAAACTTCGTTCCACAAACGCATTTGGTTAGAAGTCCATTTAAAAATGTCATTTTGGAGCTCTTTAAAAATGAAGTGACACTTCATGTGATAGATGTACAGGAGTAGGACAAAGCCCAATTTTACCAGCATCCAGTCCTGTTGCAGCCAATACGGATTAATGAATAAAAGCCAGAAAGCGAATACACTAGCCAGAACAGCCGACGGCCAGGTAATAATGTACCAGAGCCTTTTGGTCATCAGCTTTAGTTGGGCCGACAGGATGGAACTTTCAGGTTCAGGTTTTTGCGCAGCCTCAATATGATAAATGAATAGCCTCGGAATGTAAAACAAGCCGGCGAACCAGGTAATGACAAAAATAAGATGTAAGGCTTTGATGTAATTATAATACTCCAACGGCAGTCAGGTTTTATGCTACCCACAGATCATTTTTGCGGGTTTCCACACAAATATAGCCAAAAAGCCTTTGCTAATCGCCCTTTTCAGTAAATAGGAAATTCCGGTGAGCTAGGCCTGTACAGGCAGCGTCGCCCATTCATCCACCCATCGTGCGAGTATTTTCACCCATTCATCCCGATCGTTCAGACAGGGAACAACAGTGAACTTCTCTCCTCCTACTTCTTCGAAGATCTCCTTGCCTTCCATCGCGATCTCCTCTAGGGTTTCAAGACAGTCGGACACAAAAGCAGGGGTAACAATTGCCATCTTTTTCGTGCCTTCAAGCCCCAGTCGCTCGATGGTCCTGTCTGTATACGGTTTAAGCCACGGATCAAATCCTAAACGGGATTGGAAGGACACAGAATAGGTTCCGTCTTCAAGCCCGAGATATTCAGCCACTAAACGGGTAGTCTCATAACACTGATGTCTGTAGCAGAACTGATGCGCTGCGGAAGGTGTCTGGCAGCAACTGCCATCGATCTTACAATGAGATTTTGTGATATCACTTTTTCGGATATGCCTTTCAGGCACTCCGTGGTAAGAAAATAAAAGATGCTCGTAATCCACATTTTCAAGACTTTCTGAAATGCTGTTGGCAAGCACCCTGATGTAGTCAGAATGATTGTAAAATGCGGGTACAGAGGTAAACTTCATGTTCGGAAAATGCTTTTTCCGAAGCTCTTCGGCTAGCACAAGAATAGTCTCTGTTGTTGCCATTGCAAACTGTGGATAAAGAGGAAACAGCAATACTTCATCTACACCTTTGTCATGCAATTCCTGCAACCCCTGAAGAATAGACGGCTTTCCATATCGCATCGCCAAAGCAACAGGCACAGAGGTAAGGTCGTCTACTTTATCCCGAAGCCTTTCGGAAAGCACAATGAGCGGACTCCCCTCTTCCCACCAGATCTTCTGATAGGCTTCAGCTGATTTCTTGGGGCGGGTATTTAGAATAATTCCCCGTACCAACAGGGTTCTGGCCCAGTACGGCACATCGATCACCCTTTCATCCATCAGGAATTCATCGAGGTATTTTTTTACGTCTTTAGGATCGGTACTTTCAGGAGAACCCAGGTTGACCAATAAAACTCCTTTGCTCATCTGCTTTTATTTGAGATCAAAAATACTATTAAAATTTCCCAGCCAAAAATGGCTTTTCTTCTAAATATAAAATACCCGAATTGTCAAAACCTATTGTCCCGGCTCTGTTGTGAGTGACATCAAGTACTTCTTTGGGGTGGTTCCAAACTTCTTTTTAAAGGCTGCAATAAAATGGCTGGAAGTACTGTATCCCACGCGCAGTCCCACTTCATTAACATTGTATTCGCCAGTGTCCAGCAATTTACGGGCGTATTCCATTTTGTAATCAAACAAAAAACTGAACACTGAATCTCCATAGATCTGCTTAAATCCTTCCTTCAGTTTTTTAAGGCTCAGGTTGATCTCCCGCGACAGCTCCTGTAATGACGGAGGTTCAGCCATATTTGCGATAATGATCTCTTTAGCTTTGCGGATCTTCAACACATTTTCCTCGTCATTGAGAAATGGACATTGTTCCACATCGGGTCCCGCGGCTTTGTTGAAATACAGGCTAAGTAGTTCGTAGGCTTTTGCCTTATAGTAAAGATTCCGGATGATGTTGGCCACGCTGTAATTTTCCAACTGGCTGAGTACGATCATCATTCCCGGCGAAAGCGGCGCGTCTTTATAATACTGTTTATCGCGGTTCTCAATACTCAAAAAACTGATATAACCGGCCTCTTCCGAAAAGAGGGCATGAAAGGTTTTTATGGAAACAACTACAGAGATCAACCAGCTGTTTGGTTGCAGTTCCAGATCAATGGGAAGATCTCTTTTCGGATTGTACAGCAAAAGAGAATTCTCTTCGGAAAGCGGAATTTTATAGCTGCCATTATTGAAAAAGAATTTACCCGAACCCTTTCCGAAAAAGTGGAACTGGATGAAATTTGAATTTATATTCCTAAGCAGCTTTACCGGCTGCTGCTGCTCATTCCGGAACTTCAACAGGTAAAATCCTTCTTCGAGCCTGATCTTTTCAAAAGTACCTTCAGCGATGTTTTTTTCCATGGCGGTCCTAACTTAAGTGTTGTGGCAAAAACAGGACAAATTTGGCCGAAAATCTCGGACTATCCCTGTTCACAGGCAAAATTACGGAAAAATATGATCTTCGTCAGTTTTTCCCTGAAAATCACGTGCAGCGTTAAAAATTGTACTTTGCGCGTTGTTTTTTAGCTAAGCCTTATATTAATTTTGCTAGTTGAATTCCGAATCAGGTACATGGAAGATTACAATATATCAAGAGGAAAGCATTTTTACACCATTGGTCTGAGCTATAAAAAGGCTGATGCAGAAATAAGAGGACACTTTAGTCTGGACGATCAAGCAAAGAAAAATCTGCTTGAGCAGGCCAGGGATGAAGGCATTGACGAATTGATCGTGACCTCTACCTGTAACAGAACCGAGATCTACGGTTTTGCACAACACCCTTTTCAGTTGATCAAACTTTTATGTGAACACACCCACGGTACGGTGGAAGAGTTTGAAAAAGTTGCTTACGTCTACAAGAACAAAGAGGCTATCTCTCATATGTTCAGAGTAGGTACAGGGCTTGACAGCCAGATCCTGGGAGATTTCGAGATCATTAGCCAGTTAAAAGCGGCTTTTTTGATGTCCCGCGAAGCAGGGGTTGCAAATCCCTTTTTTGAAAGGCTAATAAATTCTGTTATTCAGGCAAGCAAGCGCATCAAGAACGAAACAGATATTTCTTCGGGGGCAACTTCCGTAAGTTTTGCTTCTGTTCAATATATCCTTAACAATTTTGAAAATCCGGCAGAGAAGAACATTCTTCTCTTCGGAACAGGTAAAATAGGACGAAATACCTGTGAGAACCTGGTAAAACACACCGGAAATTCTCACATTACTCTTATCAACCGCACCAAAGGAAAAGCTGAAAAGATCGCCGGTAAATTCCAACTTACCGTTAAAGATTATGCCGATCTTCAGGCAGAGATAAGACAGGCTGATATTTTGATCGTGGCTACGGGTGCGCAGAATCCTACTATTACAAAAGACCTTATCTATAATAAAAAGGATCTTCTTATCCTCGACCTTTCCATTCCTAAGAACGTGGAATCTGAGGTAAACGAACTACCGGGAGTAGAAGTGATCCATTTGGATCACCTGTCACAGATGACCGATCAAACTCTGGAACGCAGAAAGGCTTCAGTACCACAGGCACAGGCAATCATTAAAGAAATGGAAGCCGATTTCAATTCCTGGCTGGAAACAAGAAAATTCGCCCCCACCATAAAAGCATTGAAGAAAAAACTTCGGGAAATGAAAGATGCCGAAGTAGATTTTCAACGCCGCAAGATCGACGGCTTTAATGACCGACAGGCAGAGATCCTGGGAGATCGCATCATTCAGAAGATAATGAACCAGTTTGCGAATCATCTTAAAGGAGATTCGAACAACACAGATGAGAGTCTGGAGTTGATCCAGAGAGTATTCCAACTGGAAGAACTGGCGAAAAAATGAGCAGAAAGATCCGAATAGGAACCCGCGACAGTGAATTGGCCCTATGGCAGGCGAATACCGTTAAAAATGCTCTTGAAGCTTTGGGTTATGAAACCCAATTGATACCCGTCAAATCTCAGGGGGATCTTGTGCTGGATAAACCACTATACGAATTTGGCATCACCGGGATCTTCACCAAAACTCTGGATGTCGCAATGTTGACCAACGAGATTGACATTGCTGTGCATTCCATGAAAGACGTTCCCACTGCCCTTCCCAAAGGAATTGTAGAGGCCGCAGTCATGAAACGCGCTCATACTCAAGATATACTGGTGCACAAAGGCACCGACTTTCTCAATGAAGAAGGAATTATTGCCACGGGAAGCCTGAGAAGAAAAGCCCAGTGGTTACATAAATATCCAAACCACGAAGTAGTTGACCTGCGCGGAAATGTGAATACCCGCCTTCAGAAATTGCAGGACAGCGACTGGAACGGAGCTATTTTTGCCGCAGCAGGGCTCGAAAGGATCAACCTGAAACCGGAGTCCTATGTGGACCTGAAATGGATGATCCCTGCTCCCGCTCAGGGTGCAATGCTAATAGTGGCAAAAGAGGAGGATGATTTTTGCAGAAAAGCTGCAGGAGCCTTAAATCATGAAAGATCCCAGATCTGTGTGCATATTGAAAGGGAATTTTTGCGCACTTTAGAAGGTGGTTGTACAGCCCCAATAGGAGCGTTGGCAGTAATTGAAGGTGATAAGATCAAGTTTCATGGAGCTCTTTTCAGCGTGGATGGCTCACAGAAGTTTGAAGTGAGAAAGTATGTCGAGTTGTCTCAAAAAGACGGTTTTGGAAAGGCCTGTGCCCGGGAGATCCTCGAGGCAGGTGGCGCAGAGTTGATGAAGGAGATAAAAGCTTCCATCAACAACTTATGAGTGCCACCGTTCTTTCTACCAAAAAACTAACTGCCGCCCAAAAGGAGCTTTTGATCAACGCCGGTATAGGCCTGGTTGAAAAGGATTTTATTTCCATTGCTCCCCTCGAATTCGAGGTTCACAAGCTCCCCAAAAATGTCATTTTCACCAGTAAAAATGCTGTAAAAGCGGTTCTAAAAAAGCCTTTTTTGAAAGAACTTCAGCAGAAGAATGTTTTCTGTGTGGGAGATAAAACGGCAGATTATCTGAGAGGGAAGAACTTTAAGGTGATTGAGAGTGCAAATTACGGATCGGAATTAGGTGCGTTAATTTCCGAGAATTACGAAGATGAGGATTTTCTGTTTTTCTGCGGAAAAAAGCGGAATCCAGAACTGGAAGAGATCTTAAAAGCCAATTCTGTTGATCTGGAAGTAATAGAAGTTTATGACACGCTTCCGGCGCCAAAAAAATATGATCGTATCTTTGACGGAGTGCTTTTTTTTAGTCCAAGTGCGGTAGAATATTTCACTGCAGAGAATGAGCTTTCAGAAAGCATCGCATTTTGTATTGGGAAAACAACTGCTTCCGAAGCATCCAAATATACGAGCCATGTAGTCATGGCCAACCGGCCGAGTATCGAGAACGTGATCGTGCAGGCTGTGAAAAAACTGAAAAATGAAAAGTAGCGCCTTAGTTCCAAAACAAAAGGCATTAAAAATCAGACTAAACATTCAAAAATGATAAAAAACGATCTATTTCTTAAAGCTTTAAAGGGCGAAACAGTAGAACGTCCTCCGGTATGGATGATGAGGCAGGCAGGACGTTATCTTCCTGATTTCATGAAGCTCAAAGAAAAATACGATTTTTTCACGCGTTGCCGCACTCCTGAGCTCGCTACCGAAATTACGGTTATGCCGATCAGGCAAGTGGGGACAGATGCCGCTATACTTTTCAGCGACATTTTAGTGGTACCGCAAGCGATGAATATTGAAGTGGAAATGAAACCCGGAGTGGGGCCGTGGTTGCCAAATCCTGTAAGAACTCTGGAGGATGTACACCAGGTGATCGTTCCTAATATTGAGGAGACATTGGGATATGTGCTTGATGCCGTAAAAATGACCAAACAGGAGCTCAATGATGAGGTGCCGCTTATAGGTTTTGCAGGCTCTCCATGGACCATACTTTGCTATGCAGTACAGGGCCAAGGCTCTAAGAATTTTGATATCGCCAAGAAATTTTGTTTTACCAATCCGCAGGCGGCGCATCTTTTGCTTCAGAAAATCACCGACACCACGATTTGTTATCTGAAAGAAAAAGTGAAAGCAGGGGTTGATGCCGTTCAGATCTTTGATTCGTGGGGAGGAATGTTGTCTCCGGAAGACTATCAGTTATTTTCGTGGAAATATATTCAGCAGATCATTGATGCTCTAAAGGGAGATACTCATGTTATAGCTTTTGGAAAGGGCTGTTGGTTCGCGCTTGATAAAATGGCTGACTCCGGAGCTTCTGCACTGGGTGTCGACTGGACCTGTTCTCCTGAAATGGCACGTCATTTAACCGGTGGGGAGATTACCTTGCAGGGGAATTTCGATCCAAGCAGATTGTATTCTCCTCCTGCAGAAATAAAGAATATGGTGCATGAAATGATCAATGCCTTCGGAAAAGACAGATATATTGTAAATCTTGGCCACGGAATTCTTCCGGACATTCCTGTGGAGAATGCAATCGCCTTTGTGGAAGCTGTAAAGGAATATAAAGTCTCTTAAAGGTGGTCATAGGTAAAAGAATTATCTCCCTTAAGCCAGGAGAACTCGTTGTTCTTTTTGGAATCTTTTTAAAGCATCCATTATACCTTCTCCCCACTTATAGAGCAACTAAAATAACGGTAAGCATAAGCAACAGGTTATTTGGAAAGTTACATCATGAAGACAACAGGACCAATGCATTTCGCCATGCCCTATGGAACTATCTGATCTGCAAATATTGTCTACCTATAGCGGGATCACGTGAAGAAGCGATGACCTGGAGCAAAAAAATTACCGATCTCCATGAGAGGTTATCTCCTAATGAAAGATTGGCAAAAGCTATGGATCTTCATAACAACAGGATAGGCAGAGAGCTATTTTTTAATAACTCTTACAAAAAGGAGGAAATCGAATCCCTTCTACAAAAAATGGCAAAGGAAGCAGTACAGGTCCGGAATTTAAAAGAAATTGAAGAATCAAGGGAGAAACTGGTTTTCATTGAAGAAATGTGATCAAAATGATGAAAGAGAAATTCTACTCGTACATACAAGACCTCCAAGATAGAATCACCTCAAATTTAGAGGATATTGACAGCGAGGCATTTTTCAAAGAAGATCTTTGGAATAGAGAAGAAGGCGGAGGTGGCCGCACCAGGGTCATAGAAAATGGAGCCGTTTTTGAAAAAGGAGGTGTCAATATCTCCAAGGTTCACGGTCCTTTAGCCCCGGCCATGCAGCAGTATTTCAATGTTGGTAATGTCAATTTTTTCGCCTGCGGACTCAGTCTCGTACTTCATCCAAAGAATCCCATGGTGCCCACGGTACACGCCAACTGGCGCTACTTTGAGATGTACGACAAAGCAGAAAATACAATAGACAGCTGGTTTGGCGGCGGACAAGACCTTACTCCATATTACCTCTTTGATGAGGATGCAATACATTTTCACAAGGTTTGCAAAGCAGCATGTGATCGTCATGATCCCGAATTCTATCCGGAATACAAGAAAAAATGTGATGAATATTTCTATAATTCCCACCGCGACGAAGCCAGGGGAATTGGCGGACTCTTCTTTGATTACTGTAAAACTTCCGAAGAAAAGACGATGGAAGACTGGTATGATTTTGTAACCGACGTTGGAAACAGCTTTTTAGAAGCCTATGTTCCTATCGTAGAAAAGCGGAAAGATCTGCCATTTTCAAGTGCGCAGCGGGACTGGCAGGAGATAAGACGCGGAAGATATGTGGAATTCAACCTGGTGCATGATAAAGGAACCTTGTTTGGCCTAAAGACCAACGGCCGGATAGAAAGTATATTGATGAGCCTGCCGCCACACGTGCAGTGGGTCTATGATCATCACCCTGAACCGGGAAGCGAAGAAGAGAAGTTGCTACAGGTACTGCAGCATCCGCAGGAATGGGTTTAAATGAAGATCAATTTTTTAAAAATCAACAGGTATGTTAATACGAAACCGAAGACTTAGAAGCAGCGAAGCCATTAGAAGCCTCGTGAGGGAAACTACTATTTCTCCAAACGATTTTATTGTTCCTCTATTTGTGGTGGAAGGTAAAAATGTGAAAGAGGAGATCAAATCTATGCCGAATTATTTCAGGTTCAGTCTTGATCTTCTGGAAAAAGAAGTGAAAGAGCTTTGGAATTCCGGACTTAAAGCAGTCCTTCTGTTCGTGAAAGTCCCTGATGATCTTAAAGACAATGCGGGAACGGAGGCTTTAAATGCTGACGGACTTATGCAGCGGGCAGTGAAAACGGTAAAGGACGCGGCACCTGAAATGCTGGTCATGACCGATGTGGCCTTAGATCCATACTCTTCTTACGGACACGATGGAATTGTTGAAAATGGGGAAATTCTAAATGATCCAACCAAAGAGGTCCTGGCAAAAATGGCACTTTCACATGCCCAGGCAGGAGCTGATTTTGTTGCGCCCAGTGACATGATGGACGGAAGGATCCGTGCTATTAGAGAACTTTTGGAGCAGGAAAAATTCTTCAACACAGGAATCATGAGCTACAGTGCTAAATATGCTTCGGCATTTTACGGGCCTTTTAGAGATGCTTTGGATTCCGCCCCTGGATTTGGTGATAAAAAAACGTACCAGATGGATCCTGCCAACCGAGAGGAAGCTGTAAAAGAGACCCTTCAGGATATTGAAGAAGGCGCTGATATTGTTATGATAAAACCGGGCCTTTGTTACCTCGATATTGTTAGAGATATCCGCAATGTGGTGAATGTCCCGGTAGCCGTTTACCAGGTGAGCGGCGAGTATGCAATGATCAAGGCTGCCGCCGAGAAAGGCTGGCTGGACCACGACGCGGTAATGCTCGAGCAACTTATGGCCATTAAAAGAGCGGGCGCGAAAATGATCGCAAGTTATTTTGCAAAAGACGCTGTTAAATTACTTTAGCAGCAGCAGAAGCAATGCTTTTTCTATGTAATTTTATCGGGTGAAACTGAATCATAATTCCATTAAATTTCTGCTCCTGCTGCTGGCCTTTTCCAGCCTGGGAGGAAATTTTTCTTTTGGTGCCACTGCCCAGATAAAGCAGGATCACCATCATTCTTCGGAAAGGATCCAGGGTATTTCCAACCTTTTTTTCGCGGTTCCTGAAAACCTGATCAGAAATTTTCCCGACCCTGCTGAAGACCTTTCCTTCGGAAGCCTTTTTTTGTGGCAGTCCTTTTCATTTTCAGCTGAAACAGTAAAAAAACAAGCTACCGCTTTTAGATACAGCAGAGATCTGAGGGCCGAAATTTCCACACAAACCTTTCCCACCCACTATTTTTTGTGACAGCCCGGCCCCTAGCGGCCTCTTAGCCTTCGCTTTGCGAATTAACTATTGTCACATTTAAATTTAAAACACATGGATATACCATCCACCATAATGGGATTGGGCTTACTCCTGGTATTCATAGGCCCCATTGGTTACCTTTTGGTAAACCAATCTGTCCAGGAAAAACACCGTAAAAAAGCAATTTTTGAAGTTGCTGCAAAAAAAGAACTTAACCTTAACAGGTTTGATTTTTTACCAGATCTTTCTCTTGGTCTTGACGAAGAGAAGGATCAATTCCTGGTCATTAGCTTCGGAAAGAAAAAAATAACCCGGGTCCTTGATCTAAAGGATATTTCCCGTTGTGAGATCGGCAAAAAATATGAAGGGAATAAAGTCTCTTCTGCAGTTGATGATATTCGGGAAGTAACCCTGGTATTAGATCAAAAAAATGCCCCTTCAGAAACTATTGTTTTTTATAAAGAAGAGTTGCACTCGGTCATTGAAAAAGAGATGCGACTGCAAATGGCCAATACCTGGCGCGGTATAATTTCTGACCGCTTACAATAATCTTAAAATATTAATTGCTTAAAGAGGAGTCTTCGGCTCCTCTTTTATTTTTCAGCAGCTTCATCAACCGCCGTCACTGTTGAAAATATACTGAATAATCTAACCTATTTACGGCATTTCTGAAAAAGTAAAATCCTCTGAAGGCACCTGTAAAATAAGGCTGATTAAGAATCATTTAGGTTAGCTTTAATACAATTTCACAACCTCCTCTTGTATCTTTGAAAGGCGCGGCTAAACAACTTTAAGGCCGTTTTTTTTCCTCTTGTTTTCGAGAGGGAACAAGAATTTACTAACCATCTCTGAAAAGAGAAAAATCAGCACAGGAATTCTATGATCAATAATGGTTCTTCCAGGTTAGCGATAGTTACGGGTGGAAGCAGCGGAATTGGCCGTGCAGTTGCTAATAAATTGCAGCAGAACGGGGTCACAGTTATCGTTGCTGACAAAACCGAACCCTCTGCCGAAGACAAATTGATCTTTAAAAAGTGTGATGTAAGTTCCGCTAAAGACATCGAAGCACTTTACTCCTGGGTTAGTAAAAATCATGGTATTCCCGATTACCTCATCCTGAATGCAGGCCAGGGAATACAGGAGAAATTATCTGAAGGAGATCCTGAAAAATGGCAACAGGTCATCCACACAAACCTGATGGGGCCACTGCGCTGCATCAGAGCTTTCACTCCTGGAATGTTGGAGCGAAAAAGCGGGAATGTGATCTTTATCTCCTCTGTCTCTGCCAACCAGCCTCACCCTTATGGAGGCATCTATTCAGCCTCGAAAACTGCGCTGGAAGTCATAGCCGAGACCCTTCGGCTTGAAACAATCCCCCACCTTAATGTCACGGTCGTAAGTCCGGGAATAGTTAAAACAGATTTTTTTGAGAATCAGATCTCAGGAAACAACAATGTAGAGGACATGGGTATGGGTGCTATATCTGCCGAAGAGATCGCAGAAGATGTACTCTATGCCCTGAAGAAGAAGCCGGGTACAAGTATTAATAAAATTGTGACGCGGCCAAATCTTCAAACTTTTTAACCAACCAAAAATTAGATTTTAGATGCAGAAGAAAGTGTTAATCACAGGAGGCGCAGGATTCATTGGCTCCCATCTCGCCGACGAACTAATCGAAAAAGGTCACCAGGTACGTGCCCTGGACAACCTGTCTGAACAGGTGCACGGGCCAAAGGTGAAGAGACCTGAGTACCTCAACAAGCAAGTAGAACTACAAATAGGTGACGTGAGAGATCGCAAGGCGGTTGATAAGGCATTGCAAGATATTGATGCGGTATTTCACCTGGCCGCCATGGTGGGAGTTGGCCAAAGTATGTACCAGATTAAAGATTACACCGAGGTCAATAACGTAGGTACTGCCGTTCTTATGGAGGCCCTTATGGAAAAACCGGTGGAAAAGCTGGTGGTGGCCTCAAGCATGAGCATTTATGGCGAAGGACTTTATCTCGACAGCCGGGGAAACCAACACGTGGAATGCGAACGAAAATTATCCGACCTTAAAAAGGGAAACTGGGAAATGTATGATGACAATGGAGAAATATTGGAACCCGCACCTACTTCAGAAACAAAAAAGCCGAATTTATCCTCCGTGTATGCTCTTTCAAAATACGACCAGGAAAGGTTGAGTTTGATCAGCGGGAAAGCATACAATATTCCAACCACCGCACTTAGGTTCTTCAATGTTTATGGAACCCGTCAGGCACTCTCCAATCCCTACACCGGGGTGCTTGCCATTTTTGCCAGCCGCCTGCTTAACAATAATCCGCCGCTAATTTTTGAAGACGGAAAACAAAAAAGGGATTTCATACACGTAAAAGATGTAGCCCGTGCCTGCCGGCTAGCTATGGAAACTCCTGATGCTGACGGCAAAGTATTCAACATTGGCAGTGGCAACAGGTATACTATTGAAGAGATCGCTCACAAACTTGCCGAGGTTATGGGCAAGGCGCATATCAAACCTGAGATCACAGGCAAATACCGCGTGGGAGACATTAGACATTGTTCCGCCGACAGGGCCAGAGCGAAAGAAATATTAGGATTCGAGCCGGAGGTAGACTTTAAAGAAGGATTACATGAACTGGCTGAATGGCTGAAAACGCAGATCGCTACAGATAGTGTAGACAAAGCAAGTGAGGAACTTTCGTCAAGAGGATTAACCGTCTAAACTAAAAAAGCATGGAATTATCAAAAAATATAACTTCAGCAACAATTGGAATACTGGAATGGTTCAGGCCCGGAGAATATGAAGAGGTGCGAAATACCATTGCCGACCTTAAAAAGATAGGTGTAAAGCACCTAAGGACTGGAATTTCGTGGGCTGATTGGTATGTTGACGGAACTGAAGAATGGTATGACTGGCTTTTTGAAGAACTAAGTCAACATGTGGAGATCCTGCCCTGCTTTTTATACACTCCGCCCTCCATAGGTGAAATGGAAAAAACCTCAGCTCCACCCAAAGACCTGAAGGCGTTTGCAGATTTCCTCGACATCATGATCAAAAAATACGGCCGGTACTTCGAATGGGTTGAGCTGTGGAACGAACCGAACAACAAGATCGAATACGATTATACCCTTGACTATTCCTGGAACAAATTCTCTACCATGATAGGAATGGCCGCACATTGGGCTAAACAGAACGGGAAAAAGACCCTTTTGGGAGGTATGAGCCCAATCGATCCAAATTGGTTACAAATGATGATCGAGCATGGTTTACTTGAAAAAATTGATGCTGTTGGTCTCCATGGTTTTCCCCATGTTTTCGATCAGCAATGGAAAGGATGGGATGTAAACATCAGTGCCGTAAGAGAAACTCTTGAAAAAGCAGGTTATGAAAAGGAGATCTGGATCTCTGAAGCCGGATTCTCTACCTGGCAGAATGACGAGGTAAAACAATATCAGGAGTTTGTGAATGTCTTAAAAGCCGATGCCGATCGTATCTACTGGTATTCCCTGAATGACCTCAATCCAAAGAATGCTACTGTAGGTGGTTTCCATCTTGATGAGCGGGAATATTTCTTCGGAATGAAGAAAGTAGATGGCACCAGAAAACTGCTATACAAATTACTTCAGAAGGAAGGAATTGAAAACATTGGAAGCCATTCTTATATTGAAAAACGCTACAGAATAGAAGAAAAAGAAAAATACATACTGATCACCGGCGGTGCCGGTTTTATTGGCACTAATCTGGCTTCCCGTTTCCTCAGCGAAGGGAAAAGAGTGATGATCTTCGACAGTCTTTTTCGTGATGGCGTGGAAGAGAACTTAAAATGGCTCCAAAGCGAATATGGGGAGAAATTGATCATCCAGATCTCCAATATCAATGAAACCCGAATCCTGCAACAATGCGTCAAACATGCTTCGGCAGTCTTCCACCTTTGCGCCCAGGTCGCCGTAACTTCTTCGGTTGAAAATCCGGTGCATGATTTCGATGTAAACCTGAGTGGCACTTTTCATCTTCTGGAGGCGATCCGGAAGTTAGATCACCAGCCGCCCCTGCTCTTTACCTCCACCAATAAGGTTTATGGAAACCTTCAGGAGGTAAAAATGCAGGAAAACGAAAACCGCTTTTATCCGGCAGACCGAAAAATGAAAAAATATGGCATCAATGAAAAAATACCGCTGGATTTCCACAGTCCCTATGGGTGTTCAAAAGGTGCTGCCGAACAATATATTCTCGATTATTCCAGAACGTATGGCCTCAAGACCTGTGTCTTTAGGATGAGTTGTATCTACGGCCCACACCAGTTTGGAAACGAAGATCAGGGTTGGGTAGCACATTTCCTCATTAGCGCCCTCCAAGATAAGCCCATCACGATCTACGGAAATGGAAAACAGGTACGCGACATACTCTACGTACAGGATCTAATAGACGCCTTTATGCTCGCCCATGAAAATATCGACAGGGTTGCTGGCGAGGTTTTCAACATAGGTGGTGGTCCGGACAACACGGTGAGTTTACTGGAGATCCTTAAGCTTATAAAAGAAAAAGCCGATAAAGAAGTTGAGGTAAGTTTTAAAGACTGGCGCACGGGAGATCAATTCTACTATGTTTCTAACACCTCAAAATTTAAAGAAGCAACAGGATGGGAACCGAAATTCTCAGTAGATGAAGGAGTAGAGAACCTTTTAAGATGGCTCTGCGAAAACCGCAACATTGAATTGCCGGCGAATATTAAATCTTCAAAAGCTATAGCAATATGAGTTCACCTAAGACCCTCGAGGAAGTACAATCGCCAAACAAAGCAGACGCGAATTATATGGCTGCTGTATTAGAAAGTCCCAAAAAGGTCATTTTAAAAGAACTTCAAATTCCGGAACCCGGTTTGGGTGAGGTCCGTATTAAGCTCGAAGGTTCGGGAGTGTGCGCTTCCAATATTCCTATGTGGGAAGGTAGAGACTGGTTCAACTATCCTGTCTCTCCGGGCGAACCCGGGCATGAAGGCTGGGGCGTGATAGACGCTGTCGGCGATGAAGTTGAGAATTTGAGAAAAGGCGACCGCGTTACGGCGCTTAGCTACCATGCGTATGCAAGTCATGATATTGCAAGTGCCGAAAGCGTAGTTAAGCTTCCGGAGTTCCTCAACAACAAACCTTTTCCCGGGGAGCCATTGGGATGCGCAATGAATATTTTCAAAAGGAGTGACATCCAAAAAGGGCAGAAAGTGGCTATCGTGGGCAGCGGATTTTTAGGAAGTCTGCTCGTGCAACTCGCAAAATCTGAAGGGGCCGAAGTTATCGCCGTCTCCCGAAGGGATTTTTCACTCGAAACCGCTAAAAAAGCTGGTGCAGATCACCTGGTAAAAATGGATGATCATTATAAGATCATTGAAAAGGTAAAGGAACTTACGAATGGCAACTTCTGTGAACGGGTGATAGAAGGTACCGGAAAGGAATGGCCACTGAACCTTTCAATTGAATTGACGGCTGAGCGGGGAAAATTGATCGTCGCCGGATTTCATCAGGATGGTATGCGCAGCCTGAATGTGCAGTTACTAAACTGGAGGGGAATTGATATGATAAGTGCACACGAAAGAGATCCTCAGAAATACATCGAAGGAATTGAGGCCGCCATTGAAGCAGTAAAAACGGGAAAAATGGATCCGTTCTGGTTATTCACTCATAGCTTCACTCTTGAAGAAATGGAACAAGCCTATGAACATTTGACCAATCGGCCGGACGGCTTTGTTAAAGCATTAATTACAATCAACTAACCAAAGAATGATCGAAACACCACCAACTAAAAAAGAATTGAACCTCGGTTTCCTGGGTGTAGGCTGGATTGGCCGTAACCGCATGGAAGCTATTTTAAACAATACTTCGGCAACCGCCGGTGCCATTGTAGAGCCCGACGCTGAAAATGCAGAAGAAGCTAAAAAAGCAGCCAAAAATGCCATTTTTAAAGACTCTTCAAAAGAGCTTATCTCTGATCCCAATCTTGACGGGATCGTTATTGCCACTCCCAGTGCCATGCATGCGCAGCAGAGTATCGAGGCCCTGAATTCCGGAAAAGCAGTTTTCTGCCAAAAACCTCTGGGCAGAAATTCTGAAGAGGTACGCAAGGTAGTGGCAGCTTCAAAAAAAGCTGATAAATTTCTGGCAGTCGATCTTTCCTACCGCTATACCAAAGCATTTAAAGCCATTTTTGATCTCATCAAAAACGGAGAGATAGGAGACATTTACGCTGTAGACCTGGTATTTCACAACGCCTACGGCCCAGATAAAGAATGGTTTTATGACATCAAAAGATCGGGTGGTGGTTGTGTGATGGACCTGGGAATTCACCTGGTAGATATGGCGCTTTGGACGCTAAACTTTCCGAAGATCAAAGAAGTGAGGAGCCACTTATTCCATAAAGGTCAGAAAATGGATTCTTTTGAGGAACACGTGGAAGATTTTGCGAGTGTGGCAATGACTTCAGAAAAAGACCAGGTAATCAACCTTGAATGCTCCTGGCATGTTTCCGCAGGAAAAGATGCGGTAATAGAGGCGAAATTCTACGGCACCAGGGGAGGCGCCTCTTTTAAAAATGTCAACGGCTCTTTCTATGATTTTACAGCCGAAAAATATCACGGCACACAGACTGAGACCCTGGTGACCCCGCCGGACGAATGGAGCGGCCGCGCAGGAGTGGTATGGGTAGAAAACCTTTTACAGAACAACAAATTTGATCCTGCAACCGCAGAAGAACTTATACAAACCGCTGAAGTAATTGACCGAATCTATGGAAGATAAAAAACTGAAAATATTAATGACTACCGATACGGTAGGAGGAGTGTGGGTTTATTCCCTGGAACTCTGCAGAGCTCTTGAAAAATACGGAGTTCAAATTCATTTGGCAGCAATGGGTGCCTGGCCTTCACCTGCACAGCAGGTTGAGGTGGAGAAAATGCCAAACGTGCTGCTCTACAAGAGTGATTACAAACTGGAATGGATGACAGATCCGTGGGAAGACGTGGAGCAATCCCGCAAATGGATCAATAGCATCTACCACACCATAGAACCTGATATTGTTCACTTCAACAATTACGCTCATGTGGAAGAGAGCTGGAAGGCTCCCGTGATCACCGTCTTCCATTCGTGCGTGCAAACCTGGTGGCAGGCTGTTAAAGGGAAAGAAGCCCCTCATGAGTGGGATCATTACACCAAAACCGTGCAGGAATCCTTGGAAGCTTCAGATGTCGTAGTGAGTCCAACCAAAGCTATTCTTGTAAAAGCCAGGGATACACATCATTTTTCTTCAGATTCAAAAGTGATCTATAATGGTCGTAATACTTTTTCTTCGGAAGAAGTACCAAAAGAAGATATTATCCTTTGCATGGGCAGAATGTGGGATGAGGCCAAGAATCTGAAGCTGCTTTCGGCTTTCGCCGAAAAATTGCCATGGCCGGTTTACGTCGCCGGAGATCCCATAAATCCTGACACCGGAAAAGAATGCAAGTTCGAGAACATCAAAATGCTGGGGAAATTATCCAATGAAAAAGCTCAGCGCTGGATGCAACGCGCCAGGATCTTTGTGAGCCCAACCCGTTATGAACCTTTTGGTTTGGCAATCCTGGAAGCAGCGGCCAATGGATGCGCACTGGTCTTGAGCGACATTGATACCTTAAAAGAACTATGGCATGATGCCGCTCTTTTCTTTGATCCTCAGGACAGGGCTGAAGCTGAAAAGACCATACTTCGTTTACTCGGCAATGAACAGTTCATCCGGGAACTTTCAGAAAAAGCAAGATCAAGAGCGCAGCAATTTTCCGCAGAAAAAATGGGGAAAGGCTATTATCAGCTGTATAGTCAAATAATCAAAAAGGAACCCAAAGCAGTGAGTGTATGAAGATCGTGATGTTTTATCATTCCCTCTATTCTGACTGGAACCATGGGAATGCACATTTTTTAAGGGGAATTATTAAGGAGCTTCAAAAACGTGGGCACAATGTGGACGTGTATGAACCCGAAGGCGGCTGGAGTTTGAAGAACCTGATAAAGGACTATGGTGCGGAGAAAATTGATGAATTTCGGCAGTATTATCCTACCCTGAATTCCCAGTTCTACAACCCCGAAAAAAAGCTGAATTACGAAAATATTTTGGGAAAGGCGGACCTGGTAATCGCGCATGAATGGAACGATTCTTTTTTGATCCAGCAACTGGGAGACCAAAAAGATAATTTTCATTACAAATTGCTCTTTCACGATACTCATCATCGTGCAGTTTCTGATGAACAGAGTATGGCTAAGTTCGATCTATCAAATTTTGATGGCGCCCTGGTCTTTGGAGATGTCATTAAGAAGATCTACCTCGAAAAAGGCTGGATAGAAAACGTGTGGACCTGGCATGAAGCAGCCGATGCCGACCTTTTCAAGCCACACCCCGATACTGAAAAAGAAGGTGATCTGGTTTGGATCGGTAACTGGGGAGATAATGAGCGAACCGAGGAATTAATGGAATTTCTCATTGAACCGGTGAAAGAACTGGGAATAAAAGCAAAGGTATACGGCGTGCGTTATCCTGACGAAGCCAAAAAAGCATTGGCCGAGGCCGGGATCGAATATGGCGGCTGGCTACCCAATTACAAAGTGCCCGAAGTTTTTGCAAAGTATAAAGTGACCATACACGTGCCGCGACGGCCGTATGTTCAAATGTTGCCGGGGATCCCTACTATCCGGCCTTTTGAAGCTATGTCCTGCGGAATTCCGTTGATCTGTTCCCCCTGGAATGATGCCGAACACCTGTTCTCTCCCGGTGAGGACTACCTGGTAGCTTCAAACGGAAATGACATGGGTTACAGAATAGCCGAAGTTCTTAAAAGTCCTCATCTGGCACAGAGTCTGTCCCAAAACGGAAGGAATACCATTCTAAAAAAACACACCTGTGCCCACCGGGTGAATGTCCTTGAGATGATCCTGCAGGAATTGGACATACCCGATGAAAAGATATTTCCTATTCAGAATAAAAGTCTGGAAGCATGAAAAATAAGCTCAAAATTGCCTTTTTTGGATCCAGTATCGTGTCAGCATATTGGAACGGTGCCGCCACTTATTACCGCGGAATTGTGAAGGCCCTGCATAAAATGGGACATGAAGTGACATTTTACGAACCTGATATTTATGAGCGGCAGAAGCACCGGGACATTGAAGATCCTGATTGGTGCAAGGTCATCGTGTATCCCGAAGATAAAGTGACGCTGGAGGCCCTTCTGCGGAAAGCTTCGGAAGCGGATGTCATCATTAAAGCAAGTGGGGTGGGTGCCTTTGATGAGTTTTTGGAGTATGAGGTGACCCAGCTGAAAAAGGATGATAACCTCATCATTTTTTGGGACGTGGATGCACCGGCAACCCTTGATCGCATTGAATCGGATCCTGCAGATCCTTTCAACGAGCTTATCCCAAAATACGATTTCGTGCTCACCTATGGGGGCGGGCAACCGGTAATAGATGCCTATGAAAGGAACGGCGCGAAAAGGTGCATTCCTATTTACAATGCCCTGGATACCGAAACTCATTATCCTGTAGAACCTGAGGAAAGGTTTGAAGCCTCCCTGGCATTTTTAGGGAACAGGTTGCCCGACAGGGAAACGAGAGTGGAAGAATTTTTCATTGAACCGGCTAAAAATCTTCCGAAGGAGAAATTCATCCTCGGCGGAAGCGGCTGGGGTGATAAAGACATTCCCAAAAACATCAGCTATGTTGGCCACGTCTATACTAAAGATCACAACGCCTTTAACTGCACCCCAAAAGCAGTACTGAACATAAGCCGCGACAGTATGGCGAAGTACGGATTTTCACCCGCAACCCGCGTTTTTGAAGCAGCCGGTGCAGGAGCCTGTATCATTACCGATTACTGGAAAGGCATAGAGAGCTTTTTCGAACCCGGAAAGGAGATCCTGGTGGCGAAATCCGGACAGGAAGTGACAGACATCTTAGCTGGGTTAACTTCTCAAAAAGCCAAAGCAATTGGCAAAGCAGCCTATAAAAAAGTGCTGGCTGAACATACCTACGAACATCGCGCTGAACTGCTGGAAAAGGTAATTTCCGCAAAACTGCAGGATGAAAATGCAACCGTCGAACAAAAACAATAGAATATGAAATTTGTAATCATCGGCCTCTCGATCACCTCTTCCTGGGGCAACGGCCACGCTACCACCTATCGAGCGCTTATCAAAGAATTAAAGGCATTAGGTCATGACATCCTTTTCCTGGAAAAAGATGTGCCGTGGTATTCGGGTCACCGGGATATGCCGGATCCCAATTGTTGCCGCCTCGGGTTGTACAAAACAAATGAAGAGCTAAAAACCGATTATAAAAAAGAGGTTTCAGAAGCTGATGTAGTGATCGTCGGTTCGTATGTACAGCAAGGCGTAGAAGTCGGGAACTGGGCGATCGAAACTGCCAATGGGGTAACGGCATTCTACGATATTGATACGCCGGTAACCCTCGCCAAACTTAAGCGGAAGGATTACGAATACCTCCACCCTGACCTGATCAAAAAATACGACCTGTATCTGTCATTTTCGGGAGGTCCAATTCTGAAATATCTCGAGGAGCATTACGGTTCTCCGCGAGCCAAAGCTCTCTATTGCTCTGTGGATCCCGATCTCTATTTTCCGGAAGATAAACCGGTGAAATGGCAAATGGGCTATTTGGGAACATACAGTACAGACCGCCAACCAACCGTGCAGGAGCTGCTGAACAAACCTGCAGCCGAGTTCCCGGAGGAAAAATTCGTGGTGGCCGGGCCGCAATATCCGGAAGATTTTCCCTGGGCGCCCAATGTTCAGAGGATTGAACACCTTCCTCCTGCTGAACATCGCAGCTTTTACAATTCCCAAAAATATACCCTCAACGTGACTCGGGAAGATATGATCAAGGCAGGATATTCTCCCAGCGTGCGGCTTTTTGAAGCTGCCGCTTGTGGTGTTCCTATCATTTCTGATTACTGGGAAGGGATCGACAGCATTTTTGAACTGCACACGGAGATCCTGATCGCCACTTCGTCCGGAGACGTACAGGATTATTTTATGAGCATTTCAGAAGAGCAGCGTAAAAGAATTGGGGAAAGGGCACGACAAAAAGTGTTGAAGTCCCATACTGCAAGGGCACGTGCAAAAGAACTTGAAAGCTATGTACAGGAAGCATTCCAGCTTTCTGAGAACGTTTAATATTTGATCTATGTCTACAGAAGCAGAAGTAAAAGAACTGGCTCCCTGGTTTCACAATATTCACCTGCCGGACGGTACTCATACTGCCCCGGACCACTTTTTAGGCGATTTCCCGGCATTTAAGTGGAAGAACATCAAAACCTCTATTCCAGAAGACTTAACCGGCTGGAAGGTGCTGGACATAGGTTGTAATGCCGGATTCTATTCCATTGAGCTGGCAAAAAGAGGTGCAGATGTGTTGGGAATAGACCTGGACGAGCATTACCTAAAACAGGCGCGATGGACGGCGGCCCAATTCGGGCTGGATGACAAGATACAGTTCAGGCAGATGCAGGTGTATGATCTAGCACATACCGAAGAACAATTTGATCTTGTCTGGTTCATGGGAGTGTTTTACCACCTGCGGTATCCCATGCTGGCAATGGACATACTCACTCAAAAAGTGAAAAAAATGATGGTCTTTCAAACGCTTTCTCTTCCGGGGAAGGAGGAGATGGAAATTCCGGAAGATGTGGAATTCCACCGCCGGGAGATCATGAAAAATGATAGCTGGCCAAAAATGGCATTTATCGAGAATAAACTTGCGGGCGATCCCACGAACTGGTGGGCTCCAAATCATCAAGGTATTATTTCCCTGCTTCGCAGCTGCGGATTTAAGGTTACCGCAATGCCCGAAGATGAAACCTATATTGCTGAAAAAGACAAAACTCTCTACTCCAGCCTTGACACCTGGAATTATTCAGAATATCTCTCGGCTGTTGGGAAAGATTGGAAAGAAGAGGCGAAAAAGAAGACGAAAAAATAAGAACCTGCAAGGTTTGTTTTAACCCTGTAGGTTTAAGTTATGTCCGACTTATTAAACCTGCGAGGTTTCTTTTTAACCTCGTAGGTATACTTTTCCCTCAGTTTTCGTTGTATTATCCTCCCTTAAAATAGAGACCTACGAGGTTTTGAAAACCTCGCAGGTCCAATTTTTTACCAGCCCGGTTCTATTTCAAAATTCTCCGGAGGAGTAGCTCCTTTTAAATGTTCCACGAAATAATCCCAGCGACGGCGCATCATATAATAGCTGTCTTTCCCATACCCATGTCGTGCATTTGGGAAAATGATCAGGTCAAAGTCTTTGTTGGCATCAATTAAAGCATCCACAACCAGGTAAGTGTTGTATGGAGGCACATTATCATCAAGTCCACCGTGGGCCAGGAGCAATTTTCCCTGCAGGTTTTCGGCATAGTTCTGATTAGCCTGTTGCACGTAATTATCACCGTCTGCTGTAGGTGTTAAAAGTCCGATGTACCGTTCTCCCCAATCATCTTCATAGTTCCGGTTGTCATGGTTTCCGGATTCTGCAATCCCAACTTTGTAGAATTCCGGATAACGGAACATGGCTGCGGCAGCCGCAAATCCACCTCCGGAATGACCCCAGATCCCAACTTTTTCGAGGTCCATATAAGGACGCTCTTTTGCCAGTTGTTTCATTCCAGCTATTTGATCTTCCAAAGTATTTCCGGAGATATTTCCGTAGCAGGCATCGTGAAAAGCTTTCGACCTTCCCGGATTACAGGTGCCGTCAATGACCACTACGATAAAACCAAGTTCAGCCAGAGCCTGGTGATCTGACCGGGCAGCGTAAAAAGAACGGGGACCCAATCCCCCGCCCTGCGGACCAGGATATACATAATTCACCACCGGATATTTTTTCGACTCATCAAGATCAGTAGGTGTGAACACCAGTCCGTAAAGATCCCAACGGCCATTAGCCGACTTTACAGTGACCGGCTCTGGAGCTTTCCAGCCCATTCCCTCAAGTTTAGAAATGTCCGCTTTTTCCAAAGTAGCAATTAATTTTCCTTTGTTGTTGCGCAGCACTGAAACCGGAGGTGTAGTGGGAGTTGAATAATTGTCAATAAAATAATCTCCCTTTGGCGGAAAATATACCTTGTGATTGGCATTTTCGGGAGTTAAAAGTTTAAGGTTTTTTCCGCTAAAATCAATTCTGTACAGGTTTGAGAAATAGGGATCCTGCCCTTCTTCCCGTCCCTGAGCCTCAAAGTAAAGAACCCGGTTGTTCTTTTCATCTACTCTTAGGAGTTGAGTAACTACAAAATCGCCTTTTGTGATCTGATTTTTTAGGTTTCCTGTCTTGAGGTCATACAAATAAAGATGCCCCCAATTATCCCTTTCTGAATACCAGATGATCTCATCGCTCTTGGGCAAATACTTCCAGTTAATGCTGCCCTGTCCTGATTCATATTGCGTTGGCACGATCTCTTCCAGAACTTCTCTCACCTCTCCGGTCTCTGCATCGGCAATTCTGAGCTTTGCCTCCTTGTGATCGCGGGACGTTGAAACAAAAGCCAATTTCGTAGCGTCTTCATTCCAGTAGTTATCATCAAAATCTCCCGAACACGAGATATCATCGCAAAGTGTGCCGCGACGGGGATCTGCCGGAACATCCAGTTTGACAATCTCTTGATCCTCCAGATCAATGATAACCCGCTCTATTTGTATCACTTTTTCATCTCCAGGAATGGGATACTTCCAGCTTTGCAAATTAGGTTCTCCCACCTTGGTCTCGACCAGGTACATATCGCTCACATGCCGCTGGTCCTGCTTAAAGGTGGCGATCTTTTTAGAATCTGGTGACCACAACAAAATTGGGCGGTCACTTTTACGCCAGCCGGCATTATCGGTAGCATAACCGTAGTTCTCTATCCCGTCTTTAGTAAGTTGCGTTTCCTCGCCTGTTTCCAGGTTTCGTATCCATAAATTCCAATTGCGAATGAATGCTACCTTCTTTTTGTCGGGAGAAAGCTTTTCATTTCTTGCGACTTCAGGAGTCTTATCAGCTGATATCTTTGCTTTTTTAAAGAGTTCTTCTTCGGAAGCAGCAATTACTTTTTTCCCGGTTTTTGGATCTACAACGACATATTCGGTTCCTTCGGGTGTTGAGATCCCATACCAGAAACGGCCGTCATTGAGCCAATTCGGTCTTACATTTTCCCGCTTCACGAGTGGATTTGCATTAAACCTGAGAAATTTCACGGCATGCTCATAATCTTCGGCCGTTATTTGTTCTTTAACCTCGTTTTGAGCGAGCATGGTTATTCCGCAGAGATTAATGAAAAGTAGGGTTAACAGGGTGTTATTCATTTTAGGAGTTTAGGTTTAAAGAATATATCAGGTCCAAGATAGCAAATCAACAGGGTTCTTTCCCAATTTTCGATCCCGCAGTATTTTTTCCGAAGTAGAATTAGTAAATTGAGTTTCTTAAAAGAACCTCACTGAATGGGATTACTGATCTTATATGCCTTCATTTCTATCTTTTTTTCATTTATGTGCTCCATCCTGGAAGCCGCATTTTTGAGCATTACCCCGTCCTACATTCGGATGAAATCCCGACAGGGAAAACATTATGCGCACACGCTGGCTCATTTCAAACAGGATGTCGACAGGCCTTTGATCGCCATTCTCACCATCAATACAGTTGCTCATACCGTAGGTGCAATTCTGGTGGGGGTGCAGGCAGAAAGGGTCTTTGGAGACGGAGGTAATATTGTGGGTATAGTTTCAACATTAATGACCCTGGCCATCCTTATCATTTCAGAAATAATCCCAAAGACCATTGGGGCCACCTATTGGAAATCCCTGGGAAGATTTACTGCCACTACTCTGAAGATCTTTGTGTTTCCGCTGAAGTATACCGGAATCTTATGGCTGATGATGCTCACCACCAAATTAATTGGCAAAAGTGCCCATGTTAGCACCATGAGCCGGGAAGAATTTATGGCGATCACGGATGTGGCTGAGGAAGAAGGAGTCTTTGAGGGAAAGGAGACAACAGTCATCAAAAATATGCTGGTGTTCAATAATGTGTTGGCCAAAGATGTGATGACCCCATTTTCGGTTGCCGTGACCGAAGATGAAAAGACCTCTATTGAAAGTTTCCACAAACAGCATAAGAACCTCAAGTTTTCACGAATTCCGGTTTACAATCAACGGCCCAGCAATATCACCGGGTTTATTCTGAAAGATGAGGTGCTGGAACAAATGATCGATGAGAAAGGAACTCAACCTCTGAGTGTTCTAAAAAGGGAAATTCCGCTAACCTCTGAAGACACTCCCATTCCCGAGCTTTTTGATAAGTTCATTCAGCAGCGCACCCACCTGGCAATGGTAGTCGACCAATACGGGAATACCGTTGGACTGGTGACCATGGAAGATATCATAGAAACTTTGTTGGGACTGGAGATCATGGACGAAAGTGACAGTATTGAAGACATGCAGGTGTTGGCCCGAAAAAATTGGGAAAGACGTGCCCAAAAATTGGGTATTTTTAAAGGCAGGAAAACAAAGAATGACGAGTAGAGCCGTAATAGATACTCCCCTGGGAACTGCTATTCTGGAAGGGGACGAAAAAGGCCTAATTAGCCTGTCCCTTTCCGAAGAAAATCCCGGAGAAATAAACCCGGAAATTCTTCGCCATGCTGTAGTCCAACTGCGCGAATATTTCGAGGGAACCCGAAAAGAATTTGATCTGCCACTGAACCCTCAGGGTACAGACTTTCAGAAGAGAGTATGGGAACTCCTACTGGAGATCCCCTTTGGCAGCACCTGCTCCTACATGGACCTGGCAAAACAATACGGCGACCCAAAGGCTATACGCGCCATAGCTTCGGCCAACGGGAAAAATCCTTTATGGATCCTGGTGCCCTGTCACCGGGTCATTGGCAGCGATGGTTCACTTACCGGATACGCCGGCGGACTGTGGCGAAAAAAATGGCTGCTGGACCACGAGAATCCTTCCACTCAACAAAGTTTGTTCTAAAATGAAAAGATTCAAAAACACCTTTTTTGGCATCCTCCTTTTTCTCGTCGCTGCAGTTTTACTGCTGTACGTATTCGATTATGAATACATTTTAAAAGGAATCAGCACCACGTATCTAAGTGGTCACACTACGGCCTACATTGAGGATTATACGGAATTCCCAAACCGGGAGATCGAAGCGGGCGAGCCACAGGAATGGCCGCTGCACCATGGTTACAATTCGGTCAGCGCCACTGAACGCTTGCAACAGACCAATAAAGAGCTGGGAACGGTGGCCTTTCTCATCATTAAGAATGACAGCATTTGGTATGAAAATTATGCAGAGGGTTATGATAAAGACTCCCGTACCAACTCCTTTTCAATGGCCAAAAGTATTGTGGCCGCCTTACTTGGCAAAGCCATCGCTGAAGGAAAGATATCAGGGCTGGACCAGCCGGTTTCAGATTTCTTTCCGCAGTTCGATTCCCGTCTAACGGTGGGCGACCTTGCTTCGATGTCTTCCGGCCTTAACTGGGAAGAGAATTACTACAACCCATTCTCCATGACTGCCAGAGCTTATTTTGGAGATAATATTGAGGAACAGATCCTCTCTTTAAAAGTGGTGGAAGAACCGGGACAGGAATTTAATTACCTGAGTGGAAATACCGAACTATTGGGAATGGTTATCGCAAAAGCCACCGGAAAGACCCTTTCTCAATACCTGAGCGAGAGCTTCTGGAAACCTCTCGGGATGCACAAAGACGCCTTGTGGCAAATAGACAATCCTGAAAATGGCATGGAGAAAGCGTATTGTTGCATCGCCTCCAATGCGCGGGATTTTGCGAAATTCGGGAAGCTCTATAAAGACTTCGGAAACTGGAAAGGACAGCAATTGCTTGATTCTTCGTTTGTAGCTACTTCCATTCATCCGCGCTTTGAAGATTATCCCGACTACGGCTACGGATTGTGGCTCGAGGATTATAAAGGCAAAGACATCTTCTACCTCCGCGGAATTCTGGGACAGTACGTGATCGTTATTCCCGAAGATGATCTTATCATTGTACGCCTTGGCAAAGACCGGGGAAAAAGGCCTGATGACCAACAGCATTCCAATGATTTCTACACTTATCTGGATGAAGTATACAACATGTTAGGAAACCCGTTATGATCAAAAAAATCGCTTTAAAGAACCTGCTTTTTCTCGACATTGAAACTGTTCCTGAAAATGCCACTTTTGAAGAACTTTCAGAAGAAAAGAAGAAACTCTGGGAGCTGAAGACGCAATACCAGCGAAAAGAAGAATTTTCTCCCGAAGAATTCTATGAAAGAGCCGGAATATGGGCAGAATTTGGGAAGATCATCTGTATCTCTGTCGGTTATTTTGCATTCCAGGGGGAAAAAAGAACCTTTAGAATTACCACTTTACATGGGGAAGAGAAAAAGTTATTGGGAGATTTCAAAAACCTGCTGGAGGATCATTTCAGCAGACCTCAACACCTGCTTTGCGCCCACAACGGGAAGGAATTTGATTTTCCGTACATCGCACGACGAATGCTGATCCACAACATGGAATTGCCCAACAAACTCGACCTCTTCGGAAAAAAACCCTGGGAAGTTCCTCACCTCGATACCCTGGAGTTGTGGAAATTTGGAGATTACAAGCATTACACCTCTTTAAAGTTGCTATGCAATGTGCTCAACATCCCATCGCCTAAAGATGATATTGACGGAAGTGAGGTGTGCAATGTCTTTTATAAGCACCAGGACCTTGACCGAATAGTGACCTACTGTGAAAAAGATGTTATTGCCATTGCCCAGGTAGTACTAAGACTACGCCAGGAGCCCCTGCTTTCAGAAGAAGAAATTCTTACGGTTTAACAGTTCTTAAGAATTCCTTATAATCAAATGTTATTGTAGGAAGCTGCCTCTCAACTATTTGGTATCTTTAATTAGATGAATCCGGCTCTGAAGATCCGGTTTTCATAACCAATTAATTAACCAAAACACCATAATTATGTACCTGTACGTGGAACAATGGAATGTTACCCAAAAATGGATGGACCTTTCCAAAGAGGATCGAAGAGCTTATATGAACAAAGTGGGAGAAGCGATCAATGACATGAAAAAAGATGGAATCGAAAACCTGGGATGGGCTATGAACGATGAACATACGCCTTACCGAAGTGATTACCGATATATGGCAGTATGGAAAGTGCCTTCTTTAGAGCATGCCAAACGCTTTGAACACGGTGTTGAGGAAGCTCACTGGCATAAGTATTTTAATCAGGTGAATTCGCGCGGTGAGATCATGCCTATCAATGAAGCACTTGATTTTCTGGTCAACCTGGAAAAACGCTCCACATCAATTACAGAATAGTTTACTGAAAGTTCTAATATAAAAAAGACCTGCAGGATTTGTTAAACCTTGCAGGTCTTCCTTTTATAATTGCATTTCGGGAATTTCTCCTTCTATAATCAGCCTTCCTTCCGTCGCCTTTTGGATCTCCTCTACACTTACACCGGGTGCCCTTTCCAGAAGTTTAAATCCATCTTTGGTCACCTCAAGCACCGCGAGGTTAGTCACGATCTTTGTAACACAACCTACTCCGGTAAGCGGCAGCGTACATCTTTTCAGAAGTTTTGACTCTCCGGCACGATTGGTATGCATCATTGCAACAATAATATTTTCTGCACTGGCCACAAGATCCATGGCGCCTCCCATTCCTTTTACCATTTTCCCCGGAATCTTCCAGTTGGCAATGTCACCATTCTCAGCCACTTCCATTGCTCCAAGAATAGTCAAATCAACATGCTGTCCCCGGATCATTCCGAAGCTCATTGCGGAGTCAAAGAAACTGGCGCCGGGTAAAGCAGTTATTGTTTGTTTTCCGGCGTTGATAAGGTCTGCGTCTTCCTCTCCCTCAAAAGGAAAAGGTCCCATGCCCAGAATCCCATTCTCGCTTTGGAATTCTACCTGTATATCGTCACGCACAAAATTGGCTACCAAAGTGGGAATTCCAATTCCGAGATTTACGTAATATCCGTCTTTAACCTCTTTTGCGATTCTTTTCGCTATTCCGTTCTTATCAAGCATTTTCTAAAATTTGAAGATTTGCAGATTTTAAAATTTGAAAATTACTTCTTCTTACTTGAAGAAATGATTTTGGTTATGATCCTTATGATTGAATTTATCTCTTTCGGAAGCTCCGGTCCTGGATCAGGATAATGAGGTGAAGCCTTACAAAGCCTGAGCCAGTAGTCCGTTTCATCTGATTCCTTTGCAGCTATTTTGAACTTATGAATGAAATCTGCATTACTTTCTGCATTTTGAGCTTCCCACACATTAGCACCAATTGAAGTTCCACTTCTAAAAAGCTGGGAGGCCATTTCGTACTTATGAAGAGATCTTAACTTTTCCGAATAATCGATGGCTTCTAACGCAAAATTGAAGGTTTTGCTAACAATCAGATTTTCTTTGTCATCTCTCATAAGTTGCAGTTTTAGGTTTCATTTTCAAATCATCTCATTCCCAAATTTTCAAATCAATAATTTATTTTTTTCTAACGGTTCGTTGTTCTATTCTCTTCTCGTAATTCTTCCCCTGGAAGATTCGCTGCACAAAAATCCCCGGAATATGGATCTGGTTGGGATCTAATTCCCCCGGTTTAACGAGCTCTTCCACTTCAGCTACTGTGATCTTGGCCGCACCACACATCAACGGATTAAAATTACGGGCTGTACCTTTAAAAATGAGGTTTCCGGCTTCGTCTCCTTTCCAGGCTTTTACAAAAGCGAAGTCTGCCTGGTAGGCTTCTTCGAGCACGTACATTTTACCGTTGAACTCTCGGGTCTCTTTTCCCTTGGCGACCTCGGTTCCAAATCCGGCAGGAGTATAAACAGCGGGAAAGCCCTGCTGGGCTGCCTGACATTTTGCAGCAAGTGTTCCCTGTGGAGTGAGTTCTACCTCGAGCTCTCCGCTGAGCATTTGCCGTTCGAATTCGGCATTTTCGCCCACATAGGAGGAGATCATTTTATCGATCTGTTTTTTCTTAAGAAGTAAGCCGAGTCCAAAATCATCGACACCGGCATTATTGGAGATACAGGTAAGGTTTTTTACATTGCGGCGAACCAGTTCAGAAATGGCATTTTCAGGGATGCCACACAATCCAAACCCGCCAAGCATGAAGGTCATTCCATCCTGAACACCTTCAAGTGCCTGGGTGACGCCTTCTACAGTTTTCTTGATCATTGTTGGTTATTTTAATCCGAAAATACAAAAATAAAGTGCCTGCTACAACGCTTGCGCGGTGCAAACCCTATTTTCAGATCAAAACTCCCGGAATTTAGAAATCCAACTCGTCCGGAAGAGCATCCTGTTCTCCAGATCCGTTCTTGCCATAGTTATCGCAATCGATCTGGATACTTAAATTTTCAGGTCTCGGAAATTCCTCTTTAGAAATATCAAGCTGCTTGTCTGCGTACACTTTCTTCATATAGATCCCCCAGATAGGTAGAGCCATGGTAGCCCCCTGTCCATAGGCGATACCCGGAAAGTGAACCGCACGATCCTCTGCTCCTACCCAAACTCCTGTTACCAGGTTGGGAACCATTCCCATGAACCACCCGTCACTCTGATTTTGAGTAGTTCCGGTCTTTCCTGCAATGGCATTTTCAAATTCATAAGGATATCCGGTTACTGCGCGCTCGTATAATTCAGATCCTTTAGCCCAGCTACCTCTTAAACGGGTTCCGGAACCAAAGCGTGTTACCCCTTCCATAAGGTTCACCGTCACGTATGCCGCTTCTTTGCTCAATACGTCCTTGGTTTCGGGTACGTGCTGATATAAGATTGTTCCGTTCTTATCCTCAATCCTAGTAACTATTACCGGTTTCACATAAACCCCTTCATTTACAAAGGCACTGTAGGCAGATACCATTTCAAATACACTAAGGTCTGCTGTTCCTAAAGCGATAGAAGGTACTTCCGGAATATTTTCACTGTCGATTTCGAGCTTTTCGATAAGATCAATGACCGGTTTAGGACCCACTCTATCTATTAACCGGGCTGTAACGGTGTTCACCGATTTAGCCAGTCCCTCCTGCAAGGTTACCATTCCTGCATATTCACCACCGCTGTTCTTCGGTGTCCAATCATTTTGATTACCATGCTTCCCTGCTTCAATTGTATACAGGCTCATAGGAACCGTATCACACGGAGATAAGTGTAATTGATCTATTGCCGTTGCGTAAACAAAAGGCTTGAAGGTAGATCCAACCTGCCTTTTACCCTGCTTCACGTGATCGTACTTGAAGTGTTTAAAATTGATCCCACCAACCCAGGCTTTGACTTCTCCTGTTTGTGGGGTCATTGACATCATCCCGGTTTGAAAGAAAGATTTATAGTATAGTATAGAATCTTTTGGTGTCATGATGGTATCCTTCACTCCATCCCAGGTGAATATCTTCATACTTGTCTTCTGGTCAAATGATTTGAGGATCTCCTCATTTGATTTCCCCATATCTTTCAATATGCGCCAGCGTTCACTTCTGTTCATAGCATCCCGAACAAGTTTGTTTCTTTCCTCCAGTGTAACATCTCTAAAAGGGGCGGTTTTGTTATTTTTATTCTGGCGATCAAATTCCTTCTGAAGGTTGGCAAGGTGCATTTTTACTGCCTCCTCTGCATACTCCTGCATTCTGGAATCTATACTGGTATATATTTTAAGGCCGTCGCGATATATATTGTATTTGCTGCCGTCGCGTTTCGGGTTCTTTTCGATCCAATCTTTCAGAAATCCCTGTAAATACGCACGAAAGTAGGTGGCAATTCCCTCATCATGGCCTTGGGGAGTAAAGTCTATCTTCATTGGAATCTGTTGTAGCGAATCCTTCTCTTCTTGAGTGATATATCCATTCTTCGCCATCTGGCCTAACACCACATTTCTTCTTTGTTCTACTAATTCTGGTCTTCTTACAGGGTTGTAATATGCGGAATTCACTAGCATTCCCACCAGAACGGCAGACTCTTCAGGACGTAATTCTTTTGGTTCCTTATCGAAATATATCTTTGCAGCTGACCGAATTCCAACCGCCTGATAAATAAAATCGTATTTATTGAGATACATGGTAATAATCTCTTCTTTAGTGTACTGACGTTCCAGACGGGTTGCAATGATCCATTCCTTGAATTTCTGTAGTACCCTTGCAGCCGGATTTTTGGAGGCATTTTCTGTGAACAGCAATTTAGCTAACTGCTGGGTAATAGTACTGGCCCCACCTTTTTTACCAAGGTAAACAGCAGCTCTTAAAGTACTTCGGGCATCAATCCCCGAATGTTCATAGTAGCGCTCATCTTCTGTAGCGACAAGAGCTTCAACCAGGTGCTGCGGAAGATCTTCATATTTAATCGGAGTTCTGTTCTCGTTATAATATTTCCCAAGAGTCTCTCCATCTGAAGAAATAATTTCTGTAGCCAGATTAGTCTCAGGATTCTCCAATTCCTCAAAGGTAGGCATGGAGCCAAAAACTCCCCATCCCGCCAGGAGGAATAAGAACAGAATTGCCATTATTCCAATTGCAAAAACGCTCCAGAACCATGCTTTATATCGGCTGTAGTCCCTTCTTTTCTCAGCCTTTTTCTTTGAATTTGTTGTTGTCTTGCCCATGGGCCAGTATAAATTATTGTTGTGTATCTTCTATTCTAAAGCCCACTTCGGTTATGCCTTTGAGGCCTTTAATGCCGCTGGTGCTGTCTCTTTTTCGCATAGCCTGCTGAATGGTGACTTCATATTCTCCTGCTTCCGGAAAACGAAAGTTTTCCTTATACCAAAGCTTGCTCTCCTTCACCTCACCAAAGCCTGTGCCAAGCCATTCTCCCGAAGGTTTCGCCATCTCATATTGCAGAGTATCACTTAAAACCTTTCCATTCGGAAAGTTAAGTTCGGTGATTACATAAAGGTTGCTGTACTTGTAATCTGAATTGTTCCGCAGGTTTATAAACAGATTATAATCACGAATAGTATCCGGAGCCTCCACTTTAAATCTTACCAGTGAGTCCCGGTGCCACTCATTAGGAAGTGTTTCATAACTGTCATACACCCTGTTCTTATCACAGGATACCAGGCTCAACAGACTTATAAAAATTAGCAGAAAGGCGGGTCTACCCATTCTTTTGAGGTTTTCTCTTTTTGCGTTTGTTCTTCCTCTTTTTCTTGCCAGAACCTTTGTTGTCAAAACGGGTAAGGCTGTCCTGCCCCACTACATTGTTGAAATCTGGTTTAGATTCCAGTTCCACCTGCACCGCGAATTCTTCGAGACTGTTCACAGGCTCCTTTTTCGAATTCGCCTTAATGATCTTATTGGCCTGTTCTACCGTAAGCGTGTGCCAGTTACTCCAGTCTCCTTCATAGGCATACCACAGAAGACCTTTGAAAATATCTATTTTTTGACAGACAGCCGTACCCTTTTTTGTGTACAGTTTTACTTCTGTCTTCGGAAAGTCTTTCAAAGCATCAAGGTACGTGTCCAATTCGTAATTGAGACAACATTTCAGCTTCCCGCACTGGCCTGCCAGTTTCTGAGGGTTTAGTGAAAGTTGTTGATATCTTGCTGCCGAAGTGTTTACCGACCTGAAATCTGTAAGCCAGGTAGAGCAGCATAATTCCCTTCCACAGGAACCAATTCCGCCTAAACGGGAAGCTTCCTGCCTGAAGCCTATCTGTCTCATTTCAATACGGGTATTGAATTCCCGCGCAAATTCTTTGATCAACTGCCTGAAATCTACTCTTTCTTCGGCAGTATAGTAAAAAGTGGCCTTGGAGGCATCACCCTGGAATTCAATGTCACTTATCTTCATTTGAAGATCAAGCCTTATGGCGATCTCCCTTGCACGCACCTTCATCTTATCTTCCCTGTCCCGCGCCTGTTGCCAAATGTCAATGTCGCGTTGGGAAGCTTTTCTATAGATCTTGAGCACTTCATTGCTGTCTGGGCGCACCTTTTTCTTCTTCATTTGTACGCGCACCAGTTCACCGGTTAAAGACACTACTCCCACGTCGTGACCGGGAGCAGCTTCAGTAGCCACTACATCTCCTATTGAAAGGCTAAGATTTTCGGTATTTTTAAAAAAGTGCTTCCGCCCATTTTTAAAACGGACCTCTACACAATTAAAAGGCTCCATTCCCTGAGGAAGGCTCATATTTGATAACCAGTCGAACACCGAAAGCTTGTTACAGCTGTCGGTTCCGCAGGTTCCGTTATTTTTACATCCTTTTGGCTGACCGTCCTTGCCGGTCGCACAACTACTACATCCCATAATCTATATGTTGGAATCCTGAAGCGCTTCAAGCACTTCGGATTTTATTTTAATACTAAAACTATTGAGGTAAATATACCATTATTTATGGAACGCATGGCCGGCAAACTAATTGTTAGCGTTTGTAGATAAGAACCTCAGAACGCCCTTTTTTGAAGATCTTGTTGCTGTTGCCTTTACCTTTTCTAAGCGCTTTTTGCTCCTCATAAGGTAATGCCGCTATTTCCTGACATTTATCTGAACAGCAGTTGCTCATTTTCTCTGCACATTCCTCGCACTGAATAAAAAGAAGGTGACAGGCCTCATTCGCACAGTTGACGTGGGTATCACAAGGTTTACCGCATTGGTGGCAGTTTGAGATCACCTCATCACTAATGCGTTCTCCCCGCCTGTGGTCAAACACGAAATTTTTTCCAAGGAATTTATTTTCCAGTTTGAGGTTTTCTACCTGCCGGGCGTATTCAATGATGCCGCCTTCCAGCTGGTAAACCCTTTTAAATCCTTTATGCTTGTAATAGGCACTGGCTTTTTCGCAACGAATTCCCCCGGTGCAATACATAACCAGATTCTTATCTTCTTTATGATCTTTCAGGTCCTCTTCTATTATAGAAAGACTGTCTCTAAAAGTATCTACATCGGGAGTTACCGCACCTTTAAAATGGCCAATTTCACTCTCGTAGTGGTTTCGCATATCCACCAGTACGGTGTTTGGATCTTCCAAAAGCTCATTGAAGGTCTTTGCGTCTACATGCACTCCTTTGTTGGTAACATCAAAAGTGGCATCATTGAGGCCATCGGCCAGGATCTTATCCCGCACTTTTACCTTCAGTTTCAGGAAAGATTTGATATCATGCTCGATGGCAATATTAAGGCGAACATTCTCGAGGAAGTAAATTCCGTCGAGGAATTCTTTAAATTTTCCGAAGTTTTTGGCGGGCACAGAAAGCTGGGCGTTGATCCCTTCGTGTGCCACGTAAATTCGTCCCAGGACTTCCATTTCGTCCCAGGCTATAAAAAGGTGATTCCGGAAAAGTTCAGGATTCCCGATCTTTGCGTATTGATAGAAAGAGAGCGTAAGCCGGTCTTCTCCGGCCTCTTCAAGCAGAGCTGCTCTTTCTTTAGCGCTTAATTTATTGTACAGTTGCATGCTATACTAACGTTTAAGGTTAAAGAAATTTTGCGCAAAGATAAGGCTTTAAATGAAAAAATGCCCGGATGTAATATCGGGGCATTTTTTTTCGAACGGCTAATTCGTTATTAATATATTTTAATCTTTTTCAAACTAAAAATAAAAATAACGTTAGCCACCGTCCACCCGGCAGCTGCAGCTGAGATTAACCACCGCAGGGCTACCGGAAATACTTAGAATAATATTCCTTTTTAAAAATTTCATGCAGTTATTGTGTTGCTTTACCTAATAGATGCGCAAAAGCAGAAAAGGTTGCGTATTAATTTTATGCACATATAAAAACTTATAGTATTTTAGCACCACTATCAAATTAACAGAAGCTGAAATAATGAGTAACGAGAAAGAAAAAGAAGCAAAATTAAAAGCCCTCAAACTCACCCTTGACAAAATGGATAAAACCTACGGAAAGGGAACCGTAATGAAAATGAGTGACCAGTCGGTTATGGATATTGAGGCAATTTCCAGCGGATCTTTAGGACTGGATCTGGCCCTGGGAGTGGGAGGATATCCTCGTGGAAGAGTGATCGAAATATATGGACCTGAATCTTCAGGGAAAACAACCCTTACGCTTCATGCAATTGCCGAAGCTCAAAAAGCCGGAGGTATTGCAGCTTTCATTGATGCAGAACATGCTTTTGACCGTTTTTACGCTGAGAAATTAGGAATTGATCTTGAAAACCTGATCATTTCACAACCCGACAACGGAGAGCAGGCGCTTGAAATTGCCGATAACCTGATAAGATCTGGAGCTATCGATATTATTGTTGTGGATTCTGTAGCAGCTTTGACTCCGAAGAGTGAGATCGAAGGAGAAATGGGAGACTCAAAAATGGGATTACACGCCCGTCTTATGTCTCAAGCACTTCGAAAGTTGACTGCTTCCATCAGCAAGACACACTGTACCGTGATCTTCATTAACCAGTTAAGGGAAAAGATCGGGGTTATGTTTGGGAATCCTGAGACTACCACCGGTGGTAATGCGTTGAAGTTCTATGCTTCCATTCGTCTTGACATTAGAAGATCTACCCAGATCAAAGACAGCAATAGCGAAGTACAGGGTAATAAGACCCGCGTTAAGGTCGTCAAGAACAAAGTGGCACCGCCGTTTAAAACTGCCGAATTCGACATCATGTACGGAGAGGGAGTTTCTAAGATCGGTGAGATCATTGATATAGGAGTTGACTACGAGATCATCAAGAAAAGTGGATCCTGGTTCAGCTATGAAGACACGAAACTTGGGCAGGGCCGTGATGCGGTGAAGATCCTGCTAAAAGATAATCCGGATCTTATGGAAGAACTGGAAACAAAAATCAAAGCTGCCATTAAAGTGGCAAAAGCTTAAAAAAGTAAGATCCCGGAAAGTTTTCCGGGATTTTTTGTTTTTAGGCGCAACCATTAAAACCTTTCTGCATCATATTAAGAGAGAAACTATTTAACTACCTCTCTTTTAACCATGAAGAAAGCCTTTTTTGCCCTCCCGCTACTCCTATTTTTACTCAGCTGCAGTACAGATGACTCTACAATCAACGGAGAATATGTCTTTGTTCCCATTGCCTCGGTAGAATTACCTGAAAGATTCATTAATGGGAATTCTTATGACATTGAATTCACCTACACCCGTCCCTCAAGCTGCCATACTTTTGCTGCCGTGCAGCAGGAGCTGGATGGAGAGATGGTAAAAATAGGGGTGGTGAATCTCTACCGGGAAGCTAAAAGTTGTGAAAATGAGGAGCTAAGTGTGGAAGGCAGCTTTAGATTCGTTGCCGGCAACCAGGAATTTTATATATTTAAATTCTGGCAAGGATTTGATGAAAATGGTGAGAGCACATATTTAACCATTGAAGTTCCCGTGACAAACAGTGCATAAAAAACCCCTATTTGAGCATAAAACAACTCATACAAAGATGTAAGAAGCAGGACATAAAGGCACAGGAGCACCTTTACAGGCTTTACGCCCATAAGTTGTTCCCCGTCTGTCTAAAGTACTCTGCAAGTTACCAGCAAGCAGAAGACAATCTGCAGGATGCATTTTTGATGATCTTTGAAAAAATTGCTCAATATAAGGACAAGGGCTCATTCGAAGGCTGGATGAAAAGGATCGTGATAAATACAGCCCTGCAGAAGTACAGAAAACAAACAGTATTTGAAATTATTAGAGAGGAACACCTAAAAGAACCAGAACTGGAAATAGACGAAGATGAAATCCCGGTAGATTTTCTGTTGAAAATCATTCAGCAGTTACCGGATCGTTACCGGCAGGTATTCAACCTTTATGCGCTTGATGGATTTTCGCATAAAGAGATCGCCGAGATCATGAATATCTCCACCGGTACCTCAAAATCGAATTTGGCCAGGGCAAGGGTGATCTTAAAGGAAAAAATAGAATCAAGCCTGATTAAACCAGCCGCACGGTCCATTTAAATGAAGGAAAGGAAGCATATAGACAGAATTTACCAGGAGAAATTCCGGGATTTTGAGGCTACTCCCAATGAGGCAGTTTGGCGTTCGATCTCGGCAAAGCTCCATGAAAAAGAGCGGAAACGACGTGTCCTTGCTCCTCTCTGGACTCGAATGGCAGGCGTGGCCGCAATTTTAGCTATTATTCTTCTAATCGGCGACTGGATCTTCCCGCTTTCTTCCAGTAACAGGATTGCCAACCAGGAGCTGGAGCAGGAATTACAGAATAACACCCGTCCATCAGATAATCAATTGGCATTAACGCCGGATGAAGCTATTGCAGAAAATTCTTCGGAAGATCTCTCACAACATAATTCAGCTGTACTTCAGAAAGAGAGAACCACGACGACCAAAAGGTCCCCATTGGATCAAATAAAAGGTGAAGAAAAAGGCATTTCTAACATTATCCCTGAAATAACTTCTGTAGAAAATGCAAAACCTGTTCAAACTGACAAGAAGAAGAAAAAATCTCTTTTTGAAGAGTTGAAAAAACCTGAAACTACAGTAGTTACAGCACCTCACGAACCACTTTTTGAAGTCTCTACACACGCCGCGCCCATCTATTACGGCAACTTCGGAAAAGGTAATTTCCTGGATCCACGCTTCAATGATAACAATAACCAGGGAGAGATCACTTACTCCTACGGAATCCATATCGCTTATGTAATATCAGACCGGTTCAAGATAAGATCGGGTATCAACAAGGTGAATATGAATTATAACACCAAAGGTATTGCTTACCAGGCAGTATCGGGACCAAATGCCATAGCCGGAGTAGAACTTAATAAAGGGGATCTTCCTAAAAAGGCCGGTGTGATGGGAGATATTCCCGGAGGTGGCGCACAACAAACAGCAGCCTTTGACAGTAACCGGGCCAGTATTGGAAGCCTTTCGCCGGGTTCTTTGAACCAGGAAATGGGATTCATAGAGGTTCCGGTAGAAATAGAATATAATTTACTGGAAGGTCGTTTTGAATTAAATCTGATTGGTGGTGCGAGTACTTTATTCCTTGATGAAAATAAGATTTCACTTAATACCGAAGATTTTACAGCCATAGGAAAGGCTACAAATCTTAACCATATAAGTTTCAGTACGAACCTTGGACTTGGATTGGACTACAACCTGACGAACAAATTCAAACTTAACCTGGAGCCAATGTTGAAATACCAGATCAATACTTTCAACGCTGCTTCGGGAGATTCACAACCCTATTACCTGGGAATTTATTCCGGATTTAAATATAAATTCTAGGAGGTGGCTTGCAGCTCCTGCAGCAGAAGCTCCCGGGTGTTCTCCCGCAAATTCTTCTTTTCCTCCTGCCCCAGCCCTTCGGTACAAAGAAACTTCTTGATCTTTACGCGCATTCTGCCGGGACTGCCTTTTGTGAGCACATAAGGAAAACGCTTTTTGTTGTCATAAAAAACAATAGGTACGATAGGGATCTGGTGTTCCAGAGCCAGTCGAAAAGCACCATCTTTAAAGGTATCCAGGGTGATCGAAAGATCATCGGGCACTCCTCCTTCCGGGAATATACAGATACTAGTCCCGTCATTCAGTCGTTTTTGAGCCCGGTCAAATACTTCTTTTCGACTTCTTTGATTTCCGCGGTCTACAAGAATACAGGTACGTTTATAGAAGTATCCAAAAAGGGGAATTTTTACCAGTTCTTTCTTACCAACAAAAACAAAAGGGTTTTTCATGGCAACCAGCATCAGCATAATGTCGGTCATGGAGGTGTGGTTGGCAACCAGCATGTAACTTTTGCCTTTTTCAAGTCGCTGTTCCCGCTCGATCTTCGGAAAAAATCCCATTCCGTAGAGAATAAAGAAAGCCCACCAGCGGGCAAGGATAAAGAACTGCGGATAGAACCTTGTGCGCGAAGTAAAAAGTAGCAATAAAGGCAAAAAAATAATGATTGGAATAGCCATTAGGATATAGAACCAAATTCGCCAGAGCACAATTAGGAATGACCGTAGGAGTTGCATAGGAATCAAAAATAAGCAATTGATTGAAGGAATTCTTCAAAATAGATACCTTTGTGCAAAATTAAAAAAGCCGATGTCCCGAATACTTACAGGAATACAAAGCACAGGAACACCTCACCTGGGAAATATATTAGGCGCCATTATTCCGGCCGTGGAAATGGCCAATGATCCAAAGAACGAATCCTTTTTATTCATTGCAAATCTCCATACCCTAACCCAAATCAAGGATGCTGCGGTAATGAAAGAAAATACGCTTTCTACTGCTGCCACCTGGCTTGCTTTTGGCCTTGACATCGAAAAATCGGTTTTTTACCGTCAAAGTGATATTCCGCAGGTTACAGAGCTTAGCTGGTATTTAAGTTGTTTTTTTCCTTTTCAGCGTTTGACCCTGGCGCATTCTTTTAAAGATAAAGCTGACAGGCTGGAAGACGTGAACGCAGGGCTTTTTGAATATCCTATGCTCATGGCAGCAGACATTCTTCTTTATGATGCTGACATTGTTCCTGTTGGAAAAGATCAGTTACAGCACCTCGAGATCACCCGCGATGTAGCTTCCCGTTTCCACAACAAAATGGGAGAAGTGTTTGTGATTCCGGAGGCGAAGGTTTCCGAAGAGACCATGTACGTTCCGGGAACTGATGGTGGTAAAATGAGTAAATCAAAAGGAAATATTATCAACCTGTTCCTGCCTGATAAAAAACTGCGCAAGCAGATAATGGCAATTGAAACGGATAGTACTCCGCTGGAAGATCCAAAAGATCCGGATACCTGTAACGTGTTCAACCTTTACAAGCTGGTTGCCACCAAAGAACAGACTGCCGAAATGCGCCGGAATTACGAAGCCGGAGGTTATGGTTATGGCCATGCCAAACAAGCTCTTTTTGAAACCCTGATCAACAGGTTTAAAAAGGAAAGGGAAACCTATAACCACTATATGGAAAACCCTGAAAAGATCGAGGATGCCTTAGCACTGGGAGCTCAAAAAGCACAAAAAACTGCGGATGCTGTCCTTGGAAAAGTGCGTGCAAAATTAGGTTACTAGACTGCTTCAAATAATTTTCCCGGGAGTGGTCTAACCACTCCTTTAAGTTCCATGTTCAGCAGCAAAGTAGCTGCTTTAAAGGTCGGGATACTGCAGTTGAGGGCGATAAGGTCGAGCTGCTCTTTTCCATTTTCCTTGAGATAGCCGTATAGCTTCTGCTCCTCTTCTTCTAACTCTACAAAAAGCTGTTTTTGTACAGGTTTTAACTTCTCATCCAACTGCCAGTTCAAAATGTAGACAAGATCTGCAGCGTCTGTAAGTACATGTGCCTGTTGAGATTTAATGAGCATATTACAACCTTTGCTCTGGGAATCGCCGGGCCTTCCGGGTACTGCAAAGACTTCGCGGTTGTAGGAGTTGGCAATATCTGCCGTGACCAGGGAACCTCCTTTTTCTGCACTTTCAATGACCACCGTAGCTTCGCTAATACCCGCAATGATCCTGTTTCTCTTCAGAAAATTGTTGCGATCAAAAACATCTGTACTCCAAAAATCGGTTAAAAAGCCTCCGTTCTCCTCTATTTCCCGCACGTAGCGATTGTGAACTTTCGGATAGATTTGGTTAAGGCCGTGCGCCAGACAGCCTATTGTTTGCAAGTCATTTTTGAGAGCCGCACGTTGTGCAGTGATATCAATACCGTAGGCAAAGCCTGAAACGATCACCGGGTCCAGAGGTGCAAGGCGCTCTACCAGTTCTTCGCAAAAAGAAATTCCGTGATTTGTTGCGTTTCTGGTGCCTACAATACTAATGATCTTTTTCTGCTTAAGGTCTACCCTGCCCTTTTGGAATAACAGAATGGGCCCGTCAAGGCAGTGCTTTAATTTTTCGGGATATTCTTCCTCTTTGAAATAAAAACATTCGACCCTATTCTTCTCAATGAACAGAAGTTCTTTTTCGGCTGCTTTAAGATGTTGAGGATCCTGAAGTTCCTGCAATTTTATTTTTCCAATGCCGTCTATTTTGAGCAACGAAGACAATTTCTCCTTAAAAACAGCTTCGGGAGAGCCTGCAAAACGGATGAGTTTTTTAGCTGAAGCATCTCCGAGGTTCGGTATGTGCTGAAGCGCTAAAACATATTGGAGATCAGAAGATTGCATGCCTTAAAATAAGGTAGGAAAAGTAGTTTAAAAATTTGTTAATAAAATACCGTCACCCTGTTTTTTCTGAATTTAAAAATTTCTACATTTGTTTAAATGGCAATAGGAAATTACATACACGATCTTCTTTACCGGTATGAATGCGTGATACTTCCCGGTTTCGGAGCTTTTATCACACAACAGCATTCTGCCCGTATACACCAGTCCACCAACGAGTTCTATCCTCCAAAAAAGACAGTTTCCTTTAACAGGCAACTGGTACAAAATGACGGATTACTTGCAAATCATATAGTGGCTGTGGAAGGAATTCCCTATGAAACTGCCCTGGAAAAACTGGAACTTTTTGTTCATGACCTTCAGACCATTCTGGAAAAGAATAAGGTTGTGAATTTCGATAATATCGGTTCATTTACTGTCACCGCAGAAGATAAACTTCAGTTTGAACCTGCTGTACAGATCAACTACTTAAAAGAGGCTTTTGGGCTTAGTCCTTTTGCTTCCAACCAGATCCTTCGGGAGAACTACAAGAAACAGGCTCTTGCTATTGAAGAAAAAGCTCCTGTTGCCTTTACTCCTGAACGAAGAAGATCTAACTGGCTTAAATATGCGGCCATCGGATTACTTGCAGTTGGCTTGAGTGGTGCCGCCGGATTGAATATCTACAGCAATCAGGTGAATGAGCACAATCTTGCAGAACAGCAGAAAGCTGCAACTCAACTTGAAAATCAGATCCAGCAGGCCACCTTTGTCATCGACAATCCGCTGCCAGCGATTACCCTGAAAGTTTCCAAGCAAGTCGGGAATTATCACGTGGTAGCCGGCGCTTTCAGAATGGAAGAGAACGCTGACAAAAAAGTGGAGCAGTTAAAAGCTGAAGGTTACAAAGCCCGAAAGATCGGCGCAAACCGCTTCGGACTTCATCAGGTGCTATACAGCAGTCATGAGACCCGAAGAGATGCCATCAACGCACTGAATCAGGTGAAAAGAAACTCCAATCCCGGAGCCTGGCTACTGGTTCAGGAGCTGTAAACTCTATCAACAGAACTTTTTCTGAAATAACTTTTTAATATACCATTAACGTAGGTGGTTTATTAAAGCACCTTACCTTTGCCCGAAAATTAGCTACATGCAAGCAAAAAGTCCGGAAGAATCACGTACTATAATGACTGACCTGGTATTGCCCAGCGAAACAAATCCTTTAAATAACCTTTTTGGAGGGGAATTACTGGCCCGTATGGACAGGGCTGCAAGTATTGCTGCCAGACGTCACAGCCGAAGAATTGTAGTGACCGCTTCGGTTAACCACGTTGCTTTTAACAAGGCCGTGCCTTTAGGAAGCGTGGTCACCGTGGAAGCAGCCGTTTCCAGAGCTTTTAAGACCTCTATGGAGATCTACATAGATGTATGGGTGGAAGACAGGGAAAGTGGCCACAGAAGCAAGGCAAACGAGGCTATTTACACTTTTGTAGCAGTAGATGAAACCGGTACGCCGGTACAAATTCCGCCTCTGGAACCAAAAACTGATCTTGAAAAAGCCCGTTTTGCAGCCGCATTACGTCGCAAGCAACTGAGTTTGGTATTAGCAGGAAAAATGAAGCCCGGTGATGCCACCGAGCTTAAAGCCTTGTTTACCGAAAAATAAAATTCCGATTTACATTTTATAAATCCATTCCTCCGGATTCAATTTCGTGGAGTTCTGATAGAGCAGAAAGTGCAATGTGGTCTTGCCTGTGGTGCTACTGGTAGCGACCTCTCCTAGTTCCTGCCCAATGGCCACCTCATCGCCTTTACGCACATAGATCTTTTCCAGGTTATTGTAGATGGTTATATAATCTCCGTGCCTTACCATTACAGCCTTGTTGGCTCCTTTTACAGCCTGTACCTCACTCACTGTTCCTCCAAATATGGCTTTGGCCTTACCTCCGTCTTCCGTATCTATTCGCACTCCATTACTATTGATGGTAATTGATTTTACCACCGGGTGAGGCTGTGTTCCAAAATGCATGGAAACCACTCCCGACTTTACAGGCCATGGTAATTTTCCTTTGTTAGCAGCAAAATTAGCCGCCAACACTTTAGCTTCAGGAGTCAGTTCAAAAACCTCGCGGGAAGTAGAACCCGTATTCTTATTGTTGGCCGCAATAGCATCAGCAATGATCTTTTCGATCGCCTTATCAATTGCGTTCACCTCCTGTTGCTTCTTTCTCAGTTCAGCAGCATATTGTCCTTCTTTCTTCCGAATGGTAGCGATCAATCCCTGCTGGGATTTTTTGTTCTGTTCAAGTTCAGCCCTTGTCTTACGGTTTTCGGCGATCAACTTGTCTTTGGTCTTTTTCTGTTCGGCAAGACCGGCATTTAACTGCTGAAGTTCCACCGTGCGCTCCTTGATCTCCTCTCCCTGATCATGCCGGTAATTAGCATACTGCTTCATGTACTGCAGCCTTTTGTATGCCTGCAGAAAACTTTCCGCAGACAAAAGGAACATGATACGACTTTGCTGGGATTTACTTTTATAGGATTTGCGAACCATACGGGCATAATCATCCTTTAGCTCTTCCAGTTCCTTTCGCATTTGTCCTATTTTATTCTGATTGGACCGAATTTCCCTGGTCAACAGATTGGCCTGCTGATTGGTCACTCGAATAAGGTTTTCAGTAGTCCTTATCTGTTGATCCAGGTCTTCTACCTGGGTAAGTATGGACTTCTCTTTTTTCAGGTTGGTGGTACGCAGGTTATTAATCCTTTTGATCTCCTGCTGAAGTTCGAGCCGGCGCTGTTCCAATTCCTCCCTGTCCTGGGCGAAGGAAGTAACACTAAGAAGAAGGAACAAACCAGCCAGGAGGGGCTTTAAAAATGACATTTTTCTCATTTTATAGAAATTTCTTCATATCCCGAAGGTATTGAAAAGGGAAAAGATACCGGAACATCGAATTCCAGGGACCGGAACTGCATATCGATCCTGGTGCTTTCAGCACCATCGTTCGCAAGGATCTTTATAGACTGTGGAATAACTCTTCCACTTACCTTTTGATATTCGGGATAGGTGACTGTTACGCTTCTGTTTTCTACTTTCTGGCCAATTTGTTGCGCCAGGGCTTTATAATTGGCAGCATCCAATAGAAAGAGCTTCTTAAGAAAACCGGGGTCTGCCGGCTCCAGCTGGTAACCTCTAACAGATTCGGTAAGCTTATATCGCTCCTTTCGAAGGTCATAGATAGTTTGACCCAGAAGTAAATTCTGTACTTTCTGAAAATCCAGCGGTGTTCCCAGCCAATGGCTCAACAACCGGAAATCACCGTCAAAATAGGTCTTGGTGATCTTCTCATAGTACTGGACCGAATTGGGAGTGATCATTACTTTGGCAAGTGGTATCCCTAAAAGTTGGCCGCTCATCCAGATGGTGTCATCCTTTTTCATGCGAAAAGTGACCGTCACACTCTGACTTCTGTCTTCGGTTTGATAATCTATCCCAAGCCGACCCTGAAGTGTATTAAAATCAATGGCTTTTGTGTAGTGCTTATCCACTACAGAAGTTACCGCTGCATCTTCGGCAGGAGTACCTCCCATTTTAGCCTTTCGGGATCCACAGGATGTAAGGATTAAAGAGAATAAAAGAAGTAAGAATATTGGGGAGCGTCTGTTCATCAAAATTTAAGTTTTTAAGTTGGCAGCTTTGGTTTGGTATTCCGCAGCTTTTTGAGGCTGGTTCAAAGCCTCATGTGCCCTGGCCATTTGAAGGTAAAATTCCTTTTCCAGGGCGGTATTATCAATTAAAAAATCAAGTCCGGCAGATAATATCTCCAGAGCGTCTTTAGGTTTGGACAATTCGTTCAACGCTTTTCCATTCACAAGATAAAGCCAGGGCTGTGACGGAAATATCTCGAGTGCATTAGAACTTATCTTTTCTACTTCCGAAAAATTACCAGCCTGCTCCTGCAAAAGAAGGATCTGTTTATACAGACCGAAATCTCCTTTCTCATTTTCAAGCGCGGTTAGGAAATAATCAAGAGCCGCTCCGGTTTTCCCTTTTTCGAGGAAAAAAGTTCCCAGCTGCTTATAGACTTTCGTATTGTTCTCCTCTTCAGAAAAAACGGAAACCAGTTCCACAAGTTCATCTTCAAGCTCAGAATTCTCGGCAACATACAGCAGAAAATCATTCAGCGCCTGGTATTTCGTAATCTCGTCGATCTGATCACTCCCCAGCAGGATCTTCATGGAAGCTACTGCTTTTTCCGAAGCATTTTCAGTAATATAGAATTTGTAAAGGGCCAGGTGCACCAGTTCCGAAGAAGGATTTACCTCCAGCAGTTTTTGCGCGGTTTCAAAAGCCTTCCCCGTTTCTCCGTTCTCGCTGTACACAAAAATCAGGTTCAGGTAATCCTGTTCATTCTCAGGATCTGCTGCTATGTGCTCCTGCAGATCATTTATTTGCGCCTCCACATTGTCGGTTCGTGAATAGATCTGCCTGCGCAGGGTTTCCCTGTAAGTACTTGAGCCCTTTTTCTTATCCAGAGAATCCAGCAGACTCAGAGCCTCATCGAATTTCTCGTTCAGAATAAGGAGGTTTGCAAGATCTTCGGAATAAGAGCCGTCCAGAACCACCAGTTCCCTTACTACCGGCAGTGCCTTTTCATAATCCCTACTCCGGAAATAAGTATTGTACAGTTCCTCAAGAATGGGTTGATTCTTTGGAGCTGCTTTTCTGCCTTTTTCGAGGTATGATGCAGCCTGCGGAAACTTTTCAAGCGCATTGAAGTTCTTTCCAAGCTCTAGGTAAACCACCTTTTGATCGGGAGCGATCTTTAAAGCCTTTTCCAGGGCATTAATAGCCTTTTCATAATTTTCAATGGCCTTTTGCTTCAGAGCTTCAAAAAACAATTCCTGAAACTCATCCTCTACATTTCCCAAATTATCTTCGGAAGCCTCAACAACGAGTTTTTCCCGTTCCTGCGGAAAAACAGCAGTACCACAAAGCAGCAAACCTGCCAGGCAAATGGAATATACCCTGTTTTTCCTCATTTTTAGAACACTTTATTTTTACTCTAATACAGAATAATCCCCAATGCTGATCTCAGTAAACTCACCATTGAATTTCGCAAAGTTACCGATCATCGCATTTTTCAATTTGGCATTGGTGACTTCAGCGAAAGTCTGGATCAGGCTATCCTCTATCGTGGAGTCGCTGATCTTACATCCATTCCCTACGGAAACATTCGGTCCAATTTTGGCATTTTTCAGCACCACATTTTCCCCTATGTAACATGGTTCAATGATCTCCGAATTTTCCATTTTCAGGTCATCAGCGATCAGTTTTTCACCGTCCTCCTGAAGGAAGTTCAGCATTCTAGTGTTTGTCTCCACGGTCACGTTCTTATTCCCGCAGTCCATCCACTCGTCCACCTTTCCAGGTACAAAGATCATTCCCTTTCGTTTCATGGCCTCTATCCCATCGTTGATCTGGTATTCTCCGCCACGAATAATGTTGTTATCCAGCACTCCCTGAAGTTCATTCTTCAAGACGGCAACATCTTTGAAATAGTAGATCCCGATCACGGCAAGATCAGAAACGAACTCCTCTGGCTTTTCCACCAGGTCAACTATCTGATTCTTTTCATTCAGCTGCACTACGCCGTAAGCTGAAGGGTTTTTCACCTGTTTTACCCATATCACCCCATCGGCTTCTTTATCTAACGTAAAATCGGCTTTAAAAAGTGTATCGGCATAAGCGATCACAGCGGGACCTTCCAGCGAATCTTTGGCGCACATTATTGCGTGACCGGTTCCGAGAGGTTTATCCTGGTAATAAATGGTTCCTTTTGCGCCTAATGCCTTAGCGATATTCTTCAGGTCGGTTTCCACCTTTTCTCCGAAGTCCTCTCCAATGATAAAAGCGATCTCATCGACCTTTTCATCCAACACTTTGGCGATATCTTCTACCAAGCGGTGTACAATAGGTTTCCCGGCTATGGGTATGAGGGGTTTAGGAACTGTAAGGGTATGTGGGCGAAGTCGTGAACCACGACCAGCCATAGGTACTATAATTTTCATCTTTTAGTTTTGAGTATTTAGTATTGAGAATTGAGAAAACTTCTAACTCAATTCTTTAATTTTTTAGAGTGTTAATTGATCATTGGATATTGATCGTTGTTACTTTGTGCCGGTACTTCCGAAGCCGCCTTCTCCACGGGAGGTTTCCTCCAGTACTTCCACTTCTTTCCAAAAGATGTGTTCATGACGGGAGATCACCAGCTGAGCCACGCGTTCGCCGTTCTCCACGGTGAATTCTTCGTTAGAAAGGTTCACCAGTATCACTCCTATTTCTCCGCGGTAGTCGGCATCAATAGTGCCCGGAGAATTCAGTACTGTAATACCTTTTTTGGCTGCCAGTCCACTTCGGGGACGCACCTGGGCTTCATAGCCAACCGGAAGCTCTATGAAAAGACCTGTTTTAATGATCGCTCTTTCCAGCGGCTTCAATTTTACAGGTTCCTGGATATTCGCCCGCAGATCCATTCCGGCAGAGGAACCGGTTTCGTACGCAGGCAATTCGTGTTGAGATTTGTTGATTATTTTTACGTTCATCTTTTTCGTTTTTTTCTTCTGAAAAGGAAATTATGCCCTCCTCAAAAGTTGTTTTAACTGGTCCTTTTCACCGTAATAAATAAGGGCAAAAAAGATAAGAATTAATATACTTCCGAGGTAATAATTATTTCTAAAAACATAGAAGTACACCACCGAGAAACCGATGGAAAGAAGGAGGTAGCTGCCAATTCTACTGAGGTCGTAGGGAATTGGGTGATATTTTCTTCCGAAGTAGAAAGATAAGAGCATCATACTGCCATAAGCCGCCATAGTTGCAATAGCCGATCCAACATAGCTGTAATACGGAATTAGCCAGAAGTTAAGGATCAATGTCACCACTGCTCCAAAAATGGAAATATAGGCAGCGAACCTGGTGCGGTCACTTACTTTATACCAAACCGAAAGGTTGTGGTAGATCCCTAAAAACAGATTTGCTATGAGGATCATAGGTACCACGGTCATCGCTTCGAAATATGAAGAATCCTGAATGAGCAACAGTTTAAGCAGATCTGAAAATACAGTTATGACAATCAGGATTGCCGATCCAAAAATGACAAAATACTTTGTGATCATCGCATAGGTCTGCACCGAATTCTTTTCCTTGGCATGGCTAAAGAAGAACGGCTCGATGCCCATTCTAAAGGCCGTTGCGAAAAGAGTCATGAACAGCGCCAGGCGATAGCAGGCCGAATAAGCTCCAACTTCAGATTTCGCAATATCTTCAGGCAGTAACCTGCCCAACAGGATCTTGTCAAACACTTCATTTATTACGAATCCAATCCCCGCAATAAGAATAGGTGCGCCATAGCTTATCATCTTCTTCCAAAGTTCCGGATTAAAACGGTATTTCAGCTTTAAATAGAACGGCAACATCACCAACAGAGTCAATGCGCTGGCGATAAGGTTGGAGATGAAAATATACGCGATTTCAAAGTCAGGTTTATAAATGGCTTCAAAAATGCCATTTTTGGTAGCCAGTTTTGGCAGGTATATTATGAAGAACAAGTTAAGACCAAGATTGACCGCTACATTCCCGATCTTGATAATAGCAAATATCCTGGGGCGTTCTGTGGCCCGTATCCAGGCAAAAGGAATGATCACGAGGGCATCTAATCCAAGGATCAACAATACATAGACTATGTAATGTGATGCAATGGCAGTTGCTTCGGAAATCACATCTTTCAGAATAAATCCGAGAGCCATGAAAAGTCCGGTAGAGATGATCAGTGAAATGGAGGAAGTGGCAACAACTTCTTTCCGGAAATTTTCCTGGTGAAAAAAGCGAAAAAAGCTCGTCTCCATTCCGTAGGCCAGCACCACGTTAAAAACGGCTATCCAGGCAAATACAATGGCTACTTCTCCAAATCCTTCGGTTGGTAAATAGTATGTATAAAGAGGAATAAGCAAGAAGGATAGCATCTTGGGCACCACTGTAGCAATACCGTAAATGAAAGTCTGTTTAAATAACTTTTGAAGGAGGGCCAATCGTATTTTGGTTGAGTTTTACCTCACAAATGTACTATAGGTGAACCTAATGCCGAATATTTTGCGGGTTTTTTATTGGAACCTCTGTAGAATCTTTCTTTTTGATGCCTTTGATCTTGAAGTATTTTGCCCGCCCATTGTCCGTATAACGCACTACAGCTTCATCAGGTTTTAATTCAAACGGAATATCGGGAAGGATTTCGGGAGTGGGATTGCCATATTCTTCTTTTGGATCTGCATGCATGATCACTTTGTCCCTGTAATTTTCCCGTGATGGGATCTTGAATTGTGCAATATATAAAGTGGAGTCTGTAGGTTCTTTTTGAAGCGCTGCTTTTCTTCCGCGGAAGTAGACACTGTCCAACACCACTTTCCCATCACCTTCCGTAGGGATAATAAAGGTTATTCCTGAAGCCGCTCCTTTAACGCCACCTGTCCAGGTAGAATAATAGGCTTGTTTGATATCAATTGGCGGCTCTTCCTGAAGCTTTCTGCCATTCGCGCAGTACGTAAAGCTTAACAGAAGCAGCAAAAAAGCGAAAATTTTCAACAGCTTTTTCATAAGAAGGAAATTTACAATTCTGATCAAACAAAATCAGTACCATTCCCAATTTTTCAGAAAAAGAAAACCCCGTACTGTAGAAGTACGGGGTCTCAAAAATATGATTTTCAGAAGGTTTTTCCGATTTATTATTTATTCAAAGCCTCGGCACCACCAACAATTTCAAGGATCTCATTGGTAATAGAAGCCTGTCGTGCTTTGTTGTATGACAACTTAAGTGAATCACGCAGTTCAGTAGCGTTATCGGTCGCTTTATGCATGGCAGTCATACGTGCACCGTGTTCTGAAGCAAAAGAGTCTCTAAGCGCCTTAAAAACCTGCATTTTTAAAGATTTAGGGATCAATTCCTCTACGATCTCCTCTTTAGAAGGCTCAAAAATGTAATCTAAAACCACATCTTCATCCTTTTCAACAGGAACTATAGGTAGAAACTGCTCTTTCATGACAATCTGTGTAGCAGCATTCTTGAACTGGTTGTACACCAGTACGATCTTGTCGTATTTACCACTGACGAACTGCGCCATAAGATCTTCTGCAATTGCAGCAGAATTATCGAAACTCAAATCGTCATAGATCCCATTGTTATTCCTATAAACGCTGAAAGTCTTTTTCAGGATATCATGAGCCTTTTTACCAAGGGTCATAACCTCCACATTCTTTCCGCTGAAATCCTCGGCAGCAAGTTGTTTTACACCTTTAATGATGTTTGTATTAAAAGCTCCTGCCAAACCACGGTTTGAAGAAATAGCCACAATCAGGACGTTTTTGACCTCACGCTGCTCAGCATACTTACTTCCCTGGTCGCTGCTCAAAGTGGCGCTCAGGTTTTGCAGCAATTCGGTCAGCTTTTCTGCATATGGTCTCATTGCAGTAATAGCATCCTGGGCTTTGCTCAACTTGGCAGCAGATACCATTTTCATGGCACTGGTGATCTGCATGGTTGAGGAAACCGATGTAATTCTGCTTCTAAGTTCTTTTAAATTGGCCATCTAATTGAATTGAGATTTGAGAATTGAGTAGTGAGATATTTCTCAACACTCAACTCAAACTTTAATTTAGGCTTTATATTTAGCTGAAAGTTCTTTTGAAACTTTGTTCAAAGTATCAGTTACTTCATCAGTAAGTTTACCTGCTTTCAACGTGTCCAGAATATCTCTGTGTTTTGCGTTAAGGTATTCAAGGTAATCCTTCTCGAATTCTCTTACTTTATCAACAGGCACATCTCTTAACAGGTTCTTAGAACCGGCGTAGATGATAGCGATCTGCTCTTCTACAGGGTAAGGATTGTTTTGAGCCTGCTTAAGGATCTCCACGTTACGCTTACCTTTTTCAATTACGCTAAGAGTAGCAGGATCAAGATCTGAACCAAACTTGGCGAATGCTTCCAGTTCACGGAACTGAGCCTGGTCAAGTTTCAAAGTACCAGCTACCTTCTTCATTGATTTGATCTGAGCGGCACCACCTACACGAGATACAGAAATACCCACGTTAATTGCAGGACGAACCCCTGAGTTGAACAAGTCTGAAGTAAGGAAGATCTGACCATCTGTAATCGAAATTACGTTAGTAGGGATATACGCAGAAACGTCACCTGCCTGAGTTTCGATAAGCGGAAGTGCTGTTAAAGAACCTCCACCTTTTACTTTATCTTTAAGTACATCCGGAAGGTCGTTCATGTTCTTCGCGATACTATCATCATCGATCACTTTTGCAGCACGCTCCAGTAATCTTGAGTGAAGGAAGAAAACGTCTCCTGGGTAAGCCTCACGTCCCGGTGGACGACGAAGAAGCAAAGAAACCTCACGGTAAGCAACCGCCTGTTTTGAAAGATCATCATAAACGATCAATGCAGGACGACCGGTATCCCTGAAGTACTCACCAATCGCAGCACCTGCGAAAGGAGCATACACCTGCATAGGAGCAGGATCTGATGCGTTTGCGGCAACAATAGTGGTATATGCTAAAGCTCCTTTATCTTCAAGAGTTTTTGCAATTCCGGCTACAGTAGAGGCCTTTTGCCCTATTGCCACATATATACAATACACAGGTTCCCCTGCATCGTAAAATTCCTTTTGGTTAAGGATGGTATCAATAACCACAGCTGTCTTACCAGTCTGACGGTCACCAATTACCAACTCCCTTTGTCCACGTCCAATCGGCACCATAGCATCGATAGCTTTAATACCTGTTTGAAGCGGCTCGGTTACCGGCTGACGGTAAATTACTCCTGGAGCTTTACGTTCCAATGGCATCTGGAAAGTCTCACCTTCAATTGGACCTTTTCCGTCGATTGGGGCACCAAGGGTGTCAACCACTCGACCAACAATTCCTTCACCTACATTGATAGAAGCAATACGCTGTGTTCTTTTCACAGTTGCTCCTTCTTTCACATCTTTGTATGGACCTAAAAGTACCACCCCAACATTGTCTTCTTCAAGGTTAAGTACAATTCCTTCCAATCCGCTTTCGAATTCAACCAACTCTCCGTACTGCGCGTTAGCCAGTCCGTAAACGTTAGCAATACCGTCACCTACGTTGAGAACGGTACCAACTTCGTCCAAAGAAGCCTTAGCTTCGAACCCGGAAAGTTGTTTTTTTAATATTGCTGATACTTCAGCCGGATTTATTTCTGCCATAATTATTTAGAATAAAATGCCACCCAAAAAGTGACTGTTTTAATTAAATTTTTGAAACGTATGTGTTGTTTTTAAATTCCCTTTTCAGGTTGTTGAGTTGGGCATTCACACTTCCGTTGTACTGAATGTCACCTACTCTTAAAATGAATCCACCAATGATACTTTCATCAATGATGTTCTGGATCTTAGCCTCGTTCCCGGTCAACTCCCTAACTTTAGTTTGAATCTTAGACTCAAGAGCCGGGGTAAGCGGGAATGCCGTGGTCACTTTTGCGACCTGTACATTATTCATTTCGTCATACAATTGCTTGTACTTCGAAGCGACCATCTCCAGTATATCGATCCTTTTATTCTCGATCAGCACACCGAACAGGTTGGAAGTAATCCCGTTCACATTCTTGAAGATCTCTTCAAGAGAATCTTTTTTGATGCTGTCTTTGATAACCGGACTTTTAAGAAACACTTCAAGCTCATGACTGCTGGCAATGGTGTTGCTTATAAGGGTCATATCTTCATTGACCTCTTTAGTCTGATTCTTATCCTTTGCAAGGCTAATAACTGCCTTTGCGTATCGTAAAGCTGCTTTGCTCCCGTACATATTCTTAGTTTAAGGTAACGTCATCAAGCATATCCTCTACCAGCTTTTCCTGCTTGGCATCAGAGGAAAGTTGCTCACGAACTACTTTCTCAGCGATCTGCATAGAAAGGGTTGCTACCTGATTTTTAATATCTGCAAGAGCTGCATTTTTCTCATTCTGAATAGTAGCCTTAGCCTGAAGGATCATTTTCTCTCCTTCTTTCTGAGCTTCTTCACGGGCTTCGCTGATCATTTTCTCTTTGATCTCACGAGCTTCTTTGATCATGTTGTCACGCTCCATACGAGCTTCCTTCATCAGGTTCTCATTGTCTGCCTGAAGGTTCTGCATTTCTTTGCGTGCCTTTTCAGCAGAATCAAGAGCGTCCTGGATCCCCTGCTCTCTGTCGTTCAACGCGTCCAAAATTGGTTTCCACGCAAACTTCTTAAGCAACAAGATAAGTACTACAAGGACTATTATCTGCCAGAAAAACAATCCAAAAGAAAAATCGTTAACTAACTTTTCCATATTCTTTTATTTCAACTATCGTTTAATTTGTAATAATAATCAAGCTTTGCAGCCAACCGCTGCAAAGCTTGAGTTCTTTTTTGATTACACTGCGAAAAGCGCAGCGAAAGCAACACCTTCTAAAAGTGCGGCAATAATAATCATTGCAGTTTGGATCTTTCCTGCTGCTTCTGGCTGACGTGCAATTCCTTCCATTGCAGCACCACCAATTTTACCAAGACCGATACCAGCTCCAATAATAATTAAACCAGCTCCAATCAAATCTAAATTTAAGGCTTCCATACTTATTTATTAAAAATTAAACTTACTCTTATTTATCTTCAAAAATTATATAATCGGAATGTCTTCATCTTCATGATGCTCCCCGTGATCTTCGATCGCCATACCTATGTAAAGCGCACTCAATAGTGTGAAGATATAGGCCTGAAGGAAAGCAACCAGCAACTCAATTACAGAGATGAAAATGGTAAACCCGAAGAATGCAGGTCCGGCGATCCAGTTCTGGAACACAACGATCAAACCTAGAAGGGTCATAACCACTACGTGACCGGCGGTCATGTTCGCAAAAAGTCGGATCATCAATGCGAACGGCTTTGTGAACATCCCAAGCACCTCGATTGGCGCAAGAACGATCTTCATAGGCCATGGCACACCCGGCATCCAAAAAATGTGTTTCCAATATCCTTTATTGGCGCTGAACTGCACAATAAAGAAAGTCACCATAGCAAGTGCAAAGGTTACCGCAATGTTTCCGGTAACGTTCACTCCCAGCGGAGTCATTCCCAGAAGGTTCAGGATCCAGATAAAGAAGAATACCGTTAGCAGGAAGCTGGAGTATTTTCTATAGTTAGGACCAATGTTTGGTTTAGCGATATCATCACGAACGTAAATGATGAGGGGCTCAAGAACACGTCCGAATTTCCTCGGAATGCTGTTCTTTCTATATGATTTTGCAAGTGAGCTGAAAAGGAAGAACATCAATACAGCTACAAGGATCATGGTGATCACGTTCTTAGTCAATGAAAGGTCCAGTGGACGCTCATTGGTGGGGAACTGATGCTCTGCATTCGCATGATGCTCATCGCCGTAGAAGATCTCTCCTTCAGCGTTAGTTTTGTATATCTTGGAATGGTAAAGTCGGTAATAATTTCCATCAACTTCAGCTACATCTTCTCCATGGTGGAATTTCCCAGCAGAAAATATCTTCAGGCCATTATCCCAAAGGATAACAGGAAGCGGAAAACCGGCGTGAGTGCCTTCTTCAGCATCAGAATAGAAAGTAACGTAATGTGAATCTTTAAGGTGGTGGTCAATATATTCCTGCACTTCTTCACGGGTGTTCACTTTGGCATCTCCACCAGATTCGGCGTGAGCTTCCTGAGTGTGTACTTCCTGTTCGTGAGCATCTTGTGCATGACCTTCTTCCTGATCAGAAAATGCCTGCGCATTTATTGACACAAACATAAAAAGACAGGCTAATAAAAATTTCGCAACGGTTTCCTTTTGCATTTCCAGGTAAATTACAGTCCTTTAATTTGGGTGCAAATGTACATAATTAAATAAAAAAACATACCCCTTATAATGGAATTGTTTTTTCCGCCCGTAACGCCCGTAATTAGCTGTCTTGTTTAAAGTTAGCCTTGTTCAGGATCTTGATCACCCATACAATTTCAAGCACCACACAAATCAAATATGGAATAAAAAAATGCAGAAAAACAGATTTATCAATGGTATATTCTGAAGTTTTGATAATGAAGAGAAAGATACCAAGTTTGACAAAAGCACCCCCCAGAAAAATAAACCCCAATTGTTCTTTAAGCCGTTCACTTACGGCTATTATAGTAGTGGTAAAAAGCAAGGTGATCCCAATGTTAAACCTATAGGCCAGATTAATGATCCCTACCGGCTGATCTTCAAAAAACCGGGTGAATACCCAATAATGAATGGCATAGCCGGCTCCGGCCACCATAATTAATAAGGCGGAAAACTTTAAAAGATTTTTTAACATCAAATGTTATTCGTTGTAGCGCTTCAACTGTTTAAGGACCACATAGACCGAGGCTACTATCCCAAACAGGACAAAACCAATGGTGAACCAGTTCTTGTTTGAGGGATAACGCTCATCCAGTTTTTTACCAATCCAGGCGCAAATAAATATAGTTGCACCCATTTGAAAGGCAATCCCGGTAAAAATCGCCCAATTTCTAAGCTGATTTCTCTTGTTTGGATCCTCGTTCTCCTTTTTCATTATTTATTGCTTTCATGGCGCCTCGCATAGTACAGGTCGCGTTGAATGTAGCACCCGGCTCAACAGCCAGTTTTACCACATTGGCCTCTCCTTCAATGAAGGCGGTACTACGCAGACTAAGAATTCCGGAAATTTTTAATGTCCCAAAGAACTTTCCTTCTATGTCGGCATTTTCACATTCCAGGTCTCCTTTAATGCAGCCGTCTTTGCCAATAACAACTTTTCCCGGAGTTTTCACAGAACCTTCTACAGTTCCATCTATTCTAAAACATCCCAGAGCTTCAATGTCACCTGTAATGGTGGTTCCCTGGGATATCTTATTCTGTTCTTTGCTCAATTCTGCAGTTGCCTTTTTCTCTTGTGTAAACATTACTGGGGGGGATTTAGGGTTTCTAAGTAGGTATCAATATTTTTATGGATCTGGGCGATCCTATAGTTCTCGGCCGAAATATAAAAAGATTTTCTGGTAACCTTGTTCTCCTTGCTCTTTTCCAGAAGCTCAGCATAACCCAAAGCATTCTCAGGAGACCTGAAATTGTGCACCACAACAAAAATTTGTTGAGGCCCGTAGACATCTACAGAAGCTTTTATTTCAGAATAATTCAGTTTTTCAAGGCTATTTGTTATAATCTTCTTTAATTCCTCAGCCTTGCTCTTCTCTGTTATTTCAAAAGGGAAAACTAATTTAAAAGAAGAGGCCAAAGAGTCATTTTTGAATACCGGGTTAGCTATAGTTGGCAGAGCAGTCTGTAAAATCTCCTGCGCCTTTATTCCTTCGAGGGACTGTGGGTAATTCAGTGCCACATAATTAAGTCCTTCCTTATAACTTTCAACACCGAGCAATCTTCCCTGGGCCATGGCTTTCAATAATTCCAACTTCGGAACGATCTCGTCTCCCGCGAATTCCGAAGCCAAGCCACCGGCTCTTTCGATCACCTCAGCATACTGTTGATCTTCATATAACTGATACACTTCCTCATAGAGGGCTGTCGGATTATTTTCGTCCTGTAAAAGACTTTTTGGATCCTGAAGTATGGCCGCATAACGGGAATCGGGAAACCGGAAAATTATGTCATTTTTAAGACTTTGAGCTTTTGCCAGTTCGCCCAGCTCGATATATGTCTTGTAAAGATTATACATAGAAGGAATGACCAGTCGTTCTTCGGGATCATTAGCTAAAACCGACTCCAGTTTTTCTGCAGCCAGGCCGTTTTCTTTAAACTTTTCCCTATAGATGAGCCCAAGTTGGTAATTAGCAAAATTTCGCTCCTGTACCAGGCTGTCCAACAATGCCGGATCCTTCGGAATACGTTTTAAGTAGGTCTCAGGATCTAAGCGTGGATCATTCTCTGCGAGTTCATTCCTGCCAATGGAGTCAAGACCTGCTGTAGCTGCCATTCTTGAACCCGTGCGCCAATTATCTGCCAGTTCACGGTTTCCCCACAGTCTGAAGAATTCCTGCTTCCCATAAGCAACTGTGGTGGGATTGTAGAAATAGAAGGTATTTCCCGGTGTAGGTACTCCGGGCAAGCCGGTTCGTTTGGTCTCGAAGTAGTTCTGTGCATTCTGTGCCTGCTCTTCTTTTCCTGCTTCAGACTCCATTCTTTCTCTTAATTCGGCCGTATAAGCGGTAAAGAATTCCCTTTGCTCTTCTTCCGGAAGCTTTGCTATTATCAGGACGCTGTCCAGCTCACGCGAGAGATTTTCGTAGTAGATCACGTCTCCCAGATTGTCTCTCTTTTTCTTTATCAGCCTGTATTCCCGCGTGTTTTGAGCAAGTTTCTGCAGGGTACTGTCATAGTAAGCGCCGGCAATCTCGTAATTGGCCGCATCAAAATTTATATTCCCCAGAGACTCGTAATCAAGGGACTGCAAATAGGCATTTTCTGAAGGTGAAGCCAGAGAGCGATTATAATAATCCATTGCCAGGTTGATAGAATCCTGCTGGTAATGAAATTCTGCCAGTTCAAAGTATATCTGGTCCAGGTAAGGCCTGTTTTCCCGATCTCCGGAAAGGTCGAGTAACTGCTCCAGCACCACCGCCTTTTTTTCGGGAGAAAGATCTGTATTTCGAATTTGCGCGATCTTAGCGTTGACCAGGTAGATCCGCGGAATTTTTCGGTTGAGATCTATAACCTGTGAGTATGCGTAATTGGAGCTGTCTCTCTGCTCTAACCGATCATAAAGCTGGCCTGTAATAAACCAGTATCGGCCTTCTTCGTCTTTGTTGTCGGTAAGTTTGGCGGCCTTTTTAAGAGGTGCGACCGCACTGTCCCGGGCGCCAATGTTCAGGTAGGCTTCTGCTAGCATGGCGTTGGCATTCGCACGATTTTCCTTCTCCAGCTTCTCATTTTTGAGCATCTTTTTCAGGTTCTTAATGGCAAGCTCGTTGAATTCTAACCTGATATTGCTTTTTTCACGCCAAATCTTGGCCTCGTTGATAGTATTGCTGAGTGGATATTTGTGTAGAATATAATTGAAAGCTTCTAGAGCAGGTACAAAGCGCTGATCGTAATAGCGGGCTTTTCCCAGCAGCAGATATGCCTCATCTATCTGCGGATTCTTTTCTGATCCATCGAGCAACATTGAATGCCGCTGAATGGCTTTTACAGCCTTTTCTTCGGCAACTTCAAAATTCGGATTTATACTGGTTCCCGGTGCGAGTACGGTTTCACTCACCTGCATTCGCTCAACCGGTAAAATATCCCAGTAATTATCGCGGTAAGTCTGGTTGAGCTCTTCTTTGCCTAATTCCAGCGCCATATTCCCGTTGAAGAGGGTGTTGTATTCCGCAGTAACGGCATGCCAGTTACGGCTGATAAAGGTGTTCTTTTTCCTTGAGCAGCCAATTACACATGCAGCCAGAAGCAGTAGCAAAAATCCTTTTTTAAGAGCTTTCAAATCAACAGGTACTTGGTGTTTAGGATTAACTTTAGTTAGCCGGATTTATTATTGTGAGAAGTAAAAATAGGGATTTTTTTCCACCTTTTGAGTGGAATCAGCAGCTATGAGGAAGTAGTGCTAAGAAGCACCTCAAAAAAGGGATTTCAGGAGATATTTTCGGGGAATGGAGTTTGACCTTACCTCGTCATGAAAGTTACCGGGACCCAATAGCTAACTTCCACCGGAATTCCATTCTCCCGGCCCGGTTTAAAGTCTCTTAGAGAAGCTAATACTTCCTCCAGATGTTCATTTATTTTCTTAGGTCCACCGCTTGCAGAAACATCTTTCACCCTTCCTTCTTTATCAATGACAAATCGGGCTTCTAATTTCACAAGTCCCTTTACAAGTTTAGAAGCCATATTCAGATCAAAATTCCTGTTGACATAGTTATTGATGTAACTGGAAGTGCAATCTCTTTGCTTTTGAGCAGATCCTTTTGGTTTACAACGTTTGGATAAGGGAGGCTGCTCAACCTGATCAAAAGAAATTATTTGTGGAGGATCTATCTCCTTTTCCTGAGCGAACCCATTAACGGAAATGACAAAAATGAAAAACAGGAAAAGAAATTTATTCATAAAAACAGGTTTTTAAAAGGTTAGTATTTACTGGCTCACATGCTCGCCTGCAAAATACTGCTCCAGTTCCTTAAGAGTGGCTTCAGAGGTCTTAATATCATTAACGACCTCACCTTTGTCCAGCACCATAATCCTTTCACAAACCTCGGTCACGTGAATAAGATCGTGACTGGAAATAAGAATGGTAACTTCTGAATTTTCAGAAAGATCTTTTATCAGCGTTTTTAATCTGATCTGCGTAGTGGGATCGAGGTTGGCGAAAGGTTCATCAAGAATGATCACTTCAGGTTTTCCAATAAGCGCCGCTACAATTCCCACCTTCTTCTGATTCCCTTTGGAGAGATCACGCAAATATTTTTTTCTTCCGAGTATCTCCCCGTTAAAGAAATCTTCAAAATACTGAAGAAAGGCAGCAATATCAGCTTTGTTTTGTCCGCGAAGATCACCTATGAAGTTGAAGTATTCTTCGGGAGTCAGGTACCCTATCAAAAAACTTTCATCAATAAATGACGAGGTGAATGGTTTCCATTCTTCACTCTGACTAACGGTGATATCGTTATTGAAAACATTTCCGGTAGTTGGCTGAATAAGGTCCAATAAAAGACTGAAAAATGTGGTTTTTCCCGCGCCATTATTACCCACCAGGCCAAAGCTTTGCCCTCGTGGAATTTCCAGGTGAGGAATATTGAGAACGCTTGTGCCGTTATAAACTTTTGAAAGATTGGTTACTGTTATCATTTTTAGTGTCTTTTATTAATCGCCGGTCTGTTTAAAACCCTGTATCATGGCATACTTACTATTTCTATAGGCCTCCCCTATCTGGTCCATCAACCAATTTCTCATCACAATGCCCACAAATCCAAGTCCCACCAGGACACCCACCCCGGTTTCAAAAGAAAAGAATTTGTTGCATAGCCAGAAGATCAAAATTGGAATGAGCATTAAAGGTAGACCAATGATCCACTGGGTTGCGCCGGTGCCCTGGTAGTTCATAAAAGGGCTTTTTTCGAGTTCGATCCTTTTCCGGTTGAAGGAACCCGCAAAAAGTAACACGGGAACATTCACGCCCACATTATATACAGCACAGGCCAGGTTGACGATGAGGATCTTCCACCCAAAATAAACGTATGGTGTAGTTAATATTGCCAAAACAATTATGCTGAAGGTCATTAATCCGGCTTTCGAAGCGAGGTATTTCTTCAGCGGAATGTTCTGAGACATGATCATTGAATAGTACGATGCATCCCAGGCGGGAATGAACTGCCCAAAATTGATCATGAAGATCCCTGTCATAAAGATCCCGATGAACACATAGATGGCCGGCATGCTTTGATACGTCTCCTGCGGATAGAATATGAGTCCGTAGCCCATTATTATGATCGAAAGAAAAATGGTTGTTTTGGGTCTTTTATTCCGCCAAATAAGTTTCAGGTCCAGTTGCAGAAAAGGGGCAATATCCCCGAATTTCCTCACCCACTGAAAGTCGCGGGTATTGGCTTCCTGGACTTTTCCTTTCAGGGAATCATCAAGATAGAACCTGTTAAGAAGAATATTCTGATTCCATAGATACAATCCTAAAGCAATAAGAACGGGTACGAGAGCCAGTAAAGGATTTTGAATTACAGCATCCATCAAACTTCCAAAAGCATCGGTCACGATAAAAATTTCGAGATACTGAAGCACCGCTAAAGCGACAGCAACAATTACGTAAGGAATGAGAGCTATCAGGTTGTCGGCAAACTTCTTTTTCAGGAGGAAATTTGCATAATTTATAGACAGGTCCAGGGCATAAACGGCAACCATCCATCCAAAAATGGGAAGAAATGAGACCCCTTCCTCATTCCAGTAAAACAGCCCAAAAGGAATTATTATAAGAAGCGGAAGAAAATTAAAGAATGAAAAAAGGGATTTTACGAGCACATAGTTTACCACTTTTTTCTTCGGAATGGGTGCTGTAAGCAACGGCTTTATGTTCAACACCGGCAGGGTTTGCAACATGAAACGTATGACAAGTTCCGCAGCAAACCAGAGGAGAATTCCGCTGTTCACCACCTGGATAGGATCAGCTTCCGGAAGCATTTTTTTCAGTATGGGGTAAAGAGCAAATCCAAGAGAGAGAAAAACAACTGAAAAGTAGAGTGCCACAAAGGCCATTAAGATTTTCAGCCCCAGGCTTTTCCCAAAACTAGAAGAACGGAGAAAGGCCTTCCACTGCAATGAAATAAAATGCTCAAACATGCTTTCTGTTTAGTGTACTAGTGTGGAAATTTACAATTTTGTTACAGAATTTACGTCTCATACTTTGTACTTTTGCCCACAAAGAATAAAAAATGAGTAAGTTTTTTCCTCTGAAGATCAATCAGGTTATTCGGGAGACAGAACAGGCGGTAAGCCTGGAGTTTGAAATTCCACAAGACATTAAGGCTGAATTTTCTTTTAAAGCCGGCCAATATATCACTATAAAAACTACTGTAGAAGGCAAGGAAATACGCCGTGCCTACAGCATTTGCACCCCTCCGGGAGCAGATACCTTCAGGGTAACTGTGAAGGAGGTAAAGGATGGACTTTTTTCGGTCATTGCGAATAATAAGCTCAAAGCCGGAGACGTACTTGAGGTACATCCTCCCGAAGGAAAATTCACTTTTGAACCTCTCAATGATTCTCATCCGCACACCTATGCAGCCTTTGCTGCGGGTAGCGGGATCACGCCGGTGCTTTCCATTTTAAAGACTTCGTTGTTCGAGGAAAAATACAGCCGGTTTGTACTGGTCTACGGAAATAAAACGCCCGATGATACCATTTTCTTTAAAGAGCTTTTAAAGCTGCAAATGGAACATCCGGACCGTCTTTTCATCGAGTTTGTTTACAGTCAGACGAAAGAGGAGGATTCTCACTACGGAAGGATCGACGCCAGCACGGTGAACTATGTGCTGAAGAACAGGTTCAAGGACACCACTTTTACCCGTTTCTACCTTTGTGGGCCTGAAGAAATGATCAACCATGTGACCGACATATTGCTTGAGAATGAGGTGAAAAAAGAAACCATTCTTTTTGAACTTTTCAGCACCGAAGTGGAAGGAGAAGTTAAATCTGATCTGGAAGGAGAAACCCAATTGACCATAGTTGTCGATGATGAAGAGACTTCCTTCAGCATGCCTAAAAATTCTACGGTTTTGCAAGCTGCCCTTGACCAGGGTATCGATGTGCCCTATTCCTGCCAGGGCGGGATCTGCAGTAGCTGTGTGGCGCGTATTATTGAAGGTAAAGCCGAAATGGAAAAGAATTCAATTCTCGTGGACAGCGAAATCGAAGAAGGACTTGTGCTTACGTGTCAGGCGCATCCGCTTACACCTTCCTTAAAAGTTGATTACGACGACGTTTAATAATTTACTTTAACAGCAGGAGCTCCTTAACTTTCCCCACCACTTTTTCACTGGGGATGGTTCTCATTACATCCTCATATCCCTTCGGGATCTCTTTGCCATATACCGAGGTGGGAATAGCTGGATATTTATCCAAATCTGGTAACAACGAGTTCTCCAGTGGTTGCCCAAAAGGAGCAAAACCGGTATAGGGATGTGTCAACCCCCAAAGGGAGATGACCGGGATTCCATAGTTGGCGGCGATATGTCCGTTCCCGCTGTCCATGGAGAGCATCGCATCGAGATTGGAGATAAGAGCCAATTCTTCCTCAAATTTCAGTTTGCCGGCAACACTTGTAGCGTTTGAACAATCTTTCTCCAGATCGCTTAGCAGCTGCTCCTCTTCCCTTCCGCCTCCGAACAGGAATATCTTTAGATTCTCCTCTTTTTCTAACCTCCCAAGCAACTCCTTCACCAAATCCAGCGGATAGGCTTTAGCCTTATGTTGTGCAAAAGGCGCAACCCCCAACCATTTTTTAGGCTCCTCTCCTACAAGGATACTGGCCCGGGGAGAAAGGTTTTCTTTAGATAAAGCACTACCCGAGGTTAGATCAATAGGAAAGCCCAGTTGGTCGAACACATCGGCATACCTTTCATGAGTGGTCTTTAGAGGAAGAAAGATCTTATTGCTCCTGCGGGTAAGCGCCTTTTTCTCCTGCCTTCCTTTATCGATCTGCTTTACCGGAATACCGGAAAGTTGAAAAAACACTTTAAGAATATTAGACCTCAACACATTGTGAAGATCGGCAACCGCATCTATTCCCAGGTCCTGCAATTCACGTGAAAGCCTTTTTAGTCCGGCCACACCCTTATGCCGACCATTTACGTCTGCTTCAAAAACGTCAACATTTCGCAGGTTTTTGAACAGTGGAGTGAGAAATCCCTTGGTGAGAAAGGTGATCTTTACATCGGGAAACCTTTCAGTAACCCTTTTTACGACAGGTACGGTCATGGCCACATCTCCCATTGCAGAAAGGCGAATTACCAGTATGTGTTTGGCAAGGGACATGTGCGAATAATTCTATTGTTTAGAGCCCCTTAGCACCGGGTTCAACTCATCATCGTTGTACATTTTCATTTGCTTATAGACCTTCATGTATTTGTCACCATTCTCAATATCGGTCAATAATTGGTTAATGGCAGTTGAAAGATCTACGCGTTGCTCCAGCAACACATCCAGCTTAGCCTTACATTTCATCATATGCTCCTGAGTGGCATCCTTTCGGTTTGCTTCCTCATTCATATGATATATTTTCAGAGCAAGTATTGACAAACGATCAATGGCCCAGGCCGGACTTTCAGAATTTATGGTAGCATTTTCCTTCGGCTTAACATTCTTGTATTTATCAAGGAAATAACTGTCAATGTATTCAACCATGTCTGTTCTGTCCTGGTTGGAAGCATCAATCTGACGCTTAAGTTTGAGCGCTGCTACAGGATCAATGTTAGGATCGCGAATAATATCCTCATAATGCCACTGCACCGTATCTATCCAGCATTTTCTGAATAACAGGTGCTCCAGCAACTGCTCTTTTTCGTCATAAGGATTTTCAAATTCCTGTCCCACCGTATTGATGACGTGGTATTTCTCAATTACTTCCTGAAAGATCTTATTCGCTTTGTCTGAAAACATGTTCCGATTTTTTGTGTGTAAAAGGCTGTAAAAAGGGCAATCTCCTCCTGAGCTCCAATGTTGCAAAGGTATCAGATTTTTACCTTTTTACATACTTCGCGAAGAATTGCTTCGGAAAAAGCGGTTTAAAAGAATATCTGCAGTATGACCGGAAGTAGAAGGATAAGGATGAGTAAGGTCTCTTTAAACCATTTATCCTTCATCATCTGAAAGTAATTAGTGACAATAATTGCCAACGGAAAGAACAAAAACAGTAGTTCGCTGCTGTCTTTAGTGGGCGCAAAAATGGCTACCACCAATGCCACAACGGTGTAGAGCAACACTATGAATAAGGAGGTCTTGGCTGTTGCACTTGCCTTTTGTATGATGACCAGGTAGAAAAAGGAGGCCCAGATCATCACTCCAAACATAAAGGCCGTTGGAATTAGGATTGGGAGTTCCCGGTACCGGCTGAAATCAAAATTACTGTAGCTTACCCAGTCAAAAAGGGTAAAAAAGGAATCTGTTATAAGAAGGTCTCCGCAGGTGACCAATGAAAGGGCGGCTAAAAAACCGATCAAAGGCACGAGCCAGTTTTTAAATCGATGTCCCACATGAACCAGGATTCCGAAGTACAACAGAAAAAGAAATAGAATGCTCCAAAAATGAAAGAGGGAGGCCACACAGATCCAAAGGGTGGCATCAAAGATCTTTTGTATCGTCTGCCGTTGGGTACGCAGGCTAATGATCCTTCGGAAGGCCAGCAGAATAAAGAAATTGGCGGCAATAACAGAAGCATTGGTAAACACATTCGGGAACATGCACAGGAAACCTGCAAAAAGAACAATTTTATAACTGTTGCGGCGGGTAAGTTCATTTCTACCGGAGATGAAATTCAGCAGTAAACCCGATAACAAGATCAAAATAAGAACCCCCAGGCTCTCAAAAATACCCGAGATGCCTGTAAATGAACCTTGCGAAATGAGGGTGAGAATAAAAAACCCGGTAATGTATAAAGCCACTAATATGAAGTTGATGGGCTTTGATTTACCAAAAAAGCTTGCTACCATTATGGTTTTTTATATTTTTGTGGTTCTAAATATACTTACAATGAAGGATTTTTTCGAAGGGATACAGTCGTTTTTTGAAGACTTTGCATTTGAACCGCTGAATTACCTGCGCACTTTAGAGTTGGACAGCTGGTGGGCTGCTAACATAGTGAACTGGCTTTTCATGATCGTTGGATTTGCAGCTTTTCTTTACTGGATGAAGCAGTTAAAGGACATTAATGACCGCAACGAAGAGAATCGCGATTCTACAGCACATTCCTTCCTAGGCTAGATCAAAGCCAAGGTCTTTTCTAAAATACATCTTATCGAAATGAAGATTTTCTGCATTTTGGTAAGATTTTTTTAGTGCCTGTTTGTAAGTATCTCCAAAAGAGGTTATCGCCAATACCCTTCCGCCGTTGGTAACTATCTTACCATCTTTTTCAGCCGTACCGGCATGAAAAACAAGGGAATCTGCCACCTTCTCAAGCCCTGAGATCTCTTTGCCTTTTTCATAGGCTTCGGGATAGCCTCCCGAAACCAACATCACTGTGGCTGCTGCTTTGTCTGAAATTTTCAGCTCCACCTCATCCAGCTTGCCGGCTGACAGCTTTTGGAAAACCTCTACAAGATCAGATTCTATTCTTGGAAGCACAACCTCCGTCTCGGGATCTCCCATTCGCACGTTGTATTCAATTACAAAAGGTTCATCACCAACTTTAATCAATCCAATAAATACGAATCCTTTGTAGTCAATGTTTTCCTTATTTAGGCCTTCTACTGTCGGTTTTATAATCCGTGATTCCACCTTGCTCATGAAGGTTTCATCAGCAAAAGGCACCGGGGAAATTGCTCCCATTCCGCCAGTATTTAGACCGGTGTCGCCCTCTCCAATTCGTTTGTAATCTTTTGCTGTTGGCAAGGTGATATAATTCTTTCCATCGGTGAGCACAAAGACACTCAGTTCTATTCCGTCTAAAAATTCTTCGATTACAACCGTTGCTCCTGCTTTTCCGAACTTATCATGAGTAAGCATATTTTCCAGCTCCTTCTTTGCTTCCTCCAGATCCTGAAGTATCAACACTCCTTTTCCGGCAGCAAGACCATCAGCCTTCAGGACATATGGAGCCCTCAAAGTCTCCAAAAATGCCTTTCCGGCATCTAAACTTTCCTTAGTGAAACTCTCGTAGGCAGCTGTAGGAATATTGTATAGAGCCATGAATTCTTTCGCCCGTTCTTTACTTCCTTCCAAAAGCGCCCCGCGCATGGATGGGCCAATTACAGCCACCTCTTTTAACCTCTCATCTTCAGCAAAAAAGTTTTGTATCCCTGCAACCAGTGGATCTTCTGGCCCTACGATCACCATTTCAATACTCTCCCTTAGAACAAGGTCCCTTACTGCACCAAAATCGTTCACATTAAGAGAAACATTTGTTGCTATTTTTGCGGTACCGGCATTTCCCGGCGCTACAAACAATTTACTGCAATGCTTGCTTTGTGAGAACTTATGGGCAAAAGTGTGTTCGCGGCCTCCGGAACCAAGGATGAGAATATTCATTTTGGAAGTATTTTAAAAATGTTGCCTCAAAAATAATTGTTTGTAAATTGAAGCACTAACTAATTGGCATAAAAAACAATTATCTTTTACTCTTTTGAACTGGTTTAGCCTCTCATTACAACTCAACAGGTTCCCCATCAAGAAGGCCAAGGCTGCCCTGGAAGGGATCAAGAATATTCCCCCGACGGAGTATGCTGGCTACGTGGAGAAAAAAAAGAAAGAGATCGTCAATTACCACCTTCGGAATACGCCTTTCTACCAAAATTTCTTCGGAAAAGATTCCTGGAAGCATTGGGAGGAGGTTCCGGTAATGAGAAAAAAAGATCTGCAACGCCCGCTTGAAGAGCGTTTCAGCCGAAACTTCAACTCTAAAAATGTTTATGTAGGGAAGACCTCCGGCTCCAGCGGACATCCCTTCATATTTGCCAAAGACCGTTTTTGCCACGCCCTTTCCTGGGCCGAGTTCAATGACCGGTATCAATGGTATGGTCTAAACCTGGACCGCTCGGTGCAAGCCCGTTTCTATGGAATTCCTTTGGACAAGTTGGGTTACTTTAAAGAACGCTTAAAAGATCGCTTCGGATTTCGTTATCGGTTTCCAATTTTTGACCTGAGCGATCGAAAAATGGAAGAATTCCTCGTCGATTTTCAGAAGAAGAATTTTGATTACATCAACGGCTACACCAGCTCAATTGTTCTTTTTGGAAAGTTCCTTCAGAAAAAAGGTCTTGTCCTGAAGGACATCTGTCCCGAGTTAAAACTCTGTATTGTGACCAGTGAAATGTTCTTTCAGGAAGATAAGGAACTGCTGGAAAAACAATTCGGAGTCCCTGTCATTAATGAATATGGCGCCAGCGAACTCGGTTTGCTCGCATTTCAGAATAAAGAAAACGAATGGGTACTGAATTCCGAAACCATGTTCGTGGAAGTACTTGATGAGGATGACCAGCCGCTTCCATTAGGCGAAGTGGGACGCATCGTCATCACCTCACTTTACAACCGGGCGCACCCTTTCATACGATATGATATTGGAGATACCGGCAGCCTGAGCCCCGAAAGCACCTTCAAAAAGCCCATTTTAAAGGAATTACTTGGTCGTACGAACGATGTTGCGGTTCTTCCCAGCGGAAAAGTGGTTCCGGGATTGACTTTTTATTATGTCACCAAGAGCATCATTGAGAATGACGGTCTTATCAAAGAATTTATCATCCAACAGACCGATCCCGGCTGTTTTTTGATCACTTACGTTTCTGAAAAGGAATTAGAAGCCGATAAAAAGGAGAAGATTTTACAAGCAATGGCCACCTATCTTGAACCTGGGCTGGAAGTGAATTTCCAACACACCCAGATGCTCAATCGCAGTAAACGGGGAAAGTTAAAGCAGTTTGAGAACCTATTTTGAAGCAACTGTTTGTTTGCTCTTCACAAAGAATTGTTCCCACAGAAAAAGGAGCATCAAAAATGCACTTTTTGGAGCCGAATAGTTTAGGATTTTGCGATAGACGCTATAGTTGTAGCCCAACATTTCCAGTTTATTCCCCGAAATTGAACCTTTTCTCACCCGGTATTTTGCCAGGGATTCCTCTATTCCTTTAGCGCCACCGGCTTTTTTCACTGCCAGCAGCCAAAGTCCCCAGTCCTGCCGTTTCCGAATGAGCGGACAATAGATCTTTCCGAGCGATCCTGAGTGATAAATTCCGGTAAGATTTCCAACGTAATTCGCCCGAAGGAGTTTTTTAAACCTTAGTTTTTCTAATGCCTCTACCTTTTTATGCAGCCGCTGTCCCTCTTCATCAACAAGTTCATAACTGGAATAACAAACCTCAGCATCATTCTTTTTCATGAATTCCAGCTGTACAGAAAGCTTTTTTGGCATCCAAAGATCATCAGCATCCAGGAAACTGATATAATCTCCTTTGGAAGCCTTTATTCCAATATTCCGGGCAAAACCCGCACCCTGATTATTGGGTAATTGGTGAAGTTTAATGCGGTTATCGTGTTCCTGAAGAGCTTTCACCACCCGGACCGTCTCATCATCGGAAGCATCATCAATCACCAGCAACTCCCAGTTCTCATGTGTTTGTTGCCTTACAGAATCTATACTTTCAGCAATAAAGGCCGCTGAATTATAGGCAGGCATGATGACCGAAACCAGGGATTCAGACATGGGTGATCAAATATTTTGAAGGTTTAGCTTTCAAAAATGGCTATTTCCGGATATGTTTTGAAAAATCCTTGTGTTCGCTGCGGTGTAATTCTTCTTGGGTCAGGCCTTTGAAATACTCATAAGTTTTTTTCATTCCGTCGCTTCGGGAGACTTTCGGCTCCCAATTCAGGATCTCTTTAGCCTTGGAAATGTCGGGTTGCCGCTGCATAGGATCGTCTTCCGGAAGCGGCTTGTAAACGATCTTTTGATCTGTCCCTGTCAGTTTAATGATCTCTTCAGCAAAATCTTTAATGGATATCTCATGCGGATTTCCAATATTGACGGGATACACATAATCGCTTAGCAACAAGCGGTAAATCCCCTCTATCTGGTCATCCACATAACAGAAGGAGCGGGTTTGTGAACCGTCCCCAAAAACTGTTAGATCTTCTCCCCTTAAGGCCTGGCCGATAAAGGCCGGGATCACCCTTCCGTCATTCAGCCTCATTCGGGGGCCATAGGTATTAAAAATGCGCACTATTCTTGTTTCGAGACCATGATATCTGTGGTACGCCATGGTAATTGATTCCTGAAAGCGCTTGGCTTCGTCATATACTCCCCGCGGTCCAATAGTGTTGACATTTCCGTAATATTCTTCAGTTTGGGGATGCACCAAAGGGTCTCCGTAGACTTCCGAAGTAGAGGCAATAAGGATACGGGCATTCTTCTCTTTTGCAAGTCCAAGTAAATTATGAGTCCCTAAAGAACCCACTTTCAAAGTTTGAATAGGGATCTTTAAATAGTCTATAGGACTGGCAGGAGAAGCAAAATGCAGGATATAATCTAATCGGCCGGCGACATGTACAAACGTGGAGACATCGTGATGGTAAAATTCGAACTGCTCGAGTTTAAAAAGGTGTTCAATGTTACGCCTGTCCCCCGTTATGAGGTTGTCCATCCCAATTACTTCGTAACCTTCTTCAATGAATTTATCACAGAGATGAGAGCCTAGAAAACCGGCAGCCCCGGTGATCAATATCCTTTTTTTCATAGGGTGATTTTATAGCCTGAAATTAAGGATTTTTTACTGCACTGCAACCGGAGGGGCTTGTGGAGTATGAATTCGCAGGCCAATTAAGAATATTTTAACCAAAACTGCAATGCCAAAGCCTTCTTTTTAAACTGATAATGAGTAAATTAAATGGTGAATTTCAAATTGCTGATATTATGAATAAAATTTTACCTCATCTCCATATCAATGTAAGCCCAGTTGAACGTGCGCTATCTTTATTGGGAGGGGCTTATTTTCTTTATGATGGCATCGGAAAAAAGAACAAAAGCCTGCTGGAAACTGCTTTTGCAGGATATTTACTTTATCGTGGCGCAACTGGAAATTGCCCGGGCTATACAGCTATAGGCAAGACCAAGCCAGATAACCGAAGCAGGAATGTCAACATTCAACTTAGGCTATATGTAAATAAACCGCGGAAAGATGTATATGAATTCTGGCGCGATGTCGAAAACCTGCCCCTCTTCATGGAGCACCTTTATAGCGTGGAAACCCTGAATGACGGCATTTCTGTTTGGGAAGCCCGAATTCCCGGCGGAATGGGAAAAGTGCGGTGGAAAAGTGAGATAGTAAAAGAACGTCCTTACGAGCTGCTTGGCTGGCAATCACTTCCCGGTTCTTCCATTTTTAACGCCGGAAAAGTGGAGTTTGAAGATGCCGGTGAAGGAACTGAGTTGCACGTAGTGATCTCTTATCATGCCCCCGGTGGAATCCCGGGAGAAAGCGCTGCACGACTAATTAACCCTATCTTTAAGGAAATGGTGGAAGAAGATATTGAGAACTTTAAATGGTATATCGAGAGAAACAGCTAAAAAAGAGTTTTTAGGCTCTCCTTCCATTCCGGAATCGGAACTTTGAAGGTGTCCATCGCCTTCTGTTTATCCAGCACACTGTATTCCGGCCTCGTGGCAAGGGTAGGAAAATCTTCGCTCTTTTCTAAGCTTCCTTTTTTCTCACAGTGCTTAAGAATTTCGGCAGCAAAGTCATACCAGCTGGCCTCTCCCAGGTTGCTGTAATTATAAGTGCCATAGTCTGTACTTCCCCTGCTGATGATTTCCAGTACAAATTCTGCAAGATCATAAGCATTTGTTGGAGTGCCCGTTTGGGAGGCAACTATTTTCAGGTCTTCCTCCTGCTCAGCTTTAGAGCGGATGGTGTTAAAGAAGTTTTTTCCAACATCAGAATACAGCCAGGAAACACGGAATATGAAATATTTCTCCAGATGCTCTACAATATACTGCTCCCCCAATAATTTCGAAGCGCCATAGACATTTAGCGGTTCCGTCTCATCTTCTTCGGAATAGGCGCTGTGCTTTTTCCCGTCATAGACATAGTCGGTTGAAAAGTGAACAAGGGTACAGTCATTCTCGTGGCAGGTTTGCGCAAGGTTCTTGACGGCTTCAGCATTGATCAAATAGGCCATTTCCTGCTCCTTCTCTGCCTGTTCAACTTTGGTATAAGCCGCGCAATTGATGCAATAATCAAATTCATTTCTTGCCATATACGCCCTCACCACTGCAAACTGGGAAAGATCAAGGTCTTCACTTGTGGCAAAAGTGAACTCAAACTCCTGATACCGGTGCGAAACATGTTTTAAGCACTGTCCTAATTGTCCAGAAGCCCCTGTTACCAATATCTTTTTCATAGTACCGTCTCGTCAAAAGTGGGAAGATTGGCGTCTTTTTCGGAAAGAATGAGCTCCCCCTCCGGGAAGTTCCAGTCAATAGCCAAAGTAGGATCGTTCCAGATTATTCCGGAATCTGCCGCCTTATTGTAGTATTGATCACATTTATAAGCGAAGACCGACTTTTCAGAAAGCGTTAGAAAGCCGTGGGCGAATCCGGAAGGAATGTACAGCTGTAGATGATTTTCGTCGCTTAAAATCGCTTTAAATGATTTTTTGAAGGTCGGGGAATTGGGCCGCAGGTCTACAACAACATCTAAAACCTCTCCCAACACACATCTAAGGAGTTTAGCCTGCCCAAATGGTCCTTTCTGAAAATGAAGACCTCTTAAAACGCCCTTTTTGGAAGTCGACTGGTTATCCTGTACAAAATTGGTTCGCAGACCTGTTACTTCCTCGAAACGTTCCTGATTAAAGCTTTCTATAAATGTTCCACGGTGATCATGAAACACAGAAGGCTTCAGTAAAAAACAATCTTTTAAAGGTGTATTCTCAATTTCCAACATCATTCTATTCCAGTGCTAATAAATATTCACCATACCCGCTCTTCAGCAATGGTTGAGCCAGGCGGTGAAGTTGTTCTTTATTGATATATCCCATTTTATAAGCCGTCTCCTCGATAGCGCCAATCTTGAGGCCCTGTCTTTCTTCGATCACCTGTACAAATTGGGAGGCTTTCATTAGTGAGTCAAATGTTCCGGTGTCCAGCCACGCCGTACCTTTATCAAGTATGCTCACCTGTAATTTCTTCTTCTTAAGATAAGAATTATTTATATCTGTTATCTCCAATTCCCCTCTTGCTGAAGGTTTGATGGATCTGGCAATTTCCACCACGTCATTGTCGTAGAAATAGATCCCTGGAACCGCAAAATTAGATTTTGGAGCAACGGGTTTCTCTTCAATTGAGCGCACCATCCCGGAAGGATCAAAGTCTACCACGCCATACCGCTGTGGATCCTGCACATGATATGCATAAATAAGTCCGCCATTGGGATCATTATTGCTTTGAAGCAGCACATCAAGACCGGAACCGTAGAAGATATTATCCCCCAGGATAAGTGCTACCTTGTCTTTCCCGATGAAATCTGCTCCTATAATAAAAGCTTCTGCCAGGCCTTTTGGCTCCTCCTGAACCTCAAAGGAAAAAGAACAACCGTATTTGCTGCCGTCTCCCAGCAACTGCTTAAAAAGTGGCAGGTCTCTGGGTGTTGAAATGATGAGGATCTCTCTTATCCCCGCCATCATTAGCGTGGATAAAGGATAATAGATCATGGGTTTGTCATACACGGGCATCAGCTGCTTGCTCACCGCAAGTGTTAACGGGTGTAACCGTGTTCCTGATCCTCCTGCAAGAATAATTCCTTTCATTTCTGGTATTTTTGAAGGTACCATTTGATGGTCTTCACAATGCCACTTTCAAAGTTTTCATCTGCTTTCCAGCCCAATTCATTTTCAATTTTTGAAGCGTCAATTGCATATCGCTGATCGTGACCGGGGCGATCTACCACAAAAGTGATGAGATCTGAATAAGATTTTCCATTATTTCTTGGACTCATTTTATCCAGTAATTCACAGATCTTTTGTGCAATGTAAATATTCTCCCGTTCATTTCGGCCACCAATATTATAGGTTTCCCCAAATCTTCCTTCGTTAAGGACAAGGTGAATTCCCTTACAATGGTCGGTCACGTATAACCAGTCCCGCACATTTTTTCCGTCGCCGTAGATCGGGATAGGATCTTCATTTAAAGCGGTGCGGATAATAGTTGGGATCAGTTTTTCATCGTGCTGATGGGGCCCGTAATTGTTAGAACAGTTGGTAGTAAGTACCGGTAATCCATACGTGTGAAAATAGCTGCGCACCAGGAAATCTGATGATGCTTTGGATGCAGAATACGGACTGTTAGGCGCGTACGGAGTTTCTTCAGTAAACAAACCTTCCTTTCCAAGTGTTCCATAAACCTCATCAGTCGAAACATGCAGGAAACGAACGTCATTAAACTCATTTTTGAGGTGGAATGGTTTTTCCATCCACAGGCTGTACGCGTTCTGAAGCAGGTTGAATGTACCAGCTATGTTGGTCTCAACAAAAGCAGCCGGATTGAGAATGGAATTGTCCACATGAGACTCTGCGGCAAAATTTACCACTCTTCTAAAACGGTATTTTTCGAAGAGTTCCTTCAACAGTTCCTTGTCACCGATATCTCCCTGAATGAAGGTATAATTCTCCCTTTCCGAAACCTCGATATTATCAAGATTTCCGGCATAGGTAAGTTTATCAAGGTTTACAATGTGGTCAGAATCCTTTCCGCAGAAATAATTAATATAATTCGAGCCTATAAATCCGGCTCCTCCGGTTACGAGGGTATAGTTAGTTTCTTCTTTACTCATTCATTTATTTTTACGGCTTCGCTCTTTTTAGCTGAAGCTTTTTCAACATTGAAGATCTGTTCAAGGATCTTTTCAGTAATAAGATAGGTTGGTTTTACTCCCGTGGTTCCCAATCCTCCAGAAGCCAGTGTACTACCCGTCTCCAGCGGATTATCAGAAGCATAATAGGCGTAGCGTACCTTCACCTGGTCACTAATATTCCCTCTGAGGCGGGATGCGGCCTGAATGGCCTTTTGATAATGGGCGCCTTCCATTTCAAGACCCACCACATTCCAGGTTGATTCATGGAAGAACTTCAAAATGTCCTTGTTCTGAAGTGAAGTTCCCAAAACAGTGATCATAGCACCGTCGCAAACCGGAATGCCATGGCCTTCCAGGTCTTCTTTGGTAAGTTCATTGGTGAACGGATAGTTATCTGCAGTTCCCTCAAATAAGTGGGCATCAGGGATCATAATATCGCCTTTTCCACCGGCGAGAATACCTGCTTTACCCATTATAGAGATAGATGCCACATTCAAATGAATATTACCTCGCTCACTTTGGAATGGCTTCAGCATTTCGTCCATAGTCTCATATGCCTGTTCCCCAAAAGCATAATCCATCACCATGATCACCGGCTTGTCTTGCAAAGCGATATCTCCGTTGAGATGGAACTTTGAATTAGTAGTTCCTACCTTTGCAGTATCAAAGATCTGCACATCAATATTAGCGCCACTGGTATCCTCAATAAATATCATTCCGGAATCTAAGGCAGTTTTCATCACCCTGGTTCTCAGCTTTCCGTTAGCGCTGTTACTAAGGTCTTCATAAATGGCAGAAATTGGTTTCTTTTTTAGTTCGGCCTTAAGGGCTTCAGGAGCATACAAAGTGTTCATCACACTGTGCATATTTGCACTGATAATATGTAGCGGGCGGTTCAAAAGGTTCTTTTCAAGCAACACCTCTTTGATCTTATTCGCCCAGATCTCCCCGTGAATATGATGTCCAAGTCGCTCCCTTAAAACCGGACTAAAAGTGACAATTCGCTTGTTGTTGTTCACCATTTCGTCAATTGCGAGTTTTCCCAGCCAGTAAACGATATGCAGAAAACGATCTTTGTTGCTACTTATACTGAACATAGGATAGATGGTTGACACTTCCCTGAAGGTCCTTCCAAGTATATTGGCGGTGTGGGTAAGCGCTACTTCACGTTCTGCCTGAGACAATGGCTCTTCTTTAAGAACCGCGGCCTGAAGTTTTTCCCAATCCCTCGAAACTTCGCCTTCTTCATCAATGATCACACGACGCATGATCTTATGAGATTCGATGAACAGAAACGTGAGGTGCGTAAGGATGTCATAGATCTCAGATCGTCCTCTGGTGATCTCGATGTTCATCTGCTCCTCATCAATGCGGTAACAATTTCTTCTCCTTTTTGGAGGTACAATGGGTTTGAAATGAGAATTTCCATAACCCTCATCACTGGTAAGATTTATGAATCGACATTCCTCGATCCCAATTGGGAGCCTGTCGATCACGTATAAAAGTCCGTTCAATTCTACTTTTTCTTCAGCAACGGTTCCGTAGATCTCGGGCCTCAGAATTAAAAGGGCTTCCCTAAGGGTTTCTCCCGAAACTCCCATCGGTTTGTAAAAGCCTCTATTGAACAGGTGACGCATTGTAATGTACATGCGTTCGATAGCATTGGAACTTTCTTGTGCTCTCGTGCGTCCCTGTAGTTTTAAATTACTCATAAATGTTTTTCTCTATTATAATTTTTCCAGGACTTCAGCGATCTTTCGGTCGTTGCTGAGCCTTGGCAATTTGTTTTGTCCCCCAAGCTTTCCGATGGATTTCATATACTGCTGAAATCCGTTGGCGGGAACTTTTCTAATTATTAATGGCTGCAGGATCTTTCCCTCAATAAGGTCAAAATAATACGAATTTTGCTCCTGAAGTGACCTGTCTATAGCAGCGGCAAAAGATCTCAGGTCTTCCGGCTCCTTTTCAAATTCAATGAACCACTCGTGGTAGGGCAATTGATCTCCTTCAGGAGTGATCTGTGGGGCCACCGTAAATTCCGAAACCTGCACATCTGTCCCTTTCACAGCCTCCTGCAGGGCCTGCTCCACTTCCTTGGCGATCACATGTTCCCCAAAAGCTGAAATAAAATGCTTGATCCTTCCAGAGACGATCACCCTGTAAGGCTTAAGCGAGGTGAACTGTACGGTGTCGCCAAGATTGTACGCCCACAATCCGGCGGTGTTTGAAATTATCATTACGTAATTGGTATTCAGCTCTACCTCTCCAATGGTAAGCCTTTTGGCATCTTCGGAATAATATTCATCCGTTTTGATGAATTCGTAAAAGATCCCGGAGTTGAGCTGCAACAGCATTCCTTTTTCATTCTGCTTATCCTGAAAGGCGAAAAAACCTTCCGAAGCCGGAAAAAGCTCTATACTGTCCACCTTACGACCAATAAGACTCTCGAATTTGGAGCGGTAGGGTTCAAAATTGACCCCGCCATATATGAACAGTTCAAAATTAGGAAAAATTTCTCCCACCTTTTTTCCCGTTCTGGCAATTAGCTTCTCAAAATACATCTGCACCCAGGAAGGAATCCCGCTGATAACGCTCATATCCTCCTTCAGCGTCTCCTCCACTACCGCATCGACTTTGGTCTCCCAGTCTTCAATACAGTTAGTCTCCCAGCTGGGCATGCGGTTCTTTTGAAGGTATCCCGGCACATAGTGAGCGACGATGCCAGACAGCCTTCCCAGTTTGATTCCGTTCTTTTCATCCAGCTCCGGACTTCCCTGTAAAAAGATCATTTTTCCATCTACAAAATCAGCCTTACCTGTATCAGCTATATAGCATAAAATGGCATTTCTGGCTGCCTCTATATGAGTGGGCATAGATTCTTTCGTCAGCGGAATGTACTTGGCGCCACTAGTGGTTCCGGAAGTTTTTGCAAAATAGATAGGCTTCCCCGGCCAAAGAATATTGGGTTCCCCGGCCACTACTTTGTCTACATAAGGTTTTAACTCTTCATAATCCCGTACCGGAACACTTTTTACAAAGTCCTCATGAGAATGTATTTCTGAAAAAGAGTGATCTCTTCCAAACCGGGTTTTCTCTCCCCTGCTAATAAGATGGGTAAAGACCTTTTTTTGAGTCTCTTCAGGTTTAGAGGCCCAGGAATTGATCTTCCTTTGCACATAAGCAGCGAAGATTTTCGCTGAAAAAGATTTTATAGACATAGGCTTATTGAAAATCGATGAAATCAACAGGATTTACGGCGCGTCCTTCACTCCACAATTCAAAATGCAGGTGAGGTCCTGTAGAAAACTCGCCTGTAGAACCTGCTGTGGCTATTACTTCGCCTTTTTGAACCCGCTCTCCCTGTTCCTTGGTTAAGGAGGCGTTGTGCTTGTATATGGACAAAAGTCCATAACTGTGCTCGATGATGATAACATTTCCTGTCTCTGAGGTCCATCCGGAAAAAAGAACAGTGCCGTCAGCCACAGATTTTATCGGGGCATTTTGTGAAGCAACTATATCTACCCCGTAATGCTTTTCCTTGATATTGTATCCTTCAGAAAGAGGTCCTTTTATTGGCGGAAAAAGTGCGTAATTGGCTTTAGAAATAGCAGTTTCGAGGAAATTGTATTTATCCTCCTGTACTACCATTTCCCGCAAAAGCGAATCTTCTCTGGATGGGAGCAGATCCACATCTTCCGGATTCAATCGCTGACTTTCCAGAAGAGAATCCCTGTTAAAGTCGGTTGATTTTATGTCACCTGAAAGCACTCTTTTAACTGAATTCAGGTACTGGTTATTAAGTTCTACGATGGTCTGCAATGAATCTGTCTTGTAAGCCAGGTCCACTGCCTTTTGTTTTAATTCGGTCGATGAATAGCCGGGGATATATTCCCGAAGCCCGGTAAAGGCAATAAGAACAGTGGTTCCCGCAATTAACAATATGGCAGAAAGGGTGACCACAACAAAAACGTTCAGACGGGTGAGGCGAAAAGAGACTTTTTCTTCAAAAGTGTCTTCATTCAAGATCACAAGCCTGTACTTATGCAGAAGCTTTTGCGCAAAATTTCTTTTATGTTCGGTATTGTCACTCATGTTTAAAGGCCTTGGGCAAAGATATAATAAACTTATTTTAAACTGCTTTTCTGCTAACAGAAACCATGGTTTTAAAGTTTTATTGTTAACTTTGCAGCATTAAATTTGTAATTATGAACGCAGTTATTTTACCCTGGGTTATCGGAACACCACAAATAATTTTCATTGTTGTGGTTGTGTTGTTGTTGTTTGGTGGAAGAAAAATTCCGGAATTAATGAGAGGTTTGGGAAGCGGAATTAAAGAATTTAAAGATGCTTCACGAGATGATGAGCCTGCGACAAAACCTGAAGAAGACAAGAAAAGCTCTTAACCAGGTAAACAAAACATATTAAAAAACCCAACTTTTACGAGTTGGGTTTTTATTTTTTACTTGATCTGTGCCGATTTCAGAATGGCTTCCAGTTCCATCATATTATCCCGCTTTCGTGCAGAAGGGGCAAAAGTGAAACCTTCCAGCACCAGGATACGATCATTCTCCTTATCCACTACAGCATAGTTTAAAAAAGGCCCTGCCATAAAAGCATTTTTGACTTCCCAGGTTCCTTTAGTTTCATAAGCGAATTTCCCGTCAATTTCAGAATTGAAAAGATAGGGTGCATAAGCTTCCTCTGTAATCATGTAACTTCCGTCAATCGGTCCCGGAATATTAGCTTTCCCAATAGAATCACGCATTGCGATAATATTTCCTATCACGTTGGTATCTTTTTGAATGGTGCTCAGCGGAACTTCATACACAAGGATCTCCATACTTCCGTTAGGAATATCTTTTCTTATCCAGAAAAAATCATCCTGTTCTTTTGCATAGCGGTATGCTGAAGGAAATTTCATGGATACCCCGAGATTCTTTTCAAGTTTGGAAGCATCCTTCAAAGATTTACTGATCCGGCGTTGCTTCTCCTTGATCTCAGTAGCCTTTAAGGTATCTATGATCTTTGAGGCATTCTTCTGAAGTTGTTCAATGATCTCTTCACTGTTCTGTCCGGTCACAAATATTCCCGTTTGTGGCCTCGCATAAGCATCCGATGCCAACTTAACTGATGCTTCCTTTCCTTCTTCTACTTTCAGAAAGATGCGGTTCTTACGCACGAAACTGGAAAAAGCTTCGGGCGGCATTTGATTTATGGAGAACAAAGGCTCCTCCTGTGGCAATCCGTCAACCGGTGCTGCCAATATTTTTCGTATCTCTTCCCCTACTTCACCGTTCCACATATCATTAGGAATAATCACCGAAAGGTTATTGATGTTTCCGGAGGAATCAGATAATATAACCTGACTGTCTTTCACATCTTCACAAGCTGTGACCATAAAAATTCCAATAAGTAACGCTGCTATTTTTTTCATAAAAGGTTAATTTCGAAGGTCTAGCCTTCAGAGAGTTTAAGTTTCATTCCTGGTTTAAGACTATTGCTATTCATGTTGTTCAGACTCTTGATCTGCTGTACTGTAACTCCGGGGAATTTTTTCGAGATACTCCATAAAGAATCACCTCTTTTAACGGTATAGAATTTCGGAGAAGATGAACTTTTTCCTGAAGAGGTCTGTGCTGTCGCAACAGGTTTTCGGGGATAAATCGTGAGCCGTTGGCCTACTCGGAGGTTATTGCTTCTTAAATTGTTCCAGCGTTTTATCTGACTTACGCCCACTCCATATCGCTCTGCAATTCTTCCTAGGTAATCACCACTTCTAACCCTGTAGCGAATTCTGCTTTCGGACTCCACAAGTTGCGGAAGTGGCTTTTCTCTTTCTTCTAACTGGGCTTCGGCATACTGATAGATAGCTTCCTCGTTGTTGACAAAGAATCCGGCCTGGGCTCTGGGTAGACGCACGCTGTACTTTTCCTCCTCTATGTAAGGGATGATATCCAGCTTATAACTCGGATTCAAAAACTGCAGCATCTCTTTCTGAACGCCTGTCACTTCTGAAATCTGGTCAAAAGAAAGCATTCTTCTGGTCTGGATCGTATCAGTCTCAAAAAAGGTGGTTTGCGGATGCGGAGGTTGGAAGCCGTGTTCTTCAGCATACTCAAAAATGTACATTGTTGCTAGAAAAGCCGGTACATAACCCGCTGTTTCTCTTGGTAGATATGGACGAAGGTTCCAGTAATTCTTAGAGCCTCCACTCCTTCTGATGGCTTTGGAAACATTTCCGGGGCCTGAATTGTAAGAAGCCAGAACGAGATCCCAATCCTCAAAAACACGGTAGAGAGTTGAGAGATATTCCGCAGCGGCTTCGGTAGACCGTACAGGATCCATACGTTCATCCACATAAGAACTCACGTTGAGCCCATGCATCTTTCCTGTCGCAAACATGAACTGCCAAAGCCCTGTAGCGCCCACTCTTGAGCGGGCCCGTGGATTTAGCGCCGATTCAACAATTGCCAAATACTTAACCTCCAGCGGGATATTATACTTATCTAGTTTCTGTTCAAAAATGGGAAAATAGTAAGTGCTTAATGCCATTAATCTCTCGAGAGATTTCTTGTTCCTTTTTAAGTAGGATTTTATGACATTTTCAAGAAGCGGGTTATACTCGACATTAAAAGGTGTCTTTGCATTCAACTTTTCGAGTCTCATCTTAAGAGTATCGGTAGGTAATTCGTTATAAACCACCTCGTTGTACTCTAAATTCAGAAGGGAATCCCGTAAGCTGCTATACAGGCTGGATTGAAAGAGTTCATTCTGCCACAGGGAATCTATAGCTGCTGCACCGGGATCATCAAAAAGAGCAAAAACTGCCGAATCCTTTACAATCTTATGAATGGGAACATTGTTGGCAAATTCAACGTCGTCATTATCCAGAAGCATAAAAAAGTCCTGTTCAGGAAGTTTTATGGTATCTCCTGTTTTCTTCTCCTGCGAATCCTTTTTTTTCGTTTCTGTCTTTTCCTGGGCATGAGTTGCCACTGAGATCAGCAGCATCAAAAAAGGCAACATTATTCTCCTCATAAATTCAATTTCTACATTTGGCAGTACTCCTTCAATTATCGTACCTCTTTAGTTTTTCATCCCTTCAATTCCCGGAAGACTCTTACCTTCAAGCATTTCCAGCATAGCTCCTCCTCCTGTGGAAACATAGCTCATCTTGTCTTCCATATTGAATTGCTTTACCGCAGCGACGGAGTCTCCTCCACCTACCAGGGAAAATGCACCATTACTGGTTGCCTTGGCGATATACTCTCCAATAGCTATGGTCCCTTTTGCAAAAGGCTCCATTTCAAAGACCCCCATTGGGCCGTTCCATAAGATGGTTGCTGAATTTTCCAAAACCTGTCCATAGTTCTTAACAGTATCCGGACCAATATCTAGACCCATCCATCCATCAGGAATCTGGTCTACAGCTACTATTTCAGTATTTGCCAGCTCAGAAAAACTATCTGCAATTACAGAATCAACAGGCAGGTGCACCTGCACTCCTTTTTCTTTAGCAATTTTCAGGATCTTCAAAGCAAGATCCTGTTTGTCGTCTTCAACGAGGGAACTTCCAATATTTCCGCCTTGAACTTTAATGAAAGTATAGGTCATTCCACCTCCGATGATCAGGTGATCGATCTTATCGAGAATATTTTCAATAACGGTGATCTTGGTTGAAACCTTAGCTCCACCGAGTACCGCAGTAACCGGCTTTTTGGAAGATTTGAGAACTTTCTCGAGACTCTCTATTTCCTTGGCCAGCAAAAATCCGAAGCATTTTTTATCGAAGTAGCGGGCTACAATAGTGGTGGAAGCATGGGCACGGTGTGCAGTTCCAAAGGCATCATTCACATAGATGTCGCCAAGGGAAGCTAGTTCTTTAGCAAAATCGGCATCTCCTTTTTCTTCTTCGGGATGGAATCGAAGGTTTTCAAGAAGTAACACCTCTCCTGGCTGTAGTTCATCTGCTGCTTCTTCGGCTACTTCTCCCACACAGGCGGGAACAAACTTCACCTTCACACCCAGAACATCAGAAACCGCTCCCACGATATTCTCAAGGGAATATTGCTGTTCCACACCTTTAGGTCTTCCGAGGTGCGACATCAGGATCGCGCTACCGCCATCATTCAGGATCTTTTCAATTGTTGGTTTGGCAGCTTCGATACGGCTCGTATCTCCTACTTCAAGATCATCATTTAGCGGAACGTTAAAATCCACCCTAATTAATGCTTTTTTATTTTGAAAATTGTAGTCATTTATGGTTTTCATAGTGCTTGTTTTAAACAAATAAAATATTCCCCTAAGATATAAAAGTGCAGAGAAATTTTATCTTTGCTTATGCTATTTTCTGAAGTTTTAGGCCTTCCCCACATAAAGACCCATTTGACCACAACGGCTCAAAAAGGCAGGATTCCACATGCTCAACTTTTTGTTGGTCCTTCGGGTAGCGGCACCCTTCCAATGGCAATCGCTTATGCTCAATACGTTCTATGCAAGAATATGGGCGGGGAAAACAATTCGGGCAATGAAAGTTGTAACGTGAAAATGAATCATTTGTCACACCCCGACCTTCACTTTGCATTTCCCGTTGCGAATAACGAAAAAATCAAAAAGAACCCGGTTTCTTCTAATTTTATGGAAGAATGGCGGCAGTTTGTGCAGGAAAATCCCTACGGAAGCCTCTATGACTGGTACCAAAAACTGGGAATTGAGAATAAACAGGGCCAGATGGGGGTACACGAGGCTCAGGAGATTGTCAAATCTTTGTCTCTAAAATCCTATGAAGGCGGTTACAAGGTAATGATCATTTGGATGGCAGAAAAAATGAATACTGCCTGTGCCAATAAGCTTCTGAAGCTTATTGAAGAACCCCCCAACAAAACCCTTTTCCTGTTGATAGCAGAGGAAGAAGAAAGTATCATCCAAACTATCCGTTCACGTTGCCAGACACTTCATTTTCCACCTCTTAATGAAGTTGTCATCGCAGAAGGCCTGGTGAATTTGAAACAATGTGAACAGGCTAAAGCCCTTACCATAGCTCACAGAGCTAATGGAAATTTTACAAATGCACTCCATATTCTTGAAGAAAATGCAGGAGACGAGCAGTTTGAAGAATGGTTCATAACCTGGGTAAGAAATGCCTTCAAGGCCAAGGGAAACAAATCTGCAATTGCTGATCTTATCTCCTGGAGCGAGAGCATTGCAGCTACCGGAAGGGAATCGCAGAAAAAATTCCTTCTTTTCTGTATGGACTTTTTTCGACAGGCTCTACTTGAGAATTATAAAGCTAAAGATCTTGTGTTCATGGAACCACAAACGAAAGGATTCAAGCTGAGCAATTTTGCGCCTTTTGTAAGCGGAAATAATATCATGGCAATTACAAAGGAGCTCGAAGATGCCATTTACCACATAGAACGCAACGGTAACGCTAAGATAATCCTTACCGACCTTTCAATCAAACTAACCCGATTATTACATAAAAATTAAATTTTGATGGACAATCTAATCATTAACATACCAGTTTTCCTGATCCTTCTTTTCACCATTGTTACTTTTCTGCAATCAGGCGTGGATAAACTTACTGACTGGAGTGGAAATGTGGGGTGGCTAAAAGAGCATTTCGGAAAGACATTTTTGGGAGGTATGGTGCCCTTACTTGTGGCAACTATACTTCTTCTGGAGGTTATAGTAGGAATACTCGGGATCATAGGTTTTTACACCTTGTTGGTCAACAACAGTCCAGATCTCGCGTTGTGGTCGTTAACCCTGGCGGGGATCACTCTTATTATGCTACTCTTTGGACAGCGGGTAGCGAAAGACTACGCCGGAGCCTTTACTCTGACTGGGTATTTCATAATAGTCATCTTCGGAATTTTTCTCCTCACCGCATAAAAAAAGGGTTCCAAATTGGAACCCTATTAGTTTTATTCTTTTTCAGCTTACTCTGCAGAAGTTTCTTCCTTCACACCTGCGTTCAATTCTTCCAAAACTTCCTCAGTAATATCTAAACCTTCCTTAGCATACATTATGTTGGCAGTCTCGTTGGAACCAAAAATGTATGTATAATCATTTTCCTCTCCGTAGGCCTTCACGAAATCCTTCACCTTAGTGATCAAAGAATCAATAACCTCATCACTTTCCTGTCTTAGTTGCCCGCTTCTCATTTGTTGTTGCTGCTGAAGCATTTGTTGTTTCTGCATCAATTCTGTCTGCGCCGCCTCTTTTTCTGCCTGAGACATGGTTGCCTCATTTTCCCGGAATTCTAAAACTTCCTGTTGAAAACCTCTGGCCACAGAATCCAATTCTTTTTTCAGCTGTTCAGATCTGGTCGTGAATTTTGCTTCCACATCTTTCATTTCTGAATATTCCTGGATCAAACGGGTGGTGTCTACATAAGCAGTTTTATCATTATTACAGGAAACGAAAATTGTTCCCAGTGCAAACAACATGATCATTTTTTTCATTGTTCGAATTTTTTTGATTTGGCACAAAAGTAAGAAAGGAATTCAATTAGTGGCCTAAAAGTGGAAATTTCCGAACTATTTGCTTTTTTAATCCGAAAAAACAACATCATTGTTTTTGCTTATCAAAAACAGCTTTAATAGAAGATCTAGGGGCTCGATTTGAAAACAAGAAAAGGAATTGCCTCGGGAAAGTCTGAAAAAGCCTTAAAATCGCTTTAAAATGCGTTTTTTAGGATTTTTTGAAGAAATAGGTGATCGAAGAATACTCACCTGTATAGGCGGCATGTAAGTTTGAACGCAGACCGTTAAAAAGTCCTTTTATAGGATTCCCGTTTTGAGTTTTTATTTTTTCCGAAAGCAGACTCACATAAAATGCATCAAAGGGCAATCCCTTTTCTTTAGTCTTTTTAAAAGAGTGATTCGAAAATATTTTTTCAATTGCCTTTCGGGAAAAATGAAAAAGATGTCGGGGCACATCATAAGCTGCCCAATTTTCTTTATACAGCTCCGCATCTTTACTTCGGAAATTCGGAACGGCAATAAGGAGAATTCCCCCCGGTTTTAAAAGTCGATCCAATTCTCTGATTTGGGTATCGAGATCCGGAACGTGTTCGAGTACATGCCACATGGTAATAAAATCAAACGAAGCAGAGGGAAACTCTTCTGAATTTTCATTCAAAGAAATACCTTTTTTCGATGCCAGTTCTCTGGCCGATAGATTCGGTTCTACCCCCGAAATTTTCCAACCTGCCTTTTCAGCTTCGGCTAAAAAATCCCCGGTGCCTGCTCCTATATCTAAAAGTTTTCCGGGAGTCGAAAATTCCTTTTCGATCCAGGAAAGTTTTTTCCGGAGCATATATTTTTTCACCTGTTGATATACTTTCTCAAAAAAAGTCTCCTGGGAATCGGTATGTGAAATATATTTTTCGCTCTTGTAGTACTCTGGTAATTTATCGAGAGCGGGGCGCGGAAAAGTGACCAACAGATCCAGATTTTCGTCTTTCCAGAGTTCAAATTTTTCTCCACTTACAGTGTGGTCCTTACAGGTGAGATGAGGATGATCAGAAAAATTAAACTCGGTCATTCGTTGAAAAAATGGATTTTAAAAAGTGATTGTTCCACGTGGAACTAATTCATTATCGCCCCATGTAAACCAGCAAAACAGAAATATCATTAGGACTAACGCCGCTGATCCTGGATGCCTGAGAAACGGAGGTTGGTTTTACTTTATTCAATTTTTCCCGCGCTTCAAAGGACATGGATTTAATGCTCGAATAATCAAAATTAGATGGAATTCTAATCCCTTCTAAACGGTTCAGTTTATCGGCATTATTCTTTTCCTTTTCTATATACCCGGAATATTTCACCTGAATTTCGGTTTGTTCCAACTCCTCTTCTCCCAGCTCATTCTCCTGAATAAATTCATTTACACCACTAAAGTTTCGAACATCATCCATAGAGATATTTGGTCGGGAAAAGATCTTAAAGATCTTGTCGCTTTGCTTCATTGGAGAAGAATTATTTTCTTCCAAAACCGGATTAGCTTCTTCAGGAACCACGCTCGTCTCTTTCAAAAAGTCAACAAAGCGATGCGCTTTTTCCTGTTTTTCTTCCATCTTTCGCAACCTTCTTTCAGAAGCCAAACCTATGTCATAAGACTTTCTGGTCAATCTGAAATCGGCATTATCCTGACGTAAAAGAGTTCGGTATTCCGCTCTCGAGGTAAACATCCTGTATGGTTCTTCTGTTCCTTTTGTTATAAGGTCATCGATTAGAACTCCGATATAAGCTTCACTTCTTTTCAGAATAAACTCATCTTTTTCCTGAACTTTTAGTGCAGCATTTATACCTGCCATCAATCCCTGAGATCCCGCTTCTTCATATCCGGTAGTCCCGTTTATTTGTCCGGCAAAATAAAGTCCTTCTACGAGTTTTGTTTCCAGGGTATGCTTCAACTGTGTGGGTGGGAAATAGTCATATTCTATAGCATAACCCGGTCTAAAAAATTTGACATTTTCAAAACCTGCAACCGAACGCAGTGCTCTAAATTGAACATCTTCGGGGAGCGATGTAGAAAATCCATTGATATACATTTCTACGGTATTCCAACCTTCGGGTTCAATAAATAACTGGTGGCGGTCTTTATCTGCAAAACGATTGATCTTATCTTCGATAGAAGGACAATATCTAGGACCAATACTTTTGATCCTTCCGTTGAACATTGGGGAACGATCAAAACCCTCCTTTAAAAGTTCGTGAACCTCAGGAGAGGTGTAGCTCATATAACAGGACCTCTGTTTTTTTAAAGGTTTGGTATCATCCAAATAAGAGAACTTTGAAGGAACTTCATCTCCCGGTTGTTCTATCATTTTTGAATAATCCAAAGACCTTCCATCCACACGCGGCGGTGTTCCTGTTTTCATTCTTCCGGACTCAAATCCAAGTTGAACCAGCTCTTCAGTTATTCCGGTTGCAGCTCTTTCTCCAGCTCTACCTCCACCAAATTGTTTATCGCCAATATGGATCAATCCATTCAAAAAAGTTCCATTGGTAAGAATTACAGACTTTGCCTTAACTTCAATTCCGAGAGAAGTTCGCACTCCAACTACTTTATCTTTTTCAATGATCAACCCGGAAACCATCTCCTGATAAAAATCAAGATTAGGGGTGTTCTCAAGTCTCAATCTCCAGTGCTCGGCGAACATCATTCTATCACTCTGCACCCTCGGACTCCACATAGCGGGTCCTTTGGATTTATTCAGCATTTTGAACTGTATAGCACTCGTATCGCTAACCAGTCCGCTATACCCGCCAAGTGCATCAATTTCCCGTACGATCTGGCCTTTGGCAATTCCGCCCATCGCAGGGTTACAACTCATTTGAGCAATATTTTGAAGATTCATTGTAATAAGCAGCGTTGAGCAACCCATATTAGCGGCTGCAGCAGCAGCCTCGCTACCAGCGTGACCCGCGCCTACTACAATAACATCATATCTCTTTTCAAACATAAATTTTCCTCTATTGTTCCACGTGGAACATTTTCATCTTCTCATCTTCTTTAGCTCGCATTTGCTCCTTCTGTTCACCGGTCTTATCCTTGTATCCGCAAAAGTGCAAAACACCGTGTGCCATCACCCGCCGCAATTCCTCTTCAAAAGGAACTTTATATTCGTCTGCGTTTTCTTTAACTCTTTGGGTGCTGATAAAAATATCCCCACCAAGAATATTGCCAAGGCTATTATCGAAGCTTATAATATCTGTATAAGTGTCGTGATCCAGATACTGCTGATTGATCTTGAGAAGGTATTCATCATCACAGAAGATATAATTTACCTCTCCCAATTTCCTTTCTTCTGAAGCAACAACCCTTTTAATCCAGGAGGAATAAGCTGTTTCTTCAGTTAATTGAAAATCATTTTCAGAATAAAAATTAATTATCTCCTCGTTCAAAATATTCTTTTACTTTAAGTCTGTAAATTTGGCGCAAAGGTAAGCTTTGTCTGTTTAAAATTTCAGTGGTATTAAAAAATTCTTTGGCCCTGATAATTTCCTTAGTAGCCTCATTCTGAAACACCTCCTTATTGGTTTTGGATTCTTTTTCAGGACGTTCCCCCTGCTCCTTAATTGCGTCCTCAAGATCGAGCAATTTGTGTTCCAGTTTTTTCATCCTCTCCAGGGTTGCCGGGTTAAATCCCTTTTCCAGGATCTCCTTCTCTATTTGTTCCATTTCTTTCTGCAGGTTTCCTCCGTCTCCTTCCTTTCCTTCTTCATTCAACTTTTCCTGAAGCGCCTTCCGAAGTAATTGTTGTTCCTGAAAAATCTTAAACAATTCCCCCATACCCTCTTCCGATTCTCCATCTTCACCTTCACTATTCTTTTCACCTTCCCCCTTGCCGTTCTTTTTCATTCCTTCCTCCATTTTTTCATTGAGCTCCCCCTGCTTCTGAATAATATCAGGAAGCTGCATCCCCTGACCACTACCTCCGGAAGCAGCCGCAGACATCATCTGCTCCATGCTGTTCAGGACACTGCTTAAAAAATACGCCAGGTCATTCGCGCCTGTGACCACATATTGTTGACTACCTATCCCCTGCCTGACCTGATTTTGTGATAACCGGTCCAGAGATTGATCAAGGTTATAATCAACGTCAGATATCTTCGTTATAATATTGTCGGTGATCATAGGATTTCTTAGAGCAAGAGAATAAAGACTATCGTCAATATGGCTGAAGTTTTCCCTTAGATCATTCTGCCGCCGAAGTTTTCCAGGGAAATTGGCATTCATTCCTAACTTTTTAAACCCCTCCATGGTCTCCTCTTGCTCAAAGGAGAAAGTGATAAGGTTGTCAAGGATCTGGCGCAGCATAGAAACATCTTCCTGCATTTGCTGCATCTCGCCTGCCTGCATTTGTTTTTTCATTTGTCCTCCAAGCTTTTTCATTTTTTGACCGGCCTTCTTTTGTTCCTGACCCGCCTTTTTCTGATCTCCCTTTTGAAGATTTTCTCCCGCCTTCTCCTGATCCTCTTTTATTTCTTCCTCAAGATTCTGGTCGTAATTGAGATCAACAGGATCTTTCAATCCCTTGTTTTCCTTCTCAAGCTCTTTTAGCTGTTCCAGGGTTTCGTTGGTTTTCTGATTTAGCGAGTCCTGTTCTGCTGCCTCATTTTCTCGCTCCTCCTCCGCCAATTTCTCCTGCTCTTCTCCTAATTGTTCAAGCTCATTCGCCAGCTTTTGAGCTTTTTCCTGTACATAATACCGTTTGGTCAATTCCAGCAATTGCTCAAGACTCCGTTCTCTGGAACGGGCATCTTTAGAAAGTTTTTCCAATTTCTCCTTAAGTCCCTCTTCCTCAATCTTTTCGGAATATTTTTGAAGTTCCTCCAGCAATTCTTCATTTTCCTGTAGTTCCTTTTCCTTTCTTTCAAGCCGTTCTTCAAGATCTTTTTTTAGTTCTTCTTTATACGTACTCTCCTCTTTTTCAAGGCTTTGCTTTAATTTTTCGGTATAAGACTTCATTATTTCATTCTGCTGCTTTTGTCGCTTCAGAAAATCTTCCAACCTTTTTCGATCATTGTAGTTCAATTGATCCTTTTCCCGGGGTAATCTTTCCAATTCTTCCAACTCCTTATTGGAATCCTCCAATTTTTCGAGGGAATTGTTGATCCCTTCAATAGCGTCTTTCTGTTGCTCCAATTGCTCCTGCTTATCTTCCTCTACGGTATTTCTGCGGAAGCTGAACACCTTGCTTCTTACGCTTTTGTAGCCATTGATCACGTCATTGTCAAAAACCTCAAAATAGAACTCAAATTCCTTCCCTCTATCCAGTTCAAGAGTGCCCGGGAAGGTTGTAATAAACTCTTCCACACTACCTTTTCCGGAACTGATATTTTGGATCAATTTATCTTCAGGGGAATTAACGGGATATACCACCATTCTGATAAGGGAAATTCCATAGTCATCTGTGACCTGCCCACGGAAATATTCAGCGTCCAAAAGGCTGTCTCTTCTTTGTTCGAGATTTAACTGGGGATATTCATCTCTCACAATTTTTACTGAATAAGAAAGTTTTTCGAATTCCGGAACTTCCCGATTCGAAGTATGTATTCGGTAATCTGCAGACCGCAAGAATTGTTTGCTGATTTTAAAGTCATCACCTTCTTCAGTAAAAACCATAGTAGTATCGGGCAGCAACATTTCCACTCTTTCAGTATTCCTGGTGTTTAAATTCCAGGTTATCAAAGTACCTTCAGGAACGGTCACATTTCCTGTCCCTTCTATTTCCTTTTCACCAAGTTTGGTATGCTTCGGAAATTGTAAATTCATTCCAAAATTCAGCAGGTGAGGCACCTTTTTAACGGCCACGTGATAAGGTTTGGAAACAACCTTATTGGCAGAAAGATAAAATTGAAATGGTTTGTTCAACTGTTCAAATGTGTATCTAAAAACCCCCGGACTTACTTCTGTCATAAAATAGCTCTGACCCTCATAATGAATGGAAGCATTTTCAGGAATTACATTTCCTTCAGTCAACACCTGAATGTTAAGGGATTCATTTTCCAGTACATTCAGATCTTCATTTTCAAGCTGAAACTGGAAAGGAGCCGGTGGCTCATAAGCAGTCTTATAATGTACCATCCTTTCATAGCTGCTTGAGAAAATGTCGGTTCTTCCGAAGAGAAAGATCAGTAATATGATCACAATCGGAATAGCTGCATATTTGAGATATGGTACATTCTTCCTGAAATCTACTGCCAGCGAAAAAGGCACCGGTCTTAATTCACGCGCCTTCTGGTCAATACCCGCCAGTAACAGTTCTGTTTGCTTCGAATTTTCATGCAATTGGATGACATTCAGAAGTTTATCATTCACCTCCGGAAAATGTTTCCCGATGATAAGAGAAGCACGGTGATGATCTATTCCCCTGGCGATGCGAAAGAGTTTAAGCAACGGAAATACAATAAACCTTCCGAAGAGAAATATTTCTACAGCCACAAAACTCCAGAAAAGAATTGCTCTCCCCGTGGGATTAAGCCATAACAGGTACTCAATAAAAAGCGTGAGTAGAAAATACAGCAGGCCTATAGCCACAAAAAAGATGAGGCCCTTGAGCAGTTCATTTATATAGAACCTTTTGATAAAGGCCTCCAGTTTTTCTCTTAGAATTTCAAAATTTTCCATACCCCGCCTTTTTCCCTTCATTTAAAATTACAATTTTATTTCATACCGGGAATTGCTGCTGAAGGCCACATTTCGAAAACCTAAAGAATCCCTTATCTTTGCGCTTCAAAAGAGCATTTATGTCTACAGAAAAAGTTAGAGTACGTTTTGCACCAAGTCCAACAGGACCTTTACATATTGGCGGGGTTCGCACCGCGCTTTTCAATTATTTGTATGCAAAAAAACACAATGGAGATTTTGTCCTGCGTATTGAGGATACAGATCAGGCAAGATATGTGGAAGGCGCTGAGGATTACATTATCAATTCTCTCAATTGGTGCAATATTCCTTATGACGAAGGCCCGGGTAAAGATGGCGGATTTGGTCCTTACAGGCAGAGCGAACGTCAACATCTTTACAGGGAATATGCTGATGAACTTATAGCTTCGGGAAATGCTTATTACGCTTTTGATACTTCGGAAGAACTGGAACATCACAGGCAGGATCATGAAGCAAAGGGAAAGACCTTTATATACAACTGGCACAATCGCTTAAAACTGAAAAATTCCCTTTCTCTTTCAAAAGAGGAAGTACAGCAAAAATTGGATTCAGGAGAAGCTTATGTCATCAGGTTCAAAGCTCCTGAAAATGAAAGTATCCATCTCGAGGACGAAATTCGTGGAAAGATGGTGATCGAAAGCCAGGTACTGGATGATAAAGTACTCTTCAAAAGTGATGGTATGCCCACTTATCACCTTGCAAATATTGTGGATGACCATTTAATGGAGATCACTCATGTTATTCGCGGAGAAGAATGGTTGCCTTCATTGGCGCTACACGTCCTACTCTACCGCGCTTTCAATTGGAAGGCCCCGAAATTTGCACATCTTCCATTGATCCTCAAGCCTCAGGGCAAAGGAAAACTGAGCAAACGGGACGGGGACAAAATGGGCTTTCCGGTATTTCCGCTGCAATGGAAAGATCCAAAAACAGGAGAAATATCTGCCGGTTACCGTGAAGACGGATATCTTCCGGAAGCAGTCGTGAATATGTTAGCACTTCTGGGTTGGAACGAAGGTGGTGGTAGCGAACAGGAAATATACAGTCTTGAGGAACTGGTAAATGCCTTTAGCCTGGAGCATGTATCTAAAGGAGGTTCAAAGTTCGATCCTGAGAAGACAAAATGGTTTCAGCACCATTACCTTCAGGAAAGATCAGACAAAGAAGTCGCTGAAGATTTTAAAAATTTCTTGCAGAAAAAAGACCTCCAATTTTCTGATGAGTATATTACAAAAGTAGTGGGCCTTTTAAAGGAACGTGCGACCTTCGTGAACGATCTTTGGGAATTAGGTAGTTACTTCTTTGTTTCTCCCGGGAATTATGACGAGAAAGCCTCTAAAAAGGTTTGGAAAGAAGATACTTCGCAAATTGTAGATCAAATTATTGAAATTCTTAAGGGTACAGAAGATTTTTCAGCAGCCAACCTACAGGACCGGGTCAAATCCTGGATCACTTCTGAAGGAATTGGATTTGGAAAAGTGATGCAGCCTTTCCGATTATCTCTTGTGGGCGCTATGCAGGGACCGGATGTTTTCGAGATCGCAGCGGCAATTGGAAAAGAGGAAACGATAGCCCGTCTTTTGAAAGCAAAAGAATCGCTTTAGATTATAAACACCTTTAAAAACAAGAGGCCTGAAAAATTGAATTTTCCAGGCCTCTTGTTTTTGGTGGAATAGCTTATAAAAAGATGGTAATCCCTCCTGCCAGCATACTGATATGTCCTTTGAAATCGGGAACTGAAGCATCTTTTTCCTTCAAACCTTCATCATTTACACCATTCAAAATGTTGTTGATCCCGTATTGATATTGCAGCCAGAATTTAAGGGTCTCCAAACCTCCTGATATTCCTGCTGCCAGGTTCACATTGAAAGGAGACACCTTTTCAATATCGATGGCCTGAATATCATATCCGGCCAGATAATAATATTCCTTATCCTGCCTTGCATTCAGCTTTCCGTTCACCTGAATAACCGGTCCGGCCTCAACACTAAGACTGTTTCCAAGCATTTTATAACTTCCGAAGAAATTTGCCTGCACCCCAATCATGTTATATTCGATAGTACTCTTTGGAGAAGTTTCTTCAAGTTTTGTGCGGCCATCCATATCTACCTTGAAATCATAGAAGTTGATCCCGTAAATGAATTGGAATTCGTTATAAAAGGAAGCTCGGGTGGTGAATCCGGCGGTCCAACTCGGTCTAGCCTGGATCTCAAGGTCGTCGGTAAGGATATTAAAATAGTTGACCCCGCCCTGTACTCCAAGGCGATTATAGCTACCTTCCCAGATTCGTTGCGCATTTGACGCAAAAGAAATAAACACTATTCCGGTAAATAACAGAATTTTTTTTAGATCCATATATCAGCCTTTAAGTATTAAGCGCTAAATGTAGTTTTTTATTTTCTATCTTTCAGGAAAAACCAATACACCAATGATAACTACAATCTTTACAGCCCTTTTTTTCGTTGTGGGGTTTATTATTCTCTTTTCGGGAATCTTCACTGTAAAACAACAAACAGCGGCCATTATTGAGCGCTTCGGAAAGTTTCAACGTATCAGTACCAGCGGACTTCACTTTAAAATTCCTGTTTTTGACCAGATCTCCGGAAGGATCAATCTAAAAGTTCAGCAACTGGATGTAATGGTGGAAACCAAGACCAAGGATGATGTATTTGTAAAACTGAAAATATCGGTTCAATTCCAGGTAATCGCCACCCGTATTTACGATGCTTTCTATAAACTGGAGAATTCACATGACCAGATCACCTCGTATGTGTTTGATGTGGTGCGCGCAGAGGTGCCAAAAATGAAACTTGACGACGTATTTGAACGCAAAGATGATATCGCAATTGCGGTGAAAAGGGAATTGAATGAAGCCATGGAAGAATACGGTTATGATATTATTAAAACCCTTGTAACTGACATTGACCCTGATGTGCAGGTGAAGGCAGCAATGAACCGAATTAATGCTTCGGAAAGGGAAAAAGTAGCAGCTGAATATGAGGCTGAAGCTGAAAGGATCAAAATTGTAGCCAAAGCCCGTGCAGAAGCTGAGAGCAAGCGTTTACAGGGACAGGGTATCGCCGACCAGCGCCGGGAAATTGCCCGCGGACTCGAAGAAAGTGTGGATGTATTAAACAATGTTGGTATAAACTCACAGGAAGCTTCTGCCCTGATCGTAGTAACTCAGCATTATGATACACTCCAGTCACTGGGTGAAGAAACTCAAAGTAACCTTATTCTGCTGCCAAATTCTCCTCAAACAGGTAGTGACATGCTGAATAATATGATAGCTTCATTTACTGCTTCAAATCAAATAGGAGAAGTAATGAAGAAAGAGAATGCTTTAAAAGAAAAGAAAAAAAGGCAACAAGAGGAAAATCAGAGAAGATTAGAAGAAGAAAATAATAAACGGTCTCAGGAAGATTTCGGAGACGATCTTACTGATTAGTTACCTGAACTTATCGCCAATAAATCCAAGGACTTTTGTAGTTCCTTTTAGGATAAGGGCATTCTTGAAAATAGAACCCGCTGCGCTCTTTAAAATGCGCTTTGGAGAAAGGCTTTCTTTGGTACGGTTGTAACTAAGAAGTGCCATTTCCTTATCAATTTCCTGTTGTAGTTTCAGGAGTTTGAGGTCACGGTCTATTTCTTTGAAGTTCTTATATTTCCTCATCCTTCTTAATAACTATTTCTTCTTTAGCTACCGGATCAACGATAACTGCTTCAGTCTTTTTTCTTTCAGGTTTCTTAGTTTCATTAAAGAACTTTTCCGAAGCCTTTTCGAGCATGGGTTTAGTGATGACAGAGTTTCCGAAGAAAACTATGAACAATCCAAGAAGTAAATAGATACCTCCTACGATGAAGAATCCGCTGCTGGGTACATCTATCCAAACGCTTAGCAGAACAGAAACTGCAATGGACAGGAACAGGAGTGCAAAAAGAAAGAAAAAGGCTATTACTGCGCCTTTAACCGCAGAAGTAGCCCCTTTCATAGTCTTATTGAACAAATCCAGTTTGTAGTACTCAGCGCTGCTTTCAGCGAAGGACCGGATATTCTCGTTTAAGCTTTCTAAGTTGTCGGAAATTCTTTCGAATGCCATATGTCGTTTACACTACAATATTTTCGGAAGAGGTAGTACCTGCTTCGTCTTTTTTGTCTTTCTGGAACTTGGCATTCTGCTTTCTAAGTTCTTCCAGTTTTGCTTCCAGGCTGCTGAGGATCTCATCGGCCTTGTAACTGGCTGAAGAAAGAGTTTCTTCCAAACGATCTTCGAAGTCTAATTTAGCTTTTTTAGCTTTTTGAGTAAGGTTAGAAGAGGTTTCACGATAACGCCTGTTCAAGTCGTCCTGAGTTCTTCGGGCGTTCTCTCCCAGTTTTCTTCGGGTTTCCTCGCCGCTGTCAGGTGCATATAACATTCCAAGGCCTGCTCCTATGGCTGCCCCGGTTAATAATGCTAAAAATGTACTTCCTGAATTTGCCATGATATTATTGGTTGTTTAGATTAATATAAGGTTCTACTCAAATATAGAATAATGTAGACTCCTCGCCTGTTAACAACCGGTTAATATCCCTACCCCAATGCTAAAATATTCTTAAACCGGGAAGAATGGCCCGGGGAGCTAATTTTTGCCACCCCAGGAGTCTCTTAAGGTAACTGTACGGTTGAACACCAGGTGCTCTTTCGTACTGTCCTTGTCAACGTTAAAATATCCTAATCTTTGGAACTGGAATTGATCCAAAGGTTGTACGTCTTTTAAACTTGGCTCCACAAATGCTGTAATCACTTGTAAAGAGTCCGGATTTAAAAATTCGAGGAAGTCTTTTTCTTTGTCAGTATCTGGTGATTCTACAGTAAATAGCCGGTCGTACAAGCGCACTTCAGCTTTTTCAGCGTGTTTGGCCGAAACCCAATGCAGCGTTCCTTTTACCTTTCGCATAGATTCCTCGGTTCCACTACCGCTGCGGCTCTTGGGATCATAGGTACAATGGATCTCGCTTATTTTACCATTCTCATCCTTTACAACACTTTCTCCCTTGATGATATAGGCGTTCTTCAACCTCACCTCTTTTCCCAGGGTAAGTCTGAAGAATTTTCTGTTTGCCTCTTCTTTAAAATCTTCTTTTTCTATATAAAGTTCTCTTGAAAAAGGCACTTTTCGGATCCCTGCAGCATCATCTTCCGGATTGTTCTCTGCCTCCAGCCACTCTTCTTCTCCTTCAGGATAATTGGTGATCACCAGCTTGACAGGATCCAGCACCGCCATCACCCGGGGAGCTTTCTTATTGAGATCTTCCCGTATCATATGCTCCAAAAGTGAAACATCTATGAGATTTTCCCTTTTTGCGATCCCGATGGTATCTGCAAATTTTCGGATAGATTCCGGGGTATATCCCCTTCTTCTCAAACCAGAAATAGTAGGCATTCTTGGATCATCCCAAGAGGATACGATCCCTTTTTCCACCAACTGTGCCAGTTTACGCTTACTAACAACAGTATGGCTCAAATTACGACGGGCAAATTCGCGCTGTTTTGGCCTTACTTTTTCTATCTCTCCCACCTTTGTAAGGAACCAGTTATATAGTTCACGGTGGGGCAAAAATTCAAGGGTACAGAAAGAGTGTGAGATTCCTTCGATAAAATCACTTTCCCCATGGGCCCAGTCGTACATTGGATAGATCTTCCAGTTGTCTTTGGTGCGGTGGTGATTCTTATGCAGGCAACGGTACATAACCGGGTCACGCATAAGCATGTTAGGCGAAGCCATATTGATCTTAGCCCTTAGTACATGACCTTTTTCCGGGGTTTCCCCGTTCTTCATCTGTTCAAAAAGCCTCAGGTTTTCCTCCACCGGACGATCCCTGTACGGACTACTTTTTCCGGGTTGGGTAGGTGTTCCTTTCTGTTCCGCGATCTCTTCGGAAGTCTGGCTATCAACATAGGCATCTCCATTCTTGATCATTTCTACCGCCCAGTCATACAACTGCTGAAAGTAATCTGAAGCGTAGCATTCTTTTGCCCATTTGAAGCCGAGCCACTCCACATCATAGCGAATGGCATCCACAAATTCCTGCTCTTCTTTGATAGGATTGGTATCATCAAACCGAAGGTTTACCGGTGCATTGTACCGTAAACCTAACCCAAAATTCAGGCAGATAGAGGAAGCATGGCCAATGTGCAGGTATCCGTTAGGTTCAGGTGGAAACCTGAAATGCAGCTCTTCCCGCGGAAAGCCGTTCCTCAAATCTTCTTCTATTATATGCTCAATGAAATTGAGAGATCGCTTTTCTTCAGACATAATTTTTCATTCTTCTTTAGACCGCCAAAATTAAAGAAAATAAACATCATTATATGCACCGGCCGTTGTCTTGTGAATAGTTTCTATCTTCGCAAAAAGATTTTTTGTGGGAAGTATCAAACTAAAAAACATCAAAGTCTTCGCCTACCACGGGTGTCTCGATGAGGAGGGCCGGATTGGAAGTGACTACAGGATCGATCTCAAAGTGAAGGGTGATCTTTCTCTTTCTGCCAAAACTGATGCTCTTAAAGACACTATTGACTATGTGCACCTCAATAAAATTGTGAAGGAGGAGATGGGTGTACGCTCAAAATTACTGGAAACAGTTGCTGAAAGGATCCTTAACCGGATTTTAGCAGAGTTGCTTATGGTTCAAGAAGTGAGTGTTTCGGTATCGAAGATCAATCCTCCTATTGGCGGAAACGTTGAAATGGTAACAGTTACCCGAAGTAAGAGCCGGTAAAAACTACATTTCTGAAAAGGGTAGTCTGAAAAAAGAAATTTTATTACATTTGCCCTTCCTGAATGGCATCGTGGCCGAGTGGCTAGGCAGAGCTCTGCAAAAGCTTGTACAGCGGTTCGAATCCGCTCGATGCCTCTTCAAAAAAGCTCCTTTTTTAAGGGGCTTTTTTTATTGTAATATTCCAAAGTTCATATTCCAATATTTCTGTCATTCCAACGAAGGAGGAATCTCTTCTGAATATGGACTGAGAATGATACAAAAATCTCAAAAATGACATTTTTGAAAGGTCTCTGATCTCTCCTCTCTTTTCTATTTTCTGAAGAAGAGATTCTTCACTTCGCTGTGCTACGTTCAGAATGACATAGAGTTTCCAAAAAAGCTGTCATTCCGACGAAGGAGGAATCTCCTATGGATTCTAAATTAATTGAGCATCAAAAATGACATTTGTTGAAGGTCTCTGTTCTCTCCTCTCCTTTCTATTTTCTTAAGAAGAGATTCTTCACTCCGCTGCGCTCCGTTCAGAATGACATTGTGTTTGAACAGCGGTTCCCCCGAAGCGTCGGGGCGCTCGATGCCTCTTCAAAAAAGCTCCTTTTTTAAGGGGCTTTTTTTATTTTAAAATTCAAAGATCAAATTCCAAAAATTCTGTCATTCCGACAAAGGAGGAATCTATTATGGATTCAAAATTAATTATGCGTCAAAAATGACATTTTTGAAAGGTCTCTGATCTCTCCTCTCTACTCTATTTTCTGAAGAAGAGATTCTTCACTTCGCTACGCAACGTTCAGAATGACATGGGGTTTGTACAGATCCTACTTCTGAAAGAAAGCAGAAGTAGCTTCTGAAGAGCTTTCGGGCGTGATCTCGTCGATCTTTTCCTGGATCTGGTTGATCTCCTGCGGAATGAGGCCCTGGGTGATTAGAAAAGCTCCAAAGATCATCAGAATAACACTTATTCCTTTTTTGACCCGATAGATCCGGTTTGGAGTTAGCTTTCGGTTAAGCTTTTTGGCCGCCAGGATCTTGAAAATATCTATGACAAGGTAAGTTCCCAGAACACTTCCGAAGAAAACAGAGATACGCTCTGTATCCATTTCGAGCTGCGGACCAAAAACAATCAACAGTCCGAGCCAGAAACCTAATACCCCGATATTGATAAAATTGAGAAGAAAACCTTTAGCAGCCAGACCTAAATAATCCCTTTTGTTAAGCTTCTGAATTTCAGGAACCTCCTCGTGCTGTAGTACACGTTTGGTCTGTATGAATTGAATAATGCCGTAGGTTACCAAAAGTCCGCCGCCAAACACAAAAAGCGCAGGATCATCTTTGATCCTGTTCAGCAACTTGGTAGTACTTAAATAGGCGATCAACAGAAAAACAATATCTGCGAAAATGACTCCAATATCAAAAGAAATTGCTGCTCTAAAACCTTTTATTGCAGCAGTTTCCAGCAGCACAAAAAAAACTGGTCCCAATAAGAAGGCCAGAAAAAAACCGAGAGGTACGGCAGCCAGTATATCTTGCAACATTAGGAGCTTTGGTTTTCACAAAGGTAATATTTTACTTCAGTTATAAAATTTTACCTCCTAAACTGGTTTTTTGGTCTACTTCTTTTGGTCTTCCATAGAGTTCTACCACTCCACCAAGTTTGGCAGTGGCTTTACAATAATCTGTCGCGTAGACCTCTGCCCGGCCCGCAGTACTTACACTTATGATACTTTCTTTTGTCTTAAGGTCACGGGCGTGATATTTCCCGCCGGTATTAGCTTCAGAATCCTGTTTATCGGCCTTTCCTGAAAGAGTTATACTTCCTCCAGAAACTGCTTTAGCCTGTACCTTATCGGCATCTACTTCGGCTTCAATAGTAGCTCCCTCCTGGGCTCGAAAAATGAGGTTTTTTCCTGTTATTTTTCCGTCTACTTCTACCAGCGATCCTTCATTGGCATCAATTATCTCAAAAGAATTTCCGTAGACTTTGATCAATGTATTGTCTTTAGACCAGATATTATCTATTGGTAACCTGATCTCCAGCCGGTTCTCCACCACTTCAAACTTGACCTTTTCCTTGCTGTGACCGGTTATCTCGATCCTGTTTTTCTCGGAAGTATAAACCTGAACTTCGATTCCGCTGAAAGTCTTGATCTCCCGGAATGCATCCAGGTCTGCAGTAATCTCCTGGGCCGTCAGAGGTACGACAGCTAACATGAGCAATAATAAAACTAACTGATTTTTAATTTTCCACTTCATTTCTTGTACCTATTAAATTGAAATCTAAATGCCTTTTTACAAGATCGGCGTTCTTGACGCTCACATAGACTTCGTCACCTAACTGATACACTTTTTTGGTCTTTCGCCCAATGATGGCGTATTGCTCTTCGTCGAAGTCAAAATGATCTTCCCGAATGTCTCTCAATCGAATCATTCCCTCACATTTGTTGGCAATGATTTCAACATAGATACCCCATTCGGTAACACCTGAAATAACGCCCAAAAATTCCTCTTCATTGTGTTCCTGCATGTATTTAACCTGCATATATTTTATGGAATCACGTTCGGCACTGGTAGCCAGGCTTTCCATCTGACTGCTGTGCTGACATTTTTCTTCGTATTCTTCTTCTTTTGCCGAATTTCCTTTGTCGAGATAGTGCTGCAGAAGTCGGTGCACCATCACATCGGGATACCTCCTGATAGGTGAAGTGAAATGAGTATAATGACCAAATGCAAGACCGTAATGCCCGATATTTTCGGTACTGTAATACGCCTTGCTCATAGTCCTAATAGTCAGGGTATCCACCAGGTTCTGTTCCTTGGTTCCCTGCACATCTTCGAGAAGTTTGTTCAGAGATTTACTGATCGATTTCTGATCTTTCAGGTTTAACGAATGACCAAATTTTGAAACCAGGGATTTAAGGGCCATAAGTTTATCGTCATCCGGGTCATCGTGGCAACGATATACAAAAGTTTTCTTCGGCTTTTGCTTTCCTATGAATTCGGCTACTTTTTTATTGGCAAGCAGCATGAATTCCTCGATCAGCTTATTAGCATCCTGAGAAGTTTTAAAGAATACGCCCACAGGTTCATTTTGTTCATCAAGTTCAAATTTCACCTCTACTTTATCAAAAGATATGGCACCTTCTTTCATCCTTCTTTTCCGCATGGTCTTAGCCAGTTTATCAATTTCAAGGACAGCTGTGACTATATTCCCATCGGTATGATATGTTTCATTTGTAAGAGAAATATCGGCCGGAATTTCACCTCCGGTGGTATCAATAATGTACTGTGCCTCTTCATATGCGAATCGTGCATCAGAATAGATCACAGTTCTTCCGAACCACTCATTTTTGACCTGGGCATTTTTGTCCATTTCAAAAACTGCAGAAAAAGTATATTTTTCTTCGTTAGGTCTCAGGGAACAGGCATTATTCGACAATACCTCCGGAAGCATGGGAACTACGCGGTCCACCAGGTAAACTGAGGTTGCGCGGTTGAAAGCCTCCTCATCGAGTATGGTTTCCGGTTTTACATAATGAGAAACATCAGCAATATGGATCCCAATCTCAAAATTGCCATTTTCAAGCTCTCTGAAACTTAAAGCATCATCAAAATCTTTGGCATCTTTTGGATCAATGGTAAAGGTGAGAACATCGCGCATATCACGGCGCTTTTTGATCTCCTCCTGCTGAATGCTGGTATCTAAATTATCTGCGAAAGATTCCACTTCCTGCGGAAATTCATGTGGTAATCCATATTGAGCGAGGATGGCGTGAATTTCGGTATGGTGTTCTCCCGGTCTACCCAGTACTTCTACAACTCTTCCAAATGGCGAATCAGCTTTTTCAGGCCAGTCTTCCATTTCAACAACTACCTTATCGCCATCTTTAGCTTCACCGATCTTGTTCTTTTGAACGAAAATATCGGTATACATTTTGGCATCCTGAACAGATACAAATCCGAAATTTTCTTTTAACTGAAGTACTCCAACAAACCTTGTTTTCTTCCGGTTAATTACTTTCGTAATTTCTCCTTCAGATTTTTTGTTGCGTCTTCGCTTGTAAACGTAAATTTCTACTTCATCTCCATCAAAAGCTTTATTGATATTTCCCGAAGGAATAAAAACATCTTCTTCCAGATCTTCAACCACCACATAGCCACTGCCTTTGGCAGTCATATCCAGGGTTCCCTGGTAATAATCAACTCCTGCCTTCAGCAGAAATTTACCTTTTTCTACTTCTTCAATTTTCTTCTTTCCGGCTAATTGAGCCAGTACGCGAATTATTTTATTGCGGTTGCCCGGATCATCGACACCCATTTTGGCAGCGATCTGTTTGTAATTCATGGCCTGTCCTCCGTTCTTCCGAAGTATGGCGAGTATTTGTTTGGTTACATTCTCCAGGTTTTCCGTCTTTTTACCTTTTTGTTTCTTTCTTGTCATTTTTTGATTTAAGCTATAAAATTAAGTCTTAATTCTTACTTGGCATCTTATCTCATCTTTAATTTGAAAAGCAACCTCTTATAAGACTAATATTTAATAATAAATTAATACAGAATTAACAGTAAAAGTGTGAGTTCTTAAAATTTTATTAAATTTGGTTTCAGATTATTAATCTACAGGAGTTCACATCTTTGAAACTATGAGTAAACCGAATAAAATAACGCTCATTTTTATCCTCATTTTTGTAGTAGGAGTGCTCAGCTTCGTGGCCTACATCAATTATTCTCTAAATAATCCGACCTTTTCTTCTGAAGAAGACCGCGAATTTTCTTTACTCGAAACCGAATAATTTTTATTTGGTATCTTTAGTAGGAGATCCCTGCTATGAAAAATTATTCCACTCTTGCTGTTTTTACGTATCCTCATGAATATGCTGTTCTAAAACTTCTATTTGAGCAGGAGGGAATTGATTATTTTTTCCAGAACGAAACTATGATAGGAGTTTTTCCCTTCTACTCCAATGCCCTGGGAGGAATTCATCTTAAGGTACATAAAATAGATATTGAAAGAGCAAAAAAGATCCTCGATTCATTCAACGGTTCATCCTCTCCTTTAAAGATCGTTTAGTTGTTAACACATATATTAATATTATCTTTTTCTTTCTTTTTTAAAAAAATTAAATGTTGTCTATTATAGTCTGTTGATATGTGGAATAACTTTTTTGAATTTTTGTTGTTCTTTCAGATAAGATTTCTCCAGCCACAACTTATGAACAAGTGTTAAAATATTTAACTACTTGATTTATAAATAGTATTAAGACTTTCTTAACAACTGTTCATAATGAAATGTAAATTAAAGATGATGAAAACTTTAATTTTTGCTGCTGTTCAAAAGTGAAATTTTAGTGCTTATAACTTGTCCAAAAATTCAGGAGTTAAAATTTTATTAGCTGGAAAATCTGTGCATATGGGCTATTGCGAGGAATTATCCAAATTTGGTTTTTATTTTTTGATCTCTTTTTATTAACATTTCTGTTGAAATTCTAACTACTTCATTTTAAAGCTTCTGTAACATTTAATTAACATTGGCATTAATTGAAGTTGATAAGCCTATTTTCTACCTTTGCCGGCACACAACACACACTATAAATGAAAATAGCAATAGGAAATGATCACGCAGGAACCGAATATAAATTCGAAATCCTGAAATACCTGGAAGAACAAAACCACAGCGTTTCAAACCACGGAACTGACAGTGAAGAAAGCGTTGATTATCCCGATTTTGTTCATCCTGTAGCCTCTGAAGTAGAAAGTAAGGAAGCAGATTTTGGTATTATTATCTGCGGAAGCGGAAATGGTGCTAACATGACTGCTAACAAACACCAGGGAGTTCGCTCAGCGCTATGCTGGACCAAAGAGATAACCGTTTTGGCTCGCGAACATAATGATGCTAACATTTTAAGTATTCCTGCACGTTTTACTTCTAAACCACAAGCTGTAGAAATGGTAAAAGCTTTTCTTGAAACCAAATTTGAAGGTGGAAGACACAGCAGAAGGGTAGAAAAAATAGCCTGTAAATAACATTTTTTACCATGCAAATTGAGACAAAAGCTTTTGAAGATCTCAGTCTTCAGGAGCTTTATGATGTATTGCAGCTGCGCTCTGAAATCTTTGTGGTAGAACAAAATTGTGTCTATCAGGATATTGATGGAAAAGACGACAAGGCCTTACATGTGCTGGGAACTGAAAACAATCAATTGGTTGCCTACACCCGTATTTTTCCTCCCGGAATATATTTTCAGGAAGCTGCTATTGGCCGTGTAATTGTAAAAGATACCGTGAGAAATAAAGCTTTTGGTCACCAGATACTAAAAGCTTCTATAGAAGCTATCAAAGAACATTTCCACACTACCCGGATCAAACTTTCTGCTCAAACCTATCTCATAAAATTCTATGAATCCCACGGCTTTGTAAAGATCGGGGATGAATATTTAGAAGATGGCATTCCTCACATTGGTATGATAAGGGAATAATTACTTCAGGATCTGCTGGTATTTTGAAGAATCGTCCAACAATTTATTAGCAGCCAGGATCTCTTCATTGGCAGTTGTATAGTAATTATAAAGTCCTTCTTTGTAGTAATACCTTTTTATGATCTCATCTGTTAACAGCGAAAGAATTTCCTCTTTTTGAGCATCCAAAGCCGCAGCTTTTGAACTTGCAATGATCTTTTTCATCGCCTGAAATTCTGCTTTTAATTCCTCATCAAAATCTTCTATCTCAGCTGAATTTTTCAGCTTTTCCAGTTGTTTTTCTGTATAGGTCTGGTATTCAAAATCTGTAGAAGAAAGAAAGTTTTTGAAATCTTTGAAATCACTTTCGGTAAGTTTTACATCAGCGGGAGAAGCCGGGTTGTGTGAATAATAATACCGGGTAGCATAGTCAAAAATAGCATTTTGCTGAAGGATTTCATTCGTCAGGCTGCTGTATTCAGAATTTTCCAAATTGATGTCCGGTTCTATTCCTCCCCCGTCGTAAACTTTTCTTCCATTACGGGTAAGGAATTCGTTATAATCTTTTGAATCTATACGTACCGCTTTACCTTCCTCATCGCGGTTCCAGTAATCGAGGGACTGGATACACCTTCCGCTGGGAGTATAATAACGGGAAATTGTCACTTTTAACTGGGTACCATAGGTGAGATCTTTTGGTCTTTGAACCAGCCCTTTTCCGAAGCTTCTCGCTCCCATAACAACTCCACGGTCAAGATCCTGAAGGGAACCCGCAACGATCTCACTGGCAGAGGCACTACGGCCGTTAATAAGAACCACCACCGGAATTTCACTATCTATGGCTTTTCTGGTGGTCATAAAGGTCTGGTTGTACTTTTCAACAGCTGACTTTGTGCTGGTGATAAGTTCCCCTTCCGGAATAAAAATATTGGCGACATTAACTGCTTCAGAAAGTAGACCGCCGGGATTGCCACGCAAGTCAAGAATGACATTTTTAGCACCTTTTTCCTTCAGCTCCTTTAAAGCTTTCACAGTTTCTGAAGAAGCATTTCTGTTGAATTGTGATAATACAATGTATCCGGTATTATCATCCACCATATTGTAGTATGGCACCGCTTTGATCTCAATAGCACCGCGGGTGAGCGTAGTAGTATAGGTTTTCCCCTGACGTTTATAAGTCAGATCCACTTTACTGTTAGGAGCTCCTTTTAGCAGTTCTCCTGCATCTTCATCAAAATCGGCTACCGTAATATTCCCGATCTTTATGATCTCGTCACCGGCTTTTAATCCGGCTTTATCTGCAGGATAATCCTGGTATGGTTCCACGATAGTGATGGCATTGTTCTTAATGCCCACTGTGGCGCCAATTCCGGTGTACTCGCCGGCATTATTGATGCGCGCCGCCTGCACTTCCTGTTCGTTCCAGTAATGGGTATATGGATCAAGATCTTCCAGCATGGCATTAATGGCAGTATCCATCAATTCTGCCGGATTGGTCTCATCAACATAGTTCATGTTGAGTTCCTTGAAAAGAGTAGTGAAGATCTCTATCTGTTTGGCGATCTCAAAAAAATCTGATTTAAAACTAACCGTACTGACGAAGAGAACAGTTACCAAAGCCAAAATTCCTGAAGTCTTTAAAAAGGTCTTTTTCATGCTGCTTCATTTTTCTTTCTGCACCAGGTTTTTCAACAATTCTTCGGTAGCGAAAAAGACCTTTTCGTAAGAGACTTTCTCTCTACCTGTATAGACGAACATGAATGCGAAGGTTGAACTTAAATTACTGGTAACAAGATACTTATTTTTTCTATAAGCTTCACGCATCAGTCGCTTCAAGTGGTTACGATCTGTAGCGTGCCTAAAGTTCCTTTTTGGGACAGAAACGCAGGTCTTATTGACTTCGCCGCTTTCTTCGGAAAGTTTTATATACACCAGGCGAAGCGGGTATTTTTTCAGGGAGCTGCCCTCAGCAAAAAGTTGGTCGATGACCGTTTTGCTCTTAAGTTTCTCTTTTTTTCCGAAGCTTTGATCCATGTGGTAAAATTATATAAAAAGATTTCCCTTCTCTGAAGATGCCGAATTTATTCTGAAGCAAAAAAAAGCCCCTTCCGAAGAAGAGGCTTTAAAAATGCCTTTTTTGAAGCCTATTTAACTTCATAAACATTGTTATCCCTTTTCACATCAGCCATTCTTTCACTGGCGTCGATCTCCACCTTAGAGATCTCAGACATTTCAGCGTCAATGGTAAATGAATAAGTTGGATAGGCCCAGGCCCAGTCTTCCACCACTCTTCGATTAAGGGAATCAGAGGCTGCAGGTTTTTCCCAGCGCATCATTTGAAGCGGAATGTAAACCAGTTCGGTAGAGCCATCTTTAAACGTAACAGTCACTTCCACCGGCATTGGCATCAAACCATTTCTTTGAAGGATCACCCTGGTTTTACCATCTTCTTTTTCGACATCCTGAACTCCGTAATCAATGGTGTTGGTTGTCTGTGTCCAGTCTGTTAGATACCAGTCAAGTTCTGCTCCCGAAACCTTTTCAGCAACCCTGATAAAATCATTGGGTGTTGGATGTTTAAATTTCCATTCATCATAATACCTGCGCAGGGTCTTTGCCAGATTTTCTTCCCCAATTATGTATCCCAGTTGAGCTAGAAAAACCTCTCCTTTGGAGTATGCGGCGGCACCATACGCAGCATTGTATGCATACCTGTCTGCATGTGTACTAAGCGGTTGTTCAACACCTGAATTTGCAAGTCGATAATAGCTTCTATAGCCTCCCATGAAAGGATTTTCACTTGTTGTACCTCTAACTTTCTCCATAGCGAGGCTGGAGATGTAGCTGGTAAAACCTTCGTCCATCCATTCGTGTTTACTTTCATTGGTTGCCAATAAGTGCTGGAACCATGCATGTGCCAATTCATGAGCGGTAACTCCTATAAGACTACCCAATGCTCTTTCCCCTGTCACAAGAGTAAGCATGGCGTATTCCATTCCACCATCACCACCCTGAATAACAGAATACTGAGGCCACGGATAAGGTCCAATATTCTCATTGAAGTACAGGAGAAGTTCTTCAGTCTTTGGTTGAAGACTCTTCCAGTTTTCTTTAATTTCAGGTTTATTCTTATAAAGGAAGTGAAGTACGGTACCATCAGCGGCAACTCGTTTGTCATGAATGTATTCAGGGTCAGCAGCCCAGGCGAAATCATGCACCATTTCGGCTTTGAAATGCCAGGTGAGTTTTTTGCCTTTTCGGTTTACCTTCACTCCTGCGTCTTCATAGTTGTACCCAATCTCATTTGGATTTTGGAGAACACCTGTAGCACCTAAAATGTAGTTTTTATCTATACTTATTTTTACATCAAAATCTCCCCAAACACCGTGAAATTCCCTGGCGATGTATGGATCAGCATGCCATCCCTGAAAGTCATATTCGGCCATCTTCGGAAACCACTGGGTCATGGAAAGAGCTACATTTTCGCTGCTGTTCCTTCCGGCACGTCGGATCTGCTCCGGCACCTGCCCTGCGAACTTCATATTGAAGATCACTTTTTCTCCGGGGAGAATCGGCTCTTCCAGCTGTACCTCGAGAACAGTACCTACTTCGTTGTATTTTATAGGTTTTCCGTTCCGGGTGAGTGCATTTACATGCAGGTAACCCTGCTGGGAAGGAGACAACTTCGAGATCCTTGCTCCTACTCTTTGGTCCGGATCTGAAATTGTTCTGGAACGAATGTCCATTTCACTTCCGGGCTGAAAAGCATTGAAATAGAGGTGGTAAAAAACTTTGGTTAAGGTATCTGGTGAATTATTGGTGTATACCAGTTCCTGGTCTCCGGTGTACTGGTAATTCTCTACGTTCATATCAATATTCATCTTGTAATCAACATGTTGCTGCCAATAAGAAGTATTGTTCTGAGCGTTAGAGGTTATAGAGGTTATTAAAAAAAGTGCTACAAGTATTCTCTTCATTTTTTATTTTTTAGAAATTCTGTCTGCTAAGATCAGTGCGTTGTACAAATTGGCCATTTTTCCGGAGGTTGAAAGCTGGTTGAATTTTCCCGTATTTTCAGGATCTCCACCAATCACTACGGTGGCGCTTGAAGTTAAACCGCTATCCATGATCACCTGCTTCACCTGTTCTGCAGTCAATTTTGGATAATAAGACCGAATCATAGCTGCAACACCACTTACGGCCGGTGCTGCCATAGAAGTTCCCTGCAGGTACTCATACTCATTGTTTGGAGTAGTAGACCAGATCTTGGTTCCCGGTGCAAATACGTCAACATTCGTTTTTCCGTAGTTAGAGAACCCTGCAACCAGTCCGCTTCCATATTTGTAGTTCAAAGCACCTACCGTAAGGAAGTTATCGGCTATTTCCTGCGGATTCTTCACATCCTGATCATTCGGATAAACAGTGTTCTCGTCCAGGTTTAATCCTTCATTTCCGGCGGCATTTACGATCAACACATCGTGCTTAGCGGCATATTTGATCGCGTCAAGTACCCATTCCGGATGAGTAGAAAAATATTTTCCGAAGCTGGTATTGATGATACTCGCACCGTTGTCTACTGCATAACGAATAGCAAGCGCGATATCCTTATCATATTCGTCGCCATCTGGCACTGCACGAATTGGCATGATCACCACGTTGTTTGCCACACCATTGATCCCGATATTGTTATTTCTTTCGGCAGCAATGATCCCGGCTACGTGAGTACCATGTTTTATGTCTTCTTTGTCCGGAGTTGGACCAGTAACGTCATTGTTTCCGTAGTTGCGGTCATTGAGATCATCAGGGTTGTCACCTACGATCGCTCTTCCGTCAAGGTTCAGGTTGAAGTGAGAATCCAGTCTTCCGGAGAAATAGTCGATAGCTTCCTGCAGTTGGCCAATTGCTGAAGGAATATCACCTTCGACATTGGTCATTACCTGTGAAAGAAATGATTGATACTGCTTCATCTCCTCAGTGGTAGCTTCCATTTTCTGAAGTTCAGCAAGGGTGTAATCTTCTTTTCCCAGTTTTGCCGAAACAGCCTCGTGAGCCATTTTTAGCTGCTGAGAGATTCCTTCATACTGGTTCTTCATACCTAGAGCCTCGTTGTATTCCTTATCGTATTCGGCTTTGGCTCTTTGATAAAGGGCGAATTCTTCTTTGTCTTCAGGTTTTACAGATGAAGCAGGAATACCATCATATTTAGGCTTCAGTTTCTTAAGGATCCTGACATATTCAAGGTTTTCTTTTACAGCATCTCCTAAAAAGTTCCAACCGTGAATATCATCTACGTATCCATTTTTATCATCGTCTTTGTTGTTGTTTGGGATTTCGTCTTCATTGGTCCAGATAACGTCATCAAGATCTTCGTGGTCAATATCAACCCCGCTGTCTACAACGGCGACGATCACTGTTTTCCCTTTGTTATTTTTGATGATCTCATTATATGCTTTTTGAACGCTCATTCCGGGAATGGTGTCAGATACAAGATCGGCTCCACCCCAACCTTTCAGTTCGGTTTCAGTAAGGTCTGTGACCTTAAGAGGCATGGAATCAATGTTCTCAATAGGGGTTGAAACAATAGCCGGGGCAGAACTTCCGCAACCTGCTACAAAAGCGGCAAGACCGGCAATAAAAATGGGTTTAAAAAATGGGATTTTCATATTTGATTTTAGTTAAATAATTCGTTGAATGTATGTACTTCTTTTAAGCGAACTCCTTTTTCGGTATCCTGAACGCTCACAATTTCGTTGTGCGCATCATGCTCCAGGAAGAGGTAATAATCTTCTGCGGCAGCTTTTTTCAGGAACTTTTCTTTTTCGGAAAGGGTGATCAAAGGCCGGGTATCGTAACCCATAACAAAGGGCAGCGGCAGGTGTCCAGCCGTGGGTAAAAGATCGGCCATAAAAACCAGCTTTTTCCCTTTGTAATTGATGTGCGGGATCATTTGTTTATCGGTATGCCCATCAACATATAAAATTCCGAAGCCCAGTTCTGAGGTGTCCTGAAAATGTTCTCCTGTTCTTTCCACAAACCGCAGTTGACCGCTTTCCTGCATGGGAAGGATATTCTCCTTTAAAAAAGAGGCTTTTTCCCGGGCATTGGGTTTGGTGGCCCACTCCCAGTGTTCTTTATTACTCCAAAAAGTGGCATTTTTAAAGGCCGGTTCATATCCGGTACGGTCTTTATTCCACTGAATACTTCCGCCGCAATGGTCAAAGTGCAGGTGTGTCATGAACACATCGGTAATATCATCGCGGTGAAATCCATGTTTTTTAAGGGATTTATCGATATTGTCATCTCCCCACATGTAGTAATATCCAAAGAACTTCTCACTTTGTTTGTCTCCCATTCCGGTATCGATGAGTATGAGCCTGTCGCCATCTTCAACAAGAAGGCAGGTGGCGGCAATATCGATCATATTATTGGCATCAGCGGGATTCGTTCTGTTCCAGATAGTCTTTGGGACAACTCCAAACATAGCGCCCCCATCCAGCTTGAAGTTTCCGGCTTCAATAGGGTATAAAGTCATAATTTTTGTTCTTAATTTCTTTTCACCGTAAATATAGAACTTTTTCACCGGCTTCAATTTCGTCATGGAAGTGGAAAGGCCGCTTTTTACCTTCTTGATCTATTATTAAAAGAGGAAGGAATTTACTGTCTTCGGAGCGGTTTTGTTTGAGCCAGGTACGGGTGGAAATTTTTTCTTCGACTTCTTCTGTTACCTCCTCAACTTCTCCCGAATCGATCTTAAGGATCCAGGGAGCCAGTTCTGTTTGAGTAGCGAACATGGAAGAGGCTCCTATGCGGTCAAGCAATTCCACTCCCGCACCACCCTGATGTGGGGCAACTAAAACTATATTACGGGGTACAAAGAAAGCGTCATGTGCTAATTGCGCAGCGAGCAGATTGATCTCATTGTTGCTGGTAAGAGCAATAAAAGTGCCTGTGTCAAAAGCCTCTGCACTTTCCATTGTCTCTTCTTTTAAAATATTACCGGTAACCGTAGAAAAGCCCTGAGCCCTGGAATTTTCAGCTAAGTCCCGGTTGGAATCCACTATGACCACTTCCTCATTTTCCTTGAGGTGCCTGGCAAGATAAAGTCCTAAAGGGTTTGCTCCCAAAATGAGAGTTCCTTTCCTGGTTTCCTGGTTGATAAGTTCTCCTCTTTTCCGCAGCCAATTAGTAGTCCAGGTGAGCAAAACGGGAACGCTCAAAGTGGTTAAAATTGCCATAAAGACCAGAATCGAGAAGATGTCATCAGAAATGATCCCCATCTCCAGACCTATTCCCGCTATAATAATCTCTACCGCTCCTCTTCCATTCATTCCTGTTCCCACAGCTATTCCTTCCCGCCACCCATAACCGCTGGGGAGATAGAAAACCGCCGTACCAACAATTTTACCTACCATAGCCACGAGAATGACCACGGTAAGTAATAGGAGATCTGTCTGGAATACCTCAAGAGTGACATGGAATCCCGCCGAAACAAAAAAGATTGGTGCCAAAAAACCTATAGAAACGTCGTGGAAAATATCGTGGATCTCTTTGGATATCTGCCTGTTGAAAACTCCATCCCTAATGAACAATCCGGCCATAAAAGCACCAAGTATACTGTGCAGACCGGCTAATTCGGCCAGTTCACAGAATATGAACACTATCAGAAGAATCAGAGTAAAGTGAAAGGTGCGGCTTTTTACTTTTTTGTCGCTTAGGATCTTTCCGAGTAATGGCAAAAGGAAATATCCAGCCAGTGCTGTAAGTAGAAAGAAAAGAATTGCTTTCCCTGCCACCCAAATAAGTCCCCAGGTATCAATACTACCGGCATCTACAAAACTCAACATTCCGGCAAAGATGATCAGTGCCAATGTATCTGAAATAAGGGCTCCCGCCATTAGTACATAGGCGATGCGGGTATTGAGGAGCTTGAGATCAACAAGTATCCTGCTTTTAGTGGCAAGAGAGGTAACCCCTACAGCAATAGCCACAAAAAGGGCGGCGATATTGGTTCCTCCAAAATAAATTATGGTAAAATATCCCAATCCAAAGGGAACAATAAAACCTCCTATGGCGGCCAAAAGGCCGGGCCACGAGGCTTTTCCCAGGTCTCTGAAATTGATCTCAATTCCAATGTATACCATGAGGAGAATGATCCCCACTTCTGCGAGCACGGCGATCATTTCTGAACTCTCCAAAAGGCCTAAAACAGCGGGGCCTAAAATTATTCCAATGATCAATTCTCCGAGGATAGGTGGATACCCTAGTTTTTTAGCTGCCGTTCCACCAACCCAGGCACCGGCCAGGATGATCAAAAGAGCAAGGATGTTGAATTCTTCCATGTGTCTTGATTATAAGGGTAACTTCAGGATTTCTTGGGGGCAGGTAGAAATCCTGTCCTCTCTTAAAATACCAGAATTTTTAATGTATGGTAATATAAGAGGTATTTTATTTTAATTTTGTGAATTATTATATAAAAATATTAAATAAATGAAGGATTTTCTGGATATACTCCATCACGAGTTCGAATTGCCATTATCCAATCCAGTCATGGTCTTTGCCCTGATCCTTCTTATCATCCTCATTTCTCCTATAGCTCTAAAAAGGCTAAATATTCCCGGAATTATTGTTCTCATAATTTCGGGAATAATCATAGGTCCATTTGGATTTGGCATTTTGGAAAAGAGCTCTGCTATTGATCTGTTCTCCACAATAGGATTGCTATATATCATGTTTATTGCCGGTCTTGAACTCGATATGAACCAGTTCAAGGCGAACCGGAACAAGAGCTTCCTGTTTGGTTTTTTCACTTTCATTCTGCCATTGACAATAGGATTTCCGGTGTGTTTTTACCTACTCGGGTATGATTTTAATGCGAGTTTTTTGACGGCCAGTATGTTTGCAACACATACCCTACTTACCTATCCTATTGTAAGCAGACTCAAGGTCTCAAAGAACGAGGCGGTGGCGATCACTGTGGGGGGAACCATTCTTACAGACACAGCTGTTTTAATCATCCTGGCGGTGATCATGGGAAATCATGAAGGCACCCTAAATGTGGCCTTTTGGCAAAGATTGATCATCTCCCTGGCTATTTTTTCGTCAATAATCTTCCTGGTAGTGCCCCGAATTGCCAAGTGGTTCTTTACTAAAATGGAAACTGAGAAACACTCCCATTATATTTTCGTGCTCTTTGTTGTGTTTATAGCGGCATTCATGGCTGAACTTGCCGGAGTGGAGCCTATTATTGGAGCCTTCCTGGCGGGACTGGCCCTTAATCGCCTCATTCCCCATTCTTCAGCTCTTATGAACAGGATTGAATTTATTGGGAACTCACTTTTTATTCCCTTTTTCCTCATTAGTGTTGGAATGTTGGTCGATATCAGCGTCATCTTTAGCGGGCCTACCGCCCTAATTGTGGCGGCGACCCTGAGTGTGGTAGCTATCTTCGGAAAGTGGCTGGCGGCATTTTTTACTCAGCTAGTTTTCCGGTATTCGGCCCTGCAGCGAAAAGTGATCTTTGGATTGAGCAGTGGTCACGCTGCCGCTACCCTGGCAGTAATTATTGTGGGATATAATGCGGGAATTATTGAGGAGAACATCCTTAACGGCACTGTTATCTTAATACTCGTAACCTCAATAGTAGCTACCCTGGCAACCGAAAGAGCAGCGAGAAAACTGGCAGTAGAGAGCAAGGAAATATCAGCGACCGAGCTGAAGAACTCACGTGCGTACAGGAGTGAAACTATCCTACTTCCCATAGCCAACATCCTTAATTTCGACAAGCTTCTGGAGTTTGCCATCCTTATCAAAGACAAGACCTCCCCCAACCCTGTTTCGATTCTTTCTGTGGTGCCTAACAACGAGGAAGCCGAACTGAACATTGCCCGGGCAACAGAAAAGCTCGACGATTTCATCAAACAGGCTTCAGCAGCCGAAACTAAAGTGAATATACTTGCCGCTATCGATCACAATGTAGCTTCAGGCATTGCCCAAAAATCCAAAGAGATAATCGCCGACCTCATCATCCTTGGTTGGCCAACTCAAAAGGGACTGATGGATAAACTGATCGGCAAAAAAATGGAGCGCATCATTTCTGCCAACAGCAAAACTTCATTTGTAACCTACTTCAGCAGACCACTTGCGACCCATAAAAGGATCTTTACGATTGTGCCGCCATTGGCCGAAAAAGAAAAAGGATTTTCTTTCTGGATAAAGAAATTAGACCTCCTGGCTAAGGAATTAAGTGTGCCGGTGGTAATATCTTCTAATTCCGAAACCTATGCTGAAATCAAGAAAATCCTAAAGGAGCTTAAGACAGATTCCCCCTTTAAGCATAAAAAGTTCGCAGAATGGGAGGATTTTTTGATCCTGGGGAAAGATATGCTTGAAGATGATATAATAGTGCTGGTATCGGCAAGAAAAGGAGGCGTTTCCTATCAACCCCTCCTACCCACCATTCCTGCCAAGCTGGAGAAATACTTCTTCAATAAGAGCAGGATCATTATTTACCCTTAAAACACGGGTAGTCGCTTTTCCCTGCTGTACTTACTTTTCTTATCTTGCTCTTTTTCGGTTTAAAAAAGTAATTTTAACACGCATCAATTAGATTAAAAGTACATGTTAGAACTTGCAGGATTAATAATTCTTGGAATATTGGCTCAATGGGTTGCCTGGAAAACGAAGACCCCGGCGATTTTGCCACTCATTTTGATCGGTCTGCTGGTAGGACCTATTTCTACCCTTATTTCTGATGATGGTACCAAGTGGCTGGAGCCAATCTGGAATGGCACTGAAGGTCTCTTTCCCGGAGAAAGCCTGTTTTACTTTGTTTCTCTTGCAATCGCCGTGATCCTTTTTGAAGGTGGTCTTACCTTGCGGAAGAGCGAAATTGGGAACATTGGACCTGTGATCGTAAAGCTCATAAGTGTAGGTACCGCTGTCACTTTTTTTGGTGCCGGACTTGCAGCTCATTTTATATATGAATTTTCCTGGCAGATCTCATTCCTGTTTTCTTCTCTAATTATTGTGACAGGACCTACGGTGATCTCCCCAATTCTGCGGAATATTCCTTTAAAAAAACACGTCTCCTCTATTTTAAAATGGGAAGGGATACTTATTGACCCCATCGGGGCCCTTATTGCGGTATTAATGTATGAATTCATTCGTGTAGAGGGTGGACAGGATTTTACTCAAACGGCCCTTGCTGAATTTGGGAAAATATTACTTTTTGGTTTTACCTTCGGATTTACTTTTGCCAATCTGCTGGCTTTATTGATAAAGAAGAATGTTATTCCGCATTACCTGCTGAATGTTTTCACCCTTGCGACAGTTTTAGGAGTGTTTGTCCTGGCAGACCTTTTCGCTCATGAAAGCGGACTTCTTGCCGTGGTGGTCATGGGAATGGTGATGGGTAATAAAAACCTTCCGAATATTAAAGAGTTGCTGTACTTCAAGGAGTCGCTAAGTGTACTTCTTATCTCCATTTTATTTATCCTTCTGGCAGCGAATATAGAAGTGGAAGATCTTCTCTTAATTTATAATTGGGAATCACTAATTCTCTTCGGAACCGTTGTGCTTCTGATAAGACCTATTGGAGTATTGATTAGTTCTTTCGGTTCTGGCCTCAAGTTCAATGAAATTGCCTTTATAAGCTGGGTAGGACCGCGAGGAATTGTAGCTGCGGGTATCGCCTCTCTCTTCGGATTAAAACTTGTGCGTGAAGGAGTGGAAGGAGCTGAATATATTACTCCGCTTGTATTTATGATCGTTTTGCTATCGGTCTTGCTGAATGCTACTACCGCCAGGTTCTTTGCGCAGGTCGTGGGTGTTTTTATAAAAAATGCGGAAGGAATCCTCATTATTGGAGCCTCTTCCATTTCGCGACTTATTGCGAAATACCTTCAGGATAATAAAAGGCACGTGGTGCTTGTTGATAATAATGCAGACAATATTCGGAAAGCAAAAGAACTGGGCCTCGAAGCGATTGAAGGAAGTGTATTTGCCGATGATCTTATTAACAATATCGAGTTGAACGACGTGGGTTATTTGATGGCCATGACAGGAAACAGTGATATTAACCGAACCGCCATTACTAAATTCCGGAAACAATTCGGGGAAAAGGGATCTTTCAGATTGATCTCTTCCGACGAAATGAATGACCCGGAAACCAATCCTACCGAAGGTTTATTTTCTCATACAGATGATTACATAAAACTGGCCGAAGTATCCAGAAAGTATCCAAAGATCCATGAGGTCCTCCTTAATAGTCGTGAACATTACGAAGGCCTGTTAGAGATATCCAAAACAGATCCTGCCATAATTCCACTTTTTGTAAAAACAGCCGACGGGGAATTGGAGATCATTCCTTCCCACAGTTCAGAAGTTAAAATTGAAGAAGGTTATTTCCTGATCTATCTCGGTAAAAAGATCAAAAAAGAGGAAAATGGAGACGAGTTCAAGGAAAAGGATTATGAGGAAACGGTAGAAGATCCCGATGTGGAAGGGCGTTAATCATCACTTTCCATTTCAGTCACCAATTCATCAGTGAGCTCCATGTTGTGATAGACATTTTGCACATCATCGTCATCTTCAAATTTTTCAATGAGCTGCATGATCTCTTTCGCCTGACCCAACGGTAGTTCTACTGTATTCAACGGAATACGTTGTACTTCTGCATTCTTAGGCTCTATTCCCAATTCTTCCAGTTTGGAATTCATCAACCCGAAGTCGGTGAAATCGGTATAGACGTACAATGCGTTTTCCTCTTTTTCAATAGAAGTTGCGCCGCCTTCGATCAATTCCAGCTCGAATTCTTCCATATTTTGAGCAATACTTTCCCTGGAAATGGTAAAAACTCCCTTACGGTCAAAAAGGAATTCCAATGAACCATTGGTACCAAGGCTGCCGCCATTCTTTGAAAAGATTGATCGCACGGAAGCTACCGTACGGTTTTGATTATCTGTAGTACATTCAATAAAGAAAGCGATGCCATGGGGACCATAACCTTCAAAGGTCACAGCTTCATAATTGTCCGCTTCTGCCCCACTGGCCTTCTTGATGGCCCTTTCAATGGTGTCTTTGGGCATATTTACTCCCTTGGCATTGGAAATGGCATTTCGCAGCGCCGGATTAGCTTCAGGATCGGGTCCACCGCCTTCCTTCACCGCCACACTTATCTCCTTGATCGCACGTGTGAACTGTTTCGCTCTTTTCTTATCCTGCGCTCCTTTTCGGTGTTTGATATTCGCCCATTTGCTATGTCCGGCCATTGGTTAGTCTTTAGTTTTGAGACGTTAGACTTTCGATTTATCTGTTGTCTCACAAAGTTAAAAAATTGAATGAAGACTCCAGGAATGAAGAAAAGAGAGGAGAGAATAGAGAAAAAAGACCTCTTCAAAAATGACATTTTTAGAGCTTTAAGTATTTGAAAATATTTGGAATGTCTAAAAAGTTCACGCAAAGGGCGCAGAGTCTCCGCAGAGGTCGCAGAGGGAGTAATACAATTTTATTAGTGCATCCGTGGCTCCTTTTAGAACAGAGAAAAATGACCTTCTAAAAGGTCCGCGCAAAGGACGCAGAGTCCCGCAGAGGTCGCAGAAAGGAATAATAAAAGTTTATTAGTGCATTCGTGGCCATTTAAAAAAGAGAAATATAACCTCTCAAAAATGCCCTTTTTGAGACCTGTCAAAATTAATTTGGGAAGCAAAGTTTCCATTCCACAATCAGAAAGACCCCTCGACTCCGCTCGGGGTGACAATCAGATTTTAGTTATTCGTGCATTCGTGGCTTATTAAAAAAGAAAAGGCGCACGATTGAATCGCACGCCTAAATTATTTCATAACAATCTTGAATTTTGAATCTTAAATCCTGAATCGATTAATCGTTTAATTTCAAAACAGCCATAAACGCTTCTTGTGGGATCTCTACGTTTCCAACCTGACGCATACGCTTTTTACCTTTTTTCTGCTTTTCAAGCAGTTTTCTTTTACGGGAGATATCTCCTCCGTAACACTTGGCAGTAACGTCTTTTCTCAAGGCTTTTACAGTCTCACGGGCGATGATCTTCGCTCCGATAGCCGCTTGGATCGGAATGTCGAATTGCTGTCTCGGGATAAGTTCCTTGAGCTTTTCGCACATTTTCTTTCCAATGTCATAGGCATTGTCCACGTGAAGCAGTGCAGAAAGTGCATCTACCACGTTTCCGTTAAGAAGCACATCAACTTTCACAAGTTTTGAAGGGCGCATTCCAATTGGCGAGTAGTCAAAAGAAGCATATCCTTTGGATACGGTTTTCAGTCGATCGTAGAAATCGAAAACGATCTCTGCCAGCGGCATATCGAATGACAGCTCCACCCGCTCCGGAGTGAGGTAAGTTTGATTGGTGATCTGCCCGCGCTTTTCAATACAAAGCGACATTACAGGACCCACAAAATCAGCTTTAGTGATGATGGTGGCTTTAATATATGGTTCCTCCACCCTATCCAGGCTCGATGGTTCCGGAAGGTCAGAAGGATTATTCACCAGGATTACCTGGTCTCTGTTTTTATGAGTATAGGCGTGATAAGACACGTTTGGAACGGTAGTAATTACCGTCATGTCGAATTCCCTTTCCAGTCGCTCCTGAATGATCTCGAGGTGCAACATTCCGAGGAATCCACAACGGAATCCAAATCCGAGGGCTGCGGAGCTTTCAGGAACGAATACCAGGGAAGCGTCGTTCAGCTGTAGTTTTTCCATAGAAGCGCGCAGATCTTCGTAATCTTCGGTGTCTACCGGGTAGATTCCGGCGAAAACCATTGGTTTTACGTCCTCAAATCCGGGAACTGCTTCTGTAGTCGGGTTTTTAGCATCGGTGATGGTATCCCCAACTTTTACTTCTTTAGCTTCCTTGATTCCGGTGATGAGGTAACCCACATCTCCGGTCTTTATCTCATTCTTTGGAAGTTGTTTCAGTTTCAACGTCCCTACTTCATCTGCAAAGTAATTCTTGTTGGTAGCAACGAACTTAATATTTTGCCCTTTTTTGATACTTCCGTTGATCACCCTGAAGTAAGTCTCTACTCCGCGGAAAGGATTGTAAACCGAATCAAAGATCAACGCCCGCAAAGGAGCATCTACTTTCCCTGATGGCGGCGGAATACGCTCAATAATAGCAGCCAGGATCTCATCGATCCCAATACCTGTCTTGGCGCTCGCCGGAATAACATCAGAAGAGTCACAACCTAAAAGGTCCACGATATCATCGGTTACCTCTTCAGGATTTGCACTCGGCAGATCAACCTTGTTCAGTACAGGAATGATCTCCAGGTCATTCTCCAAAGCCAGGTAAAGGTTTGAAATGGTTTGTGCCTGGATGCTTTGTGCGGCATCCACTACCAGAAGTGCACCTTCACAGGCCGCGATAGAACGGGAAACCTCGTAAGAGAAATCCACGTGTCCCGGAGTGTCGATCAGGTTCAGAATATATTGCTCTCCCTTGTAAGTATAATCCATCTGGATCGCATGACTCTTGATGGTAATACCTCTCTCCCGCTCAAGATCCATATTGTCCAGCAACTGCTCCTGCTTCTCCCTGTCTGTCACCGATCCGGTGGAGTCAAGGAGCCTGTCGGCCAGCGTACTTTTTCCGTGGTCAATATGTGCGATTATGCAAAAATTCCGAATATTCTTCATGTTCAATTTCCGAGATAAAATTCCCCTTTTTGGGAATCAGATTTTAAAAGGTACAAATATAGTTTTTTTTAAAGGCCTCTAAAGAAATATTCTTTGGGATCAATTCGCCGTTTTTTCCTGTTTTTCAGGCTTTGAACGGGACCATTTCAAAATGTACGCAAAGGCCAAAAAATTCTTCCTTCATTTAAGCTTTATTTAAGAAATGTATATCTTGGGTGCTGTTTATAAACCTGCTTTTTAAGCAATTAATCCTTCCCCCCGGGACCTATGGAAAATACCCTTACTACAACAAAATCGGGCACGCAGCGGTCGATCGTTATTATTGGAGCCCTCTTCTTTATCTTCGGATTTGTCACCTGGCTCAACTCGGTTTTGATACCTTATCTGAAACTCGCCTGTGAGCTGAACAATTTTCAATCTTACCTGGTGGTGACGGCTTTCTACATTTCCTATTTGGTGATGGCACTACCGTCGGCCTGGGTGTTGCAAAGAACAGGTTACAAAAAAGGAATGTCGCTGGGCCTTTTGGTCATGGCAGTTGGTTGCCTGGTCTTTATTCCTGCGGCCTATAGCCGGGAATACTGGATGTTCCTGTTAGGACTATTTGTTCAGGGAACAGGACTGGCCATTTTACAAACAGCCGCGAATCCTTACGTGACGGTCTTAGGGCCTATTGAAAGTGCGGCGAAAAGGATAAGTATTATGGGGATCTGTAATAAAGTAGCCGGAGTGTTAGCCCCAATTATTCTGGGAGCAGTGCTCTTCAGCTCTTCGGAAGATCCCGGGGAAGCCATTGCAGCTCTTGCCGGCGAGGAAAAAATTGCAGCTCTAAACGAACTTGCTGAGCGGGTTATCGATCCTTACCTGGTGATGATGGGGGTACTCATATTACTCGCATTGATGATCTATTTTTCTGCCCTTCCTGAAGTGGATGCCGATGCCGAGGACGAAGCAGTGGCAAAGTCAAATCTTAATAAGACCAGCATTTTTCAATTTCCGCATGTCTTTTTAGGAACGCTTGCGTTGTTCCTTTACGTGGGTGTGGAAGTGATCGCGGGAGATACTATTATCAGTTATGCCAATCAGGCGCACGGCATCCCGCTCAACGATGCAAAGTTCTTTGCCAGTATCACGCTGGCCGCAATGATCGTGGGCTATGTGATCGGAATTTTCACTATTCCGAAATTCGTTAAACAGGAAACCGCTTTAAAGATCTCTGCGATTCTGGGGATAGTATTCGGATTACTTGCCATTTTCACGAATGGATTCGTTTCAGTTTTCTGTATTTCTTTACTGGGGTTAGCCAATGCGATGGTATGGCCGGCGATCTGGCCAATGGCACTTGCAGGATTGGGAAGGTTTACCAAAATAGGATCTTCTTTTCTTATTATGGCCATTGCCGGGGGAGCTGTAATTCCTCCATTGTATGGCTACCTGGTTGATATAGTGAATCCGCAGCAGGCATATTGGATCCTTATTCCCTGTTACCTGTACATATTTTACTTCGCAACTAAGGGATATAAAGTGAGATCTTTGTAAATTCTCGTTTCAAGAAAAAAATTGCCATGAATAAAAAGACCACAGAACAGGCTTCCCTATATGATCATCTGGAATTGATGAACACCGCTGAGATCCTGAAAAATATAAATAACGAAGACAAAAAAGTACCCGAAGCCGTCGAAAAGGTGATCCCTCAGATCGAAAAAGTGGTAGATCGGGTAGTAGAACAAATAGGGGTACATGACGGCCGACTCTTTTATATTGGCGCCGGAACCAGTGGTCGGTTAGGAGTGCTGGATGCTTCGGAATGTCCTCCAACCTTTGGAGTTTCCGAGAACCTGGTGATAGGACTAATTGCCGGGGGAGATGTCGCCCTTCGGAAAGCTGTTGAAAATGCTGAAGATGATGATCAGCAGGCCTGGAAAGACCTGCAGGAAAAGAACATTTCTGAGAAGGATGTGTTGATAGGTATCGCCGCTTCAGGAACCACCCCTTACGTGATTGGCGGAATAAAAAAGGCACGCGAAAACGGCCTTTTCACGGCCTGTATAACCAACAATGCCGGTTCTCCGCTCAGTGAAGCCGCCGAAGTACCTATTGAAGTCGTGGTAGGCCCTGAATTTGTTACCGGTAGTACCCGCATGAAATCGGGGACATCACAAAAACTGGTGCTCAACATGATCTCTACTTCTGTAATGATCCGTCTGGGCCGAATAAAAGGCAACAAAATGGTGGACATGCAGCTTTCCAACAAAAAACTGGTGGGCAGGGGAGAACTGATGCTCATGGAGGAACTTCATATTTCTGAACACCTGGCGCGTACCCTGCTGCAGGAATACAAGAGTGTACGGAAAGTTTTGGAGGTATTTAAAAATCAGCCGGAAAAATAACCTGTGCTTTACACTTTTTTGAGAATCAAACGTTAACTAACAAAACTTCTATTTTTTAATACCTGAATGACAAAGAAAAGCCTCTACATTGTTCTTTTGCTGGCCCTGTTTAGCGCTGCCTGCTCTACAACCAAGCCGGTAGTAGTAAAGAAACGACCTGCAACTCCTGTTGCTGAGAAACCGGTACAAGAGAAGGAAGTGGTAACTCCTCCAAAACCTGTTCCCGCTTCTCCAAAACCCGAGGCTGTGGTAGATCCGGTAAAGGAGATCACCGCTTCGCCCTACGTGATGAGGGAATTCCGGGCGGCATGGATCGCCACAGTGGCCAATATCAATTGGCCAAGTAAAGCCGGGCTCTCTTCTGAAGCACAACAAAAGGAAGCTTTGCAATTGCTGGATTTTCTACAGCAGCACAATTACAATGCAGTCATTTTTCAGGTGCGGCCACAAGCTGATGCCCTTTATAAAAGTAACCTGGAGCCCTGGTCGTATTTCCTTACAGGAGAACCGGGCAAGGCGCCTGAACCCTATTATGACCCGCTGGAATTCTGGATCAAGGCAGCACATGATCGCGGACTGGAACTACACGTGTGGCTGAATCCGTATAGGGCCCATCATACTACCGGAGGCGAAGTAAAACCGGCTTCTGTAGTGAAACAACATCCGGAGCTGGTGGTACAGCTCAGGAACGGAATGTGGTGGATGGATCCTTCCAAAGAAGCGGTACAGGATCATACTGCGGCAGTGGTAATGGACCTGGTAAAGCGGTACAACCTGGACGGCGTACATTTTGATGACTATTTCTATCCGTATGCCTCCTATAACAAGGGTGCAGATTTTCCAGATGCGGCTTCTTATGCAGCTTACACGGCAAAGGGAGGAAAACTTTCAAAAGAAGACTGGCGCAGGGAAAGTGTGAACCGGTTTGTAGAACGCATCTATAAAGAAATAAAAGCTGAAAAGCCCGAAGTAAAGTTCGGGATCAGCCCATTCGGAATTTACCGGCCGGGTCACCCGCAATCCATCTCCGGAATGGATCAATACAGTGAATTATATGCGGATGCTAAATTATGGCTGAACAAAGGCTGGATCGATTATTATTCACCACAGTTGTACTGGAAGATCAGCCAAACGGCACAGAGTTTTCCGGTGCTTTTGGGTTGGTGGGAAAAAGAGAATTTGGAAAACCGGCATTTATGGCCGGGGATAAATATTGATTTTGGAGGCGATGATCCCAACCTCATTGAGACGGTAAGTCAGATCATGATCACCCGGGGAATGTTGCCGGAAAGTAAAGGTAGCATCCATTGGAGTATTGGGCCATTGTTGAAATATCCAAAACTTTCGGCCGGGATCCTGGATAACGCCTACCGCAAACAGGCCCTGGTTCCCGAGAGTCCGTGGTTGAATGATGTGGCACCGGCAGCACCGCAGGTAAGCACCTTCAAAAATGGGGAGAAAGTGCTGGTGAGCTGGAAACATGAAGATCCAAAAAAGGTTTTTCAGTGGGTTGTTTATTACAAGTACAACAACAAATGGAATTACAAGATCCTGGATCACCGCCAGAGATCCTTTACCTTGCCGAAGTACCTGGCCGATAAAAAGGAAAACGGAACATTGACCAATCTCGGAGTCACCGCGGTAAGCAGAACGGGTGTACAGAGTAATTTTCTGGAGAAGCAGATCCCTGCTGATCTCGCTTTACTGGAATCGGCTTCGGAAGATCAGGAAACAACGAATTAATAAAAGAGAGTGAAAAAACCTCCTTTTTAAAAAACACTGAATGAGAAGTTTTAAAAGACCAATTTTAATTACCGCACTCGCATTATTGGGACTACAATCCTGTAAAAATGAAGCTTCGGAAGAAGTTTCTGAAGACAGGGCTGCTGAAGTTATTGCAGAAGTACGGCAGGAATATGTTCCTGATAAAAGGGTCGCTCTGTTTGATATCGAGAGCGAACCACAAGGGAAATCTTATGTGCTGAAAGGGGATTCCAATCTTCCGGAAGCTGTAGCTGCCCTGAGGGAAAAACTTCAGGCTGCAGATGTGGATTATATCGACAGTATTCAACTCCTGCCTTCCGATGAACTGAAGGGGAAGACCCGCGCTTTGGTCCGCACATCGGTGGCGAATATTAGAAGCAACCAGGGGCATTCCTCAGAACTTGCAACACAGGCTACTTTGGGAACGCCGTTGAAGGTATTGAAACACGATGGCGACTGGTATCTTGTACAAACCCCCGATAATTATATTGCCTGGGTGGATCACGGCGGAATTACCCCTCTTACCGAACAGGAATTCGCCAGTTGGAAAGCTGCGGAAAAGGTCATTTTTCTGAGACCTTACGGGCAGGCTTATGAAAAGGCTGCTACCAATTCCGGAATTGTTTCTGACGTGGTGGCGGGGGACATCTTTGTTCTAAAAGGTTCCAAAAATGGCTTTTTTGAGGTGGAATATCCTGATGGCAAAATTGGCTATCTTGAAAAGGACAAGGCCCAACCTTATAAGGAATGGATAGCTTCCCGAAGCCTTTCTGAGGAAGAACTCGTTTCTACCTCTAAAGAATTGATGGGTCTGCCATATCTCTGGGGAGGCACCTCTCCAAAAGGGGTGGATTGCAGCGGCTTTACCAAGACCATTTATTTTATGAACGGGATGGTAATTCCTCGCGACGCCTCTCAACAGGTACATACGGGAAAAGTTGTTGACTCCACTAAGAACTTTGAAAACCTGCAGCCGGGCGACCTGCTGTTCTTCGGAACTCCCGCAACAGATTCTTCTAAAGAACGTGTGGTACACGTGGGCATGTGGATTGGAGATAATAAGATGATCCATTCATCAGGGAATGTGCACATCAGCAGTATGGACCCGAATTCCGAAGATTTTGATGAGTTCAATTATAACCGTTATTTGAGAACCAAACGCCTGGTAGGTGAGGAAGATCCAAACCTGTTGCTGCTCTCGCGAAACGATCTCTTTATGGCACAAAAACCTGCTTCCGATAGCCTGTCAAAAAAGTAATTTTAAAGCCCCCTTTTTCATGAAGTTCTTTTCCTGTTTTTTCCTCTTACCAATTCTTTTCCTTTCAGTTTCCGTGAATGCCCAAAGATCAGCTCAACCTGACTTCTTACAGTACCGGGAAAGCGCATGGGTAGATTCGGTTATGAACAGCTTAAGTCAGGAGGAGAAGATTGGGCAGCTTATCATGGTGGCAGCTTATTCCAATCGTGGTGCAAAGCATAAGCAAGAGATCCTGGAGCTTGTAAAAGAGCAAAAAATAGGCGGACTTATCTTTTTTCAGGGCGACCCGGAGTCACAGGTGGAATTGATGAATGATTACCAGGAGGCTTCAAAAGTGCCACTTTTGGGTGCTATTGATGCCGAATGGGGACTGGGAATGCGGCTGGACAATACGATCAGTTATCCGTTCCAGATGGCACTGGGAGCCATTCAAGATGAGGATCTTCTACTGGAATTGGGAGCTGAGGTCGCACGGCAGGTAAAGCGAACCGGGCTGCATGTGAATTTTGCACCGGTTGTAGATGTGAATAATAATCCGGAGAATCCCGTGATCAATTTCCGAAGTTTTGGTGAGGATAAAGAGAATGTGGCCAGCAAGGCGGTTGCCTACATGCAGGGAATGCAGAATGCCGGAGTTTTTACCACGGCGAAACATTTTCCGGGTCATGGCGATACGGGTACCGATTCCCATTACGCGCTCCCGCAGATCAACCATTCCATAGCAAGACTTGATTCCTTGGAACTCTATCCTTTCAGAAGGATCATAGAAGCCGGAGTGGGAGGTGTGATGGTAGCACATCTCAATATTCCCGCCCTGGATTCTACCGGTGTGCCTTCCACGCTTTCCAGAGCTATTATCACCGATCTTTTAAAGGAAAAGCTGCAATTCAAAGGCCTGATTGTGACCGATGCCATGAACATGAAAGGCGTAACTATGGGCAATCTTCCGGGAGTAGTGGATAAAGATGCTCTTTTGGCTGGTAATGACCTGCTGGAATTTACCGAAGACGTTCCCAGGACCATAGAAGAGGTTAAGAAAGCCATTCAGCAAGGCCTGATCACCCAGGAAGATATTGACCAGAAGGTCAGAAAAATACTGGCTGTGAAGCAGTGGGTAGGGCTTGACCGGTATAAACCTGTTCCAAAAAAGCGAATAGAAAAGGATCTTAATTCGGCCGCGGCTAAACTGCTCAATCACCGGCTGGTAGAGGCTTCGCTCACGGTACTCAAAAATGACAAAAATCTACTGCCTTTACAGCAGTTAGAGACCCTGAAGATCGCTTCTGTTTCTATAGGTGCTGAAAAGAAGACCAAATTCCAAAAAAGCCTGAGCCTCTATTCAAAGGTGGAACATTTTCAGTTGGAGACCGAAGCAGATTCCGCAGCGGTGGCAGAATTGATGGAGGAATTGCAGGAGTATAACCTGGTAATTCTTGGGGTACACGACCAAAGCAAATTCCCGCGGAACAAGCTGAACTTTTCTTCGGAAGTGGTGCAGTTCATTTCAGAATTCTCCGGAAAAGAGAACACGGTAATCAGCTTTTTTAAGAATCCGTATGTACTGAATAAGATAGAAAATATTGAAAATGCACCTGCCTTAATTGTGACCTATCAGGATTCTGAACTGACCGAAAGCCTGGCTGCCCAGCTCATTTTTGGAGGGGTAGGTGCCAACGGAAAACTGCCGGTAAGCGTCGGAAAGAAATTCAGGGCAGGTGAGGGGCTGGAAGTTTCCGGCGGCATTAGACTCAGCTACAGCCTGCCTGAAGCTGTTGGGATGAACTCTGAGATCCTGGAGCACGGGATCGATTCGCTTATGCAGCAGGCTATCGAGATGAAGGCCATTCCCGGCGGACAGGTGCTGGTGGCAAAGGATCAAAAAGTGGTGTTTTACAAGGCTTATGGGGAGCATGTTTATCACGACACCATTCCGGTAGAAAAGACCGATCTGTACGACCTGGCTTCGGTCACCAAAATTGCTTCGGTTATGCCGGTGTTGATGGAGTTATATGACGTGGACAAATTTCAGTTAGACGAGACTTTAGCAGATCACCTAAAGAAATTCCGAAGGTCAAACAAGAAAGATATTCCATATCGCGATATCCTGGCGCACCAGGGAAGGCTGCAGCCATGGATACCTTTTTGGAAGAATACACTGCGCAAGAACGGCAGCTATCGCTGGTGGACCATCAAAAAAGATTCCTCGGCACGCTATCCAATCAAGATCACTGATAATATGTACCTGCACAGGAACTACCCAAAGAAGATCAGGAAAGCCATTCGAAAATCGCCACTTTTGGAGGAGAAGAAATACGCCTATTCCGATTTCTTCTTTATCCTGGCGCCTGAAGTGATCAAAAATATTACCGGGGAAGAATTTGCCGGTTATCTGCAGGAACATTTTTATGAACCCCTGGGCGCTACCAGCCTAACTTTTAATCCTTCTGAAAAATTTCCCGCAAGTGATATCGTTCCTACAGAGAACGATTTTTTGTTTAGGCACGAAGCTATTCACGGAACAGTGCATGATGAAGGCGCAATTATGTTGGGAGGGATTTCGGGCCATGCGGGCCTTTTTTCCAACGCCAATGACCTTGCGAAGCTGCTGCAGATGTATCTGAATGGCGGCGAGTATGGCAGAAGGAGATACCTTCAGGAAGAAACATTAAAGGAATTCACCCGCGTTCAGTTTCCGGAGAATGACAATCGGCGGGCTTTGGGCTTTGACAAACCAGCCTTGAAATATACAGGACCCGACAGTAATACGGCGAAAGATGCTTCCGCAGCAAGTTTCGGCCACACAGGCTTCACCGGCACCATGGTGTGGATGGATCCGGAGTATGATCTTCTCTATATTTTTCTCGCTAACAGGGTTAGTCCTACACGGGAAAACAAACGACTTTACCAGCTTAATACCCGTACCCAGATTCAGCAGGTATTATATGATGCAGTTAAGCATTGAGGTTTTCCACATTTTTGGAAGGAATATCTTAAAATTTTACCGCTTTAGCTGTAGAAGAAGCTGTTTGATTTTGATTTGATTTCAGAAGTACTATATTTGTTTGATTGTGTTAATTTTATAGACACTAACCAACCAGATCTAATGCAGAAAACCTACCTCCCCCCAGCCTTTTTGCTGTTCTTTCTATTGCCATTTTCCGGTATTGCCCAGCACAATTTAGACGGTAGAATTATTGACAGTAACAACGATCCTATCGCCTTTGCGAACGTAATTTTATTGAGTGCGAAAGATTCTACTACTGTTTACAAAGGGGCTGTTTCTACTGAAAATGGGGAGTTCCGTTTTACCAATATTGAGGAAAAACCTTACGTGATAAAAGTGAGTTTTGTGGGGTATAAAGATTATCTGGCACTCATAGAAGATCCCACGAAAGAAAAATTATCTCCGGTGGTGCTCAAGGAGTCTTCAGAAGATCTTGGAGAGGTTTCTATCAATTATAAAAAGCCAACTGTGCGAAAGCAAGTGGACAGGCTTGTTTTCACAGTCGAAAACTCCAGCCTTTCCAGTGGTAGTACCTGGGAGATCCTCAAAAAGACACCGGGAGTCATTGTTGCCAATAACAGCCTGCAGGTTAGGAACCAGGGCGTACAGGTTTATATCAACGACCGTAAGGTGCAACTCTCTTCTTCTGAATTGCAGACCCTGCTTGAGAATTATTCCGGAGAGAACATTAGATCTGTTGAGGTGATCACTAATCCGCCGGCGCGTTATGATGCTGAAGGCGGGGCTATCCTGAATATTGTCACTTCGAAAACTATCATTCCGGGTTATAAAGGCAATGTGAATGGCGCCTATACCCAGGCTATTTACCCCAAGTACACCTTGGGAACCAGCCATTATTTGAAAAATGAGAAGCTTAACCTGTTCGCCAATTACAGTTTTTCTCCACGGAAGGAATTCAAGGATGATGACAGTTATATTAACTTCCGAAATGCCGGAAATGTGATCTCCAGATGGGAGACCGATTTCGACCGAACTACAGAATCGAACGCCCATAATGCCAATTTGATCCTCGATTACGACCTCGATAACAAAAACAGGCTTAGTTTTTCAACCTACACGACCTTTTCTCCCGATAGAACGTTCAATAATGTGGTGTTGACAAATATTGAGGACCAGTTACCATCCACCCCTGATTACTTTATTACCAACAGCGGACTTGAAGAAGACGTGAAAAACATCGCGATGGATCTCGAATTCAGGCATCAGTTGAATGACGTAGGAGCACAGATCTCTGCAAAAGGACATTACACCCGGTTTGATAAGGACCGGATGCAGGACGTGAAGACAACGAATTTTGATGGTGGTAATACTTCCTCAGTAAACGAATTCTACACAACCGCAGCTCAAAATATAAACATCTATGTCGGCCAGTTGGATTACGTCACTCCGTTGGCGGGGACTAATTTCGAAACCGGGATAAAAGCTTCGGTGATCGATTCTGAAAGCGGGATCGATTTCTTTGATGTGGAAAACGGATCGAGTCAACCCAATACTGCTTTATCTGATAATTTTCTGTACGACGAGAATATTTTTGCCGGGTATTTAAGCTTAACCAAAGACTGGGAAAAGTGGAGTATAAAAGTGGGATTGCGCGGAGAGTATACTGACCGGACCGGTGAATCTGAATCGATGGAACAGATCGACGACCGGGAATATTTTGAATTGTTCCCAACTTTCTTCCTTCAACATATGTTATCAGGTGGTAACAGTTTAACCCTTGATTACAGTCGAAGAATAGCACGGCCCAGGTATGAAAGCCTGAATCCTTTTCGGTATTTCCTGAACGAATATGACTATAACTCCGGAAACCCAAACCTTAGAGCTGCTATCAGCCATAATTTCAACCTGAACTTCACCCTCAAAAATGAGTATTTCTTTGATCTTTATTACCGTGATAACGGCGGAAGACCACAGACGCTTAGTTTTCAGGATAATCGGGCCCTTACTATTCGCAGGGTGAGTGTTAATTTACTCGACAGTAAATCGTACGGACTGGACATTAGCCATGGCCGTTCACTGGCCAACTGGTGGTACGCATACGCATACGTGAGCTTCTTCCATGAAGAAGAGACCTTCCTGGCCCTGGAAAGCAATAATGCAGAAGTTACCAATGATATTGATGCCTTCTACGGAACCATTTACAACAGCTTTGTGCTTTCTAAAGACGGGACCCTATCGGGAGACCTGAGCCTTACATACGTATCTGACTGGATCACGGGTTCTTATAACTTTGAGCCTATGACCACGCTGTCGTTTGGTTTCCGAAAGTCTTTGTGGAACAACAGGGCAGAGGTGACCCTGCATTTTGAAGATGTGCTGGATGAGACCAATACCTGGCTGCGCTCCAATTACCTGAATCAGGACAACGGCTTCTACGCCAAACCCGAAAACCGGTTTGTGCGCGTGGGCTTTAAATACAACTTCGGAAACTTCAGACTGCAGGATAATGAACGTTCTATTGAAGCAGCGGAAAGGGAACGGCTTTAATGGTTAAAAAAAATGTCACACCGAGCGGAGTCGAGGGGTCACTATATTCCGGTTTCAAAATTCAAGACTCAAAATTATAAGGTGTCAAAAATGACATTTTAGAAGGTCTTTTTTCTCTGCTCTCTTCTCTTTATTCTGTAGAAGGAGATTCTTCACTCCGCTGCGCTGCGTTCAGAATGACAGTTCAAAGCGGTGTTAAAAATGGCATTTTTGGCGATCTTTTTTGAAGCTAAGCTGGAAAAATTAAAAGTATTAAACTATAAGGTGGAAAGCAGTAATATTTTTATTATTGGAATTTTAAATTGAAAATAAATGTTTGAATTGAACAAAGGTGGGCGTTTTGTTTTGTTTTTACTTTTGACTATAGGCTTGAATTCCTGCAGTAGCGGAAATTTAGTTAAGGATACTTATCGAGCTTCCGAAGATCTTTCTCAGGTTTCAAAAATAGCATATTATGCGCCGGTATTTCATTTTGAAAACGAAGAGGATATTTCTTTACAACACATCATGTATACCAACAAAATGGTTGATTCTGTTTTGCATTCGCATGAAAAATACAGGATAGAAACCAAATTCGAGCCGTCAACGGATGGTGATGCTCAAGTGAAGGAGCTCGCAGAATTTTTTGAATTTTATAAGAATGGGGAAACCGATATTCCGATACCATCAGTGATACAGGAAGAATGGAAAAAACAACCTGCGCGTTATATAATGGCGCTTTATTTTGAGCCGGAATATGCACATTGGAAGAAAGGCCCCCGGTATCTACTTAAAAGGCCAGAAGGAGGGCGTGTTCGTAATGGCAGCCTTTTACATATGCTGTTGTTTGACAAGAAAGCTTCAGAAGTGCTTTTCTACGGAAATGTCAAGGGTGATGGTAAAGAACATTATATATGGGAGTTTCGCGACAGCCTTGAAAGCCTTTATTTTCAGATTTTTCCTGACTTTCAAAAAAGCTGATAATTTTTCCGCTGAGCTGCGTTCAGAATGACAGTTCCAAAGAGGTGTCAAAAATGTCGTTTTCGGTGGTTTTTTTCTCTTCTCTCTTTTCTTTTTCTGAAGAAAGAGATTCTTCACTTCGCTTCGCTGCGTTTCAGAATGACTAATAAAGAGGTGTCAAAAATGACCTTTTTGAGGATCTTTTTTCTCTATTCTCTTTTCTGTCTTCTCAATTGAACATTACAGGTTGATAATTAAGCTTTTACACTAAAAAGAATTTCTTATTTTTGCAGCCCTAAAACCTCTTGATTTGGCTAAAATTGGAAATATTGATGTAGGAGATTTTCCGTTGTTGCTTGCACCAATGGAAGATGTGAGTGATCCGCCATTTCGCGCGCTGTGCAAGGAGCAGGGTGCCGATGTTGTTTACACTGAATTCATTTCTTCGGAAGGGCTTATTCGCGACGCCGCTAAGAGCGTCATGAAGCTCGATATCTACGAAAAGGAAAGACCGGTGGGCATTCAGATCTTTGGTGCGAACCTGGAATCCATGCTGCAGTCGGTGGAGATCGTAGAGAAATCCAATCCAGATATTATCGATATCAATTTTGGCTGTCCGGTGAAAAAAGTGGTTTCCAAAGGCGCCGGAGCCGGAATTCTGAAAGATATTCCATTGATGGTTTCACTTACCGAAGCCATGGTAAAACATACCAATCTGCCAATCACCGTCAAGACGCGTTTAGGCTGGGACAATGATTCCATTAAGATCGTGGAGGTTGCCGAAAGGTTACAGGATGTAGGTGCAGCCGCTATTTCCATTCACGGTCGTACCCGCGTTCAAATGTACAAGGGCGAAGCCAACTGGGCACCCATAGCCGAGGTTAAGAACAATCCTCGCATGCACATCCCAGTCTTTGGAAACGGAGATGTGGACTCGCCGGAAAGAGCCATGGAAATGCGTGATAAATTCGGATTGGACGGCGCCATGATAGGTCGTGCCAGTATCGGATATCCGTGGTTCTTCAGAGAGGTCAAACACTACTTTAAAACAGGAGAACATCTTGCACCGCCAACTATGGAAGAAAGGCTGGATGCTGCCCGTAGGCACCTGCAAATGGCCATAGACTGGAAAGGTGAAAAATTAGGCGTTTTTGAGACCCGTAGGCATTACACCAATTACTTTAAGGGAATTCCGCACTTTAAGGAATACCGTCAAAAAATGGTCACCAGTGATGATGCTGCTGATGTATTTGCGGCATTTGATGAGGTGGAAAAAGAATTTGCCGGTTACGAGTTTGCTTAGAAAAGTCCAGGTTACAAGCCCCAAATTTTAAAAGAAATTTTTTCAATTCTGGGGTGGAATTTCTATGGAGTTTAGGTTTTCCGTTTTACCCCTTTCCCTAAAGGGAGCTGGAAAAACCTTTCAAAAAAAATATCCTTTCGACTACCCACCACCCACTACCTACTACCGTCTGCCGACTAACGACTACCGACTAACCCACAAGGGCTTTTTTACTTCGGCTTGCCGCAATATAAGAGGCAATCATCCCTAAAGCAGTAATAGTCACCATAACCACGAGAATATTTTCCCAGGTAATTGTTACCGGATAGGGCAGAGTAGGAGTGATCATTACCAGGCTGTACTCCTGCTGGAGAAAAACTACTGCCAGGGAAACAAGAAGGCCTAGAGTACCCCCCATGAGTGTGAGGAATACTCCCTGCGCAAAAAAGATATTTTTGATCTGCTTTGGTGTGGCTCCCAGGCTGTGGAGTGTCTTGATATTTTCCCGTTTATCGAGAATCGCCATAATTATTGATCCCACCACATTGAAAAGGGCAATGATCAGCACGAGTGTAAAGATGAGGTATACCGCGAGGTTTTCGGTATTAAGCATTTTATAAAGGGATTCATTTAGTTGCGCCCGGTTCTTTACCTGCACATCTGCCTTTAGAGCGCTATGTATATTTTCGATAACAGCTTCAGGATCGGCGCCGGGAGAAAGTTTGATCTCGAGAGCGCTTACTCCCCCTTCCTTCATTTCCAGCAGGTAACGCACGTAATTTATGGGAGCGTATACATATTTATCGTCCAGTTCTTCGCTAATGCTGTAGATTCCGGAAACTATGGCTTCTTCGGAATTAAACGCGTTGGTAGGATCAGTGATCTGGCCTGTTCCCGGCCGCGGTACCATGATCTTCAACAGATCTGAATAATCAAAGATCCCCAGGGAAAGTTCGCGAGAGATATTGTTTCCAACAACCACCTGTGCTTCTCCCGGTGCAAACCAGGTTCCGAAGACCACCGCACTGTCCATCTTATTTACCCGCAAATAATTTGGATCAACCCCTTTGATGAAAGCCGTCTTATTTTTCGAGCGGAAGTCAAGGAAAACTCTTTCTTCTATCACTTCGGAATAAACTCCGATCCCTTCCAGTTGCTGTAGATCTGCAGCCTCTTCAGGAGAAATCACAAAGGTTTTGCCCTTTTCGGGGAACACCTTAAGGTCAGGGTCGTATTCGTTAGAAAAAGAAAGGCTGAAATCTTTGAGTCCGGTGAAACCCGATAGCACGATGAATAAAGAAAAAGCGCCCGCAAATACCCCTAGTGCCGCAATGATCGTAATGATGTTGATGGCATTACTGCTGCTTTTTGAAAACAAGTAACGCCGGGCTATGTAAAAGGGGAAATTCAAAGGAGCTTATGATTTTTTCCGTCGGGAAAGCAGGTCCGGTTGCTCGATAGGATTGTCTTCCCCTTTCATGGACTTTTCGATATTCTCAATGTAGTCCAGGGAATCATCTATAAAGAATTCCAGGTTCGGCATCCTGCGCAGCTGATGCTTGGTGCGCTGGGCCACTTCGTGCTTTATCTTCGGCTTTAATATATTAAGCTCTTCCAGGATCTCCTTGGCGTTCTTCGCCGGAAAGATGCTGAGGTAAGCCTTGGCCTGCGAAAGATCTGTGGTGACCTTTACTTTAGAAACTGATATCAATATCCCCATCTTCCCCGCGTCCCTTAAGTGAGACTGGAGTATGTCAGCCAAATCGCGCTGGATCACTCCTCCTATTTTTTTCTGTCTGTTCGTTTCTTCCATACTGCAAAAATAGCATTTTTAAAAATGATTATTCTTAAATTCGTTTTATATAGCTATTAGCTGTTGGCTCTTAGCCTTTAGCTTTCCAATTATCTAATCACCAATCACCAATTAACCAATTAACCATTCACCAATAATAAATAACCATGAACAAGATAGAACATATAGGAATAGCTGTCAAAGACCTGGAACAGGCGGGGAAGACATATGAGACCCTATTGAACACCGAATGCTATAAGACCGAAAAGGTGGAAAGCGAAGGAGTGGAAACCGCATTTTACAGGGTGGGAGAGAGCAAGATAGAACTTTTAGGCGCCACCCGTGATGACAGTCCTATAGCGAAATTCCTGGAGAAGAAAGGAGAGGGCATACACCACATCGCTTTCGGAGTGGAAGATATCAAGGCTGAAATGGAGCGGCTGAAGAACGAAGGTTTTGTGCTGCTGAACGAAGAGCCCAAAAAAGGAGCTGATAATAAGCTGGTTGCTTTCTTACATCCGAAGTCTTCGAATGGGGTGCTGGTGGAATTATGCCAGGAGATCAAAGAATAGCAGTGCGGCTGGTGTAAGAATGTAAATTTATTCCTTGCTGAGTAAAGGATTATTGTATAAATTTGCGCCCTCTCAAGTTAATTGAGCCGGTCCTATAGCTCTCCCGAAACGTCGGGGGGTTAGAGCACCAAACGGTCCTATAGCTCAGTTGGTTAGAGCACCTGACTCATAATCAGGTGGTCCCTGGTTCGAGCCCAGGTGGGACCACAGACAACCTCGTCGAAAGACGGGGTTTTTTTATTGCTTTTTTGGAGGTTACGGCAAATCAATCCATAGCTTTTAATTCGCTTCAGATCAAAACCTTAAGAATTCTTTATCACCGGCCACACAATGTGTTTCGGGAAGAGGCGTTATTTTAGGGAAACAAAACAAAAAGCAGCTGGTTATGAATAAATTCAAATTTTCAATGGGACTACTGGGTGTCTTTATGATCTTTCAGGCATGTTCTGAAAGTGATGATACCACTGAACCCAACCTGAATGCTGTAGCATTTTCAGCAGATACGCATGTAAGAACAGCGACCTTACCTCAAAGCATTCTGGATTATGTAACTGAGAATTATCCCGGTCTTACCATTATTGAAGCTGAAATTGAAGATAATCAGAACTACGAAGTTTATCTAAGCGATCATACCGAACTGGTATTTAACTCGCAGGGAGAATTTTTAGGGGTCGATGACGATGACAATGAATTTGGGGATGAAGACATAGATCCGTCTGCCCTCCCTCAGAATATTCTGGATTTCATAAACAAGTATTACCCCGGTGCCACTATTGAAGAAGCGGAGTTGGAAAATAACGGCCATTACGAAATTGAATTGAGTAACGATGTGGAACTCATCTTCGACGGAAATGGTAATTTCCTGGGTCAGGCGCAGGATGAAAATGACGACGACCAGGGGGAGAACGAAGAAGACATCGATCCCTCACAATTACCTCAAGCAATATTGGATTACATCGCCCTGAACTATGCAGGTACAGTGATCATCGAAGCCGAGATGGATGATGACGGTTATGAAGTAACTCTGAATAACGGAGTTGAACTTGAATTCGATCAGCAAGGGAATTTCCTTAGTGCAGAAGATGGAAACGGAGAGGACGAAGGCGAAGATGATTAATGATCTATAAAAACTAATAAATAGAAAGCCTTTCAATTTTGAAAGGCTTTTTTGTTTCATAATTAAAAATTCAGGCTGTTGGCAGTTTTTGGTATCTTTCAGCTTTAGTTCCCTTTTCATGCTCACCTTCCAAAAAAGCTATTTTTTCGCTGCTCTTCTGCTCTTCCTGCTGCTCGTATTCATTGCAGTGTATGTTAGTGATACCATAATAAGGCCTTACGGAGGCGATGTGCTCGTGGTCATCTTTTTGTATTGCCTGCTGAAAAGCTTCCTCAAAATGCCTGTCAAAAATGCCATTTTTGGAGTGCTTCTTTTTGCGTTCCTTCTGGAAGGGCTGCAGGCATTCGATCTCGTTGGGAAGCTGGGGTTGCAGGGAAATCCTGTTGCTGTGACTATACTTGGAAATCACTTCGACTTTGGGGATCTTCTGCTGTACCTGCTGGGCGGCGCGATTGCCTTTTTAACTGAAATATTCCTTAAGAAATCATTTAGGAAAAAGGCTTTTTGACGGGTCGGTCTAACAATTAAGACAACCTTAATAGATCTTGCTTCCGTCTTTTTTAACTTGGGGAATATTTGAAAAAAGGTTGTTATGCAACACGTGATCTGTTATGTGAGTACTGCCAGTAGTGAACTAAATACTTCCAAGATTGAGGAGCTTTTGGAAAAGTGGCAGGAATGGAATAGTGAAAAAGATATCAAGGGGGTTCTTCTTTACTCTGACGGGCATTTTTTCCAGGTGCTTGAAGGTGAAAAAGCCAGGGTACTGGAACTTTTCGTCAAGATCAAAAACGATCCGCGGCATAATGATATCATACAGGTGGTAGGCAAAGATGTGGAGAAAGGTTCTCTGAACGGTTATATGGTGGACAACCTGCACAATCAGCGTTTCTCAAAACCCGAACTGATCCAAACCTATTTGGAGGCGGTAAAGGGTATGGAGTCTCAGGTGCAACAACAGATCAAAGTTATCATGGGTTCCTTTATAGATACCCAGTTGCTTTAAAGATTTTTGGGGTAAAACCTTTCGGAATCCTTTCAGTCCAAAGGCAAAAAAATCTTGCCTTAAAATTAATTTCTTCCCGGGCGAAGCAGATATCCTACGGCGGCCAGTAATGCTCCGCCCGCAATTCCCGCTACCCACTTGTTGCGGTTGGACGGTTTTTGATCTGCCAGTTCTTTTCTCCGTAAGTATTCCTTAACCCCCAGTTTGGAAGCACGTTCAAAATTTGGTCCGGGCACTAATAGCTCGTCCCGGTCCTGAATAATATTCAGCGACAGCAGCAGCTCATAGGCGGGTTGAAATTCAGAAAGATCTTCCAGACTGTGTTCCATCTGGCCTTCATTCTGGATAATTAGCATTACCACTTCAGCAGCTTGAATCACTTTATAAGTATTATCTTCCATAGGTTTCTTTGTATTCCTCTTCTGCGGCTTTTTCCTCGGAAAAGAACCTGCAGTTTGAGATGTCAAAAATCTGAAATTGTTTGCTTAGTCCTGAAGGGTTTAACAAAAAAAATCTGTTGAGGTCCAACAGATCTTTTCCCGGGTAAAAAAGCCGATTTATTTGACACTTTATAGAAACGGTTAGCTTTCGATCAGGACGAATGGCAAAAATGCCTTTTTCTTGTCGTATTCAGATCTCAACAGGTTTTTAAGTGATTCATTGTTCCGCATGATCATGTAAAGAGCCCCCTGTGCCCGTAACAATTTTTCTTCATTGCTGGTGCCAAGCTCCACCTTATACAGTTCCTTAACCCCTGCAACCAGCTCCTGGTACATATTATTTTCGTCGGAATCAAGGTGCTCCAGGATGGTGGAAAAGGCGAAAGCCTCCAGGTGGGGTTTGCGCTCGGCCAGAGTTTGTTCTATTCCGTTGAGACCGCCACAAACCTTGGCTTTATAATTACCTTCGGGAGTTATACCTTTTATGTTGAAGTACTTTACCGCCACATTTAGCAGTTGGTCCATAGACACACTGTCTTTTTTCTCGACCGAAAGTTTTTTGAGTACCTCATTAAAGCTGGTATTGTTTTTCAGAAGGTCATAAAATTCACTCCTTATTACAGCTGCCTCATCTAAATTCTTTAACTCATTAATTTCCTCACGATCAGTAAAATTCGTAAGCAGGTAATAAAAAAACTGCCTGTTTCCATTAACCACGTCTGAAAAGCATTTACTCTGCGGAACCTCCTTAACCGAGGGTACCATCATGGTACGGTCACCATATTGTTCTTTCTTGAGATCAAAGACCTCCTCATAATTGGAAGTAAGGTCACATTGAGAGTGCACCACACCGGCAAAAAGTATGAATAAAAGGCTGGTAATAATTCTGTCCATAATGAATGTTTTAAAAAATGGATTTCAAATATACCTAAATTTTTAGTTTAAACTAATTTTTTAGTTGTGTTCTTGAGCTAGAATGGACAGCCTGGGATGAACAACCTTTCGGGAAATTTTATTTATAATCTTTAATAAGCGTATTCCATTTAATGGTTTTGAGCGTACCCACCAGAATGGGATCTATTTCCTTTACCACAGGTGATCCTTTTGGAAAACTATAGCTGTAATAATCTTTTTTGATGGTCTTTTGCAGAACCTCTAATTCATCCCCCAGATTATTTTGCTCTATATAATAGCTAAGTATGGGTTGGTCATAAATAAAAAGTTGCGTTTCTCCTTTGCTTATTTTCTCGAACCCTTCCTGCGCATTTAAAACTTTTTCTGAATCGATCCCATACTGCTCCAGCAACTCTTCGGCACTGGAACTCTCAACGGTGGTCGTCTCAAATTTTCTGAGATCTTCAATAGAAGTGATCTCATCCTGCATATTCTGAACGGTCAGTGAAGAAGCGATTCCGGCCGTAAGGCTGGAGATCATTATTATTGCAAGGAACATCCAGATAAACCCGATGAACCTTCCTCCAAAAGTACGCGGAGATTTATCTCCATATCCCACTGTGGTCATGGTTACCGCGCTCCACCAGAAGCCCTGCAGAATTCCCCTTCCTCCTTTGGAAAATTCCTCATTATTGCCCCGTCTTTCAAAGATCCAGACCAGAAAGCCAAATGCGAAGATTACGCTCACTAGGATAAGAATGGCCGAAAGAAAATTCCAGCTAATAATATTCATTAGATATTTCCAGAAGGAAGACTCCTTGCGCTTGGCGATGCCGGTGTGGGAAATAAAATAGGGTTGGGAAAATTCCATTTTTTGCATTCGCTGGTCGGTGACCGTAATTGGATTAATGCTGAGGTCGACCTCTCCTTTTTCTACAGCGGAAAGTAATTCTCCTAAAGAACTATATTCTTTGAAGACGAAGTCGGCTCCAAATTTCTCGTTCACCATATCCCAGGATTTGATACTGAGGCCGGTGAATTCTCCCTTTTCCTTCACCACAAAAGGTGGAGCTTCGGTGATTCCTATTGTAAGTTTTTTCTTTTCCGAAAGGCTATCCTGTGCGAAAATGGATCCTGAGAACAGGAGAGAGAGAATACAGTACAGAAAAATTTTCCTGGTCATATTTTTTGCATTTGCTGAAAAAATAACAAAAAATGTCATTTTAAAGGGTATTGTTCTTAATGCATTTTAAGAAATAGGGATACTTCAAATCATAAGAGAGCGTTAAATTATGTAGGAAATTTCTAGGATTTAAAGTGCTTTATATGAAAGCACTATTAAATTTCCTATTTTTGGTACTGTGGCAGAGTGTTTTAACGACCTCTTTTTTAATTGAGCAGATAGAGAAATGCTTCGAAATTAGGATTACTTTCGGCATATGGGGAAAAAAGTAAAATATATCTTTTTGGCGCTGGCATTGATCTGCATGAGCTTTGGTGTTTACAGTCAGGGCGGACATAATCCACCTCCTCCCCAGGCTGACGGAAACGGAAGAAGACCCCCGCCTTGTGACCCCGGAACCCTTCCCGGCAATGGCAACGGTAGTCCGCCACCGCCACCACCCGGACTTTGCCTTCCAATTAATGACTATCTCATACCCCTGTTTTTTACCGGGATACTTCTGGGTGCCTATAAGATTTATGCCATGGAAAAACGGAGTAAATCCAAAAGTTTAGAGACAGCTAAATAAGATCACCCCATCGACGAAATGCTAAAATAATCGATAAAGTGTCGTTTCTCCATATCTTTTTTTAATATTGCCTTTTGAAAGGCGATGTTGAAAAGAGGAAAAATCATATCATTAATAACAGGTGTTTTTTTGGTGTGCGGGGTGGCTTCTAATGCCGCCACAGATCCTCCACCGCCCAGTTCAGATTCGACTACTCAAAATCCTCCCTGCTCTTCTTCAGATGAAGAGACAGGAACGGGAGTACCCCCACCACCGGGTTTGTGTTTACCTATTAACGATTATCTCGCGCCTCTTTTTCTTGCGGGAATGGTGCTGGGGTCTGTAAAATTAGTCGCGGTTAAAAAGCGAAGGGAGGAAACTCATTAAACGAGCTTAAATTCTGTAAGCCGTTTTACGTATTTACCAATTACATCAAATTCCAGGTTCACTTTTGTGCCTTCCCTGTAATATTTGAAGGTGGTATGTTCATAAGTAAAGGGGATGATGGCAACGCTAAATTCATTCCGTTTGGAATTTACCACGGTAAGGCTTACTCCGTCAACGGTAATAGATCCTTTTTCAATGGTAATATTTTGTGCTCCGGGGTCGTATTCAAAGGTGAAGATCCAACTTCCGTCATTGCGGGTAACTTTAGTACAGGTAGCTGTTTGATCAACATGTCCCTGAACAATATGTCCGTCTAAACGTGCCCCCAGTTGCATCCCACGCTCAAGATTTACGGCATCTCCTTTCTTAAGTTCTCCCAGATTTGTTTTCTGAAGGGTCTCTTCAATTGCAGTTACCGTATAAGTATCACTATCCTTAGAAACTACCGTCAGGCACACCCCATTGTGGGCAACGCTCTGGTCGATCTTTAATTCGGGTGCCATTTCGGCTTTTACACTTATATGGAGATTGCCATCACTGGATCTCAGGTCTTTAATCTGGCCCAGTTCTTCTATGATGCCTGTAAACATTTCAATATATTATTAGTTACCTTTGTGAGCATAAAATTAACCTATTTACGCAGAACCTATATGAAGTCAGCCGAAAAAATAAAAGTGGGGATCAGCATTGGTGATCTCAATGGTATTGGGAGTGAAGTAGTGCTGAAGACCTTTGAAGATGCCCGCATGCTGGAACTGTGTACCCCTGTGATCTTCGCTTCGGCAAAGACCATAACTTTCATTAAGAAAAAGCTGAAGCTGGACATTAACTTCCAGGGAGTGGAAGAGGCATCACAAGCCATCGATGGCAAGATCAATGTTGTCAATGTTTGGAAGGAGAATGTAAATATCAATTTTGGGGAGGAAGACAAAACAGCCGGTCATTATGCTTTTCTATCTTTAGAAGCGGCTACCAAGGCTCTTAAAGAAGGAAGCATTGATATCCTTGTCACTGCTCCTATTAATAAACACACGATCCAAAGTGAGGAATTCAAATTCCCGGGGCATACAGATTATTTAGCAAAAGAACTTCAGGGCGATAGCCTTATGTTCATGGTCACCGACAATCTTAAAGTGGGGTTGCTTACAGATCATGTCGCGGTGAAAGATGTAGCTTCAGTTATTACTCCGCAATTGATCGAAAAGAAGATCAACATCATTTATACTACCCTTCAGCAGGACTTCCAGGTTTCCCAACCTAAGATCGCCGTACTGGGAATTAATCCGCATAGTGGGGATAACGGCGTAATAGGCAGGGAAGATGAGGAGATACTGAAACCTACTTTGGAAAAGATCCGGAACAGCGGGAAACTGGTTTTTGGACCCTACTCTGCCGATAGCTTTTTTGGATCGAGTAACTTTAAGAACTTTGACGCCGTAGTAGCGGCATACCACGACCAGGGATTGATACCGTTTAAGACTCTTTCTTTTGGAAACGGAGTGAATTTTACCGCCGGGCTAAGCAAGGTGCGTACTTCTCCAGATCATGGTACCGCTTACGAGATCGCAGGTAAGGGTGAGGCAGATTTTCAGTCATTTAAGGAAGCTGTTTTCAAGGGAATGGATATTTTCAGAAACCGACAGGAATACGAGGAGCTGACACAAAATGTTCTGAAAAAACAGAGCAAAAAGATATAAACAAAAATTTGTTCATAAACATATCGCAATTCATTAATTTTTATATCTTTGCACCCGCCTTATCCTGAGGGTCAGGCACTCGAAACTGATGATGAAATGAGGAAATTAAAAGAGTTTACGATCCCTTTTGTGGGATTAAAACTAGGAAAGCACCAGTTCGAGTACGAAATTGACAATGAGTTCTTTGAGCATTTTGAGTATGATGAATTTAACAGTGCAAACCTGAAGGTTGATCTTATTTTAGATAAGAAAACGACCATGATGGAACTCACTTTTAAAACATCGGGAACGGTAAACATCTTTTGTGACCTTACCAACGAACCTTATGATCAACCTATAGAAAGCACTCTGTTTTTGGTGGTTAAGTTCGGGGAGGAATACAACGATGATAACGAGGACCTTCTTATTCTTCCGCATGGAGAATTTGAAGTGAATGTTCAGCAGTACATTTATGAACTGGTGGTTTTAGCTGTTCCTTCCAAAAGAGTTCATCCGGGAGTGATCGATGGATCACTTCAGTCTGAAGTACTTGAAAAACTGGAGGAGTTAACTCCGAAAGAAAAAGAAATGAAAGCAGAGGAGGAAATTGATCCCCGCTGGAACAAATTAAAAAATTTATTAAACGATAAATAATACGCAGCCATGGCACATCCTAAGAGAAAGACCTCAAAAACGAGGAGAGATAAAAGAAGAACGCATTACAAAGCGTCTGTTCCACAAATAGCTACAGATCCTACTACAGGAGAAGCGCATTTGTATCACAGAGCTCACTGGCATGAAGGTAAACTTTATTACCGTGGTCAGGTTTTGATCGATAATACAGAAGAAGTAGAGGCTTAATTTAGAAAAGAGCTTCGAAAATATATAGAACTCTCACATTGTGAGAGTTTTTTGTTTTAAGTTGAATATGTGCTAAAAACACCTTAATTTGCACCGCTGTATTCAGAAGTTTTAGTAATTTCTCTCTTTGAGTTATAAAGCAACCGTCTGAATATCAGGGCATAAAATTGAGTTTATGAAGAAAAGAACAGCAGCGATTACAGCTGTAGGCGCGTACGTACCTGACTTTGTGTTGACCAATAAGATCCTTGAGACCATGGTTGATACCAATGATGAATGGATCACTTCAAGGACCGGAATTAAAGAGCGCCGTATTCTAAAAGATTCTGATAAAGGAACCTCTTTCCTCGCTATAAACGCAGCAAAAGATCTTATTAAAAAATCCAATCTCGATCCTAAAGAGATCGATTTGGTGATCATGGCTACCGCCACGCCAGATCTGCCGGTTGCGGCAACCGGAGTTTATGTGGCCACCGAGATTGGCGCAACAAACGCCTTTTCTTATGACCTGCAGGCGGCCTGCTCCAGTTTTCTATACGGTATGTCGACTGCGGCAGCCTACATAGAATCTGGCAGATACAAAAAAGTACTTTTGATTGGGGCAGATAAAATGTCCTCTATAATTGACTATACTGACAGGACTACCTGTATCATCTTTGGAGATGGTGCCGGTGCAGTTTTGTTTGAAGCAAACGAAGAAGGATTGGGAGTACAGGATGAGATCCTCAAAAGTGACGGTCTTGGAAGAGAATTTCTTAAAATAGATGCGGGAGGTTCTTTAATTCCGGCTACTGCGCAAACGGTTGCGGATAAGAAACACTTTGTACACCAGGACGGAAAGACCGTCTTTAAATTTGCTGTATCCAATATGGCCGATGTTAGCGCACAGATCATGGAACGCAACCAATTGACTAATGAAGATGTAGATTGGCTGGTGCCCCACCAGGCTAATCGCCGTATTATAGACGCCACTTCCAATCGTATGGGATTGGATGACTCAAAAGTGCTTATGAACATTGAGCGCTATGGAAATACTACCTCTGCAACGCTTCCCCTGTTGCTGAGTGATTTCGAAAAACAATTGAAAAAAGGAGACAATCTTATATTCGCTTCATTTGGAGGAGGGTTCACCTGGGGCTCTGTCTATCTAAAATGGGCATACAATTCTTAAAAAACACCCAACACTCAATATTATGGATTTAAAGGAAATTCAGAATCTAATCAAATTCGTGGCCAAGTCCGGTGCCAGTGAGGTTAAACTGGAAATGGACGATGTTAAGATCACTATTAAAACAGGATCTGACGAAAAAGAGACCACTATTGTTCAGCAGGTTCCTATGGGAGGCATGCAGCAGGCTCAGCCGCAAATGCAGCAACAAGCACCACAGGCACCGGCCGCACAACCACAAACTCCAACTGCAGGCGGTGAAAAAGTGTCTTCAGATGAAGATTCTAAATACATCACCATAAAGTCACCAATCATTGGGACCTTCTATAGAAAACCTTCTCCAGACAAAGGACCGTTCGTGGAAGTTGGAGATAGCATAAAAGAAGGGGATGTTCTATGTGTGATCGAGGCTATGAAACTTTTCAACGAAATAGAAAGCGAAGTTAGTGGTAAGATCGTAAAAGTATTGGTGGATGATTCTTCTCCGGTAGAATTTGACCAGCCGTTGTTCTTAGTTGATCCGTCTTAATAATCAGCTAAAAAATAACTTTCTTTCTAAAGCTTAAACTACAACTGGTATGTTTAAAAAAATATTAATTGCCAACAGGGGAGAGATCGCGCTTCGCGTGATTCGTACCTGTAAGGAAATGGGCATCAAAACGGTTGCGGTATATTCTACAGCCGACGCAGAGAGTTTACACGTGCGTTTTGCTGATGAGGCTGTTTGTATTGGGCCTCCTCCAAGTAACCTTTCTTACCTGAAGATCTCAAATATTATTGCGGCCGCAGAGATCACCAATGCAGATGCAATTCACCCCGGTTACGGATTTCTTGCTGAAAATGCCAAATTTTCCAAGATCTGTGCCGAACACGATATAAAATTCATTGGAGCCAGCCCTGAGATGATTGACAAAATGGGAGACAAGGCTACTGCCAAAGCTACCATGAGAGAAGCCGGGGTACCTTGTGTTCCGGGATCTGAAGGTATTCTTGAATCTTATGAGCAGGCAGAAAAAGTAGCTGCTGAGATCGGTTACCCCGTGATGATGAAAGCTACTGCCGGTGGTGGTGGTAAGGGAATGCGTGCCATCTGGAAGAAGGAAGACCTACGTAAAGCATGGGATTCTGCCCGTCAGGAAGCAGCTGCTGCCTTCGGGAACGACGGAATGTACATGGAAAAGCTTATTGAAGAGCCACGTCACATCGAGATTCAGGTGGTGGGAGACAGCTCTGGAAAAGCCTGTCACCTTTCAGAAAGGGATTGTTCCGTACAGCGTCGTCACCAGAAATTGACCGAAGAAACTCCTTCTCCTTTTATGACCGATAAACTTCGGAAGCAAATGGGAGACGCTGCCGTTAAAGCAGCTGAATTTATCAAATATGAAGGTGCCGGAACGGTAGAATTCCTTGTGGATAAACACAGGAACTTCTACTTCATGGAAATGAACACCCGTATCCAGGTTGAGCACCCAATTACCGAGCAGGTGATCGACTATGATCTTATTCGTGAGCAGATCCTGGTAGCTGCCGGAATTCCTATTTCAGGAAAGAATTATTTTCCGCAGTTGCATTCAATTGAGTGCCGTATCAATGCTGAAGATCCATACAACGACTTTAGACCTTCTCCGGGAAGGATCACCAATCTTCATGCACCGGGAGGTCATGGAGTGCGAATAGATACACACGTTTACAGCGGATATGTGATTCCGCCGAACTACGATTCCATGATCGCTAAATTGATCACTACTGCCCAGACCAGGGAAGAGGCGATCAATAAAATGAAACGTGCACTGGACGAGTTCGTAATTGAAGGAGTGAAAACAACCATTCCATTTCACAGGCAGTTGATGGAGGAGCCGGATTATGTTGCCGGTAACTACACCACGAAGTTTATGGAAACCTTCAAGATGAAGCCTAAAGATGAATAAGAGTCAGAAATGACATTTTTGAAGCCCCTTTTTTAAGGGGCTTTTTTGATTCTTAGGCCTATCAGGTTTCCTAACGCAATAATTTTTACCTTCGTTGGAAATTGCAATTCGATGAACTTCTCTTTTTGGGAAAAGGAATCCTGGTTTTCCAATATTGATTATACCATAGTAGGCAGCGGCATTACCGGTCTTAGTTGTGCCCTTGCGCTAAAAGAGCGTTCTCCTTCAGCTAGAGTCCTTGTGTTTGAAAGAGGAATGTTGCCCTACGGAGCCAGCACGAGAAATGCCGGATTTGCCTGTTTCGGAAGTCTGAGCGAGATACTGGATGACCTGGAAAGCCATTCAGAAGAAGAGGTGCTTCGGCTAGTGGAAAAGCGGGTGAAGGGACTGGAGCTACTTCGGAAGAATATCGGGGATCAACAGCTGGATTTTCAATTGAACGGGGGATATGAATTATTTCCTTCCGAAGAAAATACCCTTTTTGAATCCTGTGTTTCAAAAATGGAAAAAGTGAACCGGCTTCTAAAACCCATTTTTAAGGATGAGGTTTTCAGCCTTCGAAAGAACAATTTCGGTTTTCAAGGAGTGCAGGATCAACTCATCTACAACCGCTATGAAGGCCAGCTGGATACCGGAAAAATGATGACCGCACTGCTTCAGAAGGCTTTAGAGAAAGGAGTGAAGATCCTCAACCAAACCACGGTCAAGAGATTTTCTGATCTGGGCACTTCCGTTGAAATAGAAACTGAAAATATCAGCTTTAAGAGTCGGCAACTGCTGATAGCAACTAATGGATTTTCCGCAGAACTTGGTATTTCCGAAGTAAAGCCTGCCCGGGCGCAGGTGTTGATCACCAAACCCATACCCGGACTTCCAATCAAAGGGACCTTTCACCTTGACAAAGGCTTTTATTATTTCAGGAATATCAATGATAGGATCTTACTGGGAGGCGGGCGTAATCTTGATTTTTCAGCAGAAGAAACTACAGAAATGCTAGTCACTGAAAAGATTCAGGCCAAACTGGAAGACCTTCTAAAAAACACAATTCTGCCAGGTCAGAACTTTGAGATCGATCACCGTTGGAGCGGAATTATGGGCGTGGGGGATAAGAAGGAGCCAATTGTAAAAAAGATCTCAAAAAATGTATCTTGTGGCGTGCGTCTGGGAGGAATGGGCGTGGCAATAGGAAGTCTGATTGGGAGAGAGCTGGCAGCGTTAACAGAATAAACTATGAGGAAATTTTTCCGATTCTTATTAAAACTGGTCCTGTGGCTTTTTGCCTTCAGCGTCCTGATGGTTGTACTTTATAAATGGGTGCCGGTGCCTTTTACTCCCCTAATGGCAATCCGGTATTTTGAACATCCTGATGAAAAAATACGGCACGACTGGGTACCGATGGAGGAAATATCGCCCAATTTGCCTTTAGCGGTGGTCGCCAGTGAAGATCAAAATTTCGCTTCTCACAATGGGTTTGATTATGACGCAATTAAAAAAGCTATAGAAGAGAGTAAACGCCGAAAGAAATCGAGAGGGGCGAGCACCATCTCCCAACAAACGGCAAAGAATGTTTTTTTGTGGCCTCACCGCAGCTGGTTCAGAAAGGGATTGGAAGTATATTTCACGTTTCTCATCGAGTTGATTTGGAGCAAGGAGCGCATTATGGAGGTTTACCTCAACAGCATAGAAATGGGAAAAGGGATCTATGGAGCCGAAGCTGCTTCTCAAGCCTGGTTCGGGAAACCTGCGGCGAGACTCACTCAATACGAGGCGGCCGCACTGGCTGCTGTTTTGCCTAACCCCAGGGTTTATCGGGCAAATCCTGCCAGCAGCTATATTCAGCAGCGCAAGGGCTGGATCGTGCGGCAAATGAATAACCTGGGAAGGTTAAAACTGGACTGATGGATAAAACGGAACTTAAGGAAGGCTTGATCGAGGCCGGAAAGGCTCATGTGGAGGGAAAAATATTTTCTGTTCAAAAGGCCATTGATGATCTGGAAGATGCTCTCAAGCTTGAAACCAAATGTTCCATGGGTGATAAATATGAGACCGGGCGCGCCATGCTCCATCTCGAATTTGAAAAACTGGCGGTCCAAATGGAAGAGTTGAAAAAGCTTAAAAAGACGCTTTCCCTGGTGCCCTCAAAAAAGTTACTGGAAACTGTCACTTTTGGAAGCGTGGTAATAACTTCTCAAGCCAATTATTTTGTGGCCATTCCCGCCGGAAAATTCGTAGTAAATTCTGAAGAATTTTTCGCTGTGGGTGCCAATGCTCCTGTTGCAAAAGCTTTGCTCTCCCACCAAAAAGGTGATGAGGTGATCTTTAACGGAAACTCCATCACCATCAAAGACGTATTCTAATCAATTCTAAACCACTTTCATGACACGTAATCTACTATTGCTATTCTTTATGGCCACTACCGGTGTGGCATTTTCCCAAACTGCCTTCGGAATAAAAGCCGGACTTAACGTCTCCAATATTCATTATAATATAGAGGGTGCGTCCCCCGAAGGAGCCACCGGACTTTACGCGGGTACCTTTGTGGATTTCACACTTTCTCCGAAGTTTCATCTGCAACCGGAGGTGATGTATTCCGTTGAGGGTATCAAAGATGGGAGCGTGACTTTTGTGAATGTCCCCGTGGTGTTGAAATGGTTCTTTGCTGAAAACATCCAGCTGCATGCCGGTCCACAACTTGGCGTAGTAATCGATGCCGAAGGAGGTACAAATGGATTGGAAAGCACCATTTTATCAGGGGTATTCGGGCTTGGCTACGAGATGCCTTCAGGGTTCCAGATCTCCACCCGTTTTGCAATGGGAGCAACCAGTATAATCGACAAAAATTTTAAAGTCGACTCCGGAATGGGGTATGACCTGGTAGGAATTAAGGGATGGACCCGCACTTTCCAGTTGGGGCTGGGCTACAAATTCTAAGATCTTAACGGATGCGGCTTTTAAGGAGATCTTTCGGGAGTTCTAAAAAAGCCGTTTCCCCTTTCTCCAATTTTTCGGGATGCTCAAACAAGATACTGTGCCCCTCAAACTCTGCTTCGGTTAAAAAATGACTGCCTTTAAAAAAGGCATTTTTGACCACTACTTTTTTTCCGTTCTTATCTCCGGCCTTGATCTCGTGTGGATACAGAATGACCTTGTGACGCGCATTTTCTTCCGGAAAGAAAAGATCGGCCGGTAATTCATTCATCTCCCCAAAGAGAGAGGCGACATATGCATTTTTTGGCTCCCGGTACAGATCTTCGGGTTTCCCGCGGACAATGATCCTTCCCTTTTTCATTACCAGCGTATGATCTGCAAAAGACAGGGCATCTGTACTGTCGTGGGTGGCGACCAACACAGTAATACCCTTTTCTTTAAGGTGCGAAAAAAGGTTTCTGCGGAGTTTATTCTTTCTGAAATGATCAATATGACTGAAAGGTTCATCAAGTAACAGAACTTCGGGTGGTTTCGCCAGCACTCTTGCCAGGGCAACTCTTTGTTGCTGTCCGCCGCTTAACAGTCGGGCTTTGACCCGGGCGAATTCCCTCATCTCTACCAGATCCAGCAGTTCATTCACCCGTTGTTGCTTCTTCCGCGGGTACATATTGCTTAAATACTTCCCCACATTATCTGCAACGCTCAAAGAAGGCATCAGGTCGAAATCCTGGGTAAGGTATTTCATGAAATCTTCGCCGGGAACCAGGTTGAAATTTGGGCCCAGCAATTGATTGTCATTCCAGAATATTTTTCCGTCTACATGATGCAGCCCGTAAATAGACTGGAGGAGAGTACTTTTTCCGCAACCGCTGGCTCCGATAAGGGAGACATTTTTTCCTTTTTCAATAGTAAAGCTGAGATTTCTAAGGAAGGGTTTTCCGGTGTACCCGAAGGAGAGATTCCTGACGCGTAACATAAGGAGGGTTTTTCTACGGTAAAATTAGGACTTTAAAAGGAAAAAGCCTTCCGAAGAAGGCTTTTTTAAAGGGTAAACTGATAAAAATCATTCGGTTATTCTGCACCCGGTAATTCAGTGAATCCCATATTGTACAAAGTGAAGCCAAAAATGTCTGCATATTGCTCAATAGTCTTGCTTACAGGTGTACCTGCACCATGACCTGCATTGGTTTCGATCCTGATCAAAACAGGATTGTCACCAGTCTGTTTATCCTGAAGTTCGGCTGCAAATTTGAAAGAATGCGCCGGAACAACCCGGTCATCATGATCACCGGTTGTGATCAAGGTTGCCGGATATTCTACTCCTGCCTTTACATTGTGTACCGGAGAGTATCCTTTAAGGTATTGGAACATATCGTCACTTTGTTCAGAAGTTCCATAGTCATAGGCCCAGCCGGCACCTGCGGTAAAGGTGTGGTAGCGCAACATGTCAAGCACACCTACTGCCGGTAAGGCAACAGCCATAAGGTCCGGACGCTGGGTCATGGTCGCGCCTACCAAAAGTCCGCCATTGGATCCTCCTCTAATGGCCAGGTAATCCCTGGAAGTGTAGTTGTTATCGATAAGGTATTCGGCAGCGGCAATAAAGTCGTCAAAAACGTTCTGTTTCTGCATTTTTGTTCCGGCGTCATGCCATTCCCTTCCGTATTCCCCGCCACCACGAAGGTTAGGTACTGCGTAAATTCCTCCCTGTTCCATCCAAACTGCATTTGCAATACTGAACGAAGGGGTAAGGCTGATATTGAATCCGCCGTAACCGTACAGGATCGTTGGATTCTTTCCATTCATTTCAGTCCCTTTTTTATAGGTGATGATCATTGGAACCTTTGTTCCATCTTTTGAAGTATAGAATACCTGCTCACTGGTGTAATCTTCAGGATTAAAGTCGATGGCCGGTTTATTATAAAGTTCCGAAACACCTTCCTCTATCTGGTATTTGTAGATACTGGCAGGAGTTACATAATTGGTGAAAGTGTAATAAAGCACTTCTTCCTCCTCTTTAGCGTTGAATCCTCCGGCACTACCCACACCCGGTAATTCTACTTCACGAACCATCTTACCTTCGTAGTCATACTGTTGTACATTGGAAACAGCATCTTTCATGTAATTTGTGAAAATATAGCCACCAGCCGTAGAGGGGCTCAGCACATTCTCAGTTTCAGGAATTAGGTCTACCCAATTCTCCGGTTGTGGATTGGCAGCGTCTACGGTTACGATCTTTCGGTTTGGAGCCTCGCGGTTAGTGACAATAAAAAGCTTGCTACCCACATTGTCAAGTACGTAGCTCTCATAATCTTCATTGCCAATAATGGTGTCGAGCTGTGGATTATCTTCGGAAAGATCCATCAGGAATAGTTTTCCACCCGCAGTAGAATTGTTCGCTGAAATAAATAAATATCGGTTATCCTCGGAAACACTTCCGCCTACATAACGGTGTTTCTGCTCAGAAGTTCCACCAAAGACCAGTTTATCGTCTTTCTGACTTGTTCCAAGTTTATGGTAATACAATTTATGCTGATCTGTCTTAGCTGAAAGTTCACTTCCTTCAGGTTTGTCATAACTGGAGTAATAGAAACCTTCATTTCCCTTCCAGGAAATTCCGCTGAATTTCACATCGATCAAAGTGTCTTCTTTGATCTCGCGGCTTTCAGCATCCATAACAATGATCTTTCTCCAGTCGCTACCACCTTCAGAAATACTGTAGGCAAGCATTTTTCCATCTTCCGAGAAACTCATATTTCCCAAAGAAGTAGTGCCATCCTCACTGAATTTGTTAGGATCAAGGAAAACTTCCGGCGTATCATTTTCAGACTTTTTGCGGTAGATCACATACTGGTTCTGAAGTCCGTCATTCTTGGCGAAATAGATGTAATCGCCTTCTTTGCTGGGAGCTCCCAGTTTCTCATAATTCCAAAGTGCAGAAAGCCTGTTTTTAAGTTCCTCCCTAAAAGGGATCTTTTCAAGGTAGCCAAAGGTCACTTCATTTTGAGATTTAACCCAGGCTTCGGTTTCGGGGCTGCGATCATTTTCCAGCCAACGATAAGGGTCCTTTACTTCGGTTCCGAAATAGGTGTCAACAGTATCAACTTTTTTAGTTTCAGGATAGTCCAAAGCAACAACGTTTTTCAGGGTTTTATCTGCGCAGGAACAAATGGCACCCGCTGCCAGAACGGTAATTATGGTTTTTTTCATTTTGGTTAATTTTTCTGAAGACCTAAAAGTAAATAAATTCCTTCAAATCGCAGATTATCAACACAAAATAAAAGCCGACAGCAGGTACTGTCGGCTTCAGAATTATAGGATAGCCAAAAATGGCATTTTTGAGAAGTATTTATACCAGTTCTTTCGCAACCAGGTACTCCGCGATCTGCACAGCGTTGGTAGCAGCACCTTTGCGAAGGTTATCTGCCACGATCCACATGTTCAGCGAATTTGGCTGAGAGTGATCCCTACGGATCCTTCCTACAAAAACATCATCTTTCCCTTCGGCATAGATCGGCATGGGATAGGTATTAACAGCCAGGTTGTCCTGTACGGTGATCCCCGGAAAATCGTTCAGCACCTGCCGCACCTCATTAATATCGAAATCATCTCCAAAAGTGACGTTCACCGACTCACTATGACCTCCAACTACCGGAATTCGGATCGCTGTTGCAGTAACGGCAACAGTATCGTCCCGGAGGATCTTTTTGGTCTCATTGGTGAGTTTCATTTCTTCTTTGGTGTAGCCATTTTCCTCGAATACATCGCAGTGCGGAATTGCATTTTTGTGGATCGGGTAAGGGTAAGCCATTTCCCCTTTTTCGCCGCGATATTCATTTTCCAGTTGTTGCACTGCTTTTACACCTGTACCGGTGATTGACTGGTAAGTAGAAACCACCACTCTTTGCACCGTGTATTTCTCGTGTAACGGGGCAAGCGCCATTACCATTTGTATGGTTGAACAGTTGGGGTTAGCTATAATTTTATCTGCGGAAGTTAACTCGGAAGCATTGATCTCAGGAACCACCAATTTTTTTGTGGGATCCATTCTCCAGGCTGAAGAATTGTCGATAACCGTAGTACCCACGGCTGCAAACTTCGGGGCCCACTCCAAAGAAGTGGCACCTCCTGCCGAAAAAAGGGCAATATCAGGGCGTTTTTCCACCGCATCTTCCAGGCTCACAACCTCATATTCTTTATCCTGAAAATTTATTTTTTTGCCTACAGATCTTTCCGAAGCGACCGGGATGAGTTCGGTAACCGGAAAGTTCCTTTCCTTAAGCACCTGTAACATCACCTGTCCTACCATTCCTGTGGCTCCAACTACTGCTATTTTCATCTTTTTGTTATTTTTATGCCACTTCAAAAATGGCATTTTTGAGCAGCTTTTATACTTGATTTTTTGTCCTTGCAAATGTATTGTACTCCTGATAATTAACGTGATGGGAAACAGGAAAATTATGCTGCTTTTAAATCTTTATAACCACTTTGCACAAATTGTTAAATATCGTATATCTTAAAAAAGAACCCTGAAACATGTTCAGGGTTTTGTCCTAAAATAAATCAGGATCTGGTTAAAAATATGCAGTGTAGCGGTTACTACGGGCGTTCAACTATTTGTTAGTGTACAGTTCTTTAAAATATTTCCCACGCATTCCGGGAATCACCAATTTCCAGATATCTTTCTTTTCAATGACCCCTTTTGTGCTAAGCCTCCATCCGTCAATAAATGAACGATAGACGAAAACGTAGAGGATCAAACCGGCTAACGCCAGGTTTGGAGGAACTTCCTTCCAAAATAATGCCAGAGCCACTCCGGGAAATATGAATGCGAGATAATAGAAATAGATATTTTTCATTAAGCTTTTCCGCTGTTCTGTCTTTTTAGCTCATCCCTGATCTCGGTAAGCAGCTGTTCCTGAGAAGGCCCTTTTGGTTCGGTGACTTTTGGCGCTTCTTTCTTAGTTTTAGTTCTTTCGTAAGCGCGAAGCACCAGGAAGATAAAAAAGGCCACGATTATAAAATAAATGATCGCCTGAATAACATTTCCATAGGTAATGACCGCAGCTTCGGCCTCTTTTGCAGCATCCAGGGTTTCGTATTCATTGCCGTCCAGGGAAATGAACTTTTGGGAGAAATCTACTCCGCCGGTGATCACCCCAATAAGGGGCATAATGATATCTGCTACAACAGAAGAAACGATCTTGTTAAAAGCAGCTCCCACAACTACCGCAGTAGCAAGGGCAATAATGTCACCTTTCATCAGAAAGGCTTTAAAGTCCTTAAAAAATGCCATTTTTCGATGTTATTGGTTAGTTAGTGGCTTAAATATAGATATTTTATTCAATAAGCCTTCTTTTTACCCGCTGAGAAATACCGGTAATCAATTCGTAAGAAATAGTATTTCCTTTCTCAGCAAATTTTGTGGCGTGCTGAGGTCCTCCAAAAATAATTACCTCATCTCCTTCTTCACAATCAATTCCGGTAATATCCACCATAAGCATGTCCATACAAACGTTTCCGATAATGGGAGCATACTGCCCGTTGATCAATACTCCGGCGCGGCGATTTCCATACTGGCGGTTTATTCCGTCGGCGTGCCCGATAGGAAGAGTGGCTGTTTTTGTAGGTTTTTCAGCTTTAAATGCGCGGTTGTAGCCCACTGAATCTCCTTTATTGATCTGGTGGATCTGAGAAATTATGGTCTTTAAGGTGCCAATGGGTTTTAGTTTATTGTCTTCAGCCTCTTCATTTCCGAAGCCATATAGTCCAATCCCCGTACGCACCATATCGAAAGCAGCTTCCGGGTAATTGATGATCCCCGAGGTGTTGCAAATATGGAGCATAGGTCGATAACCCAACTCCTCATAGAGCTTTATGGCGATTCGCTTGAAAGTATGGATCTGGTTGAGGGTGAATTCCCGTTCTCTCCAGTCTTCACTGGCAGCCAAATGCGAAAAGAATGATTTCGCCTTAACGGCGGTAGTACCCGTCAACAGGTTTTTTACAACATCGGTTTCAGCTTCTGAAAAGCCCAGACGGTTAAGGCCGGTGTTGAATTTTATGTGCGCCGGATAATGCTTCTGCTTTAGCTTTTCTGCCGTCTCGATGAACTCTTTTAAGACAAATTCACTGTAGAGGCTGGGTTCGAGGCAATTTTCAATAAGCTCCTCAAAGTTGAAAGACTGTGGGTGAAGCACCATGATAGGCAATTCAATGCCGGCTTTGCGAAGGGCTGCCCCTTCAGCAGTATAAGCCACGGCCAGATAGTCGGCGCCTAATTCTGTAAGTTTTTTGGCAATACCCACCACATCGCTTCCGTAGCCAAAAGCCTTAACAACGGCCATCAGCTTTACATCTTTTGCGACCTTAGAGCGTAAGTATTTGTAATTATGGGCAAGGGCATTCAGATCTATTTCAAGTACGGTCTCCCTGGCTTTCGGCATGTTCGCTTCTTTTATCTTTAATTTCTTCGGGGTCCTGCACCTCCATATTTTTCAGTTTTTCCTTCAGGCGCGCCTTGTAGAAAGCGGCCCGGCTAAGTGGCTCATATTCTTCGGTTTCTCCCAGTAACACCAGATCTTCGTTAGCGGTTTTACGGTAGCTGTACTGGGCGAGATTTCCGGTGCGGGTACAAACCGCGTGTACTTTGGTCACATACTCGGCCGTTGCCATCAGGTTTGGCATCGGTCCGAAAGGGTTTCCCTTAAAGTCCATATCTAGTCCTGCGACGATCACCCGAACACCTCTGTTGGCGAGGTCATTACAAACGGAGACTATTTCTTCATCAAAGAATTGCGCCTCATCAATTCCTACCACATCGCAATCATCGGCAAGAATACGGATGTTTGCAGCCGCCGGAACAGGGGTGCTTCTTATCTCATTGGAGTCGTGAGACACCACCATATCTTCATCGTACCGCACATCAATAGCGGGTTTGAAGATTTCTACTTTTTGTTTGGCAAATTTTGCGCGCTTGAGCCTGCGTATAAGTTCTTCGGTCTTTCCTGAGAACATCGATCCGCATATTACTTCAATCCACCCAAATTGCTCCTTGTGATTTACTGTATTTTCGAGAAACATTTTGTATTTTTCAAGACCAAAAACGAACTTCGGTTTGTGATAAAGGTGATACAAATTTATTAAAAATACAACCGCATTTAATTGGGAAGCATGAAAGTTATGAAAAAGCAACTGAAAGAGGAATTGGTAGCTTTAGCCGAAAAGTTGATGCTTGTGAAGAGCCAAAAAGAGGTTTCTGCAAGCGAATTAAAAGAGCTTACCAAAAAGATCTACGATAAACTCACCATACTGGAATTTGTTGAGGAGAATTTGTTCGCTTCCGAAAAGAAGGAAGAGAAGAAGGTGGTGAAGACTGCAGTAAAAGTGGAAGCTTCTTCGGAAAAAGCTTCAGAAGAAAGTTCAGAGGAATCTGATGAATATGCTCCTACCGGAATGGAATACAATGATTCTGAATCCATAACCGAGCCTAATACCGAAAAGATTAAGGATATTGTGGCGCAAATGCCGCCGGAAAGCCAGACGATAGATGATCTTTTTGCCCATGTACAACCGAAGAAATATCAGAAGGATGATATGGAGAATCTGGGAGGTGTGCATTATGACAACCTGCCTACTTTTGAACCGGTTAGTCAAAACGGAGCGCAACATGATAAACCGAAGTCATTGAACGACCGTCTTAAGAAAGGAATCAATATTGGAGTGAATGATAAGCTGGCGTTCATCAAACATCTTTTTGATGGCAGCTCGACAGATTATAACAGAGTGCTCTCGCAGTTGAATACCATAAAATCTAAAGAAGAAGCCTTCAATTTTGTGGCCAACATGGTAAAACCTGACTACAATAATTGGGAAGGCAAAGAAGATTACGAAGCTCGTTTTCTGGCCATAATTGAAAAGAAGTTCGAGTAAGCTCTCATGTCTAAACTATACATTGTACCTACTCCAATCGGGAATCTTGATGATATGACCTTTCGGGCCGTCAGGGTTCTAAAAGAGGTTGATCTTATTCTAGCCGAAGATACCCGCAATAGCGGAAAATTGCTCAAACATTTCGAAATTGGCAGTCCCATGCAAAGTCACCACATGCACAATGAGCACAAAACGGTGGAAGGTGTAGTGCGCCAAATTCAAAACGGAAAGACTGTTGCATTGATAAGCGATGCCGGCACACCCGCCATAAGTGACCCCGGATTTCTCCTAACCCGCGCCTGTGTGGAAGCGGGAATTGAAGTGGATTGCCTTCCCGGCGCCACCGCCTTTGTGCCTGCATTAGTAAACAGCGGACTTCCCAATGATAAATTCGTCTTTGAAGGATTTTTGCCCGTAAAAAAAGGAAGGCAGACACGGCTGGAGATGTTGGCTGAAGAAACGAGGACGATCATATTATATGAATCTCCACATAAACTTCTGAAAACGCTTTCACAAATAATTCAATTCTTTGGGGAAGACAGGCAGGTTTCGGTTTCCCGCGAGATCAGCAAGTTGCACGAGGAAACGGTTAGAGGAACAGCAGCAGAAGTGCTATCCCATTTTGAGGCCAAAGCACCTAAAGGAGAGATAGTACTTATAGTAGGAGGTAAAAAACCTTAAGCTTCCTGAATAACCATAGAAGAAGAAAATTCCTCAATTCTTACTTTTTGAAACTTCTGTAGGAAGCAGGTAAAACAAAACAATCTGTATTTTTGGCAAAAAAAGAATATGCGCTGGACCCTAAAACCCAAACCTGACCCTGAAAAAGTACACTATCTGGAAAAAGTTTTAGGAGTTGAAAAGCCTATCGCTTCGCTTCTGGTTCAGCGGGATATCACCACTTTCGAGGAAGCAAAAAAGTTTTTTCGGCCATCTTTAAAAGACCTGCACGATCCTTTTTTAATGAAGGATATGCAACCTGCGGTAGAACGTATTGAGCAGGCGATCGAAAAAGGGGAAAATATCATGGTCTTTGGAGATTATGATGTAGATGGTACTACCAGCGTGGCTCTCGTTTCTTCTTACCTTAAAACTTTCTATCCTGCCGTTGCTACCTACATTCCCGACAGGTATGACGAAGGTTACGGAGTCTCTTACAAAGGGATCGATTTTGCGGCAGACAATGATATCAGCCTTATCATCGCCCTGGACTGTGGAATCAAGGCAATAGAAAAAGTGGCCTATGCCTCAGAAAGAAATATTGATTTTATTATTTGCGATCACCACCGGCCGGGAAAGGAAATTCCGAAAGCGGTTGCTGTACTCGATCCAAAAAGAGAAGATTGTGAATATCCTTATAAAGAACTCTGCGGTTGTGGAGTAGGTTTCAAATTGGTGCAGGCGCTCCATTCGAGGCGCGGGGAAACTTTTGAAACCCTGTTACCTTACCTGGACCTTGTAGCGACAGCCATAGGTGCCGATATTGTTCCTGTAACCGGGGAGAACCGGGTACTGGCTTATCATGGTCTTCAGGTTATCAATGCTGCTCCACGGGCAGGTTTTAAAGCGATCCTGGAGCAGGTAAAGAAAGATCAGCTGACTATCACTGACGTCGTTTTCATAATTGCTCCACGGATCAATGCCGCGGGGAGGATGAAGCACGGATTACACGCCGTTAATCTGCTTACTGAAGAAAATGAAGAGGTCGCCCGAAGATTTGCAGCTGAAATTGAAACTTTCAATACTGAAAGACGTGCAGCAGATCAGTCCATCACGGTCGAAGCATTGGAGCAGATCGAAGAGCTGAAGGAGCAGGAGCGGTTAACAACCGTGGTCTACAATGAAAACTGGCACAAAGGGGTTATTGGCATAGTAGCTTCGAGGTTGACCGAAACCTATTATCGTCCAACGCTCGTCTTTACGCGCAGCGGAGAAAAACTGGCAGCCTCAGCCCGCTCAGTAAAAGGCTTTGATGTGTATGACGCTTTGGAAGGCTGCAGCGAATATATCGAGCAGTTTGGGGGACATAAATATGCCGCCGGACTGACACTTTTGGAGGCCCAGTATGAGAATTTTAAAAGAAAATTTGAGGAGGTGGTTTCCTCGAGTATTGATAAAAATCTCCTGATCCCTGAGATCACCATAGATGCTGAACTTCAGCTGAGTGAGATCACTCCGAAGTTTTACAGGGTTCTTAAGCAATTTGCCCCTTTTGGCCCCGGGAATATGACTCCGGTATTCATGTCCACAGGTGTAAAGGATTCCGGTTATGCAAAGTGCGTGGGAGAAACCAAAAAACATCTGAAATGCAAACTGAAACAAAGATCATCAGAGGCAGGATTTGATGCCATTGGTTTTGATCTTGGCGAAAAATGCCGGCATTTTGAGGATGGCGCTAAGGTGAGGGCCGCCTATTGTGTTGAAGAGAACCACTTCAACGGAAATGTCACCCTGCAACTCCGCTTAAAAGATATAGTTCCGGAGTAATTTACCTATTCCTGTTTCTTATTTCTTACAGCTTAAAATATGAAGGGTTCTTCAACTATTTTAAAGGTATTTCATCTAAAAATATTTCTGATAATCAAGTGTTTATATATATTAGCAGAGCCATAACATAAGTAGGTTAAGTTCATGGTAGATTTGGGGCAAAAAAAGGTGGAGCTTTCCACCTTTTTTTATGTCCGAAAGTTTCAGAAAAAAAATGGCCGGAAGAGATCTTCCGGCCATTTTCTAAAATCTTAAGAGGTTCTTATTTAGCCTCGTTATATCTTTTAGATACTTCATCCCAATTGATCACATTGAAGAAAGCTTCAATGTAAGCAGGGCGCTGGTTTTGATATTTCAGGTAATAAGCGTGTTCCCAAACATCCATTCCAAGTATTGGAGTACCACCGCACCCAACATTCGGCATCAACGGGTTATCCTGGTTAGGAGTGGAACAAACATCCAGCTCTCCACCTTTCTTTACACATAGCCATGCCCATCCTGAACCAAATTGTCCGGCTCCGGCTTTAGAGAATTCGTCTTTAAAGGAATCGAAAGATCCAAAAGCTTTGTCAATTGCAGAAGCAAGCTCACCGGATGGTTTTCCTCCTCCTTCCGGAGACATGATCTCCCAATAAAGGTTGTGGTTGTAATAACCTCCACCATTATTGCGAACTGCTTTATTCTCCATATCCAGGTTCTTCAGGATATCTTCTATACTTTTTCCTTCCTTATCAGATCCTTTAATGGCGTCGTTCAATTTGCTGGTGTAACCCGCATGGTGTTTGTCGTGGTGGATCTCCATTGTTCTTGCGTCAATGTGAGGTTCCAGTGCATCAAATGCATATTTTAATTTTGGTAACTCAAAAGCCATAGTTTATACTGTTTTATATTATTAATAATCTGTAAATCTTGTCAACTTCAAAATTAGACATTCGCAAATTTAATAGAAATTATAAAATGTTATAAAATCCTTAAACCTTTGGCTTTTTTTAGGTTTTTACTAATCATAAAAAAGGAAATTTCGCAACTAATTGAAAATTACACAATTTAATGCTGCTTCCTGACAGATTAAAAAGGTTATTCAACTTGCATTTCCTATTTTAGTGAAAATTTTTTTTGAAAGCCACTAATACCTTCACCATTTATGATGCTTCTGCAGGCTCGGGTAAAACCTTTACCCTTGTCAAAGAGTATCTAAAACTGTTGCTTACCTCCGGTAGCGATGACAGCTATAAAAATATTCTTGCCATCACCTTCACCAATAAGGCGGTGGGGGAAATGAAAAGCAGGATCATTGACAGTTTGAAAGCCCTGTCAGCTACTCCTTCCGGAGATAAAGCTGCAGCTCTTATTAAAATTCTTTCCGCGGAAACCAATTTACCTGAAGAAGAGATCACCAGGAAAAGCCGGAATATTCTAAAAAGTATCATTCACAATTATGCTGCTTTTGAGATCTCGACCATTGACGGATTTACTCATAGAGTGTTGCGGTCTTTTGCCAAAGACCTGGAGTTGCCATTGAATTTCGAAGTAGAACTTGATACAGAAGAAGTACTTTCCGAAGCAGTGGACCGGGTGATCAATAAAGCAGGTGAAGACAAAGCGCTGACCAGGGTGCTGGTGAGTTTCGTACTTACAAAGACCGATGACGACAAGAGCTGGGATATCTCCCGGGATCTTTTGGAGATCGCGAAATTGCTAACCGAAGAGACCAGTCAGCCGTTCGTAAATAAAATTAAGAACAAAAATTTATCAGATTTCCAAGACCTTCGGAAGAAAGTGCTGCAGGAAACGGCAAAACGGGAAGATCAAATAATTCAAACTGCCAATCGATTTTTTGAACTTATAAAAGACAACGGCATTGAACCTGGCGATTTCAAGGGCAGTTATTGCCCAAACTTTTTTAAGAAGCTTCAAAAAGGGGATTTTCCCGATAAATTTGATGCCGTCTGGCAAATCAATTTGGCAGATGATCCTCTTTATGCCAAGAAACTGGCTGAGGATAAAAAGAGCATTCTCGATCAACTGCAACCAGGAATAGTTGAATTATTTGAGGGAGCCAAAAAAGGCATTTTAGAGATACAATTTTTAAAGGCTATTGAAAAGAACCTTGTGCCGCTTTCTCTGCTAAGTGCCATTCAAAACCAGATACAGGAGATCAAACAGGAGAATTCTATTCTCCTGATCTCTGAATTTAATGCAATCATCGGGAAAGCAGTAAAAGATCAGCCGGCGCCCTTCATCTATGAAAGGCTGGGCGAGAGATACCGGCACTTTTTCATCGATGAGTTTCAGGACACGAGCCAGTTACAGTGGGAAAATTTAATTCCCCTGGCAGATCATACCCTTTCTGTACAGCATACAGGAGCCGGCTTTGGCAGCCTTACCCTTGTTGGTGACGCCAAACAATCCATCTATCGCTGGCGTGGCGGTAAGGCAGAACAGTTCATGGAATTGTGCCGTGATAAGAATCCGTTCAACCTCGAGGAGAAGAAAGTGGTGGTGTTGCCTAACAACTACAGAAGTGCAAAAAGTATTGTCAATTTCAACAACGATTTTTTCCGGTTTTCCGCTGCCTGTTTTCAACTGGAAGAACATCGGGAGCTTTTCCTCAACAGCTCTCAGGAATCTACTACTCCACAGGAAGGTTACGTTAACCTGTCCTTTGTAGAGGCGGAAAATGCGGATGAGGAGATGGAAGCTTATCCCCAAAAAGTGCTGGAGATCTTGAACGACCTACAGGAACAGCAGATAAGGAAAAGCGATGTTTGTATCCTAACCAGAAAAAAGAAGGAGAGTATTGCAGTGGCTAATTTCCTGAATGAGCATGGGATTTCAGTTATCTCTGCGGAAAGTTTGCTGGTATCCAGAGCTGCGGAAGTTCAGTTCATAAATGCCGTTTTGAAGTTCTGTGTAGAACCCGCGGAAAAGAACACCAAATTCGAGATTTTAGATTTTCTTCTGAAGCATTCTATTGAAGTGGAGGATGAATTCCATTTTGTTAAAAGGGTTCTGGAGCTTGAGGGCCAGAAATTCTTTGATACTTTAAAACCGCACGGAATTGAGATCCAGCTTGCTGAACTAGTTTCAGTTTCCATTTATGAGGCTGTAGAATATATCATCAGGGCTTGCGAACTTGTAAAAGATTCCAATGCTTATTTGCAGTTCTTCCTTGACTTTGTTTACGAAGTATCGCAATCTGAAAGTGCAGGAATAATGGAATATCTGGAATTATGGGAGCGTAAAAAAGACGATCTAAGTATTGTGGTTCCTGAAGGAGAGAATGCAGTGCAGATCATGACCATTCACAGGGCGAAAGGCCTGGAATTCCCGGTGGTGATCTATCCCTTTGCCAATAGCCAGATTAGTGACACCGCGAGAGAATCATTGTGGACAGATCTTCCTGATGGATTAAATGAAGAAATACCGGTAGCTTATTTAAAAGCTTCAGATAAAATGAAACAGTGGCCGGGGCAATGCCCGGAGCTGTATGAAGAACTCTGCGCTCAAAGTGAATTGGACGCCCTGAATGTTCTGTACGTTGCTCTCACCCGGCCCGTACAGCAGTTGTATATTATTTCGAAGTATGACCTGGATAAGAATGGAAATGAGCGATCGGGAAAATTTTCAGGTCTTTTCATTTCTTATCTGAAATCCATTGGCAAGTGGGACGAAAGTAAAGAATACCACTTCGGAAACCGTAGTGAATTGCTTCAGGAGCAAGGTAAGGTTTTAGAAAACGTTCAGCAGCAACATTTTTATTCATCCCCAACCCAGAGCAATGATATTTCGATCATTACCCGGGCCGGAGCTCTATGGGATTCACGCCAAAAGGAAGCCATTGAAAAAGGGCAATTGGTCCATGATCTTTTTGCTGAGATCTTTTCGGTAGATGATGTTGACCAGGTTCTTTTAACTGCAAAAGAAAAAGGCCTTTTTAAAGAAAGTGATCATGAAGAGATACTTTCAATGATCAGGCAGGTGGTGGACCATGAAGAACTCAGCCATCTATATGCAAGTACGAATAGTTGTTTCAATGAGAAAGATATGGTGTCTTCACAAGGAGAAATCCTTCGTCCGGACAGGATCAACTTCAATGGCAACAAGGTGACGATTGTAGATTATAAAACAGGTGTAGAAAAGCAGTTTCATCAGGAGCAGATAACTGAATACGGTCAGGTGCTTTCAGAAATGGCTTATGAGATCGAAAAGAAGATCCTGGTGTACATTAATGAAAATATCAGCCTTAAATATGTATAAAAGAAGTGTAATTTTGTAAAAAACATAAAAGATGTACGGAGCTATAAAAGAATATCTGTCAAAAGAAATAGAACAAATAAAGGAAGAAGGCCTTTACAAAAAAGAGCGGGTGATCACTTCTCCCCAGGGTGCTGAGATCACCATTGAAGGAGGCAAAAAAGTGATCAATTTTTGCGCAAATAATTACCTGGGACTTTCTTCGCACCCTGAAGTGATCCAGGCAGCAAAGGATACACTGGATGAGCGGGGTTTTGGAATGTCGAGTGTTCGCTTTATCTGCGGAACCCAGGATATTCACAAAGAACTGGAAAAAAAGATCTCTGATTTCTACGGAATGGAAGACACCATTCTTTATGCCGCGGCTTTCGATGCTAACGGTGGAGTGTTTGAACCGCTACTTTCCGCAGAAGATGCCATTATCTCTGACTCCCTTAACCACGCATCGATCATTGACGGAGTGCGTTTATGTAAGGCAGCCCGTTACCGTTACGAAAATGGGAATATGGAAGATCTTGAAAAACAATTGATCGCTGCCAATGAAAAAGGTGCCCGTTTTAAGATCATTGTAACTGATGGAGTATTTTCTATGGACGGCCTGGTAGCGCCTCTTGACAAGATCTGTGACCTGGCTGAGAAATATGACGCCATGGTGATGATCGATGAATGCCACGCTACCGGATTCATTGGTGAGAATGGGATAGGTACTTTGGAGGAGAAGAATGTTTTGGGAAGAATTGACATCATTACAGGAACGCTTGGAAAAGCTTTGGGTGGTGCAATGGGAGGTTATACCACTGCTAAAAAAGAGATCATTGAGATCCTGAGGCAAAGATCGAGACCATATTTATTCTCCAATTCACTGGCACCGGCTATTGTTGGAGCTTCTATTAAGGTATTCGAAATGTTGGAAAAAGATGACAGTTTAAGAACTAAAGTAAAAGAGAACACCAGATACTTCAAAAAGGGAATAAAGGACGCAGGATTTGACATTATTGATGGGGAAGCTGCAATTGTTCCGGTAATGTTATACGATGCAAAACTGTCTCAGGATATGGCGAATCGACTTTTAGAAGAAGGAATTTATGTGATCGGATTTTTCTATCCGGTAGTTCCAAAAGGGAAAGCCAGGATCAGGGTTCAGCTTTCGGCAGCACACACAAAAGAGCACCTCGACAAAGCAATAGCAGCCTTTACCAAGGTAGGTAAGGAATTGAATATTATCTAAAAGAGTAATTCCTACAAATTTAAATAAGCATCAGCCCTCCTATACAGGAGGGCTTTTTCATTTGATAAGCTGACTTTTTTAATGGTTTCGAGAGCTGCCGAAAATCTTAAAGTCTTCAAAAAAGAATTGGGAGATTAAAGTCCTAATTGACTGTTTTACAAGTGCTTTTTTAAAGTGTAATTTTTGTAAAATTTTATAAAAATTCTATAATTATTTGCATTGCAAGCCATTGATATCAGGACTTTTCAGCGTTTTATTAAGAAAACTTTATTATATTGGGCTTTGTTAATAATGTTTATCAGCCTACTTTTGTTTAACTAACTAATGAAAAATTAAACTCTTCAATATGAAACATCTAAACAAATTTTTATTGGCTACATTATGTATCCTGAGCTTCAGCACCGCGCAGGCGCAGGATGATAATAATCCCTGGGCCTTAGGTTTGGGAATTAATGTGGTAGATTTTTTTCCTACCGGTGAAGACGCTCCTCTGGGTGGATATTTTGATGAATTTGTGAACTCAGGAGATCACTGGAACATACTTCCCGGAATTTCCAGACTTACCATTGCCCGTAATATTGGAGCTGGCTTTTACTTTGAAGCTGCCGGTTCTGTAAACAAGATTGACAAGTACGGTGATGAAGGTTGGGATGGTCTTACTTATTATGGCCTTGACGGAACCTTCAACTATAGTTTCCGCAACGATGCTAACGCAGGCTGGTTTGATCCGGTTCTTGGTGTTGGTGGTGGATATACCTGGATAGATGAAGAAGGTGTTGCTACTTTAGATGGTACAGTAGGATTTAACTTCTGGTTGTCTGATCACTTTGCTTTCAATATTCAAACTATTTACAAGCATGACTTTGAAGACAATCCAGTAAGATCTCACTGGCAGCATGTAGCTGGAATCAAATTCGCTCTTGGTGGAAAAGATTCTGACGGTGACGGTATCTACGACAAAGATGACGAATGTCCTGAAGTACCAGGTCTTGAGCAGTTCAACGGATGTCCTGATTCTGACGGTGATGGTATCGAAGACAGAAATGACGAATGTCCTAACGAAGCAGGTCTTCCTCAGTTCAACGGATGTCCTGATACAGACGGTGATGGTGTGCCAGATCCAAAAGATGAATGTCCTACAGTTGCTGGTTTAGAATCTATGAATGGATGTCCAGATGCTGATGGTGACGGAGTAAAAGACAGCGATGACGAATGTCCAAACGAAGCTGGTCCAAAAGAAAACAATGGTTGCCCATGGCAAGATAGAGATAACGACGGTGTGCTTGATAAAGACGACGAGTGTCCAGATGTAGCAGGAACTGCTGCAAACAATGGTTGTCCAGAGCCTACAGTTGAGGTTATCGAAGAATTGAATGAGTACTCAAGAACTATTCTTTTCGATCTTGATAAAGCAACAATTCGTGAGGAATCGAAAGAAACCTTACAGGCAATTGCAGATATCATGAAAGAATATCCACAGACTATCTTCCACATTGGTGGTCATACAGATAGTACTGGTAGCGATTCTTACAACCTGAAACTTTCTAAAGAAAGAGCTGCTTCTGTAAGAGAGTTCCTTATCACTGCAGGAATACCAGCTAACAGAATGACTTCTGAAGGTTATGGTGAGTCTCAACCAATCGCAACTAACAAGACTGCGAAAGGAAGACAGGAAAACAGAAGGGTTGAAATCTCTCTTGATAAAGACAAAGAGATGAAGAAATCTGCAACTGAGGATACTACTGATATGTAGTAACTAAAAAATAAAGTTTTAGAAAACGCTCCGATATCATCGGGGCGTTTTTTATTTTTAAGGCATGACAACATTCATAACCCAGGTCCTTCAAGAACTTGTTTCCAGAGAAAAACCCCTTTCTGAATATACTTTTGTCCTCCCTAGTAAAAGGGCGGGCTCCTTTCTTTTAAAGCAGCTCGCTGCCATGGGCGGGTCTTCTTTTTTTGCTCCACGAGTTTTGAGTATAGAAGATTTTTCAGAAGAAGTGGCCGGAGTAGATTCAGCAGATAATATCACTGCCCTGTTTGAATTTTACCGGGTATATCTCGAGTGTACTCCCATAGAAAAAAGGGAAAATTTCGATACATTTTCTTCCTGGGCTCAAACTTTACTCTACGATTTTAATGAAATTGATAGGTACCTCATCGATTACAAATCCTTCTTTGGGTATCTTGAAAATATTCAGCAGATGAACCATTGGTACCTGCAGGAGGAGCGAACGCCTCTAATGATGAATTATTTGTCCTTCTGGAACAGACTTCCACTGTACTATGAAAAGCTGAGAAAAGGTCTCGAGGAGAACGGACTGGCGTATCAGGGGATGGTCTATAGAAAGGCGGCAGAAAGCATTGAGGGTTATCTGGCTAAGGAAACAGGGCCTTTTATTTTTGTTGGTTTCAATGCCCTAAATACTGCGGAACAGGAGATCATTCAGAAGATGCTGGAACATAAAAAAGCGGAAGTGTTTTGGGATATCGACCGTAGCTTCCTGGATGATGAACAGCATAATGTCTCTATGTTCTTGAGACAGTATCTGAAAAAATGGCCTTTCTATGAGGAAAATGAGATCAAAATGATCTCTGATGATTTCAGTAAACCGAAGAAGATAGATGTAATTGGTATCCCAAAGAATATTGGCCAGGCTAAGTACGTAGGCGAACTGTTGGCAAAAATGTCCCCTGAAGAGATTGCTAAGACCGCAGTAGTTCTGGGAGATGAAAATCTGTTACTGCCGGTGCTTAATTCTTTACCACCGGGAATTGGCGATGTCAATATCACCATGGGGTTTGCCCTTAAAAACGCACCCATTTCTTTCCTTTTTGAGCACCTCTTAAAAATGCATTCTACAGCAAAAGGTGATGAACTTTACTACAAGGATATTACAGCGATCAGTAATCATCCTTTGATCCAGAAGATCACCGGAAACAGTTCAGTAAAAGTGGCAGAGAAGATCAAAAAAGAGAACCTGGTCTACCTGACAGTTCCTGAGTTAATGGCCCAGGTGCCGCAAGAGGCGCATTATGTCTATGAACTGTGTTTCAAGTCCTGGAAACAAGATCCTTCCAAGGCAATTGAAAACCTGCAAGAACTGGTGCTTACAGCAAAGAAAAATCTCGACAGGGATCAGGACAGCCTGATGCTGGAATTTTTGTACCAGTTCCATTTGTTGTTCAATCAGTTGCAAAGCCTTTTAGAAAAATATCAATATGTAAAGGATATCAGATCCTTGTTTACCTTATATAAAGATCTGTTGAGCAGTAAGACGGTAGATTTCCGCGGAAAACCTTTTACAGGTTTACAGTTGATGGGAATGCTGGAGAGCAGGGTGCTTGACTTTGAAACAGTCATTCTTACTTCGGTCAACGAAGGTGTCTTACCGGCAGGTAAAAGCAGCAACTCATTTATTCCGTTTGATCTGAAATGTGCCTATAACCTTCCGACTTACCGAGAGAAGGACGCCGTTTATACCTACCATTTTTATCACCTCCTGCAAAGAGCTGAACGAGCCTATCTCCTGTACAACACAGAGAGTGGCGGACTTAATGCGGGTGAAAAAAGCCGCTTCCTCCTCCAGTTAGAAATGGAAAAGCAGCCACAACACGAATTAAATGAGTATACGGTAGCACCAAAAGTGCCGGCGATTCAAACAGAATTGAAGGTGATAAAAAAGACTCCCGATATTCTGAACCGTCTTCAGGAACTGGCTGCAGCCGGGATCTCTCCTTCGGCATTGACCACTTATATTAGAAATCCTCTTGATTTTTATAAACAGTATGTGTTGAACATCAAACAACCCGAAGAAGTAGAAGAAACGGTTGCCTATAATACGCTGGGAAGTGTGGTACATGATACGCTCGAGAAATTCTATGAGGCCTGGATAGGGAAGGAATTGCAGGAGGACGACCTTGAAAAAGCGATAGAAAGAACACCTGAAGAAATTGGGGTGCAGTTCAAAAAACACTATTCTGAAGCCCCTTTGAAAAAGGGAAAAAATCTCCTCATTTTTGAGGTGGCTAAGAGATATGTCACTAATTTTCTAAAGGCAGAGAAAAAGAGCGTACTTAAAGGGAACCACATCAAAATTATCCAAATAGAGGATAAAATGAGAATCGCCTTGCCGGTGCCTGGACTTTCGTTTCCGGTGTACATCAAAGGAACGGTTGACAGGGTCGATCTTTTTAATGGAAAGAAGAGGATCATTGACTACAAAACCGGTAAGGTAGAGCAGTCAAAGGTGGAAGTGGTAGACTGGAACGAGATCGCTTCAGACTATGACAGTTATAGCAAGCCTTTCCAGATCTTGATGTATGCTCTCATGATGCAGGGGGAAAGAGGATTTGAGAAGCCGGTTGAAGCCGGGATAATCTCCTTTAAAAATCTGCAGGCCGGATTTTTGAAGTTTGCCAAAAAGGACAAAAAAGGTAACGGAGCTAAAAAGGACACAGATATTTCCGAAGAGACAATGGAAGCATTCAAAATGCAGCTTCAGAATCTTATTCTGGAGATCTTTGATCCGGAAGTAGCCTTCGAGGAAAAAGAAATAAAAGTGAGATTATGAGTTTAAGAATACACAGAAATATTCCATTGAAAGGAAAGCACGGCAGACCTGTGATCACAGATGTTTTTTACGAGGAAGATCTAAAGAATGCGCCGGTACTGGTATTCTGTCACGGTTATAAAGGTTTTAAAGATTGGGGAGCGTGGAATTTGATGGCAGAAGAATTCGCTGCACAGGGTATCGTGTTCGTGAAGTTCAATTTTGCCTTTAACGGAGGTACTTTGGAGCAGCCTATAGATTTTCCCGATCTGGATGCTTTTGGGGAGAATACATATACTAAAGAACTCGATGACCTGGAGGTGCTTTTCGACTGGATCTGTGGGAATGATTTTCCGAGTCCGGAGGCTATTGACCTTTCTAACATTACCCTTATGGGACATTCCCGAGGTGGTGGCGTGGTAGTGGTCAAGGCTGCAGAAGACCGTCGTGTCAAAAAACTGGTTACCCTGGCAGCGGTAAGTGATTTTGGAGATCGTTTTCCACAGGGAGAAGAACTAAAAGCCTGGGAACAAAAAGGGATCGCTTATATAGAAAATACCCGAACCAAACAGCAAATGCCGCATTTGTTTGACTTCTATGAAGATTTTAAAGAAAGCGAGGAGCGGCTTACAATCTCAAGAGCAGCAAAGCAACTGGAAATCCCTTTTTTGATCATTCATGGAACCAATGATGAAACCGTGGAGGTGGAAAATGCATACGATCTTCAAAAATGGTCAAAAAACTCCCGATTGTTCCTGCTGAAGGGAAGCGATCACGTTTTTGAAGCCTCACATCCATGGGAAAAAGAAGAGTTGCCGTTGGCAATGCAGCAGATTGTAAAAAAAGTTGTAAATTTTGTAGAGTTATGAAAAAGATAGCAATTCTATTTCTGTTTGGGCTCAGCCTGAGTTGTGCAGCACCCGATCTTGTTGGCAAATACACATGGCAGGAAACCTCGGGAGGTATTACCGGCCGTGTGGATAATGCAGGGACGCCTTCAGAGATTCCGGCATTGGTGATCACCAGGGACAGTATTAAGGAATATGAAAAAGGTATTCTTATGGGGGCCAGGGCTTACCATTTTGAAACCCGCAAATCTATACGGACCGGAAAAAGGGAGAAAATGATCGTTTATGACGACGGTAGTACTCCGCACTCTTTTGAGGTAAAAGGAAATGAGCTGGTGCTTTACGAGGAGTGCTTTGATTGTTATCAATATAGGTATGTGAAAGAATAAACCTTGATCCTCCTTAGAACCAATGCTCTTTTGGCATTTTTAGGGATTACTTTCCTCTCGGAAATATTCAGAAACAAAAAAACCACTGTGAAAAACAGTGGTTTTTTCTTGTGGAGAATATCGCCCCGAATCGTCGGGGGAACCGATGCCCTTTTTGCCCTAATTATAGTATGGTAATGGATTTAATTTATCTGATTCTTGATCGACGAGGCTCAGTAAATGGTTTCAAGAAATAAAAAAACCACTGTAAAAACAGTGGTTTTTCTTGTGGAGAATATCGCCCCGAATCGTCGGGGGAATCGATGCCATTTTGTCCTTAATTACAGTATGGTAATGGATTTAATTTATCCGATTCTTGATCGACGAGGCTCAGTAAATATTTCAGGAAATAAAAAAACCACTGTGAAAAACAGTGGTTTTTCTTGTGGAAAATATCGCCCCGAATTGTCGTGGGAACCGACCTCCTTTCGGCCTTATTTATATTAATGTAGTGGATTTAATTTATCTGATTCTTGATCAACGAGGCTCAGTAAATGGTTTCAAGAAATAAAAAAACCACTGTAAAAACAGTGGTTTTTTCTGGTGGAGAATATCGCCCCGAATCGTCGGGGGAACCGACGCCCTTTTTGCCCTAATTATAGTATGGTAATGGATTTAATTTATCTGATTCTTGATCGACGAGGCTCAGTAAATGGTTTCAAGAAATAAAAAAACCACTGTAAAAACAGTGGTTTTTTCTGGTGGAGAATATCGGAGTCGAACCGATGACCTTTTGGCTGCCAGCCAAACGCTCTAGCCAGCTGAGCTAATCCCCCGTCTGGACGTTGAACAGTTAAATTCAACGGGGCAAATGTATTAAATTAATTTATACCAGTAAAGAGTTTGTTTTCTTTCTATTAAAATTAATTTTGTTCTTCTTTTACCTCCTGAATGATACGAAAAGCAAAGAAATCTGATCTTATTCCGGCTAAAGAACTCACCGAGGCCTGTGCCAGAGCCATGCAGAAAAAAGGCATTTTTCAGTGGAATGAATTCTATCCGTCTAAAGAAAAACTGGAGAAGGATATTGAGAGGCAGGAACTCTACGTGCTTGAGGAAAATCACGAACTGTTGGGGATAATTGTTATTACACCCGTTATAGATGCCGAATACGAACCCATAGAGTGGCTGACTCCCAATGTGAACAACCTGTACATCCATCGCCTGGCTACCCGGCCGGTGAGCTGGGGCAGCGGGAATGGACAAAGACTGATGGATTTTGCAGAGCAGCTGGCCAGGGAGGAAGGTTATATTTCCGTTCGCCTGGACACCTTTAGTCAAAATGAGCGAAATCAGCGGTTCTATGAGACCCGGGGCTATAAAAAATTGGGAAAGATCTATTTTCCGAAGCAGAGTGACCAGCCTTTCTATTGTTATGAAAAAGTGCTGGAATGAAGGGAAAAGTTTCTTTCGGAGAGATCAACAAAATTGCCATTCCCGCCATTATTGCCGGTATAGCTGAGCCCCTTATCTCTCTTACCGATATTGCCATTATTGGAAACGTGGAAAGAGATCCTGTAGAATCACTGGCAGCGGCGGGTATCGTGGGATCTTTTCTCTCTGCCATTATCTGGATCGTGGCCCAGACCAAGACCGCCATTTCTGCCCTGGTTTCCCAAAACCTTGGAGCCAGCCGATTACATGCCGTGAAAACTTTGGTGCCACAGGCTATTTACTTCAACCTGCTATTGAGCCTCCTGATCTACATTTTGTCCGCTTATTTTGCCAGGATGATCTTCTCTGCCTATAATGCCGAAGGGCTGGTGTTGAACTATGCTGCTGAATACTATAAGATAAGAGCACTGGGCTATCCCCTCACCCTGGTCACTTTTGCCATTTTTGGGGTCTTCAGAGGTTTACAAAATACCTTATGGGCTATGAAATGCAGTCTAACCGGAGCATTTTTGAATGTGGGACTGGATTATTTGCTGGTTTATGGAATAGATGGGATTGTACCGGCTATGCACTTGCGGGGAGCGGCCTATGCCAGTGTTATCTCTCAGGCTGTGATGCTGATCATGGCCCTACATTTTTTCTTCCGGAAAACTCCTTTCGGGCTGCGTTTAAGCTTCAATATAAATCCACAAATGAAAGGTCTGCTGTTGATGAGCGCCAACCTGTTCGTACGAACGGCCGCTTTAAACTTCGCTATCTATCTCGCCAATGCATATGCCACAGACTATGGCAAGAACTATATCGCAGCTCAGAGTATCCTGATGAATATCTGGTTGTTCTTTTCCTTTTTTATTGATGGTTATGCCAATGCCGGAAATGCCATTTCCGGCCGACTATTGGGTGCGAAGGATTATAAACGCCTGTGGCATCTCAGCATCGACATCAGCAAATATGCTATAACTATCGCTATCGTTCTTATCGGGATCTGCAGCCTGTTCTATGAAGAGATAGGCTTGATCTTTAGCAAAGAAAGTACCGTGCTGGTGCTGTTCTCTTCGGTTTTCTGGATGGTGCTGTTCATGCAGCCAATCAATGCTATTGCCTTTATGTTCGACGGAATCTTTAAAGGTCTGGGAGAGGCAAAATATCTTCGAAATGTTCTGTTAGCCGCAACCTTCCTCGGATTTACGCCGGTTTTGCTGATTGGAGATTACTTCGGCTTGAACCTTTATGCTATCTGGATAGCCTTTTTTGTCTGGATGCTGATAAGAAGCAGCGCGCTGGTTATAAAATTCCGAAGGAAGTATTTACATAAGACTGCCTGAAGGTCTCGAAGTATTGTATTTCGTACTTAAAATGTAACTTTACTAAAAATTCATCTAAAATGACCACCAACAGGGAAAACGGAAGTCTCTATACAGAAATAACAAACGGAGTAGCCAGCCTTGAATTCGGGCATCCTGCGAGCAACTCCTTCCCCGGAGTTCTACTGGACCGGCTCGAGAAGGAATTGGACAAGCTTTCAGAAGATAATGCCGTGAAAGTGATCATCCTGAAATCTGAAGGGGAAAAGGCCTTTTGTGCGGGCGCTTCGTTCGATGAGCTACTGGCGGTGGAAAATATTGAACAAGGAAGGCACTTTTTTTCGGGTTTTGCCAAGGTCATCAATGCTATGCGCAGTTGTAAAAAGCTGATCATTGGCCGTATTCATGGAAAGACTGTGGGAGGCGGTGTTGGTTTAGCCGCGGCGTGCGATTATTGTTTCGCTACTGAAAAGGCAGCTATAAAATTATCAGAACTGAGCATTGGGATCGGTCCCTTTGTCATTGCCCCTGCAATAGAACGCAAAATGGGCGTCGCTGCCCTCGCGGAACTAACCCTTGCGGCACAGGTTTGGAAGAATGCTTATTGGGCGCAGGAAAAAGGTTTATACGCTCGTGTTTTTGAATCGATTCCTGAAATGGATAAGGAGCTGGAATATTTTACAGCACAACTCTCCGGATATAATCCGGAAGCCCTTGCTGAAATGAAAAAAGTGCTGTGGTCGGGAACTGAAAATTGGGAACACCTGCTTTACGAAAGGGCAGCAGTTTCCGGAGAACTGGTGCTTTCTGAATTCACCAAAAATGCTTTAAGTAAGTTTAAAAAAGAGTAGAATATGTTAGCACTATTTTTTCAGGCCGCAGAAAATACTTCCGAAAGTGCATCTTACAAGATTGGATATGCTATTGGTCATTTTGTAGGGAGTCATTTTTATGAATCGGCTGCCATTGCTGTCATCGTTGTAGCATTGTTTATTTACTTCATGTTCTTCAGAAAGAAAAGAAATGACTGGACCTAAAGCCAGCTGCCTGAATTTTTGTATTTTCAGGTATGACTTTTCAGCAAGAACATTTACCCAAAGACAAACCGGCTACGTCCGATGAACAATATGGTTTTGCCATAGAAACCTTTTTAGAAGATCAATGGCCTTACCTGGTGGGAATCCTCCTGGTGATCTTCATTTTCTTCTATGCCAGGTATCGCTGGGATAAGCGGCACGGGAAAAGATGAGGTTTCAAAAAAGGGTTTTTATCGGGTCTTTAACCAGCCTGTGATACTAAGCCTTTCGGTTTTTACCGGTTTTACCTCGTGCTCCAGCACCTGACTTTCAAAGATCACCACACGGCCGGGGAAAGGATAAATAACCTTTTCTACTTCTTTGCCATCTTCGTTAGTGTAAATGACCAACTCCCCGCCGTACTCCGGCTGCCAATCCTGCTCATTTAAGTAACATACAAGGGAAAGTTTTCTTCGGTCGTCGTTTTGAAAAGTATCGAGGTGTCTTTTGTAAAAGGTTCCTTCAGGATAAAGCGCGTAATGGAATTCCTTATGCAAAATGCCTAAAAAACAGGTTTTGTTGAGGTAATCAACAAAGTCATTGATCTTCGTAAAAAAGGCCTTTTCCGTTTCTTCTGCCTGTGCTTCATTGAGCCACAAAATAAAATCTCCACGTATGGATTTCGCGATGATCTCATTGGTGCGATTTCCAATAGCCGCCTTTTTAAAATTGTCTTCTTCGTATTTTCCAAGCAGGGAATTCCGAAGCTGTAGCACTTCAGCAAGATCAAAAAAGTCTTCTACAACAGAATACTTCTTTTCCAATAGATCTGAAATGATCTTTTCATAAAGGACATTTTCAAGTATTTCCACAGCTCAAATTTTAAGGCCGGCAAATGTATTTTAAAAAAGAATACAATTTTCATAAAATCTACTGGCACTTTAAAAATTTATGGCAACTAACCCTTTGAAATACTGCGGAATAAAAAGCCGCAAAATTGACTTATCTTTGCAAAAAAGTAGTTTATGGGTTTGATCAGGATCACCAAGCAATTCTCCTTTGAAACGGGGCACGCCTTGTATGGCTATGACGGAAAATGCAAGAATGTCCACGGGCATAGTTATAAACTTGCCGTTACTGTGATAGGAAAACCAATTTCAGATGAAGATCATGTGAAACTTGGAATGGTGATCGATTTTGGAGATCTGAAAAAGATCGTAAAACAGGAAATTGTAGACCTTTTTGACCATGCTACTGTCTTTAATAAGAACACTCCTCATGTGGAATTAGCAGAAGAACTGGAAAAAAGGGGGCATACTGTGATCCTTGTTGATTATCAGCCCACCAGTGAAAATATGATCCAGGATTTTGCTGAAAAGATCAAAAAGAGACTGCCCACCCACATAAAGTTATTTTCCCTCAGGTTACAGGAAACCGAAACTTCCTATGCCGAGTGGTACGCTTCTGACAATACCTAAACTTTTTCTTTACCTGGATATCCAAAAATGAGATTATTGGCCACTCCTAATTCTTCGGGGAGAATTACGTGTCCGGCGTTCTTATAGATGCGCAATTCTACTTTGGCATTCTTGTTCTTTAAGATCTCGGCCGTTTGCTGTACCCTTTCCACAGGTACATGAGAATCGGGGTCGCTTGTTCCCAGGTAGATAGGGGTGCCTTCAAAGTTGGTGAGATAATTCCCTGTATTGATGTGCTTCCCAATGAGTCCGCCAATAATAGCAATGACACCTCCATATTTTTTTGCATTTCTGGTCACGTACTCCAGGGTAAGACAGGCGCCCTGAGAAAATCCTAAGAAGTAGATCTTTTCTGAAGGAATACCTTTTTCGTTGAGTTCCCGCTCTAATTCTGCCAGGAGTTCCAGTGCCGAATTCAGCCAGGGCTGATTTTGTTCTTCCGGAGCCATAAAAGAAAGTGGATACCAGCTGTTGTTATAGGCTTCAGGAGCAACCAGTGCAAACTCGTCCAAATCAATTTTTAGATGGTCTGCCAGCCCGAGAATGTCTTCAGCAAAGCCTCCCCTTCCGTGGAGCATGATCAGTACTTTTTTTGCTTCCTCAACAGGCTTTCCGTCGTATCTGTAGTCTTTTTGGTGTAGCATTATTTAAACTTTGTAGGGTTAAGGGTAACCGGTTTTACTGCTTTTTCGATCAACTCTCTTCTGGATTCATATTGCGGCGGAAGTTTTAGTTCTTCGCCCAGCTTGGCGGGTTCTTCATCAACGGCAAATCCCGGTTCGGCAGTAGCGACCTCAAATAGTACCCCACCAGGTTCCCGAAAATAGATGGATTCAAAATACTGCCTGTCCAGAACAGGAGTGGGATTGAACCCACTTTTTAAGACCTTCTCCCGCACCTTGGCTTGTGTTTCTTTGTTGGCTGTATTAAAGGCCAGGTGGTGCACGGTGCCGCCACCCCCCAAACCTTTAAGGCTGTCCGGAGAGCAGAGAATATCAATATAACTGCCGGGAGCATCGGTCGCTGCAAACCTGAAACGGCTTCCTTTTTCGGCGATGAGATGGTGATCAAGGACTTCAGTAAGCAATCCGGCGGTGCGCTCATAGCCTTCCTGCCAGATCTCGACACTGTAAAAGCCTTTTATTGAATGTTCTTTGGGAATGCTGCCATAAGAAAAACCGGGGCGTTCATCACTGTCGTTGAAGATCAATTCCAATCCCAGTCCATCAGGATCCTGAAAATACATGGCCGCTTCTCCATCAAACCTGTCTTGAGCCGGAGTGTAATTTATTCCGAATTGTTTAAAGCGTTTCTCCCAAAATTCCATGGAAGAAATGGGAACTGAGAAGGTAGTGACATTTAGCATTCCTTTGCCCTGCCGGCCCGGTCGGATACCTTCATAAGGGAAAAAAGTAAGGATAGTTCCCGGTTGTCCGGTCTCATTGCCATAGTAGAAGTGGTAAACATCGGGCGCATCAAAATTGACGGTCTTTTTCACCATTCGAAGCCCGAGAATGCCGGTATAAAAATCCAGATTTCGCTGTGGTTCTCCGGCCAGCGCAGTAACATGATGAATTCCCGTAACTAATTTTTCCATACCCGTCTTTTCCTTAAAGTTAGTGTTCTTTAAGCTAATTACAAAAGACTGAACCTGCGCTACGGGCGGTGAAATTGCGTTTATCTTTTAACTTAGAAATTTTTAACTATATCTTTACACCTTTAAACCATGTCAATGGAAATTCCTGCGGGGAAAAAAATTTATTTCTCAAGTGATAATCACCTGGGCGCACCTACTGCTGAAGAGAGCCGTCCACGGGAGCAAAAATTTGTTGCCTGGCTTGATAAGGTAAGCGAGGATGCCGCTGCCATTTTTCTTTTAGGAGACCTGTTTGATTTCTGGTTTGAATACAAACATGTAGTTCCAAAAGGATTTGTGAGGGTGCTGGGGAAATTGGCGCAGATAAGAGATCGCGGTATTCCCGTGTATTTCTTCGTGGGAAATCATGATCTATGGATGGATGACTATTTCCAGACTGAGTTGGATATTCCCGTTTATCACCGTCCGAAGGAGTTTGAGTTCAACCGAAAAAAGTTCCTCATTGGTCATGGTGATGGTCTTGGACCCGGGGATAAAGGCTTCAAGCGCATGAAAAAGGTGTTCACCAATCCTTTTGCCAAATGGCTCTACCGTTGGCTGCACCCGGATCTCGGCGTACCTTTAGCCCAGTATTTTTCCGTAAAGAACAAAGCGATTTCCGGAGAAGAAGATGTAGAGTTCCTAGGGGAAGAAAAGGAATGGCTCATCCAGTACTGCCGCAAAAAGCTGGAGACGCAGCATTACGATTATTTCATTTTTGGACACCGGCACTTACCAATAAATTTTAAACTTCAGGAAAACTCCACTTATCTCAATCTTGGAGATTGGATCAATTTCTACACATACGGCGAATTTGATGGGGAGGAATTGAAGCTGAAAGAGTGGTGAAAAAAGGCATTTTTGACTACCGTGAAACCTTCTTTTTTCAGACGATCATCACCCAACTTTAAGTCACTGCAGCTGCAGCTGCCAGGTATATTTAGAACTATTTTTTAATAGCTTTTTTTGCGCATTTTTCCGCAGTAGATGAGGGGCTAAAAACTTCAATCGTTTTCGTGCCTTAAATGTTAATTACTTTCCGGCTGCAATTGACAAATGTCATGATTACCGGCTTTTCGCGGGGTTATCTTTATAGGACAAAAAAGGAAATTTCAGTTTACATCCTTATAAGTTCTTATCATGAAAAACATCCTTGTTCCTTTCGATTTTTCCGAAGTGTCCCAAAACGCTTTAAACTATGCAGTAAAATTTGCAGATCAAGACCCATCTATTCATTTACATCTTCTTCACATTAGAACAGAAAATGAATCTGAAGCAGAAATACGCCAAAAATTCGAGTTAGTTCTTCAAAAATATGATCACCCTTTAAATCCGAAGTTGCAAACTTTGGTGATGACCGGGGAGCTGATCTCTACTATAATTGAGTTGCAGGAGAAGCTGGAGGTAGACCTGGTAATAATGGGAACCCGTGGTGCCGAAATTGATGAAGAAGATTTCGTTACCCAAACTTCGAGGTTGGTACACCAGGCTGATCTCCCTGTGCTGGTCATTCCTGAAAAATTCCAAAAATTCAGATTGAACACTATCATACTTTCGGTTGGGCAGGAGCATATTGCCGATAGATCTCCCCTGTACGTTCTGCTGGAAGTGTCCAGGAAATTCAAAGCCCAGGTGCATGTATTGACCGTACAAAAGACTCCGGTGGCGGTGGCTTATTCTGAAGTTGACGAGAGCAATGAGAATACCCTGCAGTACTACCTTGAAATGTTCTATTCTCACCATTCATTTTCGGAAAATGAAGACATTGAAAAAGGGATCCTGGAATACATTGAAAAACATGATATTGACATGGTGGCGATCATGCCGAATACCCATCTCAAGATCGGCGAGCCTTCTGAAGGTCGTCTTACCCGATTTTTAACCCTTCACTCCAACGTGCCTTTGCTTGTGCTGGACTAGGTATCCAAAAATGAGATAATTAACCTTCTTTGCCTGGCGATTTGCCCGTGGCACTCATCTGTTCAACCAATAAATAACCATAATCATGACTAAAATTGCAGCACCTCCATCAACCGGAACGCTTCTAAAATACGGTCTTCGCGACTGTTTAGTTCAGTGGAACCTTTCAGGGGGAGAATTACAAAAGATCACTTTGGAAAAGGGAATGGGTAGTGAGACTGCCAATGGTACTTTGGCGGTCAATACCGGAAAATTTACAGGCCGCTCCCCGCAGGACCGGTTCATAGTAAAGGATGACTATACCCGCGAAAAAGTGTGGTGGGGCAAGATCAATAAACCCATTTCTGAAGAGAATTTTGAGGCCCTGTATAAGCGGGTGGCGGCTTACCTGAGCGGAAAAGAGGTATATGTGCATGATGGTTATGTGTGCGCCCATCCCGATTATCAAATGAATGTGCGCAGTATTACTGAATATCCGTGGTCTAATTTCTTTGTAAAGAACATGTTCCTCCGACTTGAGGAGGAGGAGCTGAAAGATTTTCAAGAGGAATGGCTGGTACTCTGCGCCCCGGGCTATATAGAACAGGAGCCGGAGAAATTAGGATTGCGTCAGGGCAATTTCAGCATCCTCAATTTTTCAGAAAAGATCGCTCTTGTAGGAGGATCTGCCTATACCGGCGAGATGAAAAAAGGGATTTTTTCAGCCTTGAATCTCAGCCTGCTTGTTGAACGTAATGTATTACCTATGCACTGTTCGGCTAATGTTGGTGAAGACGGGGATACTGCTATTTTCTTCGGACTTTCGGGAACAGGAAAAACGACCCTTTCCGCAGATCCTGAAAGACGTCTCATAGGAGATGATGAACACGGCTGGACAGAAAACGATGTGGTCTTCAATTTTGAAGGCGGATGTTACGCCAAGGTGATCGGCCTCACCGAGGAACAGGAGCCCGATATCTACCGGGCGATCAAACCCGGAGCTATGCTCGAAAATGTCTTTTTAAAGGACGATGGGCAGGTGGATTTTTTTGATTCCGGGATCACGCAAAACACCCGTGTAAGCTATCCTATTGATCATATTGAAAATATTCAGGAAGGCTCTTACGCCCAGAATCCGAAGAATATTTTCTTTTTGACCTGTGATGCTTTTGGAGTTTTGCCTCCGGTCTCCAAACTCACTCCGGGACAGGCTGCTTATCATTTTATTTCGGGATATACCGCTAAAGTAGCGGGGACAGAAGCCGGTATCAATGAACCGGTTCCTTCATTTTCTGCGTGTTTTGGAGAACCATTCATGCCATTGCATCCTACTGTTTATGCTGAAATGCTGAGTCAGAAAATGGAAAAATCGGGTGTGAATGTGTGGCTCATCAATACCGGCTGGAGTGGAGGTCCTTATGGCGTTGGCTCCCGTATAAAATTGAAATATACCCGCGCCATGATCTCTGAGATCCTGAAAGGGGAACTTCAAAAAGTGGATTATGAGATGCATCCCATCTTTGGACTCGATATGCCGAAATATTGCCACGGAGTGCCTTCTGAGATGCTGAATCCAATGAATACCTGGCTTCAGAAAACGGCGTATGTGCAGAAATCCATACAGCTGGCTCATTCCTTCCACCTGAATTTTGAAAAATACGCACAGGAAGCATCCGACTTTATTATTGAAGGGGGACCATTAATAGATGAACATCACAAAATGCCGGTGGGTCTATCCGGAAATTAAATTTTAACTACAGCAGGTAAAGCCGGTATCGCCGGTTTTGCCTGCTTTGAATACTTGTTATGAAAGCTACACATATAGAACACATTGGTATCGCCGTATCAAATCTTGACGCGGCTATTGATTTTTATGAAGACAAGCTGGGGCTGAAATGTTACCGCGTAGAAGAAGTTCAGGATCAAAAGGTGAAAACGGCGTTTTTCATGGTTGGACAAACCAAACTTGAATTACTGGAATCTACCTCGCCCGAAGGTCCTATCGGAAAGTTTATAGAAAAGAGAGGGGAAGGTTTACACCATTTGGCATTTGCCGTGGAAGACCTGCAGGAAAACCTTGATGAACTTTCAGAAAAAGGAGTGAGACTAATTGACGAAACTCCCAGGTTGGGCGCCGAAGGATTACAGATAGCTTTTGTGCATCCAAAATCCACATTTGGAGTATTGACCGAACTATGTGAAAAACAAGATGAAAAATAGAATTATGTCAGGACAGGATAAAGTCAACGAGCTGATAAAAATGCGGGAAACCGCTAGGTTGGGCGGAGGTCTTCAAAGAATCGAAGGTCAGCATCAAAAAGGGAAATTAACGGCACGGGAACGAATAGATATTCTACTGGATGAGGGCAGTTTTGAGGAGTTTGACATGTTCGTCACACACCGCTGTACCAACTTTGGAATGGAACAGAAAAAAGTGCTTGGCGACGGAGTGGTAACAGGGCACGGCACCATAGATGGCCGGGTTGTATACGTCTTCTCCCAGGATTTTACCGTATTTGGCGGTTCCCTTTCTGAAACCTTTGCTCAAAAGATCTGTAAGATAATGGATATGGCGATGAGAGCGGGAGCTCCCGTAATTGGGATAAATGACAGCGGGGGCGCTCGTATTCAGGAAGGAGTGACCTCTCTTGCAGGTTATGCTGAGATCTTTGAGCGCAACATTTTGGCATCAGGGGTAATACCCCAGATTTCTGCCATTTTTGGACCCTGTGCCGGAGGTGCGGTGTATTCGCCAGCACTGACCGATTTTGTGATGATGACCGAAGAGAATAGTTATATGTTCGTCACCGGACCAAAAGTGGTAAAAACCGTTACCGGTGAAGATATCACTGTTGAAAACCTGGGTGGAGCGAAGATACACGCAACAAAATCCGGAGTATCACATTTCATGGTGCCAAACGAAGAAAATGGACTGCTGCTTATCAGGAAGCTGCTTTCTTATCTCCCACAGAACAACCTGGAAGAGGCGCCGCTGGTAAGCACTAATGATCCCATTGACAGGATGGATGATTTTCTAAATATGATCATTCCCGATAATCCCAATCAGCCGTATGATATGCAGGAGGTGCTTTTTAGCATTTTAGATGACAGTGAATTCCTGGAAGTACACAGGAATTATGCAAAAAACATCATAGTCGGTTTCGGGAGAATGAATGGCGAGAGTGTGGGGATCGTGGCGAATCAACCTAACTTTTTAGCGGGCGTACTGGACTGTGATGCTTCCAGAAAAGCTGCCCGATTTGTGAGGCTGTGCGATTCCTTCAATATCCCGATACTCACTTTTGTGGATGTGCCGGGCTTTCTTCCGGGTAGTGGACAGGAGTATGCGGGAATTATTGTGCATGGCGCCAAACTCATGTTCGCTTATGGAGAAGCTACGGTTCCAAAGATCACCATCACCCTTAGGAAATCATATGGCGGGGCGCATGATGTAATGAGCTGTAAGCAACTTCGGGGCGACCTCAATTATGCCTGGCCTTCAGCAGAGATCGCAGTAATGGGTGCTTCCGGAGCTATTGAAGTGCTGGAAGGAAGGGCATTAAATGCCATGGAAGATCTTCAAAAAAGAGAAAATTATAAAGCTGAAAAGGAACAGGAGTATAAGGAGAAGTTTGCCAACCCTTATGAAGCTGCATCCTATGGGTATATAGATGATGTCATCGAACCCAGAAATACCCGCTTCAGGATCATAAGAGGCTTGCAGACCCTTCAGACAAAAAAACTTACGAACCCTCCTAAAAAACATTCTAACATACCTCTTTAATATGAATTACTCAATGATGATAGTGGACTGGTCTGAGATCTGGATCATAACGGTGGTGGGCTACAGCGTGGTATTCGTTGCACTGGTTCTGCTGGTGTTCTGTTTCCAGAGCCTGCCAAAGATCCTGGGACTGGGGATGAACGGTGCACAAAAAATAAGGGATTCAAGAGCGGCAAGAGCAGGTGCAGCTAACGAAGAAAAATATCTTTCGGGAGAGGTAAGCGCTGCCATTGGAATGGCCCTTACACTTTATTTTAAGGAACAGCACGACGAGGAGAGCGGCGTACTAACCATAAAAAGGGTCTCCAGGACCTATTCCCCATGGAGTTCCAAGATATACGGCGTGAATAATTTCCCCGGAAAAAATTACTGATATGAAAAAATTCGATTTTAAAATAAATGGCAACTCCTATTCGGTCCATATTAAAGAGATGGAAGATGAGATTGCCACCCTGGAAGTGAATGGGACCGAATACGTGGTGGAAGTGCATCATGAAATGAAAAGACCACTCAAAACTCCGAAGTTGGTTCGAGAAAAAGTGGTGAGTCCGCCGGGAGAAGGACAGATCAAAAAAACGGCTTCTCTGGGAGGCTTTCCGGTGTTTGCGCCCTTACCGGGTAATATTCTGCAGCTAAAGGTCAGGGAAGGAGATACGGTGAAAAAAGGTGATGAACTACTGGTTCTGGAAGCGATGAAGATGGAAAATCATGTGTTGGCAGATGAAGCAGGAACAGTGAAGGATATTCGGGTAAAGGCGGGAGATTCGGTTTTGCAGAACGATATTTTAATGTCAATTGGATAAAAATTTGCCCCAAATCGTATGAAAAAGTTTTTAACCGTTTCAGTAATTCTGGCAATACTTTACCTGGTCCCGTTCCTGTTAGAGGGAACGGTCATGGCGCAGGATCTTTTTCCGGCAGATTCAGGAAGCAGCAGTGGCCTGGTAAGAGGTCTTGAACGTTTTTGGGATTACACCGGATTTGCGAATGCCAACGCTGCCAACCTCGTAATGATCGGCATTGGGCTGTTCTTTATTTTCCTGGCCATCAGATATCACTATGAACCGCTGCTGCTCATCCCTATTGGAATGGGAATAATGTTGGGAAATATCCCTTTTCAGGAAGGAATAGGTGTAGGGATCTATGAAGAAGGCTCCGTGCTAAACTATCTCTATTTCGGAGTTACCAAAGGTATTTATCCGCCTCTTATCTTTCTTGGAATTGGAGCCATGACCGATTTCTCCTCTCTTATTTCCAATCCGCGGTTAATGCTTCTTGGTGCGGCTGCACAGGTGGGGATCTTCGGAACATTCATTGGTGCCATTGCCCTGGGATTTGAAGTACACGAGGCCGGAGCTATTTCCATAATCGGTGGGGCTGACGGGCCAACCGCGATTTTTGCTTCTGCCAAGTTAGCGCCCACCTTAATAGGAAGTATTGCAATAGCCGCGTATTCATACATGGCGCTGGTTCCGGTAATTCAGCCGCCCATTATGAGATTGCTTATCACTAAAAAGGAAAGGTTGATAAAAATGAAGCCGCCCCGGGCAGTTTCCAAACTCGAAAAGATACTTTTTCCTATTATTGGGTTTTTACTGACCACCTTTATTTCCCCTACAGCCATGCCGCTTCTGGGAATGCTCTTCTTCGGAAATCTTTTAAAGGAAAGCGGGGTTACCGAAAGGCTTGCCGAAACTGCACGGACAAAAATGATTGACATTGTTACTATCCTGCTAGGAATAACAGTGGGTGCTTCTACGCAGGCCGATGTCTTTCTAACAGCAGGATCTATCAAAATATTTCTTTTGGGTGCAGCCTCCTTCATTATTGCTACCGCTGGCGGACTAATCTTTGCAAAAGTGATGAACCTGTTCCTCAGTAAAAACAATAAAATAAATCCACTTATAGGGGCAGCAGGAGTTTCAGCGGTTCCAGACAGTGCCCGGGTTGTGCAGATGGAAGGGATCAAGAGCGATCCTTCCAATCATTTATTGATGCACGCGATGGCTCCCAACGTAAGCGGGGTGATAGGATCTGCAGTCGCAGCCGGGATCATGATGAGTTTTCTTATGTGATCCAGGATCTTGGGTTGAAAATTAGAAACATTTTTTCTGTGGCCACGGATGCACGGATGATCTTTGGAGTACTGCCTCAAAAATGGCTGGTGGGCTAACAAAGTATTTGTGTATTCGTGGCAAAATACCCAAAGGTTAAAATTAGAATAGCCGATGATTTATCCGTGAATCAGTGGCTAAAAGGCAGGAATCCAAAAAGAATCCATTCGTGAATTTGTGGCTAAAAAAGAGCTTCAAAAATGTCATTTTTGAGTCATCTTTCGGAAAAGGATTGAATGAATAAAGCTTTAGTCTTGGGAAAAATGGCTCCGGAAAGTATATAAAATAAAAAAGGTGGATAGCTCCACCTTTTTTGCCCCAAATCTACCATGAACTTAACCTACTTATGTTATGGCTATGCTAAGGTAAGTAATATTATGAGTCCTGCGAACGTTTTTAGATGAAGTGCAGAGAAATTAGATAAACTACATAATTTCATCGACGAAAGTCAGAAATACCCACCGTTAATAGGCCCTGTCCGTGTTTCCTTCATAGAAATTGATGAAGGCTCTGTTCACTACCCGGTTTCCACCATAGGTGGGATAGTCCCCTGTGAAATACCAGTCACCCAGGTTGTGAGGACAGGCCTTGTGAAGGTTCTCGACAGTCTGGTAAATGATCTTTACTTCAGCTTTAATATCTGAGTCACTCAACAACTCGGCGATCTTATCAGAAAGTTGTTCATTGGTGAAAGGATCATAGATCTCTTTTACAAAATTCTTCACCTCTTTATCGTCCAGTTCAACCTGTTTCAGACATTTCTGGTATACCTCCTCAACAATATGGTATATATTGTTCTCTTTCAGCAGTTCAAGGGCTGCCTGAAAAGCGACCAAATTCTCCAACCTGGCCATGTCAATTCCGTAACAATCGGGGTATCTTATCTGCGGAGCAGAAGAAACCACCACAATTTTCTTTGGATTGGTACGGTCCAGCATTTTAATGATACTCTTTTTAAGAGTGGTACCTCTTACGATACTGTCGTCAATGATCACAAGGCTGTCTTCCGGTTTTACAACTCCATAAGTAACATCATATACGTGGGCTACCAGATCATCACGGCTACTGTCTTCGGTAATAAAGGTTCGCAGCTTAGCGTCTTTAATGGCAATTTTTTCAGTCCTTAACCTGTGAGCAAGGATCTCCTGCAGCCTTTTATCGGTCAGGTTCTCCCTTTCAGCAAGAATAGTGTCATTCTTCTGTTTGTTCAATTCATCCTGTGCTGCTTCTACCATTCCGTAGAAAGAGGTTTCAGCGGTATTCGGGATATATGAGAAAACAGTATTTATGGTATCGTGATCAATAGCTTTGAGAACTTCCGGCATCAGGAGTTTTCCAAGGTTTTTACGTTCCTGGTAGATCTCTGCATCACTTCCGCGGGAAAAATAGATCCGCTCAAAAGAACAGGCTTTGCGCTCAAGAGGCTTCAGGATCTGTTTAATGCGTACCTCACCACTCTTTTTTGTAATAATGGCGTGCCCGGGAGGAAGTTCATTGACCTTATCAAATTCTACATTGAACACAGTCTGAATCACCGGCCTTTCTGAAGCCACAACCACCACTTCGTCATCCTGGTAATAATAAGCGGGGCGAATTCCTGCGGGATCGCGCAGTACAAATGCATCTCCGTGACCTAATAGACCTGCCATGGCGTAACCACCATCCCAGTCTTTAGCAGATTTTTTCAGGATTTTACCAACATTGAGCTGCTCGGCAATAAGTGGCGATGCTTCTACTTTGGTATATCCCTCCTTCTTTAATTTCTTATAGAGTTTGCGCACTTCATCATCAAGGAAATGACCAATCTTTTCCATCACGGTGACGGTATCAGCTTTCTCCTTTGGATGCTGTCCCAACTCCACGAGGTTATTGAACAGCTGGTGAACATTGGTCATATTGAAGTTTCCGGCAACAATCAGGTTACGGTGCATCCAGTTGTTCTGCCGCAAAAACGGGTGAACTGCTTCAACGCTATTCTTCCCAAAGGTTCCGTAGCGCACATGGCCAAGGAACAATTCTCCTATATATGGAATATGTTTTTTCTGAAGTGACACATCATCAGAATATTCAGGATGGTCTTTCATCTCCTGATTGATACGCTGGTTGATCTGAGCGAATATATCCTGAATTGGTTGAGCTGCATTGGAACGCACCCGGCTTATATATCGGTCACCCGGTTGGGTATTTAGTTTGATGCTGGCAAAACCTGCACCATCCTGCCCCCTGTTGTGCTGCTTTTCCATCATGAGGTACATTTTGTTCACCCCATAAAAAGCAGTGCCATACTTCTCCTTATAGTATTCCAGAGGTTTTAGCAACCTGATTTGTGCAATTCCACATTCGTGTTTAAGAGCGTCACTCATAGTAAAAGTGTAATTATTATGTGTTGTTTATTCGCGCGCTTAGTCATAAAAAAAGCCCTGAAATTACAGGGCATGGTATTTTATGTCAGTTTTATTTGAAACTGCGTTAAAGCTTTAAAATCTTCCAGCCGTTGATGGACCTCTTCTTTTGTCAATGTCTGCATTCTCTCAGTTCCAAATTTTTCTACACAAAAGGAAGCAAGATTCGAGCCATAGATCACGGCATTTTTCATATTGCTGAAAGAGATGTCTTCTGTGTGGGCCAGGTATCCTGTGAATCCACCTGCAAAAGTATCTCCGGCTCCGGTTGGATCAAAGACTTCTTCCAGCGGAAGGGCAGGAGCGAAAAAGATCCTGTCATTGTTAAATAACAATGCGCCGTGTTCCCCTTTTTTGATCACTACATATTTAGGACCCATATCGGCGATCTTGCGGGCAGCTTTAACCAGAGAGTATTCCCCGGTCAATTGTCTCGCTTCTTCGTCATTAATGGTAAGGGCATCTACTTTGGAAATTACCTTCATTAGATCTTCCCAGGTATTGTCCATCCAGAAATTCATGGTGTCCAATACTACGAGTTTTGGTCGTTCCAGTTGCTCCAGCACGCTTAACTGCACTAATGGATGCAGGTTCCCTAACATTACAATATCCGGAGACTTGAAGTTTTCAGGCACTACCGGCTGGAAATCTGCCAACACGTTCAGTTGTGTGTCAAGCGTATCTCTTGAATTCAGGTCGTTGTGGTATTTACCACTCCAAAAAAAGGTTTTACCGCCTTTTACTACCTCAATTCCTGAAATATCAATATTTCTCTCACTCATCAGGTCCAGGTACTCCTGTGGAAAATCTTCTCCCACTGCAGAGACCACAGCACTTTCAATATCAAATTGTGAAGCTGAAAGTCCTATATATGTTCCGGCACCACCTAAAATTTTATCTGTTTTACCAAAAGGGGTTTCAATGGCATCAAAAGCTACTGTTCCCACTATTAATAACTTACTCATAGTATTTTTTAAGAATGAGGTGCAAATATACGGTTTTGTTTTTCAAGCGATAAAGTGTGCAGGCGAAAAACAGTGTGCTAAAAAAGGCTATTTCCGTCGCCTTCAAATCCGGTGTCGATGAGCAGCTTTTTTCCTTTTGAAGCTTCCACGGCAAGTTGGTCACAACGCTCGTTCTGCGGGTGTTCGTTGTGCCCCTTGATCCATTTGAACCTCACATTGTGCTGCCTGTATTCCTTCAGGAATTCGATCCACAGATCCACATTTTTTCGTTCTTTGAATCCTTTTTTTTCCCAGTTGAAGACCCAGCCTTTTTCTACCGCATCGGCTACATACTTTGAATCGGTAAAGACTACTACTTTGGTCTCCGGATTTTTGAGTTTTTTTAGAGCATCGATCACTGCCAGTAATTCCATCCGGTTGTTGGTAGTGTGTTTAAAGCCCTTAGAAAATTCCTTTCTATAAGGTTTTCCTACCCATTCCATGACAATTCCGTAGCCTCCGGGGCCCGGATTTCCTCTTGCGGCTCCGTCTGTATAGACATGTACCTGTGCATTATTCATTTTCTGAAGGGAATAGGAGTTTGTCAATTACCTTCGGAAAGTACTCATATTCCAGCTCATGTATCTTTGCGGCAATATCTTCTGCAGTATCATCTGGCTCTACAGGGGTTGTGGTTTGAAAAATTAGCTCTCCCTCGTCGTACTGATCGTTGACGAAGTGAATGCTGATGCCGGTTTCCATCTCTTTTTGATCAACCACAGCACGATGTACATTCATTCCGTACATGCCTTTTCCTCCATATTTAGGTAGTAAGGCAGGGTGAATATTGATCACCTTGTTTGGAAAAGCTTTGAGAATATTCTTTGGAAAGATCCAGAGAAATCCTGCCAGCACAATCAGGTCGGGTTTTATGTCCTTCAGGAGGTTTAGAACTTCCTTACTGTCATAGAGGGCTTCCCGGTCAAAATGCAGGGCTTTTACCCCCAGATCATGAGCGCGACGCAAGACTTTTGCGGAACGGTTATTCGAGAAGACCGCGACTACATTGGCTTTACCCGACTTCTGAAAATACTTTATAATATTTTCAGCATTGGTGCCGGAGCCGGATGCAAAGATTACGATCTGTTTAGTTTCTGATTTTCTGGGAGTGAGCAATGTGGAGTTGTTAACAATTATTGGGAGGTAAAATTAATTGCTTTCACTGAAAATTCCGTAATTTCCCTTCACATTTTTGAAGGAAAAACAGGTTTTAAAATAAAGTTTTTTATTTTTGCCACTTAATTAAAAATTAAAAACACAAGTTATGTCAGACATTGCATCAAGAGTAAAAGCGATTATCGTTGACAAGTTAGGCGTTGACGAGAACGAAGTAGTTAACGAAGCAAGCTTCACCAACGACTTGGGCGCTGATTCATTAGACACTGTAGAGTTGATCATGGAATTCGAAAAAGAATTCGATATCCAGATCCCAGATGACCAGGCAGAAAACATTGCTACGGTAGGTCAGGCTATCTCTTATATTGAAGACGCAAAAAAATAAAAAGTAAAAAATCCTTATGGAGTTAAAGCGAGTTGTAGTAACTGGGTTAGGTGCACTTACACCAATCGGTAATAATATTGAAGAATACTGGGAAGGACTGGTGAACGGCAAAAGCGGTTCCGCGCCTATTACCTATTTCGATACCGAAAAATTCAAAACTAAATTCGCTTGTGAGATCAAAAACTTCAATGCTGAAGATTATTTTGATCGAAAGGAGGCCAGAAAGCTGGACAAGTTCGCACAGTATGCTTTGGTTGCTTCAGATGAAGCAATAAAGGACTCTAAACTGGACCTGGAAACCATTGATAAACTCCGTGTTGGAGTTATCTGGGGAGCAGGGATAGGTGGTTTGGAGACTTTCCAGAACGAGGTGCTGGATTTTGGTAAGGGCGATGGCACTCCGCGTTTCAATCCTTTTTTTATTCCTAAAATGATAGCAGATATTGCCCCCGGTAATATCTCTATCCGTTACGGGTTCATGGGGCCAAATTATACCACGGTCTCAGCTTGTGCTTCTGCAGCCAATGCTCTTATTGATGCCCTTAACTACATTCGTTTAGGCCATAGTGACATTATTGTCACCGGTGGTTCTGAAGCGGCGGTAGCACCGGCAGGTATGGGTGGATTCAATGCCATGCATGCACTTTCGACCCGTAATGAAAGTCCTGAAACTGCTTCGAGACCTTTTGACGCTACCCGTGACGGTTTTGTTCTCGGGGAAGGGGCAGGAGCTCTTATACTGGAAGAATATGAGCACGCCAAAGCGCGAGGAGCGAAGATCTACGCTGAAGTAGTTGGAGGAGGTCTTTCTTCAGATGCCTATCACATGACTGCACCACATCCCGAAGGAATTGGGGTGGTGGCTGTAATGGAGAACTGCCTGAAGAACGCCGGACTCAAACCGGAAGATGTTGACGCGATCAACACGCACGGTACTTCTACTCCGCTTGGAGACGTGGCAGAACTGAAGGCGATAAAAAAGGTTTTTGGAGAGCACGCAAAGAACATCAATATCAATTCAACAAAGTCCATGACCGGGCACCTTTTAGGGGCGGCCGGTGCAGTGGAAGCAATCGCGTCTATTCTGGCAATGGAACACGGTGTAGTACCACCAACCATTAACCACGAAACACCAGACGAGAATATTGATCCTGAATTGAACCTGACTTTGAATAAAGCTCAGAAGAGAGATGTAAAAGTGGCCATGAGCAATACCTTTGGGTTTGGAGGTCATAACGCCTGCGTACTTTTTAAAAAGCTGGATGAGTAAAATTCCATGAGTGTTATAAGAAACATATTAAGTTCCCGCTCTTCCAGAGGCGGGAATTTTTTTATGGCGTTAACAAATATCATGGGGTTTAAGCCCCGTAATATTAATCATTATAAAAAGGCATTTACCCACCGTTCTCTGAACAAAAAAGATGAGGCAGGCAACGCCATCAATTTTGAGCGGATGGAGTTTTTGGGTGATGCAATGTTAGGCGCCGTGATCGCTTCCCATCTTTTTAAGGAAGTGCCTGGCGGTAACGAAGGTTATCTCACTAAAATGAGATCCAAGATCGTGAGCCGAAAGCACCTTAACGAGCTTGGAAAAGATCTGGACCTTATAAAACATATCCAGACGAACATTTCTACTGACCAATTTGGGACCAACATTCACGGGAACCTTTTTGAAGCCCTAATTGGAGCGATCTACCTTGATCGCGGTTACCGGTACGTCAAAAAGTTCATTTATGACAGGGTTATAGAACCCTATGTAGATATTGAACAGCTGGAGGGCACGGTAATAAGTTATAAAGGTTTACTAATTGAATGGTGCCAAAAAGAGAAGAAAGAATTCAGCTTTGAGGTGTATGAAGACACCGGTAAAGATGAGCTGAAACATTTCGCTGTTAAACTTCGCATCGAAGGCCGGGTGGTGGCTAAGGCAAGGGCCACCTCTAAAAAGAAGGCTGAAGAAAAGGCATCAAAAAGAGCCTTTTATGCACTACAAAACAAAATTGAACCTTCTTAAAGGAATGTCAGAAACTACAACGTTTTCGTAATATATTCTGAAAATTCCACCCTTCAAACTGATTTTCTGCTAAACAATTTTTATCTTTAACCTTCGATGAAGAATAAGTATGCCGGCGCATAAACTGGTACTGGATGAGGTTTTTGAGCAGCCATTTAAGCTGATTGCTATCCATTCTTCTGTTGAAGAATTCAGGTTGGCGTTCCAGTTGAACAAGTACCTCGACCTAAGGCTTTCCCGCTCCCGTCAGGACATAGATTTTCAAATGGAGGACCTTAAGGTGCTTTTTGCACTGTATGAATTCGAAGATCTTCAGAAGTATTGCAGGTATTTTTTGGTAAGCAACGTCTCAAAAGGAGAACTTGCTTCAAACGCAAGCCAGAATTCCTTTTTTGGTTATGAAGAGCCTGCCTTTAAAAAGTTGTACCTGATGCCCGAATTCAAACAAGTGGATTTCTTTCTGAAGATAGAAGAAGAATCAGAAATGCTTTCAGAAAAGGTTCTGCTTAAAAAGATCAAAGAAATTCCGCAGGTATCTACGGCATATTCCATAGACTTTCATCAAATAAAATCTAAAGAAAATTTAATTTTTGACTAAATGCCGAATACAAAGAAAACAAAGATAGTGGCCACCCTGGGGCCGGCCACGAGTTCGAAGGATGTGTTGAGAGATATGATGCGGGCAGGAGTGAACGTTTTCAGGATCAACTTTTCACACGCTAATTACGATGATGTAAAAGCCCGGATTAAAATGATCAGGGAATTGAACGAGGAGAATGGTTTCACGACCGCTATTCTGGGTGACCTGCAGGGACCAAAACTGCGGGTTGGAAAAATGAAGGAAGAAGTGGTGGTTTCAAAAGGAGACGAGATCATTTTCGCCACTGGAAAAGAATTTGAAGGTACTGCAGAGAGAGTGTACATGAACTACGATCAGTTCCCAAAGGATGTGAAAGCCGGGGAACGGATCCTGCTCGATGACGGAAAACTCATTTTTGAAGTGGTAAGTACCAACAGGAAAAATGAGGTGAAAGCAAAAGTTGTACAGGGTGGCCCATTAAGGTCCAAGAAAGGTGTAAACCTTCCAAATACAAATATTTCTCTGCCGGCTCTTACCGAAAAAGATATCAAAGATGCCATTTTTGCCGTTGAGCAGGAGGTGGATTGGATCGCTCTTTCGTTCGTGAGAAACAGTGAAGACCTTATCGGACTTCAGAACCTTATCAAAGAACACACAGATCAAAAGATCCCGATCATTGCCAAGATCGAAAAACCTGAAGGAGTAGAGAACATCGATAAGATTGTTGCTTATTGCGATGGACTTATGGTTGCGCGGGGAGATTTGGGTGTTGAAATCCCGGCTCAGGAAGTGCCGCTTATTCAAAAGCAACTTGTACTAAAAGCTAAAAAAGCGAGGATTCCGGTAATTATTGCTACCCAAATGATGGAAACCATGATCACCAGCCTTACCCCAACCAGGGCAGAGGTGAACGATGTGGCAAACTCGGTTATGGACGGTGCAGATGCCGTTATGCTGAGTGGTGAGACTTCAGTGGGTAACTATCCCGTGCAGGTGATCGAAAAGATGTGCCAGATCATTATGAGCGTAGAGAATTCTCCGCTTATTAAAGTTCCGCATGAACCTCCGCACGTTCGTACCAAACGATACATTACAAAATCTATTTGTTACCACGCGGCCCATATGGCCAATGAGATCAAGGCACAGGCTATTTGTACCCTGACCAACAGTGGATATACCGCATTCCAGATCTCAGCCTGGAGACCAGAATCAAATATCCTGGTGTTTACATCCAATAAGAGGATTGTGAACCAGTTAAGCTTATTGTGGGGCGTGTGCGCTTTCTACTACGATAAGATGGTGAGTACAGATGAGACCATAGAAGACATTAACCGAATGGCGCTCGAGACTAATTTCGTCGAAAAAGGTGATTTCGCGATCAATCTTGCAGCCATGCCAATAACTGAGAAAGGGATGGTGAATACCCTCCGTATTTCAGAAGTTCATTAATGTAGTTTTATTAAAATTTGCAAAACCACATTTGCTTCGGCAAGTGTGGTTTTTTGTTTTTTAGAATTCGAACCTCAGTTGTACCGCAATGATTTTTTTCTCCTCCTCTTTATCCTCTTTTTCGGTATTGAGATTGGAAAGAGAGATTCCCAGCAGCCGTACAGATTCCTTCATTTTTTCCTGGTAGAGCAGTTCTTTGGCCGTTTCCAGGATCAGGTCTTTAGAAGAAATGAAATAGGCCAGGGTCTTGCTGCGGGTCTGCAATGTGAAATCACTATACTTGATCTTCAGGGTGATGGTCTTGCCGGCCACCTTACTTTTTGCAAGCCTTCGCTCGATCTCTTCGGAAATATTCTCGAGCCGTTCCAGCATAAATACTTCGGAAGAGATATTCTCCTCAAAAGTTCGTTCGGCGCCCAAAGATTTTCGGATGCGGGAAGGTTTTACTTCACTCAGATGTATTCCCCGAACCACCTGGTAATAATACTCACCGCTTTTTCCGAAATGTTCATTCAGGAATTCAAGGGACTTCTCTTTGAGGTCTTTCCCTGTGAAAATACCCAGCCGGTACATTTTTTCGGCAGTGACCTTGCCCACTCCGTAAAATTTCCTGATCTCAAGATCTTCAAGAAATTGTTCTACCTCTTCGGGACCTACAGTTTTTTGTCCGTTGGGTTTATTATAATCGCTGGCAACCTTCGCAATGAATTTATTGATCGAGATCCCGGCTGAAGCTGTAAGCCCCGTCTTTTCCAGGATTTTTGCTCGGATTTCTTTAGCGATCAGGGAAGCGCTGGGATTGCCTTTTTTGTTTTCAGTGACGTCCAGGTAAGCCTCGTCAAGAGATAGCGGCTCCACCAGGTCTGTGTATTCAAGGAAAATACTTCTAATTCGGTTAGAGATCTCGCGGTAGCGGTCGAATCGCGGCTTTACAAAAATAAGATCGGGACATTGCCTTTTCGCGATCACACTGCTCATAGCACTCTTGACCCCGAATTTCCGCGCTTCATAACTGGCCGCCGAAACTACCCCGCGTTGGGAACTTCCACCTACAGCAATCGGCTTTCCGATAAGCTCGGGATTATCATGCTGCTCTACAGAAGCATAAAATGCATCCATATCAACGTGTATGATCTTTCTTTGTTTCCCGGTTTCCACTCCGCAAAATTAGTGAAAGTTAAGGGCCGAAATATTTTATTCAAAAAATGTCTCACTTTGATTTGAACCCGAAAACAAGTACCTTCAAAAAAGCATTTTTAAGACATGAAGACTGCAATCATTTTAGGGGCTACAGGATTGACCGGAGGTTACCTCTTAGACCTGTTATTAAAGGATGAAAATTATTCAACCGTAAAGCTTTTTTCAAGGAGTTCGGTAGAAAAGGGCCATCCAAAAATTGAAGAACACCTTATCGATCTTTTTGAACTTGAGAAGTACCAATCAGAATTTGAGGCAGATGAGGTCTTCTGTTGTATTGGAACTACGCAAGCTAAAACTCCCGATAATGAAACCTATCGAAAAATAGATTACGGGATTCCCGTTACGGCTGCAAATTTGAGCAGGCAAAATAATATTCAGAAGTTCCTGGTGATATCTGCTTTGGGGGCTGATGCCGATAGCCGCGTGTTTTATAACCGTACTAAGGGAGAAATGGAGCGGGATGTGTTGAAGGAAAACCTTCCGGAAACCTACATTTTTCAGCCTTCTTTAATTGGCGGAGACCGCAAGGAAAAAAGAACCTTTGAATCTATTTTTAAGAAGATCATGAAAGTGGGTGATCACCTGTTGATCGGTCCTTTGAAGAAATATCGAAGCATCCATCCGCAAACTATTGCCGAAGCCATGGTTATAGTTGCCCAAAAAGGTTACGACAGTAGCAGGATACCTTCAGATGAAATAAAGAAAATAGCAAAAGATAATAATTGATGAAGATAGTTATTGTTGGTGCGACCGGCACCCTGGGAAGTAAGATCACCGCTGACCTGGAAAAGGATCATGAGGTGATAAAAGTTGGGACAAAGACCGGTGATCTGCAAGCCGATATTACAGATCCGGAGTCTATTAAAATAATGTTTGAAAAGGTCGGCTCTTTTGATGCGCTGGTTTGTGCAGCAGGAGGAGGTCATTTTGGACCATTGAACAGCATGACCACTGAAGAATTCCTGAAGGGTGTGAACAGTAAAATGATGGGGCAGATCAACCTCGTCCTACTCGGGCAGCATTACATAAATCCAAAAGGTTCTTTTACTCTTATAACCGGGGTGCTTTCAGATGACCCTGTGCGGAATTCTGTAAATCTGGCTACTGTAAATTCTGCAGTGAATGGATTTGTAAAGGCCGCCGCTCTGGAGCTAGAGAATGGGGTAAGGATCAATGCGGTTAGCCCGGGTGTGGTGGAAGATTCTCCTGAACTCTTTGAAGCTTTTCCGGGACATAAACCGGTGAGCATGGAGCGGGTGGTGTTTGCATACCGAAAAAGTGTTTTAGGTCATGTTACCGGTCAAATTATTAAGGAGGTATAGCATGACGGAGATCGAGCGCAAATTTTTAATTACTTCGGAAGAGTTTAAAAAAGCTGCTTTTCGCAAGACCAGGATCAAACAGGGCTATCTGAATTCAGATCCTGATAGAACAGTAAGAGTCAGGCTACGTGACGGACAAGGGTTTTTGACCGTGAAAGGAAGATCCAGCGAGAACGGGTTGAGCCGGTTTGAGTGGGAGCGGGAGATAAATTCCGAAGAAGCCGAAGATCTTCTAAAACTCTGTGAAGCCGGGGTCATTGATAAGATACGCTATGAAATAACTTCCGGAAAACACATTTTTGAGGTGGATGAATTCTTTGGAGAGAATGAAGGTCTTTTGCTGGCCGAAGTAGAGTTGTCTCACGAGAATGAAGAAATTGAAAAACCCGATTGGTTGGGCAAAGAAGTCACGGGAGATAAGAGATACTACAATGCTTTTTTGAGTAAAAACCCATTTAAGACCTGGAATAAATAGATCATGAAAAAAGTGTTTTTAATGCTCCTTTTAGGAGCCTGTATAAGTTGCAAGGATTATAATTCGGATATCCGCGGAATCCCCGGTCCTGCTGAAGTGGAAGCCTCACTTCCGGATACTTTGACGATGGAGGACCAGATGCAAAAACTGAAGGATGAAGGTTATGAGACCTTCGCCTATCAGGAAGGAGATACTACTTACCTGATGCAGCAATATTATATTGTATTTCTCAAAGCCGGAAAAAACAGAAGTCAGGATTCTACTGAAGCTGCTGAACTTCAAAAACAGCATTTAGCACACCTTTCCCGAATGGCAGAGGAAGGATACCTGAGCCTTGCCGGTCCTTTTGGTGATGATGGCAATATTCGGGGGATTGCCGTCTACAATACTCCCACCCTAAAAATGGCTGACAGCCTTGCAAATGCGGATCCTATGGTCAAAGCCGGAAGGCTGGAAGTAGAGATCCATCCCTGGTGGGCTGCCAAAGGCGGTAAGCTACAATAATGAACGGCCGGAAGATTTTCTCCGGCCGTTTTTCGATCATTTTTTATGGAAGCTTATTGCCAGCCTCCGCCAAGTGCCTCGTAAAGGTTGACCATAGCATTGAGTTCATTGTACCGGATCCATACCAGTTCCAGTTGGGCATTCAAAGCATTTTCCCGTGCAGTCAAAACTTCAAGGTAATTGGCAAATCCATTGTTTAATAGTTCTTCCGAATAGGAGGTCGCGAGGTCGTAAGCTTCAAATTCATTTGTCTTTACCTGCATTTTTTCCACTGCCGCTTCATAATTATACAAGGCGTCAGAAACTTCTCGTGATGCTGTCAAAATCGCTTTTCGGAACTGTAGAAATGCGATCTCCTGCTCTGCCTGGGAAACTTCATATTCTGTCTTGATCTGTCTGCGGTTCAGGATAGGCTGAGAAAGAGAACCAATGATACTGGCCAGAAAAGCATCCGGATCTAACAGGTTCTTTAATTCGAGACTTTGAAATCCGGCGGAAGCATTAACCCTAAGCGAAGGATAGAACTTACTTCTTGCGACATTGGTGAGTTGAAATGCATTGATCAAATTGTATTCCGCTGCCAAAACATCTGGTCGGTTTCGCAGTAACTGTAGAGGCACTCCTGTTTTTAAAGGGGCGTTGATATTTTGTGCTTTTAATTCTGTCCGGTTGATGGCATGTGGGGCTTCTCCCAGCAGGATTGAAAAGGCATTTTCCAGAAGACGGATCTCATTTTTCAAGTCGATCATAACGGCCTGTGCCCTGTATAACTGAGCTTCGGTTTGTTTCACTCCTACTTCGGTTACATTTCCGGCCTGTTTTAAAGCTTTGATGGTCTCTAGGCTACTCTGGCGGTTGATAATGGTCCGTAAGGTGATCTGCCGCTGTTCGTCCAGGGCGAGAAGCTGATAATATAAGGACGCCACATTCGCGATCAATTCAGTTTTCACTGCTTTATGAGCGGCAACAGATTGCAGGTATCTTGCCTGTTGGGCCTTTTCACTACTTCGTATCTTTCCCCAAATGTCCGCTTCCCATGCCAGATCAGCTGAAATTTCAAACTGCTGCACTGAACTCACCGGAAAATTTGTTCCGCTATTGGCAGGAAGTTCAAAATGCGCAGCACTTACATTTCCGGTTAACGAAGGCAAATAAGCCGCCTTGGCCTGACGCAGGTAAGCTTGTGAAGCTTCTATTTGCTGTAGGGCCACCCGAATGTCGATATTGTTATCAAGAGCCGTCTCAATGTGTTCGGTCAAAAACCTGTCGGTGAACATCTCTCTCCAGGAGATCTCAGCCATTGAAAGACTGTCTTGCGGAAGCTTGTCTGTACGGAAATATTCCTCCTGTACGACCTCTGCTGTGGGCTGGCTATAATCTTTAGCCACAAAACAGGACTGCATCGATAGCAAAACCGTCGGAACCAAAAAGGCTTTATATATAAGTGATTTTTTCATTTCAGAATATTTATTCTTGAATTGCTTCATGTTTGCGTCCTACTTTTTCCTGTAACCACTGGAAAAGAATAAACAGAATTGGAATAATAAATACTCCTATCACCGTTCCAACCAGCAATCCTCCTACAGCTCCCGTACCAATTGAACGGTTTCCGGCAGCACCCGTTCCGCTGGCGAACACCAGGGGTAAAAGTCCTACGATGAAGGCAAAAGAGGTCATCAAAATTGGACGCAGACGTGCTTTTGCAGCTCCCAGCGCTGAATCCACTATGGAATTACCCGCTTTACGACGCTGAATTCCAAATTCCACGATCAAAATGGCATTTTTGGCAAGTAATCCTAACAACATGATAAGGGCGATCTGGAAGTAAATATTGTTCTCTAATCCACTTAGATGAGTTGTCACGTAAGCTCCCATTACTCCCACCGGAAGTGAGAAAAGCACTGCCAGGGGCAGCAGGTAACTTTCATACTGGGCTGCCAGAATGAAGAATACAAACAATACGCTCAATAAAAAGATGTAGGTAGTTTGATTCCCGGCGGAAATCTCTTCACGAGTAAGTCCCGAAAATCCAATATCAAATCCTTCGGGTAATGATCCTGTTCCTACTTCTCTTACTGCGGAAATGGCATCTCCGGAAGAATATCCTGGTGCTGCCGCTCCATTCACTCCTGCCGAATTGAAGAGGTTGAACCTGGTCACAGACTGTGGCCCATAAACCCTTTTCAGGGAAACAAATTCTGTGATCGGTGCCATCTCCCCCTGATTATTCCGAACGAATAGGGAATTGAGGTCATCTACTGTTGAACGATCTTCAGGAAGCGCCTGCACATAAACCCGATACTGTTTTCCGAAGCGGGAAAAATCAGCGGCATAAACGCTACCAATATAGGATTGCAAAGTACTGAAGATACTGCCGATATCTACTCCGGCTTCCTTCGCTTTCGGGATATTGAGATCTATCTCGTACTGCGGATAATTGGTATTGAACGAAGTACGGGCATAGAGGATCTCCGGCCTTGCAGAAAGATCTGCGAGATAACTTTGTGTTGCGGCCTCCAGATCCTGGAAACTACCGCCGGTGCGGTCAAGTACCTTCATCTCGAATCCGGACGAGGCACCAAAACCGGGAACACTTGGTGGTTGAAAAAAGAGAATATTGGCATCGCTTATTCCTGCTGCCGCAGCAAACATTTTTCCGATAATAGCGTCCGCCGACATTCCTTCTTCCTTCCGTTCACTCCATGGATCGAGTCTGATAAACCCAAGACCGTAATTTCCTCCGGAACCACCTAAAAAGCTTCGGCCATTGACCAGGGAAATAATATCCACTCCCGGGATCTTTTCAATCCGTTTCTCCAGCTCTTCAGTAACTTTTACAGTTCTGTCAAGTGATGCCCCGGCAGGAAGTTCAATGTTCGTGAAAATCATTCCGCGGTCCTCATCGGGAACAAATCCGGTAGGAGTGTTTGAAGATGCCCAGAAAATGGCAGCAACCGCTGCAACAATAATTGCCCCGGTGATCCATTTATGCCGGTATAGAAAAGAAACCGATCGAACATATTTTTTGGTGGTGGCATCAAAAGCGACATTAAAGGCTGTAAAAAAGCGTTTTATAAAGCCTTTTTTCTTGGCAACCTTTTCTTCGTGTGGTTTCAGGAACAACGCGCAAAGAGCCGGGCTCAATGTAAGGGCGTTAACAGCAGAAATGGCAATGGCCACAATCAACGTAACCCCGAATTGCTCATAAAATACTCCGGTAGGACCCGTAATAAAAGTTACCGGAATAAAAACCGCACCCATGACAATAGTAATGGAAATAATTGCTCCTGCAATTTCTTCCATGGCAGAATGTGTTGCGATTCTGGCATTTTTGGCACCTGCTTCGAGCTTGGCATGCACCGCCTCGACCACCACAATGGCGTCATCAACCACGATCCCAATAGCAAGGACGAGCGCGAATAAGGTGAGGAGGTTAATAGAATAACCAAAAAGATTCAGGAAAAAGAAAGTTCCTATAATAGATACAGGTACTGCAATGGCAGGTATTAGGGTCGACCTGAAATCCTGAAGAAAAACAAACACCACCAGGAATACCAGCAGGAAGGCTTCAAAAATGGTCAAGACCACTTTTTCAATGGAAGCATTCAGGAATTCATTGGTGTCAAAGTTCACCATGATCTTCAGACCCTTCGGAAATTTACTTTCCATTTCATCCAGCTTGTCGTGTACCTCTTCAATGATCTCCTGTGCATTAGAGCCCGGAGTCTGGAAAACACCCATACTTATACCGGGATTACCATTTGTAAAGGAAAGCACGTTGTAACCTTCAGCATCCAGTTCCACTTCAGCCACATCACCCAATCTGAGGAATCGGCCGTTGTCAAGGGCTTTGATAACAATATCCCTGTACTGGGCTTCGGTACTATAGCGACCACTGTAACGGATCACATATTCAAAAGCTTCAGCGTTGTTTTGTCCAAGCGCACCGGCGGCGGCTTCCTGGGATTGTTCATTGATAGCCGCGATGATATCGTTGGGCATGAGGTTGTATGCCGCAAGTCTTTCAGGCTGTAACCAGATGCGCATAGCATAGGTCTTTGCTCCAAAAACGCTCACATCACCAACTCCGTTGATCCTTTTTAGTTCAGGAATCACGTTGATGTTGAGGTAATTCTGAATAAAAGTGGCGTCGTAATTCTCATTTTCAGACATCACAGTGAAATACATCAAAGCACTGGTCTGCTGTTTTTGAGTAGTAACTCCGGATTGAGTCACTTCGCGGGGCAGAAGAGATGTAGCCCTGGCAACCCGGTTTTGGACGTTTACTGCAGCAATATCAGGATCTATCCCCTGATCGAAAAAGATCTGGATACTGGCGCTCCCGCTGTTGCTGGCCGTTGAGGTGATGTAATCCATTCCTTCTACCCCGTTGATCTGTTCTTCAATGGGAATGATCACACTCTCAAGAACAGTGGCTGCATTGGCGCCGGGATAAAAAGCTGAAACCTGCACCGTGGGAGGAGCAATGTCGGGATACTGAGTCACCGGTAAAGTGGTGATTGCCAAAATCCCCAGAATTACTATAACAATGGAAACTACTGTAGAAAGTACAGGTCTCTCAATAAAAGTCTTTAACATCTCAATACGTTATTTAAAAACCGGTTGAATGGAATTGGCAATACTGTCAAAAGGAATGGGCTGTGGTTTAATAGGAGTGTTATTCCGAAGTTTTCCTACTCCCTGAGCTACTATCCTGTCTCCTTCTTTTAATCCCGATTCTACTACTATAAGATTATTTACCCTGTCTTTCACTTCAATAGGCACAGAAACTGCCAGGGTATCTCCCTGTACCCCGTACACATACACCCTTGCTTGTTGTTCAAAAGAAGCAGATTCCGGAACAACGGGAACATTTTCATAGGTACGTGGTATCCTGATCTTTCCGCTGTTACCGCTAGCCAGGATGTGGTTAGGGTTTGGAAAAACGGCTCTAAAATTTACGGTTCCGGTAGATGGATCCACCTGTCCGGTAACGGTTTCTATTTTCCCTTCTGAATCATAGATCTCTCCGTTGACAAGTTGCAACTGTACAGGAGGGAAATTATTTATTTTTTCTGAACGATCCTTTCCGGGAGCATTTTGCAGGAAATCAAGATAATCTTCTTCATTCATGGAGAAAAAGCCATAAACTTCATCAATGTCTGAAACTGTGGTCAAAGGCTTTGGATCATTAGGACTAATTAAAGCTCCCTCTCTGAAAGGAATGGCACCTACAAAACCGTCTACCGGACTTTTGATATTCGCATAATCAATACTGGCAGCAATACTGCTGTAATTTGCTTTTGCCTGTTCCAATCGGGCCTTTGCTGTCTCAAGCTGTACATTGCTAATGATCCCTTTTTCCACAAGAGGTTTTAATTTATCTACTTCAACCTGAGCAGCATTGACATTAGCTTTTGCTGCACCCGCTTCCTGGGAAAGAGATTGGGTTTCGAGTTTAAAAAGGATCTGTCCCTTGCGCACTTTTTCTCCCTCATCAACGAGAACCGAAGTAATGTATCCGGGAACTTTTGCCCGCACCGCACTATTCACGGTTCCTTCAATACTAACCGGGAAGGAGGTGTATCCGGTAACAGTTCTCAATGGAACCTCAATTACCGGAAATGGTGCCGGACCCTGTGCCGGGGGAGTGGCTTCATTATCGCCGCAGGAAATGAATAGGAAGGTGCTCATTGCCAATCCCAGAAGACTTATTTTTCTCATATTGATCTTATGTTAGCTCGTTTTTATCTGATTTTTTAATGATCTGTGCTTTCAATTTGGTAATTGCAGCGGTTGATTCCTCCAGGAATATCAACAGGTTCTCGTGAAATTCAAGGTTGAAAAGAGGCTCTTGGTTTTCTTTTCTGATCTTATTCCGTTGTTGTTTGTACTGAAGGATCTCTTCTTGTAGCTCTTGTTCATTCCTCCAGGCTGCAACTGTCTCATCGATCATTTCTAAAGTGAGATCAGGATTGATCACAAAATATCTTTTGCGATCACCCGGCTTGGTGAAGTACCTAATCTTTTTAGTCGTTTGAAGGTTTTCCAGGTGAGTGGAGATGGTGCTTTTACTGGCACACAGGTCGTTTACCAACTCATCAAAAGTAACTCCCATTTGGCCATTCATGACCAGTGTCGATACTATACGGGCAGCAAGAGGTGCCAGCTGATGTTTTTTTTCCAGCAGTACACCCAACCTTTCAATGAGGTTCTTTTTCTGATGCTCCAGTTTATCTTCTTCCATTCGGAGAATTAAAGCCGCAAAGATAGGTTTGGTTCTGAATCTTCCGAACTAAAGGAACTTAAAACTATGTTAAAGTTGTAGGTACAAGAATACCTTCCGTTTTACTAATGACAGATTTGCCAAAGTTTATCGGATTTAAAATCAGCTTTTCCTGAAATAAAACAAAATCCAAGAATTCCTGCTCCGGTAATGAGAACTTTGGCAAATCTGAAATCTTTATAATCAAATTAAATCATCATAAGATATGATCTTGGAATGTACATATTCAAAATTTTCAATACCATCATACAAGCCCAGAATTTCCTTTTTTTGGAGAAAGGTAGGTCCTGTAGAAGTAAGCTTTTGATAGGAAGAGAATTCCCAATCCTCCGGTTTTTCGACCAGGTTCGCTCTTACTGGATTTAAATGTATATAATGGATGAGCTGAAAAAGATACTTTTCAGAATCAACTATTTTCCTTTTAAAGTTCTTTTGAAAAAGACTTCCGGTTCTGTTGTGCTGTTTATTATAAGCCTGAGCATAGGAACTAAAGAAATTTGAAAATTTTTTGCTGCAGTACAGGCCCATTTTTGAGGGGTCCTCATGTCCCGTTTGTTCTATTTCCTCTGAAGGTCGAATTTTTATAAGAAAGTGAAAGTGATTTGGCATGAGACAATAGCAAAGCGTATTGGCAATGGGCTGAATATGCTGTTGATATTTATGCAAAAAGAATGAATAGTTGCCCTTATTCAAAAAGATCTTCTCGTTGCCATTTGCACGATTATAGATATGATAATATTTATCAGGTTCTAGTACTTCCATTGTATCAACTTTGGCAAAGTTCGAAACTTTGCCAAAGTTCCTTTGTTACTCCCCGTAAATCCCGATCTCGAGCTCCCCATCACGATTCATCTTCGCCCGATACATCCCCGCGGTATTGAATTCCATTGCGACATTTCCATTGTGATCTATGGCTACAATTCCCCCGTCTCCGCCCAGGGCCGGAATTTTTTCCTGAATAACGAGGCGCGCAGCTTCCTGTAGGCTCAGGCCTTTATACTCCATAAGTGCTGAAATATCATGAGCCACCATTCCGCGGATAAAGAATTCTCCCCACCCGGTACTCGAAACCGCACAGGTGGCATTATTTGCATAGGTGCCGGCACCAATGATAGGAGCATCACCAATACGATTGTATTTCTTGTTGGTCATCCCACCGGTAGAAGTTCCCGCCGCCAGGTTTCCATTCTTGTCTAAAGCTGCACAACCTACTGTTCCAAACTTGGAATCTTTTATAAAAGGATCGTAAAATGCGGTTTTATTCCCGGCTTTTTTCGCTTCTTCAGCCTCCCGAACGCGAAGCAAACTTTCGTACCGGTTTTGAGTGTAGAAATACTGCGGATCAACAATTTCCAATCCTTGTTCTTTGGCAAACTGTTCGGCTCCCTTTCCGGAGAGCAAAACGTGCTCCGAATTCACCATTACTTCATAGGCCAGGTTTATAGGATTCTTTACGATCGTTACTCCGGCCACCGCTCCGGCGTTCAGAGTTTCCCCGTCCATGATTGACGAATCCAATTCATTGGTGCCCTGATTAGTAAAAACCGCTCCTTTCCCGGCATTGAATAAAGGGGAATCTTCCATTACATTAATAGTCCTTTGAACGGCCTCCAGTGCTGTCCCTCCATTGGCAAGGATCTCGTGTCCCGTCCTGATCGCTTCTTCCAATTTTGCTTTGTATGCCATCTCCAGCGAATCGGTCATATTTTCTTTTAGGATAGTTCCGGCACCCCCGTGTATCACGATCCCGAAATTAGGAAGGGTGTCTTTTTCTGCGGAAGTGGTAGGGGTTGGATTGGCTTCGGAAGGATTTTCAGAAGTTTTGTCATTACAACCTATGAAGCAAAGAATAGATAGAAGGAAGAATATTTTTTTCATGATCTGTGTTGATTTTGACTTGAAAGTTAGGAAAAATTTAATTCCGCTGCTCTTTCCGAAGAAAAGCATCTGCAGCTTCCCGCTGCGGTTAATCAAAGAATCCGTAAATTTAAGTTTTTAAAAAACCATGTATGTCTGCACTGAAGCCTTTCAATCTCAACAAGTGGATCGAACAGAACCGGGATCTTTTGAAGCCCCCGGTAGCCAATAAAAGCCTTTATCCTGAAGCCGAAGATTATATTGTAATGGTGGTGGGCGGACCAAACTCCCGTAAGGATTATCACTACAATGAAACCGAAGAATTGTTTTACCAGCTGGAAGGGACAATAAGGGTGCATATTCAGGAAGATGGCAAAAAGAAGACTTTTGAACTGGGACCCGGCGACATGTACCTGCATCCTGCAAAAGTACCGCATTCCCCTGAACGTACTGAGGGATCTGTAGGTCTGGTCGTGGAACGAAAAAGGGTAGACATGGATGCTAAGGATGGCCTTTTATGGTATTGTGAGAACTGCAACAATAAATTGTACGAGGTGTATTTTCCCCTGAACGATATAGAAACTGATTTTCTGAGACATTTCGAACATTTCTATAACAGCAAAGAACTTCGCACCTGCAATAAATGTGGGACCGTTATGGAAAAGCCTTCTAAATAGAAGGAGTCCCAAAAATGGGCTTTCCGTCTTTAAATTTTTATATTCGCAACAATCCAAACAAATACAATAAAAACAACGTAATTAATGAGTGCAATAGCAGAAAAATTCGGCATTGACGAGGCTCTGAAAGAACTCGGCCTTCAGGATATTAATAATGGTACTTCTACCGGAAAAAACTGGTTCTCTTCGGGAGAGGAAATAGCTTCTTATTCTCCTGTAGATGGTGCTTTGATAGGAAAAGTAAAAACTACCACCAAAGAAGATTACGAAAAGGTCATTTCTACAGCTTCCGAAGCTTTTAAGACCTGGCGCAAAATGCCTTCTCCACAACGCGGAGAGATCGTTCGAAAATTCAATGATGAACTGAGAAGACTTAAAGAGCCACTTGGAAAACTTGTTTCTTATGAAATGGGAAAATCTTACCAGGAAGGTTTGGGAGAGGTGCAGGAGATGATAGATATCTGCGACTTTGCCGTAGGACTTTCGAGACAATTGCACGGACTTACCATGCATTCTGAAAGACCGGGCCACAGAATGTACGAACAATACCATCCACTGGGAATTGTGGGAGTGATCTCAGCCTTTAACTTCCCGGTTGCCGTTTGGTCCTGGAACACTGCATTGGCATGGGTTTGTGGTGACGTGTGCGTGTGGAAGGGTTCAGAAAAGACTCCTATGACCTCTGTTGCATGTCAAAACATTGCAGCCAAAGTCTTTTCAGAAAACGGACTTCCGGAAGGAATTTCCTGTTTGATCACAGGAGATTACAAGGTAGGTGAAATGATGACGAAAGATGAGCGTGTACCTTTGATCTCTGCAACGGGATCAATAAGAATGGGTAAGATCGTTGCACAGGCTGTGGCAGCCCGATTGGGAAAATCATTGCTTGAATTAGGAGGTAACAACGCCATTATTGTAACTCCCGATGCCAATATAAAAAACACTGTGATTGGAGCTGTTTTTGGAGCGGTAGGTACCTGTGGGCAACGTTGTACTTCTACCAGAAGACTGATCGTTCACGAAGATGTATATGATAAGGTCAAAGAGGCCATTGTTGACGCTTACAAACAGTTGAGAATAGGAAATCCACTTGACGAGAACAACCACGTGGGGCCGCTTATCGACAAGGATGCCGTGAAGAACTATCAGGCTGCTTTAGACAAAGTAGTAGAAGAAGGCGGTAAAATACTGGTTGAAGGAGGAGTTTTGGAAGGTGAAGGATTCGAAAGCGGATGTTATGTGAAACCTGCGATCGCTGAAGCTCAAAATCACTTCGAGATCGTTCAACACGAGACTTTCGCTCCTGTACTTTACCTGATGAAATACAGCGGAGACCTCGAAAATGCGCTGGAACTTCAAAATGGAGTAAAACAGGGACTTTCTTCAGCAATTATGACCAACAACCTTCGTGAGGCTGAAAGATTCCTTTCTGTGGAAGGATCTGACTGCGGGATCGCCAATGTCAACATTGGTACTTCGGGAGCTGAGATCGGGGGAGCCTTTGGAGGTGAAAAAGAGACCGGTGGAGGTAGAGAATCAGGATCTGATGCCTGGAAGATCTATATGCGTCGCCAGACCAATACTATAAACTATACTACCGAATTGCCTTTGGCACAGGGGATCAAGTTTGATCTTTAATACAAGGTTTAGTTGAATTTATAGAAAACCCGCTTCGAAAGAAGTGGGTTTTTTCTTTATTATGCACCCCATGAACTGGTGTTTTGTGGTAAATAATGGGGGAAAACCCTTAATATTTCTCCTGAAAATTCTCTTTATCTTGGCAAAGATTAGCAGCAGGACCTTCTTCCCTTTTCTGTTGTTCTTCCTCCCCTTTTTTTGTAGCCCTCTTTAGTGGATCCTATACTGCTGTTATTTTTTACAGTAGAGGAAGATATGTATTTGTTTAATCGCCTCCATTTACTAAAGTCATTATTATGAAAAAAATTATTTTGTTCTTGATGTTAATAGTCGGAATTACTTCTAATTCTCAGACTTGTGCTCCCACTGAAACTCCAATTATTGCCTATGCTGAGGATACCAATAATTGTCCACAATTCTACTTATTTGTAGGCATAACTGATTTCCAGGGAGCAACTTCTGCATTTGTGCATGTGATTGATCCTTCTACTGGATCTGGATATGGAGCCCCAATTGAATCCATGAATATCTTTGTTCCATTTGGCCCTTTCGAGCCTTCCACAACAGTTTTAGATATTCAAGTGGAGAGAATAGTGGAATCCACTTTTGTTTGCACCAGTGAAGTGATACCTGTGAAAGTTAGTGGATGTCCCGCTTGCCTTGATTCTGACAGTGACAGAATCTGTGATGCAGACGACAACTGTCCTTCCACTTCTAATGCAGATCAACTTGATGGTGATAGCGATGGTGTAGGAGATGCTTGTGACAATTGTCCTTCCACTTCTAATGCAGATCAGGCTGACGATGATGGTGACGGAGTGGGAGACGTCTGTGACAACTGTCCTTCCACTTCTAATGCAGATCAGGCCGATAATGATGGCGATGGTGTGGGAAATGCTTGTGATAATTGTTCTGCTATTGCAAATGCCAATCAAACTGATACTGATGGTGACGGACTAGGAGACGCCTGTGATAATTGTGTAACTAATGCAAATGCAAATCAAGCCGACGGTGACGCTGACGGAGAAGGAGATGTTTGTGATAATTGTATCGCTAATGCTAATTCAGATCAACTTGACGGTGATAGCGATGGTGTAGGAGATGCTTGTGACAATTGTCCTTTAGTTGCCAATTCTGACCAGACTGATACTAATGGCAACGGAATTGGTGATGCCTGTGAAGCATGCTCTGATGGAGACGGCGACGGAGTTTGCGATGCCGTCGATAACTGTCCTTCCACTGCTAATGCAGATCAGGCTGATACTGATGGCGACGGTGTGGGAGATGTTTGTGACAACTGTCCAAATGACCGCTTAAAAACTTCTCCAGGTGTGTGCGGTTGTGGATTCTCAGATGTTGACACTGATAACGATGGAATACCCGATTGTAATGATGAATGTCCAAATGACCCGTCAAAAACTTCTCCGGGTGTGTGCGGTTGTGGATTCTCAGATCTTGACACTGATAATGATGGAATACCCGATTGTAATGATGAGGAGATAAATTCCCCTTGTCCAACAATTGTAGATAATAGAGGTATATCATTAGACAGTGATAATGATGGAGTTTTAGATTGTAATGATGAATGTCCAAATGACCCATTAAAAACTTCTCCAGGTGTGTGCGGTTGTGGATTCTCAGATGTTGACACTGATAACGATGGAATACCCGATTGTAATGATGAATGTCCAAATGACCCGTTAAAAACTTCTCCAGGTGTGTGCGGTTGTGGATTCTCAGATGTTGACACTGATAATGATGGAATACCCGATTGTAATGATGAGCAGATAAATTCACCATGCCCATTACTTGTAGACAATAGAGGAATTTCATTAGACAGCGATAATGATGGAGTTTTAGATTGTAATGATGCAGAGTTATATTCACCTTGTCCTTCAACAGTGGACAACAAAGGGGTTTCCTTAGACAGTGATAATGACGGTGTTCCAAACTGTCAGGATGAATGTCCTAATGATAGAAACAGTATAACAGCACCCTGTCAATGCACAGGTACAAAAGACTCTGATGGAGACGGTGTTCCAGATTGTCGTGATCAGGAATTGAGATCCCCATGTACAGGAGATGGTCAAGTGGATCCAGCCACTGGAATTTCATTAGATTCCGATCACGATGGAGTTCCTAATTGTCTCGATATTTGCCCTGATGGAGATGACAAAATAGACACTGACAAGGATAAAATACCTGATGCGTGTGATGACTATATATTCAATAGAGGAGAACCAGTATGTCATATAGGAAACAATGGAGTTCCCAAAACACTTTATGTTTCTGAACAGCAAAAACAACGTCACCTGGATCATGGTGATGAACCCGGGCCATGTACTTCCACAGCCGCACAGGTATTGTCTGCAGACGCCAACACGCTATCTGCAGAACAGGTGGTGCTGTATCCTAACCCGGCTTCACAGGAGTTGAACGTACAGGTGAATTCCAGCCTATCTGCAGGTGCTGTATTAAGCGTCCACGACTTTAATGGTCAGGACTTTATGCAGATCCCTATTTCAGGAGGTGGACTATATACCCTGGAACTGGATAGCAGGTTTGTATCCGGTATGTATTTTGTCAAAATAACTGATGGTGGTAAAGAAGTTACCAAGCAGTTTGTTGTAAAACAGTAATTAGGATAATTAATTGATAATAAAACCCGCTTCGAAAGAAGTGGGTTTTCTTTTGTATAAAATTTCCATCAGAAAGAGTAACTTCAGGGCTTGAAGTCTTCAAAAATGACAAAATATTTAGCAATTCTTAGAGGCATTAATGTAGGCGGAAAGCGGAAGATTATTATGAGGGATCTGAAGGAGCTTTTTGAAGAACTGGGATTTGGGGAGGTCAAAACCTATATCCAGAGTGGAAATGTCATTTTTGATGCTGAAAAGGAAGCCGAAGAAAAAATTTCAGAAGTTATTGAAAAAGCCATTTTTGAGAGGTACGGATTCCAAGTACCGGTGATCTGTCGACGGGTGGCGGAAATAAAAACGATCATTGCTGAAAATCCCTTTTTTCAGCAGGACGAAACTGATGTATCAAGGCTTCATCTCACCTTTCTTAAAGAAGTTCCGGACACAGAAAAACTGAAGGAGATCAATTCTCTCGATGTTTCACCCGATGAATTCAGGATCATCAAAAACAATGTCTATTTATACTGCTCCGGAAGATATAGTGACACCAAACTCTCTAATACTTTTCTAGAAAAAAAACTTGATGTGCAAGCAACCACCAGAAACTGGAAAACGGTTTTAAAACTTGTAGAATTATCTTGAAACTTTCAAGAGCAATAATTTCCGATAAAAATTCGATTGCAGTTTTTTGTTGTGCTAATAGGATTACAACCTGTTCATTTATAGGTATTTAACTATTTCTTCAAAAGTTTAAATAGTATCTTTATAGTTACTTTCAGCTTTGCTGAGATTGTTCAATTAATCTCTAACCTCATGAAAAAGTTAATTACAGCAATTTTTTGCCTGATACTGGTTAGTTCCTGTAATAATAAGGAAAATGAGCCTCGGGAGGAATCCACCCCGGTAAACCAGTCCAACTATGAAGTGGCCTCCGATAGATATTCAGAACTCAACCAGGAAGCACTGGATAGAATGGCAGCTCTTGATTTTGATGCATGGGGCGAAATGCTCGCTGATGATGTGCAGTATTTTTTTCCCGATGGTGATGCCGAGACCAGAACCATTTTAAATGGAAAAGAAGAAGTTCTGAACTGGTGGAAAGATTGGAAAAATAATTCCGGAATTGAGAAAATGACTTTTACCAATCCGGTTTTTATACCCGTAAAAGCAAATCAAAAACTCAATTATTCAGGATTAACCGGGGTTATCGTATTGTCCTATTTTTCCAATGAAATGGTCTTTAACGGACAGCCTATAGGCGTGCGAATGAATTTTGCAACACATTTTAACAAGGACAGTCTTATTGATCGTTACTATACTTATTACGACCGTACCCCTATTATTAATACGATGAACAGGAATATCCTGGAGATCGTCGTTCCGAAAAAACAGTAAAAGAGCACAGCCGGTGACCCAGAAAAGTTTCCGAGGAATGATGTATGGTTGGTCTACAAAATGTATCCTCGTTATTCTGCTGTTTTCGAAAAACCTTACCGTTAATAGCCAGAACAGTCCTTTTCCTATGGAAGCAGAACTTGAGGAGGAACAGAAGATCAAACTTTTCCTATGCGGGGATGTTATGCTAGGCAGGGGAATTGATCAGGCCATGCAGCATTCTGTAGATCCTGTTATTTATGAGTCCTATGTCAAAGATGCCCGGGACTATATTAAACTTGCCGAAAAAGTGAATGGTACGATAGGTATTCCTGTTGCCCATAAATACATATGGGGCGAGGCTTTAAAAAAGTGGAAAGAGGAAGCTCCTGACTTTAGATTGATCAATCTGGAAACCAGCATAACTACTAATGAGGAGCCATGGCCACGAAAGGGGATTCATTACAGGATGCATCCAAAAAATATTGAAGCTTTAAAGGTTGCAGAAATTGACCACTGTAGCCTGGCCAACAATCATGTGTTGGATTGGGGAAGAGAGGGTTTACTGGAGACTTTGAAAACTTTAAAGGAAGCAGATTTTTCCTTTTCAGGGGCCGGGGAAAATTACCAGGCCGCTCTAAAACCTTCGGTGTTAAAAATGGGAAAAAAGGAGTTGCTTGTTTTTTCATTCGGTTCCCGCAGCAGTGGAATTCCGCCTGACTGGGCAGCCAAAAAGGAGATTTCCGGAGTAAATTATATTGAAAACCTTTCTGCTGAAGAACAGAAAAAGGTAGTGGAAGAGGTTAAAAAATTCAGCAGTGCTGAAGATCTGGTTGTTTTTTCCATTCATTGGGGAAGGAACTGGGGTTATGAGATCCCTTCTGCTCAAAAGGAATTTGCTCACAGGCTTATTGACGGGGCGGGAGTGGATATTGTTTTTGGACATTCCTCTCATCATCCGCTTGGAATAGAAGTTTATAAAAACAAACTCATTATCTACGGCGCCGGTGATTTCTTTAATGACTATGAGGGCATTAGTGGAATGGAGCAGTTTCGGGGGGAACTTACCCTCATGTATTTTCCGGAAATGGAAGTGAGCACAGGGAATTTAATTGCTTTAAAAATGATTCCCCTGGAGATCAAAAATTTTCAGCTTAAAAAAGCTTCCAAAAAGGATATTGAATGGATATACAAAACCCTTCAGAGGGAATCGACCAAACTGGGTGCTACTTTGGAGCTGAAGAACAAAGAGCTGTGGCTACAGTGGTAAATAACTAAAATCGGGATCAATGGAAAAAGCAACCTGGCCTGCATTATCTTTTGAAAAAGGAAAAGGCACCTACGAAACACTCCACTTATGGACTCAAATAGTTGGAAAAATAAAACTCAGAACGCTGCCATGGATCAACCATTCCTGGCATGTGACCCTGAAAGTTGTTACGAATGGTTTGACTACCGGAATTCTTCCGTACAAAAAAAGGCATTTTCAGATCAGCTTTGATCTCATCAATCATCGGCTTATTGTGGAAGCTGATGAAGGACAACAAAAACAGTTCGAGCTACAGGGCCTTTCTGTAGCTGATTTTTATAAGAAGCTATTCGAGAAACTGGAGGAATTAGACATCCATATTACAATAAACAAGATCCCTAATGAATTGATCGATCCTTTACCTTTTGATAAGGATGAGGAACATGCGACCTACGTTCCTGAAGTAGCCGAAGACCTGTTGAAAGCACTGCTCCTCATTAATGATGTTTTTACGGAATTTCGTGCCCGCTTTACCGGAAAATGCAGTCCTGTACACTTTTTCTGGGGAAGTTTTGATCTTGCAGTCACAAGATTCTCCGGTCGAAAAGCTCCGCCTCATCCCGGAGGAATTCCCAACTTACCGGACCGGGTGGCGCGGGAGGCTTATTCACAGGAGGTAAGCAGTTGTGGGTTCTGGCCGGGAAATGAAGCTGTTCCTTTTGCAGCTTTCTACAGTTATGCTTATCCCGAACCTGAAGGATTTTCTTCTGCCTCTATTTTACCAAAGACAGCATATTACAAGAAAGAAATGGGAGAATTCCTTTTGCCATATTCTGAAGTTCAAAAAGCAGAGGATCCTTCTGAGGTATTATTGCAATTTCTGGAATCTACCTTCCAGGCGGCGGCTGAAAAAGCCAGCTGGGACGACCTTAAGTTTACAAAGCCCTGGTATTAAAATACCCGCTAATTTAGAGGGAATGACCTGAAACAAGACTTGCTAAGGCTGAAACTTGTGCCGATGGAGAAAAAGAAATTCAGTCTCACTTATGCTGAAGAGCAAAATATGGAATGGCTGCAAACCGTGCAAAGCAGGAAGGGCAGGAATTCAACACTTGATTGAACCTGCTGAATAAAAACACCTATGCTGAAATGGTAGCCTAAAAGAGTGTGAAATCAAAGTGTGGCCTTCCAAGATCCTTGAAAATGCTTTTTCAGTTAAAAAACTTTTCTCCCGAACAAAAACCATAAAACCAACACAAATTTTTTCAAATCGTAATTGTAAATCGCTTAAATTTAATTGGTTAAAAACTCAAAGAACAAATTAAACAATGGCTAAGAAGAAGTTCAGTCGGCGGAGGAAAAGAGGGTTCTGGGAAAACCGGAAACTTTTGAGCATAACTGCAGTTTTGATTAGTGTTGGCACCTTACTGGTTTTTCTGTATCAAACAAACCTGGTAAGGAAACAGCAGTACATGTCTGTTCTTCCTTATCTGGAATTTGAGAATCATTCAGTATTCTCAGAAAATTATAAACTGGTGTTGAAGAACAAGGGAATTGGACCGGCGTTGATCACCTCCAGGAATGTTGTCATCAATGGCAGATCTTACGATCTTGATTTGGGGACCTATCTTGAAGAACAAATGGTTCCAGGCGACGCTGCTTATTTTGTGATCACGAACATCACAGAAGGCAACCTGATCTCCGAAAAGGAGGGAATCGAGCTGGTTGTACTACAGCCACAAACCAGCAGGTCTGGATTGGAAAAAATACATGGGCTTATATACAATGATAGCCTTGAGTTTGTTGTACAATACGAATCGGTTTACGGAGAACGCTGGCAGGTAAGCTCTAAAAATTCAACTCCTAAGAGGTTGAACTAAAAAATCCCGCCTGTTTGCGGGATTTGTCGTTTTACAGCGTTCCATTGGCACCTACCCAGGCAAACTGGTGCGGGTCCTGTGGTACTTTAATTCTTTCGGCGATCCTTGTCATCCTGTCCGGAAGTTTCATTAGATAATCCCGCGCTTTTTCTGCCTTATCTGTAAGGGCGGTCATCTTATCTATTTCCCAGAAGTCATTTAGCTTCTGAAGGATCTCAATATAATCCTGGGTAGTATAAACCCCTAAACGTTGGGCTGCATTTGAAAAATTTTCAAAGGCTTCCCCAATTCCCTGACCAGATTCGCGAATGAATTGCGCAGGCATTACGATCTTCTTCTTCATCATGTCTTCAAACGCAAGCATCATCTCACTTGGATCGTATTCAAAAATGGTCTTCACAAATTCACGGTACGCGAGGTGGTGGCGCATTTCATCTCCGGCGATGATATTACACATCTTGGCCAGCATTTTATTTCCTTTTTTACGGGCAAGCTGTCCCACTCGTTTATGCGAAATATTGGTAGCCAGTTCCTGGAAACTGGTATAGACAAAATTGCGGTATGGATCCCTTCCGGTACCAATATCAAATCCGTCGTTTATTAGATATTGAGTGGTTTTCTCAATTTCCTTCATATCCACCCTTCCGGAGAGATAGAGATATTTATTCAAAGTATCACCGTGACGATTCTCTTCTCCGGTCCAGTGTCTTATCCATTTTGCCCATCCGTTCTGCTTGCCCTTCATTTCACCGTGTTGTTCAACACCTTCCATATCCATTAACCAGGATTCATAGGTGGGCAAGGCTTCTTCAGTTACCATATCGGCAACAAGAACAACCCAAAAATCATAACCCAGTTCTTTTGCTTCCTCCCGAATTTGAGTTACTTCTTCAAAAAAGCCTTCATCTTGAGAGTTTGGCAGAAGATCTGTAGGTTGCCATATTTCTTCGACAGGAATAAGATATTTATCGACAAATTCATCAATGGATTTCTCCACCGTCTTCATCACTTCCAGTCTCACATTTTTTAAAGCCATTCTATAATATTCTTAAAATTAGATTCAATAGTTCAAGAACCACACCATCTTTTGAAAGAAGGTTAATGAACAAAGGTAATAAGATATGTATGCCAAAAATTAAAATTTGTCTTAATTTCTCCCTTCCTCTTCGGGATAGAGGGTCCAAACCTCATCACTTTGAAAAACTTCTTTGGTGTTAATGTCCATAAGAGAAAGTTTTCCTTTAAAGGCTGCACCGGTATCCATATTGATCACGTTGGCTGCTTGAAATGGTTTGCTCCTGCCGATTCGGGTGACAGGCGTGTGGCCAATATAGATCTCCTTGAACAGAGTGAGGCGTTTGGGATAGTGCTCTTCCTGTTGATCTATCTGAGGATCTAGACATAATGCCATTTCCCAAAGTGTTCGATCCCAATAAAAGGGGATGGGAGTGTATTCTGCTTCAGGTCCCTTTTGATTTGTAAAACCGGCATGCACAAATAGACGGTCCTCCTTATCAACGTAATAATTAACCGTTTGTTCAAAGAACTCAATATGTTCCTGCTTTTCTTTATTACTGAATTGCCGGTAGGCATCTATACTGGTTTGCCCACCGTGTTGCAGCCATTGATCATTTAATTCCCCGGTCTTTAACCAGCGATGCGTGAGGTCGTCATGGTTGCCCCGCAAAAAGATGCAGGTATTTTGTTTGGCCAGCTCAATAAGATAAGAAACCACGTTTGCCGAATCACTCCATCCATCTACGTAATCCCCCAGGAAAATAAGCTTGTCGGCTGGTTGGATCTCTGCCCTTTTTACAAGCTGTATCAGGGCTTTCAAACCGCCGTGAATGTCTCCTATTACAAGTATTCTCCCCATTTTAATTGTATTTTACTTTTCGCAGGATCCTTATGCTGTCCTTATACTGCTGAAAAAGTTTTTTACTGTAACTCTTCAACTCCTCTCTCGAATCTTCCAGTTTTTCGATCGCGTCTTTAAAGCCGTTAAAATAGCACAATAAAAAAGTGGTAGGCAAATCGAAAAGATCCTTTTCTTCGTGAGGAGTTAATGGAATTCCGCTTTTTAATTTATTAATAAGAGAAAGATTCGTGTTGTAAATATGATATAGAGTTTTCTTCTCAAATTGAGGAGGATTGAACACCACCTGCGTATTCATTTCATACGTGGCATTATCCCTGAAAATGATCTCAACCTCTTCCAGAGGATAATAACTGAACTGCTGATTCAATCCCAGTCTTACATACTCCAAAATTGAAAAATTATCCTCTGTTATCTTGATACTAACCTCATCGAGTTCGGAGTAAAAAAGTTTCACCTGTTCATTAATGAGAGCTATATCTACGCGGGAGTAATAGGTTTCTTCCCTGACCTCCTTTTTCTTGCCAGACCAGCACACCACGAAATATTCCTTAAACACTTTATAGGTTGGGTTGAGATCCTCATGTTTTTTATAAAAATCAAAAACCCCGTCCAGGGTCATTTCAACATTGTTCTGGGAATGAGCTTCAATAGCCGAAACTACCTCTTTATTTTCGCTCTGTCCACCATTCCCATGTACCGGGGATATACTAATACTGCCCTCACGATAAAAAACCGTTCCTGAAGAATACTTCCAGATGTTCTTTTTGAGAGAAGATAATTTTCCTTTGTTCGGCCTGATGGTGACCAGACCTACAACCAGATCATCGGGTAAATGTGGGAACGGAATGTTCTCATAGGAAACCAGCGGAGCATGCCGCAGATAGGCATTAACCAGGTTTTGGATCTTGCTGTCATCAAAAAAGTCCACCCCCTTGATACTGTTATCTTCGTCTTCAACACCAATGACCATATAAGAATTGTTCTCGGGATTGGAGTTTGCCAGGGCACAAATATGTTTTAAGAATTTCGCCTTCCCTTCTTTATTGCTGAGGTTGATCTGCCTCTTCTTATCATAAAAGCTGTTTTCGCTGTTATGCGCAAGCAGGTTCTTTATGAGGAGGCGTTTGTTGATCATGGGGGAGGGAAACTTTCTATTCTTTATGTAAAATGGTAGAACTGGCCTGGGCGGTTGGCAGCACTAAAAGATCAGCAATATTCACATGCACCGGCCTTGTCACCATGAATCGGATTATATCTGCAATGTCTTCTGGTTTTAAAGGTTCATATCCCTGGTAGACTGTTTTGGCGCGTTCAGAATCTCCTTTAAATCTTACTTCACTAAAGCCCGTTTCTACCAGACCCGGATTAATGGCGCCCACGCGGATGCCTTTTCCATTGAGATCAATCCGCATTCCTTTATTTATGGCATCTACTGCATGTTTACTGGCGCTGTAAACATTCCCGTTAGGATAGACTTCCTTGCCTGCAATAGAACCAATATTTATGATATGCCCCTGTTTTCTTTCGGCCATCTGCGGAATGATCGCCTTACTAACATACAGTAAACCTTTTACATTAATGTCGATCATGGCATCCCAGTCGTCAATACTTCCTTCCTGAATAGGATCCAATCCGTGGGCATTACCGGCGTTGTTCACCAGGATATCTATTTTTTTAAATTCTTCCGGAAGGGAATTGATCGCCTGGTTCACGTCTTCCCGGTTTCTTACATCGAACTGTAAACTGTGGACCTTCACCTTCGAAAGCAGTTCTTTTTCGAGATTTTCAAGGGCTTCTTTCCGCCTTCCGCAAATAATGAGATTCATACCTTCTTCTGCTAGAACTTTCGCGGTAGCTTTACCAATACCGCTGGTGGCTCCCGTTATAAGTGCTGTTTTATTCATGTGCTTGTGTTTTGTGCTTAAGTTAAATTTTTTCGGCGAACTTTTTCCAGTCCTCCCCGATCATTTTTACGCGGTGAGCTTTAAAGGCATTGTCTATGGCATCAACAGACCTGGCATGAATTAATGGATGATAATGATTTGGATGGTTCAGCAGCCAGCATAGTACTACTTCCTTTTCAGAAAGGTCATATTTAGTACCCATTTCCATCAAAAGTTGAACACCCAGAATATCTTCGGAAAATTCCATTTTTAAGATCTCTGTGATCTTACCGGAAACCGGATCTTTTGCTGAAAGATTTTTAATGGCACCTGAAGACACTTTCCAGTCTCCCAAAAGAGCAGAAATATCTTCCGGAAAATTCTCATTTTCCGGGAGGTTGATATTCGCTTTATATCTTCCGCGTTCTTCAACCTGTCCCCGGGAACGGAGCTTTTCTATTTCAGAGTCAAACCGCTTTTCTTCTTCCTGATCGTCAAGAATAAGGAGATCAATATAATCTGTCCGAAGGTTTAACAGGCAGTTTTCAACGAGAGTTTCCAGCTCGGTTCTTTCGAGATCCTCGTCAGAAATACGGCAAATGACCTGGATCTCATCCCGGCTCAGGCCACTTTCGCTAAGCGCTGTACCCAAAGAGGTTTCCAGTCTTTCCTTATATAAGTTTTCAGTATAGAAACTGGTGATATCCCTTTCTACACAATGTTGTAATAAATGTATCTGGGTTCCTTTTGGAAATTTTTCCCAATCCTGTAAATTTTGGATTAATCGGGAATATGATTTTTTTTGCCTCATTGTTTAAAATTAAGGAAGAAAAGCTTTTAAGCTAAGGCAGGTGTTGTTAAAGGAGGTAAGGGGAGAGTTAAAAAAAGTTAAACTATTTTCTTTAGTATACTTCAGCAGAAATGCTGCCGTTATAGAAGCCCAAATTTAAATTAACCTATTTATGAAAAAGTATCAATTGTTCGTAATGTGTCTGGCTCTTACTGCCGGACTTTTTAGTTGTAGCAAAGATGACTCAGCAAATTCTGAGGGAACTGCCAAAGTTGCAGTAAAATTGACCGATGCTCCCGGTGAATATGCCGAAGTATGGGTAGATGTACAGGATGTACTTATCAAGACCACCGTTGAAGGAAGTGAAGAAGAAGGCTGGGAGAGTATTGGCAATGTTAAGCCAGACGTAATTAACCTTCTTGAGTTAACCGGTGGAGTCACTGAATTACTTGCTGAATCTGAAGTTCCTGCAGGATTTATTCACCAAATGAGGCTTGTTCTTGGTACAAATAATTCAATAGTTTTAGAAAAAGATGGTCCACATATGGTATTAAATACACCAAGTGGACAGCAGTCAGGTCTTAAATTAAATATTGATCAGGAATTGCAGGCAGATGCTGAATATATTTTCACCCTGGATTTTGATGTGGACAAATCTGTGGTTCAAACAACAGAAGGTGCCTATAACCTGAAACCGGTTATTCGCGTTTCCAGGGAAGAGAACTCCGGAACAATTTCCGGAACAGTGGTAGCTGATTCCGATGTACTGGTTACTGCTACGAGTGCAACAACAGAGGTATCTGCTTACACGAATGCCGAAGGCAAGTTTGAACTGCACGGATTACCTGCAGGAACCTATTTAGTAACAGCCACACCTGAAGAAGGTCTTGGTCTAGTGGAGGCTCAGATAAGTCCTGTAGTTGTTCAGGCCGGAGCTACTGTAAAACTCGATCCTATCTATTTACAGGGAGAATAATAAAAACTAATATAAAGCATTTCAAGAGCAGCGGTTAACCCCGCTGCTTTTTTGTTTTAACAAAATTTTAAGAAATTTTGGTTGAATATTTGCTGGATTTGCGGCGTTCACTTGATGTGAGTATCTTCACCCTAATAAAAAAAACATATTATAAATGCAGGAACATAACACGTCCGTTGATATTGCCAGTATCAATGAAAAGATCGAAAGAGAAAGTGCTTTTGTCGATATACTGAGCTCAGAAATGAAGAAGGTCATAGTAGGCCAGAAACATATGGTGGAACGTTTGTTAATTGGCCTGTTGGGCCAGGGACATATTCTTCTGGAAGGTGTGCCCGGGCTGGCTAAGACCCTTGCGATAAATACCCTTTCAAAAGCCGTACACGGTACCTTTAGCCGAATTCAGTTTACGCCGGACCTTTTGCCGGCAGACGTAGTTGGAACCCTTATCTACAACATGAAACTGAATGATTTCAGCATTAAAAAAGGACCTATTTTCGCCAATTTCGTGCTTGCCGATGAGATCAATAGGGCACCTGCCAAAGTGCAATCGGCCTTACTTGAGGCGATGCAGGAAAAGCAGGTGACAATTGGGGAAGAGACCTTTATTCTGGATCGTCCGTTTCTTGTGATGGCGACTCAAAACCCGGTGGAGCAGGAAGGAACTTATCCTTTGCCTGAGGCACAGGTAGACCGTTTTATGCTGAAGACGGTGATCAAATATCCGGAAATGAATGAGGAACAATTGATCATTCGTTCCAACCTTAAAGGATCATTTGAAGAGGTGAATCCGGTGGTAAGCCTGGAGCAAATTGCACGTGCTCAAAAGGCAGTAAGGGAAGTCTACATGGATGAGAAGATTGAAAAATACATTCTGGACATCGTTTTTGCGACTCGTTTTCCTGAAAAATACAATTTAGAAAGCCTGAAGCCGCTAATTAGTTTTGGTGCTTCTCCAAGGGGAAGTATCAACCTGGCCATCGCCGCCAAGTGTTACGCTTTCATTAAGCGTCGCGGTTATGTGGTGCCAGAAGATGTTAGGGCTGTAGTGCACGATGTGCTTCGCCACCGTATTGGAATCACTTACGAAGCCGAGGCAGAGAATGTGACTTCAGAAGATATAATCAATAAGATCGTCAACGAAATTGAAGTCCCTTAAACAATGAACAATTATCAATTAACAATTGTCAGTTTTTGCTGATGGTTGGAAAATTAAATGATTACTGTTAATTGTTCATTGCCAATTGAATAAATGGATACTAAGGAGCTATTAAAGAAAGTTCGGAAAATTGAGATCAAGACCCGCCGGTTGAGCGATCACATCTTTGGCGGCGAGTATCACTCTACTTTTAAGGGCCGCGGAATGACCTTCAGCGAGGTGCGTCAGTATCAGTTTGGAGATGACGTGCGGAATATTGACTGGAATGTGACTGCCCGGTACTCTGAACCTTTTGTAAAGGTCTTCGAGGAGGAGCGGGAGTTGACCATGATGTTGGTCGTGGATGTTTCCGGCTCCGGACTCTTCGGAACCCGGAATAGCTTCAAAAAAGATATTATTACTGAAATAGCTGCCACCCTGGCTTTTTCGGCTACCCAGAACAACGACAAGATCGGGCTGATCCTTTTTTCCGATGCCATTGAGTTATACATTCCGCCGAAAAAAGGAAGATCTCACGTGCTCCGGATCATCAGGGAATTACTTGAATTTGAACCGCAAAGCCACAAAACAGATATTGCCAATGCTCTAAGTTACCTTTCAAGGGTGATGAAGAAAAAAGCGATCGTGTTCGTGCTTTCAGATTTTATTTCCGAAGATTATCAGCGAACGCTGAAAATTACGAGCGGGCGCCACGATGTGACAGGTATTCGGGTGTATGACGCAAAAGAAGAAGAAATACCAAATCTGGGAGTGGTGCGTATGCAGGACGAGGAGACCGGAAAAAGTATCCTTGTAGATACTACTTCCCGCAGCGTGAGAAATAACTACGCCAAATATTACAGGGACCGCGTTGAATATTTCCAGGAGAGCTTTAGAAAGAGTGGTGCAGGAAATCTTAGTTCGAGGGTGGATGAAAGCTATGTGAAAAAATTACTCGGCTATTTTAAAATGCGTGCTTAAAACAGACAAGGATCAATGAACCAATTTTCCGGAAGTAAATACAAAGCAGAAATCAGCCCAAAAATAGTTGTGGTTTTTTTGTGCGCTTTCTTTTTCCTGGCCTTTTGTACTGGCGTCCGCGCACAGGAAGTAAAGGCCGGAATAGATTCTACTTCGATCAAGATTGGAGAGCAGATCACGTATTCCATTTCTGTAGAAACATCTCCCGATGAACTGGTAGTTTTTCCTGAAGGGCAGACCTTTTCTCCGCTTGAGATGATCGAATCATATCCTGTTGATACCAGCAGAGCGCAGGACAGGCTTAGACTGTTCAAGGAATATGCGCTCACGCAATTTGATTCCGGCAGGTATACCATTCCGCGACAACGGGTGATCATTGGTCAAAAAAGCTTTTTTACAGATTCCATTCCGGTGGAGGTGAATAACGTGGTGGTAGATACTACCAAACAAAAGATGTTTCCTATAAAACCTTCGGTTGAAGTTCCGGAACCTTTCCGTATTCCCGAATGGGTTTGGTGGCTTCTTGGAATTGCACTGATACTAGTGGTTGCAGGCTATTTGCTTTTCCGAAGAAAAAAGAGAAAAGAGGCTGCTGCACAGAAACTACCACCCTATGAACAGGCCCTTCTCGAACTGCGTCAATTGGATGATTCGCATTTGCTGGAACAAAGAGAGATCAAAGAATATTATTCACAGCTTTCAGCAGCGGTGAGAAGGTATCTGGATGGCGAGATTTACGATCATGCGCTTGAAAGTACTACCAATGAACTGATCGTTTACCTGGAGCATGAACGTGACAAGGGGAAACTGAAGCTGGAGCATAGCACTATTGAGCACCTCAAAGAAATTTTGGAGCGTGCCGATCTTGCGAAGTTCGCTAATTCAAAACCGGATGTGCTGACAGCTAAAGAAGACCGCAGCCGTGTTGAAAATGTCATTAATGATACCAAGGCTTCCATTCCCGAACCTTCGGAAGAGGAGTTGCTGCGCGACCAGGAATACCGGGAAAAAGAGGCGCGGAAAAAGAAGGTCAAAAAGATCATTTTTGGAGTGCTTGCTGTTGTCCTCCTTCTAAGTGCGGGCATCGCTTATGTGATTAGCACTGAAGGCTACAGTTCTTTTGTGGACAACTACATTGGGAACCGCAGCAAAGACCTGCTCGAGGGAGAATGGATTCGAAGTGAATACGGCTCGCCTCCGGTTGCCATTACCACACCTGAGGTATTGACCCGAAGTTTGGCTGATACGACAGCTCTGACTTCCGGAAAAGAAGATTTTGAATATGGCAGTTTTGAAAAGAATCTTTATATAGATCTCAGCACCCGCCCGGCGGGAAAAGATTTCAATGCTGAAGCTGCAGTCGAGGAAGTGTATACCTTCCTGGAAAGCAGGGGAGCTAAAAATATTATCACCAAACAGGAAGAGATAACCACTTTGAATGGTGCCAAAGGGGTGCGAATCTTCGGAACCATGAACTTTGAAGAGAAAGCTGGGAAAACCATTGAAAAGGCTTACAGTATCCTGAATTTTGGTGTGAACGATGGTTTCCAGCAGATCGTAGTGGTTTATAATATAGGCGACAAGTACGCCGAAGAGATCTCTCAAAGAATAACCGATTCTGTTGAACTTATAAATCCGGAAAGTTAATGTTCGAAAAGTTTGTTTTTGAAGATCCGCAATTTTTCTGGCTGTTGCTCCTGCTGCCGCTGGCCCTGGCCTGGTATGTCTGGAAACGAAAAAGAATGACGGCAGAGTTGCGCATTTCCAGTATCAAAGGTTTTGAAGCTGGCTCCGGATTGATGGGAAAATTTCGCCCGGTACTATTCATTCTTCGTTTACTGGTGCTTACGCTGGTCATCACCGCGCTGGCCCGGCCACGCACCGTGGATGTTTCAACCAGAACCAGTTCTACCCTGGGGATAGATATAGTGATGGCCATAGATGTTTCGGCTAGTATGTTGGCAAGAGACCTCGAACCAAACCGGTTGGAAGCCACTAAAAAAGTAGCTTCAGAATTTATTAAGAACAGGCCCGGAGACAGGATTGGATTAGTGGTCTATGCCGGTGAGAGTTTTACAAAAACACCTATTACAAGTGATAAAAGCATTGTACTAAATTCTCTGGAAGATGTAGAGTACAACAATGTCCTTGAAAACGGAACTGCGATCGGGATGGGACTTGCGACTTCTGTGAACAGGCTCAAAGACAGCAAGGCTGAAAGCAAGGTTATTATTCTGCTTACCGATGGAATGAACAATGCCGGATTTATTGACCCAAAGATCGCAAGTGAACTGGCGGTGGAATTCGGAATAAAGACCTATACCATTGGAGTTGGAAGTAACGGAACGGCTCTATCGCCTGTGGCCATTCTTCCAAACGGAAATTTCCAGTACGGTCGGGTGCCGGTGGAAATCGATGAAGACCTGTTAAGGGAAATAGCGAAGGCTACCGGCGGAAAATATTTCAGAGCCACCAATAATGAAAAGCTGGAGGAGATCTATGAAGAGATCGATCAGCTCGAAAAAACTGAAATTGAAGAATTCAAGTTCTATAACTATGAAGAGAAATTCAGGCCTTTCCTCCTTCTGGCGGGAATCCTGTTGCTCTTCGAAATATTGTTGAGATTTACCCTTTTTAGAAGTTTTGTTTAGTAAAAGAAAGAACTCATGTACCTCTTAGAAGAAAAATCATATTTCTGGTTACTGCTCACCATTCCGGTGATCATCTTTCTTTTTGCCTTGCTGATCTTCTGGAAAAAGAGGACCCAGAAAAAATTTGCTGACAAGGAACTACTGGAAAAGTTAAGTCCGGAAAGGTCAATATCAAAATCGGTCTTTAAGGTCATTCTGCTATGTCTGGCTATTGCCAGTTTTACCATGGCTTTGGTGAATCCGAAGTTTGGCACAAAAATGGAAACCATCAAACGGGAAGGCGTAGATGTTGTCTTTGCAGTTGATGTCTCAAAAAGTATGTTGGCTGAAGATATTGCTCCTAACCGTCTGGAGAAGGCTAAGCAGCTGGTCACCCAGATCATCAACAGTTTGGCCAGTGACCGCGTGGGGATCATCGCTTATGCCGGAAGTGCTTTTCCGCAGTTGCCTATAACGACAGATTATGGGGCGGCCAAGATGTTCCTGCAAAGTATGAATACCGATATGGTCTCTTCCCAGGGAACAGCTATAAAAGAAGCAATAGAACTGGCGACGACCTATTTCAATGATGAAGACCAGACCAACCGTGTGCTGTTCCTTATCAGCGACGGGGAAGATCACCAGGGGAACATTGAAGAGATCGCACGACAGGCTGCCAGGGAAGGTATACGGATAGTGACCATAGGAGTTGGAACACCAAAAGGAGGTCCAATTCCGGTAAAAAGGAATGGGATCATTCAGAGTTATAAAAAGGATAATAACGGCGAGACAGTGATCACCCGATTGGATGAAAAAACACTTCAGGAAATAGCGAGCGAGGCTAACGGGCAGTATATTAGCGGTGCAGTGACAGGTGAGGTTATCGATGAGGTAACACAGATCCTTCAGAATATGGATAAAAAGGAATTTGAATCACAACAGATAGCCGACTATAAAAGTCAATTTCAGTGGTTCGTTGCTTTAGGATTATTATTTCTTCTGTTGGATATCATGTTGTTAGAGCGGCAAACATCGTGGTTAAAAAGATTAAATTTGTTTAACGAGCATAAGTAGTTGATTTTGAATAAGACAATGAGAGCGTTTGAAAACAAATACCTTCTGAAAATGGCATTTTTGGGAGTGCTTTTCTTTTCGGGAATTTCGGCTTTTGCTCAGGAAGATGCTGAGAAGGCTGCCCGGGAAGCAAGAAAGTACATGCAGGAAGCAGAAGCAGCCTTGTCTGAAGATGATATTGCTTCCGCAGAAGCCTATTACCGTAAAGCCATTGCAAAGGATCCTTCCAATGCAGAAGCAAAATATAACCTGGGAAACCTGTATTATAACAAAGAGATCACCAATGAAGCGGTTCAAAGACACGGACAGGCAGCGAAAGTGACCGAGAAAAAAACGCTGAAACACGATTCTTTCCATAACCGCGGAAATGCTTTTATGAAGCAGAAGAAGTACAAAGAAGCGATAGAAGCATATAAGAATTCCCTTCGTAACAATCCGGCTGATGATGAAACGCGTTACAATTTGGCCTTAGCAAAAAAGATGCTGGAAGAAGAGCAGAAAAAAGGTGGTGGCGATAAGAACCAGGATCAGAAGAAGGATAAGCAGGATCAAAACAAAGATCAGCAGCAAGATAAAAAAGATCAGCAGGGAGACGAGGGAGAAAAAGAGAAGAATGAAGATGGAAAGCCGCAGGATGAGAAAGACAAAGGCGGTGAGAAAGATCAGCAGGATAAGAAAGAGGGCGAAGATAAAAAAGATGATGAGGGAAAACCTCAGAATCAGGATAAGCAGGAACAGAACAAAGGGGATAAGGAGGAGCAGCAAAAGCAGCCTCAGCCAAGACCCGGTCAGCTTTCTCCGCAACAGGTGAAAAACCTTTTGGAGGCAATGGGTAACGAAGAGAAAAAAGTACAGGATAAGATCAACGCCGAAAAAGTAAAAGGCGCTAAAACGAAAACAGAAAAAGACTGGTAGAAAAGATGAAGAACAAGATCCTGATTTTCATATTTTTCATGGTTTCGGCAATTGCCGGGGCGCAGGTGCAGTTCGAAGCCAAGGCCAGCAAGAAAAAGCTGGGGGTGAACGAACGCCTGCGCGTAGATTTCACGATGAACCAGGACGGGGATAATTTTAATCCGCCGTCATTTTCTGATTTTACAGTAGTAGGCGGTCCTAACCAGGCTGTGAGCAATAGCTGGATAAATGGAAAAAGGAGCTATTCCAAAACCTACAGTTATTTTCTGGCTCCTAAAAAGAGAGGGAAATTAGCCATTGGCCAGGCAGAGATCACTATTGAAGGCGACGTTTATAAGACCACGCCTCTTGAAATTGAGGTGACTGCTGCCGTAGATGAGCCTACAGACGGTAATAACTCTGAATATGTAGCTTCCGAAAATCTTCACCTGGTGGCCGAGATCTCGAATTCTAATCCATATCTCAACGAAGCCATCACCGTGGTCTACAAGCTGTATGTGAGTCCGCGGATCAATGTCAGCGACTGGAGACAGCTGGACAATCCCAAGTTCAGTGACTTCTGGAGTCAGAATATCGATATGCAGCGCCTGCAGGTAGAGAATGGGGAATACGAGGGAGAACCGTATCGCTATGTTGTTTTGCGTAAAACAGTGCTCTATCCTCAAAAAACCGGAAAACTGAATATTGAACCGCTCACGCTTTCCGTTTCTGTCGAAGTGCCGGGAGATCGCAGGGATATCTTTGGAAACCGTTTCTACGAAACAGTGGATAAAGTAGTGGCGGCCGGTAACCGCACTATCAATGTGAAGCCACTGCCACAGGAAGGAAAACCGGAAGGGTTTACCGGAGCTGTGGGGAAAAACCTGAGGTTCAGTGTAACTGCTGACAAGACAAACCTCAATGCTACCGAGTCTTTACAGGCAAAAGTGGAAGTGAGAGGGGAAGGCAACCTGAAACTGTTCGATCTTCCTCCGCTAACGGTTCCGGCCTCCATGGAAAAATATGAACCGGAATATGCCGAAGATGTGAATACAAACCTGGGTGGCATGCGCGGCAACATTTCCAATACCTATACCCTGGTGCCGCAGCAAAAAGGGAAATATCCAATTCCGGCTTTATCCTTCAGTTATTTCGATCTTAATGCTGAATCTTACAAAACACTTACCTCGAATGAAATCCTTATTGATGTAAATGCAGCTCCTGCCGGGCAGGCAACCACGACTTCGGGAAGTACCGGTGGTACCGTACGACAGGCTCCTGCTGTGACGAATCAATTCCGCTACATTAAACTGAATGCGGCCCTGAGACCTATCGATGAAAAGCCATTTTTGGGATCTCCTCTTTTTTGGAGCCTTTTTGTGCTGCCTTTGTTGTTCATTCCGCTGGCAATCTTCTTCGGAAAGAGAAGAGAAGCGATGGCTGGTGATGTCCGAGGAAACAGGATTCGAAAGGCAGATAAACTTGCCAGAAAATATCTTTCCGAAGCAAAACGAAACCTTGGCGATAAAACCAAGTTCTACGATTCGCTGGAAAGAGCGCTGCACAATTATTTGAAGGCGAAGCTGCATATACAAACGAGCGAGATGAGCAAGGAGCATATTCGGGAGTTGCTGCTGGGTCGCGGAGTGACTGAAGCTACGGTAGATCAATTCCTGGAGTTGCTTAAAAGCTGTGAGTTCGCCCGCTATACACCGGCTTCAAATGTTGCGATGCAACAGGATTATGATAAAGCGGTACATGTAATCTCTGAAATTGACAAACAGGTATGAAAAAGCTGATTTTTATATTGGTCCTGCTGGTTGGTTTCACCGGCTTTTCACAGAACGAAGAATTGTTTGATAAGGCCAATGCTGCCTATGCAGCTGAAAATTATGAACGGGCTATTGATCTCTACGACCAGATCCTGGAAAATGGAGAAACTTCGGTCGCTCTGCATTATAATCTCGGAAACGCTCATTACAAGCTCAACCATATAGCGCCAAGTATCTATCATTTTGAAAAGGCTCTACAGATGGAGCCGGGGGATGAAGATGTAAAGAACAATCTTGAATTTGCCAGAAATATGGCCATAGATGCTCTGGATGACCCTTCAGAAGTAGGTTTTGGCGGCATTTTCAATCAAAGTACTTCTGCGTTAAGCCCTTCAGAATGGGGTTGGGCAGCCATTTTTTGTATGATGCTGTTTGTGGTATTCTTCCTTGTCTACTACTTCAGTAGGAGAACTATTATTAAACGGATTCTATTTATCTCCGGAATGTTCTTTTTGGTGCTGGCGATCACCTCCGGTGTAATAGGAGCACTGAAGCTTAATTTACAGGATGAAAGTTCTTTTGCTATTATCTTTTCTGAAGAAGTGATGGTTAAGAGTGAACCTAATGTGAGAAGCGCAGAAGTTCTAACCCTTCATGAGGGCGCGAAGGTCAAAGTAACTGAAGATTTTCAGGGCTGGTATGAAATAGAACTTCCTAATGGTACGCAGGGATGGGTGAACTCAAAAGAGTTAAAACTGTTGTAGCGACAAGTATTTCTTTGGTCAAAATCTAGAGATATCCTATTTTTGCCGCTTATGAAAAATATCGCCGTTTTATTATCAATTGTTTTTATGAGCTTCGTGGCCGGTCCTACGGTTGTGGCGCTTATTGATGACACGGTAGATATGTCATTTGCTTTTACTGCCAACGAAGAGGAAAATTCATCAAAAAATCTCCTGTCATTTGAATCTCTCATGGAGGAATCCTATTCCAACCATGCAAGTATTCGTTATTTGAGAACACATTCTCAGCAGGAATTCTCTTATCTGGAAGGCAGCCATCAGGTCTACCTCGAAGTGATCTCTCCCCCTCCACAGAGCGTATAAAATTTTCGTTTTTTTTAGATCCACGCTTGTCGGGGCTATTCTTCAATAGCTCACGGTACCATGCCTTTTTGCAATGGCTAATGGTTTCGGGATCTCATTATACAGTATTTATTATTTAATTATTGACAGGTTGTTTTTACCTGTCCTAAACGTTTATTTTTTATGTTCAAGCAACTCAAAAAAGATTTGCCGGCCAGTATTGTTGTATTTTTTGTTGCTCTTCCTTTATGCCTTGGTATTGCCTTGGCCAGTGGAGCACCATTATTTTCAGGTTTAATTGCAGGTATTGTAGGAGGAATTGTTGTGGGGGCACTAAGTAAATCCAGTCTTGGTGTTAGTGGTCCAGCTGCAGGATTGGCTGCAATAGTACTTGCAGCGATTGCCAGTTTAGGTAGTTATCAGGATTTTCTTTTAGCCGTAGTCCTGGCAGGAGCCATTCAAATTTTATTCGGAGTTCTCAAAGCGGGAATTATCGGTTATTACTTTCCATCGTCCGTTATTAAAGGAATGTTGACTGGAATTGGAATAATTATTATTCTAAAACAGATCCCACATTTTTTCGGATATACCCAAAGCCCAATGGGTGACTGGTATTTCTTCCAATTGGATGGGGAGAATACTTTTTCGGCACTCGGAAAAATTTTCGAATCGATTAGTCCCGGGTCCACCGTAATAGCCCTTGTCGCTATGGGGATTCTCATCCTATGGGAGACCGTTTTGACTAAAAAAAGCAAAGTTTTTAGATTGATCCAGGGACCCCTCGTAGCTGTAGGGCTGGGAATAGTCTTTAACGTGATTACTCAAAATATTGATTCTCTTTCTATCGCTCCAGGACTTCTCGTTAATGTACCAGTCCCTGATAGTTTTGACTCTTTTATAGGGCAGTTTACTTTTCCCTCCTTTAGTATGATAGGAAATATGGAGATATGGGTCACTGCCTTTACATTGGCCCTGGTGGCCAGTTTGGAAACCCTCTTATGTGTTGAAGCTACAGATAAATTAGATCCACATAAAAGAACGACTCCAACTAATAGAGAATTATTTGCTCAGGGAACCGGGAACATAGTATCTGGCCTAATTGGAGGTCTGCCTATCACCCAGGTAATTGTTAGAAGTTCTGCGAACATCCAGTCTGGAGGACAAACGAAACTTTCTGCAATACTCCATGGAGGCTTACTGTTGATCTCTGTGATCATTATTCCGAGAGTTTTAAATCTAATACCACTATCGGTTCTTGCCGCTGTTTTATTTTTAGTGGGTTATAAACTGGCAAAACCACAGCTTTTTGTGCAAATGTACAAGGCAGGATGGAAACAATCTGTACCCTTCCTGGTGACCGTGACAGGAATCATTTTTGGTGATCTCCTTGTTGGTATAACCTTGGGACTTCTTGTGGGAATAATTGTTATATTAATCAAGAGCTACCAGAATTCATATTTCCTACATAAAGAAAATGTGGAAGATGGAAGTAAGACAGTTAAGATGACACTGGCCGAAGAAGTGACATTTATAAATAAAGGAGCTATAATAAAAGAGCTCAATAAGCTGGAAGAGAATTCATTTCTTATTATGGACGTGACTAAAACTCACTACCTTGATAACGATATCATCGAAATACTTGATGATTTTAAAGTGAAAGCTGAAGAAAGAAATATCAATATCAAGATTATTTCTGAAAGAGGGGTAGTTGTAAACCCTGAAAGTTATCAGCAATTTTTTAATAGACCGAAAACTGCTTAATACCTATTTTATAGCACTGAAAATTTTTTTAAACTTAAATTGATAAACTATGATCAAAGATATAATTAACAAGGAAAAACAAGATACATTAACTCCTAATACAGTTCTTAATGAACTTATGGCGGGGAATGAAAGATTTACCGGAAACAACATGTATTCAAGAGACTACTCCAGCCAAATAGCCCAGACCAGTGGCGGACAATGGCCCCAGGCAGTAGTATTAAGCTGTATTGATTCCAGGGTGCCTGTAGAGACAATTTTCGACCAGGGAATTGGGGATATCTTTGTCGCAAGGGTAGCCGGTAATTTTGAGAATACAGATATTCTGGGAAGTATGGAATATTCCTGTAAAGTAGCGGGTAGTAAACTGGTTTTTGTACTAGGTCATGAAGCATGTGGCGCGGTTAAAGCGGCTTGTGATCACGTAGAACTCGGAAACATCACTCACCTGTTGAGTAACATCGCTCCTGCGGTTGATCAAACAAAAACAGATGGAGAAAGAAGCTCGAAAAATGATTCTTTCGTAGCTGATGTTATCGAGAATAATGTGAAGATGACCATGGAGAGAATCAGGGAAAAAAGCCCTATTCTACAGGAAATGGAGGCCAATGGAGAAATCAAGATCGTTGGTGGGGTTTATTCTATATCTACCGGAAAAGTCACCCTTTTATAGTATTTTTTAACTGAAGGTTCTTGGAAACCCGGTTTTGAACTAAGGTTCTGCCGGGTTTTTTTATTTCATTTCTTCAGCTTCAGAAGGAGTAATAAAAGTATCCCCTTCCTTTACTTCTTCAATTATCCGCGGAAGAATTATGGGCGCCATGGCCCGTACGGGAAGATATAACACCGAATTTTCTTTAGTTTCCTCGTCCGGCTGAAAATATCCGAAGTAGTCGAACAGCATAAAGAAGAGGCTGGCCAAAAATGCCATTTTTACCATCCCAAAAATGCCTCCCAATAATCGGTTTACCAGTCCCAGGGCAACTATGTGAGCCATTTTAGTGAGAAATTTTCCTGCGAGAGAAATTAGAAAGGCCACAATAAAAAAGGTGAAGGCGAAAGCAAGGATCGCCAGGTATTTTTCCTCCCAATCAAGGAAAATATCAAAAAGACCGTAGGCAGCATCAGAAAAATGTATGGCAGCATAAATACCGCCTACCAAAGCCACTAATCCGGCGAGTTCCACTAAAAATCCTTTAAAAAGACCCCGTACGAGGCCGAGCAGTAGAAAGATGCTGAGGAGCAGGTCTATGATATTCATGTTTCCAAAGATAGTAATTTCCCGTTCTTAGTAGTTATCTTTGCGGCATGGCAAGAGACGAACAATTAAAGGAGCGATGGGAGCAGGTGGAGCAAAAGCTTTCACACCAATTTGCTGATGGGGAAAAGCTGGAGCTGGACGCCATTATTTACCTTATTGGAGTACAGGAACTGGGGCAGTTACATCGCAAGTTCAAAAAAGACCACAAACTGGATCTTATGCACATTGCTATCTGCAGGCTGCTGGAGCCATACGGATACTATGAGTTCGAGTTTTTTGATGACGAGGGCTGGCCGCATTATAAGGTGGTGGAACAGCTTCCGCAGTTAAAGGCGGGAGAGCAGGCTGTACTTATGAAAGAAGCCATAGTGCAGTACTTCCTGGAAAAAGAATACATTAAATAGCATTTTTGAGAATTGTAGAGAGATGTTCTTTCTTCGGCCGGGGGAAAAGGCCGGAGGAAATGCGTACCTTTTACATCATAATTTTCTTAAATTTGCGCTTCCTAAAGAAAAGGGACCATGATAGATAAAATTGAGGATTATATTTCTGAAATTGAAGCTTTTCAGGCTAAGACCAAAGAAGAGGTAGAAAATTTCCGGATCAAATATTTAGGCAAAAAAGGAATTTTGAACGAGTATTTTGCTGAGTTCAAAAATGTGCCGAATGAGCAGAAAAAAGCTTTTGGTCAGGCAGTGAACAACCTTAAGAATGCTGCTACCGAAAAGGTGAACCAGCTGAAGGAAGAACTGGAAAGCAAGGAGGAGGAAAAAAGCATTTACGGAGACCTTTCCCGCCCCGGTGAGCCTATTGAAATAGGCGCACGTCACCCCATTTCTATTGTAAAGAACCAGATCATCGAGATCTTTTCTAATATTGGTTTTAATGTTTCTGAAGGACCGGAAATTGAAGATGACTGGCATAACTTTACAGCTTTGAACCTTCCGGAATACCATCCGGCAAGGGATATGCAGGATACCTTCTTTATTCAGACCAATCCCGATGTTTTGTTGCGAACTCACACCTCATCTGTGCAGGTGCGTTATATGGAAGAGAACAAACCGCCTATCCGAACTATTTCTCCGGGGAGGGTTTTCAGAAATGAAGCTATTTCTGCGCGTTCTCACTGTATTTTCCACCAGGTGGAAGGTTTGTACGTAGACAAGAATGTTTCTTTTGCCGATCTCAAGCAGACGCTGCTTTACTTTACCAAACAACTCTTCGGAAAGTCTAAGATCCGCCTGAGACCTTCCTATTTCCCATTTACCGAACCAAGTGCCGAAGTTGATATTTACTGGGGACTTGAAACCGAAACCGATTACCGCATCACCAAAGGTACCGGCTGGCTGGAGATCATGGGCTGCGGAATGGTAGATCCAAATGTGCTAAGAAATTGTAATATCGATCCTGCGGAATATTCCGGATTTGCTTTTGGAATGGGAATAGAAAGGATCGCCATGTTGCTTTACCAAATAGGTGATATTCGCATGTTCTACGAGAACGATATGCGCTTCCTTGAACAATTTAAATCTTCCATATGAAAAAGACTGGTCTCATTATCTTAGGAGTTATTGCAATCGCGGTCATTATTCTGTTGATCGCCATTAAAGTCATTGAGTTTACCATAGGAGCTATACTGCTAGGCTTAGCTGCACTAATTCTCTGGGGATTATGGAAGTGGGCCAAAAATAAAATGGAGGAGTGAAAAAAGATATCGAGATCCCGCAGGTTGAAGATTTGTATGTAGCGGCAGTCCGTGAAAAGCATGAAGAATATGGAACGCAGGATTGGAATGCTTATCTCATTAATGCCGGAGAAAAACCTCTTGAAACGGTATTAATTGTTAGCCGGGGCTATGATGGTAATAAAGAAACCTCTACCATGCGTCACACCATAAAAGTGTTGCCGGCAAAATCTTTTGCTAAAGTTGAATTTTTGGAAGAAAAGGTGCTGGCACTCAATAATGAGTTCTCAATCTCTTTCTTTTCGGAAGGAAAAATGTTCCATAAAAACTACATTTTCAGAAAGAATACCATCAACGAAAAAGCTCTTCAGGAACTTCCGGTAATGACTAAAAAAGGAGTCCTTCTAAAATAGTTATTTTTTAATGTTCCTCTCGTAAACGGAGATCCATTCCTGCGGACTCATTTTTGAGACCAGTTCACCAATAAGATCATAAGGAATATCTTCCAGCTTCTTAAACCGGATGCAACTTTTACCCATATCAAGTTTCCGGTTGCAGTGCTTAGGGTATTCTTCTACAAACCAGTCCAGCAGTTCTTTCTTAGCGTAAAGCCCCATGTGATAAAGGGCAATAAAGTTCTTTTGGGAGGCCAGGTTGATAAAAGGAAGCGGGTCTTTTGGCTTACAATGGTACCCGTCAGGGTAGAGCGAATGAGGTACGTAATATCCGATCATTCCATAGCTCATTCCTTCTTCAAAACCTTCAGGAAGGTTTTCTTTGATGACTTTCCTCAAATTGTTGATCACCTCCTGCCTTTCCGCAGAAAGTGAAGCGATATAATCTGCAACAGAGGTGGCTGAGGATTGCATTTTCTTAGTTTTAATCCAGTTTTTCTACCAGCTTTTTAAACACCTTTTTAGGTTCCTTGCCCTGATAAAGAATGGCATAAACGGCATTGATGATGGGAGTTTTCGCCTTCGTTTCCTGCACGATCTTGTAGGCACTTTCGGTGGCATAATAACCTTCAGCCACCATGCTCATTTCCATTTGTGCGCTTTTGACGGTATAACCTTTCCCAATCATATTCCCGAACATCCTGTTTCGGCTGAAAACCGAATAACCGGTTACCAGTAGATCTCCAAGGTATGCGGAATCATTGATGTTCCGCTTCATTTTATGCACTTTCTTGATGAATTTCTTCATTTCGCGAATGGCATTGCTCATTAGCACACTTTGGAAGTTATCTCCATAACCCAATCCGTGAGCGATTCCGGCAGCTATAGCGTAAATGTTTTTGAGCATAGCCGCGTATTCGGTTCCTACAATGTCATCGCTGGTTTTGCAGTTGATATAGTCACTGCTGAGGTTTTTCGCCACCATTTTTGCCTTTTCCTCATCGGCACAGGCAATGGTAAGAAAAGAAAGCCGCTCAAGGGCTACTTCCTCCGCGTGGCAGGGTCCGGTGATCACTCCAATATTATCGTAAGGAATGTGATAAGTAGTGTGAAAATGTTCACCGACAATTAGACTGGTCTCAGGTACAATTCCTTTAATAGCTGAAAAAATGATCTTGCCTTCAAGAGATTCGGTAAGCTGATCCAGTTCCCTTTTCAGAAATGCTGAAGGAATCGCAAAGATAAGAACGTCTGCTTCTTTGACGGTTTCGTTCATGTCACTGCTTAATTTTAGCTGGGACACGTCAAATTCTACAGAGCTTAGGTAATTAGGATTATGGTCCTGTTTCTTGATGTGTTCAATAGCATATACGCTACGCATATACCATCCAACTTCATCAAGGTTCTCACAAAGCATTTTTACTATTGCAGTAGCCCAGCTACCTCCGCCTACCACGGCGAACTTCAGCGAATTCTCCATAAAGATCAATTTCTGAAATCAAAAATAAGGAAAATTAAAAGGTTGCGGGGAACAGTGGCTGCAAAGAAAATTAAAAACGGCAGATTTGGAGGCTAAAACTTTAACATTCAAAATACTGCATCTAACGTACGAAGCAAAATAAATCTGCGTTATACAATTAGAAAGGATTATAATTTAGAAGAGTTTAATCTTTTTTGGTTGGTTAGTTAGTGAAGAATTGCCTTTGAAACGCTGTTTTGGGGGCAATTTTTTTTAGCGGTAAAAATTCATCTCATCAATATACCGCCACACTTTTTCGGGTAAAAGCGGCCTAACATCCTTTCCTTCTTTAATGGCGTTCCTTATAAAAGTTGAAGAGATCTCAATTCGCGGCGCATCTACCAGCCTTATGTGCGGATGATCCTTTAAAACGCCATCTGTTTCCCCTTCCGAAAACCGTGGATAAACTATGATCTCGTGCCGCTCCAGAATCACCTCGAAATTCTTCCATTTTGGAAAGCTCTTGAGGTTATCCTCTCCCATTATTAGAGAGAATTTATAATCGGGATATTTTTCCTCCAGTTGTACCAGGGTATGGGAGGTATAGTTTGGTTGTGGCAGGTTAAATTCTATATCGCTCGGCCTAAGGTTCGGATAATCCTCACATAGCTGCCACACCATATCATACCTGTGATGATTGTTCAACAGGCTGCTTTTCTTCTTGAACGGATTGTGCGGAGTAACTACCAGCCATACTTCATCAAGTTCTCCATACTGCTGCAGGTGGTTCGCAAGGATAAGATGGCCAATGTGTACCGGGTTAAAAGTGCCAAAAAACAATCCGATCTTTTTCTTCACTTCTTACTTCTTTTTTTCAGCTCCTACAAAATCTGAGACAAGGGAATAAGCCTCTTCCAAGGCTACATTAAGGTCGTTATTTATGATGATATGATCGAACTGCGGTGCAGTTGCCATTTCAATAGAAGCCTTGGCTACCCGCATATTGATCTTATCTGGCGATTCTGTTTGTCTTTTTTTCAAACGGATCTTCAGTTCCTCGATACTCGGAGGTTTTACAAACACCGCTAAAGTTCTTTCGGGATAAATGTGTTTTATGTCAAGACCACCAACTACATCTATGTCAAAAATGACATTTTTGCCTTCCGCCCAAATTCGTTCTACCTCGCTTTTCAGGGTTCCGTAGAAATTATCGCGATACACTTCTTCCCATTCCAGGAATTCGTCGTTCTTGATCTTGTGTTTAAATTCTTCCAGGCTGAGAAAATAATAGTCTCTTCCGTTCATCTCGTTTCCCCGTGGTTCCCGAGAGGTAGCTGAAATAGAAAAATCCAGCTTTAGTTCTTCCTGGGCCAACAGGTATCTAACTATGGTTGTTTTTCCCGATCCTGATGGTGCTGAGAATACGATCAGTTTACCGTCTGCCATTATAAAACGTTTAGTAGTTGTTCCTTGATCTTCTCCAGTTCATCCTTCATCTGCACGACCAGTTGCTGCATTGGCGCATAATTTGATTTGCTCCCAATAGTATTGATTTCCCGGCCCATTTCCTGGGAAATGAAAGCGAGTTTTTTTCCGTTGGAATCTGCAGAGTTTAGCGTTTTGAGGAAGTAATCCATATGGTTGTCCAGTCTTACTTTCTCTTCGGTTATATCAAACTTTTCAATGTAGTATACCAGTTCCTGCTCAAAACGATTCTCGTCGATATTTTCTTTAAGTTCGGAAACCCCTTTTTGAAGCCTTTCTCTTACTGCAGTGATCCTTTCGGGATCCATGGCTATGACCTTCTGAAGCAAACTCTGAATATTCTCAGCTCTCTGCACCAGTTCGTCTTCCAGGGCTTTCCCTTCGGCAGATCTAAAATCGTTGATCTCCTCCAAAGCTTCTTCCACAGCTTTTTCTATAGTCCTGAATTCCTCTTCATCGATCTCATCGCGCTCAGTCTTCAAAGCGTCGGGCATTCTTACTGCCATTTTTAGCAATTCGGTTTCGTCCCCCTGAACAATTTCTTTTAATTGTTCCATGTACTTTTTGACCACTGCAGGATTTACCGAAGCTGTTGTTTCTTCTCCGGTGATTTCCACATAGACCGAAAAATCAACTTTTCCCCGGGTAAGGGATTTCGATATCTTGTTGCGTAACAGTAATTCCTTTTCGCGATATTGAGAAGGAACGCGGGCGTTCAGGTCAAGGTTTTTGCTGTTGAGGGATTTGATCTCTACGGTAATTTTTTTTGAGGGAAGTTGTACAACGCTCTTCCCAAAACCGGTCATGGATTGGATCATGCTTGAGTTTTAATAATTGCCCAAAGATAAGGATTTCTGAAGCAGTGCAAAGAGGCCGCCTGCTTTTTGGTCACTGAATTCTGGTGAGTTGTGCGTGACGGGCCACCATCATATTGAAAATGCCGTAACCTATTAGCCCGGTTGCTGTAGCACCCAATAACCAGGAGCCGTAGGAGAAGCTGAGCAAATACTGCAAAGCTCCCTCTGTTCCTTTATATACCTGCGCGTTGTGCTGAAGGATGACTTTGACCAGAAAAAAAGAGATAATTCCGAATACGACTCCGCGGGCAGCATATCCAAATCTACCCGACTTCCGGATGAATTCGTATTCATGTTTTAGATCTGGAAACTTGTCGATCTTTTTCATGAACCGTGCAGTGTAAGCAAGCCGAAACTGCCAAATGGCCTGTGCAGCCACAATTATAGCCAGCGCCCATATGAGGATCACTCCCCAGTCATGACTAAGAATTTCCCCAAGTGCAGCCTCCTGTTTCTCATTCCCTTCTGAAGGCGCTCCTGCGTGTTCATGACCCATTAGATCTTTGATAAGGGGTTTGGCAAATGAATAAGCTATAAGGGCATAGAAAATTGCAGAATATAAATATCTGAACCTCGTAAAAAGTCCTTTCCAACCTTCGGGTTTTTTGCTGCCTTTTTTCTTGGGTCGTAACCACATTTGTGCCAGTCGCCACAGAGTGTATGCAAACAGTCCTAATGCAACAATGCCCACCAGGATCTTACCCAACGGTAAGGATAGTAAAAACCTGATCACTCCATCTGTACTGGTAACATCCCCACCCAAACCAAAAGCGGCCATAAAGGTGAGTACACCCACTAGAATGTACACCAGACCTTTCATAAAAAATCCGGCTGAGCGTACCTTGGCTATATGTTCTTTGTCGGGAGTGGCCGTCATGCTTGAACTAATTTAAAGCATATTTGCTGTCCCTGCTGCTATTTTAACCGTGGTTTAGCATTTTTTTAGGTTTGGGAGGAAAGGAATTCCAGGGTCCGCTCTTCGTTGTAGGTATATGGACCGTTTTGAATGAAACCTACATGACCTCCATATTTTGGCATCTCCAGAAAGAAATCCGAATTTTTCTCTGCAACCTCTACAGGATAGGACTTTTCAGAAAGGAATCCGTCGTTGCGGGCATTGATCAAAAGAGTGGGAATTGAAATATTTGGGAGGAACTGCAAAGAACTGTTCTTTTTGTAATAGTCCAATGCATTCTCAAAACCGTGCGCCTTACTGGTGTAGAGTTCATCAACTGCCAAAAGATTGTCACAGGAGGCGATCTCTTCTTTGGTGATCTTATTCGGGAATTTCTCATGTCGCGCCAACAGGTGCGCCTTTAAACTCCGCAGAAATCTTTTTTCATAGAGCATATTCCGCAATTGCTGGATCTCCATGAGTGAACCGTGAAGATCACAAGGGACGGATATTGCTACGGCAGCTTTGATCTCTTCGGGAAGATTTTTTTCTTCTCCCAAATATTTCAGCAGAAGGTTTCCGCCCAGGCTAAAGCCATTTAGGGCAATGGTGGGATAGCGAGGCTTTACATGTTCAATTACCTGCCTCAGGTCGTCTGTGGCACCCGCATGGTAAGAGCGGAAAAGTCGGTTGAGTTCCCCGCCGCAGCCTCTAAAATTCACTGCCAGTACGTCCCAACCATTCTGCGTGAAGAGTTTGGCTGTTCCTGTCATATAAGGTCTTTGCGCGCTCCCTTCCAATCCGTGGAGCAGGATCAAAAGCTTTTCGCTTTTTTCTTCGGAAAAACTCCAGTCCAGATCGATAAAATCTCCTTCCTTAAGTTCCAACCGTTCTCTTTTTTGGGGATGGTCCATCTTTCGAAAAACGGCAGCATAAACTGTGGAGAAATGGTAATTTCTAAAGATAAGGGAGGGTTCGTAATGGCTTTCAACTAACGGCATGTGCTTTTCATCATTAAATTTCCGGAGCGGCAACTTAGGAAATTATACTATGCATGCATAATAATTATTTGTAATTTTACGCCAAAATTTGAATATGTACAAGAAAGAGTTCGATATACGATGGAGTGATATTGATGCCAACCGTCACCTGGCAAATACGGCTTATATTAATTTTATGAGCCACACCCGAATGTCATTCCTCATGGAAAACGGTTTTGGGTATCAGGAAATGGCGAAGCACAACCTGGGGCCTGTCGTATTTTTTGAACACATTTATTATTTCAAGGAAGTTTTTGCCGGAAAACCGGTGACTGTTACCCTTCAGCTAAAGGGGCTTTCAGAGGACGGAATGTATTTTGAGTTCGTGCATGACTTTTACGACCATAAAGGCCGCAATTTTGCCAGTTGTGAAATGATGGGAGGTTGGATAGATCTAAAAGAAAGAAAACTTACCGGTCTTCCAAAAGACCTTTTTGAGAACCTCAACAGGCTTCAACATGTTCAGGATTTCAGGATCATAACAAAAGAAGATACCCGAAAGTTCGGGAAAAAGCCAAAAGATCTTTAAACTACAGGTTTAGGTTTTCGGGTGACCATATACACACCTGCAAAAACAAGTATGGCAGCGGCTATTTTGGTGAGATTAAGAGTGTCTGCTCCTGTGGCCACAGCATAAATTATTGCTATCAGGGGTTGCAGGTATATAAAAGCGCTAATGGTAGCCGCGCTTAACTGTCGCAGGGCAAAAACATTGAGTAGGTAGGTCAAAAATGTGGTTCCCACCACTACAAAAGCCATTCGTCCCATAACTTCAGGAGAAAGGGATGTCCACTCCACCTCAAGGAATTCATTCAGGGTAAGAGGTAAATTGATAATCACTGCCAACAAAAATAGCCACTTCATTATGGTGAAGGGATGGTATTTTGAGGTTAGCGGTTTCACCAGGATGAGGTAAAGTCCGTAGGAGAAGGCGTTCACGATAACTAATAGATTCCCCAATGGAATATTGGGTGCGTTAAAGGTTTGTTCCTTGCCGAATAGTATAAGTGAAACAGCTCCTGCCAACCCGATAATTATTCCCGCTGTCTTTAATACAGTAATTCTCTCCCTGATCAAAACAGCTGCCAGTATAAGGACCAGTATTGGGGTAATAGTTATTATCACGGAACTATTAATTGGGGTGGTCATACTCAAGCCTTTAAAGAAAAGGAGCATGTTGATCACCATCCCAAATATCGTACAGCCCAGGATGCGCGGCCAGTCACTGGTCGCGATCTTTTCCTTTGGTCCCCAGAAACTAATGAGCCAAAAAAGAATGGCGGCACCCACCACCCTTAGCAGAATGAAGCCAAAAGGCTGAATATACTCCGGCATTAGATTCTTGGCTACCGTATGGTTGATCCCATAGATAGTGCTGGCAGCTGTAGCCGCCAGGATCGCCAGTAATCTTTTATTCATGCATCGACTTTTTGGCTGCTTCTACCGTCTTTTTTGAGTTTCCAATAAAGATCTCCTGCCCGTTGATGATCACAGGCCTTTTTAAAAAAGTATAATGTTCGAGAAGAAGGGTTTTATAGTCCTGTTCTGAAAGGTCTTTATTTTTTAGCTCCCTTTCCTTGTAAAGCCGGGCCCTTTTACTAAAAAGGTGCTCGTAGCTTCCGGAAATCTTTTTCATCTCTTCCAGCTCCGGTTCGGTCAACGGATCTTTTTTGATATCCTGAAGGCTAAAAGAAGCGGGTGGTTGCAGCTCTTTCAATATCCTTTTACAGGTGTCACAGGTGGAGAGGTAGTAGATCTTTTTCATTCCGAAAATTTTTCTGCAAAACTATTCAATCTTAAGGAAGGGTCTTGCTTCTTCAAGAGGAATTTCCATATAAATATCTCCCGCTGAATAAGGAGCAATTTCATAGGAGTTGTAGACAAGAATGACATTTTCTTCGGTAAAACCAATATTCGAAGGGAGTCTAAAAATGTCATTTTTGAACCAGAATCCGGTGCTGTTAATATTTTCTTCCTGTGGGATATTCTGTTCCTGTCTGAATTTTTCCTCTACGAACGTCTTAAATTCCGGAGTAAAAAGATCTTTGGAGGAATACAGTTCTCCGGTATTTGGATCGAAATTTAAAAAGGTTAGGGTCTTATATCCGTGGGCTCCCCCGCTGAAGATCTCGGTAGTGATTCCAATGGAGACCAGGTTTTCAGTTTTTGAGTAGATATTTTCGTTGACATACGCTTCCCAGGGTGGTTCTTCCGAAAAGTTTTCGGCTGCTGAACGGTAGTCCAGGATAAAATTATTGCTGAGTTCTTCAAGATCTGACACTTGTGGATCTTCTTCGGAGCTTACCAATTCAATCACATGCTCTTCCAGTTTCCTGTTGATCTCCTTGGAGATCTCGGGCGCGCCTTTTGCCTTTACCACCTCCAGGGAAATTACCGTACAATCATATTCTGCAGTGTCACAATTCTCACCGGTTCTTTTGATGATCTGTTCCTTTTCAAAAAGAAGGGAGGTCTTTACCGGCTTTTTTTCTTCCCGGCATGACAAAAAAGTAATGAGAGCCAAAAGGATCAGGGAGAATCTGCGAAACATAAGGGAGGTTAGAGTGTTAAACTGTTACGAAAGGTACATGCTATTTTGGGATTGCCCAAAGCGAACTCTACATTTGTGTCTTAAAAATTTCGGAAAAATGAAATTCAATACTAAGACTATCCACGGCGGGCAGGAGAATACAGATCCGGCTTATGGAGCAGTAATGCCGCCAATATATCAAACCAGTACTTACAAGCAATCTACCCCGGGAGGACATAAGGGTTTTGAATATTCCCGCAGCGGAAATCCCACCCGTTCTGCGCTGCAAAATGCTTTGGCCAGTATTGAAAATGGCAATTTCGGCCTCGCTTTTAGTTCCGGCCTCGCTGCGATTGATGCGGTGATGAAATTGTTCAAACCGAGTGACGAGATCATTTCCACCAATGATCTTTACGGAGGATCTTATCGTTTATTTACAAAGATCTTTGAAAACCTGGGGATCAAATTTCATTTTGTGGGAATGCGGGATGCAGGCAGAATTGAAGATTCCATTAATGAGAATACAAAATTGATCTGGATAGAGACGCCTACCAACCCAATGATGAATATTATAGACATTGAAGCGGTTTCAAAAATTGCAAAAAAACACAATCTTCTATTGGCAGTAGATAACACTTTTGCCACGGCTTATCTACAGCAGCCATTAGAGCTGGGGGCAGATATTGTTATGCACAGCGCCACTAAATATCTCGGCGGGCACAGTGATGTGGTGATGGGAAGCCTCGTGGTGAAGGATCAGGAGCTGGCTGAAAAACTTCATTTTATTCAGAATGCCAGTGGCGCAATTTGTGGACCTATGGATAGTTTCCTTGTGCTTCGCGGAATTAAGACCCTGCATATTAGAATGCAAAGACATTGCGAGAATGGTGCGGCCGTAGCTGAATTTCTGAAAAACCATCCAAAAGTAGATAAAGTTTACTGGCCGGGCTTTGAAGATCATCCTAACCACGAGGTGGCCAAAAAACAAATGAAAGGTTTCGGCGGAATGATCTCTTTCACTACTGCTGAAGGAACTTTGGAAAGCGCTGTACAGGTGGTAGAAAAGCTTCAGATTTTCACTCTTGCTGAATCTTTAGGCGGAGTAGAGTCCCTGGCAGGACATCCGGCCAGTATGACTCACGCTTCCATTCCGAAGGAAGAGAGAGCAAAGACAGGAATTGTTGATTCCCTGATCCGACTGAGTGTGGGAATTGAAGATGAGGAAGATCTTATCAATGATCTAAAACAAGCTTTGGGATAGCGTGGAACAGGATACTAAAAAAGGGCTTTTTCGAAGCCTTTTTTTATGCACAAAATTTAGAAATTCAGATAGTAGATGTAACCCACATTAAGCCAGAACATCATATCATTGTATTTGTTCTGTGGATTGTCATGGTTGAGGCCGTCCATCCAGTCGGTGTCGTAATAACGCCACTGCAGGTTCATCACCAGGTCGCTCACCCGGTCTAAACGGTACCGGACCCCGGCTCCCAGGACAATTGACCAGGTAGAACCGGCTTCTTGCTGCACGCCTCCCTTAAAGGTGTGAAAAAGATTGTCTTCCAGAGGACCAAGTGTGGAATAGGTGTACGGGTCGTAACCTACAAAATTAGCTCCCAGGCTCACAAAGGGAGAAACAGGATAAGCAAAAGCCGTATAGTCCCTGATGCTTAATGGGTAGTATTCCAGATGGGCGCCGATTTCAAAAGTCTTTATATTTCCTACCATGGCCCGCAACTGCTTTCCGCCTTCATTGTTCTTTCGGGAGGTTTCGCCAAAATGATTAAGGTCTCCAAAATGGTAATCTATCTCTGCCCTTATCTTGAAATGGTCATTGAAATAAGTGTCCAGAGTATAGCAGCTACAATCTGCCCGATAGGCAAAGTTCAGATAATACACCAATCCGATTCCCACCCCGGAATTGGAGGTGTTAGTCTCTAAATTATATCGGAGTCCGTAATCGGTGTAGTAAGCTACCGGTCCGCCTACAATTCCAATCTCCTGTGCTACCAATCCAACTTGTGCAAAGGTCACGGCCCTTCCGAAGAGAAAAAGGAAAAAACCCAGCATTAAAGATTTGGAAATGTTGCTCATAAGCGTTGGTGGCATCTTAGCAAATATATAAATTATAGCTAAAGAAAGCCTGAATTATTGGCCTGTCAGAAATTATGGAAATAAAAAAGGAATATTAAAATTATAACCCCCGTTTTTTAGGGAATCTGTATATTTGCACCGAATCGTATAAAACGTTTTCGTTAAAATAAATTTAGCCGAAACTATGGAAAAAAATGTACAAGAATTTCTAGATACCGTTTCTAAAAGAAATAGTCATGAACCTGAATTTTTACAGGCTGTTCATGAAGTTGCAGAGACAGTAATTCCTTTCATTGAAAAAAATAAAAAATACCAGAACAAGAAGTTGTTAGAGCGTATGGTGGAGCCGGAAAGAGTGATCATGTTCCGTGTGCCATGGGTAGATGACAATGGAGAAGTACAGGTGAACCGTGGATTCAGAATTCAAATGAACTCTGCTATTGGGCCTTACAAAGGCGGTTTGCGTTTTCACCCCTCTGTGAACCTGAGCATTCTTAAATTCCTCGCTTTTGAGCAGGTATTTAAGAACAGCCTTACTACACTGCCTATGGGTGGTGGAAAAGGAGGGTCAGATTTTGACCCAAAAGGTAAATCTGACAACGAAGTGATGAATTTCTGTCAGAGCTTCATGACCGAGCTACAGCGTCACATTGGTGCCGATACTGATGTCCCTGCGGGAGATATTGGAGTTGGTGGCCGTGAAATTGGATACCTGTATGGACAATATAAGAGACTTCGCAACGAATTCACAGGAGTATTGACCGGAAAAGGAATGTCTTACGGAGGATCCTTGATCCGTCCTGAGGCAACCGGCTACGGAAACGTATACTTCGCTGAAAACATGATGAAGACCAAGGGTGATTCCATCAAAGGAAAAACGGTGGTTATCTCCGGTTCCGGAAACGTAGCTCAGTTTGCTGCTGAAAAAGTTGCACAAATGGGTGGTAAGGTTGTGACCCTTTCAGACTCTTCAGGATACATCCTTGATGAAGAAGGAATCTATGCTGAAAAACTAGGTTTTGTAATGGAGTTGAAGAACGAAAGAAGGGGAAGGATCAAAGAATATTTGGATAAATATCCAAATGCGAAATATTTCGAAGGAGAAACTCCATGGAATGTGAAGTGTGATGTAGCTCTTCCTTGTGCAACTCAAAATGAGTTGAATGAAGACGATGCTAAGGCACTTGTGAAAAATGGTTGTATCTGTGTGGGTGAAGGTGCTAATATGCCTTGTACTCCTGACGCTATTGCTGTTTTCCAGGATGCGAAGATCCTTTTCTCTCCGGGTAAAGCTTCAAACGCGGGAGGTGTTGCTACTTCAGGTCTTGAAATGTCTCAAAACTCATTGAGATTGAACTGGACTTCAGAAGAAGTTGATGCCAAGCTGCACCAGATCATGAATGACATCCACGAACAGTGCGTTAAATACGGAACTGAAGAAGGTGGATATGTTGACTACGTAAAAGGAGCAAACATTGCAGGTTTCGTAAAAGTTGCCGATGCCATGTTAGCACAGGGAGTGGTATAATTCACTACTTATAAATCAAGGAAAAGCCGCATTTTGCGGCTTTTTCTATTTCTGAAAGTAAATATTGTAATTTGGCTTTATTAAAAGAGCAGACTGCCTGCTCAAAAAGGGCATTTTTAGATGTTGATCAAAACAAAAGCAATAGTTTTTAGTGCACTCAAATACGGGGATGCAGATCTAATTGTGAAGTGTTTTACAGAGCAAAGTGGACTAAAAACCTATTTGCTTCGCGGCGTTCTGAAGTCTAAAAAAGGCAAAATAAAGGCCTCTCTTTTTCAGCCTCTTACTCAGGTGGAGCTGGAGGCAAACCATAAAGACAAAGGAACCCTCGAATACATGAGGGAGGCAAAGCTCCTGGTACCTTATCAAAGTTTGCATACCGATGTTCTGAAGTCCACTGTAGTCATGTTTTTAGCTGAGGTCCTGAGGAACTCAGTTAAGGAGGAAGAGGCAAATAAGCAGTTGTTCAAGTTCCTGGAGAACTCCTTGCGATGGTTCGATACCCATGAAAAAGCAGCCAATTTTCACTTGTTGTTCCTGGTGGAGCTCACCAGGTTCCTCGGATTTTATCCCGATGAACCGCAGGGAGATGAATCGGTTTTCAATTTAATAGATGGAACCTTCCAGGATAGAAAGACCAATGCCGACTGCATTTCTGATGAGAATGTTGCCCTGCTCAAGCTATTCTTGGGCACAAATTTTGAGGGGCTATCGGCCATTAAACTAACGCAAACCTACCGTTCCGGGTTTTTGCAGATGATGTTAAATTATTACGAAATTCACCTGCAGGGCTTTCATAAGCCTAAGTCCCTGTCGGTTTTAAATGAACTCTACAGTTGATGAGACTCTACTTTTTTCTGGCCCTCTTTTCAGTTTCATTATTGACAAAAGCACAGCAGATCTCCGTTAAAGATCGGGAAACCGGCCAACCTATTTTTAATGTGGCGGTATTCAATAAAGACAAGAGTAAAAGTACCCTTACCGATTTTGACGGGAAAGCCGATATCACCCAATTTTCCCCTTCAGAAATTATATTTTTTAGACATGTTTCTCATCTGGAAGAGCATTTTACAAAGAAACAGATAACCCGGCAGGAGGGAATTGTCTGGATGGAACAGAGTGAGAATCAGCTGCAGGAAGTGGTAGTTTCAGTATCGGGTTTTGATCAGAGAAAAGCTGAACTACCGCACGAGATCATTAGTATCAATAGAAAAGATATCATTACCGCGAGCCCCCAAACTTCTGCAGACCTTTTGGAAAGTACAGGAAGAGTATTTGTACAAAAGAGTCAGTTGGGAGGTGGAAGTCCCATGATCCGTGGGTTTGCAACTAACCGGCTCCTTCTCACGGTTGACGGTGTACGCATGAACACGGCGATCTTTAGAGGAGGGAATCTTCAAAATGTGATCTCAATTGATCCTCTGGCAGTAGAAAAAGTGGAGGTGGTGTTGGGTCCGGGCGCCGTGATCTATGGTAGCGATGCTATTGGAGGGGTCATGAACTTCTATACCCTTTCTCCTGAATTTTCTTCCAGGAAAGGCGGTGATTTTTCCGGAAAAGCCTATACCCGTTATGCGACGGCAAATGAGGAAAAGACCGGGCATCTCGATGTTTCCTATGGGAGCGAAAAATGGGCTTTTTTGAGCAGCGCTTCTTTTTCAGATTTTGGTGATATGAGAATGGGTTCATACGGTCCCGAGGAATACCTTCGGCCCGAGTATGTAGTCCAGAGAGATGGGCTGGATGTGACCGTGCAAAATGATGATCCAAAAGTTCAGGTTCCCACGGGCTACGATCAAATAAACCTTCTCGAAAAAGTAAGATACCGCCCCACCCAGGATTGGGAGTTTGGGTTGGGAGTAAATTACTCTACCACCTCAGATTATCCGCGCTATGACAGGCTTTATAGAAAAAAGAACGGACAGCTGCGGGCTGCGGAATGGTATTATGGGCCGCAGGAATGGCTGCAGGCGAATTTTCAGATTGATAAAGCCGGGAAAGGCATGTTATACGATGACGCCAAATTTACTGCAGCTTATCAATTCTTTGAAGAAAGCAGGCACGATCGCGATTATAACAAGGTGATTCTTTACGAAACTGAAGAAAATGTGGATGCGTGGTCGGGAAATCTGGATTTTGAAAAGGATTTCTTCGGAAGCAAGTTATTCTACGGGCTCGAATACGTTTACAACAAAGTACATTCAGGAGGTACAGAGACAGATATTTCAACGGGAGAAAAAGTGGTCGGCACCTCCCGGTATCCTGATGGTGCAACCTGGCAATCTATGGCAGCTTATTCCAGCCTGCAATGGAAGCCGGCACGCGATCTCACCGTGCAAGCCGGAATGCGATATAACCGAATCCTGCTGCAGGCAACTTTCAGTGAAGATATTTATGATTTCCCATTTTCAGATGCCGATCTTAATACCGGCGCACTTACGGGAAATGTTGGGATGAACTGGAAGCAAAATGACATTTTTGGATGGCAGCTCAACCTATCTTCGGCCTTTAGGGCTCCCAATGTTGATGATGTAGGTAAGATTTTCGATTCCACCCCGGGAATGGTGGTGGTTCCAAACCCCGATCTTCAGCCGGAAACGGCTTATAATGCCGAAGTAGGTAGCTTTATTACAATTGAGAATCTTTTGAAACTGGACATAGCAGTTTATTATACCTACCTGGATAATGCCCTGGTTAGAGGGGATTTTTCGCTGAATGGGCAGACTGAAATAGAATATCAGGGGGAACCCAGCCGGGTCGAGGCCATACAAAATGCAGCAAGTGCAAAAGTGTACGGAATAGAAGCCGGGGCTGATCTTCGGCTTTCAAAAGATCTAAAATTTACTTCTCAATTTAGTTATACTAATGGAGAAGAAGAACAGGATGACGGTTCTACGGCTCCGTTGAGACATGCGGCTCCACTCTTTGGAAATGCCCATTTGGTCTTTGAAAATAATGCCTGGAGACTGGACTTTTTTGCAGAATACAATGGAGAGATATCTTATGAAGAACTGGCGCCTTCAGAAAAAAGCAAAGATTATCTCTACGCTATAGATGCCAATGGCAATCCCTATTCTCCGGAATGGTATACGCTTAATCTTACTTCTCAATACGAGATCGGGAAAGGCTGGCTGGCAAAAGCGTCTTTGGAAAATATTACAGATCAACGCTATCGCACCTATTCTTCAGGGATCGCAGCCGCCGGAAGAAATCTTATTTTATCGCTTCAATACAGCTTCTAAGTTTTTCCGAGTATTATTTCAATATTATCAAAAGTTGAAATCTTTTGATGTTCAACAGGTTTTCCCATTTTTGAACCTTGATTTTATTAAAAATCGTTATTTTCGCGAATCTATTTGAAAGAATGAACAAATGAGTGTAAAGTTCCCTGAATATAAAGGACTTGACCTGCCAAAAGTCGCAGAAGAAATTCTTGATTTTTGGAAGGAGAACGATGTTTTTGAAAAAAGTATTACTTCCCGTGAAGGCAATGAGCCTTTTGTGTTTTTCGAAGGTCCGCCATCTGCGAACGGACTTCCGGGAATCCACCACGTGATGGCGCGTGCCATTAAAGATATATTTTGCCGATTCAAGACCCAGAAGGGTTACCAGGTGAAGCGTAAAGCCGGATGGGATACCCACGGCTTGCCAATTGAGCTTGGAGTGGAGAAGGAGCTTGGCATTACCAAAGAGGATATCGGCACTAAGATAAGTGTTGAGGAATATAACGATGCCTGTAGGAATGCAGTGATGCGTTATACAGATGTTTGGAACGATCTCACCGAGAAAATGGGTTATTGGGTAGATATGGAAGATCCATATATTACCTATAAATCCAAATACATGGAGACGGTATGGTGGTTACTTTCAGAGATCTACAAAAAGGGTCTTATTTATAAAGGCTACACCATTCAGCCATATTCCCCTAAAGCGGGAACCGGGTTGAGTTCTCACGAGCTTAACCAGCCGGGTACTTACCAGGATGTGACCGATACTACGGTGACAGCGATGTTCAAAGCCAAAAAAGACTCACTTCCTGAATTTCTTTCAGAAAAAGAAGGAGATATTTTCTTTATTGCATGGACAACCACTCCATGGACCTTGCCTTCGAATACTGCCTTAACGGTGGGGCCTAAGATCGAGTATGTCACTGTAAAGACTTACAACCAGTACACTTTTGAGCCTATTACTATTATTGTGGCCAAAAACCTGGCGGATAATCAATTTGACAAAAAGTTCAAAAAGACCGAAAATGAAGAGGTGCTTAATTCATACAAGCAGGGAGATAAGATCCCTTACCTGGTGGAAGAATCTTTCTTCGGAAAGGATCTCGTTGGAATAAAGTACGATCAATTGCTACCGTATGCACAGCCTTATGAGCATCCTGAAAATGCTTTCCGTATCATTTCAGGAGACTTTGTGACTACTGAAGATGGTACCGGTATTGTACATACAGCGCCTACCTTTGGGGCCGATGATGCTATGGTTGCAAAACAGGCCACCCCGGAAGTGCCACCATTACTGGTAAAAGATGAGAATGGAAATCTGGTGCCGCTGGTAGATCTGCAGGGGAAATTCCGCGAGGAAATGGGAGAGTTTGCCGGTAAGTACGTGAAGAGCGAATACTATGACGAAGGCAAAGCTCCTGAAAAATCGGTAGATGTTGAGCTTGCTATAAAGCTCAAAGAAGAGAACCGCGCCTTTAAAGTTGAAAAATACGTTCACAGCTATCCAAACTGCTGGAGAACAGACAAACCTATACTGTACTATCCTTTAGATTCATGGTTCATTAAAGTGACCGATGTAAAGGAAAGAATGCATGAGCTGAACCAGAAGATCAACTGGAAGCCTAAATCTACCGGAGAAGGTCGATTTGGTAACTGGCTTGCCAATGCAAATGACTGGAACCTTTCCAGGTCAAGGTATTGGGGAATTCCGCTGCCTATCTGGAGAACAGAAGACGGTAAGGAGGAAACCATTATCGGTTCTATTGAAGAGCTGAAAGCTGAAATGAAAAAATCAGTTGAAGCCGGATTCATGAAGGCAGATATGTTTGCTGATTTTGAACCCGGAAACTTCAGTGATGAGAATTACGAGAAGGTAGACCTGCACAAGAATGTAGTTGATGAGATCATTTTGGTCTCAGATTCAGGAAAACCGATGAAACGGGAGGCCGATCTTATTGATGTTTGGTTCGATTCCGGTTCCATGCCTTATGCGCAGTGGCATTATCCTATGGAAAATGCGGAAAAGGTTGAAAATACCTGGAGAAAAGCCGATTTCATTGCTGAAGGAGTTGACCAGACACGTGGATGGTTCTACACTCTGCACGCCATTGCAACTATGGTCTTTGATGATGTTGCTTATAAGAATGTTGTTTCCAACGGCCTTGTCCTTGATAAGAACGGACAAAAAATGTCCAAACGTCTTGGAAACGCCGTAGATCCATTTGAAACCTTGGCGGCCTTTGGACCTGATGCTACCCGTTGGTATATGATCTCCAATGCCAATCCTTGGGACAACTTAAAATTTGATATTGAGGGAATTTCAGAAGTGCGCCGTAAATTTTTCGGTACTCTTTACAACACCTATTCCTTCTTCTCGTTATATGCCAACATAGATAATTTCACCTATTCAGAAGCTGATATCCCTAATGAGGAGCGGCCTGAAATTGACAGGTGGATACTTTCAGAACTGCATACGCTCATTGAAAATGTTGACAAGTTCTATGCTGATTATGAGCCTACAAAGGCTACCCGTGCAATTTCTGAATTTGTACAGGAGAATCTCAGCAACTGGTATGTAAGGCTTTGCCGCCGTAGATTCTGGAAAGGAGAATATGGTCAGGACAAGATCTCAGCCTATCAAACGCTGTACACCTGCTTGATTACCGTGGCTAAATTGGGAGCTCCGGTAGCACCATTTTTTATGGACAGGTTGTACAAAGATCTCAACGCTGCCACTCAAAAAGAGGAATTTGAATCGGTGCATTTATCAGTTTTTCCGAAAGTTCATGCAGAGTTTATCGACAAAGCCCTCGAACGCCAAATGGAAAAGGCCCAGACAGTTTCGTCGCTGGTGTTATCCCTGAGAAAAAAGGAAATGATAAAAGTGCGGCAGCCATTGCAACGGGTAATGATACCTGTTTTGGATGAACAACAACGGCGGGAGATAGAAGCTGTTTCAGATCTTATCAAGTCTGAAGTGAATGTGAAGGAGCTGGAATTGATCGATGATGCATCGGGAATTCTGGTAAAACAGATCAAACCGAACTTCAAGGTTCTAGGACCTCGTTTCGGAAAAGACATGAAATTGATCACCCAAAAGATCAGTCAATTTACTTCCGACGAGATTCAAAAAATTGAGCGTGAAGGGAAAATTGAGGTAGAAGTTAATGGGAAAATGCTTACATTGGAAAACGAAGATGTCGAGATCACTTCGCAGGATATAGAGGGTTGGCTGGTTGCCAATTCAGGAAATATCACAGTTGCTTTGGATATTACAATTTCCGAAGACCTGAAAAAAGAAGGAATTGCCAGGGAACTGGTGAACAGGATACAAAATATCCGAAAAGATTCCGGATTTGAAGTGACGGACAAGATTGATGTGACCCTACAGAAGGACGGTACTGTCGAGGACGCCGTTCAACAAAATATAGAATATATAAAAAACGAGACCCTCACTGCAAACCTCGACCTTGCAGAAGAAGTGAACAACGGTTTGGAAGTTTCTTTTGATGAAGTGACCACTAAGTTGTTAATTAAAAAACATTAAGAACTATGTCAACAGAAGTTAAAGAACGCTACAGTGATGCGGAATTAGCGGAGTTTAAAGCCCTGATCCTCGCTAAGATTGAGAAAGCCAAGGAGCAATTGGAACTTTACAAGAGCGCGTACATGAATGACGGGAACAATGGTACAGATGACACCTCTCCTACGTTCAAAGCTTTTGAGGAAGGAAGTGAGACCATGAGCAAAGAAGCTAACTCACAACTGGCTATTCGCCAGGAGAAATTTATTCGTGACCTAAAGAACGCTTTGGTGCGAATAGAAAGCAAAACCTACGGAATATGTCGCGTGACAGGAAAATTGATCGCTAAAGAGCGACTTAAACTTGTACCACACGCAACATTGAGTATTGAAGCTAAGAATATGCAGCGATAATTACGTTGTTTTTCTATAAAACACGCTCCTGCCTGGTGGTTTGGAGCGTTTTTTGTTTTATCTGCGTCCTATGAGATACATGTTGTGCAGTTTGATGCTGCTTTTCTTTCTGAAATCTTATTCCCAAAAAGAAACAGTGGAAGTGCTGGAAGCCGGAAGACTGGAACGGCTTGTGCTGGACAGTGATGAGGTCTTTAAGATCAGCATAAATACTGTCCCCGGGCATATAATTAAGATCACCTCCCGGTCTGATGGCGAATATTATAACGATATTAGGCTGGAAACCGAAGAGGTCGAAAAAACCCTTTTTTTGAGGTCTCAGTACAGGGAAATTTTGCAGAGTGGATTTGACAAACTGAGTGCTCACAAGGTTTTTGCTATGGAGCTCGAACTGGAGATCCCTGAAGATTTTGTGGTAGAGGTCAAGTCGAATGTGGCTACAGTCTTTTTAAATGGTAAATACGAACAGGTGCTGGTGCAGTTAAAATCGGGTTCCTGTTTCCTGAATAATTTTAAAGGGGATGCTGTTGTCAACACTTTTGAAGGAAATATCACTGTAGAAACAGAAAACGCCTTAATAGATGCCGATTCCCGTCATGGAAAAGTAAATTTGCCACATGGCTCCCGTGGTACTAAGAGGATTTCCCTACATAGTATTAACGGAAATATAGAAGTCACCGAAACTAAATAATATTAGTATTTTTGAAGCCATAAAAATATCCTGATGTCCTTAAAGAAAGCCTCTGCCTTAATAGTTCTGATCTTGCTTATAGATCAGATATCCAAGTTTTATATTAAAACTCATTTTGCCTTAGGCGAGGAAATAAGGGTTTTTGACTGGTTCCGCATTTTGTTTGTGGAGAACGAGGGCATGGCCTGGGGGGCGAAGATCCCCGGGGAATATGGAAAGTTATTCCTTACAAGTTTCCGTTTGGTGGCCATTGTGGGTATTGCCTACTGGCTCTATGATTCAGTCAAAAAGAATGGAGCTCCCGTTCTTATCGTTGCTATCTCACTGATCTTTGCTGGTGCCTTCGGAAATATTATAGACTCGGTTTTTTATGGCGAAATCTTTAACCACAGCTACAATCAGGTAGCTACTTTCCTTCCTGAAGAAGGCGGCTACGGAACTTTGATGCATGGAAAAGTAGTAGATATGCTCTATTTTCCATTATGGTCAGGATACCTTCCGGAGTGGATCCCATTTTGGGGAGGTAAATATTTCACCTTTTTCGAACCTGTATTTAACGTAGCTGATTCTGCAATAACCGTTGGGGTAGCACTGTTACTGGTCTTCAATAAAAAGGCCTTTGCTCACGAGACGAGAGAGGAAAAAAAGGAAGAAAGAGAAGAGAAACTGGTAGACTAAGCGACGTCCCGCTCGAAGATCTTTTCGAATTTTTTAAGCTCTATAGGTTTGATCAGGTAATCTGTCACCATATTGAAAGACTTGGCTCTTTCCAGGTCCCGGGGGTCAATAGAGGAACTCACCACGTAAAGAATGATCTTTTTATTGAAGTTGTTCTTGATCTTGATGAATTCACTCAAGAATTCCCAACCATCCATTACAGGCATGTTGAGATCCAGGAAAATAATGTCCGGTAACCTGTCTTCGGTCATGTTCTCCAGAATGGCTCTGAAATAATCCAGTGCTTCTTTGCCATTTTTGAATATTATAAGATTCTGAGACAGTTTCTTGATCTCGATGATCTTCTTGACCAGGTTGACATAGATCTTGTCATCATCAATGATACAGGCCAGTTCAATAGGATGCTCCATAGGATCTAGAATTTGATTTTAAAAGTTGTACCAACATTTACCGTGCTGGTCACCGAAATACTGCCACCCATTGTTTCCACCTGATTCTTGGTTATAAAAAGACCAATACCGTTGGCTTCGGGGTGACGGTGGAATGTTTTGTACATTCCAAACATCTTATCGCCATACTCGTCAAGGTCGATTCCCATTCCGTTGTCACTTACCTCCAAATAACTATATCCGTTCTCGGAATAGGTCTGGATATAAATGACCGGTCTTCTTCCTTTATGCTTGTATTTTATGGCGTTCGTGATCAAATTTAATAAAATACTCTCCAGATACTCAGAAATGTAATTTATTTCGGTCAACTTATCGAATTCGGCGATGATCTCCGCATTTTCTCTTTTTATTAGGGACGAAGTGGAAGCAATCACCACATCTAAAGCGTCTTTGAACTTTACCAGTTGTTTTTCCTTTTTCAGGACATTCGGCCTGGTCACGATCTCGTTCAATTGGTTTATGGCTACTTCCAGATTTTCTGAAATGTTCTCCACATTCAGAATTAGATCCAGTTTATCTTCATTGGAACGGGCCTCCTTCAGCAACTGTGATACAAGACTGAGATTGCTGCTGTGAGATCGAAGCTGATGAGAAACTATATGAGCAAAATTGAATAACTGTGAATTTTGAGAAGCAATAATATCCAGTGAATTCTGAAGGTTCAGTTCGTGCGTCTTTTGATCGTCAATATCCTGATAGACCCCACGGATCCCAATGATCTCCTGGTCGTTATTATAAACCGGTTTTCCTGTGGCCCGAACCCAAAATTCCCTGTTATGCAGAGTACACATCCTGATCTCTACTTTAAAAGGAATGCCGTATCTGCTGCATTTTTTGAACATGTTTTCCACCTTCTCATGATTCTCGGGAGCATAGAAGCGCATTTTATCTTCGGGTCTCGGCTCATAATCCATAGGGCAGTCCAGGATCTTTTTGGTCACATTGTCCCAATAGACTGCATTGGTGTTCACGTCAAGGTACCATCCTCCGGTTGAGGTCATTTCGGCAGTTTCGCGGTAATAGAAAAAGTTTTCTTCTATGGTGTACTGATCCCGCTTGGCCTGGTGGATATTTACAAAGAGCAGGACAGCAGCGTCTGCAAGCCCTTTTTCACGGCTCTTAAGATTGCGGCACTCAAACCAGCGGTATTTCCCGTTCTCCAGCTTTAAGCGAAGCTCTGCCGAAAAAGGTTTTTGTTTGTGAACGAGATCTTCAAAGTACTCCCGAAAATCATAACGATAATCTTTATGAAGTACATGATCCAGGAAATAATCGAGTTTGTTCTGACCCACCTCGGGGCGGCCAATAAGAAAGTTGAAGTGTTCTGACCATGAGATCTCTTTGGTCAGGAGGTTGATCTTCCAGTAAGCTACATCAAAATCTTCGAGTATACTGTTTAACTGGAGGTCGTTAAGCATTAATGTTCTTAATTGGTTGGATTAAAAGTAATTGAAAACCTAAAGGTTTACAAATTTTTGAAATTATAAATTTTTTCAGGGGTTACACAGAAATCCAGCGGTACATCTTCGGGAGTGATTTCCGGAAGATCTTTTTCAGCTTCATAAAAGGATAGTCCCACCTTTATCACATTTCCGGAGCACTGAGAAAGAAATCGGTCGTAAAACCCTTTTCCGTAGCCAATTCTGTTTCCTTTTTTATCAAAAGCCAGCAAAGGAATGAAGACGACTTCGATCTTTTCCGCAGGAATTTCAATGCCTTCTACCGGCTCAGGGATTCCCCAGTCATTTTTGCGAATGATCGTAGAGTCGGTAAGCAGATAATTCGTGAGATGTCCGGAGGTAAAATCGGCTTTGGAGAGCACCACATTTTTATCTTTCCCCTGTAAAATATGGAGCAGGCCCTGGGTATCTACTTCTCTTTTTTCGGAAATACTGAGAAAAAGATGGTAATAGGAATGATCCCAGATAGGAAGTTTCAGCAGATTATTGGCGACTTCAAGGCTTTTATCCTCGATCTCTTCCGGAGAGAATTCCTCCCGCATTTTTTTATACTTCAGTCGGAGCTGATTCTTGTTCATGGCTGATTTCCCGGTTTATAGAAATATGAAAAATGGCATCTCCCTGATAAACAATGGGAGACTCATTCACGTTGATGATGTAACCTTCGTTAGGAGCTTTGACCTTATGCCGCAGTTTTCCGTAGGGATCTGTAATCGTTGCTACATATTCCCCTTTTTCAACATGTTTGCCACAGGGAACCTTCACATGGAGCAATCCGCTGTACTTGGCTCTCATCCAGGTGCTGCCTTCAATAAGAATGGTATCTCCAACAGGATCTGGCACCTCGAATTTAGGTTTGAGCATTTCAAAATGGGCCAATATGCGCATCGCGCCTTCTACCCCGTGCTTTGCTACAGTTTTGTTACTGTCTTTTGATTTTCCGCCTTCGAATAGCAACACCGGTTTCCCCTGTTTTGCACAGGTCTCCCGGTAAGATTTTGTAATGGTTTTCGAAACAATAGTGAACGGAGCATTAAAGATCTGTGCATAATGCATGGCTAATTGTTCCCCTTTTTTGATCCTTATCTGAGGGGCATTGAACCTGCTGGCTCCTCCGGTATGGAAATCCAGGCAGAAATCGGCCACGGGAAGAATTTTATTCACGAACTGGTAAGCGAAACGACTGGCTAAAGAACCATTTTTGGCACCCGGGAATACGCGGTTAAGATCTCTGCCATCGGGAAATTCCCGACTCATATTAAGAAATCCGAAGACATTTATAATTGGAATACAAATGACCGTGCCTCTCGCTGGTTTGTTGATCTCTTTCACGATGATCTGCCGCACCACTTCCACGCCGTTGATCTCGTCTCCGTGAATACCGGCGGTGATCAAAATGACGGGACCCGGCTTTTTAGATCTTTCTATGATTATGGGAACGTCTACTGCCGTGGCAGTGTAGAGTTTCGCCATGTTGAAGTTTATGGTTGCACTCTTACCGGGATGTATTTTTTTTCCCAGTATATCCAGGACATTATTCTCATCAATAAAAGCCATAAGCTACATGTTTCTCTCAATGTAACGAATAATGGTCTTGGCAATGTCTTTACCGGTAGCGTGCTCAATTCCTTCAAGCCCCGGAGAAGAGTTCACTTCAAGGATCAATGGTCCACGGGAACTTTGAAGCATGTCTACTCCAGCAACGCCCAATCCCATAGCTTTTGCCGCTTTGATAGCTGCGGTTTCTTCTTCATCTGATAATTGTATCACAGAGGCTGTACCTCCCCGGTGAAGATTGGAGCGGAATTCTCCTTCTTTTCCCTGTCTTTTCATGGCACCTACCACGTGGCCATCCACGACCAGTGCACGAATGTCTGCACCACCGGCTTCCTTGATGAATTCCTGAACAATTACCCGGGCCTGCAGTCCGTTAAAAGCTTCTATTACAGATTCGGCCGCATTTTTGGTTTCTGCCAACACTACTCCGAGCCCCTGCGTACCTTCCAAAAGCTTAATAATTAGAGGTGCTCCTCCAACGTGATCGATCACCTCTCCCACATCCTTCGAATAATTGGTAAAAACCGTTTTTGGAAGTCCCAGCCTGGCTCTGGATAGCACCTGCAGACTTCTTAATTTATCCCGACTTCTAACCAGAGCCTGAGATTCGGTGGTTGAGAATACTCCCATCATTTCAAATTGCCGCACCACCGCAGTACCGTAAAAGGTAACAGAAGCACCAACGCGCGGAATAACAGCATCTGCATCATCAATGTGTCTTCCTTTGTAATAAATACTGGGATTTTTCTTTTCAATAATAAGATCACACTTTAAGGGATCGATCACTTCAACCTCGTGATTTCTTTTTTTTGCTGCCTCAACGAGACGTTGTGTGGAGTAAAGGCTGCTGTTACGGGATAGGATTTTTATGTTCATTCTTGTTTTTTCTTGAAAGACAGGTCGTAATACTCAGTATCGACTATATATTTTTTAGTTATGAATTTTCGCCCCAAAAGTACTGGAAATCTCATTTCCTGACGGGTGGTAAGAGAAAGAGAAATTTTATGGGTTTTTCCAAAAAGGGTGATATGCGTCTGGATCTGGAATCTTTTCTGAACGATGCCGTTACTGCTCTTTACAAAGACCACATCATAGTCTTTGAAATGAAACTCCCTCCCATTGTACAGTGGGTGTTCCTCATCTAAAAAAGTACATCTCAGTTCCCCTTTTTTCTCCACTATATTATCACAGTGAATAGAAGAGGTGTATGCGCCGGTATCGATCTTAATTGAAATATCATCAAGGTGCAGATCGGGGAAATCTGCCTTGTCAAACCGGCCGATCAGTTTTTTTTCCATAACTGCAAGGTAGCAAAAGGAGATTTTCTAAGTCTTAACAATTTCTGAAAATACCTTTTTTGAAACCCTTGTTCCACAGAAGCTTAAAAGATTTCAGCATAACTAATAGCTTTTTGGAAATTGTTTTCTCCTTTAAGGAGCAGCATCAGCAGGGGAAAATGGAGAGGGAATATGGAATACTTCGGAAAAATTTAACATTTTATGAAGTGTCAGATTTTACTCGCGGGAATTTTATCTTTTACCTTTGAAACGATGGACCAGAGTAATGTAGAACTACAACTGAAGACCCTTCCGGAGAGTCCGGGGGTGTATCAGTATTTTGATAAGAACGGAAAGATCCTTTATGTAGGTAAGGCCAAGAACCTGAAGAAAAGGGTAACCTCCTATTTCACTAAGAATAATGACAGCCACCGTATACGGGTGATGGTGAAAAAGATCCACGAGATTCGGCATATCGTGGTCTCTTCGGAAACTGATGCCCTGCTTCTGGAGAATAATCTCATCAAGAAGCATCAGCCGCGATTCAATGTGATGCTGAAGGATGATAAGACCTACCCCTGGATCTGCATCAAAAATGAACGTTTTCCGAGAGTTTTTCCTACTCGCAAACTGGTAAAGGACGGCAGTGAATACTACGGGCCGTATACCAGTTTTAAAACTGTTAATACCCTTCTCGACCTGATAAAAGGTTTGTACCAGCTCAGGACTTGCAACTACGATCTTTCCGAAGAGAAAATAAAGAACGGAAAATACAAGGTGTGCCTGGAATATCACCTTGGAAACTGCCTGGGACCTTGTGAGGCCTATGAATCAGAAAAGGAGTATCTGAAAAAGATCGAAGCCATCCGGCAGATCGTAAAAGGTAATTTTAAAGACTCCCTTCAGCAGTTCAGAAAACAGATGAAGGAGCATGCTGAAAAAATGGAATTTGAGGAGGCGCAAAAGATCAAACTGAAGATCGATGTGCTGGAAAATTATCAGGCGAAATCTACAGTGGTCAATCCAAAGATCAATAACGTAGATGTGTTTTCGATTGTAAGCGATGAAGGTTACGGGTATGTCAATTTTCTGCAAATGTCCCACGGCGCGATCATTCGTTCTCATACCATTGAGATGAAAAAGAAGCTGGGAGAAAGCGACAAAGAGCTTCTGGAACTGGGAATCACCGAGATCAGGCAGCGTTTCAACTCTCACACAAGGGAGATCTATGTGCCCTTCAAAGTGGAGATGGGAGAAGATATTAAAGTGACGGTTCCCAAGCTTGGGGATAAGAAACAGATTGTGGACCTCTCTACCCGCAACGCAAAATATTTCAGGCAGGAACGCTTTAAGCAAATGAAGATCGTTGATCCTGACAGGCATGTGAACCGGATCATGGCACAAATGAAACAGGATCTTCGGTTACAGGAAGAGCCTAGGCATATTGAGTGTTTTGATAACTCTAACATACAGGGTACAAATCCCGTTGCGGCTTGCGTGGTATTCAGAGATGGAAAACCCAGTAAAAGAGATTACCGCAAGTTCAATATCAAAACGGTTGAAGGTCCCAATGACTTCGCTTCTATGGAAGAGGTGGTGTTCAGAAGGTATAGAAGATTGCTGCAGGAGGGAGAATCCCTGCCGCAATTGATCATTGTTGACGGCGGGAAAGGTCAGTTATCTTCAGCAGTGAAAGCCTTGGAGACACTTGATCTCCGCGGAAAAATCGCCATCATAGGGATAGCCAAACGCCTGGAAGAAATTTTTTATCCGGGAGACTCAATTCCTTTGTATCTTGATAAAAAATCAGAGACCCTGAAGATCATTCAGCAGCTTAGGAACGAGGCCCACCGGTTTGGGATCACTTTTCACCGGAACAAACGCAGCAGTGTTGCTTTAAATACTGAACTGGAAAATATTCCGGGAATTGGAGAGAAGACGGTGGTGGAGCTGCTTCAGAATTTCAGGTCTTTAAAACGTGTAAAAGAAGCTTCCGAAGAAAGTCTTGCCACAGTTATAGGTAAAGCCCGGGCAGCCATTATTTACAGCCATTATCATCCAAAAACATGAAAAAAAGCTACCTTTTCCTATTATTGTTGTGTTTCTTCTTTCGACTTTCTGCTCAGGAAGATCCCAAGGTAGGATTGGTACTCAGTGGAGGGGGAGCAAAAGGACTGGCTCATATAGGGGTACTGCAGACCCTGGAGGATGCGGGGGTTAAGATAGATTATATTGGAGGCACAAGTATGGGGGCTATAATTGGTGCCTTGTATTCTGCGGGCTATACTGCCCATCAACTGGATTCGATCTTTCACAAGACCAATTTCAATATTCTTATTCAGGACGAACTACCGCGCAGCGCAAAGACCTTTTATGAAAAGCGGGATGCTGAAAAATATGCTCTCACCCTTCCTTTTGATAATTTCAGTGTGTCTTTTCCTTCGGCTCTTTCGCGGGGGCAGAACGTCTACAATTTGATGTCAAAACTCACGCTTCACCTGCAGGATAAAAGTGATTTTACCAAGCTGCCTATTCCCTTTTTCGCGGTAGCTACAGATGTAGAAACGGGAAATGAAGTGATCCTGGACCGCGGGTACCTGCCACAGGCAATTTCTGCCAGTGCAGCCATTCCGTCGCTGTTTAGTCCGGTGCTGGTAGACGGGCGGATGCTGACTGACGGGGGAGTGGCCAATAATTATCCCGTTGAAGAAATGCGCAAAAGAGGGGCCGACATTATCATTGGAGTTGATGTGCAGGACACATTGGCCGGGAGAGAAGACCTTCGTTCTGTTTTCGAGATCCTCACCCAGATCAGTAATTTCAATACCATAAAACAGATGAAGGCGAAGATCGTAAAGACTGATATTTATATTGACCCCGATATTACCCCGTTTAATGTCATGTCTTTTGAGTTGGGGAAAGATATCATAGAAGCGGGAAGAGAAGCTGCAGAAAAATATAAAGATGAATTTAAAGCTATTGCAGCTTTACAAAAAAGACCGGTGTTGGAAAGGACTCCAATTCCGGTAGTGGATTCCCTCTATATTTCAGATGTCCGGATTGAAGGTAACACCTCCTATCCTCGTTCATACATCCTTGGAAAGCTCAAAGTGCGGTATCCTGCGCAAATTACTTACGATGATCTAAATCTGGGAATTAATAACCTCTCTGCTACCCGAAATTTTAACAGGATCAATTATCAGCTCGTTCCGCTGAATAAAGGATTTGTACTGGTACTTCAGCTTGAGGAGAATCCCAGTAAAACTCTTTTAAGGATAGGTTTGCACTACGACAATCTTTATAAAAGCGGCGCTCTCCTCAACCTCACCCGTAAAAGTTTACTTTTAACCAATGATGTTGCCTCTATAGATGTGGTGTTGGGTGATAATTTCAGGTATAATCTCAACTATTACATTGATAAAGGCTTTTACTGGAGTATTGGTGCCCGCACGCGGTACAATACCTTTAGCAAAGGAGTTTCTTTTGATTTTGCCAAAGAGAACGCAGATATTGAAGGAGATGGCATCAATGAACTTGAGCTGGATTACCAGGACTTTACCAGCCAGTTTTATGCAGAAACGCTATTCCAACAGATCTTTTCACTGGGGATGGGGGCAGAACACAAATATCTTGACATCACTTCCCAAACCCTTGGCACAGCTCCCCAACCGGATGGTGCCCTTGGGGTGTTTGACAGAAGTAATTATTATAGCCTTTTTGGATACCTGAAACTGGACAGTTTTGACAATAAATATTTCCCTACCCGCGGCCTCTACTTTGACGGAGACTTTCACTGGTATGTATGGTCTTCAGATTACCTGGAGAATTTTTCGCCTTTTTCGATCGCTAAAGGAACCATAGGTTACGTTTTTACTCCTTTTGACAAACTGGCGACCAGGATATATTCCGAAGCAGGCTTCAGGATAGGAAGTAAGGAAAATAATATTTTTGACTTCTTTTTGGGTGGCTACGGGAATGACCTCATAAATAACTTCGTTCCGTTCTACGGCTATGATTTTATTAGTCTTTCAGGAGATAGTTATATTAAAGGAGGGGTTGATATCGATTATGAGTTCTACGCAAAGAACCATGTGATATTCAGTGCCAATTTTGCCAATGTTCAAAATGAGTTGTACCCTTCAGGGCAGTGGTTCTCTTCCCCGGACTACAGTGGATACGCTTTAGGATACGGAATAGATTCCTTTATGGGACCTCTCGAGGTAAAGTACTCCATATCTCCAGAACTCAGCCAGAGTCAATGGTATTTCAGTATCGGCTTTTGGTTTTAGGCCTCCTTTAACTGAATTTCCCGTTATATTTTCGGATATTTGTAGTTAATGAAAATATGTGAGGTTTTGTTTATTTTTTATAATATCGCAAACGTTTTTACATTAAAAACTTCTCAGAATGCCGTTTTATCATAAACTTGGAAAAATACCTCATAAGAGACATACAGTCTTTAAAAAGCCTGATGGCAGTCTGTATTATGAGCAGCTTTTTGGAACCATAGGTTTTGATGGTATGTACACCAATATGTACCATGAGCAAAGGCCTACGCAGGTAAAGGAAATCAAAGGTAGTTATGACGCCTCGCCCAAGATCGCTGCGGAAAAGAATATTCAATCGTACAGGTTCAAGGGATTTCAGGTAAAACCTGAAAAAGATTATCTCAAAAGCCGAAAAGTAGTGCTCACCAATTCTGATGTTGACATCGCACTGGCAGCACCAAAGGAATCTACAAAAGACTACTTCTACAAAAATGCGGATTCTGACGAACTCTTATTTATTCACAAAGGAAGTGGAAAGCTAAGAACCCACCTTGGAAACCTCGATTTTAAATACGGAGATTATCTTTTGATCCCAAGGGGAACCATTTATAAGCTGGATTTTGATTCCGAAGAAAACCGTTTATTTATAGTTGAATCCCGTCGACCAATTTATACGCCAAAGCGTTACCGAAATTATTTTGGACAGCTTCTGGAGCACAGCCCATTTTGTGAAAGGGATATTCGCAGGCCGCATGAACTGGAAACGAATGATGAGAGCGGGGAATTCCTAATAAAGATCAAGAAGCAGGGAAGGATATTTGACATGGTGTACGCCTCCCATCCATTTGATGTGGTGGGTTATGACGGGTATAACTATCCGTATGCCTTTTCTATTCACGACTTTGAACCTATAACAGGTAGAATTCACCAGCCGCCACCGGTACACCAGACCTTTGAAACTGATGCCTTTGTGGTTTGCTCGTTTGTTCCAAGATTGTATGATTACCATCCGGAAAGCATCCCGGCGCCTTATAACCATAGCAACATTGACAGTGATGAGGTGTTGTACTATGTTGATGGCGACTTTATGAGTAGGAATGATATTGAAGCGGGACATATTTCCCTGCACCCGGCCGGTATCCCACATGGGCCACACCCCGGAGCAGTTGAGCGAAGTATAGGAAAGACCGAAACCGAAGAACTGGCAGTAATGGTAGATACTTTCAAACCTCTTATGGTGACAGAAGACGCTATGGATATTACTGATGGTAAATACTATAAATCCTGGTTAGATCATTAAAACCGGGAATCTGATCGAAAGAAATATAATTGAAGAATCGAAGTTGAAAACTTCAAAAAGAAAAAATAATGGCTACAGAAAATACAGCAGAAATTAAAAAGACAGTACCACAGGCAGAGGACTTTTTGCCACTTTTGGGTACGGACTATGTAGAACTTTATGTTGGTAACGCCAAGCAGGCTGCATTTTATTACCAACAGGCCTGGGGCTTTCAGCCGGTGGCATATTCAGGATTGGAAAGTGGAAGTAAAGATCGCGTTTCTTATGTGCTGCAGCAGGGAAAGATCAGGTTAGTACTTACTTCTCCACTGGAACCGGGCGGCGAGATCAATGAACATATCAATAAACATGGAGATGGTGTAAAAGTAGTCGCCTTGTGGGTTGATGATGCACGCAAGAGTTATGAAGAAACTACCAAACGAGGTGCGAAGTCTTACATGGAGCCAAAGGAATTAAAAGATGAGAATGGGCATGTAGTTCTTTCCGGGATCCATACCTATGGAGAAACAGTGCATGTTTTCGTTGAAAGAAAAAATTACTCCGGTCCTTTCTTGCCAGGCTACAAAGAGTACAAGCCGAATTTCAAAACTGAAGATGTCGGATTGAAATATATCGACCACATGGTAGGAAATGTAGGTTGGAATGAAATGAATAAGTGGTGTGAATTCTACGCCAAAGTAATGGGATTTGCCCAACTGGTATCCTTCGATGATAAGGATATTTCGACTGATTATACCGCTCTTATGAGTAAGGTGATGAGTAACGGGAATGGAAGAATTAAATTCCCTATCAATGAACCGGCTGAAGGTAAGAAGAAGTCTCAGATCGAAGAGTATATCGACTTTTATAATGGTGCAGGAGTACAGCACATTGCTGTAGCAACCGATAATATTATTGATACAGTGACCAAGCTTCGCGATAGAGGAGTAGAGTTCCTATACGTACCTGAAACCTATTACGATGACGTGTTGGACAGAGTAGGAGAAATTGATGAAGAACTTGAGCCGTTAAAAGAGCTTGGGGTTCTTATTGATCGTGACGATGAAGGTTATTTGCTTCAGATATTTACCAAGCCTGTTTTGGACAGACCAACCATGTTCTTTGAGATCATTCAGCGAAAAGGCGCGCAATCTTTCGGAAAAGGTAACTTTAAAGCCCTTTTTGAGGCTATAGAAAGAGAACAATCTTTGCGTGGAACGCTATAAAACAGGCAAATAGACCTAATTAAATTTTGAGTTATTGAAAAAAAATTAATTTTTCTGCACTAAAAGCGTTAAAGTAAAAAATGTTGTTGTCAGAAATGAATTAATGGCGGAATTTTGCACCGCAATTTTGGAGTGGTTACCAGGATTGGAAAATTAAATTTTTTTCATAATTTAAGTTTTAGTTGGTTAATAAGATTAAAACCCCGTCAATTTTTGGCGGGGTTTTTTGATTTAATACCTTTGGAACAGAAATTGTAATTGTGGTTATAAATTTAAGTTAACGAAAAACTATACATGAAGAACATAATCGCAATTGTGATTTTCCTGTTTACTCTCTCTGCGGGTGCTCAGGGTCATCAGGCTTATGATGACGGGGAATGGTTCCGGTTCAGGATCCATTATGGTATGTTCAATGCCAGTTTCGCCACTTTGAAAGTAGAAGAGACTAACCTCAATAATCAACCGGTATTTCACGTGGTAGGTAAAGGACGATCTACCGGCCTCCTACATCTATTCTTTAAGGTAGATGACAACTATGAGACCTACATCCATAAAACTACCGGATCTCCCCTTCGTTTCATAAGGAAAATAGATGAAGGCGGCTACACCAAAGACATTCAAATAGATTTCGATCACAGCACTAATACTGCAGTCGTGTTCAATAAGGAGAGGAATGAAAAAAAGGTATTTACCGTGCAGGATAATGTGCATGATATGCTTTCTTCCTTTTACTTTTTGAGGAACAATCTTGATGTGGAAAATTTGGAAAAAGGAGAGATGATGTCTCTCAATATGTTCTTTGATAATGAGAACCACGAATTTAAGTTAAAGTTCCTCGGAAGAGAGGTGGTAAAAACAAAATTGGGTAATATTGCGGCTCTCAAATTTAAACCCTATGTGCTTGCAGGTCGGGTATTTAAGGAGAAAGAAAGCCTTACCATGTGGGTGAGTGATGATAAGAACCGCATGCCGCTTAAAATAAAAGCTGACCTCGCGGTTGGTGCTTTAGAAGCAGATATTGATGCCTTCAAAGGATTAAAACATCCTCTGAACATAATAATGAAGTAAAAAATGGAAGGAATACAACCTGAGATCGCCGAAAAGGTCTGGCAGCTGGAAGAGAAATTCAAAAATTCCGGGCAGGATCTCGGCTCTTATCTGGACGGCCTTCTTTACGATCGATACCTTACCTACTGGGATTATATTCATCTGGAAACACTTCTCAGCCTTCAGAATCCCAAAACTCATTTTCCTGATGAGGAGATCTTCATAGGCTACCATCAAATAACTGAACTTTACTTTAAGCTCATCATTCATGAGCAAAAACAAATCGTCGAAGCTGAAGAGCTATCGGCTTTGTTTTTTACTCAAAAACTGGAGCGAATAATTCGTTATTTCAGGATCCTTACAGATTCTTTTGATGTAATGATCAGAGGGATGGAAAGGGAACAGTTTCTGAAATTTAGGATGGCGTTATTGCCGGCCAGTGGTTTCCAGTCTGCCCAGTTCAGAATGATCGAGATCTTCTCAACTCCTTTAGAAAATCTTGCTGAAAAAAGCCTTCGGAAGAAAGACAGTGGCAAGTCTGTAGAAGAGCTTTTTGAGGATATCTATTGGAAGCGAGGAGGAATTAGTAGCGATACAGGTGAAAAAACCTTAACTTTAAGACAGTTCGAGAAAAAATATACAGGTCGTTTTCTGCGGCTGGCAAACAGGGTCAATGGTTCAACTTTATATGAACGTTATCAAAATTTGCCGCCAGAAGAAAAGAGCAATAAAAATTTAATAGAAGCGTTGCGTAGTTTAGATGTTGCAGTCAATGTAAATTGGTTGCTGGTGCACATTGGAGCTGCTCAACGATATCTGATGACAAAAAAGAAGTCGGTTGAGGCAACCGGCGGCACAAACTGGAAAGAATTTCTTCCGCCCAGTTTTCAGCAGATATTTTTCTTTCCGGAATTGTGGAATGAGGATGAGAAAAAGGAATGGGGAAAACAATGGGTTCAGGATACGTTTAATATCAAAAATAATTAAAGAGTGAAAAAATTTAGTTACCTGCTAATGTTGATGATGGCTTTAACAGCCTGCAATGACGATTCGAAAAATGCTGATCTAGCTGATAACCTGGAAAAAGTTGAAAAAGCACCTGCTCTTATTAAGGAGTATGGTTTTACCCTTAACGGGTATGATGTGGTAAGAGATACCATTAGATCTGGAGATAGCTTCGGAATTATCCTTGGAAGCCACGGCGTTGATCCCGCCAAGATCTTTCAGATAGTTGAAAAAGTTAAGGATACCTTTAACCCCAGAAAGATCGTTATTGGGAAGCCCTATGTAATCCTGAAAGAAAAGGATTCCCTTAATTCCCCAAAAGTTTTTATTTACGAAAATGACAGGATCAATTATACCGTGGTTGACCTGAGGGACAGCATTTCGGTTTACACTGCAAAAAAACCGGTAACTATCGTGAAACGTGAAGTTGCAGGAGTTATTAATTCCAGCCTGTCCGAAACAATTGAAGAGGAAGGGCTCAATTACCTGCTGGCTCATCAAATGAATAATATCTACCAGTGGAGTATTGATTTCTTCAGACTTCAAAAGGGAGATCGATTCAAATTGGTATACAAAGAGCGGTATATTGATGATACAATTTATGCCGGAATAGAAAATATAGAGGCTGCAGTATTCTATCACCAGGATAAGCCGTACTATGCTTTTAACTTTTTGGCTGATTCTACTGCCGGTAAATACGATTACTACGATGAAAAAGCAAGACCGCTTCAAAGCTTCTTTTTGAAAGCACCGGTTGATTATTTTAGAATTTCCTCCAGGTTCAGCCCAAGAAGATTCCACCCTGTGCAAAAGCGATGGAAAGCTCATAAAGGAACAGATTATGCAGCAGGTTACGGCACCCCTATTAAGACTACCGCTAATGGTGTTGTTATTGCCTCTTCCTATACTGCCGGGAATGGTAATTATGTGAAGGTAAAGCACAATGGAACCTATACCACCCAATACTTACATATGTCTAAAAGGGCAGTAAAGACCGGTCAACGTGTGAAGCAGGGTGAGGTCATAGGTTATGTTGGAAGTACGGGTCTGGCTACCGGACCACATGTATGCTACCGTTTCTGGGTAAATGGAGTGCAGGTGGATCCTTTCCGTCAGAACCTCCCTTCAGCAGAACCTCTTGAAGAAAAATACGTGCCTTCTTATTTTGCAGCTATCGAGCCACTGAAAGAAGAGCTTGAAAAAATACCGTTTGAAGAGATAGAGATATAAAAGAATGAAGAATACTAACCCAACCACCACCGAGGCCTGGAAGAAATTACAGGCCCATTTTGAAAACGCCAAAGATCTGGACCTGAAAAAAGAATTTGAAAAAGATCCGGGGCGAGCTGACGATTTTACCCTGCAGTGGCAGGATTTCTATGTTGATCTCAGCAAGAACCTTATCACTAAAGAAACACAGACTCTTTTGACCGAGTTGGCTACAGAAACCGGTCTTCCGGAGGCTATCGAAAGCTACTTTGGAGGAGAAGAAATCAATGAGACTGAAAAACGTTCGGTTCTTCACACCGCTTTGCGTGAGAAGAAAACAGCAAATGTTGAAGTAGATGGCGAAAATGTCATTTCTGAAGTATATGAGGTAAAGGAAAAGATCCGCGCTTTCAGCCAAGCTGTTATTGAAGGTTCTAAAAAAGGATATACAGGCAAGCCTTTTACAGATATTGTTAACATTGGAATTGGCGGTTCAGATCTTGGCCCTGTTATGGTGACCGAAGGATTGGCACATTATAAGAACCATCTGAAAGTTCATTTTGTTTCTAACGTTGATGGCGACCACGTTCATGAAATTTTAGAGGAACTCAATCGCGAGACTACGCTTTTTGTGATCGTTTCCAAGTCATTCTCGACACAGGAAACCCTGGCGAACTCAAATACAATTAGGAAGTGGTTTAAAAAAGCTGCTCCGGCCGAAGCTGTAGCCCGGCATTTTGTGGCTGTTTCGAGTAATGTACCGGCAGTGGAGGAGTTTGGAATAGAGACTGAAAATATTTTCCCGATGTGGGACTGGGTTGGCGGCAGGTTCTCCCTTTGGAGTGCAGTCGGCCTTTCTATAAGCCTTTCTTTGGGCTACAATAACTTTGAGTCTTTGCTCAAAGGAGCACATGAAATGGATGAACATTTCAGAAGTAATTCGTTTGAGAAAAATATTCCGGTACAACTGGCTCTGCTAAGTATTTGGTATAACAATTTTTATAAAGCCGAAACGCAGGCAATTATTCCTTACACGCAATACCTCCATAGGTTTCCTGCTTATCTCCAACAGGCAATAATGGAAAGCAATGGAAAAAGTGTAGATCGTAATGGTAACGCCATTAATTACCAATCCGGAAATGTTGTTTGGGGTGAACCTGGAACCAACTCTCAACACGCTTTCTTCCAGTTGATCCATCAGGGAACCAAATTGATCCCTGCGGATTTTATTGGCTTCAAAAATTCCCTTTTTGATGATAAGGAGCACCATGATAAGTTGATGGCAAACTTTTTTGCACAAACTGAAGCATTACTGGCAGGGAAAGCAGCTTCCGAAGTTAGGGTAGAACTGGCCGCTAAAAAGCTTTCAGAAGCAGAAATTGAAAAAGCACTGCCGTTCAGGGTGTTTAGTGGTAATAAACCTACCACCACTATCCTTATTGATAAGCTCACGCCGGAATCTCTCGGTAAATTGATAGCGATGTATGAGCACGAAATCTTTGTGCAGGGAATCATTTGGAATATATACAGTTATGACCAATGGGGAGTGGAACTTGGAAAGCAACTTGCGAATAAAATCCTAGCCGAAATAGATAAAAATGACGTTCAGGAGCATGATTCTTCTACCAAAAAAATGTTAAAATTTTACCTGTCCTGATTTTGATCAGTGTAATTTTTCCAACGACTTGTGCAAGAGCCCTTTATTTAAGGGCTCTTGTTAGTTTAGGACTTTTTCGAGCCGGTATTAAGCCCTGAAGGTGAAATTCTTAACGTTGAGTTAAAGTTATTTCTAAGAAAATCCGTTCTTTTGCATCGTATTTTTAAACACAAACTAACAAATTACACAATGAGGAAATTTTTAGCATTAGCGTTTTTCTTAACGTCGGCTACAATTTTTGCTCAAACTACTTTAAAAGGTAAAGTAGTGGAGGCAGAAACAAACACTCCAATACCAGGTGTAAACATTGGTATTAAAGAAACTGCCGTTGGTACTGTGACTGATTTTGACGGAAACTTTTCTGTTCAAACAGCCAGAACTAAGGGGGTTTTAGTATTTTCTTATGTAGGTTTTACCACCGTTGAAGTACCTTACAACGGAACTACTGATCTTGGAACTGTTACCATGGAACCAAGTGCTTTTGGTCTTGATGAAGTTCAGATCATCGCTTCTGTAGCGGTTGATAGAAAGACGCCAGTAGCGGTTTCTACCATTAAAGCAGAAACTATTCAGGAGAAACTGGGAAGTCAGGAATTTCCTGAGATCCTCAAGTCTACTCCGGGTGTCTATGCTACTAAAGCCGGTGGAGGTTTTGGAGATGCAGAACTGCGTTTGAGAGGATTTAACTCAGAGAACATCGCGGTAATGATCAACGGAGTGCCTGTAAACGACATGGAAAACGGTCGTGTTTACTGGAGTAACTGGGCAGGTCTTTCTGATGTGACCAGCTCTATGCAGGTTCAAAGAGGACTTGGTGCTTCTAAAGTTGCTGTGCCTTCTATTGGGGGTACTGTGAACATCCTAACTAAAACAACCGACGTTGTTGAAGGTGGAAATGTTTCTATGGCAACCGGAAACGATGGATATCAAAAATATGGTTTTGCACTTTCAACCGGTCTTATGGACAATGGTTTTGCAGCCAGTGTTTCTGCTTCACAAACAACCGGTAACGGATTTGTTGATGGAACAGAATTCAAAGGTTATTCTTACTTCATCAACTTGTCTAAACAATTTAATGAAGATCACAAATTGTCTTTGACTGCTTTTGGTGCACCACAGTGGCACGGTCAGCGTCAAAGCCGTGAAAAAGTTGAAGTTTTCAGAAGAAGCGAAAGAGGTATTAAATTCAACCGTGACTGGGGTTACATGAATGGGGAAGTGAAGCACATCCAGGATAACTTCTACCACAAACCACAGATCTCATTGAACCACTTCTGGGATATTTCTGATGTTACCAAGCTTTCTACTGCTGCTTATGCTTCCTTCGGTACAGGAGGTGGTGGCGGAAACGGTGGTGTTAACAAGTTCGGAATTGGAACCCCTAACAACCACTCTCCATACAGAAATGGATATTTACAACCTGTAAATGTTGATAAGATCGTTGCTGAAAACGTTGCTCTTGGAGCTCTTGGTTCTGAGACTTATCTTTATGCTTCAAGAAACGACCATAGCTGGTATGGTGCCCTTTCTACTTTGAGTACTGAGCTTACTCCTGAAATTGATTTCATGGGAGGAGTTGATTTTAGATATTACGAAGGAAGACACTTCCAGGAAGTGACCGATCTTTTAGGAGGTCGTTATGTTCTTGAAACCCGTGATGACAACAGACCGAATGGTTTTGCCGCTAAAGTGGGTGACAAGATCAACTACCACAATGATGGTTTAGTTCTTTGGGAAGGAGCATTTGCCCAGGGAGAATACTCTAACGGAATCCTTTCAGCTTTCGTTTCAGCTGCAGCATCTAACACTTCTTATAAGAGAATTGACTACTTCAACTACCTTGATTCAGATCCTTTACAGGAAACTGACTGGGTACACTTCTTTGGATACAGTGTAAAAGGAGGGGCCAACTACAACCTTAATGAAGAACACAATGTTTTTGCTAACATTGGGTATTTTGAAAAAGCTCCATTCTTCCGTGATGTATTCCTTAACTTCCAGAATGACATTAACGAAGACGCTGAGAACCAAAAAGTGTTTAGTGCTGAGCTTGGATACGGGTACAGAACTCAAAATCTGCGTGCTAACGTGAACCTTTACAGAACTCTTTGGAAAGACCGTAGTTTTACTCAATCATTCCAGGGAACAGATGACGAATTATACTTTGCTAACATTCTTGGGGTTGACGCTCTTCACCAGGGAATCGAAGTAGACCTTTCATACCGCCCAATAGAGAAACTTACCATTACCGGTATGGCTTCTATTGCTGACTGGACCTGGCAGAGTAATGTAACCGGGGTGATCATTTATGATGATGAGCAAAACCCGATCAACGAAGAAAACCCTATCAGCGTTTTTGTTGAAGGTGTACCTGTAGGGGATGCAGCCCAGACTACTTTTGGTCTTGGATTTGAATATGAATTCCTGCCTCAGGCTAACATCAGGGCAGATTATAACTATTATGACAGATTATTTGCTGACTTTGATCCAAACGACAGGGATTCTGCAGATGTACCAAACCCTTGGGAAGTACCTGCATACAGTCTGGTAGATTTTGGAGTGACATACGGCTTTGATCTTGGTGCAATGGACGCTACTTTAATAGCGAACGTAAATAACCTTTTTGACACTGAATATATTTCAGATGCACAGGATGTGGTTGAAACAGACGCTCAGGATAACCTGTACTCAGATCATACAACTGCCCAGGTATGGTATGGTTTTGGGAGAACTTTCACAGTAGGTGCAAAAATTAAATTTTAAAAAAAATTAAAATGAAAAAGTCTTTTTACTTTTTAATGATGTTCATTGGTTTGGCCTTAACCAGCTGTGAGCCAATGGAAGATATTCATGACGAAATAGACACGGCGATTGATAATTCGCCTGTTCAGGGAGTTGTGGACTATACGCTAACCGAGGATGACTATAAGGATAAGAAAAAGGGTCTTGGATTAAACTTTACCAGCTTTAACTCTGTTGATGACGCCAAGGCAATGATTCCTGTTCTTCTTGATATGAAATACCCGGTATGGGGAGAAGGTTCTTTGGTAAACGTTACCTTCAATCTTTATGACCCAATCAGAATTCAGGAAGTTACTTTGACAGAGGCAGATTACCAGGATCTTGGTCTTTCTGCTAATTATATCACAGACTTCTATCAGCTTCGAAACTTTTTGAAGAGTGAATTTCCGCAGGCTAAAGAAGGAGCATATGCAGAAGTAACTTATAAAAAGTTGTCTGAAGAGATATCTTATACTTTTACTTCTTCTGACTATGATGATGCTGGAGCTGCCCTGGCAGGAAAGTATCCTGATCCTGCAGCTAATGCGGCTCAGTATAGCAGCTTCGATGTTAGAGATTGGTCTGACAACTATTGGAACGATGATATGATCCTTGAGGCGATCAATGTTGTTCTTTCTGCTGAATTTGATGATGTGCCTGGACAGACTTATAATGTTTCTTACGATGTTTACTATCCTGCGACCTTGAGCATGAGTGTTGTTTTTGACGGGGTTACCGAATCTTACATAAGAATTGGAGGTATGGGGTATGAAGTATCTTCAGGTGATTTTGATCTTATAGAAGCTGAATTTGCTTCTGTATACCCAGATCCTGCTGAAAGTGCAGGTAAATACAGCAACTTTGAAAGAAGAAGCTCTAATGATGCATACTGGAGTGACTCTATGATTCTTGAAGCTTTAGATTTCCTTCTGAAAGAAAAATTCCCGAATGCAGCCGAAGGTGCCGAGTATGACGTTACTTATAAAATCTATAACGGTTCTTCTGGATCTGAGATACTTTCTTTAGTTTTCGAAAATGGAGACTGGGTGGAGAACACCAACGCTACTATTTATACTGTTGAAGAATCAACTGTATTAGCATTTACCAATAATAGCTGGGGTATGCCACTTTCTTTAGAGTCTGAAGACTATACTGCAATGGGTCAAAGATATCCTAACTTCTCTGATGAGGATGAGGCTATCTACAAGATCGGAATATTCCTTGGTCTTGAATACCCATACGCCGAAGAAGGTGATTTTGCAGCTTTGACTTATGATCTTTATACCAGTGGAAGTGGAGTATCTGCCGAATATTTAAACTATTTCTTTAACGGAGATGAATGGGAGTATATCCCTAGCGTAGTGGAGCAGTCACTTCAATTTGGATATGAAGCTGGTGCATGGGCACCTGATAATACTGTGAAGCGTACGCTTATTGCTTCTGATTATTCGTATATCGCGGCCCAACTTGCTGATGTTTATGAACTTCAGGCAGGAAACCTTGCAAATTACGGAAACTTTAATACTGCAGGTGGACCAACCAGCTGGGATGATGCCCAACTGCTTCACGCGATGCAAATTTTGCTTGACCATATAGCACCAAATGCTGAGATAGGTCAAAAATATGTTCTTTACTTTGATGCCTACGTGGGAGGTGGATATGAAATAAAAGAGCGTAAAATGATTAAAACTGATGATGGATGGGAATTAAACAATTAATCCTCTCCTAATACAAATACAAAAGACCTCTCATCCGTTTAAGGGTGGGAGGTTTTTTATCTTTATTATATTGTGAGTGGTCTTATCATGAGATAAGACTTCCTTTCAGAAAATGGAAAAAGTATGAATAAGAAGATTTTATTTTGGACCTTGAGTATTGGAATAATGTTAGGCTGTAGTACGGGGGACGATGGAGTAGATCCAAATCCAAATCCACCCGCAGGGAAACAAATGCCGGTGGCCGTAGACGATCAGTTTACCGGAGCTGAAAATGAAGATTTGGTCCTTTCGGGAATGCTTAACAATGATGAGCTGGTGGACAACGCCAGAATAACCTCAGTAGATACCGAATCTGAAAAAGGAGGTAACATAGTAGATAACCGCAATGGAACTTACACGTATTCCCCGCCAGCTGACTTTATAGGAGAAGATAGTCTTAGCTATACCATTTGTGTGCCCGGTGATACTGAAAGATGTGATACCGCTTTGATCCTTATAACTGTTACCGATGCCGGAGAACCTGTTGCGGTAGATGACAGTTATGAAACCGATGAGGATAAAGTATTGACCATACATAACTTTACTGCCAATGACCAGATGGTTGACAACGCCACTGTTGTATCTGTTGATGATGCCGGCGTACATGGTAGTGCAGTACTAAATACCAATGGTTCTATAGTATACACCCCTGCAGAAGGTTTTGCTGGAGTTGACATCTTTACCTACACCATTTGTGACGATGATGAAACTCCTACCTGTGACACTGCAACGATCACTGTAACAGTAAAAGATGAAGGTACCCCAATTGCGAATCCCGATGTGGTCTCCATGTCAGCAGGTGAAACCACGTTAGTCATTTCTACAGTACTTGACAATGATGTTTTAACTGATGATGCAGAACTGGTGTCAGTTGATGGTCCAAATGTGGTTCTAAATACCGATGGCACAATAACCTACACTGCCCAAACAGGATACGTGGGAGAAGACACCTTCACATACACCATATGTGATGATGATGCCGAGCCTACCTGTGTTACAGCAGAGGTGACTGTTAAAATTGTTGAAACTATAAGTTTCAACATTTCTTCTGATCTTACTTATTATTATTCAGATGCCATCTTTACAGATGATCCGGATCTGCTTTATGAAGAGCTTTCGGCCCATACCAGCACCCATCATGTAAACCACCTTGAATATACTGACAGGCATGACTACTTATACGATGCTGATGCAGATCTTACAGATCCTTTTTATGTGGTACTTGTATATTCGGGTGATCTCAGACCCTGGACAGAATACCAGCAGGGAGAATTGGATGGTGATGAATCTTTTAACACTGAACATATCTATCCGCAGTCATTGTTAGGTGATAATACAGATGCCAAAAACGATATGCACCACATGAGAGTTGCTGATGCAGCGGTAAATTCAGAGCGTCTCAATTATCCATTTACTGAAGGCAGTGGAACATATAAGCTTGTGAATGGTAATTCCTGGTATCCGGGAGATGAATGGAAAGGAGACGTGGCGCGTATGGTAATGTATATCAATTTGAAGTACGGAGAACCATTCGGAGATGTTGGAAACCTGCAGATGTTCCTGAAATGGAATGTTGAAGACCCGGTTTCTGCCTTCGAACTTCAGCGGAATAATATTATTGAAGGAGCTCAGGGTAACCGTAATCCTTTTATTGATAATCCATACCTGGCTACCCTGATCTGGGGTGGAACACCAGCAGAAAATACCTGGGAGTAAAAAATAATACTCTTCCAAAAAGGTCAAAAAACCGTCTCTTTTCAGGGGCGGTTTTTTTATCGTAAAAAAACTATCTTTAACCCTCAAAAATCAACTTCTATGTATTCTACCGTACAATTCATTCATTCCTGGTGGGCGTATCTTGTCCTCCTGGTACTTATAATCGCGAGTATTAACGCTTTGATAGGTTTCTTTTCGAAAAAGGAATATGGAGCAACAGATTTTCGTATCTCATTATTCACACTCATAGTTTCGCACATTCAACTGCTGATTGGAATAGTTCTTTACTTTGTCTCTCCTTATTTTAATGCCTTTTCTGAAGGTGGAATGGGAGATGTAATGAAAGATTCAACTCTCAGGCTTTATCTCGTGGAGCATCCTCTAATGATGATCCTGGCGGTAGTATTCATCACGGTTGGTTATTCCAAACATAAAAAGAAGCTGACGTCTCGTCCAAAATTCAAATTACTGGCGATCTTTTATACACTTGCACTGGTCTTCGTTCTTTCCAGGATACCCTGGAGTGTCTGGTTCTAGTCTGCTTTTTTGATAAGCAGGATATAGACAGGGAAATGATCGCTGTACCCATTTGTAAAGCCACCACTTCCAAAACTTCGGAAAGGATATCCTTTGTACTGTCCTGAAGGAGTAATTAAGAACTGTTCGTTAAAAACACCTGCTTTAAAAAAGCGATATTCTGAATCGCTTTCAGTCAAAAAGGCTTTGGAAAGTATGATCTGGTCAAATAAATTCCAGGAATCGCGGTAGGCCAGGCTTCCTATTCCTGCTTCCGCAAGGGAGGCCATTGGGTTATACAGATCTTTTAACTCAAGGGACTTTCGGGAAGACCTGGCTCCCAGTACTTTTTTGATGCTTTTATTTTTGGGGTCGTCATTAAAATCGCCCATAGAAATGATCTTGGAGTAAGGGTCGGCGCGATGTAGGGAATCAATGATCTTCCGGTTTAGCGCCGCTGCTTTTTCCCTTTTCGGGCTGCTGATCTTTTCGCCTCCGCTCCTTGAGGGCCAGTGATTAATGATCAAATTTATCTTTTCCCCTTCCAGCAAGCCGCTAACCACCAGCTGATCTCTGGTGTAAATTCTCTTACTTAGATCTTTAGAATCATATAGCTCCAGTTCATGAGCAACTGAATTTTGAGGAATAAAATGATTCTTCTGGTAAAGTAATGCCACATCCACCCCTCTTAAATCCGGGGACTCTTCGTGAATGATTCCATACCCGCAGGAAGCCAGAACGGGATCTGAAATTAGGTCTTCAAGAACCTGACGGTTTTCTACTTCACAAACACCCAAAAGAATGGGGGCGTTTCCTGTTTCCTTAAGGCCAATGCGGCTTATCGCATAGGCCATGTTTTTTATCTTTTTACGGTAGATTTCCTCTGTCCATCTGTCTTTCCCGAGGGGCGTGCGGTCATCGTCAAAAGTTAGAGGGTCATCGTAAATGTCATACAGGTTTTCGAGGTTATAAAAACCTATACTCACCACTTTATAATCTCTTTTCTCCTGACTAAAAAGGCTATTTGTAAGGAAGAGAACAATAAGTGGAAGGGAGAAATAGAAAAAGCTCCTTAAGGCTGTAAACACCTGATAATTATTTTGTTAAAAAATTAGGGAGCTGATCAAAGATAAAAGAAATAATGTAATATTGTTTAAAAATTCGCCTCCCCCTCTAGTTCGATATGAAGAAAAACTACTGCCTCGGGAGGAGGCTATTCTTGTGTTTCTGTTTAAGCTCTGTTGCTATTCAAGGTCAGACCCTCAAAGGGACACTGGTTGAGGAAATTAGCTCCCAACCGGTACCTGATGTTCTTGTTTCCATCACCGGCACGACTTTTCAGGAACTGACAGATGAAAAGGGCTTTTTTGAGTTCACTGCAGATATACCCCACGGTGAATATAATCTTGTCTTCGCTAAGAATAACTATTCCGAATTGCGTTTTCCGGTCACTATTTCGGGAGAGGACAAAGACCTTGGCATCATTTTCTTAAGTCGGGATCTTCCCCATTATCAGCAAAGTACTTCCATCATTAGTCTCTCAGATCAGGAGCTCGATGAAGAAGATGGCACCTACTCCAATATTTCCGGATTACTTCAGGCCTCCCGTGATGTTTTTTTAAACGCAGCTGCTTTTGATTTCAGCCCTACTTTTTTTAGACCTCGGGGCTATGATAGTGAATACAGTGTGTTAATGATCAACGGGATCAAAATGAATAAATTTTTCAACGGGAGACCGTTATGGAGTGATTGGGGCGGATTAAATGATGTTCAAAGGGATCAGGTATTCAGCATGGGAATAACACCTTCAGAAGCCACTTTTGGAGATCTGGCAGGTTCTACTAATATCGTTATGAGAGCTTCCCGCTACAAGGAAGGTGGAAAGATTTCTTATGCCGTTGCGAACAGGGCCTACACGGGTAGAATAATGGGCAGTTACCATTCGGGGATTTCTGAAGATGGCTGGGCTTATTCTGTCTCTCTTGCCCGGCGCTTCGCCACAGAAAGTTATATCGAAGGGACTGTGTATGATGCCAATTCTATCTTTGCCTCTGTCGAAAAAAAGATTAATGAAGAGCATAGTATAAATTTTACTGCCTTTTATACTCCCAACAGACGGGGAAAGAACAGCCCTTTGACCGAAGAAGTGTATAATCTAAAAGGGGACCGATATAATTCTTATTGGGGTCTGCAGAATAATGAGATAAGAAATTCCAGGATCAAAACGGTAAAAGAACCGGTGATCGTGCTCAATCATTTTTGGAAGCTTTCTTCGGCAACAGATATAAATACAAATCTGGCTTACCAGTTCGGGTATGTGGGAGATTCCAGGATCGATTATGGAGGCAGCAGGTTAATAGAGGGTGAAAATGGAGAAGAAATATTCGTGGGTGGCGGCAGCAGTCCCGATCCCGCCTACTACCAGCGTTTGCCTTCTTATTTCCTGAGAAATGAGAATAAACCTGATTATCAATCGGCATACATTGCTCAGAAAGATTTTCAGGAAAATGGGCAGCTAGACTGGGCGGCCTTATACCTAGCGAATAAAACTTCAACTGAATCCGGGGGAAACGCCTTATATGCTCTGTATGAAGACCGGAACAAAGACCGGCAGCTTTTTGCCAACACCATTTTAAGAAGCAGGTTAACAGATCATCTTGAAATGAACGCTTCCCTGGGCTTCAGGAGTCTCAAAAGTGACAATTTTGCACGAGTTCTTGACTTGCTTGGAGGTGAATCTTTTTTAGATGTTGATGGTTTTTCCGAAGGAACAGAAGCACAAAATGATCTGTTGCATCCCAACCGGCTGGTTTCTGAAAATGACATTTTTAAATATCACTATGAACTATCTGCTTATTCGGTTGAAGGTTATGCTCAGCTTCAGGGCTTCTTTCGGAAGTTCGATTTTTATGCTGCTGCCGAATTTTCAGGAGCAGAATATCAGCGGGAAGGATTTTATCAGAATGGTAATTTTCCCAATAATTCCCTCGGAAAGAGTGAAAGTCAGGAATTTTTCAATTTTGGAGGTAAAGGCGGAATTACATATAAAATAACAGGAAAACATTTGGTGAGGCTTAATGCAGCTTATTTTACCAAACCACCTTCTCTCAGGAACACCTTTTCCAATGCCCGTCAGAACAATGAGCTGGTGCAGAGTCTAAAGAGTGAAAAAATTATAAACCTTGACCTTGGTTACACTTTCAGGTCACGATTTGTGAAATCCAGAGTGACCGCCTTTTATGGAGAATTAAATGACCTGACTGAAATTTCCTTTTACTATGCTGACGGGCTTTCAGGTCTTGGAAGGAATGCTACCACAGCATTTGTCCAGGAGGTAATGACGGGCATTAACAAGCGTCACATGGGTATTGAAGCCGGAATGGAAGTGAGATTGTTGACTACACTAAAATTAAAAGCTGCCGGTTCCATTGGGGAATATGTTTACTCCAATAATCCCCGGCTGTACCTGACTTCAGATGATTTTACAGAAGCGAGAAAGTTTGGCCCGGCCTATTTACAGAACTATCACCTTCCGGGTGGTCCACAGCAAGCACTGCAATTAGGTCTGGAGTACCAGGATCCTGGGTACTGGTGGGTATCGGGAAGTGTAAATTATTTTTCTAACGCCTTTATAGACATAGCACCTCTGTCGCGTACACGTAATTTCTATTTGGATTCAGATGGTCTTCCAATTGTTAATTATGATCCTGAAGTGGCCTGGGAATTATTACGGCAGGAAGATCTGGGTTCCTATTATCTGGTAAATCTCGTGGGTGGGAAATCCTGGCGCATCAAGGATAATTACCTTGGATTTTTTGCCAGTATCAATAATATTCTTGGTGCCGCCTATCGTACCGGAGGATATGAACAGGCGAGGAATTCAAACTACAAACTTTTAAAAGCAGATAAGGAACGGGAATTACCACTTTTTGCACCAAAATACTGGTATGGTCCCGATACTACATATTATGCCCACGTATACTATCGTTTTTAATTCAGATTCAATGGAAAATAAAAAACTGTTCTGGATTGCATTTCTTTTTCTCCTTTGGTCCTGCGTACCAGATGATGATTTCAATATTCCGCAGGTGATAACGGAGGATCTTTCTATTCAGCCCAATTCAGATCTTGATGCTATCCTTGGAGTCTTTTTTCAGAATGAAGGGGAAATGCTCACTTTTGACCAGGAATATATTGTGGAGGCTTACGTGGTCTCCAGTGATGAAGCCGGAAATTTTTATAAAGATGTTATTGTTCAGGATCATCCCACGGCGCCTTTAGCCGGATTAAAGATCAAGATCAATCTCAATTCTTATTATCAGTTCTTCAACTTCGGAAGAAAAGTTTTTATCAACCTGAAAGGACTGAGTATTGCTGAAGAAAACGGGGTGGCTACCTTAGGTATAGCAAACGGGAGGAATGTGGACAATATTCCGCAATCGCGGGTAAGTGAGCATATAATCCGTTCTTCGGAAGTCGCAGACATTCAACCTCTGGTTATCAAACCAATTCAGTTCAATGATCACCTGGAGAATTTGTATGTTGAGATAAGGAATGTCCAGTTTCCTGATTATTTCGTAGATCCGCAGAACCCATTCACCTTTGCAGCCGAAGACAATGACGAATTCGATGGAGAGCGGTTGGTGGAAAATTGCGAAGGAGGTTTCCCCTTTATTCTGAGCACCAGCACCTTTGCCGATTTCAGTGGCTTTCAACTTCCGGCAGGATCAGGAAGTATTACGGGAATACTCACCCGCGACTTCTATGATGATTTTTATACAATCTACCTGAATTCTCCCAATGACATAAATTTTTCTTCCGCAGAGAGATGCGATCGCAATACTGTAGATTGCGGATTGACGGCTACTACAGGCAAAAAAGTACTTTTCGAGGATAATTTTACAGGACAGACCAATAATAAACCTGTAAAGGATAAGGGGTGGACTAATTTTATTCAGGAAGGATCAAAGGCCTGGGAGGCATTTACTGCCACGGGCGGAAATGCTTCTTTAGGGAAATCGGCACGGGTAAAACCTTCCGGATCTGGTGATGCACTTAGCATTGCCTGGTTGGTCACACCCAAAATAGATTTCGAAAACAACTCCAGGGAGGTGCTTAACTTCAAAACTTCTACCAGTTTTGCCAATGGAAGTATGATGAGTGTGCTAATTGCTACTGACTGGGATGGTACAGAAAGTACTATTCTCAATGCGAATTGGCAGGAACTGGAGGCTGCTTATATCGCTCAGAATTCTGATTTCTTTGGCGACTGGATCTCTTCGGGGAATGTTGACCTTTCCTGTATTGAAGGAAAGGCTCATATCGCATTTAAGTACACCGGAAGTGACCATCCTTACTACAACGGGATATATGAACTGGATGACATCCTGATCACAGCTGACTAATTCGAGAAATCCTAAAATTGATTTCAGGCTATAAATTCTGGATGTGTACTTTTGAGGAACCTCTATTCCATATCTTTGCACCATTAAAACCTTATAAGTGCAACGCGAATACACCTTTCAAACCTCTCCTGAAACAGCTGCAAATCCTGAAGCTCTGAAGCATTTTGTAGCACGTGCATTTGGATTTTCCTTTTCGGAGATCAACCATGTGCAGGTTCTAAAAAGAAGTATTGACGCAAGGCAGAGAAAGGTCAAGATCAACCTGAAGGTGAGAATATTTGTGCAGGAAGATTTTGTTGAGGAAAAGATCCCTCTGCCCGAATACAAGAACGTTTCTACTGCTGAAGAGGTTATAATCATTGGGGCGGGGCCGGCAGGTCTGTTTGCCGCTTTGCGATGTATCGAACTCGGCAAGAGACCGGTTGTGGTCGAGAGGGGAAAAGATGTGCGTGCCCGGCGAAGGGATCTCAAAAAGCTGAATATTGAGCATATTGTAAATGAAGATTCCAATTATTGCTTTGGGGAAGGCGGGGCAGGGACTTATTCAGACGGAAAACTCTACACCCGGAGTAAGAAAAGGGGAGATGTAAACCGAATTCTACAACTGCTCGTTGGTTTTGGGGCTACTTCCCAGATCCTTGTTGAAGCGCATCCGCATATAGGAACCAATAAATTACCTGCAATTATTCAGGAGGTCACCAAAACTATCAGGGAACATGGTGGAGAAGTGATGTTCGAGTCGCGGGTTACAGATATTTTGTTGATAGATCAGGAGATCGCCGGGGTTGTATTGCAGGATGGGCAGAAACTTACAGCCAAAAAGGTCATTTTAGCCACCGGTCATTCCGCTCGGGATATATTCGAATTGCTTTACAAAAAAGATATCCTTATTGAAGCCAAACCTTTTGCCCTGGGAGTAAGGGTGGAGCATTCTCAGCAGTTGATCGATCGGATACAGTATCATACCAGTGACCGTGGTGAATTCCTGCCTCCTTCTTCATATAGTATTGTAAAGCAGGTCCACGGTAAGGGAGTTTATTCTTTTTGTATGTGTCCGGGAGGGATTATCGCGCCCTGCGCCACTTCTCCGGGAGAAATTGTCACCAACGGCTGGTCGCCAAGCAAGAGAGATCAGGCCACTTCTAACTCAGGGATAGTCGTAGAAGTAAGACCGGAAGATTACCGGAAGTTTGGAGATTCTCCTTTGGCAGCAATGTATTTTCAACAGGAAGTGGAGAAGAAGGCCTGGCTTTTTGGAGGTAAAACGCAGACCGCACCGGCACAGCGCTTAGTGGATTTCAGCAATGGAAAATTATCTAGAGATCTTCCTGAAAGCTCCTATAAACCCGGAATTACTTCCGTAGAGCTGGGGAATGTCTTACCTGATTTTATATACAAAAGTCTGCAGCAAGGATTCAGGGAGTTCGGGAAAAGTATGAAAGGTTATTTCACGAACGAAGCTGTGGTACATGCAACCGAATCCCGTACGTCTTCTCCTGTACGCATACCACGCGATCCCGGGTCGCTTGAACATGTACAGATCAAAGGACTTTATCCTTGCGGGGAAGGAGCAGGTTATGCCGGCGGAATAGTTTCAGCAGCTATTGACGGGGAGAAATGTGCTGAGAAAGCGGTTTTGGCGATGAGTTAATCATTCTCTATTAATAATTTGAATTCACCCTGCATTTCCTTGGTAGGATCAGGGAGGCTATGGTTGTAAGCAGTTATTTGAAAATTTCCCTCGAAGGTATCGTTTTCAATTCTGGTGATCTCTATTACGCCTGGATTTCCCATTCCTCGGTCACTTAACCACATGCAATATCTTGTATAGTCATAGAAATAGGCATAGCTTCCATCGGTATCATTTCCGGTTGAAAAAACACCCACTCCGTCATATAGAAAGTGCATAAAGATTTCTCCTGTTTCGTTTGCTCCATAAAGAACAAGTTCATTTTGGTTCCTGATTTCTGCCTCCATATCGTCACCATTCGTAACAATAAAATCTTCACCATTTACAGTAGCTGTAAATATTTCCCCGGAATTAGAATTCGTCTCATCTGTAGAACCACTTCCGTCTGGATTTTCCCCTCCGGAACTATTTCCATCTGTTGAATCTCCGCCTGAAGTATCCTCGCCTCCATTATCTGATTCATCTGTTACGGAATCGACATTTTCAGTATCGTCTTTCGTGTTCTCTTCAGGAGAAATTTCATCTTTTCCACAGGATATACAAAAGATCAGAAAGCACAGGATTACAAATTGCTGTCTCATAATTAAACATTTTAATGTGGGAAGCACCGTAAAGAATAAAATGGGGAGGGTTTCAACTAAAAGTTGAGTAGTGTAGGGAATATAATTACCTAAATATAAGCAATTTATGCTTAATGAAAGTAGCTACCAGTATTTAAAATTAAAATTAAAGCCAATTCCATTATGGCATCAAAATATTTCAATAAAACTTAAAGAAATTACCAATTTCCCGGAGATGGACTTCTTAAAAAGAATTCAATCCTTGTATGCTTCTTTGTATGGTGACCAGATCTCGTACATAGGATCTCCCTTTGAACTTTTACCGCTGTGATGCCATTCTCCGTCCTTAACTTCATAATCAAAGGCTAATTTGGCGCCTACTCTACTGTCGTCACGAGAAAAGAACTCTATATTTTCCTGATATTTTCCATTTTCCGCAGAATACCTTCCTCCTCCGGTTCCAAAGAATTCTCCGGTATCAGAATTGAAAGCTACCCATTGGAACCGGTCACCGCCAAGGATCTTGATGGTGCGCCTTGCGCCCGGGGTACTGCGACGGAGTTCTCCATCCTTTTTTCGTCCGGTGATCACCCAGTTTCCACTTAGATCATTGGTATGAGGGGAGATCCTTTGCCAGGTCATCGTATCCTCGCCGGGAACTCTATGCATTACCAATTTATCTCCTGAAAGTTCAATCGCATACTCCCTGCTTTTACCAACCATGCCGGCGTCCTGGGTATAGAAGTCATATACTTCGGAATAATTTCCATTTAATGAATATTCCCCACCTTCTGCACTAATAAATTTATTGGTTTCATTTTCTTTCATTCCGCTAGCAAAATATCCATCTTCATAGATCCGGATCGTTTCCCGATTGATCACAGGTTCTCCGTTGATCGATACAAGTTTCCAGGATCCGTCAAGGTCTTGTGCAACAGTAATTCCGCAAAAAAGTAGGACCAGTAAAAAGGTTAATTTTTTCATATCCAAAAGTTTAGTGGGAATTAAAGTTAATCATTTTCAGAAATAAAACTTCGGGATATAAGAAGACCTACCAGGTTTTCAAAACCTGGTAGGTCTGTTCTAAAAATAATTTCAGGTTTTCTTACTCTTCCTCGCCGTAAGTATCGTATTCCGGATAAAGGAAGTTGTTATACGGAAAACGGGTGATATGTATCTTTCTTACTGCTTCGTAGACTTTCTTTCTGAACTCCTCAAGGTTTTCCTTGTTCAAAGCTGAAATGAAAAGCACATCTTCACCCAAACGATTCATCCAGGTCCTTTTCCATTCTGCAAGAGTATAGTGAGAAGTCGTTTTTTCGGTCACGAGGTCGTCTTCATCTATTTCTTCGGGAGTATAGGCATCAATTTTATTGAACACCATGATGGTTGGCTTGTCTGCACTTTTTATCTCGTCGAGGATCTGGTTTACCGAAGCAATGTGTTCTTCAAAATTCGGATGTGAAATATCCACTACATGCAGTAACAAGTCGGCTTCCCTAACTTCATCAAGGGTAGACTTAAAGGACTCCACTAGCTGCGTGGGTAACTTTCTTATGAATCCAACCGTATCAGTTAGTAAAAAAGGAAGGTTCCTAATTACCACTTTTCGCACGGTAGTATCAAGGGTGGCAAAAAGCTTATTTTCCGCGAACACCTTACTTTTACTTATCACGTTCATGAGGGTTGATTTCCCAACATTCGTGTAACCCACAAGAGCGACCCGGACCAGCTGCCCGCGATTTCCGCGTTGCACTTCCATTTGCCTGTCTATCGTCTCCAGTTTCTTCTTGAGAAGGGAGATCTTGTCCCGCACGATTCGGCGGTCAGTTTCAATTTCTGTTTCCCCCGGTCCGCGCATCCCGATACCTCCTCGCTGTCTTTCAAGGTGAGTCCACATCCCGGCCAGCCTTGGAAGTAAATACTGGTATTGTGCCAGTTCTACCTGGGTACGAGCGTAACTGGTAGTAGCCCGTTGGGCAAAAATGTCAAGTATGAGATTGGTTCTGTCAAGTACCTTGCAATCAAGGATCCTTTCAATATTCTTTTGTTGGGCAGGAGAAAGTTCATCATCAAAAATGACAGTTCCGATTTCATTTTCCTGCACAAAGTTGCGGACTTCTTCCATTTTTCCGGAGCCAATGAAAGTCTTTGGATCTGGTCTGTCCATTTTCTGAGAATAGCGTCTTACAACTTCTCCTCCGGCTGTATAGGTGAGAAATTCCAGTTCGTCAAGATACTCCTTCAGCTTTTCTTCATCCTGTTCCCGGGTGACGATCCCGACCAAAACAACTTTTTCGTATTCTAAATCGTTCTTTTCTAACATAAATTGGTTTGAGAATCCATGCAAAGTTACGCAAATGATATCCAAAAGATACCAGGTGCGAAAATCAGCTTTTTAACTTAAAGGGATCAGAAGGTGTAGTTAAATCCTGCGCCAAAAACCTCCCTTATCTGGAATGCTCCAATGGTATTATCATCATAAATGGCCTGGAAGATCAGGTTGGCAGTGAGAAATTTGTTGATGCTCATTTCCAGGTTCATCAGGTAGTCGATATCTACATTTTCCGGATTTTCCAGGTAATTCGAGTACAGGTTCAGGGTATTTTCCATTTTCACATTTTCCACAATTTCCCATAGAGCGTACCCAGAGATGGAAGCTCCTAATTCAAATCTGGAAGATTTCCCCTGATCTACTCCGTAGTAACTGCCGTCCTTATATCCGGGAGTTGTGGTAAAGGCATCATCAACAAGAATGAAACGTGCTGTTGCAGGTGCAATATTAATAATAAGATTTTCATTCTTTTTCCACATCATTCCGGGACCAAACTGCAAAAAGGCAGGAGAAAGAAAATGAGTGGTTTCGGTTCGTAAAGTTTCTCCCGTTTCTTTGTTTTCCGAATACACGTAACCCTTCGTGAGCTGTGTTCTGAAATTGGTGAAGAACGAATAATACCAGTTCGAATCATTTAGTTCTTTCCCGGCAATGGAATTAAGTTCAAGGCGGTCACTGGTCTTTCTCGTGAACTCATCGCCGTTCTGTTTGGTAAGTCCATAGTTCGCCAGCAATTTATTATCCCATGAAAAACTACCTTTTCTGTAGTTTAGCTGGTAATCTAAAGAAAGATTTCCTGCAATGCTGGAAGTACCTCCGCCTCTCCACTCTTCATTGAATGCAGATTGATTAAAAAGAAGCTGGAATTTTCCTTGGGAGTTCCACCCTTCCGGATCTTTTTCTTCTTCTTCCTGTGCGGAAAGATTTGCAACAAAAAAAACTACTGAAAACAGGGATAGTAAATATTTCTTCATACTCTATTTTTTAAATAAAGGTACAGAAGAGCAAGCTTCACCATACATGATACTCTTCGCTACCGGCTGAAGTTTGGTAATGAGTTGAATATACGCATTTTCGGGAACAGGTTTTCTTGAACAGCCTTTGATAATAACCGGCATGTCTCTATACCCGCTGAGATCCATCTTTTCAATGATTTCGGAAAAAATCACTGTTTCCAAAAGTTGAAGATCTCCCACCACTATTTTTTGGGCATAGGGAGAAAGATAAGTGCTCAAAAGCATGTAAGCCCAACCCGGAATAATTGCATCTGTAGAACAGGTGAGAGCCACAAAAGTGTCCTGGTACTGTGACCAGTCATGTTCTTTGGCTTTTGCCCTGAAATCTCTTTCGCGCAGCACGAAACCTTCCAATAACCAGTCTTTAATATCAAAAAGAACTCTTTGTCCGGCAGGATAGAAATCCTCCAGATCTATAGTTACCAGTTTGCTGTTTGCTACTCTGTTTACGATCTCAGACATACCAATTCTTTATAGCATTCCAAGTTCGAGTTTGGCTTCCTCACTCATAAGGTCCTGACTCCAAGGCGGGTCAAATGTGATCTCCACTTCACAGTCTGTTACCTCGTCCATAGATTTTATCTTTTCCTCCACTTCCATAGGCAGGGATTCTGCCACGGGACAGTTAGGAGTGGTGAGGGTCATTAGCACCTTGATCTCATTGTCTGTGCTTACCATGACATCGTAGATAAGTCCCAATTCGTATATATCAACAGGGATCTCAGGATCATAAATAGTCTTGAGGACCGTTACGATCTTTTCACCTAAAACCTCTGAATTTTTTGCGTGTTCCATTTTAATTTAACTGTGTTTGATATGCTACTGCATACATTTTCAACTGCTTGATCATACTTACCAAACCATTTGCACGGGTAGGAGAAAGGTGCTCCTTAAGTCCTATTTCATCAATGAATTGGGTGTCAGCATCAATAATATCCTTTGGATGCTGATTTGAAAAAGCCCTGATAAGGATAGCAATAATCCCTTTTGTGATGATCGCATCGCTATCGGCTGTAAAAATGAGTTTTTCGTCTTCCATTTCCGCATGAACCCACACCTTGCTTTGACATCCTTTGATCAGGTTATCTTCAGTCTTATATTTTTCCTCTATCAGTGGAAGAGATTTACCGAGCTCGATCATATGTTCGTAACGCTGCATCCAGTCGTCGAACATTTCGAATTCGTCTACGATCTCGTTCTGTATTTCTTTTATTGTACTCACAGTTTTTGATTTTAATCATCGGAAACAAGAGTCTCCAAAAATGCGTTTTTAAGACAACATGTTTTTTGCCCTTTTCACGGCTTCAACAAAAATATCTATTTCCTCTTTAGTATTGTAAAAGGCAAAAGATGCGCGAACCGTACCGGGGATCTTATAAAAGTCCATTACCGGCTGTGCACAATGGTGCCCGGTGCGTACCGCGATCCCCAATTTATCGATTATCGTTCCAATATCATAGGGATGAATTTCTCCTATGTTAAAAGATATAACCGCTGTTTTTTCTTTTGAAAGTCCGTAGATCTTTAGGTCTTCTATCTCCAGGAGTTTCTCAGTGGCGTACTCCAACAGCTCCTGCTCATAGGCAGCTATATTGTCAAAGCCTATGGAATTCATATAATCCAACGCAGCGCCAAAAGCTATTCCGCCACAAATGTTTGGTGTTCCTGCCTCAAATTTATGGGGCAGATCGGCATAGGTGGTCTTTTCAAAAGTTACGGTGGCGATCATTTCCCCTCCTCCCTGGTATGGAGGAAGCTCTTTTAGCCATTTTTCTTTTCCGTAGAGCATTCCAACTCCGGTAGGTCCACACATTTTATGAGCTGAAACTACATAGAAGTCGGCATCCAGCTCCTGCACATCTGCTTTGATATGTGGAGCGGCCTGTGCTCCGTCTATCAAAACGGCCGCATCAACGGAATGGGCTTTTTCAATGATCTCCTTTATAGGATTTACAGTACCCAATGCATTGGAGACGTGGTTCACAAAGACCAGTTTGGTCTTTTTAGAAAGAAAGGCTTCATAATCTGCCATTTTTAGAGAACCATCCTCATTCATGGGAATCACCTTCAACACAGCTCCCGTGCGCTCGCAGAGCATTTGCCACGGCACAATGTTGGAGTGGTGCTCAAGTGCAGAAACAATGATCTCATCACCTTTTTTCAGAAGGGAAGCAAAACCATTGGCAACCAGGTTGATTGCGTGCGTGGTTCCTGCGGTAAAAATTATTTCGTGAGCCTTAGCTGCATTAAAATGCTTCTGGATCTTAATCCGCGCCTGCTCATATGCATCTGTGGCTTCTTGAGATAGGGTGTGAACTCCGCGATGAATATTCGCATTGTACCGTGTGTAGTAATCGGTTATAGCATCGATCACCTGCTGCGGAGTCTGAGAAGTTGCGGCATTGTCGAAGTAGACCAATGGTTTTCCATTGACTGTTCTCGAGAGAATAGGAAAATCCTTTCGAATGGATTCAACATCAAAATTCACTTTTTCAGCAGCAACTTTCATCTAAAACTTTTTGGTTGAGGATTACAGGTTGTAACCTACATTTACTCCCAGCTTCTCAGCTATTATTTTATTGATCCTTTTCTTTAGCTCCGGAATTTTCACACTCTCAAGCACGTTGTTGGCGAAGGCATACATCAGCAAAGCCCTGGCCTCTTTCATCGGAATTCCGCGCGAACGCAGGTAGAACAAAGCTTCATCATCCAACTGCCCAATAGTACATCCATGGCTACATTTCACGTCATCTGCAAAGATCTCCAGCTGAGGTTTTGAGTTGATCGTGGCTTTGTCGTCCAGTAGAATGTTATTGTTCGCCTGAAAAGCATTCGTTTTTTGCGCTTTTTGATCCACGATGATCTTTCCGTTGAAAACGCCGGTAGCGCTTTCACAGAAAACTCCTTTATAATCCTGGTGGCTCTCGCAATTTGGTTCTTTATGGTGCACCAGAGTATTGTGGTCAACATGCTGTTTCCCTTCGATCACTGTTACTCCCTTCAAGGTAGAGTCAATTCTTTCTCCTTTTTGGTAGAAGTTCAGGTTATTCCTGGTGATATTTCCGCCGAAAGAAAACGTATGCACAGAGCAAAAACTTTCCTGATGCTGTTCAATAAAGGTATTATCGATCAGGGAAGCAGTTCGGTTATCGTTCTGGATCTTATAGTAATCAACAATAGCACGTTTATCGGCATAGATCTCGGTTACCGAATTGGTCAATACCGGGTGATCTGTCAGGCTTTGATGTCTTTCAATGATCTGAACGTGTGAGTTTTCTTCCACCACGATCAGGTTGCGGGGCTGCACCATCAGTGCCGATTCATTTCCGGTAGAAAAATTCAGGATCTGAATAGGCTTGTCTGCCATAGTATTCTTCGGAATGTGAATGTACGCACCCTCTCTTGAAAAAGCGGTATTCAGGGAAGTAAGACTTTCCTGTGGCGCTATTTTGTTAAAGTAGTTATCCAGTACCGGCTTGTACTTTGAACTGTTCATTGCCGAAGACATCAGGCAGGCATCGATCTTGTCATGCGTAGTGGCTGAAAGATGCGAAGAATAGATCCCGTCGATGAAAACGATCTTGTAAGTGTCGATCTCGTCGATGAAATATTTTTCTACGTCCCTGTAGTCTATAGTGTCCTCTTTCTTCGGAAATACGGTATAATCGTACTTCAGGATCTTATTGAGCGAAGTGTATTTCCAGGCTTCCTGCTTACGGGTTGGAAAACCATTCGCTTCAAAATCCTTTATCGCACGGCTTCGGATCTCGTGAATGTCTGAATGCATATTCACGTTCTCTTCAAAAGCCAGAAAAGAGGATAGTAATTTATCTTTTAATTCCATGTTATTCAATATTGTCCTCCCAAAAAGGGAAAATTACGGGCATATTTTCCGAAGAAATTATGCGCCTACTTCTTCCTTGATCCAGTCGTAACCTTTTTCTTCAAGCTCGTAAGCAAGTTCTTTGGTTCCGGACTTCACGATCTTTCCGTCCAGCATTACGTGAACATAGTCAGGGATAATATAATCCAGTAGTCTTTGGTAGTGGGTAATGACCAAAGTAGCATTGTCGGGTCGCTTCAGTTTGTTCACCCCGTTGGCAACAATTCGAAGGGCATCGATATCCAGACCTGAATCGGTCTCATCCAAAATAGCCAGTTTCGGTTCCAGCATTGCCATTTGAAAGATCTCATTTCTCTTTTTCTCTCCTCCGGAAAAGCCTTCGTTCAAAGACCTCGAAAGGAATTTACGATCTATTTCCAAAAGTTCAGATTTCTCCCTGATCTTCTTCAGCATTTCATTGGCCGGCATATCTTCCAGGCCTTTTGCTTTTCTATTGGCATTGATAACCGTTCTCATGAAGTTGGTAACGGTCACTCCCGGAATTTCCACAGGATACTGAAAAGAAAGGAAAACTCCTTTGTGAGCTCTTTCTTCAGGATCAAACTGGGTAAGATCTTCGCCTTCCATGATGATCTCCCCACGGGTGACTTCATATTCTTCTTTTCCCGCAATTACTGAGGAAAGAGTACTTTTTCCGGATCCGTTAGGGCCCATAATAGCATGAACTTCTCCTGCGTTGATCTCCAGGTCTATCCCTTTCAATATTTTCAGGCCTTCTACTTTGGCGTGTAAATTCTTTATTTTAAGCATAACGTGTTGTATATGTGCAGATTATTAATCTAGCTCTTCATTATTATTTTGGGCAGGTACTTTAGCGCTGTCCACATTTTTCTTCGGTATTCTGATGATCTCTCTAATTTGAGCCAGTTCATCCCAACCTTCCGGTCCGGGATTCTGAATTATTTTCGCTCTAACTACTACCGGGATCATATCAAATTCATCTCTTTTTAAAGGTTCTACTTTTTCTACCAGTTCCATGGATACTGAATCCAATTCAACTCCGTAGATGAAATCTTTTCCTTTCAAAACAGCCGCATCGGCCAGGTAAATAAATTCGCCTTCAATTGTCTTCAGGCTGTCCTGAGCTACTTCATTGACTGCCGGCGTGACTTCTTCTTCCTTGCTGTCATCCCCGCAGGCGGCAAATGTGAAAACGATAAGTAATACTGCTAATAGTTTTTTTCCCATCTCGTGTTTATCCTACAGATCCCTCAAGGGAGATTTCTAATAGTTTTTGTGCCTCCACCGCGAATTCCATCGGCAGTTTATTCAGCACTTCTTTACTAAATCCATTAACGATCAAAGCGATGGCCTTTTCAGTATCGATCCCGCGCTGATTGCAGTAAAAGATCTGGTCTTCCCCGATCTTACTGGTAGTCGCCTCGTGCTCTACCTTTGCAGTTTTGTTCTTTGCTTCAATGTACGGGAAGGTATGTGCTCCACATTTATTTCCCATCAACAGGGAATCACATTGAGAAAAGTTCCTGGCATTGTCAGCCCGGCTGTTGATCTGTACAAGTCCGCGGTAGCTGTTTTGAGAATGCCCCGCAGAAATACCCTTTGAAATGATCGTACTCTTGGTGTTCTTTCCAATGTGGATCATTTTGGTTCCTGTATCTGCCTGCTGATAATTGTTGGTCAAGGCAATGGAATAAAATTCCCCTACAGAGTTGTCCCCTTTCAATATGCAAGACGGATATTTCCAGGTCACTGCAGATCCGGTTTCTACCTGGGTCCAGCTGATCTTGGAATTCTTTTCACAAATTCCGCGTTTTGTTACGAAGTTGTAAACTCCTCCTTTACCTTCCTTGTCCCCGGGGAACCAGTTCTGTACAGTGGAGTATTTAATTTCAGCATTATCAAGTGCGATGAGTTCCACCACTGCTGCGTGCAACTGGTTCTCATCACGTGATGGAGCGGTACAACCTTCGAGATAACTTACATAACTGCCTTCATCGGCAATTACAAGAGTTCTCTCAAACTGTCCAGTTCCCGCCTGATTAATTCGGAAATAAGTAGAAAGTTCCATGGGACATCTTACCCCTTTCGGAATATAGCAGAACGAACCGTCGCTAAATACTGCGGAATTTAATGCCGCGTAAAAATTATCTTTTTGAGGTACAACCGTACCAATATATTTTTTCACCAGTTCCGGGTGTTCCTGAATAGCTTCAGAAATAGAACAGAAAATAATACCTTTTTCAGCAAGTGTCTTTTTGAACGTGGTGGTTACAGATACTGAATCCATTACCACGTCAACTGCAACTCCTGCCAGTTTCTTTTGCTCGTCCAGTGAAATACCAAGTCTCTTAAAAGTATCCAGCAATTCAGGATCTACTTCATCCAGACTATCATACTTCGGCTTTTTGTTGGGAGCCGAGTAATAAGAAATGTTCTGAAAATTGGGTTTTTCGTAATGCACATTGGCCCACTCCGGCTCAATCATTTCCTTCCAGGCTTTAAAAGCCTCCAGGCGCCAGTTAGTCATCCATTCCGGCTCATTCTTCTTCAGAGAAATAGCCCGAACTATATCTTCATTAAGCCCAACAGGAAAGGTGTCAGATTCTATATCGGTATAAAATCCATACTTATACTCCTTATTGTCGAGTTCCTTTTTTAAATCGTCTTCAGTATATGCCATGTTTTGTCAATTCAAAATTTAAGGTTCAAGCTTCAGGCCTCTACCGTCTGCTCTTTAATCAAAGTTTTGGAGAACCTAAAACTCCATTTTTAGATGGAAACATTTAAAAAATGCTCCTTCCGAAGTGTTACAGGGAAAAACTTTCTCCACAACCACAGGTGCGCTGAGCGTTGGGGTTGTTGAACACAAAACCTTTTCCGTTCAATCCACCCGAGTATTCTAAAATAGTGCCGGCCAGATACAGGACGCTCTTTTTGTCAACAATGATCCTGATGCCATTGTCTTCAATCAATTTATCGCCTTCGCTCTGGGAATTATCGAACTTCAGTTCATAGGAAAGTCCGGAGCATCCTCCGCTTTTTACACCTACTCTCACAAAGTCGCGCAAAGCGTCGTAACCATCGTCTTTCATGAGGTCTGAGATACGTTTTTTGGCACTCTCGCTTACCTTTATCATATTCTTATAAAGATTAATTCTAAATTACGTGCAAATATAATACAAACAATATGTTTAACCATGCTAAAACGCATTAGAAAATGGTATGCAAGTATCAGCAGTTGCTATTAATTAAGGCCATTTCTAAAAAGGTCGTTTGCAGGCTAAAAAATTGATTGTCAAATACATTTGTTTTTCTTCGCATAAGTTTGAGCAAAAGGCAGACCAAACTTCCTGATTTTTGGAAGAACTCTCTTGATTTGATTTTATAAGCTTTAATTTTGCACTCATTAAACACAGCAGAATATGTTTCAGAATAGTGAAGAAAGCAGAACCAGTTTATCTGAATATGGAGAGTTTGGACTCATAGACCACCTTACATCGGGTTTCCCGATAAACAGGGAATCTACAGTGAAAGGAATAGGCGATGATGCTGCAGTAATAGATCATAAAGACCTACAAACTGTTGTAACTACAGACCTACTCGTGGAAGGTGTACATTTTGACCTTTCTTATATGCCGCTGAAACATTTGGGTTACAAGGCAGTAATGGTCAATTTGTCAGATGTGTATGCGATGAATGCCACTCCGGAGCAAATAACGGTATCGTTCGCAGTTTCTAACCGTTTTCCGGTAGAAGCGCTTGAAGAATTGTATTCAGGAATTGCTCTTGCGGCAAAGATCTACAATGTTGACGTAGTTGGAGGTGATACCTCCTCTTCTACTTCCGGATTGATCATCAGCATCACTGCTTTGGGAAGTGCCAAAAAAGAGGATATTGTATACAGAAGTGGCGCGAAGGTCAATGATCTGCTGGTGGTGACCGGCGACCTTGGAGCAGCTTACATGGGGCTGCAGGTTTTGGAACGTGAAAAACAGGTCTTTAAAGTAAATCCTCAGTCCCAGCCAGACCTGGAACCTTATACCTACCTGGTAGAACGGCAACTTAAACCCGAAGCCCGAAGAGATATCCCCGGACTTTTTAAAGCTCTGGACCTTAAGCCAACATCCATGATCGATATAAGTGACGGCCTTTCTTCGGAAACAATCCACTTGTGCAAAAATTCAAAAACAGGGGTAAATCTCTACGAGGAAAAAATTCCGTTAGATCCTGCCGTTATATCGGTATGTGAAGAGTTTCAACTTGACAGTACCACAATTGCACTGAATGGTGGAGAAGATTACGAACTGCTGTTTACAGTAGCTCAGTCAGATTTTGATAAAATAAAAGGCAACCCTAATTTCACTATTATTGGGCATATGACTGAAGAAAACGAAAGGATGCATTTGATCACCAGGGCCAATCAGAAGATCGAATTGATAGCCCGCGGCTGGAATGCGATGGGGAAAGAAGATTAAGAAGCCTTAGAAAGCACTTTTCTGGAACATTTTCTTCGGTAGATCTTAGCGACCAGTTCATTGGTCTCTTTGAACCTGGGAGTGAGCCTCGCAAGCGTTCCTTGCGTTGTGTCGGTCATTTCCAGAGCGCAGCGCGTGCAGCGATATTCAAAAATGTGGTCTGTAATTTTGTGCGTCACCTGCAGGTGATGACCAAAAAAGTAGCAGATCAATCTACCAACAGAGAACAGAAAGCTGGAGGGTTTCTTTTCCATATCTCATTGATTTTGTAGGGTTAGGTGTTTAAAAGTATAAAATTTTGTTATATTATCGACAAAAAACACTATTTAATCGATGAAATACATAACTTAAAAAATTCATTTTTATTTTCTATGTAGGATAAATGCCCCCCTGAAAAGCTGAAAAAGTCGCAGCCACACTGCGCTGCGAGGGCTTTAATTTTTTCCCAATCCATGATGGGATCCCTTTTTCCGGCAACTATAACTTTATGCCGTTTGAAGTTCTTCAGGACATTTGTCCGGTCCTTTCGTTCTTTCATTCCCTTTAATGCTGCCGTAATTCCCTTTGTGGCAGATCTATAGGCCCGGTCTTTTAATTCCTGCACCTCTTCTGAAAATTTTTTATCGTTCTCGGGTGGCAAAAGATTTGAAATAGCCATGCTGATATAAGCTTTCTTATTTTTCTGAACAACTTCTACAGAGCGGTCACGATTGATTTTTTTTTCTTCGGAATCTGCTGCGGGAGTAGAATTCAGAAGCATTAGATCCTGGACCATTTCCGGATATTTTTCGGCGAAGGCCAGAGTAACATAACCTCCCATGGAATGTCCGATAAAATTGCTTTTTTGGATCTGCAATTCCTCAAGTACGTCATGAACAGCTTCTGCCATAAGTTCCATGGAATGTACCTCGCCTATACATCCCGAATTGCCATGCCCCGGCAGGTCAATGGTGATTACTTGCCCATATTTAGAGAAATCAGGAATAAAATCTTTCCAGATTAAGTGAGATTCCAGGAAACCGTGCAACAGCACCAGGGGTTGTCCACTTCCATGGCTGGTGTAATAAATTTTAGTGTCCTTAAAAGTTATTTCCATAGGTTAGATTAATACAAAGAAGCCGCTAATTCAGGATCATAAGAGATCATGAACTGCGGCTTCAAAAAGGGTAAAAAAGGAACTCCTTTTTACGAGTTCATGATGTCTTCAATTTCATCTGCTTCAATAGGGATGTTGCGCATCAGGTTGAAAGGCTCTCCCTTTTCCTGAATTACCACATCATCTTCGAGGCGAATTCCGAAACCTTCATCAGGAATGTAAATACCCGGCTCTACGGTAAAGACCATATTCGCTTTCATAGGCTCATAAAGAAGTCCGTAGTCATGCGTATCGAGACCAATATTGTGAGAAGTACCATGCATGAAATATTTCTTGTAAGCCGGCCAGTCCGGATTCTCGTTCTGTACATCTGCTTTATCAAGAAGACCGAGTCCCAATAATTCGGAGGTCATTAATTTACCTACCTCCTTGTGGTATTCTTTCCACATGGTTCCAGGAACAAGCATTTTTGTCGCGTCGTTCTTCACCCGGTTCACTGCGTTGTAAACTTCCTTTTGACGTTTGGTATATTTTCCTGAAACAGGGATGGTTCTCGAAAGGTCACTGGCGTAATTTGCATATTCAGCCCCGGTATCCAAAAGCACCAGTTCACCTTCCTTACACTGCTGATTGTTTTCAATGTAATGCAATACATTGGCATTGTTTCCACTGGCAATGATCGGTGTATAGGCAAAACCTTTGGAACGGTTTCTGATCATTTCGTGCCAGTATTCAGCTTCTATCTCGTATTCCCAAACTCCCGGTTTTACGAATTTTAAAACTCTGCGGAAGGCTTTTTCAGTAATATCACAGGCTGTTTGCATAAGATCCAGTTCAATAGGATCTTTGACTGAACGCAACCTCTGAAGAATTGGGTTGCTTTTGGCCACCTGGTGCGCCGGGAAGTTCTTTTTACACCACTTGATGAAGCGGGCTTCTCGGGTTTCGGTCTCTACATTGGCGCGGTAATGTTCGTTTGTGTTCAAATAAACGGTATCGCACTGGGTCATTACCTCAAAAAAGACCTTTTCAAAATCTTTAAGCCAAAACACATTTTTGATACCTGAGACTTCGAAGGCTTTCTCTTTGGTTAATTTCTCACCTTCCCATACGGCTATATGCTCATTGGTCTCTGTTAGAAACAGCATTTCCCGGTGCTCTTCCGAAGGGGCATCAGGAAACAAAACAAGTATGCTCTTGTCCTGGTCCACTCCACTCAGGTAGAATAGATCTCTTGCCTGTTGAAAAGGCATGGTGCTGTCTGCACCAATAGGATAAATGTCATTGGAATTAAAGACTGCCAGGCTATTCGGCTTCATGTGAGCCGTAAAATTCCGGCGGTTTTTTATAAATAAATTGCGGTCGATCGGATTGTATTTCATCGGTCTGATTTTTCGATTTCCCCAAAATTAAAAGATTTAAAAGCAATAGGCTGTATTGCGGGAAAAAACTTTGTCAAACTGATGCTTTTTCCTAATTTCAGGCACATATATCCAACAAAATGAAAAAAACACTACTCTCATTTCTATTTCTGCTACTGGGAATTCAGATCTCCTTCCCGCAGCAACCTGCAACTTCTGGCGAAGCCGTAAAAAAAGCAGTCGAACAGAAAGATCAACTTAAGAAAACTTCCGACGTAAAAAATCTTCCTCTCCAGAACATTGGACCCACCATTATGAGTGGACGTGTGGTTGATTTTGCGGTAAATCCGGAGAATTCTACAGAATTTTATGTGGCTTACGCTACCGGCGGACTCTGGTACACCAATAATAACGGAACCACCTTTACTCCGGTAATGGACAATGCACCGACTCTTAATCTTGGTGATATTGCGGTAGACTGGAAGAACGGAACAATTTGGGCCGGAACCGGGGAAGTGAATGCTTCCAGGTCCAGCTATGCGGGGATAGGCCTTTTAAGATCTGATGATAAAGGAGAGTCATGGCAGTTCATGGGATTGCCAGATTCACATCACATCAGCAGGATACTTATAAACCCAAATAATCCTGATGAAGTCGTGGTAGGTGTTTTGGGTCATCTTTATTCCGAAAATGAAGAACGTGGGGTCTTCAGAACAACAGACGGCGGAAAGACCTGGGAGAAAACCTTGTTCATTGATCCACAAACAGGAATCATAGATATTTCAGTGGCGCCTAATGATTTTAATACCATGTATGCTGCTGCCTGGGAGCGGGAGCGAAAAGCATGGGATTTTAAAGGTTCCGGAGAAAGTAGCGGGATCTATAAAAGTACAGACGCCGGTAAAAGCTGGGAAAAGGTTTCTACTCCGGCTTCCGGATTTCCAACCGGCGAGGGAGTAGGACGGATAGGCCTTTCTGCTTTTAATGCTGAAACTATTTACGCTGTTCTTGATAATCAGGCGCATCGGGAAAAAGAAAAAGAGGAGAAAAAGGAAGGGCTCCAAAAAGAGGATTTTCAGGACATGTCAAAAGCTGCATTTTTGAAACTTTCCGAAGAAGAGCTTGGGAAATTTCTGAAAGACAATGATTTTCCGGAAAAATATTCAGCAAAGAAGGTCAGGGAAATGGTGAAGGACGACGAAATAAAACCGGCAGACCTGGCCCTTTATCTTGGGAACGCCAATGAAGACCTTTTCGATACTCCGGTGATAGGAGCTCAGGTTTATAAAAGTACCGATGGCGGAAAGACCTGGAAGAAAACTCACGACGATTACCTGGATGATGTGTATTACAGCTATGGATATTACTTCGGAATGATCCACGTGGACCCGAACGACGATAAGGCCATTTATATTTATGGGGTGCCTATTTTGAAATCTAAAGATGGCGGAAAGACTTTTGTTTCCATAGATGCTGAAAATGTACATGCAGATCATCATGCTTTATGGATCGATCCTAATATGCCTGGTCACCTCATTGATGGAAATGACGGCGGAGTGAATATCTCTTATGATGACGGGGAGAACTGGATCCTTAACAACAATCCGGCTGTGGGACAATTCTACTCAGTCAATGTTGACAATGAAAAACCATACAATGTGTATGGTGGGTTACAGGATAACGGAGTGTGGGTAGGGCCACATCTCAATGAAGAAAACGCTTCCTGGCAGGCCAATGGAGATTATCCTTTTAAACGATTAATGGGTGGCGACGGAATGCAGGTAGAGATCGACAACAGAAATTCAGACATAGTTTACACAGGCTTCCAGTTTGGAACTTATTTCAGGATCAACAGGGAGACGGGCGAGCGTACTTATATTCAGCCGAAGCACGAATTGGGCGAAAGACCTTATCGTTTCAACTGGCAAACACCTATTTTACTTTCTCCGCACAACCAGGATATTCTGTACCTGGGAGGCAATAAACTCATGCGGAGTATGGACCAGGGGAATACCTGGACTGCCATTTCTGATGATCTTACTGAAGGCGGAAAACCGGGTAATGTTCCCTACGGAACGCTCACTAGCATTAGTGAATCTCCGTTCCAGTTTGGATTGATATACGCCGGGAGCGACGATGGTTTGGTTCATGTTACTACTGATGGCGGGGGCAGCTGGACGAAGATCAGCGACTCCCTTCCTAAGGACCTTTGGGTTTCCAGGGTGATTGCCTCTGAATTTGAAAAAGACAGGGTGTATTTGACCCTTAATGGTTACCGATGGGATGATTTCAAACCTTATGTGTATGTTTCTGAAGATAAAGGAAAGACCTGGAAAGATATCTCAGGGAATCTTCCATTATCTCCTGTGAACGTGATAAGAGAAGATCCTAATAATGAGCAAGTATTGTACCTGGGAACCGATAATGGTTTGTACGTCTCTATGGACCGTGGAAATTCCTGGGCAGCCTTCAGTACCGGATTACCTGAGGTTCCGGTTCATGATCTGAGGATCCAAAAAAGGGAAAAACAGCTGGTGGTCGGGACGCATGGTCGTTCTATTTATCGTGCTGATATTAGCCCGATCTCAGACATGAAACCTGAAGACCTGGATAAGAAAATATGGGTAGCTCCAATTGCTGAAGTACGGTTCTCACCACGTTGGGGCAACAGCTACAGCAAATGGATGGATCCATACATGCCAAAAACAGAATTCGTGTTTTACAGTGCCGCTGCAGGAAAAGCTAAAGTGACTGTAAAAACTAAAGAAGGGCTGGTGCTTCGGGAATTTGAAGCAGAAGTTGAAAAAGGATTCAATACTGTAGAGTATGACCTGACTATTTCTGAAGCTGCAGCTAAAAAGCTTCCGGAAGAGAAACAGGCAAAAGAGAAACCTGCTTCCGGAAAAGTTTATATCCCTAAAGGGGAGTACAAAGTGGAAATCAAATTAAATTCTGCTACAGGTTCTCAAGACCTGATTATAAAATAATCTGAAAAATGCCATTTTTGGAAGGCGTGTGTAAGCTTAAAGAGTGATAGTAAAACTCCGGCTGGCACTACTCCCAAAAATGGCATTTTATGTTCACATTTTTAAATATAAATCCTTTGGAGGCAGAGGTTTCCATCGTTTTCGCTAATTCTTTATATCCATTCTAAATAAGCGTATAATAAACTATTATTGTTTGTCAGTGAATTGAAAGGGCGTATTTTTGTGACAATTCTTCATTAAAATATTTTAACCAATGGGTGGATTCCTCAAATCTTCCATAGCAAGAAAGCTTGTTATGGCCTTATCAGGACTGTTTTTGGTCTTTTTTCTACTACAACATTTCTTAATCAACTTCACTTCAGTTTTTGGTGCCGAAACGTTCAACGGAATTTCCCACTTTATGGGAACAAACTTCTTTGTTCAGTTTCTGTTGCAGCCGGTATTGATACTGGGAGTGATAGTACATTTTGTAATGGGCATCGTGCTTGAAATGAATAACCGCAGCGCCAGACCGGTAGGTTATGTCAAATTTCACGGAAGTGCCAACTCTTCCTGGATGTCCAGGAATATGATCTGGACAGGACTTGTTGTCCTGGCCTTTTTAGGGCTTCATTTTTATGATTTTTGGTTTCCGGAGATCTATCACAAGTACATTGTAATTGATCCGGAAGATCCAATGAGATACTATCCTGAACTGGTGGCGAAATTCGCTGACCCTGTTAGAACAGGACTTTACGTGATTTCCTTTATCTTCCTTAGCCTACATTTATTGCACGGCTTTTCTTCTTCCTTCCAAACGGTGGGATGGCATGAAAAGTTCTACAAAGGAATGAGAGGTGCGACCGTTGCCTTTTCGATCATTATCCCGATAGGCTTCATCTTTATAGCCCTTTTTCATTATTTTAATCAACTTTAATAGGTAAGGATTATGTCAGTTTTAGATTCAAAAATACCCAAAGGGCCGCTTGAAGAAAAGTGGACCAATCATAAGAACCATATTAACCTGGTCAACCCTGCCAACAAACGTAATATTGATATTATAGTAGTTGGGACAGGTCTTGCCGGAGGTAGTGCTGCGGCCACACTTGCTGAGCTTGGCTATAACGTGAAGACCTTCTGTTACCAGGATTCTCCTCGTCGTGCACACTCTATTGCTGCACAGGGAGGTATAAACGCATCAAAGAATTACCAGGGAGACGGGGATTCAGATTACCGACTTTTCTACGATACCGTAAAAGGTGGTGACTACCGTGCACGTGAAGCGAATGTATATCGTCTTGCTGAGGTTTCAGGAAATATTATTGACCAGTGTGTTGCACAGGGAGTTCCTTTTGCACGTGATTATGGAGGTCAGCTTGATAACCGTTCCTTTGGAGGGGTGCTGGTATCCAGAACATTTTATGCTAAAGGGCAAACAGGGCAGCAGCTGCTGTTAGGAGCTTATTCTGCAATGAACCGCCAGATCAACCGAGGAAAGATCAAATCTTACACCCGTCATGAAATGCTTGACGTGGTGATCGTGGACGGAAAAGCCCGTGGGATCATTGCCAGGGACCTTGTGACCGGCGAAATTGAAAGACATAGTGGCCACGCAGTTGTTATCGCTTCAGGGGGATACGGAAACGTGTTCTATCTTTCTACCAATGCGATGGGAAGTAATGCTACTGCAGCCTGGAAAGTGCATAAAAAAGGTGCATTTTTCGCTAACCCTTGTTTCACGCAGATCCACCCAACCTGTATTCCGGTTTCAGGAGATCATCAGTCTAAACTGACGCTGATGTCTGAATCTCTTCGGAATGATGGTCGAATCTGGGTTCCGAAAAAACTGGAAGATGCCAAGGCAATTCGTGAGGGAAGATTAAAACCTACCCAACTTGCTGAAGAAGACAGGGATTACTACCTGGAAAGAAGGTATCCTGCTTTTGGTAACCTGGTGCCTCGTGATGTGGCTTCCAGGGCTGCTAAAGAAAGATGTGACGCAGGTTACGGAGTGAACAAGACGGGTGAGGCTGTATTCCTTGACTTCGGAAGTGCTTTTATGCGCTACGGAAGGGAAGCGGTTTCCACTCAAAAAATAGAAAATGCTACCGATGAGCAGATCAAGAAACTTGGTCAAAAGGTAGTGGAGGCCAAATACGGAAACCTTTTCCAGATGTATGAAAAGATCGTGGATGAGAACCCGTATGAGACTCCAATGAAGATCTATCCTGCGGTACACTATACCATGGGTGGTCTGTGGGTTGATTATAACCTGCAAACTACTATCCCCGGATTGTATGCGGCTGGAGAAGCCAACTTCTCAGACCACGGAGCGAACAGACTTGGAGCTTCTGCTTTGATGCAGGGTCTTGCAGATGGTTACTTCGTATTGCCTTATACCATGGGTGATTATCTGGCTGCCGATATTCGTACTGGAGCCATTCCAACTGATAGTCCTGAATTTGATGAGGCTGAGAAATTAGTCCGTGGACAACTTGAAAAGCTGAAGAATACCAATGGTACAAAATCAGTTGACCACTTCCATAAACGTCTTGGAAAGATCATGTGGGACAAAGTAGGTATGTCAAGAAATGCTACAGGGCTTAAAGAAGCGATCGAAGAGATTAGACAACTAAGAGATGAATTCTGGAATGACGTTCGTATACCAGGGGACATGAATGGTATGAACACTGAGCTTGAAAAAGCAGGTAGGGTAGCCGATTTCCTTGAGCTGGGAGAGCTTTTTGCCAAAGATGCACTGCATAGAGAGGAATCTTGTGGAGGTCACTTTAGAGAAGAGTATCAAACCGAAGAAGGGGAAGCCCTTAGGGATGATGAGAACTTCATGTACGTAGCCGCCTGGGAATACACAGGTGACCCTGGAAAAGAAGTTCTGCATAAGGAAAACCTGGATTACGAATATATAGAAGTTAAAACGAGAAGCTATAAATAGAATTGAGAAGTTAGTATTTAGAAGTTAGATTTTTCTCAATACTCCATACTCAATACTCAATACTATAAAATATGAATCTTACACTTAAAATATGGCGTCAAAAAGATGCCGTCACTAAAGGAAAAATCGAAACCTACCAGCTGGGAGGAGTCGAGCCTGATATGTCTTTTCTTGAAATGCTTGACGTTCTTAACCAGGACCTGATAGACAAAGGAGAAGAGCCAGTTGTTTTTGATCATGACTGCCGCGAAGGAATCTGCGGAACATGTAGCCTTCAGATCAATGGAGAGCCACATGGCCCAGACCGCGGAATTACGACCTGTCAATTGCACATGAGAATGTTCAATGACGGTGATACTATTACCATTGAACCATTTAGAGCTAAAGCTTTCCCAGTGATCAAAGATTTGATCGTTGATCGTTCTGCCTTTGAAAGAATTCAGCAGGCGGGTGGATACGTTTCTGTAAACACTTCAGGAAATACACAGGATGCAAATGCTATCCTGGTTCCAAAGGACAATGCAGATACGGCTTTTGATGCGGCTACCTGTATTGGTTGCGGAGCCTGTGTGGCAGCATGTAAGAATGCGAGTGCCATGTTGTTCACTTCGGCAAAAGTAAGCCAGTTGAGCCTTCTTCCGCAGGGAGAAGTAGAAGCCAACAGGCGTGTGCTTGCCATGGTGGAGCAAATGGATAAAGAAGGTTTTGGAAACTGTACCAACACCGGTGCCTGTGAAGTGGAATGTCCAAAAGGTATTTCTCTGGAAAACATTGCCCGCATGAACCGCGAGTACATGAGAGCCAGCACAGAATAGACATTTTTAATAGATAGAATTGATAAGACCCGGACTTTGCAGTCCGGGTTTTTTTTCGCAACTTTTCAAAAAACAGAAATGTCCGTGAAACCTGATTTTTCATCTAAACTTCCGAAGCATAACACCAGTATTTTTACCGTGATGTCTACCATGGCCTATAAATATAAGGCCCTGAATATGTCCCAGGGCTATCCTAATTTCGAGACCGATCAACAGCTCAAGGACCTTGTGACAAAGGCTATGAATGAAGGCTACAACCAATATGCACCTCTGCCGGGAATCAGCCCTTTACGGGAACAGATCGTTGAGAAAATTGAACAGTTGCACGGGAAATCTTACGACAAGAATACTGAAGTCACGGTGACCGATGGTGCCACTCAGGCTTTATATCTCGCTATTACCGCTTTTGTAAAACCCGGAGATGAGGTGATCGTTCTAAAACCGGCTTATGACAGCTATGAACCGGCAATTGAACTGTGTGGAGGCAAGCCTGTTCTTATCCAGATGCAAGGAAAGGAATATAAGGTAGACTGGCAGGAAGTGGCGGCAAAGATCAATTCAAAGACCAGGATGTTGATCATCAATACCCCGCATAACCCAAGCGGGAATGTCTTCGGTAAAGAAGATATGCAAAAACTGGAGCAGGTTTTAAACGGTACTGATGTGATCCTGCTGAGTGATGAGGTTTACGAACATATTGTTTTTGATGACGCTAAACATTACAGCGCATCTGCCTTTTCAGGGCTGGCTGAAAGAGCCGTTGTTTGTGCTTCTTTTGGGAAGACCTTTCACAATACAGGCTGGAAAATGGGATATTGTGTGGCCCCTTCAGAATTGATGGCCGAAATACAAAAGGTGATGGAAGTGAACGTATTTTGTGTTCATCATCCCACTCAAAGAGCCTTTGCAGAATACCTGAAGCAACCCGCCCACTATCTCAACCTCGGAAAGTTTTACCAGCAAAAAAGGGATAAATTTTTGTCACTTTTGGAAGGTTGCAGATTCAACTTTAGTCCTTCCCAAGGAACATATTTTCAGTTGTTGGATTTTTCGGAGATCTCTTCGGAATCTGATGTGGAATTTGCGGAGAGGTTAATAAAGGAACACGGGTTAGCCAGCATTCCGGTTTCAGCTTTCAATAAAGAGAATTTGGATCACCGGCAGCTAAGATTTTGCTTTGCGAAAACCGATGAGACCCTGGAAAAGGCTGCCGAAATTCTTCAGAAAATTTAGTATTAATCTTCGTGTGAGGGGTGTAGGCTATCATTGACAAGTCCGCGTACTATTTCTGTGGTCACACCAAAGATCACATGCGCCAGTAGTTCACTTGCCTGGGTTTTGATAGGGACCTTTTCAGGACTTTTTTCGACTCCTAAAAGTGGAAGTGTGGTTTCATGTGTAGAAGCCCATGTGGTTCCTCCCAGAATGATCCCGTCAATGATATTTATCTCGTGGCTGTCCTTTTTTCCGTAGCCATAAGCAGCACCCACAGTAGCTCCCAATGGAATATTTACGAGTTGTTCTGCAAGACCTTCATTGGCGACTTTGATAGGGGTTCCGGTTACCTTTTTTGCAAGTTGATTTACCATTTTGACCTGGGCAGATTTCTGATCTATCTTTCGAACTTCCAAAAAGCGTTCGACGGTTGATTTCACTGCGCTTCCTACTAATCCACCCACAAAACCCGCGATTAATCCACGAGAGGCATTAGAGGGAAATGAATCTTTTTCAAAAAAGGAACTTAAGCTCATATCTTTAAATTTTTCTTTTTAAAGCTATTTAAACTCCGCTAGTAAACCAACCATTTAACACGTATTTAGCAGGAGATAAAAGATTTTTAATAGATTTACGTATGGCAGAAAAATTAAAAGTAGCGCTGCTTCAGGCCAACCTGGAGTGGGAAAAAATAGAAGCGAATAAAGCCCTTTTTGAGAAGAAAATAAAGGCTCTTTCAGCTGATGTTGACCTTATCGTACTTCCGGAAATGTTCACTACCGGATTTTCCATGAATGCTTCGGAATTAGCTGAACTTCCAAACGGACCCAGTTTCCGGTGGATGCAAAAAATGGCTTCCGAAAAGCAAGCTGCCGTTACCGGGAGCCTTATCATTCTTGATAAAGGAAAATACTACAATCGACTTTACTTTGTCTTTCCTGACGGAGCTTTTCAGAAATATGACAAACGACACACTTTTACGCTGGCAAAAGAGAATGAAACCTATGCTTCCGGAGAGGAAAGACTCGTCGTGGGCTATAAAGGCTGGAAGATCTGTCCGCTCGTTTGTTATGACCTGCGATTCCCGGTGTGGTCACGGAATACCGAAGATTATGACCTGCTAATTTATGTGGCCAACTGGCCGGCTGCCAGAATTCTTGCCTGGGACACCCTTTTAAGGGCACGGGCTATTGAGAACATGAGTTATTGCATTGGACTCAACAGGGTGGGGACTGATGGGAAAAACCTTGATTACGTTGGGCATTCAGCGGTATATGACAGCCTCGGAAAAAAAGTATCCACACATTCCACCGAAGATGAATTTTCAGAAGAGATCGTGCTGGAGAAAGCTCACCTTTCTGAAACCCGTTCGCAGCTCCGATTTTTACAGGATCGTGATCGGTTTACTCTAGATTAAAAGGATACACATCATCCCAGTTGGCCCGTACCGTCATAAGATCGGGATAATACACCACCTGTTCCGGTTGCCTGCCTTTTAAATACTTTCCGGAATCCCACTGGCCATTTTCATTGCGGTCATAAATAACTCGCAGAAAATAATTCCCGGGTTTTACACTTCGGAAGTTGATGACCGAACTTTCGGTGCTGTATTTTTCGGCCTGTACAACCCCTTTTTCGGTAGTGAGCTGAACAATGATTGGGTATGACCGAACATTCTGAAGATTGATGGTGAGGTTACCAAGGTCAGAATATGACTGGGTTCTGAATGTTGTTTTTATGGTGTCGTTTTGCTTTCCGTAGAATCCGATGAAGGCACCGGGCAAAGCAGTGAAATTGTAAGCCTGTCTTTCCTCTTTTTGAAAGGTCAGCGCATATTCATTTTTCCATCGGTCATAATTTCCGGTAAAGGAAACATCCACGGTGTCTCTGTTCGTGATCCGGATGAGCGATTCGTTAACCGAATCCAGTGGAACGGTTGGGATCACTTTTAAGGCCTGGTCAAAACCAATACTGGAGGTAGGATTAAAGGTAAAAGTCAGGGAATCTTTTTTCATCTCCTTTATCCTGGTGAGAAGGGTATCAGAAAACCTTGGAGTTTGTACCACAAATTGCAAGGTATCTGACGGTATGGCCGGTTTGTACCAATAGTGTAAAGTGTCTTTTTCAACGTCTTTGGTGATCCTATAAGAAAAATCATCGGGGACAGTGGTCAGCATATTTATCTGGATACTATCCCGGTGAACTTTTCCTTCGTATCCAAACATGATATGTTGATCTGCCTTTTGCTGTGGCCTTACAAATTTATCATCCAGAATTTCGCGGAAAAGAATGAGATCAAAGACCGACTCTGTTGGGATGGTAATATACTCATCTGCAAACGCGATCTTATCTGTACCCGGATCGAATTTGTAATTGTTATTGGCATCTTTTAATCCCACCAGCTGATACGTACCCTCTTTCAGATTTTTTAACTGAAAGGTGGTAGCGCTGTCAAGTGTATTGGTGATATAACGCGGCAGTTCGTTGTAAACAACCGAATCATTGTAGGTGGAATCCACCTCGTAGAGCATGACTGAAACAAAGGTATCCGGCACTTTCAGAAGTGCATCAGACACATTTCCGGCTACGGTCAAGGAATCAATATAAGGCCCGGTTGAAAATGCGTAGGTGAAAAAATCGAGCGGATTTTCCTCATTATTGTCGACTATACTTCTTCCGAAGTTAATGGTGTAAGTGGTATTCGGATTCAGGGTGTCATTAATGCGGATCCGGATTGATTTACTCGCAGTTCCCAGAGGTGTTATCTCCGGCCGTGGATCCATTGGTGGGGAAATGATCACCTGCCGCTGCGGATCTTTAACCTTGACATATTCATCAAAATAGATCCTGATCTCCTTGGCATCAAAACTGGTGGTGAAGTTTTCCGGTCGCGCCTTGACATATTTTGGCGGTTCTGTGTCAATTGCGCCTCCATCGGGTGTTCCTCGCTTGGCACAACCGGTGATGAATACTACTGAAAAAAGTAAAAGTAAAATGCAGGCACGCAAACTTTTCATCAACTGTATATTTAGTACAAAGAAACGATTTTATTCTGTTTTTTAAGGAAGTGTATTAGTGAGTGTAGGCCATTGTGGCAATGCTGATCTTCATGCCTTTCAATTGTAATAATTGATGGGCACAGGCTTCCAGAGTGGCACCGGTGGTAACGAGGTCATCTACCAGAAGAACATGTGAATTTTCCAGTTTTTCGGGCTGCTCCAATACAAATGTTTCATCTAAAGTTCCCCAGCGGGCAAGTCTCTTTTTTAAGGTTTGAGTTCCGGAACCACTGCGTTTCACGAGAACGTCATCGATATATGGCACATTCAGTTTTTCGGCGAGCGCTCTTCCAAACTTCTCTACCTGGTTATAGCCTCGCTTCCTTAGTTTAGTCTTGTGCAATGGAACCGGCACTACTGCAGAGATCTCCCTGAAGGTTGGGAGATTCTCTAATTCTGCACCAAGCCAGTCGCCTAAAAATTCTCCAACTTCCTCATGCCCCCTGTACTTAAGATTATGAATGAGTTTTTGGACCATTCCTTTTTTCTCAAAAAGCAGCAGGGAAGTGGCATTTTCAACAGGTATTCTTCCATAGAAAATTTGCTCAATAACATTGTCTTTTTCTAGATGTGCAAAAGCTATGGGAAGAGCATGTAAACAACGGGTGCAAAGTACTTTTTCATTTTTCAAAAGAGGTGTTTCACAGGAATTACAGATACGCGGATATAATAAATCCAATAAATCGTGAAACATTTGTTAAGGAATTAGTAATTACTTCGTTAAAACCGCTAAATTTACAGTATAACCCAAAAAATTAAAGGATCATGACTGAGCAAAAAAGTAACAATGCTTTAAAAATACTCACCGGAGTATTGGCAGTGGCTTTAGTTGCATTAGGAATATACACAATTAAATTCTACAACGAAGAAAAAGAGAATAAGCAGATACTTGAGCAGGAGAAGGCTGTTATTGAAGGAGAGCTGAATGATCTGATTGTAAAATATGATGAGGCGATCGCCGAAAATGAAGGAATGGATACTGAACTTGCAGCTGCCCGTAACAGGATCGTTATGTTAAGGGATTCTGTACAGGATATGGAAGCCAATCTTGCTCTTTTAGCGCGCTACAGAAGAGAGGTCAACAATTTGAAAGCCGAAAAAGAGCAACTCTTTAAGGTGGTGGACAGTCTTAGCAGCCAAAACCAGCGATTGATCACCGAGATTGATAGCACGAACAATATGCTGCTGGAGCGCACCAGAATCTCCGATTCCCTGAAAGTGCAAACTCAAACAATGGCATCTAAGATCGATCGCGCCGCACAACTTAAGGTAAGTAACCTTAGAGGAGAAGGGGTTATCGAACGTAATAGCGGCCGTCTCATAGAAAATGACCGTACCAGAAGGGTTGATAAGATTAGAACTTGCTTTACCCTAACTCCAAACTCTCTTGCAGAAGCAGGGGAAAAAGAGCTTTATGTGCAGGTGTACAACCCCAATAACGAATTGGTGGGCGACCAGATCGCAGTGCAGCATGAAGGTGGTGTAATGGTCTACAGCGCGACCTCAAAAGTGTATTATGAAAATGAGGAGCTGGACGTGTGCATCCTGGCCAATACCAATGAAGAAAGACTGGTTGAAGGTACTTATAAAGTGCTTGTCTATAATGGCATTAACCTGATTGGAGCAACCTCTTTCTCCCTGAGATAAAACTATTAGTAATTAATACAACCGTCTTGATTAGATTCAGGGCGGTTTTTTTATTTTTGCCCTATGGCAAAACAAGAAGATCAATTCAAAAATGTTATATCCCATGCCAAGGAGTATGGGTACATCTTCGCCTCCAGCGAGATCTATGATGGCCTTAGTGCTGTATATGATTATGGACAGAATGGAGCGGAACTAAAAAAGAATATTAGGGATTACTGGTGGAAAAGCATGGTGCAGTTGCATCAGGAGATCGTTGGGATAGATGCTTCTATCCTGATGCACCCGGCCACCTGGAAAGCTTCAGGCCACGTAGATGCCTTTAATGATCCATTGATCGACAATAAGGATTCAAAAAAGCGATACAGGGCAGATGTTCTTGTGGAAGATTATGCTGAAAAGATCCTGCAAAAAGCTCAGAAAGAGATCGACAAGGCGAAAAAACGCTTTGGCGATTCCTTTGATGAGGAGCAGTTCGTTGCAACCAATGAGCGCGTAATTCGATATAATACCGAAAGAAAAGAGATACTGGAGAGACTGGCACAGTCTCTTACCAATGAAGATCTTAAAGATGTAAAAGCACTTATTGAGGAGTTGGGAATTGCCGATCCTGAGACCGGTTCCAGGAACTGGACCGAAGTGCGACAGTTCAACCTAATGTTTGGAACCAAACTGGGAGCCTCTTCCGAAACTGCCTCTCATCTTTATCTGCGTCCGGAAACGGCACAAGGGATCTTCGTGAACTTCGCGAATGTTCAGAAAACGGGAAGAATGAAGATACCTTTTGGGATCGCCCAGACAGGAAAAGCATTCCGAAATGAAATAGTAGCCCGCCAGTTCATTTTTAGAATGAGGGAATTTGAGCAAATGGAGATGCAGTACTTTGTGCGTCCCGGTGAGGAATTGAAGTGGTATGAGCACTGGAAGGAGATCCGTCTAAAATGGCATTTATCGCTAGGATTGGGAGAAGAGAATTACAGGTTCCATGACCATGAAAAACTCGCTCACTACGCTAATGCAGCAGCGGATATCGAATTCAACTTTCCTTTTGGGTTCAAAGAACTGGAGGGGATCCATTCCCGTACTGATTTTGACCTTAAGGCACATGAAGAACACAGTGGTAAAAAATTGCGTTTTTACGATCCTGAACTAAAGGAGAATTATATTCCTTATGTGATCGAAACCTCGATTGGACTGGACCGGATGTTCCTGGCTGTACTTTCCTCCAGTCTGAAAGAAGAGGAATTGGAAGACGGTAGCACAAGAACGGTTCTAAAATTACCGGCTATCCTGGCTCCTTATAAAGCAGCGGTTCTTCCACTTGTGAAGAAGGACGGACTTCCGGAGCTTGCTCAGGAGATCATTGAAGACCTCAAATGGGATTTCAATATACAGTATGACGAAAAAGATGCTATAGGTAGAAGGTACCGCAGACAGGATGCTGCAGGGACCCCTTTCTGTATCACAGTAGATCACGACTCTCTGGAAGATCGTACAGTTACCTTACGAAACAGGGATACGATGGAGCAAAAGAGAGTTCACATATCAGAATTAGCTTCTGTAATCGATGGTGAAGTAAATTTGAAACATTGGCTGAATAAGTAAGGCAATTCTGTTTAAAAAAGGTTAAAAAAAGAGATTTCCCCGGGATATCTCTTTTTTTTTGGTTTCAGGCCGGGCTAAATGAGTAAATTTATTTTCCATTTCATAAAGGTGCCCTACATGTATCAGAAGAATACGCTGCTTCTCCTTCTTGTTTTATTATCTTTTTTTTCCGGTATATCACAGGAATTAGAAAGAGCGAAGCCTATTTTAATTGGTTCTTCGAGATCTATACATACAGAAGCTGTTTCAGGAAAAGTGCTGCGGCCACCCGGAGGGGAATTTAAAATCTACAATCCCAAACGGCGAAGTGCCAACAGAGTTGTTCCGGGTAAAGGGTTTCCCAAGGCGATGGATGCTGCCTGGCAGAAAAAAAAGGGAGAGACTCCTTCAAAAGCCCCTCTATTTTCTTTTGATGCTGCCACCTCCGGCTCCACACCAACAGATCCTACCGGTGCAGTTGGACCCAATCATTATGTAAATGCCTGGAACTTCGGATTTGCTATTTATGATAAAACAGGAGAACGGCTTCTGCCACCTGCCGATCTACGAACAATAGGGGGAACATTTGAAGATCAGGACCTGGGAGACCCAATTGTTCTTTATGACTCTTTTGCTGACAGATTCCTGATAACCCAGTTCAGCGATAGTCCCAACGGGCTTTTAGTTGCAATTTCTAAAGGACCGGACCCGGTAAATGACGGCTGGTACACATACCGTTTTGACACCGGATCTTTCCCCGATTACCCAAAATTCTTTGTGTGGAGTGATGGCTATTATGTGACCACCAATCAGGATCAGGATGACCCGGAAATTACTGAAGTTGTCTATGTACTTGAGAGGGATAAGATGCTGCTAGGAGAGGAAGCAAGACATATTGGGCTGCCATTGCCCGGAGTCAATATTAATTCATTTTACAGTCCGGCGGGTTTTAATGCCATTGGAGATGAACCACCTCCAAAAGGGAATGCTCCGATTATTTATTTTCAGGATGACGCATGGATGGGGGTCAATCAAGATCATCTCAAGATGTGGACTGTCAATGTCGACTGGGATAACCCTGCAAATTCCACTATTGAGGAATCGCAGGAACTGGGACCTTCAGAAGGGGTAACACCATTCCACAGTACTTTTGACGGGGGTTCTTTCCGAAACCTTTCCCAGCCGGGAGATGCTCCAGATGTTGATGCCTTGCAGGGTGCAGTTATGTATCCTACCTGTTACCGCCGTTTTCCGGATCACAACTCGGTAGTTTTCAATTTTGTGGTAGATGTGGATCCTTCCGTCCTGGAACATGCGGGAATACGCTGGTATGAACTTCGACAGGATACTGATGGTGGACCGTGGTCAGTGTATCAGGAAGGTACTTATGCTCCAGATGGTAGTGACCGCTGGTGTGGTAGTATTGGAATGGATAAGAATGGTAATATTTCCCTGGCGTATACAGTTTTAAATGACAATGAAGAAGATCCGGTTTATCCTTCGCTTCGATACACCGGGAGGTATGCCAATGATCCATTAAATATGATGACACTCAATGAGGAATCTATTGTTGAGAGTGATTTTCCTGATCCTAGCAACCGCTATGGCGATTACTCCCATATGTCTGTGGATCCCGTTGACGAAGAAACCTTCTGGTTCATTGGGGAATACTTCGGAAGCGCAGCACGTTTGAATAAAGTAGGAGTTTTCAAAATTGCTCCGGAATTCAACAATGATGTTGGGGTGGTGGATATTGTAAGTCCTATTTCCAGCACACTGGGTAACCAGGAGGAGATCACGGTGAAGATCCGTAACTTCGGAAAGCTGCCGCAGTCTAACATTCCAGTGGAATTCAGTATCGATGGAGGTGCACCTGTAAGAGAAATTTTTGAAGGTACTATTCCCTCCACAGGAATGGCCGAATATACCTTTAGTGCCACTGCAAATCTCGGTGAATTAGGGCGTACTTATACCATCACTGCCCAAACCAATTTGCCCGGCGATGAAAATCCGGAGAATGATAGTTTTTCCGAAGAGATCACGAATCTGAGAGCAAAAGATATTGGGATCACAGTGATCCAGTCTCCTGATACCGGTGAAAATTTAGGTGTAGAAGAAGTTACGGTGACCATAGAAAATTTTGGAGGAGAACCCCAAAGCAATTTTCCGGTGAGTTACCAGTTGGATAACGGGCCTCCGGTGACCGAAACGGTTACGGGAACTGTGAGTTTAAATGAGGAATTTGCCTATACGTTTTCACAACCGGTAGATCTATCTGAGCCACGAAAGTATAACCTGAAGGTGGAAACCCTATTAGCCGGAGATGTGGATCGAAGTAACGACGCCAAAGAAAAGATAGTTGCGAATCTCAATTGTATTCCCACCGGTTCTGACTGCTCCTTCGGGGATGGGATAACCGATTTTTATCTGCAGGATATCGTCAATGAGAATATTTACTGTACTGACGGGTACTATGATTTCATTGGTCTTTCTACAAAACTGGATCGTTCGAAAAGAACCTTCGTGGTTGGAGTCGCTACCCATTTTGCCTCTTCCAACAACAGTAGATTCTCTTTGTGGATAGACTTTAACGATAACGCCTATTTTGAGCCCGATGAGTTGTTGATCAATTCTCAGGTTATTCCGACTTCAAGAAGAGTTTACGCTTATGAATTCACTATTCCGGCCGATGCGCCATTGGGAGAACACCTTATGAGGGTGCGGGGAGGTGATACCAATCCGGAATATGATGGAGAGCTTAATGATCCCTGCAGTGTGATGGAGTTTGGAACTACACAGGACTATACTGTTCAGATCGTCAACTCAATTGGAGATTCGGCCTTGAAAGACGGAGATCTCAATGTAAGCACTACAGACGGAAAGAATTTCGATGTGAATTTCACTACCAGCTATCAGTCATCGGTCTGGATCACGGTCCACGATATGCTAGGTCAAAAACTGGTGGAGAACAAACTTGAGAAAGGCTTTAAAGGCTATGAATACTCCCTAAATATGTCTTATGTGGCAAGGGGCGTTTACCTGGTGCGCGTAGGAACTATGGACGAAGGTCGGGTAAAACGCATCATTGTTCGGTAAGCCTTTTTCTTCGGAAGTTTCCCCGTAAATAAAATTCCCCGTGATGTCTAAGATATTCTGAAAATGCTATTTTTGAGCAACCTCAAAAAAAGTATTCAGAATGAAAATAATCTCTTACAACGTCAACGGAATAAGAGCAGCAATAAGAAAAGGATTTGTGGAATGGTTGGAAAAGACCGATGCAGATGTGGTTTGTCTTCAGGAAATTAAAGCCACTCCCGAACAGTTCGATCAGGAGCCGTTTGAAAACCTGGGTTACAGATTCAATTCCTGGTTTCCGGCGGTAAAGAAGGGTTATAGCGGCGTTGCTATTCTCAGTAAAACCGAACCCAAAAATGTCACTTTTGGAACCGGAATAGATTACATGGATTTTGAAGGAAGGAATATTCGGGCAGATTTTGAAGATTTTTCTGTGATGAGCCTTTATCTACCTTCGGGAACCAATATTGACAGGCTGGACCATAAACTGCAGTACATGGCCGATTTCCAGAAGTATATTGATGAGCTGAAGCAGGATATTCCGCACCTGGTTATCTGCGGTGATTACAATATCTGTCATGAGGAGATCGATATCCATGATCCGGTGCGCCTCAAGAACACTTCGGGATTCCTTCCGGTAGAAAGAGAGTGGATAGGCAAATTCATAGACAGCGGTTTTATTGACTCCTTCCGTCATCTGAATTCAGAGCCACACCACTACTCCTGGTGGAGTTATCGCGCCGGAGCAAGAGAGCGCAATAAAGGCTGGAGGATCGATTATCATATGGTGAGTGAACCCCTACAAGAAAGGATCAAACGCGCCGTTATATTACCAGAAGCTAAACACAGTGACCATTGTCCTGTGCTACTTGAAATCACTTAAACCCAATAATAAACTATGAAAAAAACCATTTTTCTGACCTTTTTCAGTACTTCTGTTTTACTGACCTCTTGTGTTTCCTCAAAGGTGTATAAAGATCTGGAGGGCAGACATGCCAGGCTTCAGGAGGAAAACAGCCAGTTAGCGGCTGATCATTCCCTGTTGCAGGAAAAGAACCGAATCAATGAGGAGGAACTGAGTACATTAAGGGCCCGCTATGAGCAGGAGACCGCCGAAAAGGAGCGCCTGCAACGGGAGCTTGCCACCACTAAGGAAGCATTGGAAAAACTTAAAAAGTCATACGATGCACTTGAAGCGAACAGCTCTTCGGCTTTAGCTGAAAACTCAAAAAGGAACAGGGAATTACTTGCTGAACTCGATAAAAAGGAAAAAAGCCTTTCCGAAGAAAGAGCACGACTTGAAAAACTTCAGAAAGATCTTGCTGCCCGCTCTAAAAGGGTAGACGAGCTTGAGAGTGTGATCGCAGCGAAAGACGCAAAAATGAATGCCCTCAAAAATGCCATTTCTAAGGCCCTTGTAAATTTTGAAGGGAAAGGTCTTACTGTTGAACAACGCGAAGGGAAAGTTTATGTTTCCATGGAAAATAAGCTCCTTTTCAGTTCCGGAAGTTGGGCTGTGGGACCTGAAGGAAAAAAGGCAGTGCAGCAACTGGCTTCTGTTCTTGCAGAGAATCCCGATATAGCAGTGCTGATAGAAGGGCATACAGATAATGTTCCTTACAACGGAAGTGGACAACTCACCGATAACTGGGATCTTTCCACTAAAAGGGCAACTGCCATTGTACACCTGTTAAAGGAGAATCCACGCATAGATCCGCAAAACCTTACAGCGGCCGGAAGAGGAGAGTATGCGCCGGTTGCGAGCAATGAAACAGCAGAAGGAAAAGCTAAGAACAGAAGGATCGAAGTTATTCTCACTCCAAAACTGGATGAAATAGAGAAGTTGCTTCAGGAAATGGAATAATAAAATCCTGAGAATATATTGGAAAGCACCGGAAGATCCCGGTGCTTTTTTATTTCAGTTCCAGCTTCATCAGGATATCTGTTTGCAGATCTTTCCCAACCCAAAAAGGATGGGAGCCAATTATCTTGAATTTATTCCGCTCATAGAACCTGATCGCCCGGGAATTTTTCTCCCAGACTCCCAGCCACAGGTATCGCATTTGGCGCTGAATAGCCATTTCAATAACAGCATCTAAAATTTTTTGGCCAAAACCCCGGTTCTGAAATTCTTCAATAACATAAATACGTTCGAGCTCCATCGCATCAGGTTCCCGGAGATCGGTTTGTGCATCTTCAAAATTGATCTTGAAATAACCAATGGTCTCTCCTGATAGCTTTGCAAACCAGAATTCGGAATGAAGTTCCAAAAGTTCCATTTTTAGAGCTTCATTGTTGAAGGCTTTATCAAGGTACGCCTGCAGATCTTCAGGGTTATTCTGCGCTCCAAATGCCTTAACAAAGGTGCTCCGGCTAAGCTGCCTGAGTTGTTCCAGGTCGGCCAGGCTTACTTTGGTAAATTCTAAGTGTTCCCGAGACATAAATGGTATTTACGTTCAAAGATAAGTTAACGTCTCAGGAATCCCTCAGTTCCCGGTCAATGAGATCAAGAATGCTGTTGATCTCGTGCAACAGCGGTTGGTAATGAGATGTTTCAGTATTTATTCCGGTAAGGATAAATAAAAGGAGATTGTTTTCAAATTCCGGAGATCGAACTATTGCGAGATTTCCCGGGGTATCCGGGTTTGCCGGCAAGCCAATTTCTTCAAGAACCCCGGCATCATCTAGAATGCTGCTGATGCTGCCATTACCATTCCTGAACAGACGTACGACACTCTCCCGCTGCTCCCGAAGAGCGGCCTCCTGACGGTGAATGCTCTGGATAAAAGATTCCCAAGACGTAAGGTGGCTCCGCAATTCTTCATTTGAAAGATCTTCCAGTCTTCCGGAATTAATAAGTTCGTTGAGCAAAGAGTTATTCGGATTATAATCGATTTCATAGGAAAAGGAATTATAAAGGGCCTTTGACAATTCCTCTTCCGGCGGAAGCTTTTCAGAAGTGGTGAGATATTTGGCGATCTTTTTGGATTCCTCGTAATTCAGGCGGTTCACCTCCATGAGGTTCTGCAATTTTATCTTGCTGCTTTCAAATTCAGATCTAAGACCTTCCAGGTAAAATTTTTCCCTTTCCCGAGCCTGCCTGTTTTGGTTCCAGTTATTGATGCCAAGGGCGATAAGAATTCCTATTACAATGAGAAAAATTTCTCCCGTGGCATAAAGAAGATATCTGCCAATCTTTTTTTTCTTTATTAATAATCTTCGGGTACTTCTGAAGAGACTGATCATTTCAACTATTTTTTGAAGTATTGTTTGGCTGGATTTTCAGGATCACATTCCCAATCTTTTGCCCACTCATGACGTACTCATAGGCTTCTTTGGCTTGTTCCATGGCATAACTGCGGTCTATAAGCGGTTTAAAATCTCCTTTTCCGAGGAGGCCTGAAATAAATTTCAGGCTGGCTTTGATGTTAGACGGAAACGGAAATTTTACCTTTTTCTCTCCTGAAAAAGCGGTGGTAATGGAAAGAAGAGGATTTTCCCAATTCGGCCCCAGCTCAGAAGAAATGTAGATTCCATTTGGTTTCAGGATTGGTTTGCACTTTTCAAAAGTGCTTTTTCCGACGGAATCAAAGACGTAATCAAATTTTTCATGATCTCTGGTAAAATCCTCTTTATGGTAATCTATAATTCTGTCTGCCCCGAGACTATGTAGCGTAGAGAGATGATTTGTGGGTCCTGTTGCCACAACCTGCACCCGGTTATATTTTAATAACTGGATAAGAGCAGAACCTATCGCCCCGGTGCCGCCATTCACGAGCGCTGTTTGTCCCTCCTGCAAGTTGACCTTGTTCAAGAAGTTGATAGCATAATGAACTCCTTCTGCTGATGCAACGGCTTCAGAATAAGAAATTCCCTCAGGAAAAAGTTGTATTGCTTTATTTTCGGGAATACTTAAATATTCCGCCATGGAAGACAAACCATGGTCATCAAAACCGAACACCTGGTCTCCCGGTTGGAAACCCTGAACCTCTTTTCCCACTTCAATCACTTCCCCGGCAAAATCGGTTCCCGGGATTGTTCTCATAGGACCGGTCAAGCCCGTGAAAATTCTAACGATATATGGTTTTCCGGTAAGGTTCACACAGTCGGTTCTATTTACGGTAGTGGCGTAAACCTTTACAAGAATGTCGTTTTCTTTTATTTTCGGCAATTCTGTAGAAGAAATACTAAGAACTTCTGGTGGGCCATATTGAGAACGGGTGACTGCTTTCATATCATGAAAATTAGAACCTGTTAAAGCTTTCTTTTCTCCACCCAATCTGGTAAGGTTCTTAAAATCAGTATTAAATTAAAAATTTTCTTTTTAAAACCATTGAAAAAATAAGAATTAGGATACTCTAAAAGCTTAACATCTTTCCTCCGGAAAAAATATAATAGAGACAGATTAATGAGAGAAAAAGTAAATCGAATGGCCTTTTTTCTATTTTTGGTATGTTAAATGTTAATAGTAGATCTATTAACCCTCTAACATACAAACCATGAAACAAAAACTACTTCTTCTAGCCGGGATACTTGTTCTTGCTTCTTGCAGCAGTGTTAAGCGAAGCCAACGGGCACTCAATCAAGGGGACTATAATGAGGCTATCGCTATTGCGGTTGGAAAACTTCAGAAAGACAAGACCAAAAAAGGTAATCAGGAGCATATACTTATTCTGGAAACTGCTTATAAAAAGATGACCGAGGCAGAGAAAAAGCGAATTGCTTTTCTGAAAAAGGATGGGAATCCGGCGAACAACAGGGAGATCTATCGTATCTATTCCAGGCTGGACAGGATCCAGAACAGCATTCTTCCATTATTGCCGCTTTATATCGGAGAAAACGGAAGAGAGGCCAGGTTTAGGATCACAGATTATTCTGCAGAGTTATTAGATTCCAAAAATGCGTTTGCAGAGACTCTTTACCAGGAGGGACAGTTTTTAATGCAACAGAACGATAAATTGTCTTTTAGAAGGGCGCATTCGGTTTTATCAGAGTTACAAAATCTCTCTCCCAATTATAAGGATACAAGGGATCTGCTTGAGGAATCACATTTCATGGGAACCGATTTTGTGCTTGTGGAACTGCATAATCAAACTCCTTTTGTGATCCCGAGAAGACTGGAAACCGAGCTTCTTGATTTTGACACCTACGGGCTGGATGATTTTTGGACTGAATATCATGCGTTCAGAAACCGGGAATACAAATATGATTTCGCGGTTAATCTCAATTTCCGGGAGATCTTTATTTCTCCGGAAAGAGTACTGGAAAGGGAAATTCCTTTGGAGGCAGAGGTGCTTGACGGGTACACTTATAAAAAGGATCGCAAAGGGGAATTTGTCTTGGATAGTCTGGGCAACAAGATCAAAATTGAAAATTATGTAAAGGTTAGGGGAACGCTCTACAAGACCATTCAAACCAAATCTTTGGCTTTAGAAGGTAAAGTGGATTACCTGGATCTTGAAAGAAATCGCTTGATGAACAGCTATCCGCTGGAAACTGAATTTGTTTTCGAGAATGTATTTGCCAGATTTAAAGGGGATGAGCGTCTATTAACTAATGAAGATAAAGTTTTGCTGAGGAATCATTTTGTGCCGTTTCCCAGCAACGAACAAATGCTTGTGGACGCATCTGAAGATATTAAAGGGCGACTGTATCCCATCTTAAAAAGGAATAAGCTGAGGTAATTTTCTCAGTTCTCACCATCGAAAAAGGCCTTCATTTGAAGGCCTTTTTCTTTTTCTATGTTTAACATGATTTGCTTACCCAAACAAGTAACTCACCACATCCTCGATCTTTGAAACCTTTTGGATGGTAATATTGTAATTGTCTTTCGGGATTTTACTCTGCTTGGATACCATGATGCTCGTAAAACCGAGTTTTTCGGCTTCCAGAATTCGTTGTTCGACCCGGGTCACCGGTCGTACTTCACCTGCCAGTCCTACTTCTGCCGCGAAACAAATATCCTTGGGAACTGCTATATCTTCGTTGGAAGAGAGAATGGCTGCAACAACAGCGAGATCCAAAGCAGGATCGTCAACAGAGATTCCGCCGGTGATATTCAGAAATACGTCTTTTGCACCTAATCTAAAACCTGCCCTTTTCTCAAGTACAGCCAGCAGCATGTTAAGGCGTTTTGAGTTATATCCGGTAGCCGAGCGCTGCGGAGTTCCATAAACGGCAGTACTTACCAGGGCCTGTATTTCGATCATTAAAGGACGCATCCCTTCAAGAGTAGCCGCGATAGCAGTTCCGCTGAGGTCTTCTTCGTTCTTCGAAATTAGTATTTCACTGGGATTACTTACCTCCCGAAGTCCGTTCCCCTGCATTTCATAAATACCGAGTTCATTGGTAGATCCAAACCTGTTTTTATGGGCCCGAAGAATGCGGTAAACATGATTACGGTCGCCTTCAAACTGAAGTACTGTATCCACCATGTGTTCCAGTACCTTGGGTCCGGCGATACTTCCTTCTTTGGTTATATGACCAATAAGAATGACCGGAGTAGCCGTTTCCTTGGCAAACTTTATTAACTCTGCAGTACATTCCCTGATCTGCGAAATGCTGCCGGGGCTGCTTTCAATATAATCACTGTGCAGCGTTTGAATGGAGTCTATAATAACGATCTCGGGCTCCAGTTTTTCTATCTGCTGAAAGATATTCTGGGTCTTTGTTTCTGTAAGTATATAGCAGTTTCCCGGGGAAGGATTGATGCGCTCTGCACGCATTTTTATTTGTTGTTGGCTTTCCTCTCCGGAAACGTAGAGTGTCCGGTAGTTTAAGTATAAAGAAATTTGAAGCAGCAGGGTGCTTTTCCCAATTCCGGGTTCGCCACCAAGAAGGGTGAGTGAACCGGGAACAATACCCCCACCCAAAACACGATCAAGCTCCTGGTTATTGGTAGTGAGCCGCTCTTCTTTGGAAGTTTCTATTTCTGAAACCCTTAAAGGACGGGCTGCTTTTTTGGCATTTTTGACTCCTGCTGAAGATTTCCAGCTCTGTTTCTCTTCCTTTTGCAGCACTTCTTCCACCAGAGTATTCCACTCCCTGCAGGAGGTACATTGGCCCTGCCATTTGGTATGTTGTGTTCCGCAATTCTGACAAAAGAAGGAGGTCTTCGTCTTGGCCATTGGTGTTATATCTTGAGGATTTTGAAATGCTAATAACCGAAATCTTCTTTAATTAGCTCGGCTTTTTTAAGCATAAAATCCACCGTAATGAACCCGACTTCTTCCTGCCCGTAAGCACTCTGGTAGGTCTTCATTGCTTTCTTGGGGCGACCGTTCTCCTCGAAAGCCCGCGCCTGATAATAGGTTCCTAACATCAACTTGGGATATTGATCTTTTGCTATGTCTCCAAGCTTCTCCAGTTCATCCCATTTATTGTGGTCTTCCAGTACTTTGCCAATAGCCATAAAATCATTAATCCGGATCTTCTTTTTGATCCTGTATTGGTCCTGAATTTTACTGTACTTCTTGTTTAGGTACTCCAGAGCAGAATCTTCTGATGCCACCAATTCATCATATTCTTTAAGACTAATAGGCGGATAGCCTTCAAAAATAAATTCTAAAGCTACCGGAAGTGCCCGGCCAATCAGAGAATAGTGGGTGGCTTCCTGTACCTCTACAAAAGCATATTTTAGGTTCTCGTTTTGTACAGCGGAAAGTTTAGAATTTAGACCCTGAATCTCATTTTTAAGACTTTTAATATCATCAGAAGCCGTTGCGAGGAAAAACCAGGTTGGTCGTTCTGCGGAACTCAATGCGGTAGTGAGCCTATCGGCCATTTCAGGAGAAAGGTCCGGGCTAAAGTTAATATAGGCCTGAAAAATGGGTACAGGCTTTAGCAGGTAATAATTCAGGAAATTGGCAGTAATATCATGTCCTGCTACAGCAGTGAATTTAGAAGTTCGGTAACTGGTATCCAGGAATGGGAGTAATTCCATGCCCAGAAATTCAAAGAATTTTGCGCCTTTATCTTCAGGAAGGTACCGCTGGTTATCATAAGCAGTATCCTCTCTTCGGCTATTAGCCTGATTTATTCCAACAACGATGGCTTCGGGCATCTCGTCCCAATAGGAGTAGTAGTCAACACTTCCGGCCATGGGTTCAAAAAGATAATCTCCATCCAGAACGAGAATGAGGGGATAGGTTTTATCTTTGTTTTCCTCATAATTCCGTGGTAACTGAATTTTTAATTCGCGGCTGCTACCTAATTTGGAAGAGTTGAAGGTCTTGTAAATAGTTTGCGAGCTTACTAGCTGGGTAACAAAGAAAACTGCAGAAAAAAGCAAAAATTTATACATAGGCTTCAGGTGTTTTTCCTAAAGCAATATAAAATATTTATTTCTTCTGGTTCAGGAGAGGCAATAATAATAGCGAGAGTCCGCCCAGGACTATAACCAGTAAGGTTTGGGAGCCCCAAAGGATCCACCCGAAGGCTTCGCCGGCTTGCTGATTTATTCCGAAGAGTAAAAGTACAGCGCCCATGGCAATAGGATAAACGCCAATCCCGCCATTAGTGGTTGAAATTGCAAAGGTGCCAACTATGAAAGCGGCCATGATCGCTGCAACCGATAGGTCCGTAGTTTCGGGAATGGAGAATTTGATCACGTAGAACATGAGCAGGTACATCAACCAAATGAAGACAGTATGAAACAGAAAGGCTATCTTTTGTTTCATTTTTAGGATACTCCTCATACCTTCCAGTAAGCCGCGGGCAAATTTCCTAACCTTGAGAATCAGATGGTGCTGGGAATTTTTGATGATGCGAAGAACTATGATACCTGCCAAGACTGCGATCAACAAAACACCAATTGATAAAAATGGATTAATGTCGTGGCTTTGGAAATAATGTAATAAGCCTTCAGTTTGAATCAGGAAACTGAAGATTACGATCAACAGTAACATTAGTAGATCGGCAATCCTTTCGGAAACTATGGTGCCAAAGGCTTTTTCAAAAGGTATCTTTTCGTAAGTGGAAATGGTGGCGCCGCGAAGTACTTCACCCGATCTTGGCACTCCCAGATTGGCTAAATATCCGCCCATGACGGCCATAAAGCTATTTGCAAATTTGGGGTCATACCCCATTGGCTGTAAAAGGAATTTCCATCGATAGGCTCTGGAAAGGTGTGAAAGCAAACCCAAGAATAATGAAAGGACCACCCATTTTCCATCGGCGAGCTTTATGTTGTTCCACAATTCTGCCCTTTCGGCAGGAGTAGCTGTAGAGAGGGAATACCAAATGAGAAAAACTCCCAGTAAAAGAGGGAGTACGGTTTTGGCAATTTTAACGAGCCGCTTTCTGGACAATTATTTCAGTAGATTGGTTTCTTCGTCTGGAAAGACCAAAGCAGGTTTAAAGTCTTTAGCTGCCTCAAATTCCATGATGGCGTAGGTGATTAGAATAAGAACGTCACCTTTTGCCACTTTTCGGGCTGCCGCTCCGTTCAGGGTGATTTCGCCGCTACCTCTCGTGCCGGGAATGGCATAAGTTTCAAGTCGCTCTCCATTGTTGTTGTTAACGATCTGGACCTTCTCTCCTTCAACTATGTTTGCAGCATCCATAAGATCCTCATCAATGGTAATACTTCCAATATAATTAAGATCTGCGCCGGTTACTTTTACCCTGTGAATTTTTGATTTAACAACGTGAATTTGCATGCCTGCCTAATTTAAAGCTATATTATCAATTAATCTTACATCTCCAAAATATGCAGCAATGAAAGCGCGGTACTTTTGACCATTTTCTCTTTGCTGAATACTCTCCAGGGTATCTGCATTAGCTATCTCAAAGTATTCAAGTTCAATAGCCGGGTGATTTTTAAATTCTTCTTCTACCCAGGACGCTATCTCATTTGCACTTTTTGTGCCAAAATCTTCTTTCGTCTTTTGCAGGACCCTAAAGATAAACGATGCGGTTTGTCGGTCTTCTGCGCTCAACCTTTCATTTCTTGAACTTCTCGCAAGACCAGAGGTTTCACGATGAATAGGACAACCGACGATCTCTATTGGAAGATCTAATTTTTCAACAAGTTTTTTGATGATCTGAAGCTGTTGGTAATCTTTCTCCCCAAAAAAGGCTTTATCGGGTTCTACCATCTCAAAAAGCTTTTTTACAATAGTCCCGACTCCATTGAAATGGCCATCCCTGAATTTGCCTTCCATCTGGTATTCGAGTCCGTCGAATGAAAATTTTTCTGAGACCACTTCATTCCCGTAGATCTCTGAGGCGGGAGGGGAGAAAATAATAATATCACGATCGTTTTCCAACTGGGAAATGCGCATCACGTCATCTTCAAAAGTGCGCGGGTATTTCTCCAGGTCGTTTGGATTATCAAACTGCGTGGGATTCACAAAGATGCTTACCACCACTGTATCACAGGAAGATAGCGCTTCCTCGATCAACGAAAGATGGCCTTCGTGAAGGGCCCCCATAGTAGGTACAAATCCTATACTTAACCCTTCCTTTTTGAAAGCAGTAATCTGGTTTTTCAGAGCCTGCTTCTCCTTAAAAATCTGCATCTTATTGTAAAATTAACAGCGTGCAAACTTAAGATAATACTCGCAATCTGCATAAAATTTTGTAATTTTGCGTGTTTTTTATTCACAACAGCATTAAAGCAGTGACCTTATGAAAGATAAGAGGATATTGTACGTATCATCTGAAGTAATACCCTATTTACCCGAAACCGAAATTTCATCTATGTCTTTTGAAGCCCCCAGAATGGTTAATAACCAGGGTGGACAAATACGTATTTTTATGCCGCGTTTTGGGAATATTAACGAACGCAGACATCAATTACATGAAGTGATCAGGCTTTCGGGGATGAATCTGGTGATCAACGACCTTGATATGCCTCTTATTATTAAAGTAGCTTCCATTCCAAAAGAGCGAATGCAGGTATATTTTATCGATAATGAAGATTACTTTAAAAGAAAAGCAACATTGACCGATGAGGAAGGAAATCTTTTTCCTGACAATGATGAAAGAGCGATATTTTTTGCAAAAGGTGTAATTGAAACTGTTAAAAAACTAAATTGGTCTCCAGATATAATTCATGTGAACGGATGGTTGTCATCCCTGTTACCATTGTATCTGCGGAACTATTACGGGAATGAACCTTTGTTCAGCTCGGCCAAAATTGTTACCTCTGTATACAATCAGGACTTTGATGGCACGTTAGATGCTAGTATGTACAAGAAAGTGTTATTTGACGGATTGGAAAATGAGCAGGTGAAGCATTTGAAGAAACCTTCTTATGTGAATTTAATGAAAACTGCCGTAGATAATTCAGATGCTGCTATTATTGCCGGCGATGACATTCCTGAAGAACTTAAAAAATATCTTGGAAAGATGAGTGTTCCGGTGCTTGAATACAAGAATCGTGAGGAATTCGCTCAGGCTTATCAGGAGTTCTACCAAAACAAAGTTTTATCCTAATTAGAAGTTAATTCGAATGACTATAAAGAATACGATGTTGAAAATAACAACAGTTGTCGCTGTTGTTTTTTCTTTTGTGGCCTGTGAAGACGATTTTGAGACCATTGGAAGTGGTGTGATCGGGGAACCCGGATTTAATACGGGCTTATATGAGGATGCTGAGATTTCAGCGATCAACAATGATCTCGCCCCTGTGCAAACAAACAATCTGCCACTAAATCTCTTAGGGGTTTATACAGATCCGGTTTTTGGATCGCAAAAAGCCAGTATTGTGACGCAGCTGTCAATGGCTCAGACAAATCCTTCCTTCGGAAATCAACCTGAATTGGATAGTGTTGTCTTGACCATTCCCTATTTTTCACACGTTCTTGAGACTTTACAAACAGGAGAAACTGTCTACAAATTGGATTCGGTATACGGTAATTCGGCTATAAAACTGAGCATATTGGAGTCTAATTATTTTCTGAATAATTACGATCCAAGTACCGATTTTGAGCAGGCTCAAAAGTATTATTCAAACCTTACGCCGCAAATAGAAAGCAACCTTACCGGGAACGTTCTTTATCAAAACGATAATTTTCGCCCATCTCCGGCAGAGTTGATCGAGATCAATCCTGGGGCAACAGCTAACAGAGATACTTTGAGATTGGCGCCGCGCATGAGGCTGAAGTTGTCTGTAGACTTCTTTAAATCCAAAATAATTGACATGGAAGGTGCGCCGGAACTGGCAAGCCAGGCAAATTTCAGAAATTATTTCCGAAGCCTTTATTTTAAAGCAGAACAAATCGGCAATAAAGGAAGTATGATGTTATTGAACCTTGCTGAGGTAGATGCAGGAATAATATTGTACTACCGTTCAAAGATAGTTGATGCCACAGATTCTGATGGTGACGGGGATACTACAGATCTTGTTGATGTTAACAAATCTTTCAAGCTTAATTTCGGGCCAACAAAGGTCACCACTTTTGACCAGGAGTCTCCACAATTCACAGAAGGAAACCTTTATCTAAAAGGGGGTGAAGGTTCAATGGCAATAATTGACTTGTTCAGTGGAGCAGATACAGATGGTGATGGAGTTTCAGATGAACTGGAATTTCTTAGGGACAGTGAATGGTTGATCAACGAGGCGAATCTTACTTTTTACGTCAACCGTAACTTTATGACGGGTCTTGATGAACCGGAAAGGATTTATCTATACGATCTGGATAATAGTGCCATCCTTGCTGATTATGTACTTGATGATCCGGGTCAACTCAACTCCCTGACTTCCACCTCAAACGAAAATCATTTAGTACCTTTGAAGCGGGACGAAAGTGGTAAAGGAATTAGTTATAAAGTGAACATTACAGATCATATTAATAACGTGCTCAATAATGAGGAAACTAATGTAAGACTTGGATTAGTCGTTACTCAAAATGTCAACATTGTGGGCAACTCTGCTGTTCTTCAAACAGAAGGGGCTAATGTGCAGAAAATACCGGCAGGATCAGTGATCACACCGCAGGCGACGGTTCTCTATGGGCCAAACGCAGAAGACGCTGATAAGCGTTTGAAACTAAAAATTTATTATACAGAACCAAAGAATTAGATTATGTGTGGAATCGTTGGATATATTGGCCATCGTGAAGCCTATCCCATCGTGTTGAAGGGGCTGCAGAGACTGGAGTATAGAGGCTATGATAGTGCGGGAATCGCATTATTTGATGAGAATGAATTAAAGGTTAGCAAGACCAAAGGAAAGGTAGCTGATCTTAAGAATAAATTAGAGAGTGAGATCAGTACGAAAGGAACACTTGGATTGGGGCATACTCGTTGGGCAACCCACGGGGTGCCTAATGATGTGAATTCACATCCGCATGTTTCCAACTCCGGAAATCTTGTGATCATTCACAACGGGATCATTGAAAACTATGAGTCTCTTAAAAAGGAGCTTACTGCCCGTGGATACGTTTTCCATTCAGATACAGATACCGAGGTTTTGGTTAACCTTATTGAGGATGTAATTAAAAAGGAAGACGTAAAACTTGGAAAGGCGGTTCAGATCGCTCTTAACCAAACTGTGGGAGCCTATGCAATTGCAGTTTTTGACAAGAGAAAATCTAACGAAATAGTGGTGGCCCGTTTGGGTAGTCCGTTAGCTATTGGTGTTGGTGAAGATGAATTCTTCATAGCATCAGATGCGTCTCCATTTATCGAATATACCAACAATGCTATTTACCTGGAAGATGGAGAAATGGCCGTAGTTCGTAGAGGTAAAGGTGTGAAGGTCAGAAAGATCCAGGATGACACCCTGGTAGATCCTTACATACAGGAATTACAGCTCAACCTTGAGCAGATCGAAAAAAATGGTTTTGACCATTTTATGTTGAAAGAGATCTACGAGCAGCCAAGTGCCATAACCGATACTTATCGTGGCCGACTCAATGTTGAGGAAGGGATTATCCGTATGGCCGGGGTTGATGATAATCTTGAGCGTTTTCTGAATGCAAAACGTATCGTGATCGTCGCCTGTGGTACTTCATGGCATGCCGGTCTTGTTGCGGAATACATTTTTGAGGACCTTGCCAGAATACCAGTTGAAGTGGAATATGCTTCAGAATTCAGGTATCGCAATCCTATTATAAATACTGATGACATTGTAATTGCGATTTCCCAAAGTGGGGAGACTGCAGATACCATGGCAGCTATAAAACTTGCAAAGGAAAAAGGCGCTTTCGTCTTTGGAGTTTGTAACGTTGTAGGTTCTTCAATTTCCAGGGAAACTAACGCGGGAGCATATACTCACGCCGGACCTGAAATTGGGGTGGCTTCTACTAAAGCCTTTACAACTCAGATCACGGTTCTAACTTTGATGGCTTTGAAGCTGGCTAAGGCAAAAGGAAGCATTTCAAATTCCGATTTCCATATGCATCTACGTGAGTTGGAGACCATTCCGCACAAGATCGAAGCAGCTTTGGAATCGAATGAGCATATCCAAAAAGTAGCTTTTAAATACAAAGATGCCCGCAACTGCCTGTACCTGGGAAGAGGATTCAATTTCCCTGTTGCACTTGAGGGAGCTTTGAAACTTAAAGAGATCTCCTATATACATGCAGAAGGATATCCGGCTGCAGAGATGAAGCACGGCCCTATCGCCCTTATTGACGAAGAAATGCCGGTTGTGGTAATTGCCACCCGAAAGGGGCATTATGAAAAAGTTGTAAGTAATATTCAGGAGATCAAATCGAGACAAGGTAAGATCATCGGAATTGTTACCGAAGGAGATACCAGTGTAAGGGACCTTGCAGATTATGTGATCGAAGTGCCTGATACTATCGAAGCTCTTACTCCGCTTTTGACAACTATTCCTTTGCAATTGTTGTCTTACCATATCGCGGTAATGCTTGGTAAAAATGTAGATCAGCCAAGAAACCTGGCGAAGTCGGTTACAGTAGAATAATTGTTTTGACAATATAGTTTTTAGACCTGCAGTGCAAACTGCAGGTTTTTTGTTTAGAGTAAATTTTCCGAAGAAGCCTTTAAAAATGGCATTTTTGAGAAGTCTAAAAAAGTTGTGGATTAACTTATAGACTTTTATGCAAAAAAACTATCTTTGCAGCCTGAAAAAGAGAAAGGCCCTTTACAAAAGTTTAGAAGTGGTTAGATGTTCTTTTTTAGGTATTTATAAAAATAAAAATATAAAGGATTAGATAATGTCTAAAGTTACAGGTAAAGTTGCACAAGTTATCGGCCCTGTGGTTGACGTAGCGTTTAACACAGAGAATGCTGAATTACCGAGAATCTACGATTCTTTGGAAATTACCAGAAAAGATGGATCTATATTGGTTCTTGAGGTTCAATCACACATTGGAGAAGATACAGTGAGAACAGTGTCTATGGATTCTACCGATGGATTGAGCCGTGGGGTTGAGGTAGTTGCTACCGGAGCTCCTATTCAAATGCCGATTGGAAAAGATGTGTACGGTCGTTTGTTCAACGTGATCGGGGATGCAATTGACGGTCTTGGAAATTTACCAAAAGCAAATGAAGCTGGTCTTCCTATTCACAGGGAAGCTCCAAAATTTGAAGACTTATCGGTATCTACAGAAGTTCTTTTCACAGGGATCAAGGTAATTGACCTTATTGAGCCTTACGCAAAAGGAGGTAAGATTGGTCTTTTTGGTGGAGCCGGAGTTGGTAAAACCGTATTGATCCAGGAACTTATTAATAACATTGCAAAAGGTCACGGAGGTTTATCTGTATTCGCCGGAGTTGGTGAAAGAACACGTGAAGGAAATGACCTTTTAAGAGAGATGCTTGAATCAGGAATTATCAAGTATGGTGAAGATTTCATGCACTCTATGGAAAATGGTGGATGGGACCTTCAGAAAGTTGATAAAACTGCCTTGAGAGACTCTAAAGCTACTTTCGTATTTGGTCAGATGAACGAACCTCCTGGAGCACGTGCACGTGTAGCCCTTTCAGGTCTTACCATTGCTGAATACTTCCGTGATGGTGCAGGTGAAGGACAGGGGAAAGATGTACTTTTCTTCGTAGATAACATCTTCCGTTTTACACAGGCAGGTTCTGAGGTGTCTGCACTTCTTGGACGTATGCCTTCTGCGGTAGGTTACCAGCCTACACTTGCAACTGAGATGGGTGCGATGCAGGAGCGTATTACTTCTACTAAGAATGGATCTATTACTTCTGTACAGGCGGTTTACGTACCTGCGGATGACCTTACTGACCCGGCGCCGGCAACAACTTTTGCCCACCTGGATGCAACAACAGTACTTTCACGTAAGATTGCCGAGCTAGGTATCTATCCTGCGGTAGATCCTCTTGATTCAACTTCAAGAATTCTTACTGCCGATATTTTAGGAGATGATCACTACAACTGTGCTCAAAGAGTAAAAGAGTTACTACAGAGATATAAAGAGCTTCAGGATATTATCGCCATCCTTGGTATGGAAGAACTTTCTGAAGAAGATAAACTTGCTGTATCACGTGCAAGACGTGTACAACGTTTCCTTTCTCAGCCATTCCACGTAGCTGAACAGTTTACCGGACTTAAAGGAGTATTGGTAGACATTAAAGATACTATCAAAGGTTTCAACATGATCATGGACGGGGAGTTAGATCACCTTCCGGAAGCTGCTTTCAACCTTAAAGGTACTATCGAAGAGGCTATCGAGGCTGGTGAGAAAATGCTTGCTGAAGCTTAATAGAATTGAGTAGTGAGTAGTTAGTATGGTGAGACCGCTAACTACTCAGTACTCAGTACTCAATACTTGAAAAATATGTATTTAGAAATAGTTACTCCGGAAGCGGTCCTGTTAAGCTCAGAAGTTGATTCTGTAAGCGTGCCGGGAATTAACGGGCAATTTCAAATGTTGAACAATCACGCCCCTATTGTTTCTGTTCTTGGGAAAGGTGAGATCAAAGTATTTACTCATTCCAAGGCTGTGAATAGCGAGGAAATTTCCAAACTATTCACCAGGGATCAGAAAGATAATAAGATCCTTGTACTTTCTGTTGAAGGCGGAGTGGTTGAAATGAAAGACAATAAAGTCATAGTTCTGGCGGACTAATTCCTTCCAGAATATTTTAGAAATAAAAAAACCTGTTGTGAAAACAACAGGTTTTTTGTTTAATAAAGTTCCAAAAATTACTTTCCGGAAAGCCATTTTTGACGGGCCATAATTTCTTTTTTTCCTGCTTCGGGATCAATACTGATGGTGTAAGTAGGATCTTCAGTTAAAGTAACTACTTTTCTGAAAGTTTGCCCATGCCGCTCAATCAATAACCTAAGCTTTTCTCCAGGTTTATACTTTTCCAGTACAGTGTCAAAACTGTTCTGTTCCCAAACATCTTCACCGTTGACCTCTATAATTCGATCTCCTTTATCCAGGCCAGCTTCGTAAGCCGGGGTGTTCCTTTGGATATTGCCGTAGATGACTGCACCATTTGAATCGGTTTTTACAGAGGTGCCAAAAAAGGCATTTTTGGATGCCCTTTCCAGCTGAAGCCCAACCGTTGCAAATAGATTTTCATAATCCGGCATTTTGCTGTTGTAGATGTAGTTGTTAAAGAAATCTGTAGCAAAATCTTTTCCGGCGTAAGTCACCAAAGTAGCTTCAAGGTCAGAAATGGTATATTGAACTTCTGGTTTACCGAATTTCTGCCAGGTCAGCTTCATAAAATCATCGAGGTTAAGCCCCTTTTTCCGAAGTTTTAGGTCGAGGGCCAACCCGAGAACGCTTCCGTAGGAATAATAGGAAATAAAAGTGTTTTCCCGGTTAACAGGATCTACAGATGTGGCTGCGTCCACAAAAGGCGCCTGATAGCTCATCTCAATGGGATTAAAGAATTCTGTGGCGGGAGAGTTCCAAACATAGTTGAACGTGCCGTTAAGGCTCTCCACATAAGCTTCAGGAGTAAGAAGTCCGGCGCGGGTGAGGATGAGATTGGTGTAATAACTGGTGAAACCTTCGGCAAACCACAAAGCTCCACTCATATTAGCTTCCGTAAAATCAAAAGGTTCCAAAGAATCCGGCCTGATTCTCTCCACATTCCAGGAATGGAAAAATTCGTGGGAGACAGTGGGCAGGTTTTCGGTCATTCCTCCTTCAGAAAGGCTGGTGACATCAGTAAGCACTGTGCTATTGCGGTGTTCCATTCCGTCGCCGGAAACATTCGGCATGTAACAGGCGAGGAAGGTATATTCTCCAAAATCATAATTTGGAAGTTCTTCAAAAACCTCTTTTTCCTGAAGTACGATCTTTTTTACCTTTTCGAAGTACTCTTGGAACTCCTGCTCTGTCCCGGGATGATGGAGAACAAAGCGAATATTCTTTCCGTTCACAGAGAACTCCCGCATATCATAATCACTAATCTCGGTTGGACTGTCCATGAAGTAGTAAAGATCAGGTGCGAAAAAGGTGTTATTTTCAAGATGTTTCAGCTGAGTTGCAATTTTCCATTCAGGGTGTTGGCTGGTGTCAAAACTGACTTCAACAGGTCTGGCTTTTAGCTCTTCCGAATACATGAAAGTAGCCGGAATATTGAGATGTGCATGGGTCTCATCAATTTGTGTATAGGTCCCATCGGCACGGTTTCCGAATAAGATATACTTAATTTTGACGGTACCGTCATGTCCTGTGATCTTCCAGGAATATGGGTCTTCTCTGAATATCTCAAGCTCCTTTCCTTTGCTGTTGTAGGCCTTCACCCCATAGACATTCTTGGAAAATTCGTGAAGAGCATATCTCCCGGGAGACGTCCTGCTCATTCGCACTTCAAAAGTGTCGGATTTAATTTCCGGAAAGGTGGCTTTTATCACTGCCTCATGGTGAGTGGAGTTTTCAAAGGAAATGTTGTAAGTGTTGGTTTGGGAAAAACCGGTTGCTGCAAAAATCAGAAAAATGAACATAGCTCGCATAAAACCTCTTTTTGGCGGTAAATTAAAAAACCTTCTGAGAAGGAACTAATCCTGCTCCTTATATTCAAGAATGTCGCCCGGTTGGCAATTAAGTTCGCGGCAGATAGCTTCAAGGGTTGAAAAGCGCACAGCCCTGGCCTTACCGGTTTTCAAAATAGAAAGGTTTGCTGTGGTAATGCCAATTCTTTCTGCCAGCTCATTGCTTTTCATCCCTCGCTTTTCCAGGATAAGATCTAAATTGATAATTATAGACATAACTTAGACTGTAAGTTCGTTTTCTTCTTTTATTCTGCGGGCATTGTCAAAGATCTTACTCAGGTAAATAAAGAAAAGCCCTATTGCTAAAATGAACCAGAGAGAACCAAAGGAAAGATCCATTTGTATTCCCATCCGCACTTTTTCAGAAAGAAATATTCCTCCTAAGAAATCCAGCACGCCCTGTAAAAGGATTACCAGAATGATCAATTGACCTATCAATTTAAGAGAAGCAATCTGGTAAAGTGTAAAGAGCTTTCCTTTGAAAAAGTTCCTTACCAGCTTCCTCAACAGGTATACCGTGTAAACCAAAAGGCCGCTGACAATGAATTGAGCGATGACAAGACTGATCACTTCCGGGGTAATCATTGATATCTCCCGATGGTTAAGCTCCATAGGGGCAAAATTGTTTCCGAATAAGCCAATGAGAAAGACCAGAAAGGATCCAAAAAAGCTAAAAAAGAGGAGGATTAAACAAACGTCTAAAATGGTCTTCAGAAGAATTGGTTGTTTCATGGGTAATTATTGTTTTTCGATAACAAAATTAGAATTTATTATTGAGAAACGATAATTTTATTTATGATAACTAATTTATAAGGATACTAGGAGACGTGATTCAGAAGGAATCTGTGAATTTGTTAATTTACTGATCTTCTTTCGCAGTCTAACTCAAGACGATGAACTACCGGTGGTGAGTTTACTAAAAATGAAACGCAAGTTTAAAACCTCAGTTTTTACTGTTATATTTGCGTTTCACAGTTTTTTTAACGTTCCCTATGCTAACAGCTATACTTTCGGGTTTTATCTTTTCGATATTTCTGATTTTTGCCGGAAAGTTCTTAAAAGGAAAACTTGCGGTCCTTTCTGCTCTTGTTCCTTTCGGCCTGTTTGTATACTTTTTATCCTTTATTCAGCGAGTTTCTGAAGGGGAGGTGATCAGACAAAATATTGAGTGGGTGCCTTCAATGGGGCTGAATCTTAATTTTACCCTTGACGGACTTTCCCTTCTATTCAGCCTTCTTATTACCGGAATCGGATTTTTAGTTTTTGCTTATACTGCAGCTTACCTAAAGGGAAATGATTATTTAGATCGCTTTTACGGTTATCTGGGAATGTTCATGGGGGCCATGCTAGGGCTCGTACTGAGTGACAACCTCCTGTGTATGTTCATTTTTTGGGAACTTACCAGTATCAGTTCTTTCTTCCTAATTGGCTTTAACAACACCAGTGAGGCCAGCCGTAAATCGGCAATACTTGCGCTGGCCGTGACAGGTTCGGGAGGTTTTCTGCTCCTGGCAGGTGCGCTTTTATTAGGAAGCGTGGCAGGAACTTACAGCCTTAGTGAGATGATGAGCCTCAGCGGGTTCATTAGCGAAAGCCCATATTATCTCGTGATCGTAATTCTTGTTTTTGGAGCTGCTTTCACCAAGTCGGCCCAGTTTCCATTCCATTTTTGGCTCCCGGGAGCCATGAAAGCTCCGACCCCGGTTTCCACTTATCTGCATTCCGCAACTATGGTAAAAGCAGGAGTCTATTTGTTATTAAGATTTACGCCAATTCTTGGAAATCAGGAGGTATGGAATGTAACTCTGATCACGGTTGGTGGAATAACCATGTTCTACGCAGCTTTCCATACTCTTTTCAGAACAGATCTTAAAGGTATCCTTGCCTATTCAACGATCTCTGTACTGGGAGTGCTGGTCTTTTTGATCGGCCTGGGAAACGAGTATGCCCTTACTGCAGCAGCAGTTTATATTATCGTTCATGCTCTTTACAAAGCAACCTTATTCCTTATCACCGGGATCATTGATCATGAAACGGGAACGCGGAATGTAACTGTTCTAGCAGGACTTCGGAAAGTAATGTGGCCGGTGGCTTTGGCAGGTTTTCTGGCAGCCGTATCGAGTGGAGGGATTCCGCCTACAGTAGGTTTCCTCGGAAAAGATCTCATCTATGAAGCTACTTTAGACATGGACAACTGGGGAATGTGGCTGACCATTCTGGCCATTGCCACCAATGTGCTGGTGCTGTATGCCGGTTTCGTTGCCGGAATAAAACCATTTATGGGAGAACTTCCCGAAAAATTCTCTAAGGTTCATATGCCCAGTGTGCTCATGTGGGTGCCTCCAATGATCCTGGCGTTCCTGGGAATCCTGGTGGGAATATTTCCTGTCCTGATCGATACTACAATAGTTAGACCTGTAGTAGATGCTGTTGGAGGCGAAGCAAACCTTCATCTGAAGATCTGGCATGGCTTTACAGAAATACTCGGCCTTAGTGCTATCACCCTTGTTGTTGGGATCGGACTTTATTTCATTCTGAAGCCTTCTGAGAAATGGGAGTCTAGAATTGCAAAACTGGACTTCATAGCACCCAAAAATATTACTCTCTTTTTGAGTTCTCTGTTCCGTGATTTTTCGAACTGGTGGACAAGGATCTTCCAAAATGGCTTTTTACGAAACTATGTATCTACCATTATACTTTTCCTTGTAGTAATAGTGGGGTATTCTTTGCTTACCCAGCAAAATGGCTTCAGGATCGATTTTTCCTCCTTCGATAAAATGACTTACTACGAAATGATCATTATGGGGATCATGTTCCTTTCCATCATTTTTGTTGTAGTGGCAAAAAGCCGTTTAACGGCAGTAGTTGCGATGGGAGTAGTTGGATATGCTATTTGTCTCATGTTCGTGATCTATAGTGCTCCGGACCTTGCGATGACTCAGTTTTCTATAGACACCCTTACAGTAATTCTGTTCGTACTGGTGCTTTCAAGCCTTCCGAAGTACTTGTCCATATCAGATTACAAGATGAGGATCATTGACGGAATTCTTTCACTTTCTTTTGGGCTGCTTATTACCTTAATTGCACTTGAAGTGTTAGGAGAACCGGTAAACAAAGAGATCAGTAATTACTATGCTGACAATGCCTATGTACTGGCCAAAGGAAAGAATGTGGTGAATGTTATCCTGGTTGACTTCAGGGGGGCTGATACGCTTATAGAGATATCAGTGCTGACAGTAGCAGCTTTGGGAGTTTTCAGTTTACTGAAACTTAGGTTGAGAAGAGAAGACAGGGAATTAAAGGACTAAAAAAATAGAGATGAAAACAATCATTTTAAGAACCGCTTCAAATTATATGTTGCCCTTGTTGCTGGTGTTCTCCGTATTCATCTTATTGCGGGGACATTATTTACCTGGTGGCGGCTTTGTTGGTGGATTGATCGCATCTATAGCTTTCGTACTGCATGCATTTGCAAATGGGCTTGAGGATACTAAAAATCTGATAAAATTTCATCCGGGGTTCCTTATGCCTGCAGGATTGGGTATTTCCTTTTTCAGTGGATTGGTGCCGGTACTTTTTACTGATAAATCATTTCTTACAGGGACCTGGTATCCTCACCACCTTCCGGTTATAGGCAGTCTGGGAACGGCCCTGTTTTTTGATATTGGGGTATATCTTGTGGTGGTGGGCGTGACTCTCACTATCATTTTTACAATTTCTGAATCAACATAAGCTATGGAAATTCTTTTAGCTCTTATGATTGGAACTCTTTATGCCGCAGGTATCTATATGATCCTGCGCCGAAGCCTTGTGAAATTGATAATCGGGATCATTTTGTTAGGAAACGGAGCCAACCTGCTTATATTTTTACTTGGCCGCATCGCCAAAGGTCATCCCCCTATAATACCTGAAGGGGCCGAAACTTTTCTGGAAGCTTACTCAGATCCTTTACCTCAGGCACTGATCCTGACCGCCATCGTAATAAGTTTTGGATTACAATCTTTCGCGATTATTCTTGTGAAAAGAGCACATAAAGTGGTCAAGACAGATGACCTTGACGAAATGAATGCAACAGACGAATACTCATGATCGAACAGTTAACTATATTCCCCCTACTACTTCAGATGGCTCTGGCAATTTTGCTGATGTTCTCATGGAGTAGGATAAGCTGGCAAAAAAACATAAGTATCTTTGGAAACATTCTTAATATGGGTGTTTCTGTCTGGCTATTTATCACAGTATGGCAGAACGGAACCCAGACAGTACAGGCAGGAAGCTGGGATGCTCCCTTCGGGATCACCTTTGCGGCAGATACTTTCTCGGCCACCCTCGTTTTGCTGACTTCCTTTGCGGGTTTGGCTGTGTCCAGTTTCTCATCGGGATCTGTTATTCCGGCCCGTCTTAAATTCGGATTTTTCCCAATCTTCCACTTTCTATTACTCGGATTAAATGGAGCCTTTTTGACAGGTGACCTCTTTAACCTGTATGTGTGGTTTGAGATAATTATTATAACCTCCTTTGTGCTATTAACCATTGGGGGAGAAAAAGCCCAATTGGAAGGTGCGGTAAAATATTTTACCCTCAATATTCTCGCTTCAATTGTATTTTTAACGGCTATTGCTGTTCTCTATGGACTTACTGGCAGCCTGAACATGGCCGATCTTGCCTCAAAAGTAGCGGCAGTGGAGAACAGAACTTTGGTTCAGGTGAATGCCTTGCTTTTTCTGGTAGGTTTTGGGATCAAATCGGCAGTTTTTCCTTTGTATTTTTGGCTTCCGGCTTCTTATCATACTCCTCCTTCGGCAGTATCTGCCATTTTCGGTGGACTGTTAACTAAAGTCGGAGTTTATGCACTAATGCGTGTGTTTACGCTCATTTTTGAAGTAGATGCGTTCCTGGAGAATGTTCTTCTTGCGATCGCTGTCCTAACATTATTCAGTGGTGCCATAGGAGCTATTGTTCAGAATAATATCAGGAAAGTTTTTTCATATCTGGTAATATGCCACATAGGGTACATGATCGCCGGTCTCGGGATGATGACACAAGTGGCCCTGGCAGGAGCCATATTTTATCTCATTCATGATATAGTTGTTAAGACTAATCTTTTCATGGTGAGCGGGGTGATTTATAAGATAACGGCAACCCATAGCATGAGAAAATTGGGTGGATTTTATGCTGACTATCCAAAAATGTCACTTTTGTTTGCCATTCCTTTATTTTCACTTGTCGGTATTCCGCCACTTTCAGGTTTTTGGCCAAAATTATCCCTGGTGCTGGCAGGTTGGTCTACAGAAAATTACCTGTTAATAGGAGCTATTTTATTCTCCAGTTTTATAACTCTGTTTGTAATTGTAAAGTTGTGGGGAGAAGTATTCTGGAAAACTGCCGGACAATTGCCAAAACTTCGAAATTTTCCTTATTTTCAGAAACTGACTTGGCCAAGAAAAGCTGAAATGATCATTCCTATCATATTTTTATCGATCATTAGCTTGTATATTGGATTTGGTGCAGAAAATATCCAGTCCCTGGCTTCAAGAATAGCCTTTGAACTGTCCGATAATCAGGAATACATTAATGCGGTACTCAATAAATAGTACGGAGAGATGAAAAACAGGTTTTTAGCAAATATACTTCTCACCTTTATCTGGGTAGCTCTTACCGGAAGTTTTGCCTTTGCAAACGTCGTGTTCGGATTTTTTTTGAGTTACTTTCTGCTTCTGGTTATAACCCGAGGGTCTGGTCGTGCGAGGTATTTTAGAATGGTTCCTAAAGCCATTTCTTTCTTCTTTTTCTTTCTTTACGAGTTAGTGAAAGCAAACCTGCAGGTAGCCTGGGAAATGGGAACTCCAAAGTTTTATATGACCCCCGGAATTGTGGGCGTGCCGCTGGATATACATTCTGATAACGAAATTACGATGTTGGCCAACCTGATCACTCTGACTCCGGGAACATTGAGCCTTGACGTTTCGGAGGATAAAAAGGTATTGTACGTCTATTCAATGTACATTACCAATCGGGAGGATTTTGTGAGAGGTATCAAACAAGGATTTGAAAAACGAATTAAGGAGCTATATTCATGACCCTGAACGAATTTTTATATTTTATCATATTGCCGGTTTTGTCTTTGTCAATTCTGATGGTATTTTTTCGGTTTGTGAAAGGCCCGACCATATCCGACAGGGTGGTGGCTGTTGACCTTTTGGTCACCATAGGGATAGGGGTAATTGCTGTTTATAGTATTTTAACCCATCAGCACACCTTTTTGGATATCGCACTGATTCTGGCGCTTATTGGGTTTTTGGGCACTGTAGCGTACTCCTTTTACATTCAAAAAAGAAAGAATAAATGATCTCAATAACTGTAGCCGTACTGGCCTCTCTGGGTAGCCTTTTTATTTTACTGGCAGCCGTTGGTATTCTTAGGATGCCCGATACCTATTTGAGAATGGCCGTTACTACGAAGGCAGCTACACTTGGAATCGGACTTATTTTGATAGCAGCTGCGGTCTATTTTCATGATCTCTCGACTACAACACGAGTGGTGGCAATCATAGTTTTCATCTTGCTAACCGCTCCTGTAGGAGCCCATTTAATTGGTAAAGCTTCCTATATAGCCGGGAATAAGCTGTGGGAACGTTCCGTGATGGATGATCTTAAAGGAAAGTACAGAAAGACCGGAAGGAAAGTTGGTGCGCCAAGGAATATGAAGGAAAGCAGCGATGAGGATGCTGGTTAGTCCTCCACTTTGTTCTTAGGATCACGATCTAATTTTTTATTGATATAGTTATCCAGAGCACCAAAGATCACATTTACAAAGATGATCATTACCGTTAGAATTGCCAGTTCTTCATAAAATCCAAATGCTGCAAGACAACCAGCACCTGCGCTGCACCAGACTGTAGCAGCAGTAGTGAGTCCGCGAACAGTAGTGCCTTTATGAAGGATTACCCCGGCACCAATAAAACCAATTCCGGTCACTACCTGTCCAAGAACCCGGGTCATATCTACCCCGGGAACATCTCCGAACTTTACAGAAATTACTACAAAAACGGCTGCACCCAAGGAAACCAGAGCATTGGTTTTAAGGCCGGCATTTTTGTTCCGTATTTCCCTTTCTACGCCTATAAGGACGCCGGAGAGTAAAGCTGCCCCTACTCTAAGGGTGAAATCCAATAGATCCATATTATTGTTCCAAAGTTTTACCTTTACGCTCTATGAAGAAGCTTCCATTAAAAGTAGAAAAAAGACTCCAGTTAAGAAAGCAGGAAAATTCCCTTCGCTCATTAGGAATTTGCAGCGACATGGTCGATCTTTCTTCAAATGACTATTTAGGCTTTTCATCAAGTTTAGCAATTTTTCGGCAGGCCGAAAGGATCCTTCAAGACAAAGATGTGTTAAAAAACGGTGCTACAGGATCCCGCCTTCTTACCGGGAATCATAAATTATATGGCTTTGCCGAAGAATATCTATCGGACTTTCACAATGCTGACGCTGCCCTGATCTTCAATTCAGGCTATGATGCCAATCTGGGCTTTTTCGGGAGTGTTCCACAAAAAGGGGACGTGATCTTATATGATGAATTGTCTCATGCTTCGATCAGAGACGGTATTTCATTGAGCAAAGCTCAGGCCTACAAATTCCGTCACAACGATCTTCAGGACCTTGAAGAAAAGATCCTGCGGCTACGGAAAAATGAGGAAACCGAAGTTTATGTAGTGACCGAAGCTGTTTTTTCTATGGATGGAGATATTCCGGACCTGCGAGCTCTTATGGAATTGAGTAAGCGCCTAAATTTCTTATTAGTTATTGATGAAGCTCATTCTACCGGTGTTATTGGAACACGGGGAAAAGGTCCTTTACAGGAGCTTGGGCTCGAAAAAGAGGTTTTTGCCCGTATTCTAACCTTCGGAAAAGCTCTCGGTGCACATGGAGCTGCTATCCTGGGAAGTAAGGAACTGGAGCAGTACCTCATAAACTTTTCCAGAAGTTTTATCTATACTACTGCTTTGCCTCCACATTCTGTTGCTACTATTATCGCGGCTTATCAGCACCTGAATTCTGAAGGCGCCGAAAAAGTAGAGGCTTTATCAAAAAACATTGGGTTATTTAATTCCCAAGTGGTTAAGCTTGGGCTGGAAAATAAATTCATCAAGAGTACCTCGGCAGTACATTCCTGTATAATTCCGGGGAATGAAGCCGTTAAGAAAGTCGCGGCAAAGCTGCAAAAGCAGGGTTTTGATGTGAAACCCATTCTTTCGCCTACTGTTCCTGAAGGGAAAGAGCGGTTGCGATTTTGTCTTCATAGCTACAACACGCCACAAGAAGTGCAGAGTGCCTTATCTTTGCTGGCAGATCTAATTTAGTCTTCAAAAATGGCAAATAACAGATACTTTATAACAGGCATAGGAACTGAGGTGGGGAAAACAATTGCTTCGGCGATCGTGACCGAAGCGCTGCAGGCAGATTACTGGAAACCCATACAGGCCGGAGATTTGGATAATTCTGATACCCATAAACTGAAGGATCTGGTAAGTAACTCAAAGACAGTTTTTCACCCGAACGCGTTTGCCTTAAAAACACCCATGAGTCCTCATGCTGCTGCGGAAATTGACGGTGTCAACCTCACTTCAGAAGAGATCCGGGAACCTCAAACCGGGAATGATCTGGTTATTGAAGGTGCTGGTGGTTTGTTAGTGCCAATCAGCAATACCCAAACCATTGCAGATCTAATTTCACCTGATCATAAGGTGATCCTTGTTTCCCGCCATTATCTTGGAAGTATCAATCATACCCTGTTGACTGTTGAAGCCTTGAAGCACCGCAATCTTAATTGCATTGGGATCATTTTCAATGGTGACGAGAACAAATCAACCGAAGAGATCATTGAACGCATGACCGGATTACCTGTTTTGCTGCGAATAGAGCAGGAAAAATCCTTTTCAGCAGAACTTGTGAGTAAGTATGCTGAAAAGCTCAGAAAACGGCTTAAAGACTAAGATTTAAAGGTTCAGAAAATACTATGAAAAAAGATCTTTCGCTGTCTCTGTCTGAAAGAGATAAAAAACACCTTTGGCATCCTTTAACTCAGCATAAGCTTTCTCCTGAAATGCTGGCAATTGTAAAAGCTAAGGGCGCTGTTCTTTACGATGAGGCGGGTAAGGAATATATTGACGGAATCTCCAGCTGGTACACGGCCATGTACGGGCATTGTAATGAAACGATCACCAGTAAAGTTGCTGCACAAATGACGCAACTGGACCAGGTAGTTTTCAGCGGATTTACACACCGCCCTGCCATTGAACTTTCAGAAGCTCTCATAAATATTCTTCCTTCCAACCAGGAAAAACTTTTTTTCAGTGATAATGGGTCCACTGCTACAGAGATAGGGATCAAAATGGCCCTGCAGTACCACCATAATCTTCGAAACGATCGTAAAGTCATGATGGCTTTTGAAGAAGGTTTTCACGGCGACACCTTTGGCGCCATGTCAGTCTCCGGTTTATCGGTTTATAATGGCGCTTTTGAAGAGCACTTTATAGAGGTGGTTCGATTACCCGTACCAACAGGGGACAATAACGAAGCTGTGTTGAAAAGGCTGGAAGCATTGATTGAAAGTCATCGGATCGCAGGGTTTATATATGAACCCCTGGTGCAGGGTGCCGCAGCTATGAAAATGCATGATCCTGCGGGCCTGGATGCTATTTTAAAGCGTTGTGCTGAAAATGATATTATTACTGTTGCCGATGAGGTAATGACCGGCTTCGGAAAGACCGGGAAAAATTTTGCTTCTGAATACCTGGAAAATCAGCCTGACATTATCTGTCTTTCCAAGGCACTGACTGCCGGATTGTTGCCAATGGCCGTTACCTCCTGTTCGCAGAAGATATATGACGCTTTTTATTCTGAAGATATCGCAAAAGGGCTTTTTCACGGCCATACTTACACAGCCAATCCGTTGGCATGTACTGCCGCCCTGGCCGGAATAGAATTACTGAATTCTGATGAGATGCAACAGCATATAAGAAGGATCGAAAAAGGGCATGAGCAATTCAGAGCAAAACTGGAGTCCCATCCAAAAGTGAAGAATATCAGGCAGCTTGGGGTCATTTTTGCCTTTGAACTGGATGTGGAAATGGAGCGTTATGGGAACCTTCGGAATCAGTTGTTTCAGCATTTTATGGAGCAAGGGGTGTTCCTAAGACCACTCGGAAATACTATTTACATACTTGCGCCTTATATTACTTCCGAAGAACAGATGCAAAAGATCTACACCAGTGTTGAGCTGGCGCTTGAGAAGTTCTAAAATTATTTTTTGCTGAGGGAATGTTGGATTTTGTATTTTAGACTGAAAATCAGTAAAATATGATGCATCCGGATACAGAGCTCCGCTTTATTAATGAGGAAATGGGTTATGGCGTTGTTGCTACCAAATTCATTCCTAAAGGAACTATTACCTGGGTGCAGGATCATCTCGATCAGGTGCTTCCCCCTGAAAAAGTGGAAAATATGCCTGCAACTATTCAACAGGCGGTAGACAAGTATTCGTTTAGGAACAGCAATGGAGACCTAGTGCTCTGTTGGGATCTCGCTAAATATGTCAATCACAGCTTTAATTCTAACTGTATCTCTACGGCCTACGATTTTGAACTGGCAGTGAGGGATATTCATCCGGGCGAGCAGCTAACTGATGATTATGGTTATCTGAATATCAGTGAGCCCTTTAAAGCACAGGATGAAGGTACCGAGCGGGACACCGTATATCCTGATGATCTTTTGAATTATCACCAGGAGTGGGATTCCAAACTTTCTGAGGCGTTTGAATTTTTTGAAGAGGTTAAGCAACCTTTGGCCTTATTGATCCCTTCCGCCACAATGGAGAAGATCAGGAAAAAACTTCAGGAGAACCTTCCTCTAGATTCCATTCTCAGTCTTTACTACCGCGAAAATAATTAGGATCGGGCGGGGCTTTTAAGTTATAGCCCTTATTTTTGCAGAAAAATTGCACTTTTTGAAAACTCCTGTATCTATTATGTCATTTGCTTCCGTTTCCTCTTTAGGTGCCACGCCTGAAGAGATTTGGAAAGCGTATAAAAATTCAGCTCACACCTTCAAAAAACACGATTTTGAAGGCCTTTTTGCCTATGCTGCTTTTCTTCCGAAGGAATTAAAGGAAGAGATAAAGCTTTTAAGACAGGAAAAGCCTTCTTTTAAGGATGTGGATGATTCTGTGCTTTACGCCATCAAAGCATCCAGAATGGCAATAGAAAAAGCGAACTGGAAAAATGGGGACGCTATCGGGATCAATATTGGAAGTTCCCGGGGCGCAACGGCTTCTTTTGAAAAGTACTACGGAAAATTTTTAGCTGACGGGCAGGCAGAAACACTCGCTTCCCCCTCTACTACACTGGGAAATATCTCATCGTGGGTGGCGCAGGATCTTAAAAGTTCAGGACCGGAGATCTCTCACTCTGTTACCTGTTCCACCGCTTTACATGCAATTCTCAACGGAGTAGCGTGGCTTAATTCCGGAATGGCACAAAGATTCCTGGCCGGTGGGAGTGAAGCTTCTTTAACCCCTTTTACAGTAGCCCAGGTGCAGGCAATGAAGATCAGTGCCCGCGATGAGCAGGATTATCCCTGCCAGGCACTGAACCTTGAAAAAAAGCAAAATTCAATGATCCTTGGGGAGGGAGCTTCGGTCATAACCATGGAGGCAGGAATTAATGAAAATGCTGTAGCCTTTATAACCGGAGTGGGTTATGCGACCGAAGAGTTGACACACCCAGTCTCTATTTCAGCTAATGGGGATGCTTTTCAGAGATCTATGAAAATGGCAATTGGAGAATATTCTCTTGATGAGATCGATGCCATTGTAATGCATGCACCCGGTACCATCAAAGGAGATCTTTCTGAAGTTAATGCCATAAAGGCAATTTTTGGAGAGGATCTTCCGGCACTTACCACAAACAAATGGAAAATTGGCCATACGTATGGAGCATCGGGAACTCTAAGCCTGGAACTTGCATTACTGATGCTACAGCACCAGGATTTTATACCTGTTCCTTTTTCTAAGCTTAGTAAAGCGCCGCAAAAACTGAGAAGTATTTTGGTCAATGCCGTGGGCTTTGGAGGCAATGCAGTTTCTATTTTAGTGAGTCTTTCGGGGAAGTAACGGAAAAACTTGTAGTGCAAGACCTCTAACAGAGGCTTTTTCTTTATTTTTGAAATTCAAATTTTGATATATGGCAACCAGACACGATTGGACAAAAGAAGAGATACTTGAAATTTACAACAAGCCTTTTATGGAATTGCTCTATGAAGCGGCAACCATTCACAGGCAACATCACGATCCAAACACAGTCCAGGTTTCAACTCTTCTCTCCATTAAAACAGGAGGTTGTCCCGAAGATTGTGGCTACTGCCCACAGGCCGCCAGATATCACACGAATCTTGAGGGAAATGACCTCATGAACGTGAACCAGGTAAAGGCGCAGGCCTTACGTGCAAAGGCATCAGGCAGCTCCAGAGTTTGTATGGGTGCAGCATGGAGAAATGTTAAAGACGGAGAGGAATTTGACAGTGTGCTGGAAATGGTGCGTTCGATCAATAAACTTGACATGGAGGTTTGCTGTACCCTTGGGATGCTGACCGAGAATCAGGCGCAACGGCTTGCCGAAGCTGGATTATATGCCTACAATCACAACCTTGACTCTTCGGAAGAATACTATAAAGAAGTTATTTCTACCCGCGGATTTGAAGATCGTTTAAAAACGATTGACAATGTTCGAAAAACAAATGTTACCGTGTGTAGCGGCGGAATTATTGGAATGGGAGAAACGGTAGAAGATCGCGCCGGAATGTTGGTAGCTCTTTCTACATTAAATCCGCAACCGGAATCTGTGCCTATTAACGCACTGGTACCGGTGGAAGGAACTCCGTTAGCTGATCAGGAGCAGGTGCCTATCTGGGATATGATCAGGATGGTAGCCACTACCCGAATCGTGATGCCCGAAACTCAGGTGCGCCTTTCGGCAGGAAGAACACAGATGAGCCGTGAAGGCCAGGCAATGTGCTTCTTTGCTGGAGCAAATTCCATCTTTGCCGGAGACAAATTACTTACTACCCCGAACCCCGATGTGAATGAAGATATGGAGATGTTCAGGGCTTTAGGCCTTAATCCGCAAAAACCTTTTGTGAAAAAGGAGCAACCTAAAACAGTTGAAGCCGAAGAATCCCGGTTCCAGAACCTGGGTGAAAAGCCAAAATGGTCCCGCCCGGGGCACAGCATTGAACGAAACCTGGCTGCACAGCAGAAGGTTAAGAAAGCTTAGCAGGTTTTCTTTTTAGGGATAGGAAAAGTTTAAAGCAGATGAAAGATGGCAGAAGGAATGGTGCTGGCACCAATACCACGAGAGAAAAGAATATCCAAAAAAGATTTTAGGGAGAAGTACGTAAAGCCACAAAAGCCGGTAGTTATAGAGCAGTTGATCGAAGACTGGCCTGCATATGAAAAGTGGTCCCTGGAGTACATACAGGAGAAAGCGGGCGACAAAATGGTGCCTCTCTTTGATGACCGACCGATTTCTTCAAAATTCAAATTCAATGAACCTCACACAGAGATGAAGATGAGGGAATATATTGAACTTCTCAAAAAAGGCCCTACCAGCTATCGTATATTCTTATATCACCTGTTGAAAGAGGTTCCTGCATTACAAAAGGATTTTAAATTCCCGAAAGTCGGCTTGCGTATTCTCAAGCAGATTCCAATGCTGTTCTTTGGAGGCGAGGGTTCTAAGGTGTTCATGCATTATGACATTGATTACGCGAACATTCTTCATGTTCATTTCCACGGAAAGAAACGCTGCATCCTGTTTCCACCTTCAGAAACCAGATATTTGTATAAAGTTCCGCATGCCCTTATTGCGAGGGAGGATATTGATTTTACAGATCCTGACTACAATAAATTTCCAGCTCTAAAGAACGCGAAAGGATATATCACTGAACTTAACCATGGGGAGACTTTGTATATGCCCGAAGGTTACTGGCATCAAATGACCTATCTCACTGCCGGATTTTCAATGAGCTTACGGGCTGCACCCCGTAATCTCCGAAACCTTTCCAAAGCTCTTTACAATCTTTTTATTATGCGTCATTTTGATAACTATATGCGCAAATTGAAAGGGCAGAGATGGATAGATTATAAAAATGAAGAAGCTATAAAGCGCACAAATAAAAGGAACAAGATCACTCAATAAGCGTATTCACGGCCTCAAAAACGAGTTCTGACTCGTAACCTTTCTGCAAAAGATGATCTGCCAGTTTCTTTTTACGCTTGAATTTGTTTGTCTCTTTCAATAAATTATTCTTCTTCTCAGCCAAATAGTATAAAGCTTTGAGATACTCTTTCTGATCGATCTCGGAAAGAGCCAGTTTAATTATCGGGGAGGATATTTCTCTAAGCTTCAGCTCCTGCAAGATCTTTTTACGTCCCCATTTTTTAATCCGGAATTTTCCGCGGACAAAACTGCGGGCAAAGCGTTCTTCATTTAGAAATCCGTCCTGCATAAGGCTAATAATGATCTGTTCCCTTGCTTCAGGGATCATTCGCATCTCCATGAGCTTGTCTTCCACCTCTTTCTGAGATCGTTCGCGATAGGCACAGAACTGCATAAGCTTAACGGTGGCTTCTTTGACAGTATAGGATTTTCCGGACTCCTTATTCAAACTTAGAATTCATTATTCAGGATTCAAAAATAGGATTTTAAGAATAAAGAAGATTTGTTTCTATTAGCAAATGGCTTGAGAAGTCTTCGAGTATTTCTTTTACACTTTAATATCGGGTGGAAATAAAAAACGCCTCGAAAGAGGCGCTTAAATGGAATTATATACCGGATTAAACGGCTTTTTTGTTCAACCGGCCTTCAGCCAGCTTATCCAATTTGTTATCGGCATCATACTCTTCATCCAATGTTTTCTGCAATTTTTCTGCTATTTTACTATGACCCAATTCCTTTGCATAGCGCACTACAGTGCCATAACCAGCAATTTCATAATGTTCCACCCGCTGTGCATCGGCTATTAACCCGGCATCTCTCACTTCCTCAGGTGCATCTTCCTTTAAGAAATCTTCGGCCTCTTCAATAAGACCTTTCATTGCCTTGCAGGTCTCTCCTTTTGGGCTAAAATCCAGCTCCTTGCAAATCTCTTCTAACCGATTTTTTTGTTCTTTGGTCTCCTCGAGATGATTTTCAAATGCTTTTTTAAGTTTTCCGTCATGTGCATTTTTAGCCATTTTTGGAAGGGCTTTTATCAGTTGACTTTCGGCGCTATAAAGGTCCTTTAACTGGTGCTTGAATAAGTCATTCAGGTCTTTCATGATTTCATATTTATTTGGTTAATAAGGTGGGAAATTAGACCTGAAGTGGATGAAGATCAGTTAATTATGTAATAAATGTTTGTTGTAGGTTTATTAATTGTGAAATAGTATTAAAAAATGGCAAAAAAAAACGCCTTCCAAAAGAATGAAAGGCGTTTTGATTTCTATTGAATCATTTCCCCGTCTTTGTCGTGAAAATGATATTCAAGATACGTGTAAGCATCTCTTGGTACTATTTTTACCCAGCGCTTATGGTCAAAAAACCATTTTGAACGGGGCGATGGAAAACCTTTTGTTAAAAAGGCTGCTATAAAAGGATGTGCACTAAGCGTGATCTTTTTATAGTCTTTTTTGATCAGTTTTTCAAGGTCGGTCGTGATCTTGTTCACCAAAACAATGGGAGCTTCAATTTCGTCTCCCTGTTTATTGGGATTCTCCTCTCGTGTTTTGATATTCATTTCGGGCCGTACCCTTTGTCTTGTAATTTGTATTAGTCCAAACTTACTCGGAGGCAAAATTTTGTGTTTTGCCCTGTCATCACTCATCTCATTTCTTAGATGATCAAACAATGCTTTTCGGTTTTCGGCCTTGTTCATATCAATGAAATCGACAACTATGATCCCTCCCATATCCCGGAGGCGTAGTTGACGGGCGATCTCAGTGGCACTGATGAGGTTTACCTCGAGTGCAGTGTCTTCCTGATTCTTGGATTTGTTGGAGCGGTTACCGCTGTTCACGTCGATGACGTGCATAGCTTCGGTGTGCTCTATGACCAGGTAGGCGCCTTTGTTCATTGAAACGGTGCGGCCGAAAGTAGTTTTGATCTGTCTTTCAATTCCGAATTTTTCAAAAATCGGAATGTTGGAATCGTACAACTTTACAATGGATTCTTTTTTTGGAGCAATTTCACTCACATAGTCTTTGATTTGTGTGTATAAAGTTTCATCATCAACACAAATAGAGGAGAAAGTATCATTAAAGACATCTCTTAAAATAGAGGATGCCCTGTTTAACTCTCCCAATACCTTTGAAGGTTGTGGTGCTTTATACAGTTTTTTGCACATTCCTGTCCAACGGCCCATTAAATTCTGCAGGTCGTTGTCCAGTTCTGCTACTTTTCTGCCTTCTGCTACGGTACGAACAATAATTCCAAAGCCTTTTGGTTTAATACTTTTTACCAGTCGTTTGAGGCGATCTTTTTCTTCTTTGCTTTCTATTTTTTGAGAAACAGAAACGCGGTTGGAAAAAGGCACCAAAACGATATATCGGCCCGGGAGGGAAAGTTCTGAACTTATTCGGGGGCCTTTGGTGGAAATGGGCTCTTTTACTACCTGTACCAGTAGCGATTGATTTGATTTTAAGACATCGGCAATGCTTCCGTCTTTATCAATATCTTTTTCAAAAGGAAAATCCTTTAGGGAATAATCCTTCAATTTACCTGTGCTTACACGTTTTATGAACTTCAATAAGGAAAGTACCTGTGGACCAAGGTCATGATAGTGCAAAAAAGCATCTTTCGTGTAGCCCACATTTACAAAGCCGGCATTTAATCCGGGGACAGCTTTTCGCACTTTGGCAATAAAAATATCACCAACGGCAAAATTACTGTCGTCTTCTTCCTTGTTGAGTTCAACTAGTTTTCCATCTTTTAATAAGGCAAAATCTACAGCAGAGGAACCGGTTCTAATAATTAACTCTTTGTTCACTCTAATTGATTTTTATCTACACTCACCGGGGTGAATACAGATGGATTAAACAATAAAATTTCACAGGGTTTTAAAATCCTGAAGAAATTCCAATACCGTTGTTCAGGCATTTGGAATTTCGATTTCAAAGAACGATTTAAACAAAAAAAGTAGTGTGAAAACTACTTTTTCTTGTGGCGGTTAGCTCTTCTTCTCTTCTTACGCTTGTGCGTCGCTACCTTATGTCTTTTTCTCTTTTTACCACTTGGCATAGTGTGACTTTTAAATTAATGATTTATTTTTTACTGCCCGCAGGCAAAAACTTTATTTTACCTCAACATTGGTCTTTACACCTTCAACAAAAACTTTGGCAGGTTTGAATGCCGGAATGTTGTGCGCTGGGATCTTTATAGTGGTATTCTTGGAAATATTTCTTCCGGTTTTTTCAGCTCTGGTTTTGATGATAAAGCTTCCAAATCCTCTCAAGTAAACATTATCTCCTGCTTCTAAAGAAGTTTTAACCTCTTCCATGAAGGTCTCAACTGTAGCTTGTACATCTCCTTTTTCCATTCCTAGTTTCTCGGAGATCTTTGCCACGATATCTGCTTTCGTCATTGTAGTATGATTTATTAAATTAGGGGTTTGTAAATTTTCGAGGGGCAAATATAAGAATTAAATCTGCAACTTTTCAAGTCTAATCCATTAAATAGTAACAGAATAAAGAATTATACTTGCACCTGAGAATTTCTTGCGATGCTTTTTAGTAAAAATCTGATACGCTGGTATATAGAAAATAAACGTGACCTGCCCTGGAGACGTACAAATGATCCTTATAAAGTCTGGCTCAGTGAAATAATGCTACAGCAGACCCGTGTAGCACAGGGCATGCCCTACTATTTGAAGTTCATTAATGCATTTCCCACCGTTTTTGACCTTGCCCGCGCCTCTGAAGAAGAGGTTTTGAAATTGTGGCAGGGCCTTGGATATTACTCCCGGGCCCGAAACCTGCAAAAAGCGGCGAAGTACGTGGCTGAAGAACTCGATGGCAATTTCCCCAATACTTATAAAGGACTACTTTCATTAAAGGGAGTAGGTGATTATACTGCCAGTGCTGTGGCCTCTATTTGTTTTAAAGAGCCGGTGGCAGTAGTTGATGGAAATGTATTCCGGGTACTTTCCCGTGTTTTTGGGATCGCTACTCCTATTAATTCTACTGAAGGTAAGAAGCAATTTGGGGAGCTGGCCCAGAAATTAATCGATAAGAAGAATCCTTCAGATCATAACCAGGCATTGATGGAATTTGGCGCCTTGCAGTGCACTCCTCAAAAACCGGATTGCCTTAGCTGCCCCTTTTCTTCGGGATGTATTGCCTTTAATCAGAACAGGATCGCTGAGCTGCCGGTAAAGCTGAAGAAACAAAAGATCAAAAAAAGGCATTTTAACTACCTTGTTTTTTTGTCTGATGATGGAGAGACCCTTGTACAGCAGCGGCGGGGGAAAGGTATATGGGAGGGCCTGTATGAATTCCCCCTGGTAGAGACAACGGCCGAGATAGGCCAGGCAGATCTTGTGGAGGAAGAGGCATATAGGGAATATGCGCAACAATCTTCGGAAGAAGTGGTGCTTTTTAATGAAACTCCCGTAGTGCATAAACTGTCTCATCAACATATCCACACTAAATTTTGGATTGTAAACTGCGAAAACCTCCCTTCGGAAGGGGTTTCGGTGAAGGAATTAAATAAATACCCGGTGCCGGTTTTAATCGAAAATTTTATTGATACCTTTGATTTTTAAAGATTTCTGAATAGGATCCTTCCGAAGCAGAAAAATGAAAGTAGGAAAAACCCAATAAGAACAATTTTTCCTTATTTTAGAATCTGAATAAAAAACTTATAATTAAAATGACCGGAACCTTAAATAAAGTAATGCTGATTGGCCACACCGGAGATGATGTAAAAATGCACTATTTCGAAGGAGGTGGATCTGTAGGTCGTTTTCCATTGGCCACAAATGAAGTCTACACCAATAAGACCAGCGGAGAGCGCGTTTCCAACACCGAATGGCATAACATTGTGGTGCGGAACAAAGCTGCTGAGATCTGCGAAAAATACCTTAAAAAAGGTGATAAGGTCTATATTGAAGGACGTATCAAGACCCGTAAATGGCAGGACGAAAAAGGGAATGAACGCTATTCAACTGAAATTCAGTGTACAGATTTCACCTTTTTGACACCTAAAGACCAGAGCGGTCCCGGAGAATCTGCCGGCTCAAATTCATACCAGTCACAGGGTCAGTCTCAGAATCAGCCCCGGCAAAATACGGCAGCCAGTCCATCTCAGGATTTTAACCAGGAAGAAGAGGACGATCTGCCGTTCTAAGTCTAATTAAAACCGTAACATTTGGATCCTGATCCTGTCAGTTTAATTTCTCTCTTTAACGCTATTGACTTTTCGCAACTGCTGGGTACAGTTGCGGCGCTACTTTTACTGATCTCTTCGGCCCTCGTTTCTGGTGCCGAGGTGGCTTTCTTTTCTCTTACCCCTTCAGATTTTGAAGTAGAAGAATCTAAAAGATCTGTCAAGGAAAAGATAGTGATCGCCCTACTGGATAAGCCCAAAAAGTTGTTGGCGACCATTCTGGTGGCTAACAATATGATCAATATTGCGATCATTCTCCTTTTCGACAACCTGACTGATGATGCTTTCAAGAACATTGACACCGTTGTCATGGGGATTGACCTGCAGTTTATCCTTGAGGTAGTGGTAGTGACTTTTCTAATCCTGCTTTTTGGGGAAATCCTGCCTAAGGTATATGCCAGCAGAAATAAGATCGCATTTTCGCATTTTATGGCCTATCCGCTGAACGTACTTGACACAGTGTTTTCACCGCTAAGTACGCCAATGCGTTCCGTGACCTTATTTATTCATCGCAGGTTAGGAAACCAAAAAAGCGGAATCAGTGTAGATCAACTTTCACAAGCCCTGGAACTTACCAGTCAGCATGATACGACTAAGGAGGAGCAGAAAATATTAAAAGGAATTGTTTCCTTCGGAAACACCGACACCAAGCAGGTGATGCGGCCGCGAATGGATATTTTCGCTTTGAATGAAAACCAGCCGTACAAGGAGATAATTCCGGAGATCATTGAAAATGGATATTCCAGGATCCCGGTATACAAGGATAGTATAGACAGTGTAACCGGAATTCTTTACGTAAAAGACCTGTTGCCATACCTTGACCAAAGCGATTACGAATGGACCTCTCTTTTAAGGGAACCTTATTTCGTGCCGGAAAACAAAAAACTGGACGATCTTCTGAACGATTTTAAGAACAAGAAGAACCACCTGGCTATAGTGGTAGACGAATATGGCGGTACCAGCGGTTTGATCTCTTTGGAAGATATTATCGAGGAAATAGTTGGGGATATTAGTGATGAATTTGATGATGAAGACCTGGTGTTCTCAAAACTTGATGAGAATAATTACATTTTTGAGGGGAAAACTCCATTGAAAGATTTCTACCGGGTGATCAAGCTTGATGATCCGTCGCTTTTCGAAGAAAACAAAGGGGAGGCGGAGACTCTTGCGGGTTTCCTTCTTGAAATATCGGGAAGTTTTCCGAAGAAGCACGATGTAATCTTTTTTGACCGTTATAACTTCACTATCGAGGTCATAGACCACAAGCGAATCAAACAGATCAAAGTTAGTATCACGGGAATATGAAAAAGTTGATTGGAGGGATGCTCCTCATTTTACTTTTTACGGCCTGTGGAGAAGATCCGCAGCCAAAACCAAAGGGCTATCTCGCGCTGGATTTTCCTATGGCCGAATATGAAACTTTGGATCGTGGTTGCCCCTATATCTTTGAAAAGAACAACTGGGCGCGGGCTGAAAAGCCCCGGGTCAATAAAGAGTGCTGGGTAGATCTCCACTATGAAATGCTGGATTGCACCATATTTATTACATACCAGCCGGTAGAAGGAAATCTTGATTCCCTGCTCACTGACGCCCAAAAATTGCCTTTGCAGCACACTATAAAGGCGGATGCTATTGAGGGAGATATCTACACCAATCCTTACAATAACACCTACGGAATGTTCTATGAGGTGACAGGTGATGCCGCTTCCCAGGCACAGTTCTACCTTACAGATAGTGTGAAGCATTTTTTGACCGGTTCCGTATACTTCAACGCCAAACCAAATTTTGATTCAATCCTGCCGGCCGCAGCTTATTTAAAAAAGGATATTCGGCACCTGATGGAAACTGTGCAGTGGAAGGAAATCGAATAATTCCATTAAAACTCTTTCAGTTTTTGAATTATTAGCGACTTTTACCGCAAAATTTCTGGATGTCCCCAAAAAATCTGAAATGGATCTTTCTTTGCCTTCTCGCTCTTGTTTGGGGAAGTTCCTTCATTCTTATTAAAAAAGGACTGGTGGGGCTTACAGCTTTGCAGGTCGGCTCTTTGCGATCAGTGTTCGCAGCTCTTTTCCTTTTATTAATTGGAGTTAGAAGCCTTAAGAAAATCAAGGGGAAGCAATGGAAATGGATCGCCTTTTCTGGCTTTTTTGGAACCTTTTTTCCTGCTTACCTGTTCTCATTTGCAGAGACAGAGATCGATAGTGCGATCGTGTCCATACTAAATTCTACTACCCCTTTGCTATCAATGCTGGTAGGAATATTTATGTTCGAAGCGGCTTTTATAAGAACCAAATTCATTGGTGTACTTGTTGGGCTTGCAGGCACAGTTGCCCTTATTTTGAGTGGGGCAGCTGTCAATCCAAATCAAAACTACTGGTATTCACTGCTTGTGATCCTGGCTTCTTTGTTCTACGGATTCAATGCCAATGTGATCAAAAAGCATCTTCAAAGTATCCCTGCCCTAGCAATAACCACAGGTAATTTTATGGTAATAGCCATTCCGGCTTTGATCGTGCTTGCTACCACTGGATTCTTTTCAACAGAAGTACTTAAAGCACCAGATGTACAACTTTCCCTGTTGTTCGTGGCTGTCCTCGGAATCGTTGGAACAGGTGCAGCCTTAGTGGTCTTTAATAAATTAATTCAGATCTCCGATCCGGTTTTTTCCACTTCGGTGACCTATCTCGTCCCTATTGTCGCCTTGGGGTGGGGAGTTTTAGATGGAGAAAATTTCACACTTTTACAACTTTTCTCCGGACTCCTGATTTTGCTGGGAGTGCTGATTGTCAATAAGAAAGCAAAAAAGTTATGATTTCTTTTGGTTGCTTTTAACTTTTAATTAACTTTACGGGACCATTCTAATTTTAAAGTCCGCGTATATGAAGAAGAGAATGTTTTATGGGTTTACGCTATTTGTCTCCTTGTTTATGTTGGTAGCCTGGCAATTTGCCGCTGCAGAATTGGCCCAACTCCAGTCCAAATCAAAAATTCCTTCTCAAAAGGATAAAACTGAGCTCGCTCAACAGTAAAAGATCTTTCAATCTTTAAGTATTTCAATTCCTGATTTACAGGAATCTTGTGTGATATTTTTAATAAAAAAGCCGACCCTTTGGGCCGGCTTTACTTGTAGGGAACTAATTCAACTTATTCAAAGTCGGCATCAGAGACACCTTCATTTATTTTTATGTCGGTTACCTTAAGCTCAATACTTACCTGAGGTAATTCCTGTAGATATGTAAATGGGAATTTAATTCCGTTTACTTCCTGATAGTTAGAAAATATCATAGGAACACTCATTGTTTGAGGTGCTTCTCCAACGATTTTCACCTGTTTAACTTTAAGACCCGTTTTTGTACTGTAGTAATTGAAGGTGTTATCGTTCATTTTGACCGCGTAAACTTCTTCCTCGTCTACTGTTTCCAGGCCTTCCAATGTTGCATTGCTGGCTTTTAGTTCAGGAAAAGGGTGAGCTTCCATTTTAGCTGCTGCTATTTGGTCCTCGGTAAAAGGAACCTTTTGTCCGCGGGCCATATTGTATCCAACAGTTCCGTTGAAAACATTTTTCTGCATCACGTTTCCGCCCACAGATATTACAGTTGAAGACTTTCCTTCACTGGTTTGCTTTGCTTCCATATCCATGGTCATTCCCTGAATAGTTCCGGAGGCCGTAACAAAGACAGATTTGACATCATTAACCGCATCTTTTCCGCCAATAGCTTCAATATACTTATCGAACACTTTTTCGACAGTCATGTCTGCTGCTACTTTCTTCTTGAAAGATGGTTTTTCAATTGGATTGCTGTTTTTGTCAAAGTACTTAACAGGAATTTCTTTTCCATTGTAAGTAAGATTCTCGAGATCTTCAGCAACTTCACTTCCCTTACCAACCACAATGATACGGGCATTATCAGCCAGGTAGTATTTTTTAGCCACTCTCTGAATATCTTCGGGAGTAACAGCATTGATCTTTTTCAGGTACGTCTGATAAAAATCTGCAGGTAACTTGTCAGTTTCGATATTTAACGCGTACTGAGCAATTGTAGATGGTCTCTCCAATGCAAGTACAAAGTCTCCTGTGTATTTTGCTTTCGCGTTCTCCAGTTCTTCCTGGCTTACCTTAGTATCTCTGATGCGATAAAGCTCATCAAGGAAGGCAACTACAGCAGAATCGGTCACAGCGTTACGCACACTTGCGCTTGCTAAGAAACGGGCAACATATTTGTCGTCTCCGGTACTTGAGTAGGCGCCGTAAGTATAACCTTTGTCTTCACGCAGGTTAAGGAATAAACGTGCTTCTCCACCACCACCTAGGATCTTGTTGGCAAGTAATACAGGAAAGTAATCGGCATCTCCTTTTTTAAGCTGGATCGTATTAGTTACCTGAACCTCTGACTGGACTGCGTTTGGAAAGTCAACAAAGTCAATTTCTGTCTGGGCTACGTTGTCCACCTTAGGCATAGGTGATTTTGGAAGTTCTTTTTGTTTCCAGTTCTTAAAGTACTTTTCAACCAGGTCTTTAACTTCTTTTGTCTTTACATCTCCCACAACAACCAGGTAGGCGTTCTGAGGAACAAAATAGGTTTGGTAATACTTCTTTACGTCTTCCAGGCTAAGGTTCTTAATAGTCTCCTCAGTTTCGAATTCCCCGTAAGGGTGATCTTTTCCATAGCTAAGTGCACGGCTGATCTTTCTTGCATTGGAAGCCACATCTTTTTCAGAAGCTTTCAATCCTTCAAGAGCTCTTTCTTTTTCCTTTTCAAACTCTTCCTGAGTGAAATTCGGATTAAGAACTCCCTTAGACATCAGTTCGGTGATGCGCGGAAAGTACTTTGACAAGGTGTTGGCAGATGCCCCGGAGGAGAAGAAGTTAACATTCGCTCCCAGGTAATCTATTTCTTCATTGAACTTGTCTTTAGGAATGTCCTTGGTTCCTTCACCCAACATGGCACCCATTATTCCTGCAACTCCGGCTTTTGCGCCTTCAGTGTGGGGTGGGTTGTCCATTGTGAGGGTCATGGAGACACGTGGTAATTTGTGGTTTTCAACAACCAGCACCTTTAATCCGTTTTTAAGGGTAAAGGAATCTGGTTTTCCCAGGTTTATTTCTGGAGCCGGTCCCGGTTCGGGCATTTGGCTTCGGTCAATTTGTGCCTGAATTCCGGTTGTGGCCAGAAGTAAGGCTGCTATTGCTATAATTTTATTCTTCATTTTCTAAGTGTGATTAGTGTTGTGTTATTCGGCAGCTTCTTCTTGCTTCGGAAGATACTTCAGTTCTAAACGCTGGTTCTCGTTAAGGTATTCGTTTGCTACCCTTTTGATGTCCTCACGTGTAATAGAACGGTAAATGTCAATTTCTTCATTGATAAGTTCTGTGTTGCCATATAGCGTGTGGTAAGTGGCCAAAGAACTGGCAATACCGGCAATACTACTGTTGGAGTTCACATATCTGTTCTCAAATTTATTCTGAAGTTTTTCGTATTCTCTCTGACTGATCAATTCAGTCTGCAGTTTTCTGATCTCTTCATCTACTTCCGCAGTAAGAGTATCAAGCGGAGTATCTCCAAGCGGAAGTCCGAAAACCACATATTGTCCATAATCTTCCTGGGCAATATTGAAAGCTCCTATTTGAAGGGCTTGTTTTTGATCGTCAACCAGCTTTTTGTAAAGACGGGAAGATTTTCCATCAGAAAGTACAGAGGAGACCATATCCAATACGTAAGCGTCGCGTTCCTTCATTGAGGGAGTACGGTAGGCTAAAACTATCGCCGGGATCTGAATGTTTGGGTCGTAATACGTTCCTGAGATCTCTTCAGTAATAGGTTCCTCTTTAATATCGATCTGTTGAACCTCAGCTCCTTTTTCGATAGGTGCGAAGTAGTCTTCGATCATCTTCTTGGTCTTTTCGATGTCTATATCTCCGGCCACTACCAGTGTAGCGTTGTTAGGAACGTAAAATTTTTCATTGAACGCCTGGAATTCTTCTAAGGTCGCTGCATCAAGATGTTCCATGGAACCAATGGTAGACCAACGGTAAGGATGTTTTTCAAAAAGGCGCTTTTTAACTTCAGCTAAAATATTCCCGTATGGAGCGTTATCTACCCTAAGCCTTTTTTCCTCTTTTACAACCTCATTCTGAGTATCTACTCCTTTTTGGTCAATAATTGGGTGCATCATTCTTTCTGATTCCATCCATAGTCCCAGTTCTAGCTGGTTTGAAGGAAAGATCTCATAGTAGTAGGTTCTGTCATCGGTGGTGTTTGCGTTATTGCTTCCGCCGTTAGAGGAAACGATCTTGAACCATTCCCCTTTCCCAATATTTTCAGTTCCTTCAAAAAGTAAGTGTTCAAAAAAGTGGGCAAATCCGGTTCTTTCCGGATTCTCATTTTTTGCTCCCACGTGGTACATTACTGATGTGGTCACAACCGGGGCTGTATTATCCTGGTGGAGAATAACATCCAGCCCGTTATCCAGCTCGTATTGAGTGAATTCCACCTCTTGTGCTATCCCTATAGCACACAGGAAGAAAGCGCAGGCCGCTAATTTAATTCTGTTGGTCATTTTTACTCGGTTTTTAATTATATACTATTATAAGTATTAAAAAGAAGATAATTGTTACATAAAAGCTAAATGTAATTGGAGTAGGTTTGGGGTATGAGGCTAAATTAACAAGCTGTTAAGGGAGAGTTCCTTTAATTTTTTGGAAATTTATACAAACGAGTAATCCAAAAACAACACCTCATGAAACGATCTTCTATACCATTGATGTATGGAATCTACATAGCAATTGGACTAATTGCTTATTTTTTGATCCTTGCAATCTTTGGCCTCCATAAATATCCGGTCTACAGTGTTTTTAATGTTGTGATCACAGCGGGTGGCATGTATTTATCCATCAAAAAATATAGAAGTCAAAAAGGTGCTAAATTCAAGTACCAAAAAGGCTTTACGGCCGGTCTTTCTACAGGATTCATTGCGACCATTATCTTCACTGCATTTTTTGCTATCTATGCAAGTGAATTGAACCCCACTTTTTCCAAGGAACTTGTTACCATGTGGGAAGCAGACTGGTTTGTAAATATTGGCATGCTGGTCTTCACGGTCGCCCTTATGGGCTTTGCCACTTCCTTTGTGCTGGCTCTCAGCTTTATGCAGTTGCTTAAAGACAGCTGGAACACTGCTGAAGGAAGAAAACACACATATTAAAACAATACTTTGCAAATTAAGGATTTAGGGTTATATTTGCACCCGCTTGAAAAATATCAGGCAGTGAAAAATAAACCCTTAATTAATTCGCTATGTACGCAATTGTAGAGATAGCAGGGCAGCAATTTAAAGTTGCAAAAGACCAGAAAGTGTTTGTACACCGTTTGGCAGGAGAAGAAGGAGACAAGGTTTCCTTTGACAAAGTTCTTCTGACAGGTGACGGAGATAACATCACTTTAGGCGCCCCAGCTATAGACGGAGCTTTGGTTGAAGCTAAGATCACCAGGCACCTAAAAGGAGACAAAGTAATTGTTTTCAAAAAGAAAAGAAGAAAAGGTTACCGTGTTAAGAATGGTCACCGTCAGGCACTAACCGAGATTTCTATTGAAGGAATTTCTGTATCAGGTTCTAAAAAATCTACTTCGGCTAAAAAAGAGGAAACTACTTCTTCTGAAAAAGACTTAAGTTCACACACAGTTGCCGAACTAAGAGAAATGGCTAAAGAAAAAGGAGTTGAAGGTTACTCTTCCATGAAAAAAGCCGAATTAATTGCTGCTTTAAGCTAAGTATAACCGTAAAAACGAAAGAAAATGGCTCACAAAAAAGGAGTTGGTAGTTCCAAGAACGGTAGAGAATCAGAATCGAAACGCCTTGGTGTTAAGATCTTTGGTGGACAGGCAGCCGTAGCCGGAAATATCATCGTTAGACAAAGAGGTACTGCTCACAATCCAGGAGAGAATGTGTATGCAGGAAAAGACCATACATTACATGCCAAAGTTGATGGTATCGTAAAATTCACTAAAAAGAAAGACAATAAGTCTTACGTTTCTATTGAACCGTTCCAGGCTTAATTAGCTTACTTTTAAAAGTTTAAAAACCCCTTCTGTTAATTCAGAAGGGGTTTTTTTGTATCTTTAAGTAGGTCGTTACTAATCCATGGTCGCCATGAGATATATAACTGTATATACTACCACAGATAAAAGTGAGGTCTCGGTCTTAAAAAGCCTTTTTGAAAAGAGTAAAATAGACTTCCAGCTGCAGGAAGAAAAACCACCTCCTGCAGGAGAAAGACCAATTCCCGAAAAGCGTTTCCAGGTCAATGAAAAAGACAGGGAGAAGGCGCGGGAAATACTGCACGAGACCGGATACCTGCGGGTACAAACACATCAAAATCAATCAACTTCCCGAAAGCCTATGAAAAGATGGATCTTCCTTTTTTTAGCCGCTCTAATTCTGGTGCTGGTCATTTTGCTCATCACCTGGTTCATGAATCCGGACATATAAAAAAATCCCCTCCAAAAATGACATTTTAGAGGGGATTGTATTTTGACTTTTTTTAAGTCTTAGTATCTGTAGTATTCCGGTTTGAATGGTCCGGTTACTTCTACGCCAATATATTTTGCCTGCTCCTCAGAAAGTTCCGTCAGCTCAACGCCGATCTTTTCAAGGTGTAAAGCCGCAACTTTTTCATCTAAATGCTTTGGAAGCATATAAACTTTGTTTTCGTATTCTCCATTGTTTTTCCAAAGCTCGATCTGTGCCAGCGTTTGGTTGGTAAAAGAGTTACTCATTACAAAACTTGGATGTCCTGTTGCACACCCCAGGTTTACCAATCGGCCTTCAGCAAGAAGGATGATATCTTTTCCATCGATAGTGTACTTATCTACCTGTGGTTTGATCTCTACTTTCGTATTTCCGTAGTTTTCGTTCAACCAGGCTACCTGGATCTCATTGTCAAAATGCCCAATGTTGGCTACAATGGTCTTGTCTTTCATCGCTTTGAAGTGTTCGGCTCTTACGATGTCTTTATTTCCGGTGGTAGTGATCACGATATCAGCTTTAGGAAGTACTGTTTCCAGTTTCTTCACTTCAAAACCGTCCATAGCTGCCTGTAGGGCACAAATAGGATCAATTTCGGTAACAGTGACGATAGAGCCAGCACCTCTAAATGAAGCTGCGGTTCCTTTACCAACGTCTCCGTATCCACAAACCACTACTCGTTTTCCGGCAAGCATCACATCGGTTGCACGACGAATAGCATCTACAGCACTCTCTCTACATCCGTATTTATTGTCGAATTTCGATTTTGTAACCGAATCGTTCACGTTGATGGCCGGCATTACAAGAGTTCCGTTCTTCATGCGCTCATACAATCTATGAACACCTGTAGTGGTCTCTTCTGAAAGTCCTTTGATCCCTTCGGCAAGTTCAGGGTATTTGTCAAAAACCATATTGGTTAGATCACCTCCGTCATCAAGGATCATATTCAGTGGTTTTCTCTCTTCTCCAAAGAAAAGAGTTTGCTCTATACACCAGTCAAATTCTTCCGCAGTCATTCCCTTCCATGCATAAACAGGAATGCCGGCAGCAGCGATCGCAGCCGCAGCCTGATCCTGGGTAGAGAAGATGTTACAGGAGCTCCAGGTCACTTCTGCACCAAGAGCTACAAGGGTCTCGATCAATACCGCTGTTTGAATGGTCATGTGAAGACAACCTGCAATTCGGGCACCTTTTAATGGCTGCTCGTCCTTATATTCTTCCCTAAGGGACATAAGGCCCGGCATTTCGGCTTCGGCAAGTTCTATTTCTTTTCTTCCCCATTCGGCCAGGGAAATATCTTTTACTTTATACGCAGTATAGGGTACTGTTTTCGTTGACATATTATTATATTTGATTTAGCATTTTCAGAAGTGCAAAAGTACTGAATATCTAACAGTTTTTTATGCCCCTTTACAAAACAATAACAATAAATCCCGGAACTAAAGTCCTCATTTGGAAGATCGAAGAATCTTATGAGTACCTAAGCCGGGGGATAGATCTTACGGCTCATTGCCGGGAGCGGGTAGATGGCATGAAAAGCGATATTCACCGCCGCGGCTTTATGAGTGTGCGCCACCTTTTGGCCGAAGAGGGATATACCGACCACGATCTTTACTACGATGAAGAGGGGAAGCCGCATTTAAGGGACGGGAAGTATATTTCGATCACCCACTCTTTTACGTTTTCAGCCATTATTGTAGGAGACCGTAAAGTAGGTATCGATATTGAAAAACAGCGGGAAAAGATCCTCCTCATCGCTCCTAAATTCACACCTCTTGAAGAGTATCGCACTTTGGCCAATGTAGATGCCCTAATAAGGAAATTGACGATTGTCTGGGGCGCCAAGGAGGCGGTCTACAAATTATATGCGAAGCCAAAAGTGAGCTTTTTGCAGCATATTAATATTACCGATTTTGATTTTGATGATCAAAAGACCACCGGAAAGATCTTTTTTCAGGGCGTGACCAGCTGGTATGATTTTGAGTTTCTGGAATTCGAAGGCTTTACCTGTGTCTACGCTTTTTCCATAGATGAAAATCCGGAAAAAGAATGAGGTTTTTAAAGGCAATCAAGCAGGCGGTAGCGTCCCGGGAAAAAATGCTGGCCGTGCTGATCGACCCTGATAAGTTTGACCCGAACCTTTCCGCAGATTTTCTTCGGAAGCTCCCGAAGAACACCACTCATATTCTTATTGGCGGAAGTACCGATGCCAATGGCCGTACCGAAACTTGTGTAAAGACGGTTAAAGCTGAAACTTCGCTGCCGGTCATCTTGTTTCCCGGAGACCATACCCACATAACGGCTGCTGCCGATGCTATCCTTTTTCTAAGTCTGCTTTCCGGAAGAAATCCCGAATACCTGATAGGTCAACAGATCAAATCTGTGGGAAAACTTCGGAATTCAAATCTTGAGATCATTCCCACAGGATATATCCTGATAGATGGTGGAAAGGAGAGTGCCGTACAACGGGTGAGTGGTACCAGCCCAATTTCCCAACAAGATCCCAACCTGATCATCGATACTGCCCTGACCGGAAAGTTTTCGGGAAAAAAGCTGATCTACCTGGAAGCCGGAAGTGGAGCACTGCAACCGGTGCATCCGGAAATAATCAGTGCTGTGAAAACGGCAGTTCAGATTCCGGTGATCGTGGGCGGCGGAATCCGAACGCTTCGTCAACTGGAAAAGGCTTATGCTGCCGGCGCAGATATGGTAGTGGTAGGCACCGCTTTTGAAAAAGGGGAATTTTTCAGTTTAAAAAATAAGGCCACCATTCAGGATTTTTAGAAAAAGTCCTGTAAAACCCGCTATTCTTGCTACTTTTGGATCAGTAGTAATCTAAATTATTTAAAGATGCAGATTTCTGTGGAGCTTGCGCTCACGCCACTTCAGGATGATTTTGAAGCCCCTGTGAAGAATTTTATAAAAAAGCTGAGAACTTCAGGTTATACGGTGATGGAAAACCCGTTGAGCACCCAGATCTATGGAGATTACGACGGGATCATGAAATTTTTGACAGAAGAGGTGAAGGAAGCCTTTGAAGCTGTAGATCATATAATAGTCACCATTAAGATTGTGAAAAGCAACAGGAGCAACTATGCAGCCGATTTTTGATTTCCTGTTCCAACAATACCAGGATTATCCTACTCTTTATATAGTTCTTGAAATAATTGCCGTTATTTTCGGGTTCTTTTCTGTCTGGTATTCCAAACAGGAAAATATTCTTGTCTATCCCACAGGGATCATAAGTACGGTCATTTTTGTCTACCTTCTGTGGCAATGGGAATTGCTGGGTGATATGATGATCAATTTCTATTACTCCACCATGAGCATCTACGGGTGGTATGTGTGGACGCGAAAAGTGGATGCCGTTCATTTTATACCCATCACAAAGGCCACTCAAAAAGAGCATTTTTGGAGCGCTTTAATTTTTGTTGGTACATGGCTGTTCACCTTTGGCATTTATGACTACTTCGATAAGTGGAATAGCTGGACCGCGTATGTAGACACCATAACCACCGCTATTTTCTTTGTAGGAATGTGGCTCATGGCCCGTAAGAAACTCGAAAATTGGATCTACTGGATAATCGGGGACATTATCTCGGTTCCGTTGTATTTCTACAAAGGCCTTACCTTTACAAGCCTGCAATATTTTGCATTTACAATAATTGCCGTTTACGGATACAAGACATGGAGAAAAAGCTTGAGCAGCGGCCACGTGACATCCTGAGAATAGTTCTGTACGGACCTGAATCTACCGGGAAAACAACTCTTGCCCAAAGGTTAGCCGAACATTTCAATACAGAATGGGTTCCGGAATTCTCCCGGGATTATCTTCAGAAAAAGTGGGATGAGGAAAAACTGATCTGCCAACCTGAGGACATTTTGCCAATTGCCCAGGGACAGATAGAACTGGAGAATGAGCTGGCAGAGAAGGCTGAAAAAGTTCTTTTTTGCGATACCAATCTGCTGGAAACGGTAGTGTATTCACAGGCTTATTATGAAGGATATTGTGAGCCTGCTGTTCTTAAACATGCGTTAAAGGCTCATTACGATCTCTATTTTTTGATGTATATTGACGTTCCGTGGGTTGAAGACGATTTGCGGGACCGCCCCTTTGACCGGGAATTGATGTTCTCTAAATTCAAACAACCCCTAGAAGATTACAACAAGCCATATAGAATCCTGAAAGGAGATTTTCAGGAACGATTTGACATGGCGGTAAAAATTATTGAAGAACTTTTAAAAGATAAACAAGTTGGGCTTTAGTGAAAAAGATCTTTCTCAGATCGAAAAAAAAGGAATTACTTCTGAAAAAGTTGAAAAACAGATACAAATCTTCAAAAGGGGAAATATCACGGTTAATATCAGGGAAGCAGCGACTCCCAGAAACGGAATCCTTCAGATACACGAACCCGAAAGAACCGATCTCATTAGGCTCTATGATACCCGTTGCGACAAGTTAAACATTCTGAAATTTGTTCCGGCTTCCGGGGCAGCTACCAGGATGTTCAAGGCTCTTTACAATTTTGTAAAGGAATTTGAGCCGCAACAAGAAACGCTGGAGCAATATCTCAATCGCAAGAACAACCAGAAGCTGGAGACATTCTTCAGCAGAATGAAAGAACTGCCTTTCTATGACGAGGTTGTAAAGCAGGTGCACCAAAACCATCCAAAATTTGAAGAACTCACTGAGGAAAAACAACAACTCATCCTTGTACGCAGCATGCTCGAAAAAGAAGGACTTAACCTTGGTGATCAGCCAAAAGGGCTGGTGCCATTTCACAAGTACGACGGCTCAACCGCAACTGCTTTTGAAGAGCACCTGAGAGAGACGGCAGATTATGCCACTTCCCACCAAAAGGTTAGGATCCATTTTACCGTTGCCGAAGAGCATCGGGAGAAATTCGAAGAAGAAGCAAGACAAATAATTCCGAGACTTGAAAAGGAGACCGGAGTGAAATTCGATATTTCCTACTCCTATCAGGATCCGCGTACCGATACCATTGCAGTTACTCATGAGAATGAACCTTTTCGGGATGAGAAAGGGGAACTGTTCTTTCGCCCGGGAGGCCATGGCGCCCTGATCGAAAACCTCAATCAGCAGGATGCAGATCTTATTTTCATAAAGAATATTGATAATGTGGTGGTGCCAAGATTCCGAAAGGAACTGGCAGAGAATAAAAGGATGCTTGCAGGAAAGCTTCTAAAACTTCAGGAAAAGACTTTTGGATATCTGAAAGCTCTGGAAGGAAGTCCGTCTGAAAATGAGCTGGAGGAAATGATCCGGTTTTTAAAGAAGGAGTTGAATTCCGGATTAAGTGTCAACTTCTCAGAACTTTCCGAAGAAGAAAAAATAGATATCCTTAAGAGAAAGCTTAACCGGCCTATCAGGGTCTGCGGAATGGTAAAGAATGAAGGAGAGCCGGGTGGCGGACCGTTTTGGGTTACTCACAAATCAGGAGAGATATCCCTGCAGATCGTGGAAAGTTCCCAGATCGACCACGACAATTTTCAGCAAAGTAAGATCGCCCAGGAAGCAACCCATTTCAATCCTGTTGATGTAGTTTGCTCTTTTAAAGATTATAGAGGAAATAAATTCGACCTGCACGATTTTGTGGATGAAGACACCAGTTTCATTGCCAATAAGACCAAAGACGGAAAGGAGCTGAAAGCTCTCGAACTTCCCGGATTATGGAACGGCGGAATGGCCGGCTGGATCACCATTTTTGTGGAGGTGCCAGTTGAGACCTTTAACCCTGTAAAGACAGTGGCCGATCTTCTTAAGCCAACCCATCAGGTACGGTAAGTTTTGGACGAGAAGAAACTAATTCAGGAGCTTGATTACAAAGCTGTAAGGAGTTCTGGTGCCGGAGGTCAAAACGTCAACAAAGTCTCCAGTAAAGTAGAACTTCATTTTAATTTACCGGCTTCCCAAGCATTTTCAGAAACAGAAAAACAGCGGGTGTTAAAAAAGCTGCAGAACAGGCTCACCAACAGTGAAGAGTTGATCCTGCAATGCGACGAATCCCGAAGCCAGCACAAGAACAAGGAACTGGTTACCCAGCGATTCCTGGAACTCATGCGGCAGGCCATCATAAAACCTAAGCCCAGAAAGAAGACTAAACCTCCCAAAGCGGCGAAACTTAAACGCCTGCGCGAGAAAAAGATCAATGCCGAGAAAAAGGCGGCTAGAAAAGATCCTCTTAAATAGCAAATTTCTTCCTTTTCCTTTCCAAAAATGAGGAAGAATTCCCCACGATTCTGTGGAATTTTCCCAAATTCCCACAGAGTTCCAAAAAAGCAAAATTATGTAAAGACCCTGAAATCAGGACTTTTGAGTAGTTCATCCGAGTATGGAATGCTTATAGCTTATCCATATTCAAATATTAACAACAAAATTTATTGAACTATGAAAAAGATATGTTTAACAGTAGTAGCTGCTTCAGCAATGTTATTTTCTGCCCAAAACCTTTCAGCGCAGGTAGCAGTTGAGGAGCAGGTAGCCGTGGAGGCAACCGTTTCTCAGGATTCTGAATACACCCAAATCGAGATCACTGATCTTCCTGCGGAAGTACAACAGGCTTTGGAACGCGATTATGAAGGTGCCGTCATCACTGAAGCCTACGTAAAAGAGGTTGAAGGGGCGAAGGAATTTAAACTGGTTGTGAAAACTGCAAAAGGTGAAGAGAAAGAGCTTCATGCAGATGCAGAAGGTAATTGGATCGATCAGGACCAGGAATAAACCTAACACCTGTCAAAAGAGAAGCCGACTCTGGGTGGCAAATGCCCGGCCGGAACATGCAGATCAATTTTTGGACTTTATAGGAAGGCCTTTTTAACTGACCAATTAAAAGCCTTCTATAGAATTCAATAGATACCGGGACATTTGATAAATGGAAGTTAAAATCTTACCTGCTTAGGTAGAGATTTTGAGGAAGGAGCTGTTTAACAGCTCCTTTTTTTATGTTTATTTTTGGGTTTAGGCTATTTTAAAGTTCTAATTTTGTGAATATTCAAGATCTGCTATGGCCAAAATCCTGTTAGTTGAAGACGATGTGGCGTTTTGCACAATGCTCAAGACTTTCTTAATCAAGAACAAATGCGAAGTAGACGCTGCTTTTTCTGCAAAAGAGGCTTTAAATCTCATCGATGATAATAGGTATGATCTTGTAATTTCAGATGTTCGTTTGCCCGACAGGGAAGGTCTGGAGGTGCTGCGGGCTGTCAAAGAAACCAATCCCGAAACCGGCGTTATAATGATGACCAGTTATGCTGAGATCAGCATGGCTGTAAATGCGATGAAAGAAGGGGCAATTGACTATTTAGCTAAACCCTTTCATCCTGAAGTGATCCTGGAGGCCATCAATTCTGCCATGGATTCCGGAAAAAAGGAAAAGGAGGCCACCCGAAAATCTCCCCGCAGAAAAACTGCAAATGAAGCCTCAAAAAATACATTTATTGCCGGGGTTAGTGAAGCTTCAGAAAAACTGAATAATTACATTGATCTGGTTGCTCCCACTAATATGTCTGTGCTGATCATGGGCGAAAGCGGGACCGGCAAAGAACAGATCGCGAAAAGCATCCACCATAAAAGCAAGAGAAAAGAAGCACCGTTCATTGCAGTAGATTGTGGTGCGATTCCGCGGGAATTGGCATCGAGTGAGTTCTTTGGTCATGTCAAAGGTTCTTTTACAGGTGCAGTGACCAACAAAACAGGTCATTTTGAGGCTGCTAATGGTGGTACACTTTTCCTGGATGAGATTGGAAATTTAAACTATGAACTGCAGGTGCAGCTGCTAAGAGCTTTGCAAGAACGTAAAGTGAAACCTGTAGGTAGCAACGAAGAAATCAAGGTAGACATAAGAGTGATCACTGCAACCAATGAAGATCTTTTCACACTGGTCCAAAAAGGGGATTTTAGAGAAGATCTTTATCACCGTCTCAATGAATTTTCCATTCAGGTGCCGGCTTTAAAGAGCAGGCAGGAAGACCTGATGATCTTTGCCAATTTCTTCCTTGACAGTGCCAATGAGGAACTGGAAAAGGACGTGGAAGGTTTTTCTGATGAGGTGGTAGCAGCTTTCAAAAAATACAATTGGCCGGGAAATCTTCGGGAATTGAAAAATGTGGTTAAGAGAGCCGTATTACTTTCCGAAGGAGACACTATAACCACTTCAGTATTGCCCCGCGAAATTACAGAGGCCGGCAAAAAAGAAGAACCGGAACAAAATTACAGCCTTTTTAAGAACAAGAATGAGCAGGAATTGATCCTCGAGGCGCTGGAAAAAACCCACGGGAATAAAAGCAAGGCAGCTCGTCTACTATCTATTGACCGCAAAACGCTCTACAATAAACTCAAACAGTATGGGATCAATCTTTGATCTCAAGCCGCAGTTCCGTTACCAGCCTGTTTGCTTTTTTATTAAAATCCTTCAGATCAATAGATCGTATTTCTTCGGTCGTGCCTCTTTCCAGGGTTTCCAAGGGGGGAACGAGATAATTGGCTTTTAACTGCCTTATCATTGGCAGCATTTTATGAGCTATGTTGGAAACCTTCTCGTAATTCCCACGCAGGTATTCAAGGTCCAGCGCCTGTAGATTTTCGGTGGTACTGCTAATAAAAGCCGTAAGAATAGAATTCATAGCTTGCTGGTCTTCTCCTGCAAAGGTCTTTACTTCGGAAAGTGAATAGATCCCATTGCGCTCATCTTCCTTTATGGTACTGTTTTGTTTCTTCTGAATTTCAATTTTCAGTACGTCCTCTATAATTTGTAGCAGCCTTTGAGAAGAATAGGGTTTCAAAAGACTGCCTTTAAATCCCATTTTTAGATAGTCTACAGAACTGACGTTTGCCTGCCCTGAAAGAGCAATTACAGGAGTATCCTGAATTTCAGGATCTTTTTGAATGGCTTTAAGGAGGCCGACGCCGTCCATTTCGGGCATTTGAATATCTGTCAGGACCAAATCGAAATGTCCCTTTTTGAGTTTTTCAAGCGCTTCCTGTCCATTTCGCGCTGTGGAACAAGTCATTCCGGAAGCTTTTACCAGCTCCCGAAGCAATCCCAGTTGTGCAGGTTCATCGTCTACCAATAATACAGAAAGTTCTTTTTGTTCAGCGGAAAGCTGTACCTCAGGAATAGCTTTTTCGAAGGTGCGCGAGGTTAGTTTTACCGGGATCTGCACCAAAAATGTACTGCCTTTACCCGTTTCACTTTCCAGGCTTATCTCACCCTTAAGCAAATGCGTGAGTTTTTTACTGATAGCCAGCCCCAGGCCTGAGCCGCCGTACTTCTTTTCAATGCTACTGTCTTCCTGAGAAAACTCTTCAAACACTTTCTCTTTTTGTTCGGGCGAGATCCCAATTCCCGTGTCCTTTACCTGAATGTTCAACCAATGTCTCCTGTCGTGATATTCCAGCCAGCCCTTCACCTCAACGCTGCCTTTTTCGGTAAATTTGCAGGCATTGCTAACCAGGTTTGTCAATATTTGTTTTATCCTGAAGGGATCGGTGAGCACCCGTTGATCCAGCCTTGGAGAGACATCTGTGGATACCGTTACTTCTTTTGGTTTTTCAGGCGGAACGGCATTTTCTACGGTTTCTTCGATCAGGTTCTTCGGATTAAAAGCTAACTCCTCAATAGACATTTTTCCGGCTTCCAGGCGTGAAAGATCTAAAAGGTCGTTTACGAGATGTAACAGGTAATCTGAAGACTTTTTGAGCTGTTTCAGATATCGGTTTTGGGACCGGTCCAGATCTGTTTTTTCCATAAGTCCGGTGTAGCCAATAACCGCGTTCAGGGGCGATCGAAGGTCGTGTGTTACGGTATTCATGAACTGCTCCCTACTGCGCAGGAGAGATTCGGCGTAGGCTTTTGCCTTTTCCAGTTCCTTTCGGTATTGCTGACTTCGGGAAACATCTTTTAACACAAGGAAAACAAAGAACAGGATTACCAAGAGGCTGACAGCTCCTAAAAAGGCTATTATCTTGGAAGTATTTTCAACCGTGTCTTGCCAGTCTGCAACCTGTTGAAGGGAACTGTTACGTTCTTCAGCTTCAATGGCAGAAAGCAGTAGTCGTAATCTATTGTTAAGTTTGATCTCATTGTTCAGCAACTCGTTTTCTTGATTCCGAAGCTGGGTTTGATACTGCTGCTCCTGTCGCTCCAGGGAACTCAGCACTGATTTTACGGAACGCACTAAAGAATCTGCAGTGATCTCTGAAGGCTCGGGATTTTCCACCTGCGCGTATTCCAGCAGGCGAATCAGCAGACGGCGTTGGTGAGGTTCAAGATCTTTAAACCTCTGCTCATAGTTAGGATCCTGAAAAGATTCATCAACTTTCTGAAGTTCGGTAAGCACTCTGGAATAATAGCTGTCTGTTCCACCTTTAGCTCTCAGGTCCAACAGTGTTTCCAGGTTTTTAGTCTTTTCATTGAGCAAGGTTCCAATACTGTCGATCTCACGATCCAGGGAGCTATCAGCCTGAAAGGACTGCAGCCTTGAAAGCGTGTTTTTAATAGAATCTATTTTGGAGGTGTATTGTGGCAGGCTTTTAAGATCGCCGGTCTGGATCAACTGCCGGCTCAGACTTTCAGCCTCATACAGTTTTGTAGCAGCCTCGCCTACCAGGAGAAGTTTTCTATTCCCTATACTGTTCCTTTCTGACATTTGGCCATATCTAACCACCTGGTCATAGGTAAACCAGATCGCAAGACCGGCCAGAGCAGCCAACAGGAAATATCCCGCCAGAACCTTAAAGGGTATTGAAGATCTTTTTCGCGCCATAGGAGCCTGAAAAGTGTAAAATTAACGGCTTTTTGAATGAAACCCTTAAAAAATTGGTTAAATCCAAAAAAACCTTTTTACATTTGCCGCGTCTCAAAGGGGTGCCTAATCCCGGAATTGTTCCGGGAGAAAGCTGAGATCATACCCAACGAACCTGGGCAGGTAATGCTGCCAAGGGATCGGCGTTAAAAACGCTAAAGTATAGCACTCCTGAAAACCTTCAGTATGAATGGTTCTCAGGATTTTTTTTAACCATTATTGAACAGGAATAATTGCCCCTTTTATTCGTAGTAAATCTTTACGAATGAAAAATCTATTCTTACTGGTCAGTTTTTTTCTGATCTCCCTCAACAGTTTTGCTCAGGAATTCACCGTTTCCGGAAAAGTGACTGAAGGTGATATTCCTCTTTCTGCGGCCATAGTGCGGGTTGAAGGTGCTTCAAAAGGCACAGAAACCAACAGCGAGGGTAATTATTCTCTCACGCTCAATGCAGGTAAATATACACTTGTCTTTTCCCACGGAAATAAAAAAAGCATCGATATCAGCCTGACTGCTGATATGGTTTTGAATGTGGATTTGAGTGATGCCAAGGAGGAACTGGAAGAAGTATTTCTTTCTGCTGTCAGGGTTTCAGCCGAATCACCAATTACACACAGTAATTTAACTAACGAGGAGATCGCAGACCGCAATCTGGGGCAGGATATTCCAACGCTTATGCAGTATATGCCTGCTGTGGTGACTACCAGTGATGCCGGAGCCGGTATCGGGTACTCGGGCATCCGCGTTCGCGGAAGTGACGCTACCCGCGTTAACGTAACCATTAACGGAGTGCCGTACAATGACTCCGAGAGCCACGGTACTTTCTGGGTGAACCTGGGAGATTTTGCTTCTTCAGTGGAGAATTTGCAGCTTCAGCGGGGAGTAGGTACCTCTACGAACGGGGCCGGAGCTTTTGGTGCCAGTCTTAATATTCTGACCGATCGTTTTAATGTGAAACCTTCCGCAGAGATCTCCAACAGCTTCGGTTCTTACAATACCAGAAAACATACGGCAAAATTCAGTACCGGTCTTTTTGATGACCACTGGGAATTTGCAGGTAGGGCTTCGATCATAAAAAGTGACGGGTATATTGACCGTGCCTTTAGTGATCTTAAATCTTATTTTCTCCAGGGGACTTATGTCAACGGAGGTACCACCATTAAAGGGCTCACCTTTGGTGGGAGTGAGGTGACTTACCAGGCCTGGGACGGAATTGATGCTGAAACTCTTAAGACCGATCGTAAGTTCAACTATGCAGGGGCTTATGAGGACGAGCAGGGAAATCTGACGTTTTATGACAATCATGTGGATGACTATAAGCAGGATCATTACCAGTTACTCTGGAACCAGCGCTACGGCAATGGTTGGTCGTCAAATATGGCTCTCCACTACACCTACGGAAGAGGTTTTTACGAATCTTACCGTGCGGGAGAAGATCTTTCAGAATATGGGCTTGAGCCATTTACGGCTAATGGAGAACTTATCACCGAGTCAGACCTTGTGACCCGAAAGTGGCTGGATAATGATTTCTATGGCACTACTTTCAATGTTCAGTACGAAGAGGATCACCTCAATTTGATCGTTGGTGGCGCCTGGAACAATTATTTAGGAGATCATTTTGGAGAGATCGTATATACGAAATTTGCCCCAAGCAATGCTCCAATGGAGAGATATTATTACAATAACTCTCAAAAAAGTGATTTCAGCGTCTTTAGTAAGGCAACAGTTGCAGTTAGCGATGCTATTTCACTCTATGGAGATCTGCAATTAAGAAGGATCCATTATGAAGTAGACGGAGTGGAAGAGGAGGAAGTTCCTTTTATTGTAGATGACACCCACACCTTTTTTAATCCGAAAGTCGGGGTGACCTATGAATTGTCAAAAACCAACCAATTGTATTTTAGCTACGCCCGAGCGAATCGGGAACCCAATCGTACTGATTATGAAAACGGAAATCCAGAACCGGAGACACTAAATGATTATGAGCTTGGATGGCGCCATAGGACAAAAAATGTTGAGGTAAATACGAACCTCTACTACATGGGCTATGAAAATCAGCTGGTATTGACAGGAGAGTTGAATGATGTTGGTTCCCCTATCAGAAAGAACAGTGGTAACAGTTATAGGTTAGGACTGGAAGTGGATGCTATGCTGGCCCTTACCGACAAATTGAGATGGAGACCAAATATAGCCATCAGCAGGAACAAGAATGATGAGTGGTTTGCACCTTGGAATGGAGAACTTACAAGCTTTGGGAAGACCGACATTTCCTATTCCCCTGAAATTGTTGCCGGTAATATCATTGAGTACAGACCGGTTGAGAACCTGGAGTTAAAATTACTCACCAAATACGTGAGTGAGCAGTACATGAGTAATCTGGAATTGGAAAGTTCACTTTTGGAGAGCTACTTTGTGAATGACTTTAATGTGCAGTATACCTGGAATAACGCACCGCTTTTTAAACAAGTGGTATTCACCGGGCTGATAAATAACATTTTTGATGAGGAATATGTGTCTAACGGGTATTTCTACACCTATGAATATGAAGGGGTCACTTATGACGGAGCCGGTTATTATCCGCAGGCTACCCGTAACTTCCTGGTAGGAATGACACTACGATTCTAAGTTGAATAAGCTGTTTGTTTTTAAAGGCCTTCCTGTAAAGGAGGGTTTTTAGTTGGATACTTCCAGAACATTTCCGTTTCGCACCACCCGGTAAGGCTTCAGGGAATAGCTTCCCTGTCCTGCAATTGGTTGTCCCGTAATGATTGTGTAGACATTCCCGTCATCGCAGTTACAGGAGGCCTGAGTGCCATTTATGCTGAGGTAGGAACAGGTCTCCGGAATGTGATTGGGATCGGTCAGTTCAAAAGCCATATACTGGTCGTTGTTGAGGTTGTAGATCACAATGCCGTTGAGGCCGTAATTACGGGTCACGTATTGATTTCCCGGGAAATTTAGCTTATTATATTCGGGCAGGTTAAGATCGAGCCTAACGCTAAAGTTGAGGTCTGGCAGGTAAGGATTCCTTCTTATCTCCTCATCTCCCGAACAGGCTGTTAACAAAAAAAACAGGGAAACCAGATACAATAATCTTCTCATAAAACGTTTTTCCAAAGCTACAGGTTAAAATTGTACTGGATGTTTTAATTTAGTATATTTGTTTGAAATCCCGTCACCGAATGGGATTTTTTCTATTTATATAAACGACGAAGTTATGAGCAAAGTATCATACTATACCGCAGAAGGACTGAAGAAATTAAAGGATGAACTTAACCAGTTGAAGGATGTTGAGCGTCCCCGTGCTTCACAGGCTATTGCTGAAGCAAGGGACAAGGGAGACCTTAGTGAGAACGCTGAATATGATGCGGCCAAAGAAGCCCAGGGTTTACTTGAGATGAAGATCGCCAAATTGGAGGAGATCTATGCTAATGCCCGCCTAATTGATGAATCACAGTTGGATACTTCCAAGGCTTTGGTGCATTCTACAGTGAAAATAAAGAACCTTGGCAACGGTGCCGAAATGAAATACAAACTGGTGGCGCAGAGCGAAGCTGATCTTAAATCGGGAAAGATCTCTGTAGACAGCCCTATCGGAAAAGGCCTTTTAGGAAAGAAGGTGGGAGATAAAGCCGAAGTGCAGGTGCCTAACGGAAAGATCGAATTTGAGATCCTGGAGATCAGCAGGGACTAATCCTGTTTCTTCTGAAAAAAGCAAAATCCTTTCTTGATTGGTTTGAGAAAGGATTTTTTATTTCCCTTAGATTTGAGCTTTGGTCTGAAAATCCTAAATTGTACAGATAGACCAACCACAAAAAAATAAAGCTATGCCAACAATATTCACAAAGATCATCAATGGAGAGATTCCGGCCTATAAAGTAGCCGAAAATGACAAATTTCTGGCCTTTCTTGATATCAGGCCCAATGCAAAAGGCCACACTCTTTGCATCCCTAAAGAAGAGGTGAACAAACTATTTGACCTGGATGAGGATACTTATATGGAACTTATGGCTTTTTCCAGAAAGGTGGCTAAAGGCCTAGAAAAAGCGGTGGATTGCAAGCGAGTTGGAGTAGCCGTAGTAGGTCTCGAGGTGCCACACGTTCATGTTCACCTTATCCCACTGAACTCAATGGGAGATATGGATTTCTCACGAAATCTTTCATTTTCTGAAGAAGAATTTCAACAGATCGCTGACGATATCAAAAGCAAGATCTAATGGACCTGAATAATTTCAAACTATCGCTGGAGCTGCGCATTGACTTCAGTGACCTCGACATGTACAAACATGTCAATAATTTAACTTTTATCAGGTTCTTGCAATCGGGACGGGTGAATTTCTGGGAGGCCACCGGTTTGGCGACCCTTTTTTCAGAAACCAATAAAGGTGCAATCCTGGTTTCCACCCACTGCGATTTCAGAAAATCTCTTTTCTATCCTGGGAAGGCCATAGTAAAGACCAAACTGGCGTATATCAAGAACAGCAGTTTTGGTTTAGATCAGGTAATTCTAAACGAAAAAGGGGAGATTTGTGCTGAAGGGCGCGACATTGCTGTGTTTTTTGATTTCAGCAAGGATGAAGCCTTGCCTATTCCAAAAGACCTTAGGGAGACTATGCAGCAGTATTAACTTTGTGCAGTACTATCTCAAAGGTGGTGCCTTTGTTGATCTCGCTGCGCAAGACCCGGATCCTGCCCTGGTGATATTTTTCGATAATCCGTTTTGCCAGGGATAATCCTAGTCCCCAGCCTCTTTTTTTGGTAGTATAACCCGGCTCGAAAATTTGTTTGAATTTACTTTTTGAGATCCCTTTTCCGGTGTCCCTGATCAGGATATGAACATTTTTGGAGTCCTGCTTCAAACTTATTTCCAGTTCTCCCTTTCCTTTCATGGCATCTATGGAATTGCGCACCAGGTTCTCAATTGTCCAGCTGTAGAGCTGTGGATTAAGGTTTACCAGGATCTTTTCCTTCGGAAGCTCCAGTTTAAAATCAATGAGTTTAGAACTCCGGGCCTTTAGATAATCGAATGAATCTTTTGTCTTATCCACAATATCCACCGGCTGAAGGGTAGGTGCAGAACCTATTTTTGAAAAGCGTTCAGTAATGGTTTGTAACCTGTCCACATCTTTTTCGATCTCCTTAATGTAAACCGGATTAGTATTTTCCTCTTTCAGAATTTCTGTCCATCCAATAAGGGAAGAAAGCGGCGTTCCAATCTGGTGGGCGGTCTCCTTAGCCATTCCTGCCCAAAGTTTATTCTGTTCGCTGGTCTTTGTCGTGGTATAAAAGAAATAGATCACTCCCACAAAAAGGACAATGATAAGCAGCAGGGCTAACGGATAATATTTCAGCTTATTCAACAAGGGGGAATTCCCATAGTAAACCTGGTTGATGCGCCCCTCTCCCAGATCCATGGCAATAGGCTCGTTCTCTCCTTTGAGTTCCCGCAGGTAATCTTGCAGCTCTTCCTCGTTCGAAGTGATCTCTTCAGGAACATTTATCGCATCCACAATTTTACCATTCTCGTCGACCAGAATTGTAGGAATGCTGGAGTTGCTATTAATAATAGCGAGGTAAAGGTCAAGCCCGGTATCTGTATCCACCTGGTCTAAATACACCTGTGCCGAGGCCCAGATGTTCATCTTTGTCCTTTCCTCATCTTTGATGCGCTGGAAAAAAGCAATGGCATTCCAGACAATAAGGGTGACAATAATTAACGAGGTGAGGATTGTAAACCAGCGGCGAAAGTTTCGTTTGTCTGAAAACCTCATGAAGGCAAAGAGTTTGTGGCGTTTAAATATAATCGTTTTAAGGAAAATAATATTGTGGAAAGGCATTTTTCATTCCTAAGGCGGTTTCGTTACCTTTGTCAAAATTTCAAAGAATGCTCACTTTAGACCCAAAAGAATTACCTGTCGGAAAAATGCACCAGTACCTGCTGGGAGCTGTGGGGCCACGTCCCATCGCTTTTGCCAGTACCGTTGATGAGCAGGGAAGGCCCAACCTTTCTCCCTTTAGCTTTTTCAACGTTTTTAGTGCAAATCCGCCGGTACTCATATTTTCTCCTGCCAGAAGGGGTCGTGATAATACGGTGAAGCATACCTACACGAATGCCAAAACTACCATGGAAGTGGTGATCAATGTGGTGAACTACGACATTGTGCAGCAGGTTTCCCTTTCCAGTACCGAATACGCCGAAGGTGTCAATGAATTTGAAAAAGCAGGTTTTACCATGCTTCCTTCCGAAGTTGTAAAACCCTTTAGAGTGGCGGAATCACCGGTGCAATTTGAATGCAGGATCAATGAGATAGTAGAATTAGGTAATGAGGGAGGCGCCGGAAATCTTGTTATTTGTGAGGTGCTAAAAATGCATATTAAGGAGGAAATTTTGGATGAAAAGGGCTATATTGACCAGCACAAAATTGACCTGGTGGCCCGTATGGGAGGGAACTGGTATACCCGTGCTCTCTCCGGAATGTTTGAAGTGCCAAAACCATTGCAGACTTTAGGAATAGGAGTGGATTCTATTTCAGAAGAGATCAGAAATAGTAAGGTTTTGACCGGAAATGATCTTGGGAAACTAGGAAATGTTGAGAAATTACCCACTTCCGAAGAAGTAAAGGAATTTTTGAATCAAGACGGAAACCTGGCCGGGCTGCTGAAATCGAACGATGAAGAGGAGATCCATAAAAAGGCCAAAGAATATTTAGAGAACAATGAGCCGGCAGTAGCCTGGAAAATATTATTAGCAAAAAAAATGTGATATGGAAGTACAAGGAAAGATTAAAATGTTAGGGGAAACCAAAACCTTTGGAAATAACGGGTTTAGAAAAAGAGAAGTGGTGATCACTACAGAGGAGCAATATCCTCAGCACATCCTTATTGAATTTGTACAGGACAAATGTGACCTGTTGAACAACTATGCCGTTGGACAACCGGTGAAGGTAGGTGTGAATCTTCGCGGACGTGAGTGGGTAAACCCTCAGGGCGAAACAAAATATTTCAACTCTGTTCAGGGTTGGAGAATTGAGAACCTGGCTGCTCAAAGTCAGGGGGGCGCTCCTGTGCCTCCGGCAGATCAGTTTGAGCCTGCAAATGATCTGAATGATGAGGATTATGATGATCTTCCATTTTAAGGAATTGATAAATTAGGAAAGCCCGCGAACGAAAGTTCAGCGGGCTTTTTTTATTTCTGCCAATTAAGTATTTTTCAAAAAAAGAAGCTGCTTGAAATATTTAGCCCCAGATGAAGATTTTCCACCGGTAGAATCGGCCAATTCGCTGGGACTTCTGGCATTTGGGGGTGACCTGTCCCCACAGCGACTTATTACCGCTTATAAAAGAGGGATCTTTCCCTGGTATGACAGCTCTCAGCCTATCTTGTGGTGGAGCCCCAACCCGCGCATGGTCCTTTTTCCCGAGCACCTTAAGATCTCAAAGAGTATGAAACAGCTGCTCAAAAAAGACATTTTTGAGGTCACTTATAATCAGGATTTTGAAAGCGTGATCAATGCATGTGCGACAGTGGAACGTGGGGAGCAGGAAGGAACCTGGATCACTCCTAAAATGAAGAAAGCGTACCTGGAGCTGCATGAAATGGGTCTGGCGAGTTCCGTCGAGGTTTGGGAAGAGGGGAAGTTGGTGGGCGGACTTTATGGCATTTACATGAAAGACAAAAAGATCTTTTGCGGTGAAAGCATGTTCACCAAAGTGAGCAATGCCTCGAAATACGGATTCATAAAATTCGTGCAGAAACTTCAACAAGAAGGAATAAAATTGATCGACTGCCAGGTCTATACTGAACATCTGGCGAGTTTGGGTGCTGAAGAAATTCCGAGGGAAGAGTTCCTGAAATATCTTAAGTAAGCTTTTTCACCTCAGGGTGCCGGAAACAATCGACCTCATGGTCATTGACCATTCCGGTGGCCTGCATATGGGCATAGACCACTGTTGGTCCCACAAATTTAAAACCTCTCTTTTTAAGGTCCTTACTAATGGCAATACTGAGATCAGTTTTAGCAGGTGCTTCTTTATAACTTTGTAGATCGTTTTGCAGCGGTTGCCCGTTTACAAAGGACCAGATGTATTCTGAAAAAGAACCAAATTCCTGCTGTACTTCCATGAAAGCAGCGGCATTGGCCACACTCGCCCGTATCTTTTGTTCATTCCTGATAATTCCGCTGTTTTGTAGCAGCTCCTGGATCTTTTCTTCGGAATAATCTGCAATTTTTTTGTAGTCGAATCCGTCAAAGGCTTCCCTGAAATTTTCCCTTTTCCGAAGAATGGTGATCCAGCTCAATCCCGCCTGAAAGGTTTCAAGTATTAAAAATTCAAAAAGAGGCTGGTCTTCAAAAAGGGGAACTCCCCATTCAGTATCGTGGTAGGCTTCATAGAGGGCATCGCCTTCACACCAGCCGCAACGGTTCTTTTTTTCCATTAATCCTGAAAATAAAAAGTTATGGTTCCCGGTTGTCTTTTTCTACCGGAAGCCCTGTTAAATCTTGCACCCAGGGCATATTCTATTGCCTGGTCCACCAGGCATTCATTGCTGGAATTGGAACTCGATTTATTTATTTTTGCCTCCAGCACTTCCCCAAATTCGTTTACTTCAATATTGACAACAATTTTTCCGGAACTGTCACAGGTATAGACCGGATTGGGAATTTCTACAGCCTTTCGGCCCACAAGGGAAAATGAAATAGAACTGTTCCTGATGGTACTGTTCTGGGAGGAAAGCTCTTCAGAAGCATTATTGCCCTGTGAACTCTTCTTGCGTTCCTCCTCTTTGTTTTGAGAAATATTGTATTCTCCACGTGAAGATTCAGAAGCTTCATTTTCAGCTTCCTCCTGCTGTGCCGCATTTTTTTTGAAGATTTCCTCAAGGCGGGATTCGAATTCCTCCTGGGTTTCTTCCTCGTTTTGATTGAAAGCCTGGTGGGTTTCCAGTTTGGGGCGTTCTTCTTCGGGCGGAGTTTCTTTTTCCTCCGGCTGTTGCTGTTCTTTTGGTTCTTCTCTTCTTAGATTGCTCAGTTCGATCAATGTCTCCCTTGCCTTTTTGTTGGAATTGGCAATATTGATATTATACATGGAGAGCAGTAAGATCGAGAAAAGCAGAACCGTAATTATGAGTGCTTTATGTTCCTCGAAAAATCCCATTTTTGACTAATCTTCCGCAGAAAGATACTCATTTACAAAAGAATCTATTGTAAGAGCATCTTCTACAAGGTAATCTCCGATCCGGGTGCGGCGCAGAGCTGAGAGATGAGCGCCGGTTTGCAATTCTTTCCCAAAATCATGGGCAAGGCTGCGAATATAAGTGCCTTTGCTGCATACCACTCTAAAAGCCACTTTCGGAAGGGAAATATCTGTTATTTCAAATTCTGAAATCTGCACTTTTCGTGCCGAAATGCTTACTTCCTCTCCATTTCTGGCGTACTCATAAAGGCGTTTTCCATCCTTTTTTAAGGCTGAAAATACAGGAGGTAACTGCTGAATGTCACCCAGAAAGGCCTCTGTGGCTTTGTATATGTTTTCTTCTGTAAGATGATCAATAGGGAAATTTTGATCAACTTCAGTTTCGAGATCGTAGGAAGGAGTTGTGGCACCGAGAGTAAAGGTTCCGGTGTATTCTTTTTCCTGCCCCTGAAGATCCTCTATTTTTTTAGTGGCTTTGCCCGTACAAATGATTAACAATCCGCTGGCGAGCGGATCAAGCGTTCCCGCGTGGCCCACCTTGATCTTTTTGATCTTAAAATTCTTCCTGATCAGCCAACGAACCTTATTTACCAATTGAAAGGAAGTCCATTCGAGTGGTTTGTCAAATAAAAGTATCTGTCCGGCTTTAAATTCTTCTTCCGTCATAATCTAAGCATAAGCATATTCGTAGGTAATCGCAATAATTCCGACGATAAAACAATAGACGGCGAAATAGGAAAGTTTACTTTTTCGTACCAGGTCTATCATCCAGGTACAGGCGGCGAAACCGGCAATAAATGCAGCAACGAATCCGGCAAAAAGAGGAACGGTAGAGACCGTGGTTTCCATGAGATCCCCGCTCATGACATCTTTGGCGATCTTTCCGAAGATAAGTGGCACAACCATAAGGAAGGAGAAACGAGCTGCCCTGGTCTTATCATTTCCGAGGAGTACAGAGGTGGAAATTGTGGCTCCACTGCGGGAGATTCCCGGTAAAATGGCAATTGCTTGCGAAACTCCGATTACAAAACCGTCGACATAACTAACGGGTTTTCCTGTGCTCTTAGCCTTATCTGCCAGCCATAAGAGTACGGCAGTAATGAGAAGCATAAAACCGACGAAGGTGAGATTACCTCCAAAAAGGGATTCCAGTTCTTCTTCAAAAAAGAGGCCTACCAGAGCGGCAGGCACCATGGATATTATGATCTTAAGTGAAAACTTCGTCTCTTCGTTCCATTTAAAGGCAAAAAGTCCGCGGAAGATTTCAGCAACATCCTTTCTGAAGACAACAATGGTGCTCAGTGCAGTTGCGAAATGCAGGACTACCGTGACCATCAATGATTCTTCAGGAATACTATTGTCACCCAGTATAGCTTTGGCTATTTCCAAATGACCGCTGGAGGAAACCGGTAAAAATTCAGTTAAACCCTGGACGATACCAAGGAATACAGCATCAAAAATGTCCATTACTTACGGGGGTTGAGCAGAATGGCGTAGACTTCAATGGCAAAGCCCAGAAGAACAAGGGCTGGTGCAACGCGAATCCGCCGAATATTATAGATCTCTTCATTGAAGACATTCGGGTCATCACTGCCGCCTCCGGCCATAAGTATGAAGCCGAGGGCAATAACTGCAAGGCCAATTCCCATCACTATATAGTTCTTCTTTTCAAAAACAAAATTTAGATCCTGTTTGTGAAGAGGTTTTTTGTTCTTATTCATTTCTTTAGTTTTCTTAGCCACGGGTTATTTCTTTTAATCACTGTTCTTAGCCACGGATTCACGAATATCTTTTTATTCGTCACAAATTTAATGACTATATATTAATTCCTTTCCGCCTTTCGAATTCTCTCTTCGATTTTAAAGAATTATCCTGTGATGTATTAATTTGTCAGCTTCAAAATTTGCCAGAATAGCCAATTTAAGTTTGGAAATTTTAAGATAATTCAGGCACTGTGCAAAATAAGTCTCATGTAAATGAGAAGCAGATTTCAGTTCCAGAATAATTTTATCGTCAATTACGAAATCAGCAAAGAAATGATGAGGTAAAACAGTGTCCTTGTAATTTACCAGAAACTTCTTTTCTCTTTGATAAGGTATATTCCTCTTCTTAAATTCGTATTCAACAGCATCGGCATAAACTACTTCCAGAAAGCCACCTCCCAATTCATTGTGAACGTCGAAAAGAACACCAATGAGTTCATAAGAAAGTTCTTTATACAGGAGATCTCCCATAAACTATTAGTGCATCTGTGGCTTAAAAATTAATAATACAACTCATCGGTCTTTAGATTCAGGAACCGCTGAGTTGCAAAAAAAGTACTCAACCAGGTTATAATGATCCCCATTAGAAAAACTCCCACAAAAAGAGCGATCAAAAGGCTCGCATCTGTAAACAGCTCCAACTCTGGGAAGCTTTTGTCCATGTAATACAGCACAGCTCCCATTCCTATTAATGCCAATACTGCCCCAATCATTCCCAGTTTTACACTTTTCCAGATAAAAGGTCTCCGGATAAATGTTTTAGTCGCACCTACCATCTGCATGGTCTTTATTATAAATCTCTTGGAATAAACTGAAAGTCGTATCGAGCTGTTGATCAAAAGAACGGCTATAAAAGTAAAGATCCCACTTATTACCAGCACCCAAAAGCTAATACGGGTGACATTTTCATTGAGCAAAGAGATAAGCGGTTTATCATAGACCACCTCATCTACAAAACTTTTTGCTGTCATTTCTTCAGCGATCTGATCCACCTCTCCCGAACTAATATAATCAGCTTTAAAGTAAACATCAATAGAATTCTGAAGCGGGTTGTAACCCAGGAAATCCATGAAATCTTCGCCTATGTCCTTGCTGTGAGCTTCTGCCGCTTCTTCTTTGGAAACAAAGGTGACAGATTTGGTGTATTCGGCCAGGGCAAGGCTTTTATTGAGTTGATCTATTTCTACTTCTTTGGCTGTATCTTTCAAATAAATGGTAAGAGCGATCTGCTCTTTGAAGTGATCAGCTATCTTTTTAGTGTTCAGCACCAAAAGTCCGAGTAACCCAAGTAAAAAAAGAACCAGTGCAATACTGATGACAACAGAAAAATAGGAAGAAATCAAGCGTCTTTTTTGATACTTTTCGAAGGATGAACTCATACGTGCAGGTTGGTAAATTTGTGTAAAAATAAGAAAGTAATCATTCCTATTCTTTAAAACGCCCAAACTTTTCACTTTCGTACATTAAACGTATTTTTGCCCTTTCCGAAGACCTTTTTGGGAATTTTAATCTAGAGATGCTGAATTGACATGCGATACAACTTCAATCAAATAGAAAAGAAGTGGCAGGAGTATTGGGCCAAAAATCAGACTTTTAAAGCTGATAACCATTCTGACAAACCAAAATATTACGTGCTTGACATGTTTCCTTACCCTTCGGGAGCGGGATTACACGTGGGGCACCCGCTGGGATATATTGCCAGCGACATCTATGCCCGTTTCAAAAGGCATAAAGGTTTCAATGTGCTGCACCCTCAGGGTTATGATAGTTTTGGCCTTCCCGCAGAGCAATACGCTATTCAAACCGGGCAGCATCCCGCTCTCACCACTGAGCAGAACATCAAACGCTATCGTGAGCAGCTCGACCAGATAGGGTTTTCCTTCGACTGGAGCCGTGAGGTGCGCACCAGCGATCCTCATTATTACCAGTGGACACAGTGGATCTTTATTCAACTTTTTGACTCTTGGTACGATGTTGATGCCGATAAGGCCAGACCTGTTTCTGAACTGGAGGAGATCTTTGCTGCGGAAGGAAATTCCGGAGTAAATGCGGCCTATGATGAAGATGTAGAGGAATTTACTTCGACAGCATGGAATAAATTTTCTGCGGAAGAAAAACAGGAACAACTACTTAAATACCGACTTACTTACCTTGCTGAAACGGAAGTGAACTGGTGCCCTCAACTGGGAACGGTGCTGGCCAATGATGAAATAGTCAATGGGGTTTCCGAAAGAGGGGGCTACCCGGTGATCAGGAAAAAGATGACCCAGTGGAGTATGAGGATTTCGGCTTATGCTGAAAGGCTGCTGCAGGGACTGGAGAAGATCGACTGGACAGAAAGTTTGAAGGAGAGTCAGCGCAACTGGATTGGAAAATCGGTGGGAGCGACTGTAAAGTTCAAAGTTCAGAATTCAGAGTTAAGTGAAAAGGACAGTTGGATAGATGTGTTCACCACGCGGCCTGACACCATTTTCGGGGTAACTTTTATGACCCTTGCTCCAGAACACGAATTGGTGCAAAAGATCACTACTGCCGAACACAAAGCTGAGGTAGACGCTTATATTGAAGCTACCGCAAAGCGCAGCGAACGGGAACGTATGGCCGATGTGAAGACTATCTCCGGAGTTTTTACCGGGGCATATGCTGAACATCCATTCACTAAAGAACCGGTACCGATCTGGATCGGGGATTATGTGTTGGCAGGCTACGGAACGGGAGCTGTAATGGCTGTACCCTGTGGAGACCAACGCGACTATGATTTCGCAAAGCATTTTGATCTACCCATACGGAACATTTTCTCCAACGTAGATATTTCTGAAGAAGCTTTTTCCGGGAAAGAAGGAACAGTGATCGCGAATTCCGATTTTCTTGACGGGTTGGAATATAAAGAAGCACTTAACCGTGTGATTCTTGAACTGGAAAAGATCGGACAGGGAAAAGGTAAGACCAATTACAGACTGCGTGATGCTGTTTTCAGCAGACAGAGGTATTGGGGAGAGCCGTTCCCGGTTTATTATGTAAACGGAATGCCGCAAATTATCGAAAAAGAGCATTTGCCGTTAAGGCTTCCGGAAGTTGAAAAATACCTGCCTACCGAAACCGGTGAGCCTCCATTAGGAAATGCTACCGAATGGGCGTGGGATACTGAGAAGAATAAAGTAGTGGAAAATTCAGCTATTGATCACAAGACTGTTTTTCCACTGGAACTAAATACTATGCCGGGCTGGGCCGGAAGTTCCTGGTACCTGTTCAGGTATATGGATGCGGGTAATGAAGAAAAATTCGTGTCAGAAGAAGCCCAGCAATATTGGCAGAATGTGGACCTGTATATTGGAGGAAGCGAGCACGCGACCGGACACCTGCTGTATTCCCGCTTCTGGACCAAATTCCTTTATGACCGTGGATTCCTTACTGTCGATGAGCCGTTCAAAAAGCTGATCAACCAGGGGATGATCCTTGGAACCAGTGCCTTTGTTTATCGCCTGGAAGGGGAGAACAAATTTGTCTCCAAGAATTTGATCGGGGATAGATCTGTGCAGCCTATCCACGCAGATGTGGCTTTGGTGAATGCTTCAGATGAACTGGATATTGAAGGCTTTAAAAAATGGCGTCCTGAGTTTGCCGATGCTGAATTCCTTACTGAAGAAGATGGCAGTTACAAAGTAGGCCGGGAAGTTGAGAAGATGTCCAAGTCGAAGTATAACGTGGTGAATCCTGATGACATCTGTGAGAATTTTGGAGCAGACACCCTAAGAATGTATGAAATGTTCCTGGGACCACTGGAGCAGGCGAAACCCTGGAATACAGCCGGAATCACCGGAGTTCACAGCTTCTTGAAAAAACTTTGGAAGTTGTATCAAAACGGAGAAGACTTTGAAGTTTCTGACGAAAAGCCTTCCGCAGATTCTTTGAAGACTCTGCACAAGACCATTAAAAAGGTTACCGAAGATATTGAGAACTTCAGTTTTAATACTTCAGTAAGTACCTTCATGATCTGTGTCAATGAACTGACAGCTCAAAAATGCAATTCCAGAGATATTCTTGAGCCGCTGGCAGTCCTAATCGCGCCGTATGCGCCTCATATTGCAGAAGAGCTTTGGCAGAAACTAGGCCATGACAGCTCGGTGGCTATGGCAGAATATCCGGTATATGAGGAGAAATACCTGGTAGAAAGTACCAAGCAGTACCCTATTTCTTTTAACGGAAAGATGCGGTTCATGCTAGAACTTCCGCTGGATATGAGCAAAGAAGAGATCGAGAAGGCTGTTTTGGAGAATGAAAAGACTCAGCAGCAACTTGATGGCAGGCAGCCAAAGAAAGTCATAGTTGTGCCCGGTAAGATCGTTAATATTGTAGGATAAGAAACAGGGTTCTTTCTTAAGCCGCAGCAGCAGAAGGATGACAGAATTTCCGAAAGTTATACTTCATTAAAATTGGCTGGATTTTTGTTTATAGATTAGCACCTTAAAATCTAAGAAACTATGATGGGATATTATTTAATTGCCATTCTCATTTTTATTGTGAGCCTGTATGTGAGCAATAAACTAAAAAGCAAATTCAAGCACTATTCAAAAGTGCACCTTCAAAATGGGATGAGTGGTCGTGAGATCGCTGAAAAGATGTTACAGGATAACGGGATCTATGACGTGAAGGTCATTTCTACTCCCGGAATGCTGACAGACCATTATAACCCTGCAAAGAAGACTATAAATCTGAGTGAGGCTGTTTATACACAGCGTAACGCGGCAGCAGCTGCTGTTGCAGCACACGAATGCGGACACGCCGTACAGCATGCAAAGGCTTATAGCTGGTTAAAGATGAGAAGTCAACTGGTTCCGGTGGTAAGTGTCGCTTCAAGATTTTCCCAATGGGTGATCTTTGGTGGGCTAATGTTAATGGCTACTACGGCTATGGGAAGCACCGTGCTTTTAATCGGAATTATCATGTTTGCCCTGGGAACTCTGTTCAGTTTTATCACCTTACCGGTAGAATATGACGCCAGTAAAAGAGCATTGGTCTGGCTCGAGTCTTCAAATATGCTGAACTCGCAGGAACATAAGGCTGCAGAAGATTCTCTTAAATGGGCTGCACGTACCTATGTGGTAGCTGCAGTGGGATCTTTGGCAACACTCCTTTATTTCCTCAGCATTTATATGGGAAGGGACTAAGAGAAAATAAGATATTAAAAAAGGCGCTTTTTAGCGCCTTTTTTTGTTTCTATTCTCCGTGTTTAACACGTTCATCGATGAGCTTGAGAGCAATGCCATCGGTACCCATAAGATCGAACATTTCAAGGATCCGGCGAATCTGGTTCTCTTCTTCCATTTGTTCATTAACGAACCATTGAAGGAAGTGTTCAGAAGCGAAATCCTGCACTTTTCGGCACTTAGCTACAATATTGTTGATAGATTTTGTAATGGCTATTTCCTGGTCAAGAGCAGATTCAAAGATCTCCTGCAGGGAATTGAAGTCGTGCAAAACGTTATTTACTTCGGGGGAATAAGCTGTTCCTCCATTTTCATTTATAAAGCGGAAGATCTTCAGCATATGTTCTCTTTCCTCGGTTGATTGCTTATAAAAGAATTCTGCGCTGCCGGTGAGTCCGTTGTGGTCACACCAGGAAGCCATAGCCAGGTAGGCCGCAGAAGAATGTGCTTCTTTGGATATCTGCTCGTTGAGCATATCCATAATGTCTACGTTAATTCCTAATTTTTGACGAACTATATCTTTCATGTCTTTTCGGTTTTCCTCTAAAATTACGGAAAAGAAAGTGTTTTTCACTTGTTTCGGTGAAATTTAGAGGCAATCTAAAGATAGGAAAATCTTAAGGCTGGGTAACCAGGGTATTCAGCTCCAGTACTCCAAAAGTAGCTTTAAGCAGTTGCTTTAGATCAATAATCTGAAGGGTATCAAGGATAAACAAGTGTTCCCGGTTGCAAAGGGTAAGAATTTCGATGCCGTTGTAATTAAGATCCTTGTCGAAATGAGAGCTGAGATCAATAGCTTTTACCTTCTGCCGTATAGATAGCAACTGGCATAAGGTGAGCTTTACCTGCTTGTGACCAAAGTCGATGTAGAAGCATCGGTCCAGGTCACACTGGTAGGAGGCGAAATAATATGATTTGTACAACAGGTTCATTCCAGGGCAAATGTAAACCTTAATTAGAATTGTTCCAAATAAAGAACAGGAGAAGATGTGAAAAAATGACATTTCTCATATCCCCTCCTGATAAAGATCTAATCCTCTTCTTAACTTCCTACTTCCCCGTAAGGGTTGTAACCCATATATTCCTTCTCTTCTTCCCGGAAAACAATTCCATTTTCGGCAAGTTCCTTTAAAATTGGATCATATACTTCCTTAGTAATTGGCAGCTGTACTCCCGGAGTTGTAATTGTACCGTTCAGGATCTTGAGCGCGGCAATAGCCACGGGAAGACCCACTGTTCTTGCCATGGCCGTTTCCTGTTGGTCTTTTCCAATATTCACCATAGTGGCATCTATTTGTTTTTTCTCCCCGTTGATCTCGTAACCAAACTTGTGGTACATCACGATCATATCTTTGTCTTCGGGAGCCAGGTGCCATTTGTCCAATAATATCTTCTGAAGGATCTCTGCCGGCGTCGCATTTTTGAGTCCAACTTTTTTGTCCGGATTAAAAATGTCAAGCTCAAGCAATTTATCCCACATAATATCATCCTGATCGATCTTCAGGTTATGTCTTACCTTAAGTTCTACGGAATCTGTTGTGGAATACGGAAGAAATGAATTCACAAAATCGCGGTAGCTCATCTCTTCGGAATTCTCCATGGTATAACTGTCATCTGTCATCCCTAATTGAACGAACATGTTCCAGGCCCTGCTGAAGCCTACTCTCCTGATGGTTCCCCTGTAAAGGGTTAAAACATCATCCAGTCCATAGATGCTTTTATACTTCAGTGAGTTTCTGTTGGCGTACACCTCAAATTTCCCATAGTCTTTGACCTCAATGAATTCTGTCCTTCTAAAAAGGCGGTTGTATGGGATGTATTTGAATTTTCCTTCCTGAAGGAATTTTGCAACTCCGCCCTGTCCTGCTACTACCACATTTCGAGGATTCCAGGTGAATTTGTAGTTCCAGAGGTTGGTGTCGCTTTCGGGAGCCACAAGTCCACCGGTAAAGGATTCAAAAAGGAGCATTTTCCCGCCTTCTTCCCTGATGCGGTCAATCACCTGCATCGCGCTCATGTGATCTATTCCTGGATCTACCCCAATTTCATTCATGAATACCAGGCCTTTTTCTTTCACTTCATCATCGAGCTGCTCCATTTCTTCGCTGATATAGGAAGCTGTCACCATGTTCTTTCCGAACTGCACGCAGTCTTTTGCCACTTCTACGTGGAACCTTGCAGGGAGCATAGAGATCACAATGTCAGCATCTTTAACCGCTGCCTGTCTTTGCTCTTTATTGAAGATATCAAGAGCTACCGGTTTTGCATTGGGATGACCATTGGCTATTTTAGTGGCATTTTCAAGGACCAGGTCGGCAATTACCAGCTGGAGATTTTCTGAAGTTGATTTTTTGAGTAGATAATCTATTAGAACTGCTGTAGACTTTCCTGCGCCTACAATTAGAATTTTTCGCATAAAGGATAAGTTGTAAGTTTGTTGTTTGTTTGGATAACGAATGTACTTAATTGCAGGCGTCTTAAAAAATTTAGTATGGACAGGAAAGTATTAATTTCAGGGGCTTTGTTTGGTTTGATCGCTATTATTTTGGGGGCATTTGCCACCCATGGATTAAAAAGCCTGCTAACTGCTGATGCAATTCTGACTTTTGAAACCGGGGTTAAATACCAGATGTACAGCGCTTTATTTCTGCTGTTTTTGGGCGGAATTCCTGTGACATCGGAAAAAGTTAAAAAAATCTGTTTCTATTTAACAGTGGTGGGAGTGATCCTTTTTTCCGGATCGATTTATTTTCTGGCGACGAATTCTCTTACATCATTTGATTTCAGGACTATCGGATTTATTACTCCAATAGGCGGAAGTTTGATAATAATCGCATGGATTGTCCTGTTAATCAGCTTTATTAAGTTAAAAAATAAATAAAAGAAATCCTCTCCCGCTGTTTCTTTCTAAGTTTTTCTACTTTTGTTCCCCTAAAGATAAACACACAACTAATTATTTTATGTTGGCTAAAAAACAAATTACGAAAACGATTGCGCTGGAAAAATATGGCATTAGAAACGCTGAGGTTCAATACCAGTTGTCTCCAGAAGAGCTACATGACATCACTATTGAAAAAGGGCAGGGGGTTGAAGCTTCTTCAGGAGCTCTTGCTGTTAACACGGGTGAATTTACCGGACGCTCTCCTAAAGACCGTTTCATTGTAAAGGATAATATCACAAAAGATAAAGTGTGGTGGGGAGATATTAATATTCCTTTTGATCCTGAAAAATTTGATGCTCTTTATGAAAAAGTCGTGGATTACCTATCGGGAAAAGAGGTTTTTGCCAGGGATTCTTATGCCTGTGCCGATGAAAAATACAGATTGAACATCAGGGTCATCAATGAATATCCATGGTCCAATCTTTTCGCATACAATATGTTCCTTCGTCCAAACCAAGAAGAACTAAAAAATTTCAAGGAAGACTGGCTCGTGGTGAACGCCCCGGGATTCAAGGCAGATCCGGAAGTAGACGGAACCCGTCAGGATAATTTCGCAATACTTAACTTCACTAAAAAGATAGCACTTATTGGAGGAACCGGTTATACCGGAGAGATCAAAAAAGGGATCTTCTCTGCGCTTAACTTTATACTACCGGTAGATAAAAATACTTTGCCGATGCACTGTTCGGCAAACGTGGGAGATGACAATGATACTGCCATCTTTTTTGGACTTTCCGGAACAGGAAAAACCACTCTTTCTGCAGATCCTGAAAGAAAATTAATTGGTGATGATGAACATGGCTGGACAAAAGAGAATCGCGTTTTCAATTTTGAAGGTGGATGCTACGCTAAAGTTATTAACCTTACAGAAGAGAACGAACCGGATATTTTTAGAGCTATTAAACCCGGAGCAATTCTTGAGAATGTGATCCTTGACGAGAATGGAGATGTTGATTTCAGCAACACCGACATCACTCAAAATACAAGGGTGAGTTATCCTATTTATCATATTGACAATATTCAGAATCCATCCATAGGAGAAAATCCGAAGAATATATTCTTCCTTACCGCTGATGCTTTTGGGGTTTTGCCTCCAATCAGTAAACTTACTCCCGGCCAGGCTGCTTACCACTTTATAAGTGGGTATACTGCCAAGGTTGCGGGTACTGAAGCCGGAGTAGATGAGCCGGTTCCAAGTTTTTCAGCTTGTTTTGGTGCTCCATTCATGCCGCTTCACCCAACAAAATATGCCGAGATGTTGAGTGCCAAGATGAAAGAAAATAATGTGAATGTTTGGCTGGTCAACACTGGCTGGACCGGTGGTCCTTACGGAGTTGGTTCAAGAATGAAATTGAGGTATACTCGTGAGATGATATCTTCTGCTCTTGAAGGCAAATTGGATAACGTTGAATTCCAGAACCACCCGATCTTTGGATTGGCTATGCCGGTGGAATGTGAAAATGTACCTTCAGAAGTGCTAAATCCACGAAACACCTGGAAAGACAAAGAAGCTTACGATAAGAAGGCTCAAACACTTGCCGATTCCTTCCAGAGGAATTTCGCGAAGTTTGAAAAGCAGGCAAATGACGAGATAATGTCTGGTGCGCCTACTGCTTCATAATTTAGATTAAAGTTGATAGAATGAAAAAGCCGGCAATTGCCGGCTTTTTTACTTTAAAAGGAGAACCTAATTTAATGTGGTTTTTTGTTCTGCTCCTTAATATATTTTTCAAGTGCCATTGTCATGGAAGGAGTTTCGGGCGTTGGAGCCTGAATGTTCACAGTCAGGCCGTGTTCTTTTGCTGCCTTAACCGTGGTATTTCCAAATACAGCGATTTTTGTGTCATTTTGTTTGAAGTCAGGGAAGTTCTCAAACAGAGATTTGATTCCGCTGGGGCTAAAGAAAACCAATACGTCATAAAATACTTCTCTTAGGTGGGATAGATCACTGACCACAGTTTTATAGAAAACTGCCTTTTTCCAGTCCACTCCCAGTTTGTTCAATGTTTTAGGGACATCCGGCTTCAGCATATCTGAAGAAGGAAGTAAGAATTTTTCATTCTTATATTTCTTGATAAGTGGAGAAAGTTCTGCAAAAGTCCTTTTTCCAACATAGATCTTTCTTTTTCGGTACACTACATACTTCTGTAGGTAATAGGCTACTGCTTCACTTTGGCAAAAATACTTCAAAGTGTCAGGCACTTTATATCTCATTTCTTCAGCAATTCTGAAGAAATGGTCTACTGAATTACGACTTGTAAGGATAATAGCAGTGTATTGGGAAAGGTCAACTTTTTGTTGTCTCACATCCTTCGAAGAAACACCTTCGACATGAATAAAAGGAATGAAGTCAATCTTGACTTTTTGTTTTTCTTCAAGATCAAAATAAGGGGAATTTTCAACCTTCGGTTCGGGCTGAGAAACCAAAATTGTTTTCACTTTCATATACTTTTCTTTAATTCGCCTTACAGCTTTGTAATTAGCTTATATAAAATAAAATAAGGTCCAATTTCGAGTGCGCAAAGATACAAAATAAAATAGAACCAATGGTTCAAAATGTATTGCTGATTTTTCTGATAAACGCTTGCGAGCGTTATCATGTTCATTAGTAGAATTATACCAAGAACGACGTACAGGGCCAGTAGGGAAGGTTGCCAGACGTACACAAAAGTAATGCAAACTGGCAAAAGAATCAAAGCCATAAAGTTCCTATAGCTTAATTTATAGAAAAGATAGTAGTTGATCTTGTCATCAACAGCTATTATGTTGGCTATGATCTTCTCCAGGGAAAATTTCAGAAGTATAAAAGCAGCATAGGCTGTAACAATTCGCAGGAATAAGATCTGTGACCTGTCACCCGAAGCTGCGGAAAGTGCATTGAAAAAGATAAAAATGAAAAGTCCGGCAGAGATAACATTGACCGTGAACAGCAGGATATTGAAGGGATGAAAAATGTTCGGGTCCTTACCTTTTAGCAGCAGGTACTTATCTGTGGCAAACAGCATGACAAAATGGGAAAAGCGCTGGGAAAAAGCCATTTTTGCCACCACGATCAACACGAAAGCCAATAGTAGCAGGATGGTGATCCAATCTTGTGAAACCGCACTTCTTTCTATAGCTTCCAAACAATAAATTTTCCACAAAGGTAAAATATATACGATTAAAAGCAGTGGGAAAACTGAATTGTAAACTTTAAAAATAGTTACATTTGTCCAAAAGATTTTTATGCCAGATGGGATTGTTGTAATACCCACCTATAACGAAAAAGAGAACATCGAGAGGATCATACGAAATGTTTTTTCTCTCCAGCGCAATTTCCATATTTTGGTGGTTGATGACAACTCTCCCGATGGGACGGCAGCAATAGTTAAAGATCTGCAGGCCGACTATGAAAATCGGTTACACCTGATAGAGCGAACAGGAAAATCGGGATTGGGAACGGCATATATTGCCGGATTTAAATGGATCCTGGAAAAGGAGTATAAATACATCTTCCAGATGGACGCCGATTTCTCCCATAACCCGAATGATCTAATCAGGTTATATAATGCCTGCAAAAGGGATGGTGCAGATGTCGCAATTGGTTCCCGTTATAAAACGGGGGTTAATGTAGTGAACTGGCCCATGAGCAGAGTTTTACTATCCTGGATGGCTTCTAAATATGTGCGGCTTATAACAGCAATGCCCATTGAAGACACAACAGCGGGATTTGTTTGTTATAGAAGAGCAGTACTGGAGCGTATTCACCTGGACCGAATAAAGTTCGTGGGATATGCCTTCCAGATCGAAATGAAATTTAAAGCCTATTTGGCAAAGTTTAATATAATTGAGGTTCCGGTAATTTTTACTGACAGAACCCGCGGAACTTCTAAAATGAGCGGCTCCATTATCTGGGAAGCAGTTTTTGGAGTAGTGAAAATGAAATTTTACAGTCTGTTTAATAAGATGACAATATAATGAAGAAGGTACTTATAAAGAATGCACGAATTGTCAATGAAGGCTCCATAATTGAGGGCGACGTTTTCATAGAGGACGGAATAATCACGGAGATTGCATCCAGTATCAGTGCCAAATCTGCCAACCTCAGTATCATTGATGCTGAAGGGACTTATCTGTTGCCCGGTTTGATCGATGATCAGGTTCACTTTAGAGAGCCAGGGTTAACGCACAAGGAGACCATAGAATCCGGGTCAAAGGCCGCTGTGGCAGGAGGTATAACTTCGTTCATAGAAATGCCAAACACTCAGCCGCAGACAACCACTATTGAACTACTTGAGGAAAAATTCAAGCTAGCAGAGAAAACTTCTTACGCCAATTACTCCTTCATGTTTGGCGGGACGAATGACAACCTGGAAGAGATAAAAAAAATAGATCCCAAAAATGTAGCTGCACTTAAATTATTTCTTGGGTCCTCAACCGGAAACATGCTGGTTGATGACGAGAAGGTCCTGGAAAAGATCTTTAAAGAATCTCCTGTTTTAATAGCAGCTCATTGCGAAGACGAAAAAACGATCCAGAAGAACCTGAAGGAATGTGTGGAGCGATATGGTGATGATATTCCAATTGAACTTCACCCGAAAATCAGGAGTGAGGAAGCTTGTTACCTTTCTTCTTCAAGGGCAGTGGCACTGGCTAAAAAGACCGGGGCCCGTCTCCATGTATTTCATCTCTCCACAGCTAAGGAGCTGAAACTTTTTGACAACAAGAAGAATTTAAAAGATAAGCAGATCACTGCAGAGGTATGTATCCATCATTTATGGTTCAATGATGAGGACTATGCTAAGAAAGGAACCTTTATTAAATGGAATCCTGCCGTTAAAACGCAAAAGGATCAGGAAGCTCTTTTGAAAGCATTGATTGAGGACAAAATTGATGTTTTGGCCACAGATCATGCACCTCATACCCGGGAAGAAAAAAAGAATGTTTACACAAAAGCCCCGAGTGGAGGACCATTGGTGCAGCATGCTCTGCCTGCTATGCTGCAACTTCATCATCAGGGGAAAATCTCTCTTGAGAAGATAGTTGAGAAGATGTGCCATAACCCGGCCATTCTTTTCCAGATCGAAAAAAGAGGATTCATCAGGGAAGGTTATAAGGCCGACCTGGTGCTGGTTGATCTAAATGCTCCATGGGCTGTGCAACCCGGAAATATTCTGTATAAATGTGGTTGGTCACCTTTTGAAGGAACAACATTCAAATCTCGTGTGACGCACACTTTTGTCAATGGAAATCTTGTGTATCGTAACTTCCAGTTTACCCCGTTCACCAAAGCTGAAAGGCTCAAGTTCGACCGGTAATGAAAAGATTGACTTCCGTTTTACTATTATTGGTGCTTTTGATCTCCTGTCAGGATATCAAAAAATCTCCTAAACCTGAAAATCTTATCTCTGAAGATAAGATGGTCGAGATTTTGACAGATCTCGCACTTCTTCATGGGGCTCGGAGTTATAATAAGAACCTTCTCCAGGAAAAAGGAATTATTCCTTCAGAATACATTCGGGAGAAATACAATATTGACAGTACCCGGTTTCGTATAAGTAATAATTACTATACCGAAAATTACAAGCAGTACCAGAAAATGTATTCCCAGGTGAAAGAAAATCTGGAGCAATTGCGTGTAAAATATGACAGTATTCGGGAACAGGAGGAAGAGAAGCAGGATTCTATCAGAAGAATCATTAGGCGCGATACTATGAGTCCGGAGCTGAAAAGAAAGAAAGATTCTCTGGTGAAGAGTATATCAAAGCTGGAATTAATCCCGGAACCTCTTAAGAATCCAGATTCTTTGGATCAGTAATATCCTTTTTAAAGAATTCCCCTGTCTTTTCTATCACTTCTTTCATTGGTGTGTAGGTGAAATTCAATTCTCTGCTGAGTTTTTCTCCCGAATAGATCGTAGTTTCAAAAAGGGAAGATGCTGATTTTCCGGTAACCTGTTTTTCTTTTCCAAAGAAAAAGGAAGCGATCTCCTGATAGATCCAAAAAATGTAGATCATCCAGGGTTTTAATTTTTTAGACGGTGCCGGTTTCTGAAGACTTTTAGCTACCAGTTCAAAAAGGTGTTTAAAAGAAATGTTTTCCGAAACCACAATGAACTGTTCATTCTTTATTGGAGAGGCCATTAACTTCACGCAGGCTTTTACTACATCATCGACTCCCACAAAACCGGTGGTTTTGGTAAAGTAGTATTTGAGTCCGTTAGCCAATCTCTTAAAGATTAGACCGCTGCCACTGTCCCAAAAGCCGGGGCCGATGATAACTCCCGGATTGACTATCACTACAGGAATTCCTTCCTGGCTCGCCCGCCAGACTTCCATTTCAGCGCCGTATTTCGTGATGGCATACATATTATGATCAAGCTCTTTGTTCCAGTGGGACTCTTCGGTAATTACCTTTTCTCCTGGTTTTTGGTCCAGGGTGGCCACGGAACTTACAAAACATAATTTTTGGACCTTTTCTTTGATGCAGAAGTTTACCACATTGGCAGTGCCCTCGATGTTTGTCTTCCGTAGGGCAGTATCTTTAGCGTCATCAAATGAGATCAAAGCAGCACAGTGATATACCCGATCGACATCCAAAAATGCCTTTTTTAAGGCCGGTACATTTGTAATGTCGGCCTCTATCCATTCTATTGAATTGAATCGGGAGAGGGCTTCCTCCTGTGGAGTATAGTAAGAAAAAACCTTCTTTACGGCTTCGAGGCTCTTCTTGCTGCGGTAAATAGCACGGATATTTTCTCCCGATCCCGAAAGATCGAACAGTAAATGAGAGCCCACTAAACCAGTGCCACCGGTAACTAGAATCATAGGGTAAATATAGGCAAATCCACTTAGGAAAAATGAAGGTTTATGGTATCTTTACGGCTGTTTTTACTTCAAAAGAATAATCATGAGCAAGAATTTTGTAGAAGAATTGACCTGGAGAGGAATGGTGCACGATGTAATGCCCGGCACTGAAGAACATTTACAGGAAAAGATGCGGGCAGCCTATGTGGGGATTGATCCTACGGCCGATTCTCTTCATATTGGCCATATGGTAGGGGTGATGATGCTGAGACACCTGCAGTTGTGCGGCCATAAACCTGTAGCTCTTGTTGGAGGAGCTACGGGAATGATTGGGGATCCTTCAGGGAAATCAAATGAACGGAACCTTCTTGACGAAGCCACTCTTCTTCATAACCAAAATGCGATCAAAGCCCAGCTGGCAAAGTTCCTTGATTTTGAAAGCGATGCTGAAAATGCTGCCGTTCTGGTGAATAACTACGACTGGATGAAAAATTTCAGTTTTCTAGAGTTCATTAGGGATGTGGGAAAACATATCACTGTGAATTATATGATGTCTAAGGACAGTGTGAAAAAAAGGCTTTCTTCAGACGCTTCCGAAGGAATGTCATTCACAGAATTCACTTACCAACTGGTGCAGGGATATGATTTTCTGCATTTGTTCAGAAGCCTTGATTGCACTTTGCAAATGGGCGGAAGTGACCAGTGGGGAAACATCACCACAGGTACAGAACTCATCCGAAGGATAGGTGATGGAAAGGGCTATGCTCTTACCTGCCCATTGATCACTAAAGCTGACGGTACAAAATTCGGAAAGACAGAATCAGGAAATATTTGGCTCGATCCGGCGCGTACTTCTCCTTATAAGTTCTATCAATACTGGCTGAATACCAGCGATGAGGATGCCGAGAGATTTATCAAGATCTTTACCTTTTTGCCAAAGGAGGAAATTGAGAGCCTGGTGGCACAACATAAAGATGCGCCTCACCTGAGACAACTTCAGAAAAAGCTGGCCGAGGAGATCACAGTAATGGTTCATTCCAGAGAAGATTATGACAATGCTGTAAAAGCCTCTGAAGTCCTCTTCGGAAAAAGTACCGCTCAGGATTTGAAAAATCTCAATGAAGCTACATTTTTGGATGTCTTTGAGGGAGTACCTCAGGCAAAAGTAGACCGTGAGGATGTGGAACAGGGATTAGATATGGTCGCAGCACTTTCGGCCAAGACCGATTTTCTCAAATCTAACGGGGAAGCAAGAAGGGCTCTAAAAGAGAATTCAATCTCTGTTAATAAAGAGAAGGTTTCCGAAGATTATACAATTACGACCGATGACTTGTTGAACAACAAATATGTGATTATTAACAAAGGGAAGAGGAATACATATATAATTAGGGTAGAATAAAAAACCCCCTTGTGCCGGGCGGCGCTAAGGGGGCTTCTAACTAACCAACCAATTATGAAAACATAATCTAACCACTTGTTAAGTCGCCTAATTATCAAATCCTTACAAGTGGTTTAAAATTTTTTTGTTAAAAAACCATAAGATTACACCCGCGAATATCGCTGTTGTCGAAACGGCCCAGTATCTCTAGCTTTCCGTCGCCTAATTTTTTTCCGAGATCCTGTGTGGCGATGAAAGAACAGGAAAAAATATTTGCCAGATCAATTACATTTAAGCCTCCAGACTTTCCTTCAGGGAGTAAAGTTTGAGCATCTTCGGGATCCCGCACCAGAACCTGCATCCAGGGAGGACATTCAAAAATGCCATTTCCGAAGGAATATGCCTGCGAAAGCAATTCGGTCATCCCATATTCGCTGTGGATAACGGGGACTCCAAAACCTTTTTTAAGAACCTCATGAAGTTCGGTGCGTATCATTTCTTTGCGGCGGCCCTTCATTCCCCCGGTTTCCATCACGATCGTGTGCTTTAAGCTGAAAGTATATTTTTCTACAAGGTCCAACAGGGCGAAAGAGACGCCGATTAGTAATACTTTTTGTTGTTTGGATTCCAGATAGTCGAGTTTTTCTTTTAAGGAGTCGAGATCATGCAGGTAAAAACCACTGTGCGGATTTCCACTCCGATTGATTATATCTTCTACCATATAAATAAGAGAAGAGCCTTCGCGCTCCAGGTAAGAAGGCAACAGGGCCAGCACGGCATAATCCTCAATATTTCCGTAGAAATTTTCGAACCCTTTTCTAAAACTCTTTTTATAAACCTCAAGGTCGATAACCTCATGTTTACTGGTCTGCATCCCGGTGGTCCCACTACTTGTGAAAATTATTACAGGATCTTTTTCAGAAGATATTATTGAATGGGACTTAAAGAATTCGATTGGGAGAAAAGGGATCTCTTCCAATTCCTTTACTTCGGATGGATCTATATTCAGAAGATCACAAAATTGCCTGTAGACCTTATTGTTGGAATACTGAAATTTAAAAGTCTGAAGAGCCAGTTTCCTGAAATCTTCCGGACTTTGAATTGAAAAAATATCGGAGATCCTGTGTGTCATAGTAATTGATGGCACAAAGGTACAGAAAAGGCTATTTTAAAAGAGTGTTGTATTTAGAAGATGTTTCGAAGGAGTTACCGGACTACCAGTTTGCGGGTAGCAGAACTTTTTCCTTCCTGGATCTTCATGATGTAAACACCTGGATCCAGAGTAGAAATATTCAATTCGTTCCCTACCAGATTAGCAACCAGAACATTCTTCCCGAGAACATTATAGATCTCGATCTTCTTTGGTTTATTATCTTTAGTAGTAACAAAAACCTTCTGCCCCGAAGCAGGGTTAGGGTATATAGAAAGCCCTTCAATGGGGACTTCTTTTGCTGCTGTCTCCACTGAAGATACTTGAGCATTAGCCGGATTTGCGAACAGCAAAAGGCCAATGATAAGTAAGGGGTACAAGTAGAGTTGTTTCATTTTCAGCATTGTATTGGATCAAAATTACAATAAAAAATTCAAAAACCAGACCAGAAATTCCATAGCAAAACGTTAAATATTACCTTTAATACAATAAAATAAAAAAGGCTACCGTTGGGCAGCCTTTTTTATAATCACAATTTTATCTGGCTAATTGGCAGTCTTTTATAAAGATGCGTTGATCCAGGTCCATGCCGTAAGATCGATCTTTGTACCCAGATTGTAGGCCGCATTAACTACTGCTGAAGCACCATCTATCTTAACATTTGTTAGTGCTCCGCCATCCTTCATATCTAAATTTCCCTTAAGTCATAGAACTAACTTTTAAGCTGTAACAGACTACTCCCAAGCCGCTAAATTTTGGTGGTGTGTAACCCACGATTAAAGATTTGATAATTTTTAATTTACATAGAAGGCAAGAGAAAAGCCTTTTTTTGTAAAATTATAGAGGAGGCAGGTTCGGGGAAAAGTTTCCTCATCAGGCGTCTGGAAAGGCGGTTTTGGTTTAATTTCTTTATCCGATATTTGTAATAATATAGAGTGAAATGAAAAAAAAGGACATTTGTATACTGCTGGTAGATGATGAACCGGATATTCTGGAAATAATCAGTTATAATCTCTCTGCGGAAGGTTATAATGTCATAACGGCCGAGAATGGCAGGGAAGGTTTAAAACTTGCCAAAAAAGAAAGGCCCCAGCTAATTATTCTGGACGTAATGATGCCCGGAATGGATGGGATCGAGGCCTGTGAACAAATGCGCAAACAACCGGAATTGAATAACACTGTAATTACTTTTCTCACTGCCAGGGGTGAAGATTATTCTCAAATGGCAGGTTTTGATGCCGGTGCAGATGATTATATTACCAAACCTATAAAACCGAAGATCCTCACCAGCAAAGTAAAAGCCCTGTTGCGAAGATTCCGGGATACCGATTCAGGAAAATCTGATGTTCTCACCGTTGGTGATCTGGTGATCAATCGGGAAGAATACAAGGTCATTAAGAATGACGAGGAGATAATGCTTCCACGGAAGGAATTTGAACTACTTTATTTACTGGCTTCCCAACCCGGCCGTGTTTTTAAGCGGGAAGAGATCATGGAAAAAGTGTGGGGTGATGACGTGGTGGTAGGCGGTCGTACCATAGATGTGCATATCCGAAAGCTTCGAGAGAAGATTGGAGATGAAAGTTTCCAGACCATTAAAGGTGTGGGATACAAATTTGTAAGTTAATGGCAACAAGTTTTCGCAGATCCTACAGGTTTGCCCTCAAGACTTCACTGTACTTGACCCTCTTTCTTACACTTTTTTCTGCAGGGTTTCTGGTGGTTGCCAAAAGCTTTTCACTCGAACTCATTGTGATCTATGCTTTATCCTGTTTTATTTTCTCTTTTTTGATCATTCAGTATCGGGTGGAGTTCTTCATTTACAAGAAGATCAAGAAGATCTATGAAGACGTGAGTCTGCTGAATTCTTCCGGAATTGATCCTGAAGAAATGACTACTACAGACATGGCAACGCTCTCCCGGGAAGTGGCAAAATTTGCCGAAGGTAAAAAACTGGAGATCGAAGCTCTGCAACTTAGGGATACCTACCGGAAGGAATTTATGGGAAACATTTCCCATGAATTAAAAACTCCGCTTTTTACCGTACAGGGATATATTGAAACGCTGCTCGATGGCGCCATGAAAGATAAAAAGGTGCGGAAAAAATATTTGGCGCGCGCCGGAAAAGGAGTGGACCGCCTTATCTATATCGTCAAGGACCTTGATATGATAACCAAACTGGAGACCGGGGAGCTCAGTTTGAACAAAGAGGAATTTGATATTGTAGAATTGATCCAGAATGTGTTCGACCTGCTCGAGATGAAAGCGGCAAAAAAGAACATCACCCTTTCTTTAGATAAACATTATCCGCCTACAATGGTCTTTGCTGACAGAGACCGAATTCAGCAGGTGCTGACAAATCTTATCGTGAACTCCATCAAATATGGTAAGAATGATGGCGCTACAGAGATAAGTATTGAAGACCTTTCAAAGAATAAGATCATTGTCCGTGTGAATGACAATGGCGAAGGGATAGAGAAAAAGCATATTGGCCGACTTTTCGAGCGTTTCTACAGAGTTGACAAAAGTGGTTCCCGAAAAGAAGGAGGCTCAGGTCTAGGGCTGTCTATTGTAAAGCATCTTTTGGAAGCTCATAATGAAAGGATCTATGTAGAAAGTACTTTTGGAGTGGGAAGTGAATTCTCATTTACCCTCAAAAAGGCCAAAAAGACTGCTCCGGTCAAATCCAAAACCGGTGTCCTGCAAAGCTGGGTATTCTTTTAATTTTTCCAGTTTTTGAATAGCGAACTCTTCTTGCTGACAGAAAGGAGCCATTTCCTGCTTTTGTAGACGCTTGGCCAGATATTGCTGTTCAGGTTGTCCCGGAGTGGGAATGAAAAATGCCTTTTTTTGAAGCTTAGCCAGATCCATTAGAGTGGTATAACCCGGACGGGAAATGATCACCTCACTGCTATTGAGTGCTTCTTCCAAATCTGCCCCCAAAAGCAAATTTTTGATGCTGATATTCGGGTTATTGTTTTCAAGTTCCTCTTCGGAAAAAATACCCCTTACAAAAAGCACTTTTTGAGTGGTATTTCTGAAGCTCTTCAGCAAGATATCTTCCAGCAGGCTGCGCTGAGGTTCAGGCCCGGAAAGCAATACCATATAATCAAATACCTTCAGAAAAGGCCTTTTTTGGAACCTGCTCAAAATGCCGATATATTTCAGGTTTCCTCTCCTCTTTTTGAGGTGTCCGAGAGTTCCGCTGAGGTTGATCTTCCCCGGACTGTCGGGGATCCAACATTGATCAAATTTCTGAATGGTCCTTTGATGAATTCTACTGGTTAAAAAAGTGGTCGCTCCCGAAAGTACATGCAGCTGGTGAGTTATGTAGACGCTGGGAACTGCTTCGGAATACACTCCAAAACGATTATCAGAAATTATTCCGCAGAAATCCTGATCCTTTAAAATGGCAGCTGTTGCTTTTTTTTCCCGTTCTATCGTTTTCAGAATGTGTGGCAGCTGTAGAAGGAGTTGCCATTTCAGATTTTTGCCCTTTTTGGAATACCTGATGTTGTAGGCGGGTAATTCTATAGTTTGAAACTGCGGAAATTCCTTTTTTAGAAGCTGCAGAGCCGCTCCATCTGAAGCCAGTACGGGTTCATAACCATTTCTCTCCAGATCCCGAATTATGGGAATGCATCGGGTCGCGTGACCCAGGCCCCAGTTAAGGGGAGCGACGAGAATTCTCTTAGTTCGCATAAACCAAAACTATCATGACCGGCCTGTGGAGGATTTTAGTTATTTTTGGCAAAATATTAAATTTTCAGGTGGGAAGTAAGAATAAACTTAAGCGGTTCAGGGAAAATGAGACTTTTTCTAATGTTATCCAACCAACACGGGAGGAAATAATGGAAGGAAAGTTTCAGTACAGAGGCAGGTGGAATAAAGATTTTTTCAAAAAAGATCAGCCCCTGGTCCTGGAACTTGGTTGCGGAAAGGGAGAATACAGTGTTGGACTGGCAGAAGCCTATCCTGAAAAGAACTTTTTGGGTATTGATATCAAAGGTGCCCGTTTCTGGAGAGGTGCAAAGACTGCCCTGGAAGAAAACCTCGATAATGTTGGATTTTTGAGAAGCCAGATCGAATTGATCGACCTGCTCTTTGGTGAAAATGAGGTCGACGAGATCTGGATCACTTTCCCCGATCCACAGATCAAATACAAACGCACCAAACACAGAATGACCAATTCTGAATTCCTTCAGAAGTACAAAAAGGTCCTTAAGCCTGAAGGAGTCATCAACCTGAAAACCGATAGTGAGTTCATGCATGGTTATACCCTTGGCCTCCTTCACGGTGAAGGCCACGAGGTGCTCCATGCCAATCACAATGTCTACAGGAACGAAGGTGCGCCCAAAGAGGTGACCGGTATTCAGACTTTCTACGAAAAACAGTACCTTGAACAAGGAAAACCTATAACCTACATTAGGTTTAAAGTCAAATAAAGATCTTGGAGGAAACCAAACTTTTCCTGATTACTTTTTTTGTTGCCCTCCTGGCAGTGGTTCCCCCGGGTCCGGTCAATATGAGCGTGGCCAGAAACAGTGTGCTCCGCGGGAAGAAGAACGGTATCTACGTAGCTATTGGTGGAGCGATCATCGTAGCCGTACAGGCAATGATTGCGATCTTCCTTGCGCAATACATTTTTGACAATCCTTTCGTGAAAAACATTCTTCTTAGGGCAGGACTTGTCATTTTTTTGATCATGGCCGTCTATTTCCTGGTCATGGCAAAACGGAAGAAGAAAGATATAGAAGTGAGCCCCACGTCTGGAGTGCAAAGTGTTTTCAAAGGGATCATTATTGGAGCTCTTAATGTTTTCCCTATCCCGTTTTATGTAGCTCTTGGGGCTGCTTTGAATATTGGCGGGCAGGTAGAATACCACCTGCTAAACAATACTATGTTTGTGCTGGGTGCTGCTCTGGGAACTTTCACGACCTTTTATCTGTACGCCCTATTTTTTGCCCGTATCGAATCCAAAAGCGGATATTTCTCTAAATACTCGAACTATTTCATGGCTGCCCTTATGCTGGTTCTGGTCGTGATCACCATTATCAGGATCTTTTATCACGCTAGTTAATGGAAGAGTCTTTTTTTGACAGGGTATATGAAGTGGTAAAGTTGATTCCGCAGGGCAGGGTCACCAGTTATGGAGCTATAGCGGTGTATCTGGGGGCAACCCGTAGTGCCCGAATGGTAGGCTGGGCTATGAATAATGCCTCAAAAATGGAAGATATTCCCGCTCACCGGGTGGTCAATCGCAACGGCCTGCTAACCGGTAAACACCACTTCCCCGGCACCTATGTGATGCAACAACTTTTGGAGGAAGAAGGCATAGTGGTAAAAGAAGACAGGATCGTCGACTTTAAACGGCATTTTTGGGACCCTTCCATAGAACTTTAGCCTCTATATACACATCACTTAAATCAATAGTCAAAAATGGCTAATACTTTCGTTATCTTAGCTTTTCGGCTTATATTTGCGTTTAGAATGAATCTATATAAGCTATTCTAAATCAGTACTACACAGCATGAAACTTGATAAAAAAGAAATAAAAAAAGCTCTGGAAACCATTTCTGTTTCCGGGGAAGGAAAAAATATGGTGGAAAGTGGTGCGCTTCAGAACATTATGACCTTTGGAGATGAGGTGGTAGTGGATCTGCTGCTTACTACACCTGCCCTGCATATTAAAAAAAGAGCCGAAGTCGATGTGATGAAGGCTATTCACGAGCACGTATACGAGAAGGCTAAGGTGAAAGTGAACATAAAAATACAGGCGCCGGAAAAACCCGAAATAAAAGGGAAAGCTATTCCGGGGATCAAAAATATTATTGCAGTAGCTTCCGGAAAGGGAGGAGTAGGGAAATCTACCGTGACTGCGAACCTGGCGGTAAGCCTTTCAAAAATGGGCTTTAATGTCGGGCTTTTGGATGCTGATATCTATGGACCTTCCATGCCTATGATGTTTGACGTGCAGACGGAAAAACCTCTTTCAGTAAATGTTGACGGGAAATCAAAGATGAAACCTGTAGAGAACTATGGAGTAAAAATTCTTTCTATTGGTTTCTTTACCCAGCCAAACCAGGCAGTGATCTGGAGGGGTCCTATGGCTGCCAAGGCATTGAATCAGATGATCTTTGATGCGGCCTGGGGAGAACTCGATTTTCTGTTGATCGACCTGCCTCCGGGAACCGGAGATATCCATCTTTCAATCATGCAATCAATGCCTATCACTGGCGCCGTGGTTGTTAGCACCCCGCAAAATGTGGCTTTGGCTGATGCTAAAAAAGGAGTGGCAATGTTCCAGCAGGAGACCATTAATGTTCCTGTCCTGGGAATTGTAGAAAATATGGCATACTTCACTCCCGAAGAACTTCCGGAGAACAAGTATTATATCTTCGGAAAAGAGGGAGCTAAGATGCTGGCTGAGGACCTGGATGTGCCATTTTTAGGACAACTTCCATTGGTGCAGAGCATCAGGGAAGCAGGAGATATTGGTCATCCGGCAGCTTTGCAGAAAGGCACTCCGCTAGCTGATGCCTTTGAGAAGCTTACCCAAAATGTTGTGCAGGAAACGGTGAGACGAAACCAGAGCCTGCCTCCAACAGAAGCAATAAAAATAACCACTATGGCTGGCTGTAGTGCAGTGAAACAATAGTCATGACAAGCGAAGAAGTAAGGTTAAACGTAGAAAAGGCGCTCGATGAGATTCGCCCGTTTCTCAAAAATGATGGTGGTGACATCTCCCTGTTGGAGATTGAAGATGACCGTCTGGTTAAAGTACAGCTTAAGGGAGCATGTGTAGGCTGTTCTGTAAATCAAATGACCCTTAAATCGGGAGTGGAAATGACCATTAAAAAATATGCTCCCCAAATTGAAAAGGTGCTGAACATCGAAAAATAAGAGTTTCGGCAGCTGTTTAAAATGAACGCAATGATTAAGACAGATATGTTGATTATCGGCGCGGGTCCTACGGGCCTTTTTGCCGTGTTTGAAGCAGGATTACTAAAACTGAAGTGTCACCTCATTGACGCGCTTCCTCAACCCGGAGGTCAGTGTTCAGAGATCTATCCCAAGAAACCCATTTATGACATCCCGGCCTTTCCGGAAATTCTTGCGGGTGACCTGGTGGATAATCTCATGGAACAGATTCGTCCTTTTGAACCCGGATTTACCCTGGGAGAAAGAGCTGAGACCATTGAAAAGCTCGAGGACGGAAGCTTTGTGGTGATCACCAATGAAGGCACAAAACACAATGCCCCGGTGGTAGTTATTGCCGGCGGACTGGGGAGTTTTGAGCCGCGTAAACCGCCAATTTCCAATATTAGCAAATACGAGAACAAGGGAGTGGCCTATATGGTGCGCGAACCTGAGGTGTATCGTGACAAAAGACTGATCATTGCCGGAGGTGGTGATTCTGCCCTGGATTGGGCTATTTATCTTTCGGAAATTGCTTCTGAAGTATCCCTGGTACACCGTCGGAATGAGTTCCGGGGAGCCTTGGATTCTGTTGAGAAAGTTTCCGAATTGGCCAAACTGGGTAAGATCAATCTTATAACCGAAGCCGAGGTGGTAGGACTGAAGGGCGAGGACAAACTGGAATCAGTTGTAATTCGTCATAAGGGTGAAGCTTCCGAAGAAGAGATCAAAGAAACCGATTACTTTATTCCCCTTTTTGGATTGTCTCCGAAACTCGGGCCTATTGCCAACTGGGGACTTGAGATCGAGAAGAATGCCATAAAAGTTGACAACAGCTACGATTATCAAACCAATATTCCCGGAATTTACGCCATTGGTGACGTAAATACCTATCCGGGGAAACTGAAGCTTATTCTTTGTGGTTTCCACGAGGCTGCAATTATGTGCCAGAGTGCCTATCAACGCATCTTCCCGGACAAGAAGTATGTTATGAAGTATACTACCGTCAGCGGAGTGAGTGGTTTCGACGGAAGCCGTAAGGAAGCGAAACGAGAAGTTGTAAAAAGTATCAATTAGTAAGAGATAAGATTTTAAACCTCACAGGTTTTCAAAACCTGTGAGGTTTTTTATGAAGAATATGTCAGATATCAAGATCACCATTATAGACCGTGCAGGCCACGCCCACAAGGTAGAGGCGCCTACAGATATGAATATGAACCTGATGGAGGTGATTCGGTCTCATGAACTGGCTCCTGAAGGCACCATCGGAATCTGTGGCGGAATGGCCATGTGTGCTTCCTGCCAGTGCTATATTCAGAATAAGGAGCACCTTTTGCCCGAGAAGAGCTATGAAGAAGAAGATATGCTGGACCAGGCCTTTTTTGTGGAGGACAACAGCAGACTTAGCTGTCAGATCCATATAGTAAAGGAACTGGATGGGCTCGAAGCGAAGATCGCTCCATATAATGAAGATTAAATTTATTCCGTCTTCAAAACCGTGAAAGAGGAGCGGTTTTTGTAATTATTCCTTTGATCAATGCCGATGAATGTATGCTGTGTACTGTAATTGTTTTTTACTCCAAGAAATCTGAAGAATATCTTCAGTATGACGGAGTGGTTTCAAAGAAAATTGTGCCGCTCAAGACTGAGTGTTGCGAAAAATATAAAAAGGGCAAACGCTGTAAGCGTTGCCCTTGTTTTGATTTAAACCTATAGACCTCACAGATTTTTAAAACCTGTTGTGTTTTGCCATTTTACTGAAAAGCCGGGATCCCTGTAATATCGTTTCCTGTTATTAACAAGTGAATATCGTGCGTACCTTCATAGGTGATCACACTTTCCAGGTTCATCATGTGGCGCATGATGCTATATTCTCCTGTAATACCCATTCCTCCAAGTATCTGTCTCGCTTCGCGTGCAATATTGATCGCCATATTCACATTGTTCCTTTTTGCCATGGAGATCTGTGCTGAGGTAGCACGTCCTTCATTGCGAAGGACTCCGAGCCTCCATGCCAATAGCTGAGCTTTAGTGATCTCGGTGATCATCTCAGCCAGTTTCTTTTGCTGAAGTTGAAAACTCGCAATAGGTTTCCCGAACTGCTCACGCTCCTTGGCATATCGCAGCGCAGTGTCATAGCAGTCCATGGCTGCTCCAATAGCACCCCAGGCGATTCCATATCGAGCGGAGTCAAGGCATCCAAGAGGAGCTCCCAATCCGCTTTTTCCGGGCATCAGGTTTTCCTTCGGAACTTTCACATTATTGAATACCAGTTCTCCTGTCGCACTTGCGCGGAGAGACCATTTATTGTGGGTTTCGGGAGTTGTAAAGCCTTCCATTCCGCGCTCTACTATGAGTCCGTGGATTCGTCCTTCTTCATTTTTGGCCCATACCACGGCAATATCTGCAAAAGGAGCGTTTGAGATCCACATTTTTGCACCATTAAGCAGGTAGTGTTCTCCCTCGTTCTTAAAGTGAGTGGTCATTCCGCCGGGATTAGATCCATGATCCGGTTCGGTAAGTCCGAAACAACCTATCATTTCTCCTGAAGCCAGCTTCGGAAGATATTTTTGCTTTTGCTCTTCGGTACCATATTTAAAAATAGGATACATCACCAAAGATGATTGTACAGAGGCAGTGGAACGCACTCCGCTGTCACCTCTCTCTATCTCTTGCATGATAAGGCCATAGGAGATTTGGTCCAGTCCGGCGCCGCCATACTCTTCCGGAATGTAAGGGCCAAAGGCACCTATTTCGGCAAGACCGTTTATAAGTTGTTTTGGAAATTCTGCTTTTTGCGCCGCATCTTCTATAATGGGGGATACCTCCCTTTTTACCCATTCCCTGGAAGCGTCACGAACCATTTTATGTTCGTCGCTCAACAAGTCATCCAGGTTATAGTAATCGGGAGCTTGAAATTGATCTGCTTTCATTACGTGTTAGTTTCTGTTTGTCTGGATAGTAAAATTAAGCAATCAGAAATTAGGGACAAGCAGGAAATACAGAAGTGTTCGTAAAACAGGGAATTTTTTAAGGAATAAACACTTTAAGGGTTCGGTTATAGATCTAAGAGACCGTATCACTTCCACCGGTGGTGAAGAATTATTTGAGGAATTTAGAATGAAGGTGCGACCCCTTCGGGGTCGTGATATCATAACGAGTTGTGGAATTATAATTATTTGAACCCTTCGGGTTCAGCCTAACCTGAATTTTTTCAGCCCGGGAATATCATTTTTGGAATCCAGAACTTATCAAGAATGGTTTTAGCTATTAGATCATACCAAATAGATGAAATTTTAGTAAAAACATAAGGGTGTAGGTTCGACCCCTTCGGGGTCGTTGTCACATAAGGGAGCGTGGTGTTATAATTATATGAACCCTTCGGGTTCACCATACAAACTATTTTCACCCTTGAACCATTCTTCGAATGCATCATTAGAAACAAAGATTAAGCTGAAAAATCATCCCGAAGTGTTGACACACATAAGAACTCAGAATACACGTAGGTGCGAACCCTTCCGGGTCGGTAGATTCTACAGTGTTTTGGAATTATAATTATATGAACCCTTTGGGTTCAGTCTAAAAAGTGTTTTTACAACCCTTGAAGAACCATTCTTCAAATGCAGAATTAGAAACAAAGATTAAGCTGAAAAATCATTCCGAAGTGTTGACACACATAAGAACTCAGAATACACGTAGGTGCGAACCCCTTCGGGGTCGTTGGATTCTATAGTGTCTTGGAATTATAATTATATGAACCCTTCGGGTTCAGTCTAAAAAGTGTTTTTACAACCCTTTAAGAACCATTCTTCAAATGCAGAATTAGAAACAAAGATTAAGCTGAAAGATCATCCCGAAGGGATGAAATATTTGTAAATCAAGGAGCCCGATTGACTACGACCCTGAAGGTGTCGCATTCTTTGGGACCTCACATTTTCAAATAAAAATCTTTCACCAAATTGACGTATTCCGGGGTGTAATTGTGACGAGTGTCTTCAATGATCAATTCTTTTGGGGTGTAATCCTTTTCAGAAAACCCCAGTTCCAGTAAGCTTCGTTTTACTTCGGAATTTTTATCGCCCTTTACCCTTGTGATTCGGTGAGGGTAAAGCTTGAACTGCTTTGCGATCGCAAGGAAATGGTCTTCTTCGGATGACGGAATAATGACACTAAATTTCCCACTTTTTGAGAGGAGAAGGGAAACCCCTTCTAACAGTTCGTCAAAAGGAAGTGCCTCAGCAAACCGTGCCTGGTCTCGCTGGGTATCTCCTGAGGAATAATTCGCTGAATAGAACGGCGGATTGGAAATGATCAGGTCATATTTTTCTTCATCCTGCATCTCCTCCACGAATTCGTCGAAAGCGGCATGATAGCAAAAAAGCCTATCTCCCCAGTCACTGTTCTCAAAGTTCTCTACTGCCTGTTCATAAGCATTCTCGTCTATTTCCAAAGCATCGATTAATTCCGCAGAAGAACGTTGTGCCAGCATCAAAGCGATCACTCCGGTACCTGCGCCAATATCAAGTATTGAAAAAGGTTCGTGTTCCAGTGATACCCATGCCCCCAGCAAAACTCCGTCAGTGCCAATTTTCATGGCAGTTTTGTCCTGGTGAATGGTGAAGTGCTTGAAATGGAAAGGTTTGCTCATGTTTGGACATTAAAGTTTTCAAAAGTAACAATCCCAAAACTCTGAGCTACAAAAAAAATGATTTATCGGTTAATCCTCGTAAACACTTTTTTCGAGCAGCACTTTAAATTCTCCCTCCACGTATACAAATGATTCGATTTCGTAGCTATAAGCATTAAATTGGAATGTTCCTGAAATAAAATTTTCAGTTTGTTCTTCTACTACGACCTGTCCTGGATCTTCAAGAAGGGGGTCATTGAACCAGGTATCCCAATTTTTATAGTAATCGGCCCAACTTACTGAAGTTGTAACCCCAGTGTAATAAATGCCTGGACCATCATAAAAACAAATTTTAAAATTTAACTCTTCATAATCATCTCCTTCTTCCCTCCATCCAATAAGATCAAATGTCATTATTTCCGATCGCGGATCGGGATAAACAAAGCCTCTCATGTTTTCAGGATCCGTAACTTCAAAATCTTTGCCGTTTATTTTGGCTCGAAAATATTCCTGGGATGCTAGTAGATCTTCCGATTCCAGTAATTCCTCTGTGTTTTCTTTCTCACAAGATGTTAATCCTACACATGTAAAAAAGATGATGTAGACCCATTTTCTCATAATTATGGAGTTTTAATTATTATCTGGAAAAAACAAGTGTAGGGGTAATCGTGTAGGGATGGTATTAAAGGTAAAAAATTTTAGATAACCTAACAATCTGGTAATCAAAAAATTGAGCAATATTTTGCTTCCCTTTCAACTGTACTGGAGGCGAAGGTATATTCTAATAAGGACAAATTGGAATATGGAACCCTGAAATTTAAAACTTAAAGATAGAGATCAATGAGCCCTTCAGGAGTTTCCACGATGATCTTTTTGTTCTTTTTATCTACTTTTTTCAGGAACTGCTCATTCATGGGAATGAGGATCTGTTTTCCATCTTTTTCGATCTCGAAAAGAGCTTGGGTAGTAGTGTCATTGACACCGGAAAGTACCCCAACTGTTCCATAGTTGACATCTTCAACGGTGAATCCGATGATCTCGTGGTAGTAAAATTGGTCATCGCCCAGTTCCGGAAGTAGGGTAAGGGGCAAATAAAGATCGCATTTTATAAGGTCTTCTGCGTCTTCCTCAGAATCTACCTCTTCAAATTTCACCCTTAGCAGGTTGCTTTTTTGAAGAGAGCTTCTTTCAATAAAAAATGGAACCAGATTATTGTCGTATTCGACAAAAACTGATTCCATTTCTAAATAACTTTCGGGTTCATCGGTGTCGAGTTTTATCAACACCTCTCCCTTAAAACTGAATTTACTAACGATCCTGCCAAGATAGAAGCATTCTTCTTTTGTCATTTTTCGTCAGTAAAGAAATTAAGATCCTGCCTGATCTTGTTTTTCGTCAGCCTTAGCTTCTTCAGCAGTCGCTTCGTCTGTTTCGCTTGCAGCAGTAGCTTCCTGATCTTCAGTAGTTTCTTCTACTTCAGGTTGTGCAGCAGCGGCAGCTTCAGCTTCACGCTTTGCGTTCACTTCTTTTTCAGCTTCAAGAGCTTTAGCTTTTTCAGCCTCTTTCTCTTTGCTTAAATTTTCTTTTTTAGACTCTACTTTTCCTTCTTTTTCTGAAACCCAGGCCTGGAATTTCTCTTCAGCCTGCTCTTCAGTCAAAGCACCTTTTCTAACTCCAGCAGCAAGGTGGTTCTTAAGCAAAGCACCTTTGTAAGAAAGAATAGCCCTAGCAGTATCTGTTGGTTGTGCACCATTCTGTAACCATTTTACAGAACTGTCAACATCCAATTCGATAGTAGCAGGATTGGTAGTTGGATTGTAAATACCCAATTTCTCAAGGAATTTACCATCTCTTTTTGCACGCGCATCAGCGGCAACAATCCAGAAAAAAGGCTTCCCTTTTTTACCGTGTCTTTGTAATCTTATTTTTACTGGCATAAAAATTAATTTGTGGGGTTCCCGACCCCGATTATTAATAAGGCTGCAAAGATACTATTTATTTTTTATTGTTAATAAGGAGGTTAGCAAAAAAATTAGAGGGTAAATATTGTGAGTAAATTGACAAAAAATCCTCCATATACCTCTTCATTCTAAAGTGGCGTTAAGGAGTGCTAAACCTTGTTAAACATGGGGATTCGACGGAATTTAGGCTTATATTGGGAAAGGTTGAAAAAGACCAAATGAAAGAATGTTTAACCAAAATGAAAGAGATTATGAGTCACACAAAAGAAATGGCAGACAGATTGAACGATTTGCTGGAGAAGAATTATGATGCCGAAAAAGGCTATAAGAATGCAGCAAATGACATAAAGAACCAACGTTTAAAGGAATTCTTTAAACAAAAAGCTCAACAACGTTACGATTTCGGACACGAATTGAAATCTGAGATCCGAAATTTCGGGGAAACTCCTGATAAAGGATCCAGCTTTACAGCCGATGCACATCGCGCCTGGATGGATCTTAAAGCGGCCCTTACCAGTGATAAAGAAGAAAGCGTGCTGGAAGAGGCTATTCGTGGAGAAAGAGCTGCGGTTGAAGATTACAATGAAGCGATCGATAAAACGAATTTCCCTCCTTCTACCGAGAACCTGTTGATCAAACAGCGTAACGCGATAGAAAGATCTTTGAAAGAAGTTAAAGATCTGGAAGAGAGAAGGGACTAAAAATCGTTTTTCATATATAGAATATTTTGCAAAACCTCCGGGAACAGATCCCGGAGGTTTTGTCATTTTTGAACGTTAATAATTCCTGAAAAGTTTCGCTGCAGGGCCATAAAATTATCCTTATTTTTACCTCCTTATTTGTTGCAGATAAATTGTCGGTTGATTCTCATAATCAGCTGAAAAGCCTCTAAAAATACCATTTTATGTACCTGATTTTTGACACTGAAACTACCGGCCTTCCAAAGCGCTGGGATGCTCCTTTAACCGATTCTGACAACTGGCCTCGCTGTATACAGATCGCCTGGCAGTTGCATGATGAACTGGGGCGGGTGATCGAACATCAGGATTACCTGGTGAAGCCTGAAGGGTTTAATATTCCCTTTGATGCCGAACAGGTTCACGGGATCTCGACAGAGCTGGCACAGGAACAGGGGATCTCCCTTAAAGAGGTGCTGGAAAAATTCAACATTGCCCTCTCCCGTTCAAAATTTGTGGTAGGTCAGAATGTTGGGTTTGATGTCAATATTATGGGGGCGGAATTCCATCGGGCACAAATGGGTACTTCCCTGCAGGAGCTTCCGGTGTTGGATACGTGTACTGAAGTGACAGCACAATTGTGTTGTATTCCGGGAGGTAGAGGTGGAAAATTCAAACTACCAACCCTGACCGAACTTCACGAATACCTTTTTGAGGAAACTTTTTCCGAAGCCCACAATGCCACGGCCGATGTGGAGGCAACCACCCGTTGTTTCCTGGAGCTGGTAAGGCGACAGGTATTCACTGCGGAAGAGCTGGATGCAAAACCCGATTATTTTCAGAATTTTTCCGAAGCTAATCCCCAGCCTATAAAGCTCATAGGGCTTAAGCATATTAACCTTAAGAAAGCTTCCGAAGAGATCAGGAAAAGGCTTCAGAAAAGTACCACCGGCATTTCTTCCGAAGAGATCGAAGAGAACCTGGAAAAGCTGGATGAAGTAGCTTTTTCACACCTGCATAACCATAGCCAGTTTTCAATTTTGCAGTCTACGATCAGTATAAAAGACCTTGTTGACGCGGCTGCAAAAAATGGAATGCCTGCCGTTGCATTGACAGATCATGCAAATATGATGGGCGCTTTCCATTTTGTAAAAGAAGTGGGAGCATATAATAAAGGAGTAAAGGCACAAAATGCCGAAGCGAAGAAAAACAACGAACCTCCAAAAGCCAGGGAATTAAAAGCCATTATTGGGTGCGAGTTCTTTGTGTGTGAGAATCATAAAGATAAAAGCCGGAAGGATAATGGTTACCAGGTAGTGCTGCTGGCCAAGAATAAAAAGGGCTATCACAACCTGGCAAAAATGTCATCTTTAGCCTATACCCAGGGCTTTTATTACGTGCCCCGTATTGACAGGGAGATCATAAAACAGTATAAAGAAGATATCATCGTCCTTACCGGAAACCTCTATGGAGAAGTTCCCGGGAAGGTGCTGAATGTGGGAGAAAATCAGGCTGAAGAAGCTTTGCTCTGGTGGAAAGAACAGTTTGGGCTAGACCTGTACGTGGAGCTGATGAGGCATAATCAGGAGGACGAGGACCGGGTGAATCCGGTGCTGGTAAAACTGGCTAAAAAGCACGATGTTAAATTGGTGGCTACCAATAACACTTACTATTGTGAGCAGGAAGATGCCAATGCACACGATATTTTATTATGCGTTAAAGATGGCGAGAAACAGGCGACTCCAATAGGTCGCGGCCGCGGTTATCGTTACGGCTTGCCGAACAATGAATACTATTTCAAGAGCGGCGAAGAAATGAAGTCGCTTTTTAAAGATCTTCCTGAAGCCATATCCAATGTGCAGGAGGTGGTGGATAAGATCGAACCTTATGAGCTGGCACGAGATGTACTGTTGCCAGCCTTTTCCATTCCTGAAGAATTTGTGGTGCCTGAGGATGCCGAGGACGGTGGTAAGCGGGGAGAAAATGCCTATTTAAAGCACATTACGTATGTTGGCGCAAAAGAGCGCTATGGTGAGATCACCCCTGAGATCAAGGAACGCCTGGATTTCGAGCTGTCTGTAATTGAAAATACAGGCTATCCGGGTTACTTCCTCATTGTTGAAGATTTCATCAGGGAGGCGAGAAACATGGACGTTTCCGTAGGACCGGGAAGGGGATCTGCGGCTGGTAGTGCCGTGGCTTACTGTCTGGGAATTACAAATATTGATCCTATTAAGTACGATCTGCTTTTTGAGAGATTCCTGAATCCTGACAGGGTGAGTATGCCCGATATTGATATTGATTTTGATGACGAAGGCCGAAGCCGGGTAATGGATTATGTGATCAAGAAATATGGTGCCAACCAGGTAGCACAGATCATCACCTACGGAACGATGGCGGCCAAGTCATCTATCAGGGATACTGCCCGGGTGCTGGATCTTCCGTTGAACGAAGCTGACCGAATTGCGAAACTGATCCCGAATACGAAGCTCAGCAAGATCTTCGGAATGGATGAAAAGGAGATCAGAAGTAAATTCCGAAGTGAAGAAGTAGAAAAAATAAACGAACTTCTGAATATTTCCGAAGGAGATGACCTGGAGGCACAAACAGTGAATCAGGCACGTATTCTGGAAGGTTCTGTTCGAAATACAGGGATTCACGCCTGTGGGGTGATCATTACCCCGAGTGATATCACCAATTTTGTTCCGGTTGCTGTTGCCAAGGATTCCGATCTGTACGTGACCCAGTTCGATAACTCGGTCGTTGAAAGCGCCGGCCTCCTAAAAATGGACTTTTTGGGTCTGAAGACCCTTACCCTTATTAAGGATACCGTGAAGATCGTGAAAGGACGGCACGGGATCAATCTGGATCCAGATAATTTTCCGTTAGATGATAAGGAAACCTATGAGCTCTTCCAAAGGGGAGAGACGGTAGGGATTTTCCAGTATGAATCTCCCGGAATGCAGAAACACATGAAGGATCTTAAGCCGACGGTTTTTGATGACCTTATTGCGATGAACGCATTGTACCGTCCGGGACCAATGGAATACATTCCGAGCTTTATTGCGAGGAAGCACGGTGAGGAAGAGATCGTATATGATCTTCCGGCCATGGAGGAGTATTTGAAAGAAACCTACGGAATTACTGTTTACCAGGAGCAGGTGATGTTGCTTTCCCAGAAACTTGCGGGCTTTACTAAAGGTGAAGCCGATGTTTTGAGGAAGGCGATGGGGAAAAAGATATTTTCCCTTCTGGAAGAATTAAAACCAAAATTCCTCGATGGAGGTGAGGCCAAAGGTCATCCGCGGGAGGTGCTTGAGAAGATATGGAAAGACTGGGAAGCATTCGCTTCTTATGCCTTCAATAAATCTCACTCCACCTGCTACGCCTGGATCGCTTACCAGACTGCTTATTTAAAAGCGCATTATCCTGCGGAATATATGGCAGCGGTGCTTTCGAATAATATGAATGATATCAAGCAGGTGACCTTCTTCATGGAAGAATGTAAACGCATGAAGCTGAAGGTGCTTGGTCCTGATGTGAATGAATCCTATTATAAGTTTTCGGTAAATAAGGAAAACGCGGTGCGGTTTGGAATGGGAGCAATAAAAGGAGTGGGCGCCGGTGCAGTGAACACTATTGTTGAAAACAGAAAAGAAAAAGGTCCCTACAAATCCATTTTCGATATGGCAAAGAGGATCGATCTTAGGGCTGCTAATAAAAAGGCTTTTGAGAACCTTGCCTTGGCAGGAGGATTTGACAGTTTTGGTAATACCCACCGTGCTCAGTATTTCCACAATGAAGGTGACGGTATTACCTTTTTGGAAAAGGCTATAAAATATGCTGCGAAGTTCCAGGAAAATGAAAATTCTGCGCAGGTAAGTTTGTTCGGAGATGCCAGTGAAGTACAGATACCGGAACCTGTTGTTCCTCCTTGTGAAGAATGGGGAACTATGGAAAAACTCCGCCGGGAACGTGAGGTGGTAGGGATCTATATTTCAGGACATCCGCTCGATGACTTTAAAACAGAACTAAAGTGTTTTTGTAATGCCGTCCTGGCCGACTTTAGCGACCTGGAACGTGCTGTGAACAAAGAACTTTCCTTTGGGGGAGTAATTAGTGATGTGCAGCACAGGGTTTCAAAAACAGGTCAGGGCTGGGCTTCTTTCGTGGTAGAGGATTACTCAGATTCTTTTGAGTTCCGTCTTTTCAAGGAAGAATACCTGAAATACAGGCATTTTCTGGTACCGAACTCTTTCATCCATGCCAAAATCTTTGTTAAGGAAGGCTGGGCAAATAAAGACACGGGAAAGAAAGGAGAGCCCAGAATGCAGTTCAATCACATGCAGTTGTTACATGATGTGATGGAAACCTATGCTAAAAAGCTTACAATCCAGCTCAATATCGAAGAACTGCAGGAAGAAGAAATAGATGCTTTAAAAGACCTTTTTCAGGAACATAGCGGTGATAATCGTCTTAATTTTGTGGTTTACGAAATGAAGGAGCGGATAAAGTTGCATATGCCCAGCAGGAAACAGAAAGTGAAGATCTCTCAGGAGTTATTGAATGCTCTGGAAGAACGGCAGGTATTGTATAAGCTGAACTAAGAGTAATTAAAAAAAGTAAGGGGAGAAGAAGTATTCTCCCCTTACTTTTGCAATCTTTTGTAGGGGGTAGGGAATTTAGACCCGGCCTCATTTCTTATGAAGCCAGGTTTTATTTTAAAACCTGAGATCTGTTATTTGGTGAACTCGAGGTACAATAGAAATATTGCCAGTAAGGCTGTTGAAAAAATAAAGGAAAGTATAACTCCCAGTACTGCCTTTTGTACAGGCGAAAAATCATACGTTTTTTCTTCCCAGATCTTAGTTAACACTGCCATAATTAAAAATTTTTAGGGGTAAATTTTTTCCGTTAAAAGCTTATTTTTAATGTTTACGGTGTTAATTTAAGACTAAAAAATCTTATTTTTTGGCTTTTTTTTAACAAAACGATGAAGAGCTGAAAGAACCGATTAAACTACTTTCAAAATGAGATAATTGTAAGTTTTTTCTTACAAATTAATTTTTCGGCAGTCTTGCACTTTCGAGTTCCGGAGCAGCAAATAAGACGGCACAATGAAGGGATAACTAAATCTGATGTATTGAGCGTAAGGTTTGGTAAAATATTTGACTATTTTTACGTATTAATTTGATAAAGAATAAAAAAAAAGATTATGGCTTTAGAGATAACTGACGCGACTTTTGAAGAAAAAGTATTGAAAAGTGACAAACCTGTAATGGTTGATTTTTGGGCAGCATGGTGCGGCCCATGTCGAATGGTAGGACCTATCATCGATGACATCAGTAAAGAATATGAAGGTAAAGCAGTGGTTGGAAAACTTGACGTTGATGCTAACCAGGAATTTGCTGCCAAGTACGGAGTGCGTAACATTCCTACTGTATTGATCTTTCAAAACGGAGAAGTAGTTGGAAGACAGGTTGGAGTTGCTCCAAAGAACACTTATGCTGAAGCATTAGATCAATTGTTATAGGACGCAAATAAGAATATTAAAAAGCCCGGCTACTTTAGCCGGGCTTTTTTGTTGGTGAAAATTCTGTAACTTATCGCTAAAATTGTTGCTGTGAAGCTGGAAAAGGAGATACATAAAGCAGGCGGATTTTCAAATCTTGACCTGTTGGCAAGTCAGGTGGTCGAAGGATTTATTTCAGGCCTGCACAAAAGTCCGTTTCACGGCTTCTCTGCAGAATTTGCTGAGCATAAAGTCTACAATAATGGCGAAAGTACCAGGCATATTGACTGGAAGCTGTATGCCAAAACCGATAAGCTGTATACCAAACGATATGAAGAAGAAACTAATTTAAGGTGTCATCTTATCATAGACAATAGTGCCTCCATGCATTATCCGTCCTTAAAAACACAGGATCTCGAACATCTTAATAAGATAGGATTTTCAGTGCTGGCTTCGGCCTGTTTGATGCAGATCCTCAAAAAGCAGCGGGATGCAGTAGGATTAAGTATTTACAGTGACAAATACGAGTATTATGCTCCTGAAAAAGGCAGTGAGCGGCACCGGCATATGTTGCTGAATGTGCTGGAAGATACGGTACGGCAGGAGAGAAAAACAGCTGCTACCGAAACTTACCGGTACCTGCACCAGATCGCAGAAAAGTTGAAACGTCGCTCTCTTATTTTTCTCTTTTCTGATATGTTCCAGCCCGATGTGGAAGAAGCAAAACTTTTCGAAGCCTTACGTCACCTCAAATACAATAAACACGAGCTGATCCTTTTTCATGTTATGGATCGGGAAAAAGAGTATGAGTTTGATTTTGGAGACCAACCCCGTCGTTTTACCGACGTGGAGACAGGTGAAAAGATCGATCTTTTTTCCTCAAATGTGAAAGAAAGTTACCGACAAATGGTGGACCAGTACTTCTCAGACCTAAAACTGAAATGCGGCCAGTATGGGATCAAATATGTAGAAGCCGATATAAATGCCAGTTTCAAAAAAATTATCACCACCTATTTAATTGAACGACAGAAGTTTGTGTAGGGGGCGAAAAAGAGTTCAAATTATTTTAAAAAAAGGTTTGTGAAAGTGAAATTCTGCTGTATATTTGCCCTCGCAATAAAGCAACGGTCTGGTAGTTCAGTTGGTTAGAATACCTGCCTGTCACGCAGGGGGTCGCGAGTTCGAGTCTCGTCCAGACCGCAAATTGCAAAGAAGCTCCTCTAATCGGGGAGCTTTTTTTCGCAGTAAACGTTAGTTGTGTTGTTTGTGGTAAATCGTTGATTTACCTGGGTTTAGAAGTAAACCAATGAGAAGCTTTTCCCTTTTGGGAAGGGCTTTTTTGTTTTGTACACATTTCTGAACATTCTCTTCTGCTTCTCAAATTGTCCTGTCTTTCTTTTTGATTCCCTTTTGCATGCTTCAGCATAATAATATTACTGTTGGTCTAATAGAAATGTTAAAAATAAGTATTGATTTATGATTTTATCTATTTTTAATATTCCCTCCTTAATTAATTAACATTATAATTTATTAATTATGAACGCTATTAGGGTGATTAAAACTGGCATACTTCTAACTGTATTCCTTTCATTTGCTGCTTCAGCTCAAAAAAGAGAATTAAAAAATCAGACGATAGAGATCGAAGGGAAGCCGGTAAATGTTGTGACTTCAATACCACAAGACACGAGAGAAAACCTTCCTGTAGTAATTTTTCAAAGCGGCGCTGGAACGCCCTTAAACAACTGGAATACCGTAGCCCGTGAAGTTGCAGATTTTGCTCCTGTTCTCTTATATGATCGTCCCGGTATTGGCAGATCTGAAATGTTGGATGAACCCCCTACTCCTGAAAGAATTACAGAGCATTTGAACAAATTACTTTCAGAATTGAAAATAGAGCCTCCGTATGTACTTGTGGGACATTCATGGGGAGGTCCGTTAATAAATTCCTTTGCCGTAAAATATCCAGATCAGGTAGTTGGGATGGTTTTCGTTGATGAGACTGATATCATTAATTATAAAGCTACTCAAATAAAAGCTTTACAGAGGTTAGGGGTGGGCGAGGACAAATATGATGTCATAGAAAAAACCTTAATGAAATATTATGAAAATTCACCTCCGGGAATTAAGGCGGAACACGAAGTAATTACCCAACTTACCGAGGATGACATAGACCTCGAACGCTTTTCACCAGGAATCAATGTACCTACTGCGTATATTCTCGCTGCAAAAATGCAGGAGCTACCTCCTGACTTTCCTGAGGTTGAGATCGATATTGAAAAATGGTTAGAGCATTCAGTAGATATCCGGTTGAATAATTTTATGGCCAAGATCAAGAATAATACTGAGGCCACTCTTGTCGTTGCATCGCATGCTGCACATTATGTACATGAAGATGATCCTAATCTCGTAATTGAAGCTATAAAGCGTGTCACCTTCCCTCAAATTGGCAACCAACTTATAGTTGCTTTTGAAAATAGTGGAGAAAAAGGAATGTATGAGAAATACAATCATTTGAAAAGCTACTATCCGGAAAAGATTTTTAATGAAGAATTATTGAATTCCCTGGGGTATACTCTTCTAAGAGCGGGGAAAATGGAAGAAGCCATCGCGGTTTTTAAACTTAATACATTGCAATATCCTAATGAAGCCAATCCTTACGATAGCCTGGGGGATGCTCATGTAGCAGTTGGAGATTTGAAAAAGGCTGAAGACCTATATAAAAAGGCCACAGATATTGCAGATCAACAAGATCATCCTGATAAGGATTTATATAAATCCAAATATCAGAAGATTAAGAATCAGCAAAAGAATTGATAAAAAAAAGAGGCTCAAAATCTCCATATACTGGTAAAAAAAACGATGAGAAGCTTTTCCCTTTTGGGAAGGGCTTTTTTGTTTTACATAGCTCCGCATTTCACATATCACTCTATTCTTACGATCCCAACTCCTAATCATTTATGATGTAGGATAGAAAAAATACCACTAAAGAGGTATTTTACGGGAAGCTGGAGTAAGATATATTTGATTCAGGTATGTCAATAAAACAATTAGCTAAAGAAGACGAAGACTTCAAACAGGAATACTTAGCCACTAAGGAAAGTATTTTTACCATAAGTATGGTCATCATAGCTGTCTCAGCTCTCCTTATTCTTGCTATCTCCTTTTTTGGGTAACTACAACCTTAAAGTCTTTTAAGTTTCAAAAAAGGTTTCTGCTACTTCTCTTATTTCTTTCTAATTGGGTTAAAAGGATTTTTAAGTATCTTGAATTCTCAATCCGCACATATATGACTGTAATGAATGCTACCCCCAAGACACTTCTAATCCTCCTTGCTTATTTTTTTATTCTCCCTGTAGAGGCTCAAATCGTTTCTGAAAGGGAGCGGGCTCAAATAGTTGATAAAGTTTTAGAAGACAGGTTTAGCAATCTGCTACCGGCATTAATGGATCGGACCGGGATCGATATGTGGGTGCTTATTTCCCGGGAATACAATGAAGATCCTGTGATGCGAACCATGTTGCCTGCTACCTGGCTCAATGCCCGTCGCAGAACTATTCTTGTTTTTTACAGGAACAGGGAAAATGACACTATTGAAAGATTGGCTGTTGCCAGATATAATGTGGGAGAAAATATTACTTCAGCCTGGGACCCCGAGGCTCAGCCAGATCAATGGCAGGCGCTGCTGGAGATAATTAAAGAAAGGAATCCTGAGCAAATTGGCCTTAACTTTTCGGAGGACTTCAATATAGCAGACGGAATCGTCAAAACCGATTATCAAGCCTTTATGGCAATGCTTCCGGAAGAGTATTCAAAAAAGGTAGTTTCCGCAGAAAATCTGGCTATTGGTTGGATCGAGACCCGTACAGAAATGGAGATGGAACTCTACAGAGAGCTGGTTTCCATCACCAAAGAGATAATAGGCGAAGCATTTAGTAATAAGGTCATCACCCCCGGAAAAACCACTTCTGACGATGTGGTGTGGTGGATGCGTCAGAAAGTTACCGACCTGGGTCTGGAAACCTGGTTCCATCCTACCATTGACATTCAGAGAAAGGAAGAGGGCCTTAAGGATCATATTGATGCCTTTTCTTCAGGTTATGGGGATAAAGTGATCCTTCCGGGAGATCTCCTCCACTGTGATTTCGGGATAACATATCTCCGACTCAACACAGATTGCCAGCAGCACGCCTATGTTCTCAAACCGGGAGAAAGCAGTGCCCCGGTATTTCTTCAGCAGGCATTGAAAAAGGGGAACAGGTTACAGGACATTTTAACCTCTAATTTCAAAACCGGCAGCAGTGGGAATGAAATTCTCGCCGCCTCATTAAAAGAGGCAAAAGACGAAGGCCTTCAACCGGCGATCTATTCACATCCACTTGGAACCTACGGACATTCCTCTGGTCCTACTATTGGAATGTGGGATTCTCAGGGCGGAGTTACGGGAACGGGAGATTATCCTTTATTTCCCCGGACGGTGTACGCTATCGAACTCAATACTACGGTGAATATTCCTGAATGGGAAAAAGATATTCGTATCATGCTCGAAGAATCCGGTTATTGGGGTGAAGAAGGCTTTCGTTATGTGAATGGCAGGCAAACAGAGTTCCTGCTGATCTCTTCGGAACCCTAGGGTTTAATATGATGCTTTTCGTTAAAAACAAAAATCCTGGAAGGTTTTAATAATCCTGCTGTAAAGACCTCTTCATTTTCAAAAATCACTTAGTTTTTAAAACATTTTTCTAAAGAGAGAAAATACCCACAAATGGGTATTTCAAATCTGCTTTAATTAGGATATGTTTGTCCCTTAAAATCAAAATCATATGAAAATAAAACTACGCCATCTTCTTCCGGCATTTATCTTTTTCTTCACCTCTATTGTCTCCGCACAGAATTTTGTGGGGTTAACAATGGATAACTACAGTGGAGTCAACGGGGTAATCATCAATCCATCAGCCGTGGTGGATTCTAATTTCAGGACCGATATTAACTTGTTTTCCATGAGCTCCTTTCTTGGGAGTGATTATTATTCTATCGACCTGAATGCCGCGCTGGAAAGTGAAGACGGTTTCAGTTTTGGCAACAGTATTAAGACTTCGGCAACTAATCAGAACCAGTTCTTTTTAAATGTTGATGTTTTGGGACCTTCCTTTATGTTCAACCTGAATCCCAAAAGCAGTTTAGCCGTGACTACCAGGGTGCGAACCTTCCTCAACTTTAACAATGTCAATGGGATGATCTATGAAGATATGGAAGACGGATTTAATTCTGAAGAAGACTACAGCTTTGAATTGAAGGATTTCAGCAGCACTGTTCACGCCTGGGGAGAACTGGGTCTTACTTATGGACGAATCCTGATGGATACCGATTCTAATTTCCTGAAAGCGGGTCTTACCGTTAAATATCTGCAGGGAGCTGGTGCAACATTTATTCACAGTCCGCAGGCGACGGGGCAGTATGAAGCGCAAACTGAGCTGCTTACTACTTCCGGAACCCTTAGCTATGGAGGTGCAGTTGGTTTTGATAGTGATGACATAGATTTCAATGACCTTACTTCCGGATTTGGTGCAGATTTCGGAATGACCTATGAATATCGTCCGGATAACGGGTTGGAGGAAGAAAAAGGCCACAGTGACTACAAATTCAGGTTGGGACTTTCGGTCACTGATCTTGGAAGTATTTCTTACGAAAGTACTGTAACTACTTATGACCTGGACGAAACGGTAGATGCAAACAGGTTTGATCAAGAAGGTTTCAGGACTGTGCTGGAGCAGGAATATGAAGGGACTGAAGAAATGAAAGACACTAAAATCAGTTTACCTACGGCCCTGCATGTAATGGGAGACTATAACATCAGTAAACATTTTTACGTAAGTGTGCAGGGAAATCTCTCTTTAGTAAGTGCAGATGCAGAACATGCCAACAGGATCATCAATACTGTGGCCGCTACACCGCGTTTTGAGTCTAAATGGTTCAGTTTCTATCTGCCGGTAAGTATGCGACAATATGATGGACTTGCCATGGGGGCTGGCTTTAGATTAGGTCCTTTAATGGTGGGGTCAGGTTCTTTGATCTCCAATGTTCTGGGGGATTCAGCAAAAACAACAGATATTTATGCGGGACTTAAGATCCCAATTTACCGATAGAATGTAGAGAGTGATTAGCCGTTCCTTTACTTTAAAAAAGCCCTTTTTGGAAGGGCTTTTTTATTCGGACAGTAATGGATCAGTCACACCATAGTTATGAAATATAAAGAGTGGTCAGTTCTTCCCAATAATCTTAAAAAAGCTCCCAACCGGAGCTTTTCTTTTGCCGGGGCTTATCCAATTTTCTCTCCTGAAGATTTTAACATGCCTCCATTTTTAACTTGCTGAATTATAACATTTCCGCAGGACCATGGCATCATTTTTTAATTACTTTTGCCGCCATGAATAATTCCCCCGAACAACAGGAGATCGAAAGGCTGAAAACCCTTTTATCCTATAATATTCTTGACACTCCTCCAGAAGAGGATTTCGATAATATTGCACGGATGATCTCTATTATCTGTGAAACGCCCGTAGCTCTCATCTCAATGATGGATCACAATCGCCAGTGGTTCAAAGCCAAAGTGGGAATGGAAGACAATGAGGTGATTAGGGAGGAGACATTTTGCCAGTACACCATCCGGCAGAGCAGTCTTCTTGAAATCCCGGATGCCACGCTCGATGAGCGGGTGAAGAACAGTCCTTTTGTGACCCAGGATAATGGCATTCGTTTTTATGCGGGGATCCCTTTGACAGCATCAAACGGATATAATATTGGTACCGTGTGTGTGGCAGATAATAAGCCACGCAAGCTTTCTGAAAGTCAAAAAGAGGCCCTCGACCTGCTTTCAAAGCAGGTAATGTATCTCATTGAAAGTCGCAAAAAGAACAGGCAACTATCAACCGAGCTGGAGCAGGTACTCAATAAGAAAATTGAAGCTGCCCAAAGAAGCTTCAAGCAGAAGGAAGCTGAATATAACCACTTACTGGCAGCAATTAAACTTTCCAATTCTGTAGTGGAATTCTCCCCTCAGGGCGAGATCCTGCAGGCAAATGAGATCTTTCTGAATGTCATGGGTTATGATGAAAAGGAGTTGCGCGGAAAATCACACGAAATACTCATTTTTGAAGAGGAAAGGATCCTGAATACAGGTTTTTGGAACGACCTTGAAAAAGGTAAATTCAAGGGAGGCCGCTACAGGCGCCGCCATAAGAACGGTTCTGATATTTGGTATCAGGCTACCTACAATCCTATTCTAAACCTGGAGCAGGAAGTGGTGAAGGTGATCAAGATCGCACAGGATATCACCAGCGAAATAGAAGCGGCGCAGACGCTCCAAAAAGCCAAGGAAGCAGCCGAATCTTTGAATGTTCAAAAAGACAATTTTATAGCCAATGTAAGTCATGAGATTCGTACCCCTATCCATGCGATCCTGGGATTCACGGGGCTGCTCCTGGAAGAGGAGCAGGAGGAATCCAAGTTGTCTTATTTGCGATCTGTAAAAACTGCGGGAGACAACCTGCTGTTTCTGGTCAATGACATCCTGGACCTTTCGAAAATAGACGCGGGTCTTATTCAAATGGACTCAGCTCCCTTCAGTCCGGCTGAGGTTGTCGAAAATGTGTTTTCCATCCTGCATTTAAAAGCCCAGGAAAAGAATATTGGGCTGGATCTTAATTTCGGTCCGGAGGTTCCCGGGCATTTAATGGGAGACCGCAACCGTCTCTCACAAATCCTCATCAATTTGGTGGGCAACGCCATTAAATTTACCGAAAAAGGCCGGGTAGAACTGGAGGTGGCGGTGAAGAAAGAGTTGCACGGAGTGTATTATGTGGAGTTTAAGGTAAAAGATTCCGGAACCGGAATTCCGAAGGATAAGTTAGAGACTATTTTCCAGCGTTTTTCGCAGGCAGATGAAGGAATTTCCCGCAAATACGGGGGCACGGGACTGGGTCTGAATATTTCCCGGCAACTGGTGGAAAAGCAAGAGGGAAGCATGGAAGTTGCCAGTGAGCCCGGCAAAGGTTCGGTTTTTTCCTTTACCATTCCGTATAGAAAGGCTGAGATTGTGGAGAAAGATGCTCCCGGGAATGCAGAACAGCTTGATGAAAATTGCTTCGGAAGAATTCTGCTGTGCGAAGACAACGAACTCAATCAGCGGCTTGTGAGGGTACTGCTTTCTGAAAAAGGATATACCGTTGATATCGCCGAGAATGGAAGAAAAGGACTGGAGTATTTTGCAGCCCTTGATTACGACCTCGTGCTGATGGATCTTCAGATGCCTGAAAAAGACGGGTTTCAAACTACCCGTGAAATCAGGCAGAAATTTGGATCAAAGGTGCCGGTGGTGGCCCTAACGGCTAACTTTATGCTAGTGGAGCGCGAAAGATGTTTTGCAGCGGGGATGAATGATTATCTCTCCAAACCCTTTACCAAGAACGAGCTGTTGCAGGTGATCCAAAAATGGGTTCCAGGAAGGATATTTTCTGAAGAGGTTGTAGCTTCTTCCGAAGAGAAGCCGGTATTTTCAATGGCCTATTTGGAAGATTTCTCTGGAGGAGACGAAGCTTTTCAGCAGGAGATGATCGGGTTGTTTCTGGTCAAGTCGGCAGAAATGCACAACCACCTCAAAACAGCCTTTGAAAAGGAAGATCTTTCAGAAGTAAAAGCAACGGCCCACAAGATGAAAGCTTCTTTTGGAATTGTAGGTGCAGATCTATCGCTGCTTCACAATTTGGAAAGCCTTGAGCAGTTTGACCGCGAAGAGATCGGTGATAATTTAAACCGACTCGAAAGGCAATTAAATAATCTGTATTCTTATATTCGAAAAGAAATAAAAGTCCCCTAAATGAACATCCTACTTGTGGAAGACGATGAGATGCTTCGCAGATCACTCGCCTTCTTTTTAACTTCCAACAAATACACCGTTACTTCCTTTGACAATGGAACTGATGCCATCGACCATATAAATTCCGTTGACCCCGGGATCGACCTGGTGATCACTGATCTTAACCTGCCATTTGCAGCGGGGCAACAGGTAATTGGAGTAGTGCGCAAAAAGTTTAAAGATGAGGTCCCGGTGATCGTGCTCACTTCTTCGGGCGTAGAATCTACAGAACTGGAGGTACTGGATCTGGGAGCAGATGAGTTTGTGACAAAACCGTTCAGCCCGCCCGTCCTGCTTAAACGAATTCAAAAACTTCTTGCAAAGCAGGAAAATTTACGCTAGTTGAAGTCCTTTTCTATTTTGATAAATAAAAGCGATCTTATCGCAACCACAGGGGCATCAGAATTTTCAGAAGCCTTCATGTGGGTATTAGTGCTCATTGGTATCAGTATCGCATTGAGCCTTTTCTTCTTTTTTCTGACCCTTTATAAAAAGCTGGGGCACCTTTCTGAAGACAAACGGAAAAAGGTCTACCAGGAACAGATCGAAAATGTTCTTTTTCGGTACCTGTTTGAAGGCCTGTCGCTGCAGGAAGTACTGCAGGACAAGGCTTTAAAAAAGATGTTTGCAATTCCCCTTTTTCAGCGGGTAGCTATTAAGGCTATTATTTCCCTGCACCACAGTTACAGCGGAACCTATGGTAAAAAACTGGAGCAGTTCTATGTGGAATCTGGTCTTGTGAACTATTCCCTCAAAAAGCTGGAATCCTGCAACTGGACAAATATTGTAGAGGCAGTGAGAGATCTGTCTACCCTTAACCACAATCAATCTTACCCCAGGATCGCTGCTCATATCATTCATAAGAACCCGCTGGTAAAGACCGAGGTGTTGTTAGGGATCATCAAAATGAAAGGCATTAGTGAGATCCTTAAATTTCAGGAATCCGGACTTTATCTAAATGACTGGGTGCAGAGTAATATTCTGTTCACGGTAAAAAAATATAAGATCCCGGCCCCGGGCGATCTGGGTAACCTGCTAAAGAGCAGGAACCGGTCCATAGTCTTGCTGGCGGTAAGACTAATTGCGTATTACGAATCTTCGGAATTCTATACCCGCCTGTCGGAATTTTACCTGCAGACGAAAGATGAAAAATTAAAGAACGAGATCGCCCGGGTGCTCAACCGGGCAGAACCGGCCTATTGATATGACAGGAAATGAACTTTTAGACTGGTTTATCTACGGATTCAATTATCTGATCCTGCTCTTTGCAGTGACAGTAATGACCTCCTACCTTATTTTGGCAGCAATTTCGGGCGTTTCCCTGAAATCTTATTTGCGAAGGAATAAATTCGTCAATTACAACGCCTTGCTGGCGCTGGATTCGGCACCGCATGTTTCGCTTATTGCTCCGGCCTATAATGAAGGCAGGACGATACAGGAGAATGTGCGCTCCCTGCTGTCGATCAACTACAACAACTTTGATGTGATCGTGGTCAATGACGGGAGCAAGGATAACTCCATTCCGTTGCTGATTGAAAAGTTTGACCTCGTACTATCTGATAGAAAATATCATCCGCAGATCCCTACAAAAGAGGTAAAAGCCATTTATGTTTCCTCCAATCCTGCCTATTCCAGGTTGATAGTGGTGGATAAGGAGAACGGCGGGAAAGCCGATGCCCTTAATACCGGGATCAACATCTCCAAAAATCCGTACCTGGTGTGTATTGACGTGGATTGTATCATGGATAAGGATGTGCTGCTGAAGCTGGCCAAACCTTATATGGAACAGTCAGGCACCCGCACCATTGCAACCGGGGGAGTAGTTCGGATTGCCAATTCCTGCGTCATCAAATCGGGGAAACTTATGGAGGTACGTGCGCCTGAAAAAATGCTGGCCCGAATTCAGGTGATCGAATACCTGCGGGCTTTCATTCTCGGCCGTATGGCGTGGAGTAAACTGGATGGGCTGCTGATCATAAGTGGTGCATTCGGAATGTTTGACCGCGAGATAGCCGTGGCTTGCGGTGGGTATGATACCAAAACCGTTGGGGAAGATATGGAGCTCATCGTAAGGATGCGACGGTACATGATAGAGCGCAAAGAGCCCTACTCGGTGCAATATATTCCCGATCCTCTTTGTTGGACCGAAGCTCCCGAAACTTACAAGATCCTTCGGAAACAACGCAGCCGGTGGATGCGTGGTACGATTGAGACTCTCTTCACCCATCGCAAAATGCTTCTTAATCCGAAATATAAAACCCTGGGATTATTGAGTTACCCCTACTGGCTGTTCTTCGAATATTATGCGCCAATTGTGGAGGTCAGCGGACTTCTTATCACCATCCTGCTGGTGGTGTTGGGGATCTTAAGCTGGAAGTTCTTTTTCCTTTTCCTGTTGTTCGTCTATGCCTTTGCGGTCATGTTTTCCATGATGGCTTTGTACACCGAAGAATCTACCTACAGGCGCTATAAAACCTTATCAGACCATTGGAAGCTTGTAATGGCGGCATTACTGGAACCCATTATCTTTCATCCTTTCACGGTTTATGCCGCTATCATAGGCAACTGGGAAAAAATCCGGGGGAATAAAGGTTGGGGTGATATGACCCGTACCGGCTTCAATAAACCTGAAGCTTCAAATTAATTTTCGCTTTTTTTGCGTCTTTTTGATGCCTCTTCCGTCTTGCTATTAAAGAACCAAAAATCTTATAGCATGGAAAATTTTAAAATAAACGGAGATGGAACCTGTACTCTGGAAGTTTGTGAAAAGAAAACCTCGTTTAATCTGGAAGAACGGGTTACCCTTTTCCTGGAGAATATGCCTACCATAACAAAACACTGGTTACATTATAAAATGTAAGATGCAGATGCCTGTATTTCAAAAAAAATTTTCAAATTAGGATTCGGAATTAGCAAGAACAACTATGATCGAACTGCGAAAATACGATGCGATCTCTGAGTACTGGATGAGCTATAAGGATGCTCTCCGCAATTATATCCTCAAGATCGTTAAAGACGGTGACACCGCTAATGAATTGTCTCATGAAGTTTTGATGAAGGTCTATGCTTCCTGTTGTTCTGGCAGGAGCATTAGAAATATCAGGTCATGGCTTTTCCAGATAGCCTATAACACCTGTATGGATCATTTTAAGAAAGAAGGTAAAACGGTTGAATTGGTCAAAGATGTGGAGCAGGAAGAGGAGAATGGCGTCTACCTGGAAGCTTCGGAATTCATTGCGCCGCTCTTGCAGTTACTTCCGCAGAAATATGCCGAACCGTTGAGACTGGCAGATATTGAAGGTCTGCCGCAGCAGGAAGTGGCGCTGAGACTGGGCTTGACCCTCACGGCGGCGAAAACCAGGATCCAGCGCGGCAGGAAACTTCTAAAAGATGAGATCACCGAATGTATACATTTCGAGGTGGACCAGAATGGGCAGTTAAGCGCCTTTGAAGTCAAGGGAAGTTGTGAGGCTTTACAATGTTATGCATCCAAAAAGCCATCCGGGGAAACCGGTTGCTAAAAACAAAAAGGAACAGCTACAATAGCTGCTCCTCTTCATTTATATCGAAAATCATTAATGACTAGTGCACAGAGCTGGTGTGCAATTTGTCCTTAATAGTATCTTCGTTTTTCTTGTAGTATTTATAACCCAGGTATCCGGCTCCGGCAACAGCTCCCCATTTGAGAAGGCTTCCGGTCCATTGTAAACCTTTTTTGGCAGCCCATAGTTCAGCTCCCTTTTTTGCTACTTTCTTAACGTCATTCTTCATGTTCATAGTTATAGTTTTTGTGGTTTGATCTCAATATCGTCATTAATGGGCGCGTTTACCGTTAAAAAGTTTCCAAATAACAGTTTTTTAACCCTTTTTTGACCGATTTTGCCTGTTTTTACGACTTTCCGGTGGGTTTTATGAGTAATTCGTTGACATTTACCTCATCCGGCTGACTTACTGCATAAAATACAGCATCTGCAATGTGTTTGGGTTGGAGTTTTGGTTCGTCTCCTGAATAATCCTTATCATCCAGAAGTTCCTTGTCGGTGATGTCTTCCCGGAGGTTGGTAGCAACTGTTCCCGGTTCGATGGCGGTGACCCTGATGTTGAATTCCGGAGAAAGTTCCATTCTCATGGCCCTGGAAAGGGCGATCACTGCAGCTTTGGAAGCTCCGTAAACTGCACCACCTTCATATAATTCTTTCCCGTCAACCGAAGCTATATTTACGATATGTCCGTTTTTCTGGGTCTTCATAGCCGGTAAAACCTCATTGATGCAACGTAAGGTACCTTTAACATTCACTTCAATGGTCTGCAGCCATTCTTCCACATGCCGGTTCTTCATATAGCTAAGCGGCATTACCCCTGCGGAATTAACCAGGATGTCTACACGCCCAAACTCGTCCCAGATGTCTTTGAAGGCTCCCGAAACACTTTCAGAATTGCTGACGTCCATCCGCACCACCATGGCGGGATTTTTCAGTTCTTCCTGTACCTGGGAGAGTTTTTCCATACTGCGACTGGCAAGCACCAGTTTGCAACCTTCTGCGGAAAGGGCTTTTGCGATGGCTTTTCCAATTCCGCTGCTGGCACCCGTAACAACGGCCACCTTGTCCTGTAACTGCATAATTGTAATTTTTGTTTCTCTTTAAGGTCGGGGGAAACAGCGGCAAAGCCCGTTAAGGGATTGGCAAATAACAGATTTTTAACTTCCTGAGATCTCCGGCTACTGCAATAAATAAAGGGACAAATAGGTCAGTCGTAATCCGGAATGTTTTTCCCCAGCACAAAGTCGCGGTTGATTACAAAGTAATTTTCCTCTTTTTGAAGCTTTACCACTCCCGAAGAGCCACCGCGGTGATTCTCATCTATAGTTTCAGCATCCAGCAAAGGATCATCTTCAAAAAAGTAACTTCCCAGCCAGTAATATTTGCCATTTGGTTCCAGAATGTAGGGGTGAATATGTGCCGGAGCGTCCCTGCTGGGATAAGTGCCGGGCACCTGGGTGTAAAAGGTGTATTTCCCATCCTTTCCGGTCTTTACCCATCCGCGTAAATAACCGTGGCGGCGGCCCCACCCGGTTTCGTCACCGCGAGTGGGATAGATTCCGGCTGTATTGGTATGATGTATATAAAGTACCACCCCTTCGGCCGGGGTTTTACCATCGGCCTGAAAAATAGTTCCCTGAACCTTCAGCTTCTTTTCGGCTTCCTCAAATTCGGGAAGGGTGTCAACCGCGTTGAGGTTTTGGTCTCCATATTCCAGAATTGCCTCACATCCTTCACAGGGCCCACCCACCAAATGTGGTTCCGCGACCTCTTTTTCCTGGGATTGTACACAGGAGACCTGCAGGAAAAGGGCTGCCAGTAAAATACCTGCTTTTTTCATTTGCTGTTGTTTTTCAACAAGTTAAACAATATTCTGAAAATCAAGCTGATAGCATTTGAAGGAGCTTTCCTGCGTTTTGACTAAAAAAATAGGTATTTGGTCTAAAAAGGGTGAAAAAATTTATTTTATACTTCATCTTTAGGTAAATTAGAATGTAATTTTTAAAATTTTAACGTATGAAGTTTTTAAAATTGATTCCGGTATTTTCTCTTATTTTCTTTTTAGGAGCCTGTAATGATGGAGAAAAAGAAGTTGCTGTAGAAGATGAAATAGTTGTGGAAGATAACTGGGATGCTGATGCCGCCATGGGCGAATGGCGCGATGACTGGAATGCTAATGATTCCACCAGCCTACGGGCAGCAACTGCAAATGATGCTGTGCTGTTCATGGAAGGGAAAGCGCATCGCAATGACAGCGTGACCACTTGGATCAACAACAGTTCAAAATGGATGAAGAACCTGAGGACCACTCCTGTGGTTAAGAAAAAAGGCGAAGATTTCGCTTTTGAAGCCGGTACCTATACTCACGGTACCACTGCCAGTGATACCATGCAGATGGCCGGAACCTATACCGTGGTTTGGGAGCGTGCAGATGATGAATGGAAGATCAAGCTTATGGATATTTCTCCGGAAGTAGATCTCCCTGAAATGCCCGATGCGGAGAACAATTAAAGAACCCCTTTTTTTCCCCTGAGAAACTAACAACCAATTTTGGGCTGCCAAAAGTGATTATTTTTTCACATCGCTTATTGGCAGCCTTTTTTTTCAGTCGAAAGCCCACCCTTAAATATTTCGGCTGCCATTACTAAGTATTAACCTTAAATAAATGATATGAGAATTTTGAAGATTTTACCGCTAATGGGTTTGTTGCTGTTTGCAGGAGCCTGTGATGACGCAAATGAACGCAAGGTGGAGGAAGAGACCATTACTGCCGAAGAGGTGTCGAATCCTGATGTGATCTCGAAAGAATGGGAAGAGGCCTGGAACAGCAATAAGCCAGAGGAAGTGCGTGGGATGATGACCGGCGATGCTGTCCTGGTCATGAACGGCAAAAGATGGCCTAAAGACAGCCTTGCCCCATGGGTAGATATGGCTTCTACGGGGATGAGAGATCTTAAGATGGAGGCCATTCACAAAGGCGCTTCCGGAAACATTGCTTATGAGACCGGTGTCTTCAACCATGGCATACATGAAAATGACACCACCCATTTTACCGGCACCTATACTTTTATCTGGGAGCGGGATGAAGCTTCAGATGACTGGAAGGTAAAAGTCATGGATATTTCAGATGACATGGGAGAGGATGAGATGGAGGAATAGCGATCTATTATGAAAAATAAGACCCCTTCTGCTACAGAAGGGGTTTTTTATGCTTCAAAAATGGCATTTTCAGGCCGCCTTGAATTCGGCTTCCGCACCCACGGCTTTATAAGCCTGCAAGATGTGGCGTTGGTTATGATAGATAAGCACCCTAAAAGTGTCTCCCAGTTTCAGTTTTATGAATTTAGAAATACTCACCGCTGTTTTTGTCTTGTTAAGGCTGAACTTTCGGGAGCGCTCCAGCAGTTCAAGTAGCTGTTCCTGTTGGGAGAGGAAGCGGTCAATACAAGTCTTGCGCAGGCTGCTGCCATTGGGATTCTTGTCTTTGAAGGTCTTCATTTTGTGCATGTTTTCGCTGGGCAACATGGCATTGGCGAAATAATTTCCCAGGATCCCCGCTTTAAAGAGCGGTTCGGCGGTAGTTTGATTATTGCTCAGCCTGGTTTTAATCTCCGGCAGGTAAAAATCCCCGTAGAGATTGAGGTGTTCGAGACATTCCAGGGCACTCCAGCTGGTAGGCGTTCTCTTCTCGTTGAGATCTGCCAGGGACCGTGTACGCAGCTTTTCGGCTTGGGCGATATTATGTCGCGTGCGTTTGATCAGGTCTTCTATCAGCTTGTCGGAAGCAATTTTCATCGGTGACACTTTTTACAAATATCGGAACTTATTGAATTTCATGCTATTAAAATTTTCAGGTTTTTTCTGAAAAATTAGCTGCTTCAGAAGAAGAAAGCCGTCGGGATTGCTGAAATTTTAAGAAAGTCTTCCGAAGCCTGCTTAGTCTCTAAAGCATCATTTTTTCTAACTTACAAACCGCATTTAAAAATTGTACCATGTTTAAGAAAATTATACTTCCGCTTTTTGCAGTCTTTTTACTGATTGGCTGTAAGAATGAAAAGATCGAAACCACGGGGGAAGCCCGAACTGAGACTGCTTCAGAATTTGATAAGGTGCTGGCCGATTACTATGAAGATGGCCTGAAACTGAATCCTATTGCAGCGACCATGGCAGGGGATATGCGCTACAATGACCGTTTTCCCAACTTTCTTTCTGATGAATACCGGCAAAAGCTGAAGAACTACTTTACTGAATATCGTAATAAGGCGGCCGCTTTTGAGGACGAAGAGCTTTCCGAAGTGCAACAAATGAGCAAGGACATTCTCATGTGGGAATGTAATGTGAACCTGGAGAGCCTGGAATTTGATATGGATAAATATATGCCCATCAACCAGATGTGGTCTGTGAACCTGTTCGTGGGGCAGCTGGCCAGTGGTGCCGGGGCCCAGCCATTCAAAACGGTGGAGGACTATGAGAACTGGTTGAAGCGGGTAGATGCTTATCTCACCTGGTTCAATTCGGCTGAAACCCGCATTCGTGAAGGGATGGCGGCAGGTTATGTTTTACCGGCCTCTCTTATTCAGAAGGTCGTTCCGCAGATGAAGGCCATGACCGGCGGAGAGGTGGAAGACCACCTGTTCTTTAGCCCGGCCAGGAATTTCCCCGATAGTTTTACTGAAGCTGAAAAAACCGAACTGGCTGAGAAATACCGAAAAATGGTTTCTGAAAAGGTGATTCCGGCCTATGAGAAGATGCACGATTTCATGCAGAAGGAATACCTGCCGAAAGGAAGGAGCAGCAGCGGAATTGCCGCCCTGCCGAAGGGAGAAGAATTCTATAAACACCAGATAAAGCTGTACACCACCACAGATATGACTGCCGAAGAGATCCACCGGTTGGGACTGGCCGAAGTGGCCCGTATCTCTGCCGAAATGGAGAAGGTGAAAGAGCAGGTGGGGTATGAGGGCGACCTTAAATCATTCTTTAACTATGTGCGCAACAATAAAGACCTAATGCCTTTTGACACGGCCGAAGAGGTGATCGTACATTTCAATGAGATCCATGAGCGCATGAAACCCAATATCAGCAAACTCTTTGATATGACTCCAAAGACGGCGTTTGAAGTGCGTCGCACGGAGGAATTCAGGGAAGCTTCGGCCAGTGCCGAGTATAATCCGGGGTCGCTGGACGGTACGCGTCCCGGTATCTTTTATGTGCCCGTGCCCGATGCCACTACCTATAATATTTATAGCGACGAATCATTATTCCTGCACGAGGCCATTCCGGGGCATCATTACCAGATCTCCCTGACGCAGGAAAACGAGAACCTGCCAGAATTCCGGAAAACGCTTTGGTATAGCGGTTATGGCGAAGGCTGGGCCTTGTATTCGGAGTCTTTAGGAAAGGAGCTGGGGCTTTTCACAGATCCCTACCAGTACTTCGGAATGCTGGGAGCAGAGATGCACCGCGCCGTACGCCTGGTGGTAGATACCGGCTTGCACAGCAAAGGCTGGACGCGCGAACAGGCGATCCAGTATTCATTGGAAAACGAAGCCGAACCTGAAGCCAGTGTAATTTCGGAAATTGAACGTTATATGGCCAATCCCGGCCAGGCGCTGTCTTATAAGATAGGGCAACTCAAGATCATGGAGTTGCGCGACAAGGCAAAAGCCGAATTGGGAGATGAATTTGACATCAGGAAATACCATAACCAGGTGCTCGAGACAGGATGTATTCCGCTGGAACTCCTGGAGAACAAGATCAATTCCTGGATAGAAGAAGAAAAAGCCTCCCGGTAAATTACCACTCAAAAATGCCCTTTTTGACACCTGTTTAAAAGGGCATTTTTATTTTTTATTATTTAACTATCCTTCCGTTTTACGGATTAGTTTTTAGCGTAAATTTGGTCCTAATAACCTAAAAACCAGCGTCATGAGAAAACATGTATTTCTTTTGCCGCCCCAATCTTTTTCCTGCCTACTCCCCCTTTTTTTACTCTTTGTATTTTCTGCTTGTGAAAAGGAAGCAGTAGATACTTTGAACGATCCTGCACTTGACCTGCAGTCAAAGGCCCAGATGGACCTTTCTGAGAAGACAAGTGAATTTTATGGTCCTGCACAACAATTAGGTCGCGGAGTTGTTCGTAGTTCTGTTACCATGAGCAGGGATGGCACACCTCAATCAATAGGGGTACGTATTTCTGAAAAGTCTTTTGAAAGTTTACCAGATGAGCCTGTGGTGCTCAGCCTCCAATTACCACAAAAAACTGCGGGATTGCCATTCGATCACATAAGCCTGAATTGGAATCCGCATGGTCATGAACCCGAAAATATCTATGGGGCCCGTCATTTTGATGTGCATTTTTACATGATCTCTGTCGAGGAACAGATGCAGATCACTGATCCGGCGAAGGCTGCAAACCTTCCAACCGGAGATTATGTTCCCACAGGTTATTTTATTCCGGGTGCTCCAGAGCTGGTGCCAATGATGGGAGTACACTGGTTGAGCCACAATGCTCCCGAACTTCCACCCACCTTTGAAGAATTCACTCACACCTTTATTTATGGTTCCTATGACGGCGAATTCATTTTTATGGAACCTATGATCACCGTGGATTACCTGGAAAATGAAGCGGACGGCACTTCTTTCCCCTTCGCACAACCTCAAAAATATCCGATGGAAGGCTATTATTACCCCACCACTTACAGCATGGATTACGATTCCCAACGCAAGGAATATGTGGTTGAAATGGGCGGAATGGTTTGGCGGGAATAAGAATAAAAAATTAAAGGAAAAGCCCTTTTTGAATACTCAGAAAGGGCTTTTTTTATGATTGATTGATCGATATTTTTCTGGCCTGTATAAAGAGGACGAACTTATTGCTAATGTGTTACAAATCTTTCTTGTATATACCGAAACTACAACAGAAAGCCGGGTTGTAAAACCGCATTAGGATGAAGTGAGAAAGAAAGCACCTGAAATGGCATTTTTGACTCCTGAAATAGATTCCGCTATTTCGCATTCCTTCCAAAAAGTAGGTTCTAAGCCTGTTCTTCTAAAGCAGCGTAGGTAACAGATCTCGCAAAGGTCACCGCCCGCTGTGCCTGCTGCAGGTGCCTTTCGTTATGATAGATCACTACCCGAAAGGTATCTCCCAGCTTTAGTTTGATCACAGGTGCAATGCTGATGGAGGTTTTGGTTCTGTTGAGGCTTACACTTCGGGCACTGTCCAATAACCAAAGCATTTTCTTCTGCTGCTCAATGAATTTTTCAAGGGTTTGCTTTCCCAGTTTCCCGCCGTTGAAGTTGGCCGATTTCATGGTCTTCATTGGTTTCATACTCTCTCCCGGCAGCATCATCTTGGCGAAATAATCTCCCAGCATACCCGCTTTAAAATTGGGTTCTGCGGAATGATGTGCGGTTTTGATGCGATTTTCAATTTCGGGCAGGTAAAAATCGCCGTAGAAGTTGAGGTGCTCCAGGCACTCGAGTGCACTCCAATTGTCTGCACTGCTTTTGTGATTGAGGATTTCAAGGCTCAGGTTGTTGAGCTGCTGTGCCCGGTTCAGATTTTGACGGGTGCGCTCGATGAGGTCGGTGATCAGGTTTTCGGAAGCTGTTTTCATCTTTTTGTTTTTTTACAAAGATGCCTTCCAATACAGGTTCAAAACATTGATCGAGATCAAGATTTTTTGATGCGCGACAAAGTCTCGGGGGTCATGCGCAAATAAGAGGCGATGTAGCGGTGCGGAATCTCCTGGAACAGCCGCGGACTGCGCTCCAGTACTCTTCTGTATCTTTCTTGCGGCGAGGAGGTGAGCAGGTCTTGCTCCCTTTCCATTTGCTGATATACCAGTTGTAGCAGCAGGTTTTGCCAGTGCTGCATATTTTGAGGAGAGGCGGAAACGAGTTCCAAAAATGCCTTTTTTGAGAGCACTTTCAGGCTGCACTTTTTGATGGCCTGAATGTAAAGCGGGGAAGGAGCTTCGGTCACGAAAGAATCCAGGGCTGCCACCAAGTCTCCGCTATAAGCGAACCTGATGGTATGTTCTTCCTCCTCATCGGTCACAAAGGCCCGCAGGCTGCCCGAAGCGACAAAATACACCCGGGTATCTTTGCTGCCGCTCACCTTGAGGTATTCGTTGCGGGCGAGCTCCAGCTCCTGTTCCCAAAGTTCCTGTTCCTGTATTTGCTGCAGCAGATCCTGAAGGGGGTTCATATTGTTAGATTGTTGAGGTTATAATCTTGAAATTCGAGTGGTCAAAGCAAGAAAATTTCTTTGTTATGCCAGCTCAATGAAGTTTGGGAAGGATACCAATCCTCTTTTTGGGGCAACAAGATTTGATGACCAGAAAATTGTGACAGAGTAAAATTCGAATATTCTTCATTTACAGTGGGGGAAACCCTGACAATAAAATCGGAATTAATGGTAATTAAACCGCGGTCGAAGGCACGATGTAGAGTTGGAGATAGAGCTATGCCATTAGTGACGTGGTCATTTCCAGAAAGGCTAAAGGGGTGAATATGACAAGCATCGATCATCTGAACATTGTGAGAGGACTCAATTTTCATTCCTGATATACAGCAGGTATAGTTGTAAATTTTAGGAATATTTTTTTTGAACAGTCCTCCACGAATGAAAAGCTCCTCTTCATATTCATCTTCCTCTAGAGTTTCTCTTAATCTTTGGATATGCCTTTGATAGGCTTCTTTTGGTTCGTTTAATATTTCATATTCAATATGCTCTTCTTCGTAACTTTTTTGAGGTCTTGCATAAGTAGTTTTTTGATGTGGAAAATATGTTTCTAATATTAGTTGTTCAAACCATAACTGACTAGAAATTTCCTGAAGAAGGACAAATAAATCTCGATCAATTTCGGCAAAGGCAACAGATTCTCTCAGGTTTTTAAAACTTCTTATACTATTTGAACGGGTAAGAATTAATTCTCTTCCTGGTTTAGTAACCAAGTGCCAAAACGGTTCATTTTTCAAGTGAAAAAATGGAAGATAAAATGTTGGGACATGGTTTGTATCAACTAATTGCTTCCAATTTTGTTTAAAAGCGAGGATCAATTCGGAGGTAATGAAAACTCTGTTACTACGGATCTCTCCTTTAGCAATTAACTGGATAACTGACAGAATTAGAATCGGTTTGTGAGGAGCCTTGCCCATACCCTTTACAGGACCGCGCCGCAGTTTTTTTAGTTGGTGTGAGTACTTAAGAAGTTTTTCTTCGGACATAAAGCTAACCTATCGCTAATTTTTGGCTTTCCTTTAGAATATAAGATGGCATAGGTTCTTTTAAACGCCATTCTACACTCATCGGCTTTGCTCCTTTTGATTTTATAAAATGCGCTTCTCCCAAGAAAACATATGACATGGTAAAACCGAATTCATCTACGTTTTGTTCTCTTACGAAGAGTAAAATTTTCTTTCCGATGTCGTTATGCCTTATATAGGATTCTCCCTTTGGCGAATCTGGAGAAATACTGTTTTGTGATTGCCAATGAAAGAGATTTTTGTTGACAGCATAATCCTCATACATTGTGGTGGGAGAATACTCCTTTTCGGTTTTCTTGAGCGTAACAAATAAAGCTTCAGCCTTTAATTTTTTGTTGTTTGCAGCACCTTCACGATTAGATGATTTTTTACTGAAGGTGCTCATGCCCATGGCAGCCAGTATTTCTTCTCGATTATATCTACTGTGAATTTTTAACGGGAACGGGAAACCTAAATCAATATCTTTCTCAATAAATTCTATCTTTTCTATAAGATGATCGGTAAATTCCTGCATTTCGCTTAGCATAACTGGGTTTTTTTTGAGTGATGTTATACACTCTTTAATATCTGAAAATCCGAGTTTTGTTCCAGCTTCTTGCCAAACGTCATAATGGAACATAAGGAGCATTTTTTCTTCCTCTTTTGTCAATAAATACAGGTTGATATCATTTGAAATTACCTTCTGAATAAATTGTAGGTAAGAAAGGGAGTTACATTGTATGAGCTTCCTCTGCATACAACTTGTCAATTCTTTCTCTTGTGGCTCATCAAAATTGGAAATAACGCCTGCATCTGCACACAATCTTTTCCAACTTCCTTTTTTATAGATTTGTGGAAGTTCAAGATGATGGAATTCTAAGAAGTTAGTCAAAGTCAACGGTAGCGTAGAATGATTCTTGAACTTTTGAATTTTATGAAGGAGTTGGGGTCTTCGGAATTCAGTGGCTTCTTTTATATTTCTCAAAATGACTTCCCGAGCTTTTTTCTCCAAAACAATTGAACAACCTAATGGTAAATGGGGGAATTCATCCTCGATTTCTTTAATTATCGAGGTATGAGTTTTGCCAACAAGCGCTCTGAATTTATGTTCAAAATCATATTCTGGACGAGCATTACCCACAAAATCTAACACAGTTAAGCAATCTTTATTTTCGGCAAGTCTAAGGCCACGACCTAATTGTTGTAGAAAAATAGTCAAACTTTCAGTGGGCCGCAGAAAGAGAACTGTATCAATATTTGGAATATCTACACCTTCGTTGAAAATATCAACAACAAATAGGTAATTGATCTCTTTTCGAAGAAGCTGGCTTCGCAGGATATCCCTTGAAGAACTATTATTACTTACCAGATATTCGGCCTTTAAACCGGCTATTGTAAATTTTTGAGCCATGTATTTGGCGTGCTCCTGGCTCACGCAAAAACCTAAAGCTTGTACATCGTGTATATCAGTTAGGTATTTTTCGCAGTTATGGATAATATCCGAAACACGCCTGTCGTTTTCGGTGTAAAGTTTGGTCAGTTCTCTAATTTCATACCTTCCATTTCTCCAGTTTACCTGGGAAAGATCTACAGCATCAGACAGAGCAAAGTACTGAAAGGGACTTAAGAGCTTCCGGTTCAAAGCTTCGGGCAATCTTATCTCTGCAGCAGTTTTATTGTGAAAATCTTCCGCTATGTCTCCTCCGTCCATTCTTTCAGGTGTCGCAGTCAGTCCAAGAAGAATTTTAGGGTTGAATCTTTTGAGAATAGGGCGATAACTTTCTGCTTTAATATGGTGTACTTCATCAACAATGATATAGTCGAAGAAATCAGAGGCTAACTTTAAATGCTTTAAACGGCTATGAAGAGTTTGAATGGAAGCAAATATTTGATTATAGCTTTCGGGTTCGTTCCCATCTACCCAGAGCTCACCAAAATTTGAATTTTTTAAAACGTGTTGAAAAGTGACTTGTGCCTGTTGTAAAATTTCCTTTCTGTGAGCAACAAAGAGAAACCTTGCGGTGGGATTTTGAGAATAAAATCTTTTAAAATCAAAGGCTGAAATAACTGTTTTTCCTGTTCCGGTAGCTGCTACCAAGAGATTTTTATTTCTGTTATGAATCTTTCTTTCAGATTGTAGTTTGGCCAAAATCTCCTCTTGGTATGGATATGGTTTTAAATCAAAAAAGGTGGTGTTTTGGGCTGTGCTGTAGGAACTTTGCCTTTTAAGAGCACGACTCAATTTTTCCCTATCTCTTCCCTTTGTGTAAAATTCGAATTCAGAATCTTCCCAATAAGTCTCAAAAGTCTTTTGAAATTTGTCAATGATATGGCCGATTTCCTGAGTGGTGACTTTTAAGTTCCATTCTAAACCATTGGTGAGAGCAGAACGAGAAAGATTTGATGAACCAATATAACCGGTATGGAATCCAGAATTTCTTAAAAACAAATAAGCTTTAGCATGCAGTCGTTCGTGTTCGGAATTGTAAGAAACTTTTATTTCGGTATTCGGTAAAGACGAAAGATATTCCACAGCTTTGACATCTGTAGCACCCATATAGGAAGTGGTTATAATTTTCAAATTTTTACCACTGGCCGTGAACTCCTCCAGTTCTTTTTGAAATATCCGAATGCCTGAAAATTTAATGAAAGAGACCAACCAGTAAATTTCGTCCGCAGAGAGAATTTCTTTTCTCAATTCACTTTCCAAAGAGATTCCTACATTATTTCCGGTAAACAACTCACTTTGACTTAAACGTGTATAAGGAGTGATCTCTTTGAGTCTAGCTTCTATATTGGGAAAAGGAAAATCTAATTTCGAGAAAATGCCTTGCAGAATTTTACCTTCAGTTTCTAATAGATTATCATTCATTTCTAAACAGTCGAGTTCTCTAATCAAGAGCTGAATGATCTTATTTGAAAGCTCAATCTGCTTAAGAGGACGGTCCTTTTCCTTTACTTCGTTGAGTGCGAATTTTATTGTCTCAGCCAAATAAAGACTGAGGTATTGAGAAGCTTCCTCTGTGTCTAAAGTAGTTTCACTGATGTGAAATTTTTCGGAATCAATTGATTCTAATTTATTCTTGACGAGTTTGTTTATTAGCTGTTCGTAAAGGCCGGTTTCAAAAATCATTGATATCTCTGAATGTAGTATTGAACAATTGGGATGTCAGCTGCTGCCCAGTCCAATGTATTCAAGTCATGGAGAGCAACCCACTCAATTTTAAGATGTTCTTTTAGTTCAATTTCAGATGTTTGTAGGGAACAGCGAAATGGAATAAGTTCAATTGACTTACTTTGTGAATATATATGTTTGTTAGATGGAAGGCGTTCAATTATATTTATTTCGATACCTAATTCTTCTTTGATTTCTCTTTCTAAACAGGATTCCAATTCTTCACCTTTGTTAACTTTACCACCGGGAAATTCCCATTTTAGAGGCAGGTGCATGGTTTCACTTCTTTGGGCACAGAGAACTTTTTGCTCATTTTCTATTATTGCACATGTAACAAGAATCACCAAGGAGGTTTTTAATAAAAGTAAGAAAATACTTCAGAAAAAGAAGATCCTTCATAGTCAAAGTCCATAATTACTCCATTACTAGGCTTTTCCTAACAGGTTTAACTATTGTAAATGCTTATTAGCATGATGCTGTCTACGAGTCCGTGTACCAGGATGATGGGCCACAGCCTGCGGCTGTTAAAGATATAGGCAACTCCAAAGATGAGTCCGATACAAAAGGTGGTGAGGATTCCGGTGAGGCCCTGATAGGCGTGTATCCCGCCAAAGATGAGGGCGCTCATCAATACCGCGGTCCAGGTGGCAAGCGGGGTCTTTCCCAACAGGTCTTCCAGGGTATTAATGACAAAAGCCCTGAAGATGATCTCCTCCAGAAAAGCAGCAGTGACCCAAATGGTAAAAAGTGCAGAAATCAGCCGGGGTAAATTCCCGCGAAGGGTGTAGAGGTGAGAGATGTTCTGGTGCGACCCGAAAGTTTCAATAATAAGCGGTTGTAGAAATTTTGCAAAAAGTACCACCCCGGCAAAAACCAACAGGCTCATCAGCACCGGTTTCCACCAACGGGTGGGCCGGGCCAGTCCCAGGTCACTCCACTTCCAGCGCATAGTTTTTTTAACGAAGAACAGGATCCCTGCTAAAAAAACGTTGTTGAGCATAAAAAGCCAGAATCCCGGACTTTCCATCTCCATCACATTGCCTGAATAATACGTGTGAGTGAGGTAGTTAAGAGTGAAGTTAATACTCAGGACTAACCAGAGGGCGCTTCCAAGGACAATCTTTTGATCCAGGCTGTATTCCGGGGGAGCCACCGGCCTGTTGAAAATTCTTTTCATGTTTAAAAGTTGGTCTAAGCAGGTTTTCCGGTCTGTTTTTGCTAATCGGTTGATTTATAGGGGGAGCTAATTTAAACTATCATATGATATGGGGCAAGTTTTTTTAGAGAATCAAGAGACAAGAATCAAGAATCAAGAGACAAGAGACCTCTCGACTCCGCTCGAGGTGACAACTGGAACATTGAACAATGAACAATAAGCAATGAACAGCTAAGGGCTAATAGCTAAAAGCCAATAGCTTTAGAAGATCATTCGTGAATTCGTGGCGATTAGGGTGATGCTGTGATCAACAGATCCCTCACTTCGTTCGGGATGACAAAACATTGAAGTTGATATGATTTAAAAACTAAAAGATAGCAGGATGTAGTTGTGGAGTTTCCTTTTACGTAGAATAAGGAGCAAAACTTTGAGATTCAGGAGGACCGATTTTTATCGGGACTCCGCGAAGTTTTGTGACTGGTTTTTCTCCTGCGGGAGCGGGAGGAAAAATTCCTCGGAAAAGGTGTCTTTTTCTTTGCTTCGTTTCTTTTGGACAAGCAAAAGAAATGAAGGGCAAGTAAAAAAGGAACAGTGCCTGGAGTGGAGTCCCGGTGAACATGCGATTGCTTCGCCGGCCTTTCGACCGGCTCGCAAAGACGGGCGAAGAACAGCTAACGGCCAACGGCTAAAAGCCAACAGCTTTTTAAGATCATTCGTGCATTCGTGGCAGTTTAAATCAATGAACAGTAAACAATAAACAATGATCAATGAACAATAAACAGCTAAAAGCCAATAGCTTTTTTTAAGATCATTCGTGCATTCGTGGCAATTCTAGTAAAATGGAATATTTCCAATTAACAGGAATTTTTCCATTTTTAACACTTCTTCGAGAGGGAGATTTCTCTAAAATAACTAATTTTGGAATAATTCCAATTAACAGGAATATATCCAAAAATGAAGTATAAATCGATCTTACATCTGGACCTGGATACCTTCTTTGTGTCGGTAGAACGCCTGCTGCATCCGGAGTTACAAAATCGGCCGGTGCTGGTGGGCGGACTCGGGGATCGCGGAGTGGTTGCGGCCTGCAGCTATGAGACGCGCCGTTTTGGGGTGCACTCGGGCATGTCGATGAAGGTGGCGCGGCAGCTTTGTCCGCAGGCTACGGTGATAAAAGGAAACTCGGCTACCTACAGCAAATATTCCGATGTGGTGACTGAGATCATCAAAAATAAAGTGCCCGCTTTTGAAAAAGCCAGCATCGACGAGTTCTATGCCGATCTCAGCGGAATGGATAAGTTCTTCGGAACCTACCGCTTCGCCACCGAACTGCGGCAACAGATCATCAAAGAAAGCGGCCTGCCCATCTCCTTCGGACTCTCCCAGAACAAGATCGTGTCCAAGATCGCCACGGGCGAGGCCAAGCCCAACAATCAGTTGCTCATAGAGAACGGCACCGAAAGGTCATTTTTGGCACCCCTGTCTGTGCGAAAGATCCCCATGATAGGCAGCAAGACCTTTCAAACCTTGCTGGGGCTGGGCGTGCGGGAGATAAAGACCATACAGGAGATGCCGGTGGAAATGATGGAGAGCGTGCTGGGCAAGAACGGTCGCACCATCTGGAAACGCGCCCATGGAATTGATGATTCTCCTATCATTCCGTTTCATGAACGAAAATCGATCTCAGCCGAACGCACCTTTCACCGCGACACCATCAATATGGTGCAGCTGCATGCCACGCTCACGGCCATGGCCGAGAATCTGGCCTACCAGTTACGACGGGGAAATAAACTCACCTCGGTGATCAGTGTGAAGATCCGGTATTCCGATTTCAACACCTACACCAAACAGGCGAAGATCCCCTACACCAGCGCCGATCATATCCTGATCCCCAGGCTGGAGGAGTTGTTCCGGCAGCTGTACAACCGAAGGTTGTTGATACGGCTCATAGGTATAAAATTCAGCGGACTCGTAGGCGGGCATTACCAGATCAACCTGTTCGATGACACACAGGAGATGCTTGACCTGTATCATTCGCTGGATTATATACGAACCCGCTATGGCGATGACAATATTGTGATGCGAGCTTCGACCATGGGTGGCACGCTGGTGGGGAGAATGGATAATCCGTTCAACGGCGCCCCACCGGTGTTGCTTGCGCATAGGCAGAGCTAAACTTCGCGGAAGCGAAGTTATTCTGGATTTAAAATTTAAGATTCAAGGTGGTGTGATTTGAAAATTTGTGGATTTGAGAATTTGAAAATAGAAGGTTCTGCGCTTTCTGCGGAAGCTTTGCGGCCTCTGCGTGAGATGAGATGACATGAGATTCTCCGCTTTACCCCGGCCCTAAAGGGAGGCGGAGTTTTCCAGATCTCACAGGAGTTTTATGGAAAAATTAAAGTCCCCTTTAGGGGATTTAGGGGTAAAACGAGAAGTCCCTGGGAACATGAGATTGCTTCGCCAGCCAATTGGCCGGCTCGCAAAGACGTTCTTATGGCGGTCGAACGCTCCCGTCAGTTCGAGCCTGCCTGTCGGTAGGTAGGTATCCCGATGGCTATCGGGATGTATCGAGAACAAGGGAGTGACTGCCCAGCCTTCTTCTCGATACAATTTTTCCTCGCTGGCGCTCAGAAAAATCACTCGAAGTGACGGCTAGTCTCTGCGTTCTCTGCGGAAGCTTTGCGGCCTTTGCGTGAGATGAGATGACATGAGATTCTCCGCTTTACCCCAGCCCTAAAGGGAGGCGGAGTTTTCCAGATCTCACAGGAGTTTTATGGAAAAATTAAAGTCCCCTTTAGGGGATTTAGGGGTAAAACGAGAAGTCCCTGGGAACATGAGATTGCTTCGCCAGCCAATTGGCCGGCTCGCAAAGACGTTCTTATGGAGCTCGAACTGACGGCTAGTCTCTGCGTTCTCTGCGGAAGCTTTGCGGCCTTTGCGTGAGAAACAATGAGCAGTGATCAATAAACAATGAACCGGGAATAGTTTTGGAATTTAGGATTTAAAAAATTGGAATTTGTGAAGTGATGCCGTGATCAAGAGGCCTCTCGACTCCCTGTCTGCCGACAGGCAGGCGCTCGAGGTGACAACTGGAACAATTAACAATTAACAGCCAACAGCTAAAAGCCAACAGCTTTTTTAGATCATTCGTGAATTCGTGGCAGTTTAATTTCAATGAACAATAAATAGTGAACAATGAACAGCCAACGGCCAACAGCTAACAGCTAATAGCTAAAAGTAACTCATAACTCCGAACTCTTAACTAATAAAAATGTACCTGAATTGTCACACATACTACTCTCTCCGTTACGGGACCTTTCCCGAGCAGGAGCTGTGTGAACTGGCGAAAGAGCATGAAGCTACTGCCGTGGCGCTTACCGATATCAACAACACCTCTGCCTGCCTGAGCTTTTTAAAAATAGCTTCGGAATATGATTTTAAACCCCTCATCGGGATCGACTTCAGGAACGGGGTGCAGCAACAGTATGTGGGCCTGGCAAGGAACAATGTCGGATTTAAGCAGTTAAACGATCATTTGTCGGCACACCTGCATGTGGAGAAAGATTTCGATAAAGACGCTCCGGAACTGCCGGACTGCTTTGTGATCTATCCGTTGGAGAAGGTGATGCAGGATGAAAAATGGCATTTTAGAGAGAACGAGTTCATCGGCGTTTCCGTAGAAAGTCTCCGCAAGCTGAAGTTCTCCAAATACCTGCAATTGCGGGAGAAGCTGGTGCTCCTGCAAACGGTGAGCTTCCGCAGTAAAAGAGATTATAACGCGCACCGCCTGTTGCGGGCGATCGACAACAATATGCTGTTGAGCAAACTTCCGGAATCTGAACAGGGCTCGCCCACCCAGCAAATGCTGCCCAAAAATGTCATTTTTGAGGAGTTTGCAGATTATCCATTTATCCTGGAAAATACTCAAAAGCTGATCGAGGGCTGTAGCGTGGAATTCGAATTCGGAAAGGCGCGCAAGAACCGCAATCTGCAGGTGTTCGGGCAGAGCAGGGAAGAAGACGCCGAAACCCTGAAAGCGCTGTGCTACAAGAATCTGCCGCGGCGCTACCCAAATGCTTCCGAAGCTACGTACGCGCGGGTAGAGAAGGAGCTGCAGGCGATCATAAGCCTGGGATTTGTGTCCTATTTTTTGATCAATTATGACATCATTCAGTATGCGAAATCGAAGAACTATCCGTTTATTGGGCGGGGCAGCGGTGCTAATTCTGTAGTGGCCTATATTATTGGTATTACCAATGTTGATCCTATTGAGCTCGACCTGTATTTTGAGCGCTTCATCAACGCCTCCCGGCATTCCCCACCTGATTTTGACATCGATTTTTCCTGGAAAGACCGGCAGGATGTGACGGCATATATCTTCAGCAGGCATAAGAATATGGCCCTGCTCGCTACCTACGTAACCTTTAAACGCCGGGCAGTGATCAGGGAGCTGGGGAAGGTGTTCGGACTGCCCAAAGCGGAGATCGATAAGCTTTCTGCCGGCTTTTTTGAGTATAAAGATCTCGATGAGATGGAGAAACTGGTGTTTCGTTACAGTGGGCTTATCGCCGGATTCCCAAATTACCTGAGCGTACACGCCGGCGGCATCATGATCACCCAGGAGCCGGTGCACAGCTATGCGGCTACTTTTTTGCCGCCCAAGGGCTTTGCAACCATTCAGTTTGATATGAATATAGCCGAAGATGTGGGGATCTTCAAATTCGATATTCTCGCCCAGCGGGGACTTTCCAAGATCACAGATGCGATTGAGATCGTGCGGGAGAACCAGCCGGAGGCTGAGGTGGAGGACATGGAAAATGTGTCGGTTTTCAAGAACGATCCCAATATCAATAACCTGCTGCGCACCGGCGACTGTATGGGCGTGTTCTACGTGGAATCACCTGCCATGCGCGGCCTTTTTCAAAAGCTGCAGACAGAAGATTACCTGGGACTGGTGGCGGCAAGTTCCATCATTCGGCCCGGTGTTTCCAACGGGGGTATGAAGGAGGAGTACATCAAACGCCATCGCGATCCTGAACGGCGCAAGCAGGCGCACCCTGTCCTGGCAGAGATACTTTCGGAAACCTATGGCGTAATGGTATACCAGGAGGATGTGCTGAAGGTGGCTCACTTCTTTGCCGGGCTCTCCCTGGAAGAAGCCGATATCCTGCGCCGCGGCATGAGCGGAAAGCGCATGAGCCATCATGACTTTAAGCAGTTGGAAGAGAAATTCTATAACAATTGCCGGGAGAAAGGCTATTCAGAAGAGCTCACCCGGGATGTTTGGAACCAGATCCTCTCCTTTGCGGGCTATGCTTTCCCCAAGGGACATTCGGCTTCCTATGCGGTGGAAAGTTACCAGAGCCTGTACCTGAAATACTATTTCCCGCTGGAGTTCATGGTGGCCTGCCTCAACAACGGTGGCGGATTTTACGATGTGGAGACCTACATTCAGGAGATCAGGAAATGCGGCGGCCGGGTGCATGCGCCTGATATCAACAGGAGCGAGCACCACACGGTCATCTACGGCAGAGACGTCTACCTGGGGCTGGGTTATATCAAGGAGCTGGAGATAAAAGTGGTGCAGCGGATACTCGAAAACCGCAACTTTTTTGGCCTTTTTGAATCCTTTGATGACTTTATCGACCGGGTGCCTATCTCCATTGAGCAGTTGAGCCTGCTGCTGAAGATCGATGCCTTCCGCTTTACGGATATCGACAAGCACCACCTGCTCTGGAAAGCTTTTTTTAAGCTGAACCACAGCAAGCGGAAGACGAGTCAGCAGTTGTTGTTCAAACCGCCGCACCGGGATTTTGAACTTCCGGAGCTTTCCCATTCCTTCCTCATCGATGCCTATGACCAGATGGAACTGCTGGGCTTCTCCCTGCATGATCACTTTAGCTTACTGAAGAACCCCATGAAACCGGAAGCCATCAAAGCAAAAGATCTGAAACAGTACATTGGGAAAGATATCGAGATCTACGGCAACCTGATCACAGCCAAACGTACACCTACGGTAAACAAGGAATACATGTGCTTCGGAACTTTTTTTGATGCCGCAGGAGACATTTTTGACACCGTACAATTTCCCCGCGCCACAGAGCAATACCCGCTGCGCAGCAAAGGGATCTACCTGTGCCACGGCCGGGTGCTGGAAGAGCTGGGCTACATCTGTGTCTCAATAAGCTGGCTCGAACGACAGGAAACCCAGGGCGATCCCCGCTTTGTCAATCAGCGACAGAACATCGCAAAAGTCGGCGAGGATGGGAATGGGTTGGTGTTGAGGTGAAGGCGAAGCCTTCAAGCTGAACTTGTTTCAGCTTCTCTAGTGAACGTCAAGCTGAACTTGTTTCAGCATCATCATCTACATTACCAACAGCTCAATCAGCTCAGGGTTCTTCATTTTAATCAGGTTCCATTTCCACTCCCTGTGCCAGTTCTTAAGCTGTTTTTCTCTGGCTATGGCTTGCCTGATGTCCATAAATTCTTCATAATACACCAGGATGTTACAGCTGTATTTTCTGGTGAAGACCCCTCCTTTTCCACTCTTATGCTCCGCCATACGCCTGTTGATATTAGCAGTAACACCAACGTAAAGGACCGTTCGGGATCTGTTAGAGAGGATATAGGTGTAGCCTTTTTTCATGGTTTTAAGACATAGATGGATATGACCCTGAAACAAGTTCAGGGTGACCCCGGAAAACAAGTTCAGGGTGACCCCGGGAAACAAGTTCAGGTTGATCCAAGAAACGAAAAAGCAGCTGCAAAAAAATCCATTCCTCCCTTTAGGGTCGGGGCAGAGAATGGATTTTTCTGTGGTAATTACCTTTGCGGTCTCGTCTCAAAATGTTTCTCCTCTTTTTGCTTCCCTTTGGCATAATTCTCCATTTCCGAATTCAATTCGGCGCCCAGGAGAATGATAAAGCTGGTAATAAATAACCACAGCAGCATGACTACAACTGCCGAAATGGAGCCGTACATTTCTCCATAGCTTCCGAAGTTGCTCACGTAGTAAGAAAATCCCCAGGAAGCAATGAGCCAAAGAATAGTGGCGAGAATGGCGCCGGGAAGCACCCAGCGAGTAGGAGATTTAGGCTTGAAAGGCGCATATTTGTAGATCATGGCTAAAAACCAAACTACAATTAAGGCAAGAACTAGCCACCGGCCCCACCCAATCAGGGTATTGACATTCGAAGGCAGCCCCAACTGATCCACAAAGGCCGGAAAGGCAACAATTAGCGCCATGCTGATTATGACTAAAACGATGGCTCCAAAAGTAAAGATCAGGGTTAAACCGTTCTGTTTTAAGAATCCGCGGTTATTTTTGGTGCCATAGGCGATATCCACTCCTGTAAAAAGCGATTTGGTGCCTTTGTTCGCACTCCAGATACTTAAGAGAATCCCGATAGCCATGCTCAATCCCAGAGCAGAGCCTTTTGTTTCCATGAGACCTTCCAACTGGTCTTTCAGAATATTATAGGCTTCCTGCGGCATCATTCCGGCGAGTTGTGACAATTGCTGCTGAATACTTTCCGGATTCATGGCGAGTCCGTACAAGGAAACGAGGGCGGCAATGGCCGGAAAAATGGCGAGGAAGGCATAAAATGCCACTCCCGCCGAAACTATGGAGACGTTATTGTCACCGATCTCATCTTTAACTCGAAGAAGAATAGTCTTCCATCCCGAAAAAGGAATTTTTGAGGGGTATTTTGGATGATGAGAATGCTGGTGCATAAAAAATGGCTTTTGAAGGTTACTTTTCTAATTTAAAAAAAATCAACCGCTCAGGCTTGCCGGTCGATACTAAACAATTGTTAAGACAGGGGTTTTCAGAGGTTTTGGAAAATCAAAGTTCAATACCTGAAATTGCTTTTATGGAGTATGTCCAAAAAAAGATGCGGAAAAATTCCTAAAAAATGTATATTTGGGTATGGGAACAGATGTATCTATAGAAGTAAAGCGATTCAAGCAGGTTAGGGATGAAAACAATTTCACCCAGGCAGAATTTGCGAGTCTGCTTGGGATCAATAATTCCACTGCAGACATTGAACGCGGACGCACCAAACTTTCAGGTAAGGTAGTGGCAGAATTACTGCGACAATTCGGGATCAATCCTTTATGGCTGTTTGGGGAAAGCAATCAAAAGTACCTGCAGGTGAGCAAAGGAGATGTTAGCCCAAAGGTGATCAGTCTCAACAGCTCAGAAAATGAGAATATTGTGCTGGTGAACCAAAAGGCCGCGGCCGGATATCCTCATAACGTACAGGATGTGGAGTGGTACCAGCAATTGCCGGCTTTTGATCTACCCCTTCCGGAATACCGAAACGCGACCCACCGCGGATTCCAAATAGAGGGAGACAGTATGTTGCCCAACTTCAGGCCCGGAGAATGGGTGCTGGGGAAAGCTGTGGGAAGTATTGAAGAGGCCAGTAACAACAGGATCTATGTGGTGGTGTTGTATGATTCGGTGCTGGTAAAGAAGCTTCAGAAACTGCCTGATCCTTCCAAGATCCTGCTTATATCTCTCAATGAGGAATATCTTCCTATTGAAGTAAATGTAAATGATATTCAGGAACTGTGGCAGGTGAACAGTAAACTTACGTTCAACCTGGACGCTCCTTCAGAGAGTATGCTGCTAAAGCAATTGCAGCAGTCTATGGATGAACTTAAAAGCGAATTCAAAACACTGAAACAATAAAAAACGGCCTGAAGTTATCAGGCCGTTCTTCAGGATCATAAGATCCCTGGTTAGGGTTGGTCAGTTAAAAGACTTTTATCGTCTTCTCACCAATCCCTTTATTCTCTATGGCATTATTCACGCCTTCTTCAAGGGACACCTCTTTCATCAGCTGAATGAGAGCCAGAGAGAACAATACCATTATTTACTTCTTAGAAGAAGAGGAATCTTACATTCCGTCATCTTCCATTTCTTCCATTTCGTCCTCGAGGTCATCTTCCATATCATCGTATTCATCTTCGATCTCGTCACCTCTTTCTTCCAATTCATCTGTAACTTCTTCTACACGATCTCCTTTGTCCGCTTCATCGCGGCAGGAAATAAAGGCAGAACTCACAGTAAATAGTAAGGCGAATAATAAAATGAACTTTTTCATAATTTGTAGCTTTTAAAGGTTAGTTCTCACAAAATTAGAGAAACTATCTGCTTTTTAACATTTTAACTGCTAAAGTTTTCCTAAAAGTACCCTAAAGCTGTTGATATAATGGGCGCTGTAGGGAGTGTAAAGGATTTCAGGAGACATTAATTGTCATCTCCGATTTTCTCAATTTCTTCATCAATTTCTTTATTCACCTCTTCATCTACTTTTTTAGCCGTACGCTCCAGCACTCCTTCTCTTTCAACTTCTACTGGTTCCCGTTCGACTTCAACTTCCCGCACTACGGTTTCTTCTTTTACTGTTTCTCTACAGGATGTGAATACTATAAGACTAAAAAAGACCATTAAATAAAAAAAGCGGATTTTCATAATTATAAGATTAAGGGTTCAACTGTCGAAGGTAGGAAATGCTGCTGGGGCAGCAGGCTTATTTAGTAAATCTTTGGCAATGAATGTCAAAGTAATTTTAATTTTCTCTTGAAAAAGGGTGTTTTTTGATAGAACTTTAGAAGATTTGACAATTCGGTTCGTATCTATTCCGGAAATGGGCAGTTCTAAAGAAAACTGCTGATCTTTTGGTTGAGGCTATTACAGTCGGCCTTGTTAAGAGGTTTCTCTAAATAATCGATCACCATGGGGTAAGTTCCGGCTCTCTCCCGGTCACTGGAATTAATGGATGAGGTCACCATGACTACCAAGGGTTCTGCCTCCAGTTCTTCCTTCTGAAGTAGATCGAGGAAATCCCATCCACTCATTTTAGGCATGTTGATATCCAGCAGGATGAGGAGAGGAGTTGTTTTGGAGTTGTGCTTTCGAACGTAATTAAGAGCTTCGGGAGCGTTCTTGAATTCCATAACGTTATGGATGTCCATGGTTTTTTTCACAAGTACCTTGTGTAAAAATAAGACAACAGAATCGTCGTCGACAATAGCAACGTCTAGGCTCATAGGGGTAGGTAGGCAGTAATATTGGGGCGATCGGAAATCAATAATATCTCACCCGATCTGCCACCAAAGATATAAATATAAATGAAATATGGACTTTAAGGTCCGTTTTCGACTAGAATAATAGGCTTCTGAATTCCCAGGCCTTGTAAACAAAAAGAAGCAGGAAAATAAAGGTGACGATCAATTCCATAAAGGTTGATGCAAGGAGGCCAATAAAAGAACCTGAAGCTGCTTTTAAAGCCGAGCGGGAATCGGTCCTGTTGATGATCTCACCGATATAAGCACCAATAAAAGGGGCAATGAGCACTGCGAAAGGTATAGGAATAAAAATTCCTGCTACTAACCCTATGGTTGCACCGATCATTCCTGCACGGCTACCACCAAGATATTTGGTTCCCAAAGCCGGAATGGCGTACTGCAAGGCGAAAATTATGATGGTCACTAATAAGGTCACCCCTAAAAATGTCAGGTTCATAGGAACAGCCGGTGCCAGGTGGAGCACCAGTAATCCGGCCCAGCTGAGAGGAATTCCGGGTAAGACCGGTAAAAAACTTCCCATTAAACCCAGGATCATGAGGAGGGCCCCAACTGTCAAAAGTAGTATGTCCATTTATAAGCTTTTCAGCTAAGATAGGAGAAAGAAAAACAAAATTTAACTAAACTATTAGTTTGAACTAAAAAATTAGTTTATATATTAGCGATACAAATCAGAAGAAAATGAAACAACTTACCAAAGCCGAAGAAGAGATCATGCAGATCCTTTGGGATCTCAACGAAGCTAATGTGGCTTCGGTTATCGAGCAAATGCCAGAACCCAAACCGGCTTATAATACTGTCTCCACAATAATCAGAATACTGGAAAGTAAGGAGTTTGTTGGGCACCGAAAAAAAGGAAAAGGTTATATCTATTTCCCGGTAGTTGATAAGGAAACCTATAGTGATCAAAGTATGGACAAGCTGGTTGAAGGATATTTCAACGGCTCATTCAAGAGTATGGTTTCTTTTTTTATGAAGAAGAATAAAATGGACACCAAAGACCTGGAAGCCATTTTAAAAGAGATCAATAAAAAAGAAGAGTGATGGAAAATTACATTTTACAGACCATAGTATTTCAATTGGCCTTTTTGCTGGTGTACGAACTTTTGCTGAAGAAGGAGACTTTTTTTCTGTATAACAGATTATATCTTTTGATCACTCCAATTCTTGCGCTGGTGCTGCCATTATTGAATTTTCCGATACTGCAATCGGCTGTCCCCGTGGATGCAATGGTGTTGCTTCCGGAAGTATTCATTAGTTCCACCTCCGGTTCAGTCAATACTCCCGAAATATCGGGGGTGTCTTCTGAAGCAGGCTCCGTAAATTTCTGGTTGCTTATCTACGGAACGGGAGTTTTAATCGCGTTCCTGATATTTCTGAAGAAATTCAGCATTCTAAAAAGCCTTTTCAGTAATCCTGTGGTTTCTGAAGATGCTAATTATCGCATCGTTAGGGTAGCTAATTCTGATATAGCCTGCACTTTCTTCAATACTATCTTCCTGGGGGAACAACTTTCCGAAGAAGAAGTAGAACAGATCCTGTCTCACGAAATGGTGCACGTACAACACCGGCACAGCCTGGACCTGCTTTTCTTTGAGATACAAAAGATCCTTTTCTGGTTCAATCCGCTTATCTATATCTATCAATCCCGACTCTCTGTGCTGCATGAATACATTGCCGATGCGGGGGTAGTGAAAAAGGTTGAAAAAAGAACCTATTACCAACAACTGTTGAATACTGCCTTTGGCACAAAAGATATTTCCTTCATCAATCAATTTTTTAATCATTCAATCATCAAAAAACGGATAGTTATGTTACAAAAATCAAGATCTAAAACCATCGCAAAATTCAAGTACCTGATCCTGGTGCCACTTATGTTGGTTATGCTGACCTATGTGGCGTGTGCTGAAGGACCAGAAAAGGAATCTGAAAATGCTGCTGAAGTAAAAGTTCGGGAGCAGCAACCGGAACAGGCATCTAAAAAGGCTGAAACAGATGTTCCATTTGCAGTTCTTGAGCAGGTTCCGGTATTTCCGGGTTGTGAAGATTTGGCCACACATGAAGAGCAGAAGAACTGCTTTATTCAACACCTGACAGACTATGTTAACAGAAATTTCGACACTTCCATTGGGAAGAGAGAAAATCTTACGGGCCTTAACCGTACTTATGTTCAATTTCGAATTAATACAGATGGTAGCATAGAAGTCCTGGAAGTAAGAGGGCCTCACGAAGCTTTGGAAGCCGAGGGAAAAAGAGTGGTTAGTTCCCTGCCTCAAATGAAACCGGGAGAACATGATGGCAAGGTAGTACCGGTGCTGTTTTCATTACCAATAACATTTGAAGTAGGTGAATAAAAAGATCTTCATATTACTATTTTTAGTCGTGACTAAAGCCGGAGCACAAACTTCGGCTTTGGCCATTGCAGACAGTTTATATGCCGTAGGGAATTATTCTGAAGCTATAGAAGAGCTGCGAAGCGTGGACAACAGATCAGAGGCTGCAAAATTACGACTGGCAAAATCTTATGAAGCTTTAGGTCAATTTTCTGAAGCCTTGAAACAATACCGGCAGGTGCTGCAGAAATATCCTGAACGTGTTCTTACAGCTATAGACTATGCAGAAACTTTGAAAAAGACCGGTAAACTGAAGCAGGCAGACAGTATTTTTGAAGCTTTAAGCAATCAATTCCCTCAAAATGCCAATTTTCAATATCAGCGCGGACTCATTAAAGAGCAACAGCAGGATAGTACTGCGCTGGGTTATTTTCTCAATACCATTAAGCTTGACGAAGGTCACCGCATCGCTAATTATAAAGTAGCGAAAGATTTGCTTGCGGAGAGAAAATTTGCACAGGCCCGGTTGTTGAGCTTGAAAGCCCTGAGTTTTAATCCAAACGACGCGCCTCTCACCTCTATTTTAGCCCAGGCGTATTACCATCAGGATATGTTTGCTGAGGCGATAGAACAGTATGAAAAATTGATCAGTCTGGGAGAAGAAAGCAAATTTATACATACCAAATTAGGTTACGCCTATTTTCAAAGTCAGGATCTTAAGAAGGCTATTGAACATTATACAGCAGCTCTTACGTACAACAAAAATGATGCTGATCTCCACTACCGGCTGGGCCAGCTGTATGCAAGAGCAGGGGAATACAAAAACTCTGAAGGACATCTTCTTACTGCAATTTTGCTTATGGATAGGCCCCTGGATGATGAATACTTTAGCCTGGGACTAACGTATAAACTGCAGGAGCAGCCAAAAAGTGCTCTTAAATATTTTAACCGGGCTATTGAGGAAGATCCCGATAATGAACTCGCCTGGTATGAACGTGCAATTGCAGCCGATAATTTTTTTAAAGATTTTGGTACCCGGCAGCAGTATTACAAAGATTACCTCGAGCGATATGAAAAATCTGGCAATGATGGACTGGTGCTATTGGCCAGGCGCCGGCTAAGTGATCTCATCAAGGAGCAGCACCTTGAGTAAATTTCTGGATTAGAGGACAAAACCTCCAGTTGATCCCGAATTGAAATTCCTTGTTCCGATTCATCTTTCCAAAAATGCCGGAATGGCGATTGGTTTTGCATAAGCTTTACTTTATTTTTCCTAAGCTGCTTTAATTCACTATTTTTGATTCCACACAGACAGTTGAATCTGCATGAAAAAAGCTTTACCCGTCGTTTTTTTACTGGCCTTGATGTCCTGTGATTCTTTTGAGACAAAAAAAGTCTCTTCGCAGGAAATTCTTTCCGAAGAAACCCGTGAACTCAACTGGAATGAGGTAGATCAATATCCCGCTTTTAAAGAGTGCAGGGAGATCACCGAGTTAGAAGCTTCAAAGAGCTGTTTCGGGAAAAAAGTAGCCCAGTATTTCTACTCCCGCCTCGAGGAGAAACAGCCGGTGGTTACTGAAGCTATTGATGACACTTTATACCTTTACCTTCGGATCTCAGAAAGGGGGATTCCCGCTATAGATTCGGTTCACATTGATTCGCTGGTAATTCGGCAACTGCCCGAGATAAGGACCTGGCTCACCGAGAGTGTAGATTCCCTTCCGAAGATCTATCCGGCGACAAAAAGGGGAATTCCCGTAGTCACTACCTTCAAGATGCCGGTGGTGATCAAAGCGGAATAAATTTACAGATTGTATTTGTAGCCTACGCTGAAATCAATAGGGAAATTACCATTGCCGTCCAGAACGATGGAAACGATATCATTGTAACTGATGCTCAAAAAGCCATTTTTGGTAAGCCTGATATCGCTGCCAATTCCAAAGCTGAAGGGAGCCGTAAATGAAAAGCCATCCTCATCTTTAATCGCCGTGACCTCTCCGTTGTCATTGGTGATCCTTACACGGTCTTCGGAATAGAGGAAAGTAGCAAGTTCTGCATCTATGTGCAGGTCCCATCCTGAAAAATAAAAAGCCTTGAACCGGTAATTGATTGACAGTTGGGTTGAGCTGTACCGATATTCCTCCTGTTTAAAGGACTGCCGAAGCTGTAAAAAAGCAACATGCCGCGGCGCCAGATTGGGATCAAAAAATTCGAATTCCACTCCTACGACGGGCGCCAGAATATTCTCGGGATTCTCTGTGTATTTGTTGTTCGATAGGCCGACGAACAAGCCTAACCGATGTTGAATATTTGGAGTAGCAGCGTTATAGGTGTAATTTTCCTCCACGAGGGTGTTGTAGGAATTCACAAAATGTTTTAGGCTGTAGAGCACGAATTTTACCTCGTGGGTCTTCAAATCTGTATCGTTCGTAAGTTCCTTAAGTTGATCTTTATATTCCTCCTGCTCCCTGCCATCTATTTTGGTATTTTTTAATTCGAGCATGCGCTTGCCTTTGCTTACAAAAAACCGGAAATCGTGGCCTTCCTGAGTCCAGAAGAGACTGAGCTTTCCTTTAACTTCCCGTTGCAGCTCAAGCGTATCTCCTTCAATAATGAACATATTCTCCTGCGCCACCAGTCCGGTGCAAAAGAAAAAAAAGCTGATCAAGAATAGCTTTAGGTGCTTCATTTTTGAAGTGTAGGAAATTAAAGATACTAAAATATTTGTTGCTGCCTCTACTTTTTGAACCGCCTGCCTTTCCAGGTATACCCCGAAAAAAGCGAGAGAATTGCCACGCTACTGCTGAAGAACGGATATAGGAAACTGCTCCAAAAATAGCTTTTAAGAATGTCTTCCTGCTCGAAGAAACGGGCGCTGCTGAAAATGAGGATAAAATCTACATTGAATTTGACCAGGAAGAAAAGGAAGAAGACATCGGTTTTCATTGAACCCATCAGCATTGTGAAAAATGCGCTCACCAATCCCAGGTTCATCAACAGGACCACGAGTCCGGTGAATTTGCCAAAGAAGTTTTTGTAAGAAGAAGTTTTGGCTGCCCACCTGATGCGTTGAGAGATCAAAGCCCGCAGGTCCGGTTGAGGGTTCGTTTCCACCACAGCTTGTTTGCTCTTCAGGAAACCTGTTCTAAATCCTTTACTTCGGAATTTCTCCAGCAGGAATACATCATCGCCACTGGCGATCTCAGTATTTCCCTCGAAACCATTCACCTCCAAAAATGCCTTTTTTGAATAGCAAAGATTGGCCCCGTTGCACATGAAAGGTAAGTTGGCGCCAAAACCTCCCATTCCCGCAATTTGAAGGCTGAAAATATCCATTTGCTGAAAATCCTGGAGAAAACGGTTCGTATTATTGCGTAGCAGGTCTACCGGCCCAGCAACAAAGTCTGACTTGGTTCTTGTAATTTCAGAATTGTAAAGCTGTAACCATTCTGCAGGAACCACACAATCGGCGTCTGTTGTAATAATGTGATCAAATTTTGCCCTTTTTAAAGCCGCTGTGATCGCATCTTTTTTTGGACTTGCTGAGTTATGTTCATTCTGAAGCAACTGGATCTGAAGCTCAGGATTTTCCTTCTTAAAGTTGAGACAAATAGCTTCGGAAGTATCTTCGGAAGCATCGTTGACCAGTATAATTTCGAATTGTTCTTCAGGATAATTCAATTTCCGAAGGGATTGGAGCAGGCGCGGAAGGTTTTCGGCTTCATTCCGAAAGGGAATGATGATCGAAAATCCCGTTTTTGGAACTTCCTCATTTTCTGAATTTATTGTGGAAAGCTGGTGAAAACCGTATAACAGGAAGAGCAAAAGCCCGGTGTAGAGTACGGTTATGATGCCCAGGATCAATATCATGTGGTTGCGTGTCGCGATTTCTTGTACTTGAGTACAAAATAACTTCCGGCGAGTCCGGGAATTCCGAAATTAAGGATCCAAACGGTCAATACAATACTCAGCACCACAATTTGGGGTACATCTAAAAATCCGAAGATCCAAACGGCAAAACCACCTTTTATAAGCGCGTCAAAGATTATCAGTGTTGGGATGATGGACGCGAGCACGTAGGTACTGAAAACTGCCGAAATGAGCAGTGCATAAGATACATCCACCTGAAAGATGAGCAACAGGAAGTAGAATTGATGGGTAAAGATCAGAAATCTAAGACATGCGAAAAGCAGTGTTTTCCAACGGATCTTTTCCGGGACATTGTTAAAAGAATCTTCCAGACGCTGAATGGAATAACCTTTCAGTCTGATTTTAAATCGTTTCATGATCCAGTAGATCAGAAACGGTGCGAAAAGTAATCCGCCTACGATAAGTCCGTTGACTAAAGGCAAAGGCAGATCCAGGCTAGTAATAAGAAATAGCAAGCCTGCAATTCCGAAGAAATAGGTGGCAAAAAGTTGCCCCATATTGCCTAAAAAGTTCAGAAAGATGATCTTTCGCCAGGCACTCCGTGAATAATAAAGGCATTTAGCACCGTATTCGCCAATTCGGCTGGGAGTGAAAATAGCTGCGGTAAAAGAGGACAGGCTTTCACGGGTGGCCCTTCTAAAACTATTTTCCCGTACATAACTGCTCAGGTTTTGCCATTTCAGGATCTCGAAATACCAGTTGAGAACAGTAAATGCGATGAGTAGAACGATGTTCGTCAGAGAAAAAACACGGTATTGGGTGAGAATGTTCAGGAATTGCTGCAGATCCATATGCTCATCTGAAGTGATCTTGTACCAGATGAAATACACTGCCGCTGAAACTACCAGGATCTTGAGAACTAGTGAGAAGAATTGATTAGCTTTGTGCGAGGTGATCCTCATAGATTTTCCTGGGGAAGATTAGCTCAATTTTCTGAAAACATTCAAAAAATAAGGGTTTATCCTGCAATAATACGAAGCTTTTGAATACCGAAAAAATCATTTTAGGCATTGACCCGGGGACGACCATTATGGGATTTGGCCTTATTAAAGTGGTAAACAAGAAAATGTCTTTTCTGCAGTTGAATGAATTACAGCTGCAAAAGTACGAGGATCCATATGTGAAACTCAAGCTGATCTTTGAGCGCACTATTGAGCTGATAGACACCTGGCACCCTGATGAGATCGCTATTGAAGCCCCTTTCTTCGGAAAAAATGTGCAGTCCATGCTTAAGCTGGGCAGGGCACAGGGAGTGGCTATGGCCGCTGGGCTTAGCCGGGAAGTCCCGGTGACTGAATACTCGCCAAAAAAGATAAAAATGGCCATTACCGGAAACGGGAATGCCAGTAAGGAACAGGTGGCGCGAATGCTTCAAAGTCTGCTGGCTTTAAAAGAACTTCCGAAGAACCTCGACGCAACCGATGGCCTTGCTGCTGCAGTTTGTCATTTCTACAATTCTGGCAGAGTAGAGATCGGGAAAAGTTACTCCGGCTGGGAAGCCTTTGTGAAACAGAATCCGGGGAAGGTCAAGTAACAATGACCAATTATCAATTATCATTTTGGAACGTGATGGAAAAAGTTAATGTACTTGAAAGGAAATCTTTTGACTTTGCAGTGGGAGTGGTAAAACTTTACAGGAAGATATTAAAGGAGGAAAAAGAATATGTTTTACCTAAACAATTTTTACGATCTGGTACTTCTATTGGAGCGAATATTGCGGAAGCAAATGGAGCAATTTCAACTGCCGATTTTTCTTCTAAAATTTCCATCGCCTATAAAGAAAGCCTGGAAACGAAATATTGGTTGAAGTTATTCAAGGAAACAGATCTAATTTCTAAGGAAGAATATAAAATTTATTTTGATCAAGCTGATGAGCTGTCCCGTATCCTTTATGCAATACTGAAGAAGACCAGAATAAATAAACAGGATTAAAAAAGCTATAATAGTTGATTGCTAACCGCAATTGGAGGGTTGGTAATTGATAATTGTTTATTGACAAATGTACATTCATATTCCTTTTTGCAAGCAAGCCTGTCACTATTGTGATTTTCACTTCTCCACTTCCGTAAAGAAGAGGCCTGCTATGGTCAATGCTATTCTGAAGGAACTGGAACTCCGGAAGGGGGAGATTGAAGAGCAGGTGGAGACTATCTATTTTGGTGGGGGAACGCCGTCTTTGCTCACTGCTGAAGAACTTGCCAGCATTTTTAAAAAGATCTATGTTGAATACTCTGTTGCCAAAGATGCGGAGATCACCCTGGAAGCTAACCCTGATGATCTTTCCGAAGAGAAATTGAAAACATTAGGAGCTTCACCTATCAACCGGTTGAGTATTGGAGTACAGTCTTTTTTTGAAGATGACCTGAAACTGATGAACCGTGCTCATAACGAAAAAGAAGCTTTGAGGTCCATCAAAACGGCAAAGGAGTTTTTTGACAATATTTCCATTGATCTCATCTACGGAATTCCGGGAATGAGCAATGAACGCTGGAAGGAGAATCTGCAAACTGCCATTGACCTTGGGGTGCCGCATATTTCCAGCTATGCTTTGACTGTAGAGCCGAGAACGGCGTTAAAAAGCATGATCCAAAAAGGAAAAATCGCACCGGTGGAGGAAGAGCAGGCACGGCAGCAGTACGAAATAATGATCGAAATGCTGGAAGCAGCCGGCTTTGATAACTATGAATTTTCGAACTTCGGAAAGACCGGTTATTTCTCCCGGAACAACACCGCCTATTGGTTTGGTAAGCCATACCTTGGAATTGGCCCTTCGGCGCATTCTTATGACGGTAAATCCCGAAAGTGGAACATCAATAATAATTCGCTTTATATTAAAGCTATCGAGCAAGGAAACCTTCCGATGGAAACTGAAGAACTCAGTTTGACAGATCGCTATAATGAATATGTAATGACCAGGCTCCGCACAAAATGGGGAATTTCTGTTGCTGAGGTAGAAAGTGAATTTGGTAAAGAAGTGAAAGATTATTTATTAAATGAGGCTGAAAACCTGATAGCTAAGGGACTCCTTGTGCAGCAGGAAGGCCGGATAAAAGTATCCAAAAAAGGGAAATTCCTGAGTGATGGCATTGCAGCCGATTTGTTTTTGGTAGATTTGGAGCAAAATTAGCAGAAAGCGGCCATGCTCGCACGAGTAGAATATAACCAAGAAAATTTCAAGATCGATCTGGCCAGGCCTCTGGACATTTCTCTTAGTTTGAGAGGCGACGATAAGAACGTGATTGCCTGGTATCTCAAATCACCAAAGATAGAACCTGTTAAAGAAGGGAACTGGGTAGCCCAGGTGAGCAAAGGTGCTTCTGTCAATTTCAATAATATATATTTCAATCCGCACGGGCATATTACCCATACCGAATGTGTGGGCCACATTACCCCGGAATTCTATAGCATAAACGCTACGCTCAAAAAATTCTTCTTTTTTGCCAAACTGGTATCGGTGAGTCCGCAGAAAATGGACGGCGATGAGGTCATTACAAAAGAGCAACTTGAGAGCTTACTTGAACCCGGAGAAGCCGAAGCTTTTATTATAAGAACCCTTCCCAATACCGTAGCCAAACGCAGCAAAAAGTATTCTAATACCAACTGGCCTTACCTGACAGAAGACGCTGCAAAATACCTGCGTGAATGCGGGATCGAGCACCTGTTGATCGATCTGCCTTCAGTAGATAAAGAAAAAGATGGAGGGAAATTACTGGCCCATAAGGCATTTTGGAACTACCCCAAAAATGTGCGTTTTGAAGCTACCATTACCGAACTTATTTATGTACCTGCAAAAGTGGAAGACGGCTGTTATTTTTTGAGCCTTCAGCCTGCCTCCTTTGAAAATGATGCGGCTCCCTCCAAACCGGTGCTTTACAAAATTGAAAACCTATGAAACGGACCCTAAAGCTCGAAGAGGTAGCGATGCTCCTCCTTGGAATCTACGTGTTTGGCTTCACTAAATATGCCTGGTGGGTGTTTCCCGTGTTTTTTCTTGCACCCGACATCGGGATGATAGGATATGCTTTTGGAAATAGAGCAGGTGCATTTTTCTACAATCTGCTTCACCACAAAGGCCTGGCGATCATGATCTACCTCGCCGGATTTTTCTTTGCCAGCCATTTACTCCAGATTATTGGAGTGATCATTTTCTCACATGCCGCTTTTGACAGGCTGCTGGGTTATGGTCTAAAGTATGAGAGCGGATTTAAATTCACGCACCTGGGAGAAATAGGGAAACCTTCAAAAGTAGGCTTTCAGGAGAAAAGTCCGCAGTGATGCCTTGCTCTTAACTTCTTCCTATCTTTGGGAAATAGCTAAAACCAAAAGGTATGAATGTCGAGGAATTTAGAATGTACTGTCTCTCCAAAAAAGGAGTGACAGAAGAATTTCCCTTTGATGAAGAGACCCTCGTATTTAAGGTGATGGGTAAGATGTTTGCGCTGTGCGGCCTGGAACATATTCCTTTTCAGATCGCCCTAAAGTGTGATCCGGAAAGAGCTATTGAACTGCGGGAGGAATATGACGGCAGGATCACCGGTGCCTATCACATGAGTAAGAAACACTGGAATTCTGTTCATGCCGGGGAGTTGCCGGGGGACCTGGTGCGGGAGCTCATTGATCATTCTTATGACCTGGTGGTATCGGGCCTTACCAAGAAACAGCAGCAGGAGCTGGAAAATTTAAAAAGCGAATGAAAGATCCCAAAGAGTTTTATATATCTGAAACAACTAAATATGAAGCCGAACTAAAAAAAGCTTCCCGCACGCTTGCAATTTCAAGCCTTTTGCGGGTAACAGTTTTTTTATTAGTGGCTTTCCTGATTTATTATTACTTCGGAAACAGTAGTGTTATCACAGCAGTTCTTGTGTTAGGAATTGCAGCCTTTCTTTACCTGGTCTCCCGGCACACCGATCTCGCCTATAAGCGAGATAGAATAAAGGAATTGCTAAAGATCAATCAAACGGAACTAAAAGTTCTGAAAAGGGATTTCGCAGACCTTCCAACCGGCGCCGAATTTGAAGATCCCTTACACCCTTTTAGTCAGGATATTGATCTTTTTGGAAGCTCTTCCTTTTTTCAATACCTCAACCGAACTTCCCTGCTCGAAGGAAAAAGGAAACTGGCAACAATTCTGCTGTCCAACAATATTACCAATGTGGAACTTAAGCAGGAGGCGGTTCGGGAACTATCTAAAAAAGCTGAATGGCGGCAGAATTTTTCTGCCCTCTCTGCCCTGGTGAAGACCGAAACCCGCACCGGAACAATTCTGAACTGGTTGAGTAATTACAAGCCTTTTGTTCCGAAGTTCATGGGTTGGCTACCGATAGTTTTCTCAGCTATTTCTGGGTTGGCAATTGCAGCTTTTTATTTTGACTTTATTGGAGGAATTGAGTTGGGGCTATGGTTCTTTGCGGGCTTGTTCATTACAGGGATATACGTTAAAAAAGTAAATCTTCTGTCTACAAGCGTCAGCAAGGTGCAGGATACCTTTCATCAATACTATCAGTTGCTGGACCAGATCGAAAAAACCGAATTTTCTTCGGAATTATTAAAGGCAAAGAAGGAGCAGATCTACTCCCCGACAAAAAAAGCTTCGGCCACCCTCAAAGAGTTCTCTAAAGCCATAGATGCCCTGGACCAGCGGAATAATATGATCTTCGGAATTTTCGGAAATGGATTCCTGCTTTGGGATCTAAGGCAGGCATATCGGCTTGAGAAATGGATTAGTTCCAATTCCGCAGAGGTTGAAAAATGGTTCCGAACGATCGAGTTTTTCGATGCCTATAATTCGTTGGGGAATTTCGCCTTCAATCATCCGGGTTATGTTTTTCCGCAGCTGGTATATGATGCTACGGTTATTAAAGCAGAACAATTAGGGCATCCGCTTTTGGATCCTGAAAAGAGAGTAGACAATGACTTCGATATTGACAGTGAAGAATTCTATATCATAACCGGTGCGAATATGGCCGGCAAAAGTACCTTTTTGAGAACTGTAAGTTTACAGATCCTCATGGCCAACATAGGCCTTCCCGTTTGTGCCAGCAGTTGCAGTTACTCCCCAATAAAACTAATCACCAGCATGCGAACTACCGATTCGTTGTCCAACGATGAATCCTATTTCTTTTCTGAACTGAAGCGGCTGAAATATGTGGTGGATGAAATACGCACAGAAAAATATTTTATCATTCTCGATGAGATCCTTAAAGGCACGAACAGCACAGATAAAGCTATTGGTTCCCGAAAATTTATCGAGAAGCTGGTGAGGTCGAGATCCACCGGAATTATCGCAACTCATGATTTGAGCCTTTGTGAGGTCACCGATGAATTACCACAGGTGAAAAATTATTATTTTGATGCCGAGATCATTGATGATGAACTAAACTTTGATTATCGCTTTAAGAAGGGAGTTTGTCAGAACATGAATGCATCCTTTCTTTTGAAAAAGATGGAAATTGTCGATTAAATAGTGGATAGAGGTTAGAGAAAAGTAAGAGGAGACCTCACAGATTTCCAAAACTTTTGAGGTATTATGAGGTGGAAGGGACTCTTGTATTTCTGCCGGAGAATGAAAAATTGATTAATGAAATTTCTAGAGCATGGATAGCTTAACTCAAATTGTTCTTGGTGCTGCCGTGGGGGAAGCGGTTCTCGGCCGCAAAGTTGGGAATAAAGCCATGCTGTACGGAGCCATTGCAGGAACCATCCCCGATCTTGACGCACTGGCTACACAATTTACCGATACCATAACGGCTATTGAGGTGCACCGGGGTTTTTCTCATTCCATAGTTTTCGCAGCTTTGGCTTCTCCTGTTTTTGGATATCTGATCTCAAAGATCGAACGGAAAACAGGTGTAGGATGGAAAGACTGGTCCTTACTCATGTTCTGGGGTCTCTTTACCCATCCCATTCTGGATTCCTTCACCACCTGGGGCACGCAGTTGTTCTGGCCCCTGGACATTCGCCTCGCCTTTAAAAGTGTCTTTGTGATTGATCCTCTCTACACCGTGCCGTTTTTAATCTTTTTGATACTCGCCATGCGGCAGAAAAGAGGAAGTGAGAAACGAAGCAGATATAACAGGCTGGGGCTCCTCATTAGCAGCGGGTATTTAGTGCTGGGGCTCATCTTGAAAGCCAATGCCGGCAACAATTTTGTTCACAGCCTGGAGCGGCAGGCGATCTTTTACAATCGTATCGATACCAGGCCTTCGCCATTCAATACTGTTCTGTGGTCTGCAAATGTGGAAGCAGATGATGCCTACCTGTTAGGCTATTATTCTTTTTTTGATGAGGAAATGATCCGGTTTGAGGTGGTGCCAAAGAATCACGATTATTTGGGAAGGCTCAAAAATGACAAAAATGTGCAGCGCCTTATCGACATTTCTAAAGGCTGGTATACCATCAGCGAAAAAGACGGAGTCTTATATTTTAATGACCTGCGCTTCGGAAGGCTAAATCCTTCAGATCCCGATTCGAATTTTGCTTTTAGCTATCGCTTAATTCCGGAAGGAGATACTATACGGGCCGAAGAAGTTGAAAAAAGACCCGATAATGCAAAGAAAATATTATCCGATCTTTGGGAAAGGATCAAAGGAAATTAGACATAAATTAAATCTTATGAGATCAATTTTAAAACTGTTTACTCTCTTCTTTTTATTGATCGTTCCGCAGTTGTCGGCTCAGGAAGCTTCCGCAAAATTGGATTCGGTCATTAAAAAAGTGCAGGATTACGAAGCATATGACCGGCAGCAACATCCGCTGGGGTTATTTTCTGAGGAAGTATATAAGTCCGGAGCTGATTTTGCCCGGAAATCTCTGGAAGAACTGAAAGCTATAGATCCTGCAACTCTTTCTGAAACTGAAAAGATCTCTCTTGAACTTTTGAAGTTCCAGTTGCAGGAGGATATTGATTTCTATGAATACGAAGCTTATCTCAATCCGTTACTTTCTGATGCCGGATTCCATGTGAGCTTGCCATATCAGGTAAGAGACCTTACCAATTACAGGCAGGTGAGGAGCTATCTCAATAAACTCAATGCAGTTCCTGAATATGTGGATCAACATTTAAAGCTACTGAGAAAAGGCATTGAAAAAGGCATCGTTCAACCAAAGATCATTTTTGAAGGGTATGAGGCTACTTACAACGATCAGATCGTCGAGGACCCTGAAAAAAGCTATTATTATTCCCCATTTTTGGATCTCCCGAAGACACTGACTGCAAAGCAAAAAGATTCGGTTTTAAAGGCGGCGGAAAAAGCCATTTCAGAGAAGGTGGTTCCGCAGTTTCGCAGGATAAAACATTTCTTTGAGACGGAATACCTTCCGGCGGCACGGGAAAAGATCGGGGTTTCAGAAATTCCGAATGGCCGGGAGTATTATCAAAATCGGCTGAACTATTATACCACACTGGATCTTTCCGCAGAGGAGATCCATGAGATGGGATTAAAAGAAGTGGCAAGGATCAAAGGTGAAATGAAAAAGATCATTGCAGAAGTGGGTTTTGAAGGGAGTTTTGAAGATTTTATTCAATTCCTTCGCACAGACAAACAGTTTTATGCGGAAACCCCTGAAGAATTGCTGAAGGAAGCCAGAGATATTGCCAAGCGAATTGATGCCCAGTTGCCAAAGTATTTTAAGAAGTTGCCGAGACAGCCTTATGGGGTAGCGCCGGTTCCCGATGCCATTGCGCCTAAGTACACTACCGGAAGATATGTGGGTTCTTCTGAAGACACCGAGCCCGGCTACTATTGGGTGAATACCTATAATCTTGCAAACAGGCCCCTGTATGTGCTGCCGTCATTAACCGCCCATGAAGCAGTACCCGGGCACCACCTGCAGGGAGCACTCAACAAAGAAATGGGAGACAGTATTCCGGAATTTCGCAGGAACATGTATCTCTCTGCGTATGGAGAAGGCTGGGGCTTGTATTCGGAGTCTTTAGCTGAAGAGATGGGAATATATACGACTCCTTATGAGCGCTTCGGAAAACTAACCTATGAGCAATGGCGCGCCGGAAGGTTGGTTGTTGATACCGGAATTCACGCCCTTGGCTGGACCCGGGAACAGGCAGTGAATTTCCTGAAGGAAAATACAGCACTATCCCTACATAATATCAATACCGAAGTTGATCGCTACATCTCCTGGCCGGGACAGGCAGTGTCTTATAAAATTGGAGAAATGAAGATACAGGAATTGCGAAAAAAAGCTGAAGAGGCCTTAGGTCCCGACTTCAACATCCGCGATTTTCATGAAGTGATTTTGGAGCAGGGTACCGTGACACTTCCAATTTTGGAGGAGAGAGTGAATGCATACATTGAGAAGAGTTTGAAATAAGGAAGGTTTTACAAATTATTTTTGACAGAAAACTCAGCTCGGATTGCAAATCCGCGCTAACGAATCACAGCTGTCGCGGATCTGCGATCCGTGACGTTTTTTCATTTTTTTTAGACTCAGCACGGATTGTAAATCCGCGCTGTCAAACCTGCACTACAATGCTGTCGCGGATCTGCGATCCGTGATGTGGTTCTGCAGAAGAAAAGCAGGTGATTCGTGAGGTTTCTTTTTTAGATCTACGCTATTTGATGTTTTTTTCTCTTTATATTTATTTTTTGAGAACTCAGCACGGATTGGAAATCTGCGCTGACTATCAGGCTGTCGCGGATCTGCGATCCGTGACGTAGTTCTGCAGCAGAAAAGCACTGCGTTCTGTGACCTTTTCCTTCCTTTTTATAATTATTTTTGAGAACTCAGCACGGATTGTAAATCCGGGCTAACGAATCACAGCTGTCGCGGATCTTTGATCCGTGACGTAGTTCTGCAGAAGAAAAGCACTGTGACGTGACGTGTTCTTTTTTCATTCTTGATCCGTGACGTGAATTAATACTATCTTGTTGTATGTCTACAAAATACAAAGCCACAGAACCTGATGTAGGTTATTTTGTAACGCTAACTACTGTGGGGTGGGTGGATGTATTTACACGGCCTTATCAAAAAGATATGCTGATCAAAAATCTCCAATTTTGTCAAAAAGAAAAAGGATTGGAGATTTATGCTTATTGCATAATGTCCAACCATTTTCACATGCTGTGTAAAGCAGTAGGAGAAATTACTCTTCCTGAGATCATGCGTGACTTTAAAAAGTTTACTTCAAAAGAAGTTATAAAGCTCGTAGAACCGGAAAGTCGTCGTGAATGGATGCTGAAATATTTTGAAGATGCCTGTTACCGTCTGAAGAGAAATCAGAAATACAAAGTATGGCAGGATGGTTATCATGCCGAACAATTGTTCTCTCAAAAATTTATTCTGCAAAAATTAAACTACACCCACAATAATCCGGTGAAGGAAAGAATCGTGGCAAAACCGGAGGATTACCTGTACAGCTCTGCACGTGACTACACAGGACAAAAAGGAGATCTGGAGGTGGTGCTTCTCGATTTTTGAAAGAGTTTAAGCCGGCGCGGATCTGTGATCCGTGACGTTTTTTTGATCCGTGATCCGTGACGTTTTTTCAATTTTTTTATATAACTCAGCGCGGATTGCAAATCCGCGCTAGCTAATAAGTAAACAAAGCTGTCGCGGATCTGTGATCCGTGACGTGGTTCTGCAGAAGAAAAGCACTGTGATCCGTGCCGTGGTTCAGCAGAAGAAAAGAACTACCTTTGCGGCACAATAAAATTTGAACAATGAGCCTGGAACAAGAGTTATTCCAACGAAGCGGATCGCAGTGTGAATTATGTGGTTCCAAAGAAGATCTACAGGTATTTGAAGTGCCCGATTCTCCTGCAAATACTGAAAATGACATATTGATCTGCGGAAACTGCAAAGAACAAATTGAAGATCCTGAAAAAGTAGAAGCTAACCACTGGCGTTGTTTGAATGACAGTATGTGGAGCACAGTTCCTGCCGTGCAGGTAATGGCGTGGCGAATGTTGAACAGGCTTCGTGGGGAAGGCTGGCCTCAGGACCTACTGGACATGATGTATATGGATGAGGAATTACTGGCCTGGGCAAAAGCGGGGCAGACCTCTACTGAAAGTTCGGGAGGTGTTGTTCATAAAGATAGCAACGGGGTAACCATCGAGTCAGGAGATACAGTGGTCCTGATAAAAGATCTGAATGTGAAAGGTTCCAGTCTCGTAGCAAAAAGAGGTACTGCAGTAAGAAGAGTTTCTTTGGTGCACGACAATCCTGAACAAATAGAAGGGAAAGTGGAAGGACAGCAGATCGTCATTCTCACTAAATTTGTGAAAAAGGTATAAATACAAAGGCGCAGATTTTCTGCGCCTTTGTAGTGTTTATAGCCTTCACAGGATCTTAAGACCTGCCAAACCTGTTTATTTTTTATTGTCTGAAAGTCTTACGATCTTTCCGGAATCACTTTCTTCTACCCGAATATTAAGATTCCTGTTGTCATCATCCTTTACAAATTCGAGCGCCCTTTCACCGGAAACTTTTTTCCCGTTAACAAAGAAAACTGCGCCCTCTTCGATCCATCCCTGTACAGCTTCCTCAGGAGAAGGTGGTGGTGGCGGTGGAGAAGGAATACCCATGTTTTCAGGACTTGGTGGTGGTGGTGGTGGCGAAGGAACGTTTCCTGTTTGAGGTACGGGTGGAGTAGGTGGTGCCGGAGGCGGGGGTGGATTATCTCCCTGCCGCTGCTTTTGTAAATGCAGTCTTTTTTCACGTTGTATTGCCCGTTCTCTCCTTTCAGCTTTTCTTTCGATCGCCACCTCTCTTCTTTCTACTCTTTCCAGCTCTCTTTCCTTTCTTTCGGCCTTGCGTTCTTCCCGCAACACTTCCTTTTTACGTTCTATTTCAACTCTTTTCTCCTCCATTTCTGCTCTTCGTTGTTCTGTAGAGCTTGATGGTGGGGGTGGGGGTGGATAGTATCCCGGTAAAGGCTCTGCACTCTCTTTCTGCTCCTGAGTCATCAGACTAAAGATATATCTCATTCGCTCAATTTCACTTTGTTTGATTGGAGGAGCATCTTTGGGTGAAATTTTACCATTATCTGATTTCTTATTGTAGTCTGCAACTTTTTTTGCCAGTTCATTGTATTCTTTGACCATTTCAGGAGTAGCTTTTTCCTGTGTCGGAAGGATCATTTTGGTAATGTGCGGCGTGTTGCTGGCAGGTTTTTCTATGATTTTTGTGCTACTGAATCCGTAGATAAGGCCCAGCAGGAGGGGACTCAGAAGGAAAGCCCTTAGGAGAACAGCTTTGTTTGATGTGTGTGTTTTCATGACTTTAAATCTTTTTTTAATGGAATTATAACTGATGGGATTAACAAGGCTGCTATGCAGATTACCCGCAGAAAATGAAAGCAGGGTGTGCTGATAAGTAGACCGGTTTATCCCCTTTTTGAGGACTGCACTATCTGCGAGGAATTCGTGATTGAGTTTTACTGCCTGTTTTAAAAGGTACACCACAGGATAGAACCAGAAAATGATCTGAAGTATTTCCATCAGCAGCACATCTATACTGTGTTTTTGCACGGCATGAGCCTGTTCGTGTTCATAAACCTCCTGCGGAATCTCCTTCTTGTTGTAGCGTTCTTTATTCAGAAATATGTAGCTCCAAAATGTATGTGGAGGCAGGTCTTCCGGAAGCAGGACATCTATCGCTTTACTTTGTGGCACCTTGGGATTCTTTTTAATCTTCTGAATGAGTTCTGAAAAATTCCGGAGAAAGATCGCACTGAAGAAAACTACGCCGGCAATATAAATTCCCCAAAGGAGAAAAGGGAGCCAGGTGAATTGAGGTTCCGCAGCAACAGAATCCCAGGTAAAAATGACATTTTTGACACCTGAAACAGGGGATATTTCCACATATTCAGTAAAAGTGATCAATGGGATCAAAGCCGAAACAAGAACTGAAGCAAGCAAGTAGAATCTTTTAAAAACGTGCATATCTTCCGGTTCCAGGAGCAGCTTATAGAAGCCCAGTAGAAGTGCAAGACACGCAGCAGATTTTAAGAAATAGAATTCCATAACTATTTGCTTTTAATTTCCTCGTCAATGAGGTTTCTCAAGTCTTCCAGTTCCTCCTTGCTGAGGTTAGTCTCCTTCGTAAAAAAAGAAGCGAATTGAGTGGCCGAATCATTGAAGAAATTCTTGATCATTCCATTTACCTGACGTGAGAAATAATCTTTCTTCTTTACCAGCGGAAAATATTCCCTGGACCTTCCAAACTGTTTGTAGTCAACAAAATTCTTATCCTGCATCCGCTTTAGTAAAGTGGCTACAGTGGTTTGAGCAGGTTTTGGTTTGGGATAAGCGTCAATAAGATCTTTCATAAACGCTTTTTCCTTTTTCCAGAGGATCTGCATGAGTTGCTCTTCGGCTTTAGTTAATTGCATTTGTTCTACAACATTAGATTGTTCTCTACAAATGTAGAATAAATATTTAATTCTACAAACATAGAATCAAAAAAATAGACCTCACAGGTTTTTGAAACCTGTGAGGTCTGTCTTAAAAAACCCTTTAAATGCCTTGTCCGATAAGGTTTTTGAACCTTAAACTTCGACCTTGCAGGTTTGACTATTAAGAAGGCGCAGATTTACAATCCGTGCCGTATCTGTCCTACTTTTCCGCCTGCTTCAGTTTTGTAAAATGCTTGTAGAACAGCGGAATGGTCTCAATGCCCTTCAGGTAATTCCAAATTCCGAAGTGTTCATTTGGAGAGTGTATCGCATCCGTATCTAGTCCGAAGCCCATTAGAATGGTCTTGCTTTCCAGTTCCTTTTCAAAAAGAGCAACTATAGGAATGCTTCCGCCGCTGTGCTGCGGAATAGGTTCTTTTCCGAAGGCTTCCTTGTAAGCATCATTGGCAGCCTGATATTCCAGGGTGTCAATTGGAGTAACGTATGCCTGCCCTCCATGATGAGTGTTTACTTTCACCTTCACGCTTTTGGGTGCAATCTTTTCAAAATGTGCTTTGAACAACGCGCTGATCTCTTTCCAGTCCTGATCTGGTACCAGGCGCATGGAGATCTTGGCATAAGCCTTTGAAGGAAGAACCGTTTTGGCGCCTTCTCCTGTATAACCACCCCATATACCATTTACATCAAGAGTTGGCCTAATAGAAGCTCTTTCCAAAGTAGAAAAACCTGCTTCTCCTTCCACTTCTTCAATGTTAAGTTTTTCCTTGTAAGCTTTCAGATCGAAGGGAGCTTCGGCCATTTTTGCCCGCTCCTTGTCCGAATATGTTCTCACTTTGTCATAAAAACCGGGAATGGTAATATGGTTGTTTTCATCCTGCAAAGAAGCGATCATATTGCACAGGATATTGATGGGATTACCAACGGCGCCGCCGTAGATCCCACTGTGAAGATCCCGGTTAGGTCCTGTAACCTCTACCTCCATATAGCTCAAGCCGCGTAGCCCGGTGGTAATGGAAGGAGCATCTTTGGCGATCATTCCTGTATCGCTTATAAGGATCACATCATTTTTAAGTTTTTCTTTGTTGTTTTCTATAAACCAACCAAGATTTTCGCTACCCACTTCTTCTTCGCCCTCGATCATGAACTTTACATTACAGGGTAGTTCTCCATTTTTGGTCATGTACTCCAGTGCTTTGACGTGCATGTACATTTGGCCTTTATCGTCGCAGGCACCACGGGCATAAATTGCGCCTTCGGGATGAGTTTTGGTCTCTTTGATAACCGGTTCAAAAGGAGGGCTATCCCATAAATTAACAGGATCAGGAGGTTGTACATCGTAATGGCCATAGACCAGGACAGTCGGCAGTTCAGGATCGATGATCTTTTCACCATATACCACCGGATGACCGGGGGTTTCAGTAATCTCTGCCTTGTCACAACCGGCTTTCAGCAGACTTTCTTTTACTGCTTCAGCCGTTCTTAGCATATCTTTTTTATAGGAGGAATCGGCACTAATGGATGGAATCTTCAGTAATTCAATAAGTTCGTCAATAAACCGTTGTTTATTTTCTTCTACATATTGTTTGGTGTCTTGCATAACAGGTATTTTTAGTTGCCTAAAGGTATAAAAATTAGGTGTGAGATATAAGTTCGGGCATGGCAGAAGTTATGGAGAACTCAGGAAAATCCTTTCTATCAGAATAGTCTATTCCGGGAAGCTGATCTTCTGAACAATGTCAGAAATTCCGAAGCTTTCCTATTCCTTCGGAAAAGTTGATTTTTCCATTAAAATTTTTCTGTGTAGTGTTTGCAGATTGAAACTAATGCTTATATTTGCATCCGCTTAGTGAAAGCAACATATTGAAAATACCAACGCGGGCGTGGTGGAATTGGTAGACACGCTAGACTTAGGATCTAGTGCCTCACGGTGTGAAGGTTCGAGTCCTTTCGCCCGCACTAAAAGCTCTTCAGAAATGAAGAGCTTTTTTTATTTCCGGCAATTCACCTTTTGAAAACGAGAATTTTGAATTGAATATCAGAAACTTACTTTCTCCAAATCATCCACTGGGTTACGCTGATTAAAAGTACTACTGCGGTCCAAAAATTAAAAAGTTCAAAACTGTTCTCCGGAAAAGAACGACTTTGCGAGAGAAAAGCCATTGCAAGGAGAAGGATGATTATCCCGCTGCCCAGGGAAAGGATTATTTTTTTAGGCCTTGCTGATCCTGATTTTTCAGCAGCAGGCGATTCCTCCTGCTCTAAATCCTTTATAGAAAAGTCAAGTGCTTTTGCCAGTACTTCTATTGTGTAACCACGCGGAAAGACTTCTGCTTTTTCTATTCGCTGTACAGAACGTAAACTGATCCCGGCACTATCAGAAAGTTCGGTTTGGGTAATACCTTTGGCCAGACGTTTCTGCTTTACAATTGCTGCCAGTCTTTCTTTTTTAGAACCCATAAGCAGTTTTTTTGGTTTTTATGGATATGACATTTATACGCCATTCCACATTCTATACTACTTTGTGGTAAAAATAAGACTATTTATAATTTTCAGTCATTTATAGCATTTTCAAGGCTTCCAATCAATATGACACTTCTAGAAGTCATAAATGCCACTGAAATTTTCGTCTGAAATTCACTTTAAATTGTCCTAAGTTTGACCTGTAAAAAATGAAAAAATGTTAGGTTCATTTGTAGTCGTATTGGTCTCCTGGATACTTTTAAAAATCTACGGAAAAAACATAGAAGTGCTAGGTTTACTTCCCACCGGCAAGAGGAGTATTCAATTCTTATCTGGATTTGTATTGGCCGCCTTATTTGCTACAATCTATTTCTTTTCTCTCCTGGAAATACTGGAGGCTCGGGTAGAGGTAAACAGAAATTATAATTTCTACAGTTTTTTAAACGGTTCCTGGTGGGCTCTGCGATCTGTTCTTTTTGAAGAATTCGTCTTTCGAGGGGCATTACTGTATATGGCGATCCATATACTTGGAAAAAGAAATGCCATGTGGTTATCTGCAATTGTTTTTGGCATCTTTCATTGGTTCTCCTATAACATCTTCGGAGATATTGTGCAAATGATCTATGTTTTCCTTCTTACCGGGGTAAGTGGTTATGTTTTTGCCTATGCCTATACAGAAACCGGATCACTTTACTTACCTATAGGACTTCATTTTGGGTGGAACCTTTTGAGCATTGTTATTTTTTCTCAGGGCCCCTTAGGCGAACAACTGCTTATAAGTCATACAGAGAATTCCCTTAGAGGCCTCTGGAGCCTTTACTCTTTTCTTTATCAAGTCAGCGTCCTGCCTTTAATCACCTGGATTTGTTTGAAAACATTTTCTTCCTCAAAGCTTATAATTATTAAAAGTAGTACCTGAATATTTTTTCAATAAAAAGGAACTTTTAGAATTTGTTCTTAACTTATGGTCTGGAAAATGAAGTCTTATGTGTGATCAAAGAATAGCAATTATATTATTAGCTTGTTTAGGAGTGGCGAGCAGCTTTATGCCGTGGGTGAAAATTCCAATTTTGGGACACCAGATAGGAACCGAATATACCGGATGGCTCACCCTGGCCTTGTTTATTATTCCTTTTGTAATTTCATTTTTGGGCCAAACTTCCCGATTACTAAAAGGAGTAAAATTATACATAGCGCTTCTGGCAAGTCTCATTGCCGCCGGAATTGGGATTTGGCAAATAATTGACCTGGATAGCGGTCTTACCACGGTCGAATACGGGCTTTATTTAATGGTGATTTCAGGATTAGTTATACCACTGGCAGCCTACATCATCGGCGATGGAAAAGCCAATGTTAAAGATCATTCCGCAGGAAGTACTTCCTTTGATACTGAAGTGATGAAAAGGGGAGCTCCCGATTAAATAAAACCTTTTTCGTTGCTTTCATTTAAAGTGATACTCATCATTTTTTGACCTTTTTCTCTGTTTTATATTCGTTCCCTTAATTGATTTAAGAAGATGGAAAAAAGAGAAAAACTAAAAAACAGGTGGCTTATTGCGGCTTCAGCAGTAGGCATTCACATTTCTATTGGTTCTGTATATGCATGGAGCGTTTACACAAAACCTCTAATTCAAAAATTTGGCTGGGAACTTGCAGAGACGCAATTTACCTTTAGCCTTGCCATATTCTTTTTGGGAGTTTCGGCAGCTTTTCTTGGTCACTACCTTGAAAAGAAAGGACCGAGAAGGTCTGGACTGCTCGCCGCGATCTTTTTTGGTGTTGGTATCGCAGGATCGGGAATAGCAATATATCTGGAGTCTATTTACCTCTTATACTTGTTCTATGGAATATTTGGAGGTATAGGTTTAGGGTTAGGTTATATCACCCCGGTTTCGACCTTAGTAAAATGGTTTCCCGATAAGCGTGGACTCGCAACAGGTTTGGCCATCATGGGGTTTGGTTTTGCGGCTTTGATTAGTAGTCCGGTAATTGTCTATCTAATCGATGCAGTGGGTATTGCGAATACCTTTTTTATAATGGGGAGTATCTATTTTGTACTGATTTTTGCATCTTCACTTTATTTGGCACCTCCACCAAAAGGTTGGATGCCTGAAGGTTTTAAGGAAGGAGTTAAGGCTGGAAAAAGTGCAGTAAAAAAGGACCTTTCACAACTTACAGCTAATGAAGCTGTCAAGACCAGACGCTTCTGGTACCTGTGGCTTATGTTGTTCATTAATATCTCATGTGGAATTGCAATTATTTCGGTAGCATCCCCAATGGCGCAGGAATATGCCGGAATGAGTGTAGTTGCGGCAGCTACTATGGTTGGAATAATGGGACTTTTTAACGGTGTCGGCCGAATTGGTTGGGCTTCTTTTTCTGATATCATTGGACGACCTATGATGTATGCTATGTTCTTTGCTATCCAGATAGTAGCGTTCTTCCTGTTACCCACAGTAGGAAACGCCCTTTTATTCCAAATTTTAATATTCCTTATTCTTTCCTGTTATGGTGGGGGATTTGCAACCATTCCGGCTTATATAGGAGATGTATTTGGAACTAAAGAACTCGGTGCCATCCACGGATATATTTTAACTGCCTGGGCGGCGGCAGGTATGGCAGGACCCTTATTTGCTGCCTGGAGTAGAAATATGACCAGCAGCTATAATGGAACCCTGTATTTCTTTGCCGGGCTGTTAGCTGTGGCGTTCTTAATTTCGGGTCTAATGTGGAAAGAAATGAAGAGAATTAGAAAAGCTGAGCTGGAAACTAAGGAGCAAGAGTCTCCTGTTCTTACTTAAGATAAGAGACTTCTAAAATAAAAAAATGGCCCGGAATTTTCCGGGCCATTTTTATAGTTAATCAGCAAAGAACCATGCTTCGTTCGTGTATACTACTTCCCGCCACCCGCTGGAACTATAGTAATACCACCTGTCATGCATGCGGTAGACCATGAGTCCATTAAGCGTATAATACCTTCCATTAGAATAGAGCTCTTCATAAGTCTTGTAAGAGTACATAGTGTCAATACCGAATATATCTCCCGGTGAAAGTCGATCTCTTTGAGTATTATACGTACTACCGTCCTTATTTACAATAGTAGGTTGTCCATTTTTGGAGAACGCATACGAGCTATACATCATAATAGAATTGAAGTCCAGAACTGCTGTATACTCTGCACCATCCATAAATTGATCGGCGTATGTGTCGAAGTTGTGAACTTTATCAGGTTCAATGTTATCGAAAAGAATAGTAATATATCTATCGCGGTCTGCCCGGCTTTGTTCATGCCATAATCCTATAGCATGCCCTATTTCGTGAATAGTGTTCCCTGTGGAACAGCCACCTGCAAGAGTAATCTCTTGTTTTCCACCTTTCATTCCAACATAGGAAGAACATCCGTCCCCTCCCACAAAATAAATATAGTTGGTCTGGGTGGTTCGTTGTACAAACTGAATGTTGGTGTTTTCCACCCAATGTTCAATAGCATCATAAACCCTGTCCTTGTTGCTCAGAGACGGATCAATAGCATAAAACACAGTATTATTAGGCCATCTGGCTGAGGTTCGGCCTACGCTCTTATCAGTGGAAGGGGTTTCCCACTTTTCATACACAAGTTTCTGAGGTGTTTCGCTTACAAGGTTTTCAGGAAGCAGGATATCACCCTGATAAATATAAGTATCATTGTAGAGTTCAACAGGCACTTTCATCCCTGCGTAATAAACATCGGCAACAGTTCCTGTTTCTAAATTGGCCTGCTCGGGATCATCCTGAAATATTACAGATTCTTCAGTTGAATTAGTAAGATTATTTCCTTCCTCAACGGAATCTGTCGTACAGGCTCCAAAGAAGGTTAGGAGGGGTAGGATGTATAGGATATTTCGATATTTCATTCTGATTAATGATTTGCTGTTTGATTAAGGACACACATTAGCCTCCACCTGCAGGTATAGAGGGAAAGTATAAGTCTTCGAAAATTTAATATCAACATCGGGAGCATCTTCACTGGCAGGTTCAGGTATATTCTCGACTACTTTGCATTCAGATTTTACCCCTGCTTCATCCTGAGAAATCCGAACCAGAACATCATCCAGATCAGAATCGTTGATCCTGACTTGAGGAATTCCGTTATTCATGCTCAGGGTAACGGTGCCAAGAGGGTTTCCTGTTTCTCCGTTGGCATATAAAAATAAAGGGTTGGCATTTTCTCCAGACTTGAAGATCTTTGTCCACTCCCCATCCTTGGCTTCAAGAAAGGCTATGGTACAGTTGGGATCAGCTAATTCCATTACACAGCTGGACGCCGTTGCAGACTTTCCGTCTGAAGGATCATCGTTGGAGTCCGTACTGCAGGAAAACAAAAGGATCGATGCCGAAAAAAGTAGGATTTTAATATTTTTCATGAAGGTGTTTCATAGTTGTACCCGTACAGGTTATGGAATAATTATGCCAAAGTGCTTTTTAACGGGAATTTAACAGGTGCTAATATAAAGAAAAAATGAGGAAGGTAGGGTCTTTTGAAGTTTCTCTAAATAAAATACTTAACATTTGCTGTTGCCGGAATACGGGAAGGTTATAATGACAGAATCCCTAACTCAAAAAAACTCCTTTTAGGACCGTGAATTTTATGAAGTCGGCTTATAATATTGTTTTTGAATAGCGGATATTTGCAGCTTAAAATTTGTTCTGAAAAAACCACACTTGAATGGTTTTTTAAGTACTTGAAAATAATAAAAAAGATTTTATAATGTCTTCACTCCTCGACTTCCTGAGCATAGACTATGTAGCCTTATTCATTATAATCGGTATAGGTATAAGTATGGGTAAGATTTCCTATAAAGGCCTGTCGCTCGATTCTTCAGCTGTAATTTTTGTGGCTATGTTCTATGGCTACATTATGTTTTCTCAGGGTGTAGAGTTCTCATTACCGGGGATAATACAGCAAACCGGTCTATTGCTTTTCATCTTTACTATCGGAATGCAGGCGGGCCCCACTTTTTTTGACGTATATAAATCTCAGGGAACGAAACTTATAAGTTTGGCTTTTTTGACGGTTGTGGTAGGTGCTATTACAACTTTTGTTTTGGCTACTATTTTTGAGGTTGATTACAGGGTTGCTGTAGGATTATTTTCGGGAGCTCTAACGAGTACTCCGGGTCTTGCAGCAGCTATTGAAGCCACCGGTTCATATTTAGCATCTATTGGCTATGGAATTGCATATCCCTTTGGTGTTATAGGGGTAATACTTTTCGTGAAATTGGCTCCTAAGCTCTTTGCTGCCAATTTTGCTAAAGAAGAAAAAATGTATGAAGAACAAACCCAAATCAAAGTTCCTGAAGTAACCCATAAAAATTTTATCATAACCAATGATAACGCCGACGGAAAAACCATAGGGGAATTACACATAAGAATGATGACCAAGGCGAATATTTCCAGAGTGATGAGGTCAAATGAAACTTCCATCCCTCCGGCAGCAGATCTTGTTTTGCGTAAGGGTGACCTGGTAAGAGCCGTGGGTACCAAAGAAGCTCTTGAAAAAGTAGAGCTTCTATTAGGGCATCCAACAGATATTGATATTCCAGAGAGCGGAATGTTCGAAATTAAATGGTATGTAATCTCCAAGAGAAACGTGGTGAACAGAACTTTAGGGGAGTTAAGTCTTAGAGAGAACTATAAAGCTACTGTGACCAGAATTCGGAGAGCAGGTATAGATTTGCCTGCAAGACCATCGGTAAAACTAAGATTCGGGGACCGTCTCTTAATTTCATCAACCAAAGGAAATGTAAATGGGCTTAGCTTACTATTTGGTAATAGTATGAAAGAGGTACAAACTACCAGCTTTTTACCGGTAGCCCTGGGTATTGTTATCGGGTTGATCCTGGGTGGGATTGAAATACCTCTTTTTGGAGGCACCAGGTTTTCATTGGGAATTACCGGTGGGGTGTTATTAGCGGCTCTGGTCTTAAGTAGAATAGGAAAGACCGGACCTATTCTTTGGAATCTCCCGGGTACCGGAAATCAGATTCTCCGGCAATTCGGCCTTTTACTATTTTTAATTCCTGTAGGCCTCGCAGCCGGCAGTCATTTAGGTCCCACAATTCAGGAGTACGGCCTCAGCCTTTTTGCAATAGGGGCAGCTATTACGCTTATACCAATGATCATTGTGGTATTAATAGCAAGAGTATTTCTTAAGATCAATTTTCTATCGGTCCTTGGAGCCCTGACAGGAGGAATGACAAGTACTCCCGGGTTGAGTGCGGTTGATTCTATGACAAGTAGCGAAGGGCCACAGGTAGCCTATGCCACGGTTTATCCTTTCGCACTGGTAGCCATTATTATTTTCACACAAATTCTTAGTTACATTTTGTAATAAAACCGGTCGTGTTTCTTTACAATGGTTTTAGAAGGAAACAGAGTAAGGGGGCAGGATAGTCAGCATGCTTTTAATCGGATTTTTCAGCATTTCAACGAGTAGGGTGGAGGTGATAATTTAAAGCTTTGTTAATGTTCAAAATCATAGAATTGTATTTTTTACATTTATTCTATAATTAAGATTAATATGAAGATTAAGGTCAGTAAAACGATCGTATTTGCTGTTGCTATTTTTGGTGTTATTGTAGTTCTTTATTTCAATTATCTTGTTTCTCTCATATAGAAGAAACTCGAGAACCGCCCTACAAAATTCCCCGGTCAATCCTCCAGGATCTCGTAATGAATAGGTTTAAAACTGCCGTTATTGCTATCTTCTGCAGAACAGGCGGTAAGTGCCACTATTAGGTCAATTTGTGCTTCAAAAAGTACATAATCCCCGGCTTTGGATAAAGGCGGATCTACACTTAATTTTCCTTGAGAGTCAAACTGAACGTTCATAAAAATGTTGAAGGCAGTAGGTACATCATCTGGCTCAATTCCAAAAGGTCTCAGGCTGGAATAAAGGTTTTCAAAGCAACTGGGATGATAGTCAGGATTATTGTACATGATCTTAAAAGTTTCCGGGCTACACGGTGCCAGAAGAAAATCATTTCTTCCGTTCGTATCTTCCAGGATCTTCATCATTTTACGGCTTCGGTTGCTCCACAAATAATTTCCGGAGCTAATAAGAATACTCTCCTCAAAGTCGAGAGTTTTGCCGGAAGATATCTTTTCCCGGACATCTTCCGCATTAAAAAGAACCATATCACTTACCTGCTCCCCCTGCGGGTCGATCACCTTTAGTTTTTGCCCTTTTTTTAGTTTGAATGCCTGACCGGTCTGTTTTTCAATAACGTGTATCATGTTCCTTCTTAATGTGTTTGCTGAGTTCTGATGCAAGTGAATTTTCCTTTTTTTCCAGATTCTTAGTAATGGCTTCTACATCTTCGGAATGGAATCCCTGGTGCAGTTTGGCGATTCCCTGGACCTTGAAAGGTTCCATCCAGAAGCCTTTAATTAAAGGAAGATGATCCTCGATCATTTTCTTCGGAATATCCCTGTATAAAAGGGGATTTTCTTCCTCTTTTTCAAAATGTTCCACCAACTTTTCTAAAGAGTCCACCAGTTCCTCGGGAGATTGGATCTTTAATTTCACATTGACGTGAACAGCGGAATAATCCCAGGTGCTAATGTCCTTTTCCCTATACCAGGATGATGAAATATAGGAATGCGGTCCCTGAAAGATCAGGAGAGCTTCCAGTTCATCTTCAATCAGGTCATACTGCTCATTGGCTTTAGCTATGTGACCGTATAAAAGGAATTTTTCGGGAGTACCTTTTACCAGGACCGGAATATGTGTGGCAAGCAATTCCTTTCCGTTGATCACGAAGGTGGCAAAGGGATGGGCCTGAATGAAATCAAAAATATAGGAAGGACTTTTCTTTTGATACTTTTTGGGTTGGAACATCTATTATTTCTTATGGTTATGGAAAGGACATTTCCATTCATCTCCCACTTCCCGGCCACTGTATTGCCTTGCTTCAGAATTTTCTCCGAAGTCCTCTAACATTGGGTTTATACTTCCCTGGAGTTCAATGTCCCTTTCCCTTATTTTATCCCTCACGGTATGGTATGTATTCATTTCGCGAAGTTTTTCGAATTGCCAGTGAAGATTGAAAGCGATTGCCGGATAAGGCGACTGTCGGGCTTTACGGGAGCTGTTTGGATGCATCCCCACTATATAAAATGCCCGGCCACCAAGGCTGAAGCTGAAATTCTTGCTTTCAGGATCAGGATCTACTTCCTGGTCCCAGTCCGCGTCATCCAGATCATGTATATGTTGTAGCTGTTTCCACAAAGTCTGTTCAAATTCTTCTTCTGAATATTCCTGTCTTCCCTTAAAGGCCACAAGAAATGTCAGGAATTCATTAGAATCAAAATCGTAGTTGCTAATATACTTTTTAAGATCTTTTAAAATGGCTTTAGCAGTTTCCCTGGAGCCAAAATTTTCATATTCGTGATAATCTACCTTATCCATGCTAAAGACCGTCTGCGCCATAAGGCAGGGATGGTCCTTATCAATTATAAATTCATGGAACTCTTTTTCCGAAGTTTGAGGGTTTTTTTCTATTCCTATTGTACGGGACATATGCTGTTTTTTCTAAAAGTAATTGACGGGAAGCCCTATTGCAATTGCTTTAAGAGGAGTTTAATCAAATTTTAATCAAGATTAACAAGTGGTGTTCTCATTCTTTTTCTCTGTACCTGAAAAAGAGATAAAGCATAAAAATGTTGAGAAGAAAAGCGAGTCCGTTGGTGGCAATAATAGGAATGTCACTTTTGATAAAGCCATAGACCGTCCAAAGCGCCAGACCCGTTATTAATACATAATACATTCCCGGAGATACATCGTCCACCTCTTTGGTCTTCCATGCTTTCCAGATCTGTGGTATTACGGCAGCTGTAGTACATGCACCTGCAACCAATCCTAATATTTGTGTCCATCCCATTCCGTCAGTTTCCGGAGTTAAGCACCCACAATTTCACCACCATTCACGTGGATCACCTGTCCGGTAATGTAACTGCTGTCTTCGCTGGCCAGGAAAACGTAAGCGGGTCCAACCTCACTGGGTTGTCCTGCCCGTCCCATGGGAACTTTTTTGCCAAATTCAGCTACGTGTTCCTCATCAAAACTAGCGGGAATAAGCGGAGTCCAGATAGGTCCCGGTGCCACTCCATTCACTCTGATCTTACGATCCACCACCATTTTGGAAAGAGATCTGGTAAATGCGGTAATTGCTCCTTTAGTGCTCGAATAATCCAGTAAGTGTTTGCTGCCGCGGTACGAAGTTACCGATGTGGTATTTATGATCGAATCTCCTTCTTTTAGGTGCTTCAAGGCCTCTTTCACCATATAGAAGTAGGGATAAATATTGGTTTCAAAGGTCTTCTGAAATTGTTCTGCAGTGATCTCTTCAGGTTCTTCTTTCGGAAATTGCAAGGCGGCATTATTGACCAGGATATTAAGATTTCCGAATTTTTGGACAGTCTGCTGAACTGCTTTTTTGCAGAAATCTTTTTCTTTTAGATCTCCTTCCAGAAGTAAGCATTCAGAACCGGCTTCTTCCACCATTTTTTTAGTGTTTTGCGCATCCTCATCTTCTGCCAGATATATTATAGCAACTTTGGCTCCCTCTGTAGCGAAGTGAACTGCAACGCTTTGACCAATTCCGCTGTCACCACCTGTTATGAGCGCTACTTTTCCCTGTAGTTTTCCACTGCCTTTATAATTTTTCCTGATGATCTCCGGTTCCGGATGCATCTTTTCCTGCCTACCTGGTTGTCGCTCCTGCTCCTGTTCTGGAAATCCTTCTGGTTTTGACATTTTTGGATGTTTTTTAAGATTACTCATTTAAAGTTAAACAAGAAATCAGGCCTTACCGGCTGTTTAAGAAAGTTTTATGGCTTTGCTGCGGAAGCTCAGTTCACAACAAGATTCAAAAAGGGCATTTTTAGATACCTTTGGAGCAGATTTAAAAAAGCCATTTTTGGAAGCAGTTCAGCAATATGATATAATAGTAGTGGGAGGTGGAGCCGCCGGATTTTTTGCCGCCATAAATGCTGCGGAAATGGATCCTTCAGCGAGGATAGCCATTCTGGAGAGAGGAAAAGAGGTGCTCACCAAGGTACGTATCTCCGGAGGAGGACGCTGCAATGTGACCCATGCCGAATTCCTTCCGAAGGAACTTGCCCGCAATTATCCGCGGGGGCAGAAGGAGTTGCGTGGTCCTTTCCATTCCTTTATGACCGGGGATACTATTGAGTGGTTCGAAAAACGCGGAGTGCCTTTGAAGATCGAGGAAGACGGCCGCATGTTTCCGGAAGCCAACACTTCCGAAGCTATTATTGATCTCTTCCTGCAGGAGACCCGCAGGCTAAAGATTGATGTACTTACGAAGCGGGCGGTGAAAGACCTTCAATTCAATGATCAACTTTGGCAGCTTACGAGTTCTCAGGAAAATTTCTCTGCTAAAAAATTATTGATGGCCACAGGGAGCAATCCTAAAATCTGGGAATTGCTGGAAGGACTTGGCCATACTATAGTGCCGGGAGTACCATCGCTATTTACTTTTAATATAACAGACAGGCGGATCAAAGATCTGCCCGGAATTGCTACGGAAGCCAGAGTGAAGCTGAAAAAGGGGAAACTGGCTACTGAAGGTCCTCTTCTCATAACCCACTGGGGTATGAGTGGTCCGGCTATTCTTAAGCTTTCGGCCTGGGGTGCAAGGGAACTCAGCGAAATCAAGAATTTTGAAATTGAGGTCAATTGGCTGCCCGAATATTCTTTGGAAGAAATGGAAGAGGAACTAAAACGCCTGAAACAGGAGAATGCCAGACAGTTTCCCCATAAAACTGCACAGTTCGCACTTCCGAAGCGATTATGGCAAAGCCTTGTGGGAGCCGCTGGAATTTTGGAGACCGAAAAATGGGCAGACCTCAATAAAGGACAATTACAGAAACTGGCTGCAGAACTTACCGCAGGGGTTTACCAGGTGCATGGAAAAAGTACTTTTAAAGAAGAATTCGTGACTGCAGGAGGAGTGGAATTAAAGGAAGTGGATTTTAAAACCTTCGAGAGCAGGATCCATAAAAACCTTTTTCTGGCAGGGGAGGTGCTGAATATTGATGCGATCACCGGCGGATTTAACTTTCAGAATGCATGGACCGGCGGATTTCTTGCTGCCAAAGCCCTGACCTCAGAACAATAAATTTATCTTTGCTCAAATTCTCATAGCATGACCGAACAAGATTTTCTTCCGCAGGAATATTCCGGCCGGGCGACCGAAGGAGAAGTGACCTGGCAAAGTCCCAGTAATATTGCGCTCGTGAAATACTGGGGTAAACTGGACAACCAGATCCCGGCAAATCCGTCTATTAGTTTTACCCTCAACAATTGCCGAACCACCACCACCCTGCGTTATTCCAAAAAAGAAAAAGCTGCAACGGATTTTGATTTTGAGCTTTACTTTGAGAAGGAAAAAAAGGAATCTTTCAAGCCTAAGATTCAAAAGTTCTTTGAGCGGACATTTGAATATTTACCTTTTTTGAAGGATTATAAATTTACAATTGAGACTTCCAATTCATTTCCTCATAGTAGCGGTATCGCTTCTTCTGCCAGCGGAATGAGTGCTTTGGCTCTCTGCCTTATGAGCCTGGAAAAGGAACTCGATCCTACCATGGATAACGAATTTTTCACCAAAAAAGCCTCTTTTTTGGCAAGGTTAGGTTCCGGAAGTGCTTGCAGAAGTATTGAAGGAGAACTGGTAGTGTGGGGCGAAAATGAAGAAATAAAAGGCAGCAGTAATTTGTTCGGGTTGAAGTATCCATATGCTGTATTAGAGGTTTTTCAGAATTACCAGGATACGATCCTGCTGGTGGACAAGGGAGAAAAGCAGGTGAGCAGTACTGTTGGACATAGCTTAATGGAAGAGCATCCCTATGCCGAAAGGCGGTTTGCTCAGGCTCATGAAAACCTTGGAAAGCTGAAACAAATTTTGAAGAAAGGAGATCTGGAAGAATTTATAAAAGTGGTGGAAAGCGAAGCTCTTACGCTGCACGCTATGATGATGACAAGTCAGCCGTATTTTCTTTTAATGAAACCGAACACGCTGGCTATTATAGAAAAGATCTTCAGGTTTCGGAAAGAAACCGGCTCGCACCTGTGCTTTACCCTGGATGCCGGGGCAAATGTCCATGTGCTTTATCCTGAAAAAGAAAAAGAAGAAGTTCTGCAATTCATAAAAACCGAACTTGCCCAACACTGTGATAAAGGACAGTTCATAGAGGATCACACCGGAATGGGGGCTAAAAAACTGGCTTAAAATTTGAATTGAAAATCAGGCAGTTGTACGGTGTTTAAAAGGGTAGTATATTTGCCTTTTTGAAGGAGTTAGTTTAACAAATTTTTATCATAAACTGATCATAATCATGCGCCTGAGGCGATTGCCGACGCTGAAATTTGTTTAGTTTTACTAACTTTGGACTGCATAGCTGAGGTTACCGGGCACCAGTGAACTACTGAAAACAGGGGGTGGAGCCCACTCTAAAAAAGTCAATATGAAAGGACCTTTATTTTATTCAAAGATTCTTCTCTTCGGAGAATATGGGATCATCAAAGATTCCAAAGGTTTATCTATTCCTTATAATTTCTATAACGGAGCTTTAAAGGTAGATGAAAATCCTTCCGAAGGAGCTAAAGAATCTAACCGTCGTCTCAGACTTTTCGCTGATTACCTTCAAGGTCTTCAGGAGGAAAAACCTGAGTTGGTGAAATTTGACATGAAGGACCTTTACGAGGATATTGATAGAGGGATGTATTTTGATTCCAGTATTCCTCAGGGCTATGGGGTAGGAAGCAGTGGAGCTTTGGTAGCTGCCATCTATGATGAGTATGCAGTCGAAAAGATTACGGTACTGGAAAACCTCACCCGTGAAAAGCTTTTAAAACTCAAGGAGATCTTCGGAGAAATGGAATCTTTCTTCCATGGAAAATCTTCCGGCCTTGATCCTTTGAATTCCTATTTGAGCATTCCAATCCTAATCAATTCTAAAGATAATATTGAGCCGGCAGGCATTCCGTCCCAACTACAAAATGGAAAAGGAGCCGTTTTCCTCTTAGACAGCGGTTCTGTAGGAGAAACAGCGCCCATGGTGAATATTTTCATGGAAAATATGAAGCAGGAGCCTTTCAGGATCATGCTGAAAGAACAGTTTGTGAAACATACTGATGCCTGTGTAGATGACTTTTTGAAAGGTGATGTAAAATCCCTTTTTGGAAACATCAAAAAGCTGTCGCATGTGGTGCTTGATAACTTTAAGCCGATGATCCCGGCACAGTTCCACAAGCTTTGGAAAAAAGGAATTGAGACCAACGATTACTACCTGAAGCTTTGTGGTTCAGGAGGAGGAGGTTACATCCTTGGATTTACTGAAGATATTGATAAAGCAAGACAAGCGCTGAAGGATTATCGTTTAGAAGTGGTCTACAACTTCTAGAGAAACGATGGTCTCCATATCCAAAAAACGACTTTTACTCAAGGTTCTAAGTTTAATTTCGGTTGTACGGGGTTACAATATCCTTGTGCTCGTAATTGCGCAGTACCTTACCTCGATGTTCATTCTGGCGCCCGAGCATCCGCTTGGAAAAGTGCTTTTTGATCCCAATCTTTTCTTCCTGGTACTTTCAACTGCTTCGGTAGTGGCAGCAGGATATATCATCAACAATTTTTACGACAGCGAAAAAGACCTGATAAACAGACCTCAAAAAACCATGTTGGACAGGTTCGTGAGCCAGCGCACTAAACTGTCTGTATATTTTATACTTAATCTGGCGAGTATCTTTTTCGCCAGCTACGTCTCTTTTCGGGCGGTAGTTTTCTTTTCCATTTACATTTTCGTGATCTGGTTCTATTCTCACCGACTTAAAAAGATCCTTTTCCTCAACAACCTGGTCGCTTCGGTGCTTACTATCACTCCGTTCTTTGCGGTGTTTGTTTATTACAAGAATTTCGAGACCGTCATATTTGTTCACGCCACTTTTCTGTATCTCATTATCGTGATGCGTGAACTGGTGAAAGACCTCGAGAACATGAAAGGTGACATGGTGCAGGGCTACAGGACTATTCCTATTGTCTACGGCGAGCGCCTGTCGAAAGCTTTATTGAGCGGACTTGCTTTACTCTCGGCTGTGCCCGTATATTTCCTCGTCACTCTTTTTGAAATCGGGAAAATGGATGTTTTCTTCTACAGTGTTTTTGGGCTGTTGGCTATTTTCCTGCTTACCCTTTATTTCAGCAAGGCGAAGTGGCAGTACCTTTTACTCCACAATCTCCTTAAGTTTATCATAGTAGCGGGCGTCTTTAGTATCCTCCTGATCGATCTGGATACTTTGCTGAGCAGGGTGTTCTAATTGCTGTTTCTGTGGAAATTCTGCGGGTTCTCCTTTATTGCTTCGGAATTATAAAAACCACTATTGTAGTTCAAACTCTTATCTTTGTACAAAATTTAGAGAATTATGAGTAAAAATGGCAGGTCATCCGGAAGTAGAGGTGACAGAAGCTCGGGCAGGACAGGAAGCGGAAGGCAAGGCGGAGAAGGTCGCAAGAAATCCCATGCCCGCGGAAATGCACCGGTGGAGAGAAATGAAAGAGATCCGAAGAATATGTCCCGCGGAAATGCACCCGTAAAACGGAAGCAGGGCAGTGCTGATGAAGGAATACGCCTGAATAAATATATAGCAAACTCCGGAATCTGTTCCAGGAGAGATGCCGATATCTACATAGCCGCCGGAAACGTGACGGTGAATGGAGAAGTGATCACCGAAATGGGACACAGAGTAAAATTGACCGATGAAGTGAAATTTGACGGTCGGCGTATAAATCCGGAAAAACCGGAGTATGTGCTGCTAAATAAACCTAAAGGATTTTATGTTACCGGCAGCCTTGAAAAGAAGAACCGCACAGTGATGGATCTTGTTGCCAACGCATCAAAAGCCAAGCTGGACCCGGTTGGAAAACTGGACACTCAGGCCACCGGACTTTTATTGTTTACGAATGATGGAGCCATGGCTAAAAAGCTGGCTTTCCCAAAGAACGGGATCAGGCAGATCTATCATGTAGAACTGGATAAGGATCTTGCATATGATGACCTTCAGAAGATAAAGGAAGGTGTGAAACTTGAAGACGGGGTGGTCAATGTTACAGAGATCAGTTATGTAGAGAATAAACCAAAAAGAGAAGTTGGACTGGAACTTAGAAGTACAAAACAACATATAGTACAGCGTATCTTTAAGAGTCTGAACTACGAAGTGGTGAAATTGGATCGTGTTGTCTATGGTGGATTGACCAAAAAAGATCTTCCGCGTGGGCACTGGAGAGTTCTCTCCAAACAGGAATTGATTAACCTTGGAAATCTATAGATTTTAGTCAGGCATTTTTCTGCAACTATTGTTGTGGAAACAGTACAAAAAGATAAGTCCGGAAAATTGCATTTTTCATAGAAAAAAAAGCTGCAAATTTCCGGCTTTTTAATATACATTTGCTTTAGCTAAGCTAAATCAATGAACGTTTTATTACCGGCCGGGCTGGCCTGGTTTTTACTTTTCCTTTCTGTTGGCACGGGTTCTTCTGCACGCCTTAACAAACATTTATCACCTTATTTTTTTAGCATTGCACTATAATTTCTACTTTTTAACTTTTAATAATTCTATTACTTAAAAATTGAACACTAAGTACAGCGATTTAATCGACCAGACCTATTATTTTCCCACCGAGGAATTTAAAGTCGAGGGCAATGAATTGCAGTTCCACGGGATAGATCTGATGGATTTGGTCAGAGAATATGGGGCTCCTTTAAAATTCACTTACCTGCCCAAAATTTCAGAAAATATAAATAAGGCAAAGCAATGGTTTGCAGAGGCACTTAAAAAGAGTGACTACAAGGGCAGTTATAATTACTGCTATTGTACGAAGAGTTCACATTTTGAGCACGTCCTGAACGAAGCACTCAAAAATGACATTCATATTGAAACTTCTTCGGCTGTAGATATTGATATTGTTGAGAACCTGAAGAAAAAAGGAAAGATCACAGATGATACGTATGTGATCTGTAATGGATTCAAAAGGGATACGTACATCAGCAATATTGCTGATCTTATCAATGAAGGCCACAAGAACTGCATTCCCATTATTGATAATTACGAAGAGATTGACCTGCTTGAAGAAGCTATAGATGACAAATTCCAGATAGGGATCAGGATCGCTTCAGAAGAGGAACCTAAATTCGAGTTCTATACCTCCCGTTTGGGGATTGGATACAAGAACATCGTTCCTTTCTATAACAAGCAGATCCGGGATAATGACCAGGTGGAGCTGAAGATGCTGCACTTCTTTATTAACACAGGTATCCGTGACACTGCCTATTACTGGAACGAACTGCTTAAATGTCTTAAGGTTTATATCAACCTGAAACGCATTTGTCCTACGTTGGACAGTTTGAACATTGGTGGCGGATTCCCGGTTAAGAATTCCCTTGCCTTTGACTACGACTATAAGTACATGGTCGAGGAGATCGTAAACCAGATCAAAATAGCCTGTGATGAAGCTGAAGTGGAGGTTCCTAATATCTTTACCGAATTTGGATCATTCACTGTGGGCGAAAGCGGGGGAGCTATTTACGAGATCCTGTATCAAAAACAACAGAACGATCGGGAAAAATGGAATATGATCAATTCCTCTTTCATTACAACCCTTCCGGACACCTGGGCGATCAGCAAGAAATTTGTGATGCTTCCGGTGAACCGCTGGGGAGATGAATATGAACGGGTGCTATTGGGTGGTCTCACTTGCGACAGTGATGACTATTACAACTCAGAGCAGCACACCAACGCAATCTACCTTCCGAAGTATAAAAAAGAAAAACCACTGTACATAGGGTTTTTCAATACCGGTGCCTACCAGGACACTATAGGAGGTTTTGGCGGACTTCAACACTGCCTCATTCCGCAGCCAAAACAGCTGTTGATCAACAGGGATGAAAACGGGGAGTTAGAGGTGAAACTATACAGTGAACAACAAGAGCCGGAGGATTTCTTAAAGATCCTTGGCTATAATAATTAGGTCAATATTTTTTTTATTTTTAATTCAATAAATCAAGCAATTAGAACATCGTAATCGCTAACCCATGAGTAAAAAGAATTATGCCGGCATTCCGGACAAGTATGCACGTTTAGATGACGCGAAAGTAGTATTGATCCCGGTGCCTTATGACGGGACGAGTACCTGGCAAAAAGGAGCTGACAAAGGTCCTGATGCCTTTTTGGAGGCTTCAGAAAATATGGAGCTCTTTGATATAGAAACCCGCACTGAGGTCTATAAAAAAGGAGTCTACCTTGCGCCGCCGGTTACCGAGGATTCTTCCCCTGAAAAAATGGTGGAAGCGGTTCACAAAACGGTGAAAAATTATATCAAACAGGAGAAGTTCGTGACCATTTTTGGAGGGGAGCACTCCATTTCCATTGGTACGATTAGAGCTTTCAACGAAAGTTTTGAAGACCTTACCGTGGTGCAGCTGGATGCGCATGCTGATCTTCGTCCTGAATATGAAGGCAGCACCTGTAACCATGCCTGTGCTGTTCATGAGGCGAGTAAAAAAGCCAACCTTATCCAGGTAGGAATTCGTTCTATGGATGTTTCAGAGCTTGATCATATGGATGAAAACCAAACCTATTTTGCCGATGATCTTTATGAGGATTGGATGGATGATGCGATTGGACAAATGACGCCAAATGTATTCATTACCATTGATCTTGATGTGTTCGATCCTTCCATTTTACCTTCCACCGGTACGCCGGAGCCGGGAGGGATGTTCTGGTATGAAACCCTGGAGTTCATTAAACTCATGTTCAAGAAGAAGAACGTGGTAGGTTTTGATATTGTTGAACTCAACCCGAACGAAAAAGAAAAATCATCAGACTTTTTAGCGGCAAAGCTTTATTACAAGATGCTTAGCTACAAATTCAAATATTTAAATTACAACGAAGAAGACGAAGAAGATGAGTAAAGGAGCAATTACAGAATTCGTAGAAAAATATTACAAACACTTTAATGCGGCAGCCCTGGTTGACGCTTCCAAAGCCTACCGGGAACAACTCGATAAAGGATCCAAAATGTTGGTTTCTCTTGCCGGTGCTATGAGTACTGCAGAGCTGGGAAAGATCTTTTCTGAAATGATCCGTCAGGATAAGGTGCACATCATTTCCTGTACCGGCGCTAACCTGGAGGAAGATGTGATGAACCTGGTCGCTCACTCACATTACAAAAGAATTCCGCATTACCGCGATCTTACAGCTCAGGATGAATGGGATCTGCTGGAAAAAGGACTTAACAGGGTAACCGATACCTGTATTCCTGAAGAAGAAGCTTTCCGAAGGATCCAGAAGCATATCGTAAAGATCTGGAAAGATGCCGAAGCTAATGGAGAACGTTACTTCCCGCACGAATTTATGTACAAGCTTTTGCTTTCCGGAGCGCTTGAGGAATATTACGAGATCGATCTTAAAGATTCGTGGATGTATGCTGCTGCGGAAAAGAACCTGCCAATGGTAGTTCCGGGCTGGGAAGACAGTACAATGGGTAATATTTTTGCTTCCTATGTACTAAAAGGTGAACTGAAAGCGAGTACTATGAAGTCCGGAATTGAATACATGACCTTTCTGGCTGACTGGTATACAGATAATTCCAACAATGGAATTGGATTCTTCCAGATAGGGGGAGGGATTGCAGGAGATTTCCCAATTTGTGTGGTACCAATGTTGTACCAGGATATGGAACGAACTGACACTCCTTTCTGGAGTTATTTCTGCCAGATATCAGATTCGACCACCAGTTATGGGTCTTATTCGGGAGCTGTGCCTAATGAGAAGATCACCTGGGGAAAACTCGATATCGATACTCCAAAACATATCATTGAAAGTGATGCCACCATTGTGGCGCCGTTGATGTTTGCCTATATACTGGGAATGTAGACAGGAAAGATTATTTATTTAAAAAGGTCTCAAAAATGGCATTTTTGAGACCTTTTTATTTGACGTTCTTTATATGGTTTCTCTGGTTTACAATATTTGCTAAATTGCCATCGGCCTGGACCACAAAATTGCATCTTCAGCTGTAAAGCCTTTGTACAAGGGGAAATGACATGCAGGTGACATCTAAATATCGTCTAAATTGCAACCCCTTTGCCGTAGTTTTGGTCCAAACAAATAACGTAATGGAAAGTAAAAACCAACTTGCAGAAAATCTTATCTATCAAAGGAAACTAAAAGGGTTTACACAAAAAGATCTTTCAGAAAAGACCAATGTTACCGTACGCACCATACAGCGAATAGAAAAAGGGGAGACCGAACCTCACTTGCAAACTGTAAAATTGTTGGCTACTGCTCTTGAAGTGGAAGTAGACGACCTGATGGTTCTCGATAATCCTAGGGAAGAAGATATTCAGAAGAAATGGTTGCTGTTAATGCATGCTACTCCTTTCATTGGATTCGTGGTACCGCTGGCTAATATTTTTATTCCGCTGTTTTTATGGATCCACAAAAGGGAAGATAGCAAGGTTTACGATGAGCACGGACGAAAAGTGGTCAATTTTCATCTTACTATGGTCGTGGTATTTGTTACCATTATTCTATTGATGATGCTTATTGGAAGGGTTATAATTGGCGCGGGACCTTTAATTACTGTGATAGTGTTAATAATTCCATACGCTGTAATTGTAATGCTGATCAACATTTTTACTGCTCTCAACAGCCAAAAATGTTATTATCCCTTATCGATTCCTTTTCTTAAGAAAAAGGGCAAGAACCGGTTCTCCAAAAAAACCGCTTCTGTATTGCTGCTGCTTTTTTGTTTTTCGGGATCTGGATTTGCACAGGAAATTGAGAGGCTGGACGGGTCTATTATTTCCGCGGATTCCCTTACCCAAAAAGTTGAGAACCTCATGAAGGAAGCTAAGATTCCGGGGGCAGCAATCTCCATTTTTAATGGAAAACAACCGGTTTATTCGGAATCCCTTGGTCTCGCCAATAATAACGACGGCCAGGTGCTAGAGAAAACCACCAACATGTATGGAGCATCTTTAAGTAAGGCTGTTTTTAGTGTAGTAGTTATGAAATTGGTGGAGGAAGAGGTAATAGATCTTGACACTCCTTTAGAGTCATATCTTCCAAAAAGAATATTCGAGTATAAACCTCAAGCTGACTGGCATGATGATTATTCTGATTTAAAAAATGATTCTCTCTATCAAAAGATTACTGCAAGGATGTGCCTTGCTCATACCAGCGGTTTTCCAAACTGGAGATTTTTTGAACCTGATAAAAAACTCAGAGTGAAGCAGGAGCCGGGAAGCCGGTATATGTATTCAGGTGAAGGAATGGTTTATTTACAGGTAGTGTTGGAGAAGATCACGGGAAAAGGTTTTGAGGAGCTAGCTCAGGAGATCGTTTTCAAACCTCTGAAGATGCAAAACTCAAGCTTCGAGTGGCAGGAGGAATTTGAAAAGGATTATGCACGGGGCCACAATAAAATTGGACAGGCTTACCAAAAGGATAAGGATAACGAACCCCGGGCTCCCAGTACTTTAGAAACCACCTTTGAAGATTACAACAAATTTCTAATTGCAGTTTTAAATCAGAAGATCCTTACAAGAGAATCTTGGGAAGAAATTTTTAATCCGCAAATAAGGATTAGGTCGCTGAGGCAGTTTGGGCCACTTTCACTAGAAGATGGTAAGCTAAATGATGAGATCGAACTTTCTTATGGCCTGGGTTGGGGTTTATTTAAAACACCCTATGGCTGGGCGGCCTCTAAAGGTGGAAATGGTAGTGGTTTTCAACATTACTCGGTCATATTCCCCAAAGTCGGAAAAGGAATTTTGATTATGACCAACAGTGAGAACGGTGAAAGCATCTTTAAGGAATTACTGGAGATGGCGATCAGGGATACTTATACGCCGTGGGAATGGAAAAATTATATTCCCTATGATTCAGAGAACATTAACTGAGATTTTATTACGCGCTCTAACTAATTCCCAGCCTATTACCGGGATAACGATCAAATATTCCAATGCAACTAACCAGAGGTTTTCCTGAAACTCAATATGTGAGTAGGCAAAGTAGCTTAAAATTACAGTAAAGCTCCAGAGCAACATAAACCTGTAGCGGGTAAAGATAGAAAGCAGAAGGGGAGTTGCGAGGTACCAGGGGTGAACCGTTGTTGCCATCAGGAAATAAACGGTGATCGCCAGCAGCATGGAGACAAGCAGTTCCTTTAATGCAATATTTCTTCGGAAGAAGGCCAGGGCAAGAACCGCAGTAAAAGTCAGGAAGGCCAGTAAAGGTCCGGCAAGGGCAATGATATTGTATCCCTCCATTTGGTATCCTATCCATCTAACCAGGTAATAAAAACTAGCGTTGAACTCAAACTTCTTAAACCAGAGTGCGGTAGTTGCTAAATAATTTTCGGCAAAAGCTTCGGAAAAGAAAGGAAGGAAAAATAGCAGGTTTACTCCGCCGACAATCAAATAATAAAAAAGGGCTTTTTTTAGTCCTAATCTTCTGAAGAATAACGGAAGGAAAAGTAGTGGAATCAGCTTAAGAGATACTGAACAGGCTAAAAGAATTGCACTCAAAAACCACTTTTTTTGATGGAGGAGGTAAAGGGAACCAAGCAGGAAAAATAGCATCACTCCTTCAAAATGAAGGTTTCCGGTAAGTTCAATAATAACGAATGGGTTGAGTAAATACCAGAAAATGCGGTTTTCGGGAAGATCTAATTTCCGGAGTAGTTTTCGTCCCAGGTAAAAAATTCCGATATCGGCGCCAATTATTAGCGTCCGCATTGCGATCACTGTTCCCAGGATACTCTTTCCGCCAAAAAATGCTGAAAGTGCAAAAAGCAGTTGGTTGAGGGGCGGATAATTCGTGTGATTACCTGCGCTCAGACTACCCATACCTTCGATGAGTTGTTGTACCTGTGGAAACGGTAAAATAGCACTTGTCAACCATTCCTGTGGCGTGGAGAGATACGGATTAATTCCTTCCAATAGTAACCTGCCGTCCCAGATGAACCGGAAGTAATCCTGAGAAAGATTGGGAAGCGAAAAAAGAAAGATCAACCGAAATATTATGGCTACGCCGAATAGGCTACGGATATTGAACTTCTCCATTTGAAAAAGTTTCCAGCTTGCAAAGAACAGGGCAGCGTAGAGACTGCAGAGTTTGACAAAATCACTTCTCTCAAGATCATAAGCGAAAGCCCAGTAAAAGACACAGCCGGAAAAAAACAGGAGTAGAGGGATCTTGTAGAGGTTTAGAAACTGTTTCATTTTACTCCAGACCTAACAGGTTTTGAAAAACTGTTAGGTTTCCAAAACCGAATGTTTAAAGAAGTAAAGACCACATAAGCAAATCCGAAGAAAAGCATGAGGTGGAACAGGAGCAGACTGTAATTTTCCCGCTTGAACGCATAAAACACGGCCAGGCCAAATACAGTCATTAACAGCATTTCGAATAATAGTTGTATTGAAAATTCCTGCTTTTCGGAGGATCTATAGGATTGGCCTTTTGTAAGATTGAATTTAGGGGTGCGAACAAAGGCGCTTCTTTTTCCGAAATGCCCTTCCAAAACAGCAATCGAATTGTGGAGGGATAGCCCCATGGCGATCGCGAAAAAGGTAAAAAAGGTGATCAGGAATTTTAAAAATGAAACCATAGAGCGGCCATGAGTCTTGGCAAAAGTTGTCCAGTAGGAAAAAAAGAAAATGAGGGTGCTAATACTAAAAAAGCTAAGAATTCCAACTAATATCTCTCTGTGATTGCCGGGTTCAATAGCCAGAAGTGGTAGACTTAATAATGCCAGCAACAGCACCAGGAAGAACATGCTGCTATTTAAGAGATGAAAGAAGCCATGTAATTTAGTCCTGAAGGAGATGCCCGGAGAAAACAGCATTTTTGAATAATTCTTTTGAAAGTTTTCTGCGGCCCCTTTGTTCCAGCGGAACTGTTGGGAGCGGGCGGCTTTTAGAGTGATGGGAAGTTCGGCAGGAGTTTCCACCTTTTCAAGGTATTTGAATTTCCATCCCTTCAGCTGTGCCCTGTAACTCAGGTCAAGGTCTTCGGTAAGCGTATCGCCATGCCAGTTCCCGGCATCCAGAATGCAGCTTTTTCTCCATATTCCGGCGGTTCCATTAAAGTTGATAAAGTGGTTCCCGGCATTACGGCCATTCTGCTCCAAAATAAAATGGAAGTCCAGCAAGAAAGCCTGCAACTTTGTGAGGAGGGAAAAATTGCGATTCAGGTGTCCCCAGCGGGTTTGCACGACGCCAATCTTCTCATCTTTGAAGTATGGTAAAGTTTTATATAGCCAGTCTTTCTTCGGAAGAAAATCGGAGTCAAAAATGGCAATAAATTCCCCTGTTGCAGTTTTCAATCCCTCTTTTAAAGCCCCGGCTTTAAAGCCTTTTCTGTTGGTGCGTTGCAGATGCTGAATATCAATTCCCCTGCTTTGAATTTCAGCAATTAATTTTTTTGTGAGCTCTGTGGAGTCATCTGTAGAGTCGTCCAACACCTGGATTTCCAGTTTTTCTTTGGGGTAGTCAATTTCGGCAATGTTCTTTAGCAGGCGTTCCACTACCGGTTTTTCGTTATAAACAGGCAATTGAATGGTAACATGCGGCATATCGGAAGCTTCTGAAAAATGCCATTTTTGGGAGGTGTCCGGTTTGTTTCTTTGTTTCAGATAATTGATCAGCAGATTTAGCTGTGCCAGACTATAGAGAAAGATCACCAATAGCAGGGAAAAGAATAGTATGAGCAACAGAGTTTGCATTACTTGAAGCTGTATTTAAAGATCCATCCCAAAATTTTTACCCCGGCCATGAAAGCACCTTTTACGGTACCCGACACTTTAGAAACGCCTATCCGGTTTCTGTAATGCACCGGAATTTCTTCATACGTATAATTCCTCTTAAGTGCCTTCAACTGCATCTCTACTGTCCAGCCATAGGTTTTGTCTTCCATCTCCAGGGCCAGTAATTTATCATATTTGATCGCTCTAAAGGGGCCAAGATCAGTGAACCTGGCGTTAAAGAACAATTTCATAAGGCTGGTCGCCAGCCAATTTCCGAAGATCTGTGGGCCGGTCATGGCTCCTTTTTCCCGCCAACGTTTTACGCGTGCGCCAATTACCAGGTCAACATCACGCTCTAAAATGGGATCTACGATCTTCACAAGTTCTTCGGGAAAATCACTGTAGTCTCCATCTAAAAATACGATTATTTCAGGTTTTTCTTTCAGGGATGCTATATAATCCATCCCTTTCAGGCAGGCATAGCCATAACCTTTTCGGCTTTCAGTAAGTACTGTGGCCCCTGCCGAACTTGCATTCTCTTCGGTAGCATCAGTTGAATTGTTGCTCACCACGATCACCTCGCTCACCATTTCAGGAATATCCTTAATGACGGCACCTATAGAATCGGCTTCATTATGGGCGGGAATAATAGCTTTTATTAGCGGCATATTGCAAAGAAAATCAATCTGCAATGATTTCGGGTCTAAAATTCAGGATTCAAAATTTCTAAAGCCACGGATGCACTAATGATTTATAAATTATAATGCTGGTTACCTGTCTTCGGAAGGCGGTTCTTTAAATTGGAATTTAGTCCTCCTTCTCTAAAGCTTCGGTGGATAAATGCTTGGGTATTGGTGTTTATGATTTTTTGGCAGCTTTCTTCTGCTGCTGAATTAGATCAAGAAGATCGACATCGTTCCCCAGGAGCACGTCATCTCCATTGATCCTTCCGTCAAGCGGACCATTTTCCAGTTTTAGAACCCCGCGTGGACAAACAGCAGAACAAATTCCGCAGCCAACGCAACTCGACCGGACAATATTTTCCCCTTTTTGGGCATAGGCCCGCACATCTATTCCCATTTCACAATACGTGGAGCAATTTCCGCAGGAGATACATTGGCCGCCGTTGGTCGTTATTCGGAATCGTGAAAAGAGCCTTTGCTGCATCCCCAGGATCGCAGCCATGGGGCAGCCAAACCTGCACCACACACGGTTTCCAAAAATGGGATAAAATCCAACACCTATTACTCCTGAAAAAGCGGCACCGATCAAAAAGCCGTACCATTCCCGTAGTAAATATCCGTAGGAGATGCCACTGGTATAATACAATGCAATGATGCTGAGGATTACAATAAAAAATCCAATTGCGCCATATTTGGCATCCTTTGCGAGTTGATCCCTTTTAAAGATCATGATGAGGGAGAACAGGATTGTGAGAAAAATACCCGTTCCCAATAAAAAAGAATTTTTGCTGAGCCAGAATTCCCCCGGGTTCTCATTTAGAAAGCTGTAGACCACCGCAATTGTCATAACTACTACAAACACGAGAACAAAATGTATCAACCAGCGCTCCAGCATCCATGAGCTTCTACTTTTATCTGAAAGGTGGCGGTAAGGATCACCCGCTGTTTCTGCGAGTCCGCCACAGCCGCAAACCCATGAGCAATACCATCTTTTTCCGTAGAAGTAGGTGAGGATAGGGGTAATGACAAAAATAGAGGCGAGGCCAAAACCAAGCATGATCAGTCCCACATTCCCCGCAGAAAAGAATTCATTGAGTTTATAACCCGCAAAGAGATCATAATTAAGTGGCCATATCACGTTTGGGTTATAATAGGGCTGGTTGAGTCGCATGAGGATCTCAGGGATCAAAAAAGCAAATCCGAGTTGGAAGAACATCACCGAAAAGGTGCGTAGAACCTCGTATCTATTGTGACGGTATTTTAAAATGAACTTATAGCCAAAGGCGAGGATGGCGAGGGTGTACAAAACGCCGTAAACAAACCACTGGCTGGCGGGATGCCCGCTGATCATGCGGCTAAGAGGATCGAAAAAAGCAATAATCCCGGTGTTGGCCTCCCCTGAAGCTGTCAGGCCCAGGTATTCAGGAAACCAATAAAGCACCACGTAAAAAAGGGTGAGCAGGATACCCGCGCCCCAGGCGAGACTACCACGGGAGGAAATATTCTTAAACCATACCCCATCGTTCTTAATTCCGGCAGGCTTCCCTAAATATTGATCATTTGCAAAAAGAATAACCCCTGCGGCTATCAGTGCCAGGGAGATCCATAGAAAGATCAGGGGGAGCTGAGTATTTAATATAGAAAGGAGGAGAATAAATAAACCTGTCCAGCCAATACCTGTCGCAACTTTTTGGGTTGTGCTGAGGTTCTTTGGAGGTTCACCCGCCAGGGCCATTCTTTTTTGAGCTGTGGACATAGTTTATTTGAAAATCAGGTATGAACTAAATTCTTTTTAAAGCTGTTGAATATTTCTTGCTGATGCTGGTCGTAGAACTCGGGATCGAAATTAGCCTCTCTCAGGTTTTGCAGCACATGTTCTATGGATCTTTCTTCGGAAAGCCAGCGGTCAAAAACCTCGTGCCTCATCCTGATTCCGAAGGTATTGATCCCCAGAAAACGGCTGGTTTCCCGATCAAAAGCTATTGTAACTGCCTTTTTTTTATCCCGGTGTTCCCAATGAAAATGCTGCTCATTCCCTTCAGGATCTGCTGCGACCTTGCCGTAGGTCTGGTACTCGATCTCGAAGAATTTTGCGCTGTTGAACCAGTGGCCGGGATTGTATTTCGTAGGATTTCCACAGATGGTCTGTGCCACCGTTTCCCCCATCATGCGGGCGGTGTACCAGACTGCTTCAATAGGTCTTCTCCCTGCCGGGGGTTCTTGCAGTTGAGCACAATCGCCAATGGCATAGATATCCGGATAGTTGGTTTGAAGAAATTCATCGGCAAGAATGCCAGATTCTGTAGCTATTTCAGAATTCCTTAAAAAACCGATTTGTGGTTTTACTCCCACGGTGAGGCCAACAAGGTCGCAGGGAATTTCCTCGCCATTCTTTAGCTGTACCGCCTTCACCCGCTCCTGTCCAATGAACTTTTCCATTTCGCAATTGAAACTCAATTCAATCCCGTGGCTTTCAATGTGCCGGGAAATAAATTCGGAATCTTCTTTCGGTAACACATTTCGCCAGAAGGAATTTTCCCGAATGAGCATTCTCACTGGAATGTTTCGGGTGTGGAGCATTTCTGCCAGTTCCACCCCAATTAGTCCGCCGCCAACGATGACGGCTTTTTGACAATTATTCCGGGTATTCTCCTCCAACAGCTCCAGGTCCTGTTTAGAAACCAGTCCCTGTATCCCGCGAAGATCCTGACCTTCCCAACCGAGCTTCCGTGGAACTGAGCCCGTTGCTAGGATCAGTTTATCGAAAGCCATAGTTTCATCACCACTCAAAAAGAGCATTTTTGAGTCAGCATCGATCCGCTCTACATAGGCTTGTTTTAATTCGATTCGGTTCTTTTCCCAAAACCAGTCCTCATAAGGTTCCAGATGTTCCCATTTCATATGGCCCATGTAGACATACATGAGCGCGGTGCGGGAAAAGAAGTATTTACTTTCCGCAGAGATCACAGTGATCCTTTTGTTGGAAATTCGCCTGATGTGGCGTGCAGCCGTAATGCCGGCAATGCCGTTCCCAACTATGACCACATGTTCTGCATTAGGCATCGGCAGGTGTTTTTAATTTGATTCTTTTGATAAGCTCCCTGAAAAGTACGATCATGTCAGGTTCTGCTTCCGAAGCGGTTTTTATAATATCATCAATATCTACGGGTTTCAGGTCATCGGGGTTACCTTCATCTGTAAGGACCGAAACTGCAGCAATAGGAATATTTAGGTGATTGGCCACGATCACTTCGGGCACCGTACTCATGCCCACCGCATCGGCCCCAATGATCTTTAAGTAGCGGTATTCTGCCCGGGTTTCCAGTTGTGGGCCAACAACTGAAGCGTAGACACCTTTTCTAAGTGTAATATTATTTTCCTTAGCGATCTCTTCCAAAAGACGAATACTCTCCTGGTCATAAGGTGCGCTCATATCGGTAAAGCGGGTGCCAAGGTGTTCCACGCCTCTAAAGGCTAAAGGTGAGCCGCCCTGCAGGTTGATATGATCATCAATGACCATGATCTCCCCTTTATTAAATTCCGGATTTATTGCTCCGGCTGCATTAGAGATAAGAAGCTTTTTGATGCCAAGTCTTTTCATAACCCGCACCGGATAAGTCACATCCCAAAACGAATAGCCTTCATAGATATGAAAACGGCCTTGCATTACCACTACCTTTTTCCCGTCCAGTTTTCCGAAGATCAGCTTACCCCGGTGGAATTCGACAGTCGCAGTGGGAAAGCTGGGGATATGGTTATAACTAACTTCAGAAATTACTTCAAGTTTATCTACCAGTTTACCCAAACCTGTACCCAAAATAATTCCTATTTCCGGCTTGTCGAAGCCTCTTTCTTGTAGGTACTCAGTTGTTTCTTCTAATGCTTTTATCATATTTAGCAGTGCTTTTATAAATCTTTTGGTTTAAAATCAAGGGCAAGGGAATTGAGACAATGCCGTTCGCCAGTTGGCACTCCTTCATAAGGGAAGATGTGGCCTAAATGAGATCCACATTGCGCGCAGACCACTTCAGTTCGTTCCATATCAAAACGGGTATCGAGCTTTCTTTTCACCAGTTTTGGGTCTATAGGGGCATAAAAACTTGGCCAGCCAGTTCCGGAATGGAATTTTGTATTCGAACTGTATAACGGGAGTCCGCAGGCCCCGCAATAGTAAATACCTTCTTCCTCATTGTCATAATACGCATTCTGAAATGCCCGTTCTGTTCCTGCTTCCCGTAGAATATGATAGGCTTCGGGAGACAGGATCTCCCTCCATTCTTCTTCCGTCTTATTGACCGTGCCCACATCAATGGTGTCGGCGTTGATAGGATCTTGAGCCTGTGTTTGCACCTCCACCCCTTCAACCTGGGTCATTATATTCTCCTGTTCTTTTTCTTTTTCCTGTCCGCCACATGCAATAAGCACAACGGCTGCAATAGGAACTAAAAACAATTTCAGCTTTTTCATGATCTTTCTTTTAAATTATCCACCAGCTCCAACAGCACTTGATGCTGCCTCATATCTTCAAATGTATCAATATCATTCCGCACCTCCAACAGCGCCACATTTTCCTCTTTTAGATCGTTCAATGTCTGTTCAAAAACTGCCGGAGTGCTCCAGTCCTTATTACGGAAGACCTTCGAATTCATTTTGGTCATCCCCAATAAATAATACCCGCCATCCTGTGCCGGCCCAAGCACATAATTCTTTTCCTGAAGAGCCAAAAATGCCTTTTTTAGATCCTTTTCCTGCAGGTCAAAAAGATCACTGCCAATGATCACCACTTTCGAATAACCTTCGGAAAAAGCTCTTTTGAAGGCGTTCTCCATTCGTTCTCCCAAATCTTTTCCCAGCTGTATCATTTTTTGATATTCTTTTTCTTCCCACAGATCATTAGTCGGAATTTCTTCGGAATAATACACCGTTTTATCGCAATCAAGATCTTTTGTGATTTCCTGAGTGTGCTTTAACAGGTAACGATAGACTTCGAGAGCAGCTGTATTTCCCACCTTTTTGGCCAGTCTTTTTTTCACCCGGCCAATCTCGAGATTACGGGTAAAAATGAGCAGCAGTTCTTTTTTTTGAGGCATCAAAAATTATTTTTTAAGTGACACTTCCCTGGCAGCTGCTGCCGGCCCCGGCCGTGCATCCATAGCAATGTTGCGAGATGCGGATCTCCCGATCCTGAAGTTTTTCTTTCTGAAAATCTTTTATGTGATCTACTTCTGAAGCTACTCTCATACCAAGCATTTGGTTAAAATCGCAATCGTATAACCTGCCATCCCACCCTACGGAAAGGGTATTGGTGCACATCACATTTTTGACTGCCGAAGGATTGAAGGCTTCCACCAGGGCATACATATAATCTTCATAATTTTCGGAAGCAATGAGGTATTCAAGAAACCTGCTGATTGGAAGATTGGTGATACAGAACAGGGAATTGAAGTCGATATCGAAATCCTGTTTTAAGGCTTTTTTGAAATCCTTTTCCAAGGCTTCCTGACTCGCCGGAAGGAAAGCCCCTGCCGGATTGTAAACCAGGTCCAGTCGAAGGCCTCTGCCTTCTCTTCCGTAACCTTCATTATTCAGCATTTTGAGAGCTTCGATCGAGCGGTCAAAAACTCCGTTCCCTCGCTGCCGGTCTGTCTTCTCTTTCTTGTAAAAGGGAAGCGAGGAGACGACATGCACATTATGCTTTTTGAAAAATTGGGGAAGGTCGTGGTACTTTTTATTCGCAGTAATGATGGTCAAATTGGATCTAACGATAATATCGTCTACACCAAGTTTAGCGGCTTCTTCCACAAACCACCTGAAATTCGGGTTCATTTCGGGAGCTCCCCCGGTGAGATCTAAAGTCGCTACTCCTGCTTTCTTGATAACTTCGAGGCAGTGGATCATGGTCTCCCTGCTCATTATCTCTTTGCGGTCTGGCCCCGCGTCCACATGGCAGTGGGAGCAGGTCTGGTTACACATATAGCCAAGATTCAGTTGCAGGATCTCTAATTCTTTCGGACGCAACTGGGGTACTCCTGCAGCGGCGATCTTTTCATGGAAAAGAGGAAGTTCTCCGTTTCCAAAGATCCCATTGCTGAGCCATTTCAGCTGATTCTTTGGATCGGCAAGTTCATTTTTCCTTGCAGAAAGGGATTTTACAGGCATAATTTTCTTCTCTTACATTCCTTCCGCATTAATGGGAAGTTTGATTGATCCTCAGTCTGATTTTAAAAACTCAGCTTCTTGTGCTTGTTCATCATTTGTACGCCGTGCACCAAAGTAGCTCCTCCTTTTATGGCAGCACCTACATGTACAGCTTCCATCATCTCTTCTTTTTCAATTCCGCGCTCGAGGCCATCTTTCGTGTAGGCGTCTATACAGTACGGGCATTGAACAACATGAGAGACCGCAAGGGCGATCAGAGATTTTTCACGGGCAGACAGCGCGCCTTCTTCAAAGACCTGTGAATAATAGTCAAAGAATTTTTTGCCAAGTTCTTCGCTCCACTCGGTGATATTGCCAAATTTCCTCAGGTCGGCAGGGTCGTAATAAGTTTTGGACATAGATTTTTTTTGAACCTCTAATATAAGGCTTTCAGGCGGATTCAGAGTTTACAGAAAATGATAAAGAGTTGGGGAGGGAACAGAGTTCAAGTGAATTTCCACATTGAGTTTTAAAGATCGAGCCATTCTTTAAATGATGAAGCTTTGCTGCTGCTAATGATCTGGTCGTCCTGCAGGCCGGGCTCTACAGAGAGGTGCAGCCTTCCCTTAAAATATGGATTCACCTCCTTAACTGCATTGATATTGACAATGATCTGGCGATTTGCCCTGAAAAAGGTTTTAACCTCGAGCTGTTCCTCTAACTGGTCAAGGGTGTAATTGATGACATATCGCTTTCCTGCGAAAGTCACCAGGAGCACCACGCCTTCTTCGGCAACGAAATATGCCACTTCTTCACTTGGAATGGTGTTGATCACCTGCCCCGATTTCACCATAAAACGGGTCTTTTTTCCGCCTTTTGGAGATACATTACTTATTAGGTCCTGAATGTTCTTTAGCTCTTGCGACAGGTTATTCTGCCTGAGATCTTCGTATTTCTCAATTGCCTGTTGCAGCTCCTCCTTTTTGATGGGCTTTAGCAGGTAATCTACACTGTTTACCTTAAAAGCCTCAATGGCATATTCATTATAAGCCGTGGTAAATATCACCGGACTTTTTACTTCCACCTGTTTAAAGATCTCAAAGCTGCTGCCGTCAGAAAGGTGGATGTCGCAAAAAATAAGCTCCGGAGCTTCATTTTCTAAAAACCATTCCACCGCTTCTTCGATAGATTCAAGTTTGGCCAATATGTTGGCCTGCGGTCTTAGCTCCAGAATTGTTTTTTCCAACGCATCAGCTGCGAAGGCTTCATCTTCAATAATGAGGGTTTTCATGAATTTCAACTTTTAGAAGGGGCAGTTCGGCAATAAAATGATCTTCGGTCTTTTTGAATTCCGGTTTTCGATCAGAAAGGAAGGAGTAACGGCTTGTGATATTAGTGAGACCGGTGTTCGTAGATGACACTTCCTCCATTCTCGGCTGTAGGTTATTCTTCACTTCCAAAATATTTCCGTGGGAAGCAATCGCTATAGTTAACGGCTTTTTTCGGGTTGAACCGTTGTGTTTGATTGCGTTTTCAAGAAGTACCTGGAGGGAACCGGGCGGTAGGTGCAACTCCATGGCCTCCGGGGCTATTTCAAGTTCAAATTGTACCGACTCCCCAAACCGGGTTTTTAGCAGATATATATAGGCCTCGGCCACCTCAAGCTCTTTTCGAAGGGGTATAAGTTGTTGGGAAGTGTTGTCTAGAAAGGAGCGGTACAACTCAGACAGCTTACGGGTAAATTTAGTGGCACGGTCCGCGTCCTGGGGGATCAAGGAAACCAGCACATTCAAACTATTAAAAAGGAAGTGCGGATTTACCTGGTTCTTCAGGTTCTCCAGTTGTGCCTGAAAATTCTCTTTTTGCAACTGTGCAGATCGTAATATTTCTGCCTGTAATCTTTTTTTACTCCTTTCCCTCTCCACAAAATAATATAGGAACAAGGAAATGATGGTCGTGATAACAAAGGAGGTCCTCACCCTGGAAGGGATAAAAGCTTCGGGAGGGAAGATCATTTTTAATGGCAGGTAATTTAAAAGCAGATCCAGGATCAAGGTTGCCAATATCACAACAGCTATTTCAATGATAGGTCTAAGTAAGGAGTGCATTCTTTTCATACGATCCCCGTGAATTAAAATCGAGATCCATCGATGCGTCCATATCAGGAAAAGAAGAAAAATGAATACGAGACCCAGCTCGATAAGGGAATATGCCCCGGGGAGTTTCAATTCTCCCTGATGCATATAAACAATAATAAAGAAAAAAGTAGTCGACGCAAAGGCCGCAATTCCGACATCCTTTAAGAAACGCTTACCGGTCAACCGGAACTTTTCTGTGGTGCGGATACTATTATGGTCAATATATTCTTTGATCAGCTTGATATTTTCTCTCAGGTAAAAATAGAGAATTTTATTTGTTTGCCTGCTTCTCATAACATCTCCGTCATTTGTGATTATCTACTTCCGAAGATCTATAAAAAGAGAAAAATTCATTTCTACTTCATTTGATTAATATCCCGTTTCATCCCTTTTATATCCCGTTTCAGTCTTTTGAAGGTTTTCTGGAGTGCAGATCCACAGCATATTTGTTTTGAAATCAATCGAAAACATTAACCAAAAAACAAAAAGAGATGAAGTTGTATCAAAAATTTTTAATTGGATTAGCATCCTTTATAAGCCCTTTTTTATGGGCTCAGGAAGGCAGCCTTAACGGGAGTCTTCAGGATCAGAAAGAAGAGACCATTCCTTTTGCTACAGTAGCGGTAATGAAATTACCTGACTCTACGGTAGTAACAGGAACTACTACCGAATTGGATGGAAGCTTTATAATGGAAACCCCCGAAAAAGGAGAATTTTTATTGAGATTCAGTGCGATCGGTTTTGAATCTACTTTTACTGAGCCTTTTAAAGTCGGCGGAAAAAATTTCGGAAAAAACTTTGGTGTGATCACCATGAATGAAGCTGTTACCATGCTTAATGAAGTGATGGTGCAGGCCTGGAAGCCCCGAATTGAACTGGAAGCCGGAAAGATGGTGGTGAAAGTGGAAGGCACAGCCATGGCTGCAGGAAGTTCGGCCTTTGAGATCATTTCCAAATCACCGGGTATTTCGGTGGATCAAAATGGAAATCTGTTGCTGAACGGGAAAAGTGGATCCAAAATCATGATCAATGGCAGGCTTACTTATTTGAGTGCCGATCAATTGAAAATCATGTTGGAAACCATGCCGGCAGAAAATATCCAGAACATTGAGTTGATCCATAATCCTTCTGCCAAATATGATGCGGAAGGTTCTGCGGGGATCATCAATATTGTGCTTCGGGAAGAAGTAGCACAGGGACTAAATGGAAGTGTATATGGCGGAATGGAATTTAACAGGGAAAACTGGTATAATCTGGGAACGAATTTAAATTATAGTGTTGGCAAGTGGAATACTTATTTCAGCGCTGACCTTTCGAAAAGAGGGTTTACGAGGACCAATGAAATTACGCGTACCTATACTTATGATTTCGACTATGATTATTTAAATCAGACCGGAGACCAGTTAGAGAAAAAATGGGTTCCTTCTTTTCAAACGGGTGCAGATTATAAATTAAATGAAAATCACAGGATCGGTTTTTCAGCGAATTATTCTTACTATAATGAAGATGGAAAATGGGATACTGAAACTGCACTGGGAGTTTTTGGAACTGGTGACCTTCAGACCATTTCAGCGAAAAACAGTTCCGATGAGGATTACAGTAATGCACGTTTGAACTTTCATTATGAAGGTAAGCTGGATACTGTTGGCACCAGAATAACTGCGAACCTGGATTATGTACAGCTTTCAAAGAACCTTGACTCCCGTTTTATGAACAACTACTATTTTGTTTCGGAAGATAGGTCAGATCAGGAAAATCTTTTCAACAGAAGTATTTCAGATTATGAGATCTTCGCCGCTCAGGCTGATCTTGAGCTTCCGATAAATAAAAAGTCAGGACTTAGTTTTGGGATCAAGGGGAGCAAAGTGATTTCTGACAGTGATTTGAAGTTCTATTTAGGTCAGGATACATCCGGGCCTTTGGATAATACCCGTAGCAACAGTTTTACTTATGAAGAAGAGATATATGCTGCATACGCTAGTTATTCCAATAAATTAAGTGATCGCTGGGATCTTCAGTTGGGTTTAAGAGCTGAAAAGACATTAGGAAAAGGAATCTCACCTACAATGGGGCAGGTAAAAGAAGTCGATTATCTCGATCTATTTCCAAATGTGCAGTTAAGCCAAAAGGTGAGCGAGAATTACAAGATCCAATATGCTTACAGTAAAAGGATCAACAGACCTAGTTACAGCCGACTAAACCCCTTCCTGTTTTACCTTGACCCTTATACCTACATAGTTGGTAACCCTGACCTGGAACCTGAGATCACCTCATCTTTTGGTCTTACTCAAAGCCTCTTCGGAAAATATATGCTTATGTTGAATTACAGTAAAACCGATGGGGCGACGGCTGAATATCCCAGAACAGATATGGAAACAGGGCAGGCCATTTTGACTACTGCCAATACAGATCATATGGAATCTTTTTCTGCAACTCTGTTGGTGCCTGTGAAGTTAGCTTCTTTCTGGAATGTTGAAAACACTGTAATCTTTAATCAAACCAATTTTGATATTCCTTATGAAGAAGGTACCATTGAAAATGATAATTTATTCTACTCTTTTCAATCCAATCATAGGATTAACCTTCCATGGGATATGAAGCTGGAACTGAACGGAAACTATATGGGTCCTGTTGCCTACGGGGTGGCGACCATTGGAGACAGATGGAACATTGATGCAGGACTTAAAAAGACCTTTTTGGATGACCGTCTTGATCTTACATTAAAAGCTACTGATATTTTCCGGAGTGCACAGATCGACGTGAAATCTGAATATCCCGGTAGTACATTTAAGCTCAATCAATATTTTTACGATCGTGGCTTTAGCATTAATCTTAGATATCGTTTCAAAAATTCTAAAAATGAAAGGCAATCCCGTCAAAACAGTCTGGAAGAATTAAGCAGGGCGGGTGGACAATAGATTGGTTTCTTTCAGCGCAACTTCATCTGAGATCCCGAACCTAAGGTTCGGGATCTTTTTATTTCCACTGAATGGGAGTTTTTAATTCATTATGAAAATCTCCCGATTCACTTCGCAAATTTCCCGGTTCACCGGAAAATGGTTTCTATCCTCTGGAATTCAAGACATTTTTGAAGTATAAACAGAAACCAATTAAAACATATAAGGATGAAGTTGTATAACAATTTTTTAGTCACTTTTCTAGTCCTGTTCATGGCTCAAATGAGTTTTGCACAGTATGGATCTTTAAGCGGAAACCTTCAGGACCAGAAGAAGGAAACTATTCCGTTTGCCACGGTTGCAGTGGTAAAATTACCCGATTCTACAGTGGTCACGGGTTCTACGACAGAAATGGATGGATCATTTAATCTTAAGGCTCCCCAAAAAGGGGATTATCTGTTAAGGTTTAGTGCCATCGGATTCAAGTCCACTTTTACAGACCCTTTTGAGGTGAAGAGTGAAACTTACCAGCACGATTTTGGCTGGATCACCATGAAAGAAGAAGTGACCATGTTGAACGAGGTGATGGTGAAGGCGTGGAGACCACGGGTGGAAGTGGAAGGAGGGAATATGGTAGTAGCTGTGGAAGGTACAGCCCTGGCGGCGGGAAGTTCGGCCTTTGAGGTCATTTCCCGGGCTCCTGGTGTTACTGTAGGTCAGGATGGAAATTTTCAATTGAACGGAAAACAAGGTGTCTCTGTCATGATCGACGGAAGATTGAGCTATTTATCTACTGAAGAATTAAAGACTATGCTCGAAGGAATGTCTGCAGAGAATATCCGCAATATTGAGATCATCAATAATCCCTCAGCTAAATATGACGCCGAAGGTACTGCCGGTATTTTGAATATCAATCTAAAAAAGAATACCCGGGGTGGATTTAACGGAAGTACATATGCAGGTTATAACTATAATGGAGAGCATTGGTATAACGCCGGAGCAAATCTCAATTATAAAAAGGGTAACTGGAATTCTTATATGAGCTTTGATATGAGAAAGGACGGGATGATAAGAGACCAGGTAATGAAGAGGGAAATTACCGCGGAAGGTGAAAACTCCTATTTCAATCAGTTGGGGGAAGATCTGAGAAGAACCTATGTGCCTTCGTTGAGAATTGGAACCGACTACTCTATAAATGACGATCATAAAGTGGGAGTTATGGCAAATCTTACCTATCAGGTAAAAGATAATGAATGGCATACCTGGGGAACCCTGCAAAACCTCAACACCAATGAGAATACCGGAATCGACGCGTGGAATTATTTGGAGGAAGATTTTAGTAATGCCAGGTTCAACCTGCACTACACAGGGAAACTAGACAGCCTGGGAACCCGGCTTTCAGCAGACCTGGATTATGTGAGATTAGATGAAAATGGCGATTCTCGATTCGTAAACCACTTCGAGTACAGTTCCGGAAAATCACCTCTTACCGAAGTCTTGTTCAGTAATAATGATAGTTATTTTGATATCTATTCCGCAAAGGTGGACCTAAGTCTTCCGCTGAATCAGACTTCAGCATTAGAAATGGGCGTGAAGGCTAGTAAAGTGATATCTGATAGTCAACTGGAATTCTTCACCTTTAAAAATTCGGTCAAAGAGCTTGATCCATCCAGAAGTAATTCTTTTAGGTATCAAGAAAATATTTATGCTGCCTATCTGAGTTATAGCAATCAACTAAGTGATAATTGGAACCTGCAGGCAGGTCTGCGGGCGGAGCAAACAGTGGCAGATGGAAAAGCTCAGGAGAAGATCGATGCAGTAAGCCGAAATTATTTAGAGTTCTTCCCAAACCTTCAGATTGAACAAACCGTTAGTGATAATTACAAGATCAATTACTCGTTTAGCCGAAGGATCCTGAGACCTGATTATAATAAACTCAATCCTTTTATCTTTTACATTGATCCTTATACTTACGTAGATGGAAATCCGCAGTTGCGGCCACAGTTCACTAATTCCTTTCAGGTTGCTCAAACCTTCTGGAAAAAGTATAATCTGCTTTTAGGCTATGATCATTCCGAAGATTTTATTGGAGAGATCCCATTACAAGATCCTGAGACTAAACAGGCCGTTTTCTCTATCAGGAACATGAAGGATTTTAGAAATTACAGTGCCACTATTATGGCGCCCTTTGAGATCTTCCCGTCATGGCATATGAACAACAGCATCATTATGGCGCAACAGGAATACGAGATACTTATTGATGACAATGTGATTGAGAATGAGGATTTCTTTTTTACGGTACAGTCTACACAGCGCATAAACCTTCCAATGGATCTTGATCTGGAAATTTTTGCCGCCTACCAGGGACCACTCGCTTACGGACTTTACCAATTTGAAGAGGAGTGGTGGATTGATGCGGGGCTTAAAAGGTCATTTTTGAAGGATAAACTTGATGTGACCTTAAAAGCCACTGATATTTTTAAAACGACCGGGAGCAATGTAGATTCTGAGATCAATGGCAACAGAACTATCATAAACCAATATTTGGGTAACAGAGGGATTAGCCTAAACCTACGTTACAGTTTAAGTAAGGAAAAAACTACCTCTCCTGTGCCGCAGTCTGAGCTGGAAGAGCTGGACAGGGCCGGAGGATAATGATTTGCTGACCAAATATGTTTATGAGGGATCCCGGCGTTGGCCGGGATCTTTTTTATAGGTTCGAGGGATTTTTCATATTTTTAGTAGACTAACTCGCTAAAAAGTGAAAAAATGAGCAGCTTTAGAAAGATTTTTTGGTATTTCGTCATCATATTGAGTACGCTGGTCATCCTGGCAAGTTTGCTTTCCCTGGTATACGATCTACCTTATTGGTACTCCAAAGTGCTGGATTTTCCCAGACTTCAGTACTTAATACTCGCATTGCTGTGTTTTTTGCTTTTTACTGGATTGAACAAGAAGTGGAAAGTGCCTTCAATGTTGCTCGTTCTGGGGCTGGTTGCATCCATTTACATCCAATCGGTCAGGATCTATCCCTACTGGTTTGGCGATAAGGCTGTACCCGATGCGGTCTCTTCGGAAGATTCTCAAAATACAGTCGGTATCATGCTTGCCAATGTGTTGATCAAAAATGATAAATACAGGGAGTTTCTTGATCTTGTAGAAAAGCAGGATCCCGATATGCTGTTGGCGATGGAAGTTGACCAGAAGTGGGTAGAGGAGATAGCTGGTCTTAAGAAAAAGTATCCTCATGTAATTTCCCGCCCAAATGATGAAGCCTACGGAATGATCCTATTTTCAAAATTTCCGCTAAAGAATGAGGAAGTGAAATACCTGAAACATGAATTTGTGCCTTCTTTTCATGCCGATGTGGTCTTGCCTTCCGGAAAGATTTTCAGATTTCACGGCGTTCACCCGGTTGCGCCCGTACCCAGTGACAAATATCCGGACAACAAAGGAGAGAAGGAGGTAGCGCTGCTGAAAGTTGGGAATATGGTTGCTGAAGAAGAGTATCCATCTATAGTCGCGGGTGATTTTAACGATGTTTCGTGGTCACATACCTCAAGAATGTTTGAGAGCGAAGGAGAACTAAAGAATGTAAGAATAGGCCGCGGATTGTTCAATACTTTCGATGCTACTTCTAAAGTGATGCGCTGGCCACTGGACCACTATTTTGTAACCGGGGAATTCGGAGTAGTTGAATTAAAAAGGCTACCGGCATTTGGGTCTGACCATTTTCCAATCTATGCTGAATTCGCTCTACAATAAAAAAGGCTTCCGCAGGGAAAGCCTTTCAAAAATGTCATTTTTGGAACTAATTTGAGCTGGTAAAAAGAGTGGAAGCCAGCTATCTATAAAGGAATTATTCCGAAGAAAGATGAAGCTTTAGTAACTATAAGTTATAGAAACAGAAATTTGCTTTTCTTCTTCTTTTTTCTGGTTTTTTCAGCTTTTCTCATGGCTTCATAAAGTTCCCCGGCAACCAGAGCATATACCGCGTGATGTAATACATCTACAGCTATTTGTGTGGGGGGCCACTTGTAAATAGGTTTGCTTCCTGTTGTCATTGGTATCATGACCTGGGCAGTTCCCCAAATTCCACCGAAGAGGGCAAGATCGGCCGCTTTACCGTTTACCTTAGCAAGATCCAGAGCTCCTCTAAAAACACCCCATCCGGTGCCATATCCATAGTGCATCCATTGCCCAAATAACTCCTTATTTTGTTGAAGATTCTGTTTGGCCTCCCCGGGCTCTTCATTTTTTGCCTTTTTCCGCTCAACTTCGGCTTTACCTTTAGGCTCAACACCCAAAACCTTTCCGCCGACAATAACTGGAGAGCTGCTTGCTTTCCTTTTTGTGATCTGCATTTCAATCATTTGAGAAAGAGTGATGGCAACAGTACCGGCGAATCCGGCAATAAGTCCTTTTCCAATGGCTCCTCCAACTCTCGCCATAGATTTAAAGATCCTGGTATTGCTATTATTTAGTTCCATTTAAAAAGCTGATTAACAGGTTAATGAGTTTTAAGTTAGCAAATAGGAGCCTTTTCTATGGGTTTAATAGAGGGTTTAACAAAAGATTATTTTTATACGGGTTTTACAATGGATTAGCTATAAATAAGAGGTGCGGGATCTTCAGAATAATTCTTTAAATTAAGGACAATGAAAGGGAAAATAAGAATAGGCACCAGCGGATACCAGTATAAACACTGGAAAGGAGATTTTTATCCGAAGGATATGCCGGTAAAAGACTGGTTTGATCACTATACTAAATTCTTCAACACAGTAGAGATCAACAATACCTTTTATAAAATGGCAGAAGCTGAAATCTTTGCCGACTGGCGAAAGGCGGCGCCAAAGGATTTTTGTTATTCTATAAAGTACAGCCGCTTTGGAACTCATCGTAAAAAGCTGAAAGATCCTGAAGGTCATGTTGCATATTTCATGGACCGGGTGGTGCACTTAAAAGAAAAACTGGGTCCAATCCTGGTGCAGTTGCCTCCTAATTGGAAGCCCAATCTCCAGCGGTTGGAGGGTTTTTTGGATGTACTTCCAAAAGATCTTCGATTGGCAGTGGAGATAAGAGATGAGCGATGGTTTTCTGAAGAACTTTTTGCACTTCTCAAAAAATATAAAGCTGCTTTGGTCTTACATGATATGATCAAAGATCATCCAAAAATTATCACTGCAGACTGGACCTATTTTCGATTCCATGGCCAAAACTATTCCGGAAGTTATTCAGATAAGAATTTAAATTCAGTGGCAGAAGAGATCCGGGAGTATGTCTCTAAAAATAAAGATGTTTATGCCTATTTCAACAACGATCTTGATGGCCATGCTATTAGAAATGCCTTAAGCTTAAAGGAGAAACTTGGCATTAAATAATTCCGCAGAAAAACTTGAAAAATAAGCCTTTCCGCGCCTGTGTCGGGAAATGGTTTTTTCTGAAATAAGGTGGGAGAAAAATGAGTATCTTGAGGGAACCTAAGTTTGTTGCCATGCCTAATAGTTTAAATATAAGGAGAATATGAGTGGAGATAAAGACCAGGAGAAAAAGAATTCTACAGAGGCCAAAGAAAGACAATCTCCCTCTGCGCAAATTGTTCATGATACTATTTTTGCAGAAGCTGAGACCGAACTAAACCGACCGACTTCAGCTTTGTTCTGGTCTGCACTGGCGGCAGGTTTGTCCATGGGGATCTCTATGATCGCTGAAGCTTTGCTTACCGTTCATCTTCCCGATACTGAATGGCGACCGCTCATAACCAATTTTGGATATAGCCTCGGTTTCCTAATCGTGATCCTGGGGAGGCAGCAATTATTTACAGAAAATATTCTCACCCCAATTCTTCCCCTTTTGCACAGGAAAGACTTCAAAACCTTTAAGAATGTAGGACGGCTGTGGGGAACTGTGTTCATTGGTAACCTGTTGGGTACATTTTGTATAGCCCTGGTGGCCATTCACACAGATGTTTTTGAAACAGATATAAAGCTGGCTTTTTTAGATTTGGGAAGGGAAGCTCTGAAGCCTTCGTTTCTCAACATTTTTTTAGGAGGTATTTTTGCGGGCTGGCTTATTGCCTTGCTGGTTTGGCTTCTTCCATTTGCTGAAACCGCCAGGGTCTGGGTGATCATTATTATTACCTACATAATTGGGGTTGGTAGTTTTAGTCACGTGATTGCAGGATCTACAGAAGTTTTTTCCCTGCTCGTGAATGGTGACATTTCTACCCTCACCACAATAATGGATTTTCTTTTGCCTACGCTCCTGGGAAATGTGCTTGGAGGTGTGCTTCTAGTTGCCGTGTTAAATCATGCTCAAACAGTGGCTGGCGAAGAGGATGAAGCCATAGACATGTAGAATGAATAACAGGCTTTTTAAGTATTTTATCAGTAGGTTCGGGTCATGTTATCAGGAACCACAACTATATAATCGGCTATTGTAGATTTTTGCTCCGTAGTCATTTCATCCCACTCAGACTGGGTTACGGTCGTGATCGATTTTATCAAAAAGCCCGGCCGGATCTTATTTACCCACCAGATAATACCCTGATCATAGTTGGAGTGATAAGAACCCTGAATGTGGAATAACAGATCCCCCGGATTATGGTTTTTGATCGAAAAATGCGCCATAGTAGCATCTTTAGAGGCCTGGGCAGTTTGAATGTTCAGCATGTTGTCAGGAACATGACCTCCCATGTTATCTGCCATTTCTGCGTAAGCTTTAACGGTGGGGTCGAAGAATTTCTTCAGGTCTGGACCAATAAGCTCCATTGCTTGCGGACTAAGTTTTTCAAGTGCATCCATTCCCATGGCGTTGATCATGGCAGCATATCTTCTGGGAATATTGGTTGCAATGAACCTGAGATCATTCTCTTTGGCAAAATCAAGCAGGGGTTTATAGTCGGTTTTGTAGTTCTTCCAGAGTTGGGTTACTTCAGGCAGAAATTTCTCTTCCGAATACAATCCCTGTAAATATTCATCGATTACCAACTGGTTACCACTTTCAAACATTTCGGCTCCAAAAAGCAGTTTTTCACCCTTTAGTTCATGAAGACTTTTACCTACTTCTAATTGCAGCCAATGGGAAATAGGATCATTGTGGTACTCACCAAAAAATACCATATCGCTTTGAGCAAGGTCCCGGACCATATCAGTATAACCGGTAATTTCTCCGGAATCATTGAATAGTTGATATGCAGGTTTGTTCTGGGCTTTGGAAATATTAACCAGGAAGATCATTAGGAGGAGGCTCGTGAAAAAATGTTTCATTGTTAAGAAGTTTAATTGGTAGTTAGATTTCATTTTAACGCCGCTGAAATTCTGCAAGTTCTGATTTTCCAGTTAGTTGTCTAAAAGAAATAAGATGTGCAAAAAGTACCAGAGGTACAACAAAGGCGGGCAAAAGGTTAAAGGGAAAATACATAACTGCAATATTTGGTTGGTCAAATGCGAGTTGCTGAAATGGAGATGGTAAGGCGAGTACGGCTGTGACCACGACATTGAACAGCAGGAGGAGACATAACATGTTCCACCAGATCAAAAGTTGTCTTTTTGTGGATTTCCGGAATGCGAGGTATCCGACAATTGGAGCGGTGATACCTGAAATGATGTCAAAATTTGTCCCTTCAAAGGTGATGTACACAGACATAACCTGGTTGTAATAAAGGAGTAGCAAAACAATCTCCACCGGAATTCGGATACTATGGAAATGAGTGAGGGTTTTAAGGTTTACCCGGTCAATAAAAGCCCTGCCTTTTTCTGTCACAAACGTGAGCGTAATAAAAATCAGGGTTGGGAGCACACCAAATAGCATTAATCGGGGAGGCACTAGTTCAGTGTTCTGATAAATTCCGCTGAGTCCCAAAACTGACTGTAAAGTAATCCAGCCAATAGCCAGAATTAAAAAAGTTTTGGATCTGATCGCCAGGTAGAACAATATCAAGCTTCCTAAAACCGTAAGCCCAAACAAAATTGGTAAAAACAATGGCAGGGTTTCCATAATTCGGTTAAATGAAAATTCCGTAATTAAATGTAAGAAATTTCCCCTACAAAAGGCCATTTTTAAATCTGCTTAAAAAATTGATAAAGAAGATACTAGGCTTTATACGTGGCAAACAATTCGGGTACCTCCTGTCCCAGATTCAGTTGTTGGAGTAGGTCCAGCTGAATTTGAGGAAATGAAAATTAATTAAACCCAGTTCTTTGGGGATATATAGAAAATGCATTTTAGAAAGATATTGAAACAAAAAAGCCACTTCAAAAATGAAGGGGCTTCTGCTTTGGTGGTGGTGCCTCCAGCCCCGAAGCTTCGGGGGAACCAGGGACTACCTTTTTTCTAAAACATCCTTTAAGATTGCAGGATTTTCAATTACTTTTTTTATAAATGTTTTGCTTTTCATCTTCTTAATGAAGCTTTCAAGAAATAAAGCATCTTCTTTTTTCTCTAACTGGAGCTGTAAAACAATTTCCCAGTCTTCAGCAGCTTTCGTAAATCCTTTTTTATACCTGTGAGAAATGTGATTTTTAAGCCTGTTTTCCATGTTAGCTGTTTCGCCAGTATAATATCTGTCTGCAGATTTGCTGTAAAGGATATATAGAAAATGCATTTCAGACAGGTATAAAAATAAAAAAGCCCCTTCAAAAATGAAGGGGCTTCTGCTTTGGTGGTGGTGCCTCCAGCCCCGAAGCTTCGGGGGAACCAGGGACTACCTTTTTTCTAAAACATCCTTGAAGATTGCAGGATTTTCAATTACTTTTTTTATAAATGTTTTGCTTTTCATCTTCTTAATGAAGCTTTCAAGAAATAAAGCATCTTCTTTTTTCTCTAACTGGAGCTGTAAAACAATTTCCCAGTCTTCAGCAGCTTTCGTAAATCCTTTTTTGTACCTGTGAAAAATGTGGTTTTTAAGCCTGTTTTCCGGGTTAGCTGTTTCGCCAGTATAATATCTGTCTGCAGATTTGCTGTAAAGGATATATAGAAAATGCATTTCAGACAGGTATAAAAATAAAAAAGCCCCTTCAAAAATGAAGGGGCTTTTGCTTTGGTGGTGGTGCCTCCAGGAATCGAACCAGGGACACAAGGATTTTCAGTCCTTTGCTCTACCAACTGAGCTAAGGCACCAGTTTAAAGCGGACTTACCTTGTTGTGGTAAGCGGGTGCAAATATAGATTCAAAATTAATATCTCCCAAAGGAAATTTAAAAAAAATGCTTTTGTAACTTCGCTTTTCCAACCACCTTACATGAATCTGATTATTGACATTGGGAATTCTCTTGCAAAAGTGGCTGTTTATCAGAATAATGTCCTGACTGAAAAATGGACTGTGAGTACAGAAGCACTTTCAGAAAAAATTTCAGAGGTCTTTTCAAACTATCAAAACATTCGGAATGTCATTGTTTCCAATGTCTCCAAAACATCATTTTCGTGGCCTGAGAATGCAATTCGCGATGTAAAGCTACTGGAGCTTTCACCTGCTACCAAACTTCCGTTCAATAACATGTATGGTACTCCGGCCACTCTAGGGAATGACAGGAAAGCCCTGGCTGCTGCTGCGGCTAAGCAATATTCGTCACAAAATGTACTGGTCATTGATGCTGGAAGCTGTGTGACCTACGACCTTAAAACCAGTAAAAATGACTATTTGGGAGGAGCAATTTCTCCCGGTTTAAAAATGCGTTTCAGGGCCCTGAATACCTTTACCGCAAATTTACCGTTAGTAGAGCAACAGCAGGAATTCCATTTAGTTGGAACAAATACCGTAAACTCCATAGTAACAGGAGTTCAAATGGGATTTGTGAAGGAGATCGATGGGATGATTGATGAATATAAAGCCCAACATGATAATTTATTGACAATAATTACCGGTGGAGATGCACAATTTTTGTCTATAAACTTAAAAAATAGCATATTTGCCAACTCCAATTTCTTGTTGGAGGGGTTGAACTATATACTCGAATTTAATATCAGTCAATGACAAAGCGATTAATACTAATCGTATTCATTTTATTTACAGTGATTACGACCGCTCAGGAGCGAACTTCCTCACCTTATTCTTTCTACGGGATCGGGTTGAATACTTTCAGAGGTACGGTAGAAAATAAATCCATGGGAGGTCTTAGTGTTTTTTCAGACAGTATACATCTTAATCTTACCAATCCTGCGGGCTACGGAAAGCTTGCCCTTACCACTTATAGCCTTGGCGCAAGCCATTCTTCAGTTAAAATGGAGTCGGATACCGAATCTGGAACTGCAAGAAATACTACTCTGGATTACCTTGCAATAGGTATTCCGGCGGGTAAACTTGGTTTCGGTTTTGGATTGATCCCTTATTCTTCGGTCGGTTATGATATCATGAATGTTGATGAGGAGATGGGGGAAGCTCAAAGGTTTTCAGGTAAAGGAGGGCTGAACAAGGTGTTCTTGTCGGCCGGTTATGAAATAACTCCTCACCTTAGTCTGGGTGTGGATGTCAATTACAACTTCGGAAATATTCAGAATAAAGCCATTGTACTGCAGGAAGGAGTAGAGTACGGGAGCCGCGAGATCAACCGTTCAGATCTTGGTGGATTCACTTATAAAATTGGTCTTGATTATGAAAGAATGCTGAATGAAGACCTGCAATTCAGGTTTGGGGCATCTTTCTCTCCGGAAACCAATCTGTCTTCAGAGAATAGAAGAGAACTGGCCAGTATTGTATATCTGCAAACCGGACAGGAGTTGACGGTCAATAAAAGGGATATTTCTGTGGCTGATTCAGATCTAAGCCTTCCGGCCAACCTAACGATAGGTACCGGAATAGGAAATCCGAGAAAATGGTTTCTTGGGGTGGAATACTCCAGTATAGGAGAAGGAGATTACAGTAACCGCACATTCGCCCTTGAGGGTGCTTCTTATGGAACTGCCGCTCAATACAGGGTTGGTGGATTTTTTGTGCCTGACTATAGCTCACTTACAAGCTACTTTAACAGGGTTGTTTACCGTGGGGGTTTTCGCATGGAAGAAACCGGGCTTAGCCTCAATGGAGAGGATATAAACGAATTTGGCATATCTTTTGGAGTAGGACTACCAGCAGGAAGAATGCTATCAAACGTCAACCTCGGATTCGAGTATGGACAGCGCGGTACAACTAATTCAGGTTTGATTCAGGAAAGCTTTTTCAATGCTATGATAAGTCTCTCTTTAAATGACAGATGGTTTATCAAAAGAAAATTTGAATAAATACTAATTTTAGGAATAAAACTTAAACTATGAAAACCAAGCTTATATTATTTCTTTCCGGGGTACTATTGAGTACGGGTGCACTTCAGGCGCAAGCCAATCAAGAATGTGCAACAACTGCTTCTCTGGCTTACAGCGATGCAAAAGCTAAAAACTATGATGCGGCTTACCCACGTATTCAGACTTTAAGGAAAGAATGTCCTACATATAGCATTGTGACCTATCAGTACGGAGAGCGTGTTTTAAAGGACAAACTTGACAACGCGACCGGTGCTGAAAAAGAGGCAATCGCAAAAGATCTTATCGAACTTTATAAAGAGCGTCTTCAACATTTCCCTGCAAAGACTGAGGCAGGTGAAGTTTATGTAGATATCGCCCAGGTGATGTACGATAATAAATTAGGAACTACAGAAGAGCAGTTTGCTGCCTTTGATAGAGCCTTTAAGGAAGATAAGGCAAGTTTCAATGCGAAGTCTCTGTATACTTACTTCTACCTTCTTGTAGAACTTCAGGATGCAGGTAAGAAAACCCTTCAGGATGTTTTTGATAAATATGACATCGTGATCGCTGAAGTTGAAAATGACGAGAATGAGATGGCTGAAGGTTTAAAGAAACTTCTTGATAAGCAGGAAGCCGGAGAGAGCCTTACTGCTAAGGAAGAGAAAAAACTGAACGCTTATGAAGTGAACCTGAAAGCTTATAGTTCTGTAAAAGGAAGTATTGATGCTAAACTTGGACAGCGTGCAGACTGTGATAATTTGATCCCGCTTTACAGCAAGGATTTTGAAGCTAACAAAACTAATACTGATTGGTTAAAAAGAGCTGCCGGAAGAATGTCTGCTAAAGACTGTACCAATGATCCATTGTTCTTTAAGATGGTGGAGGCACTTCATAAAGCAGAACCTTCTGCAAAGTCAGCCCTTTATTTAGGACAGTTGGCTGAAGCTGAAGGAAACAATTCTAAAGCACTTGAGTACTATAACCAGTCTGCTGAGCTTGAAACAAAACCAAGTGATAAGGCAACTGTTTATAACAAGATCGCTCATAGCTATAAAGAAAAAGGACAGTTCTCGCAAGCTCGTAACTATTATAGAAAAGCTTTGAACGCGAAACCTTCTTTTGGTAGAGCATACTTACAAATTGCACACATGTATGCGCAGAGTGCTAACAACTGTGGTAACACTGCTTTCGAGAAAAGAGCTGTTTACTGGTTAGCTGCAGACTACGCTGCAAGAGCAGGTAGAGTAGATCCTTCTATCAGTAGTAATGCAAATGAAACTGCTGCAGCCTATAGAGGTCGTGCTCCACAACGCTCAGATATCTTCCAGGAAGATATGCAGGGTAAGACCATCAACATTGGATGTTGGATAGGTGAAAGCGTACGCGTACCTAACTTGTAATATGAAATTCACATACCGGAATATTTATACAGGCATTGTCACAATCCTTTTTGTGGCAATGCTTTTTTCATGTGAGGGGAACCTTAAAGGGGTGCGGGAAATGCAAATGCCTGAAGATGCCCCACAGGCTATCGGCACAGGAATAAATCTTAAGTATACCGATTCCGGAAAGGTGGTCGCTGTCCTTAGAAGCGATAAAATGAGGGACTTCACCAATAAAGAGTTTGCCTACCGGGAATTTCCCGAAGGCCTGGAGGTAGAATTTTTCAATGAAGAGAACCAGAAGAATACCGTAACTGCAGATTATGGGATCGTTTATAACGAAACCGGTCTTGTAGACTTGCAGGGCAATGTTGTCATAGTCACTAGTGACAGCACCATTTTAAATGCAGATCAACTCTATTGGGACCAGGCCAACAACTGGATATTTACAGACCAACGTAACACCATCAGGTTTAAGAACGGCGCCCTCAATGAGGGAGAAGGCTTTGATAGTAATCAGGAATTCAGTAATTTCCGTTCCAGGTCCAACGTAGGTGTTCAAATAATAGAAGAAGAACAACAACAATGATGAAACTTTCCCGCTTTTTTGAAATCGCCTATCTGGCAGCAGCAGTTTTTTTCCTTTATGAAGCAATTCGAATCTGGAATACTGATCGCAACCAGGCGTACCTATTCCTGTTTTTTGTGGTGATAGGGGTTTTTATGTTCTTTTTCAGAAGGCATTTCAGACACAAGTACGATAACCGGAAGAAATAACAGGCATGGCCTTTCAGATATTTATTATTTTATGCTCTCTGCTCCTTTCTGCTTTCTTTTCGGGCATGGAGATAGCCTATGTATCTGCCAACAAGATCCATGTAGAAATCGAAAAGAAGCAAAATGATTTCCTTGCCAAGGTACTTCGGCGATTAACGAAAAAACCTTCCAAGTTCATTGCGACCATGTTAGTGGGCAACAATATTGCCCTGGTGGTGTACGGATTTTTTATGGGAGATCTGCTAATGGCCTGGATCAGTTCTATGGAGGTCCAAAATGAGATCCTTCGATATATCTTTTTTGATCTAAGCCTGCTGACTCAAACGGTAATTTCCACACTGATAATCCTGTTGACTGCGGAATTTTTACCCAAAGTATTTTTTCAGATCTATGCCAATACCCTGCTGAAGTTTTTTGCTTTACCGGCATACCTGTTCTATGTGCTTTTTAGCTTTATTTCCTCTTTCGTGATCTGGATATCAGATTTTGTGCTGAAGCGCTTTTTCAAGACTCAGGGCGATGAAGTTCAGTTAGCCTTTACCAAGGTGGAACTGGGAAATTACATTACAGAGCAGATGGAAAAGGTTGAGGAAGATCAGGAGATCGATACTGAAATTCAGATCTTTCAGAATGCCCTGGAATTTTCCGAAGTAAAATCAAGGGAAGTGATGATCCCCAGAACGGAGATTGTAGCTGTGGAGATCACTACAGATCCAGGGCAACTGGTGGAGACATTTACCGCTACAGGACTTTCGAAGATCCTGGTATACAAAGAGAATATTGACGACATTATTGGCTATATCCACTCTTTTGAACTTTTTAAAAAGCCGACAAGTTTAAAGTCAATTCTTCTTCCTGTAGTTTTTGTCCCCGAAACCATGTTGGTGAAAGATGTGCTTAATATCCTGATCAAAAAAAGGAAAAGTATTGCAGTTGTAATTGACGAATACGGCGGAACCAGTGGAATGATGACCGTTGAAGATATTGTGGAAGAATTGTTTGGGGAGATCGAGGATGAACATGATCCTGTGGTGTTGATTGAAGAAAAGCTGGGTGAGAACCACTACCTTTTTTCAGCACGTTTGGAGGTGGATTATCTGAACGAAACATATAAGCTGGACTTACCGGTGGGGGAGAATTACGAGACCCTTGGAGGTTATATTGTTAATCACACTGAAGAGATTCCTCCCCGGGATGGTATTGTAAAGATCGATGATATTACTTTTCATATCAAGGAAGTTTCTAACACCAAAATTGAGCTGGTAGAGCTAAGAATAAAACCTCAGGACTAATTTTAAGATTTTCCTCACATTTTGCGGATTTATAGTTTTTTAATAATCCTAAAAACGTTATTTTCGCCCCCTGTATTTTAGAATAAATAACATAAAAAATGGCAGTATTAAATAAAATAAGGCAACGTTCGGTTTTCCTGATCGTTATTATTGCTTTGGCGCTTTTTTCCTTCGTCCTTGCTGATGTGATCAGAAATGGAGGAATGGTTTCCCAGAAATCAAGAAACACAATTGCGACCATCAATGGAGAAGACTTAGACAGGGAGCAGTTTGCCCGTCAGGTAGAGGCTTATCAGAGAAATCTTGGTCCCAATGCTTCGACTGCCCAGGCTGTTAGTATGGTTTGGGATATGAATGTGCGCCGTGTTTTACTGGAGGAGCAGTTCGAAGAACTTGGAATTCGTGTAGAAGAAGCCCAGATCAAGGCGATGATGGCTGAGCAGATGGCAAACAATCCAAACTTCACCAATGAAGCCGGAATGTTTGATGAGAACAAGCTGAGAGAATATGTAGCAACTTTAAAGACTACTTCTCCTGAAGCTTACCAACAATGGCTTGATTTTGAGAATTCCATTGCTAAATCTGCCAGGGAAAATATATACCTGAGTCTTGTGAAAGCCGGTGTAGGCGCTACTCTTTTAGAAGGAGAGCAGGCTTACAGGTTTGCCAACGACAATGTAGACATGGAATTTGTAAACATTCCTTTTACTTCAGTACCTGATTCTGAAGTTGAAGTTTCCAAATCTGAGATCAAAGATTATATCGACGAGCATCCTGAGCAATTTAAGACAGAAGCTTCCCGTGATATTCAATATGTAAAGTATTCGGAAGCCGCTTCTATAGAAGATGAAGGTCAAGTAGAAGCCGAGCTGGGTGGTCTGCTTCAGAAGAAAGTTGAATACAATGCTGTTACTAAAACAAATGATACGCTACCAGGATTTGGGACTACTCCAAACTGGGAGATGTTCGTGAATGAGAATTCAGATATAAAATACAGAGACCGCTTCCTGTTCAAGGACAACCTGCCACAGGAGCATGCCGATGCTCTTTATAACCTTGAAGAAGGAGAGACCTATGGTCCATACAAAGACAACTCATATTGGAAAGTATCCAGAGTAGTGGCTGTAGAGCAGATCCCTGATTCTGCAAAAGCAAGACACATCCTGGTTGCTTACCAGGGTTCACCTGTTGGAGGAGATCTTTCCAGAACTAAAACTCAGGCCAAAGAACTTGCTGACAGCATTGTAAATGTTGTTAAGAAAGACAAGTCAAAATTTGCTGAACTGGCCTCTGAATATTCTGCCGATGCTTCCAATAAGGAAGATGCCGGAGATCTGGGATGGTTTGTTCCGGGAACTATGGTGCCTGCCTTTAATGATTTCGTATTCACTAACAGTAAAGGATCAATCGGGGTTGTAGAAACTCAGTTCGGATATCATGTTATTGAAGTAGAAGATCAGACAGCTAAAGAAAAAGCTATTAAACTGGCAACTGTTGCCCGTGAAATTCAGCCTTCAGAAAAGACCATGAATCAGCTTTTTGCTGAAGTGACCAAATTTGAACTGGCAGCCAGAGATGCTGATTTTGCTGAACTGGCAAAAGAGAACAATCTTGAGGTGAAGCCGGTAAAAGAAATTCAACAACTGCAGGAAGATATTCCTGGTGTTGGACCTCAAAGAAGGATCGTTCAGTGGGCATTTGAAGAAGATGTAGAAGAAGGTGATATCAAAAGATTTGATGTGGCTGACGGATATATTGTTGCTCAGGTAACCGGAGTTCACAAAAAAGGAGTGAAGTCTGTAGAGGCTGCCTCATCAACTGTAATCCCTATTCTGCAAAAGGAGAAGAAAGCTGCGATCATAAAAGAAAGAATGAAAGGAGAAACTCTTGAGGCTATTGCAAGCGGACAAAATGTGGAAGTAAACACTGCAAATGCTGTGAACCGCAACAGTCCTGTGCTTCCGGGTGTTGGAAGTGAACCTTACGTGGTTGGTACTGCTTTCGCTCTTGAAGAAGGTGCTATCAGCAAACCAATTGAAGGTCAAAAAGGTGTTTTTGTAGTGAAGCTTCTTAAGAAGACCAGCGCTCCTGAAATGGAATCTTACAGACCGTACGCTAATCGTGAGACTTCTGCCAGAAGAACAACTATTACTACTGAAGTATTCTCTGCCCTTGAAAAGGCTGCAGAGATCGAAGATAACAGGGCGAAATTCTACTAGTAGGATCACCTCTAATTACAAAAAGACCCTTCAGATGAAGGGTCTTTTTTTTACTCTTTTTGGATAGTTAGAGGATCATCTCCTTGTAAGGAATGATGGTATTATAGCTCTTACTCCTGAAGTAATCCAGTTTTGATTCGTCACCTGTAACCAGGCAAAAATCGCCACCCCAGCCTCCAAGGCTCTTTATGGCACCCGGATAATCCGGAAAGAGTTCGGTTTTTACCTTTTTTAAGCCTGTAAGCTGAGAGATAATGTTCTCATGGATCTCAAGCAGCAACTCAAATTCTGAAAGGCTGGTACAGGATATTGCCTGATGTGTTAGTGAGGAGATCTTTTCAACCGCCGTGTTGATATCTTCGGTATCTCTGCTTCTATAGTAATTGATCGAATCCCGGCTATTCTGCTTTTTGTTCAGGTGGACAAAGAAAAGGGAATCATTAAATTCCGGGTCATAAGAAGTAGTGAGAATACTTCTGTTGTCACCATGGATCTGGTACGTGATGGGTTTCCCTTCCATTGCGACCGCCACATCATAACCACTGCCTCCAAAAGTGGATTCCAGCAGGTCAAAAGGGTCCACCTGCAGCCATTTTGAGATATTCGCAACCAGGGTGGAAGAGGTGCCAAGTCCCCAATCTAATGGGAAATCTGTACTGGTGATTACTTTAAAACCTTTTTGCTCTGAAAGAATAGGGGATTCCAATCTCACCGCTGTCTTTAACAGGCTCGTCAATCTCTCTTCAGTGGTGAGATCTTTCCTGTGAGGGATCTTATTTTCTTCGGAAAAGATATCTTTCAGAGAAAATTCAATTTCAAACCAGGTTTCTCCATTATGGTCCAGGCTCCTCCATTCGATAACCGGCCGGTCAATCTCTTCGACCTCCAGACTTTGTCCTTTTTTGGTGGGCAAGGCCAGGGCAGTAGCCCCATCTAGTACCACATATTCTCCTGTGATCAATAATTTCCCGTGGCTAAAATATTTTTGCATTAGCTTCTGAGAAGTTTTAGTTGTTCCTCGACCGCACTGTGGGAGACGTTGTGCTTCTTGAAGTATTTGGTGAGCGCCTCTTTTTCTTCAGGAGTAGCTTTCAGCTGATTCAGGATATTCATGAGGTGCATTTTCATATGTCCCTGCTGAATTCCCGTGGTGATCAGGGAACGTACGGCTGCAAAGTTTTGCGCCAGTCCGGCAACAGCAACAATTTTCATAAGATCTTCGGCGGAAGGTCTTTGCAGAATTTCCAGTGCCACTCTTGAAAGTGGGTGCAATCCCGTTAAGCCTCCAACTGTTCCCAGGGCCAGCGGAATTTCCATCCAGAACCTGAAAATTCCGTTCTCGACTTCAGCGTGAGAAAGGCTGCTGTATCTACCATTTCGGGAAGCGTAGGCATGAATTCCGGCTTCTACCGCCCTAAAATCATTACCGGTTGCGAGGACAACGGCATCAATTCCGTTCATGATCCCCTTGTTATGGGTAACAGCCCGGTATGGTTCAATTTCAGCTATGCGAATGGCTTGTAAAAATTTATCGGCTAATTCCTGTCCGCTCAAATGATGATCGGCAAGTTGTTCAACAGGACACGACACTTCTGCTCTCACCAGGCACTCCGGCACGTAATTTGACAGGATGCTCATAATGACTTCAATCTCTTTCTCTGTATTTGAAAAAGCGGAATTCTCTTTTGCGGCTTCCTGAAAGGTTTCTGCGAAACGCTCAAGGCAGGAATTGATAAAATTGGCTCCCATAGAATCCTTCGTTTCGAAGGTGCAGTGCAGCTGGTAGTAGCCTTCGAGCTCTTCCGTCTTATCACGCACTTCCAGATTTAAAACTCCGCCGCCGCGTTTTTCCATGTTCTTTACAAGCGGCTGCACCGCCTTAAGCAACACCGGTTTTACCTCTTCAAAAAAGGCAAATAGCTTCTCCTTTTTTCCGTGGAAAAGAAAATGAACCTGCCCTATTTTTTTGGTGCCAAGTACTTCTGCTTTGAATCCACCATGTTTACCCCAGAATTTGGCCGCCTTGCTGGCCGCGGCAATTACCGAGCTCTCTTCAATAGCCATAGGTATGGCGTAGCGGTAATCATTGATCAAAAAATTAGGGGCGAGGCCAAAAGGCAGGTAATAGTTGGATAAAGTGTTCTCAGTGAACTCTTCGTGCAATTTTTGCAGTTGCTGGTCCTGGTTCCAGTATTGTTCCAGGATCTGATAGGCATTTTCAGAATCTTTTAAATAGGTGCTGTGAAGCCATTCGATCTTTTCGTGCTTGCTGAGCTTTGAAAAACCGGAAATTGGGTCGATCATCATATTCAATTTGGAAGATCAAAGATACAATTACTCGAAAATATGTGGCAGAATTATGCCTCTTCTATTCTGCTGGTTTTCAAGACCTCTGTTTTTTTACTTTTTTCAGAAGTAAGAACAGCCATTTTTCTTTAACATCTTATTAGGATTTAACACTGAAAAACCTGTTTTTTAGACGAATTTTTAGTAAACTTGGCAAGCATTTTTTTAACAGTATAGGATGAAATTGACCTTTAGGCTTTTTGCCTTCTTGCTAACGGCCACTTCGTTAGTCTCTGCACAAAAAAAAGAAATCACTCTTGACGAAATCTGGAATGGGACCTTTAGACAGGAATACCTGCAATCCCTGCAGTCGTTGAACAATGGAAAGGAGTATGTGATCCTTAATTTTGACAGAGCCACCCGTACTTCCACAATAGATGTGTACTCTTATGAATCCGGAGAAAAGACCCGCACCATCTTAAGCAGTGCTAACCTTCCGGAAATTGCATATTTCACCGATTTTCAATTTAATGACACCGAAACCAAGCTCATTCTTGGAACGGAACTGGAGTCTATTTATCGTCATTCTACCCGCGGAATCTTTTACGTGTATGACCTGCAGAGTAAAGAACTTCAGAAAATAAGTGAACACAAGATACAGGAGCCAACGCTTTCACCTGACGGTAAAAAAGTGGCTTTCGTGCTGGATAATAATATTCTGATCAAAGAACTGGCTTCAGGAGAATTTACAAAAGTAACTGAGGACGGAGAGAAAAATAAGATCATCAATGGGATCACAGATTGGGTGTATGAAGAAGAGTTCTCCTTTGTGAAAGCTTTTCACTGGAACCCAACGGGTGAAAAAATTGCCTATCTGAAATTTGATGAATCTGAAGTTCCTGAATTTTCAATGGATATCTATGGACAGGACCTGTATCCTTCAAAAACCACCTTTAAATATCCGAAGGCGGGTGAAAAGAATTCCGAAGTATCACTGCACCTGTATGATGTTGCAAAAGGAGAAAATTCTGCAGTAGAACTTGGTGATTATTCAGATTTCTATATTCCACGGATAAAGTGGACGAATAATCCTGAAGTATTGAGCGCACAGGTATTGAACCGCCACCAGAATGTTTTGGACCTTCTTTTCGTGAGTGCCAAAGAAAATTCGGTTAAAGTGGTGCTGAACGAAACTGATGATGCTTATGTGGATGTCACCGATAATTTGACATTTTTGGATAACAACAGTTTTATCTGGACCAGCGAAAAAGATGGATGGAACCACATTTACCTTTACAACAAAGAAGGGAAACTTCTGAAGCAGGTGACTGATGGGAATTGGGACGTGACCAACTACTACGGACTTGACCCAAAAACGAAAACGGTTTTTTACCAGAGTACCGAGAACGGAAGCATCAACAGGGATGTATTCTCCATTGGAACCAACGGGAAACACAAGAAGCAGCTTACTGAAAAGACAGGCCAGAACAGTGCCGATTTCAGTGCTGATTTTACCTACTTCATCAACAGTTTTACAAGTGCTACCACGCCTTATGAATTCACGCTTCACCTGGCGAAGAACGGAAAGCTGCTAAGAAAGATCAAAGACAACACAGCCCTGTTGAATAAGATTGCTGATTATACATTTACTTCCAAAGAATTTTCCACCATATCGGTCAATGGAAATGATCTGAACATGTGGATGATGAAGCCTCCTAAATTTGATGCTTCTCTGGAATACCCATTATTCATGGTGCAATATTCAGGACCGGGTTCTCAAACTGTTTCTAATTCATTTTACAGCTCCAACGATTACTGGTTCCAGTTACTGGCAAACAAAGGTTATGTCGTAGTTGCTGTTGACCCGCGCGGTACAGGTTACAAGGGATCTAATTTTAAGAAGATCACCCAGAATGAACTCGGTAAGTATGAAGTTGCCGATCTTATTCAGGCAGCCAGACAACTGGGCGAGCTGGATTATATAGATCAGGACAATATGGGAATTTGGGGTTGGAGCTATGGCGGATTTATGGCGTCTAATGCGATCCTGAAGGGCAATGATGTCTTTAAAATGGCGATTGCAGTGGCACCCGTTACCAGTTGGAGGTTCTATGATTCTATTTATACAGAGCGATATATGGACACTCCGCAGGAAAATCCTTCAGGATACGATGAGAATTCTCCGCTAAATCATGTAGAAAAGCTTAAAGGAGATCTCCTTATCGTTCATGGTACGGGAGACGACAATGTGCATGTACAGAATTCAATGCGAATGATAGAGGCATTGATCCAGGCTAATAAACAATTTGATTGGGCAATATATCCAGATAAAAACCACGGGATCTATGGCGGCAATACCCGTCTGCACCTGTTCACGCTCATGACCAATTTTATTGAAGATCACTTAGAAATTAACCCTAACACTAAATTATCCCTATAATGGCAAATTCAGCGACACCTACAGCTCAAAAAGAGCTTTTTGGACATCCGGTAGGATTATACGTTTTATTTTTTACAGAAATGTGGGAGCGCTTTTCCTACTACGGAATGCGTGCAATCCTTGTTCTTTACCTTGTTAGTGCCACCACCGGCGGGAACGCAGGACTAGGATGGTCCGGAGCCGAAGCTATCGCTCTCTACGGATGGTATACTATGCTTGTGTACGTTGCATCAATTCCCGGAGGAATTATTGCCGATAAATTACTGGGGCAGAAGAAAACGGTTCTTGTGGGAGGTATCGTCCTGGTGGCCGGTCATGGGATCCTGGCGGTAGAGGCCATGTGGGCCTTTTACACTGGTCTTGGTCTTATCATCGCTGGAGTTGGAATGCTTAAGCCAAATATCTCGACAATGGTAGGAGGTCTATACAAAGAAGGAGACATTCGAAGAGATAAGGGTTTCACCATTTTCTACATAGGGATCAACCTGGGAGCTTTCCTTTCAAGTTTGATCGTAGGATATGTGGGTGAGGAGATAGGTTGGCACTGGGGCTTTGGACTCGCAGGAATCGCAATGGCCTTAGGTTTGATCGTTTACCTCTGGGGGCAGAAATATCTGGTGAGTGTTGGAAATATTCTTTCCAAAGAAGAGCAGGATGAGGGAGCCTCTTTTGGAGATCTTTTCAAAGATCTTTTTAAATCTCCGGTACAGCTGGTTATTACCTCAATACTTATGATAGGGTCGATCTATTATTTGGTAGCCGAGTCCTTACCATACGGTCTTCTGTTCATTTTCCTTACCCTCGTGACTGCCATGATGCTCATGGTGTATAAAGATCTTACTTCGCAGGTAATGAAAGACCGTTATGTAGTAATGCTGCTTTCTTTCATCCTGGTGATCGTATTTTGGGGTGCTTTTGAACAAGCCGGTGGATTAATGAACATTTATGCTCTTGAAAAGACTGAAAGAACTTTCAGCTTCTCATTGCCGCTGATCGGGAATGAAGTACCTGCAACCTGGTTCCAGTCATTGAACGCCATGTTTATTATCCTCTTTGGAGTGGCGGTAGCAAACTTCTGGGCAAGGCGGAAATTACACAACAAAGAAGCCTCTTCCCTCTTTAAAATGGCAACTGGGGTGATCATTATGGGACTTGGATTCATTTTTATGGCTTTTGCTGCAAAAGAGTATCAACCCGGATTTGAAAAATCAGCAATGTACTGGCTGGTACTGGCTTACCTGCTTCATACCATTGGAGAACTTTGTTCTTCTCCGGTAGCACTTTCCTTTATTACTAAACTGGCACCGGTGAAATATGCTTCTCTTATGATGGGGGTATATTTTGCAGCGACAGGTTTGGGGAACAAAGTGGCCGGTATTGTTGGGGAAGCATCTCAAAGTGAGCCGATCAATATTGAACTTTCAGCTGCTCCATCAGAAGTTGCACCATTCCTTGAATCAAATACTGAAGCTCTTGAAAAAGGAGAAGACTTTAAGATCAAAGCTCTTATTTATCCTGAAGACGGAGAGTTCGAGGCTGTAGGTATCGCTAACAATGAATCTGTACTGGATCTTGTACAATTCGAACTTTCAGAAAAGAAAAATGAGATACTTAGCATTTTAAATGAAGAGGAAGTGAGTCAGGAAAATCCTTATCATGTTACTTTCCAGTTCAAGATGGATGAGGATTCTGATACTTATTCAGGGGTATTTATAATTGATGAAGTACAAACAGACAGGGAATTCATAACCTTCCTGTCCATTACCATATTCACAGCCTTGTTTGGTATAATAGTTCTTCTGTTATTGAAACCACTTAAGCGCCTTACTCACGGGGTTGAAGACCAGGAAAAGCAGCTTCCACAACAGGAAAAATTTGAATTGGGTGATAACGAATTAACACATCATAAAGATGGCAGACACAGTAACGACAACAAATAATCCGGACTTTTTTAAGTCCAAAGTCCTTGGGCATCCTGCAGGCCTTTTCGTATTGTTTTTTACGGAAATGTGGGAGCGATTCAGTTACTACGGAATGCGGGCCTTACTGGTACTTTTCCTCATTAGTTCCCTTGGATTTGGTGGCTGGGACTGGCCCAGAGAAAATGCATTGGCATTATATGGTACTTATACCGCTCTGGTATATCTCACCCCGATTTTAGGTGGGTATATTGCCGACAAATATATAGGTTACCGCTGGGCGGTAGTCATTGGAGCTTTTATTATGACCCTCGGTCACGCTTCTATGGCATTGGAATCTATACACGCTTTCCTGTACATTGGGATCGGCTGTTTAATTGTTGGGAATGGATTTTTTAAACCAAATATTACATCCATTATATCACATATGTACCGTGACGTGCCGGAAAAGAAAGATGGCGCATATACTATTTTTTACATGGGTGTTAATGCGGGAGCCTTTCTCGGAATCATGTTGTGTGGATATTTAGGTGAAAAAGTGGGATGGCATTATGGTTTTGGTCTTGCCGGGGTATTTATGTTCCTGGGAATGCTTCAATTCTATTTTGCACAAGGTATTTTTGGTGAAGTAGGAAAGAAACCTGTGGTTAATGAGGAAGGTGAAAAAGAATCTGAAAAATTGGAATTTGAAGGCGATAAATTAAATCCATTTACCGTTTTTGATATCACACTGATCGTGCTTTCCGCTCTAATTGGAATCATCTGGATTATTAATGATCCGGTGGCTAAGATCAGTGGAGTTAATATTCTGAACATCGACGGTAACGATTATTCCAACAGTTTTATCATTGTAGGTTTAGTGCTCTTCTTTGTCCTGCTCGTATCCAGAATTTTCAGATATTCCAAAGTGGTTCGCGATCGAATGTTCGCAATTATCATGTTTGCCGTCTTTACCGTTATTTTCTGGATGTCTTTTGAACAGGCAGGTGGTTCTATGACCATTTTCGCAAATGACTATACAAACAGGATCATGACGGGCGATTATGCAACCATATTTTTGATTGTGAATATTATAATTACCATAGTTCCGGTGGCAATTATTACATGGGTATTGGTTCAGCTGTTTCGGAAAACTTTTGAGAAGTATGCCCTTTCAAACATTATTTTAGGATTTAGTTTCGTAATTATTTGGGCCATTATTTTCTGGATGATTAACCGCGATTTGAATTCTTCATCCTATATCATAGAATATCAAACTGTGGAAACGCCTGTAATGGATGAAGAGACCCAACAACAGGTAAAAAATGAAGAAACTGGTGAACCTGTTTTTGCATATGCTGCGGTTACTGAGTCTACAGATGTAAAACCTATTGATCGTTTGGTCGATCAAAGCACCAAAGTTATTGAACCTGTAGATTTGGAAGAAGGTGATGAGGTATTTTTATATGATGTAGATAAGCAGGGAAGTTTTGTTTATCTCGACGAGGAAAGTGCCGCAGAAATCAGGAAAGCCGACAAAGAAAAAGGTATTTCCTCAACAATAGTAAGAGGAAAGGTGAAAAAAATAAATGAAAATGAGCTGGAGATTCCTGCTACCTGGTTTTTAATACTCAACTCTCTGTTTATTATTGTTTTTGCGCCTTTATTTTCTAAATGGTGGGAAAGTAAGTATAATCCCAGTGCGGCTGCAAAATACGGTTTAGGTCTTATTTTACTTGGAGTCGGTTTTGGCTCATTGGCTCTCGGTTCTACAGGAATCGAAGCAGGGGCACAGGTAGCCTCGGTTAGTTTAATCTGGTTAGTGTTCGCATATCTGTTCCATACATTGGGTGAGTTGTGTCTCTCCCCGGTGGCTTTGTCCTATATCAGTAAATTGGTTCCGGGACGTATGATCGCCATGATGTTCGGGATCTGGTACGTGGCCATTGCGATTGGAAACAAACTTGCAGGTGTTTTGGGAGGGAATATCGACAAGATTACCGCCCAATATGACATGACTACTTTCTTTTTGATCTTTACCATCGTACCTATGGCGTTGGGATTACTTGCTATCATGTTACATCCATTGATCAAGAAACTGATGCACGGTGTGAGGTAACAAAATTTATAAAACTGTTTTAACACCCTTCTTCGGAAGGGTGTTTTTAATTAACTTCGGAATAGTTTTTGCCAAAGAGAAAGAAAAACGATATGCACAGAATATTACTCAGCTTCCTTTTCCTATTTATTACGGTCACAGCTGCGGTAAATGCACAGGAGATCAAATGGATGAGCATGAATGAAGCGCTGAAAGCTCAGAAAAAGGAGCCGAAAAAGATATTTATGGATGCCTATACCGATTGGTGTGGCCCGTGTAAATTACTCGATAGAAACACTTTTTCCAATAAGGATGTGGCTCAATACATCAACAAGAATTATTACCCTGTAAAATTTAATGCTGAAGGAACTGAAGAGATCCAATACCGGGATATGACCTTTGGCAATCCAAATCACGATCCTAACAGAAGAGGCCGTAACAGTCAGCATCAATTTGCTTCTGCAATGAAAATAAAGGCCTATCCCAGTCTCGTGTTTTTCGATGAAAAAGGGAACCTCTTGGGCCCTATTCCCGGTTATCGGACTCCTCATCAACTGGAGGTGTTTTTGAAGCTTTTTGTGGGAGAAGAATATAAGAAAATCAATACAGCTGAAGCCTTTCAGAAATATTCTGAAGATTTCGAGAACACCTTTGAGGTTTCTCAGTAGATCTATTCTATCCTAAAAGCCCCTTTTTCACCGGTGTAGTAAAAGGGGATTCCGTATTTCCTGCAGGTGGCTTCCCATCTTTTTACCGAATTCCAATAGTTGCTCCCGTCGGCGAGTATTAATTCAGGAGTATAGAACTGCAATGTCCTTTCCAGGTTGATCTTTGGGTTTTTTGAAAGTAGTAAAAGATCGACTCCTGAAGGGATGGCCGGTTGCACAGCAGCAGAATCCAGTACCAGCAGTAGTTTTCCTTTGTGGCTATATACATTCCGAAAGGGATTGGCACTAAGACTGTCAAGATCTTCCCCAATTCTGAAATTTGTGATCATTGCGGCCGTTGATGATTCCTCCTGACTAAAGAGGTCAAGTTTTTGCCCTTTTTGAATCCCTATTATAGTATTGTTTGATTTATGAAATAAGATCAAGGCTTCAGAAGTTCTTGAGCTGCTGTAGAGGTAAAAAGATTGTAGTACGATTATTCCGAAGAGAAAAGTCCGTAGATTTTTATAGTTAAAGCTATACAACAGCACAATTCCCAGGATGATAAGAATGTAAAACCCAAAAAGTTCCCACCTGTTAAAGGCGATCTCTGAAACTATAAAGAAATCCTGCTGCGCGATCCACTGCACTAGATCTGTCATTTGTTTTATTAGCCAGCTGTAAGCTTCCATAAAATATGGAGGTAACAGGTCCAGTAAGGACAGGATCACCAGCAGGATTCCCCCGGAGAGCAAGATTCCCATAAAAGGAAGAATGAGCAGGTTCGAAAGAAAGAACAGGCCCGGGAACTGGTGAAAATAATACAGGCTTAGAGGCAGCACCCCAATCTGAGCAGCAAGGGTGGTGGTCAACAAACTCCAGAAATAGGATAAAAAGACATTTGTTGGCTGCCACAATCGGGCGAGCCGCGGTTGAATCAGCACAATTGAAAGTACGGCCATATAACTGAGCTGAAAACCGGGTTCAAAGATGAACTGAGGTCTTATCATCAGCAAAACAAGTAGAGACAGGAAAACCGAGTTAACCGTGCTTGTGCGGCGATTGATCTGCATGCCCAGGCCTATAAAGCTGAACATGGTCACTGCCCTGACTACCGAAGGTGAAAAACCCGCTAAGAGTGCAAAACCCCAAAGAAATATGATGATAAATACAGCCGAAAGGATTTTACCTTTTTTGCTGCGCTTCAAAGGCCCGAAGAGCCAATTGAGAATGAGAAGAATGATTCCCACATGCAAACCCGAAACTGCCAAAATATGAACGGTTCCTGCAGCCGCAAAATTTCTGTAGACTTCGGGGGAAAGGTCCTGTTTTTGTCCCAATAGTAGCGCCTGAACGATTGCGAGTTCATCCTTTTGGAGTCCGTTTTGGGACAGTTTTTCTGTAATAGTTGCTCTCCATTGCGCGGCAAGGCTGCTGATATTTTCCTCTTTTTCAATGGTGATAACTTTATTAGGGTCCGGTTTGATCTGCTTCAAAACTTCTTTGTTTGCCATGTATTGCCGGTAGTCGAACTGGTGCGGATTAAGAGGAGCGGGTATTTCTTCTAAGCTGCCAAAAGTGTAGAAAATGTTCCCGGTTTGCAGCGAATCCTGTGGAATCAGCTTTCTGTACACAAGGATTTTGCCTTCGGAAGGTTTGGAATCTATTGAAAGAACTTCGGCTATATACTTTCTGTTATAAGCATCCGGTTTTAGTACCTCGGAAACTTTTAGCTTTAAAAGGTGTTGTGGTTTTTCAGCTGAAATCTGGTGAATATAATGAGTGTTCTGGTTTTCCGGAAGATGGAGATTGGTGCAGAAAATTCCGAGGAAGAAAAATAGCAACAGGCTGAACATTCCGAAGGAATGATCCTGAAAAAGCATTTTTTTGGCCCTCAGAAAAGTAACCAGTAAGAGAAGTAGGAATAAAGAGAGAGATGAAAACAGGTAAAATAAAGGAATGGCCAGAAAAAAGCCGGTGATGATACCTCCCAGGAACATCAGGGTTAATTTGATCAATGTTGTGTTGAGAGGTTTCATTATCAAGGTCTTAACCAAGATAATGAATTATTCTATGCGGCGTGCCATGATAAAATGTTCCTTCCAGTAAGCCTCATCAAGACTGGAAATGATCACTCCGCGAGAGGTGGTGGAGTGAATAAAATAGATCCTGTTGTCAGCCAATTCAGTGACCAGGCCCACGTGGTTCACTACTTTTCTTTTTTTGCCGGTGTCAAAGAAAACCAGGTCTCCCGGCACCAGTTCTTCAATATTCAGCCTGGTTCCTACCAAAGACATTTCCCTGGAAGATCTCGGGAGCACGATATTTTCCTTCAGAAAAGCGGTGTTAACAAGACCCGAACAGTCCATTCCTTCGGCAGAAGCGCCGCCATACCGGTAACGGGTTCCCAAAAATCCGAGGGCATGCTCTAGGACGAGGGGAACTCGATCTTCGTCGTAGTTCTCAACCTCAGTATTATAAGTTTCTTCCTGTATGAATTCAGGTTCTTCTGTAACAACTTCCTTCTGAATTTCCGGTTCATTGGGGACCGAAGAGATCGCCTGCCGGTGACTACCACAGGACGCAAGAAATAGAGGGAACAAAATAAAGAATAACCTAACCCTCATTAGAACTGATCTTCTCATAAATAAGCCTCGCGGTTTTTTCACTGGCACCCATACCGCCTAATTTTTGTTCCAGTTCGTAATAATCAGAAAATATCTTTTTTCGATGGTCCTCCTCAAGGATCTTGTGGAGTTCCTTTTTTAGATTCTCTTTGTTGAAATCGTTTTGTATCAATTCCTTCACCACTTCCCGGTCCATAATGAGATTTACCAGGGAAATAAAATCAAGATCAATGATCCTTTTTGCGATCTGGTAAGAGATGAAATTACCTTTGTAGCACACAACTTCAGGAACTTTGAACAAAGCTGTTTCCAATGTGGCTGTTCCCGAGGTTACCAGGGCCGCCTTTGAAATTCCTAACAGGTCATAGGTGCGGTTCATCACCAGGTGAACATTCTTCTTTTTGATGAAGGAGTTGTAGAAATCCTCTTCCTGACTCGGTGCACCGGCGATAACGAATTGATAATCTTTAAAATCTTCGGTGATACTCAGCATGATCTCTAACATCTTTGAGATCTCCTGTTTTCTACTCCCGGGCAAAAGTGCGATCACGGGTCTATCATCCAGACCATATTCCTGCCTGAATTTTTGGACATCTACCGGCGGAAGGTCAGAAATGGCATCGATCAACGGATGACCAACAAAGTTCACCGGATAATTGTGTTTTGCCTCGTAAAATTCTTTTTCAAACGGAAGAATGACATAAAGCTCATCCACATCCCGGCGGATGTCTTTTATGCGGTTTTCCTTCCAGGCCCAAATTTGCGGAGAGATGTAGAAATGTGTTTTGTATCCCTTTTTTCGCGCCCATTTGGCAATTCGAAGATTGAAACCGGGATAATCCACAAAAATGATCACATCAGGCTCAAATTCTTCTATATCCTTTTTGCAAAAGGAGAGATTTCCAAGAATGGTGGGGAGGTTCATAATGACCTCGGCAAAACCCATAAATGCCAGGTCACGGTAATGTTTAACCGGTTTACCGCCCTCCTGTTGCATTAGATCGCCGCCCCAAAATCTGAAGGAATAATCTGGATCCACTTTTTTAAGCGCCTTCATTAAGTTTGAGGCGTGCAGATCACCAGATGCTTCTCCTGCTATTATATAGTACTTCATGCCTAAATGACTACGAATTTTAGAATTCCTATAATAAGTGCGGCTAAAATAGAAGCCATTAAAACACCGCGGGCTCGATAGATCTGCTGCTTTTTGAGGAAAACAAAAAAGGGTAAAAAGTTCAGGATCGCGCCTGCTGTGATTAGGGTGCCTAAAAAGCCATTTATGAGTGATTCTTCCAGGGTGTCATAAAGCGAAATATCAGAAAAGATCCATATATACACAATGATCCCGATAATATTGGAAATGATCCCGGTGAGGAAGCCGATAAATATCTCTTTTTTAATCATTCAGATCCCAGGTATTTAAGTCTCTCAGAAATTTGTGGGCGGTAAGGTCAAATTGAATGGGAACTACAGAAACATACCCCTGGGAAAGGGCAAATTCGTCACTGTCTTCTCCCTCATCCTCATTGACAAATTTTCCTGACAACCAGTAGTAATCCCGGCCCTGCGGATTCGTGCGCTTGTCGAATTCCTCTTCCCAGCGTGCGTTGGCCTGTCTACAAACTTTGATTCCTTTTATTTTAGATTCCGGAAGTTTAGGAAGGTTTACATTGAGCACCACTCCTTTTGGAAGTCCGTGTTTTAGTACCTGTCGGGTGATTCTCTTCACATACTTCTTCGCTGGTTCAAAGTCGGCAGTCAGTGAGTAATCCAGCAGGGAAAAACCAATGGCGGGAATACCTTCAATTCCGGCTTCAACTGCGGCACTCATGGTACCCGAATAAATTACATTGATGGAAGAATTCGAGCCGTGATTGATACCACTCACACAAAGATCCGGTTTTCTATGCAGGATCTCCTGGGTGGCGATCTTTACACAATCTGCCGGAGTACCCGAGCAACTATATTCTTTATGCTTAAAACTTTCTTTAACAGTTACCGGATCGCAAAAAAGAGTATCACTAATGGTGATCGCATGCCCCATTCCGCTCTGCGGACTATCGGGAGCCACTACGATTACCTCTCCTATCTGCTTCATTACCTCGATCAATGCCCTGATCCCGGGGGCCGTTATTCCGTCGTCATTTGTTACTAAAATAAGGGGCTTTTCCTGCGACATTTGTGAAAATTTTATGGATGCTAAATTAAACCAATTTCCTGAGGAAAGCATTATATTCGTATTTTAACAAATATGATGCGGCTGTGCATAGGTTGGCATAGTTTTTAATGTAATTACGTGAATAATAATGATGAAAATACGTAGCATAATGAGAAGGAATTATAAATTACTGGTACTGGTGTTGCTCTTTGCCGCAGCTTCTTGCAGTTTCACGACGAAGACATTCAATGACCCCAATAAAGACAAAACCCTGATCGAATTGATCTCGTATGTTCTTAAGAATGGTCATTACGATGCAAAAGACCTTAATGACTCTTTTTCAAGAGAAGTATATAAGGATTACCTCGAGGCGCTTGACCCGCTAAAAAGGTATTTCTATGCCAGTGATATTAAAGAATTCCAGAAATATCAAGATCAGATCGATGATCAAATCAAGAACAAGGAGATCAGCTTTTTTGATCTGACTCATGAAAGACTGGTAAAAAGGATGGCGGAAACGAAAGATATGTACCAGGAGATCCTGGCACAGCCATTTGACTTTAACCAAAAGGAGGTTCTGGATACCGATTATGATAACCAGAATTATGCTGCCAGTAAAGAAGAAATGAAAGAGCGATGGAGAAAGCAACTGAAGTTTACGACCATTGCCAATTTCTACGACAAGAAACAGGAACAGAAAATGGAGCTGGAGAACGATCCGGACTACGAAGCCAAATCTGATAAAGAACTGGAAGCCGAAGCACGGGAACTTACCCTTTCTTCCATGGAAGAATACTTCGACTTTAGTGATGATCTTGAACGTAAAGACTGGTTCTCGATCTATGTTAATGCTATTGTAGAAGAATTTGATCCGCACACCTATTATTTTGCCCCTCAGGATAAAGATCGTTTTGATATGGCCATGAGCGGTAAGCTTGAAGGTATTGGTGCCCGTCTTCAAAAGAAGAATGATAATGTGAAGATAGTGGAGATCATTTCCGGCGGACCTGCCTGGAGAGGCGAAGAGGTAGAAGTGGGAGATGAGATCATTCGCGTGAAACAAGAAGATGAGAAAGAAGCCGTGAGCGTGGTAGGCATGCGCCTGGACGATGCGGTGAACCTTATAAAAGGCCCAAAAGGAACTAAAGTTACCCTTACCCTTAGAAAGGTTGATGGGACTATAGAGGACGTGGTGATCACCCGTGATGTGGTTGAGATCGAAGAGACCTACGCTAAAGCTGCAATGGTAGAAAAGAATGACAGGCTTTACGGAGTGATCAACCTTCCGAAGTTCTATTTTGATATGGAAGATTATTCCGAAAGAAATGCAGCTTCTGACGTGAAAAAAGAGATAATCCGTCTTAAAAAAGAAGGTATGGATGGTTTAGTGATCGACTTGCGTAATAACGGAGGTGGATCTCTTAAAACAGTAGTTGATATTGCCGGTCTATTCATTAAAGAAGGACCAATTGTACAGGTTAAATCCAAACTGGAAGGGCAGGAAGTTCTAAAAGATACAGATCCTTCAATCTTGTGGGATGGCCCACTTGTGATCCTTGTGAACGAATTGTCAGCTTCGGCTTCAGAGATTCTGGCCGCCGCGATGCAGGATTATAAAAGAGCGGTTATCATTGGTAGTAAGCAGACCTACGGAAAAGGAACCGTGCAAAACGTGCTGGACCTTAACCGTTGGGTGCGTAACAATGACCTTGGAGATCTTGGTGCTTTAAAGCTTACGACACAAAAATTCTACAGGGTGAACGGAGGTTCTACCCAGTTGGAAGGAGTTAAGAGTGATGTGGTAGTTCCGGACAGATACAGCTTTATAGACATAGGTGAGAAAGATCAGAAGAACCCATTACCATGGGATCAAATCGAAGCAGCGAATTATCAGGTTTGGGACGGGTACATTGATTTCGAAGATGCACTGGCCAACAGCCAGGCGAGAATGGCAAACAATGAATATATCAATCTTATTCGCGAGAATGCTGAATGGATAAGAGACCAACGTAATAATCATACTTTCCCACTAAGTTTTGAAGACTATCGTGCAGAAATGGAGTCTAATGAAAAACAGGCGGAGAAATTCAATAAACTGTCTGAATACAAGTCGAACCTAACCTTTGAATCCCTGCCTTATGAAAAGGAACTTTTCACAGTAGATACTATATTGGCTGAAAAGAGGGAGAGATGGCATGAAAGCCTTAGCAGTGACCTTTATATGGAAGAGGCTGTGAATGTGCTGGAGGATATGAAGATGAGTAATATCAAAAAGTCTGAGATCGCACAGATCAAGAACTAGGTTTAAATACAGATAAAAAGAAAAAACCTTTCGCGAAGCGGAAGGTTTTTTTATTCCCTTTTTTGAAACCCTTCAGAAAGCTGAAAGATAACTCTCTGATAATTGTTTATTGATAATTGAACCCTGATTCTTACCAGAACGACATACGTTCCGCATCCAGTTTGATGAAGATAAATAGGAGAATGGTGAAGCCCCAAAGTCCGGAGCCTCCATAGCTGAAGAATGGTAACGGGATACCAACAGTTGGTAGAACACCAATTACCATCCCGATATTGACAAAGAAATGGACGAATAGAATTCCTGCCACACTATAACCGTAGACACGATTAAACTGCGATTTCTGGCGCTCGGCGAGGTAAAGAATGCGCAACATCAAAAAGACGAAAAGCAAGATCACTACGGCGCTGCCCACGAATCCCCACTCTTCACCCACGGTGCTAAAAATATAATCTGTATGCTGTTCCGGCACGAAATTTCCTTTGGTCTGGGTGCCTTCGGTCCAACCTTTTCCAAACCAGCTTCCGCTGCCAATAGCGATCTCACTTTGGTTGGTGTTGTATCCAATTCCGCGGTTGTCCACTTCTTTTCCAAGAACAATATTAAAACGGTCCCTGTGCCTTTGTTCGAAGACATTTTGGAAAATGTAATCTACCGAGAAGGAAAGCGATACCACCATTATTAAAATACTGAGGTAGGCTATAGCTCCGGGACGTTTCTTCTTTCTGAAAAAATAGAGGAGAAGGATAGCGATGAGTGCGCCACTGGAAACCCACCAGGGACTGAATACCAGGGTGAGCACAAAGACCAGTACCCCCGTGGCCCCGGCGATCAAATACACCCCTGAAAGCCCTTCCCGGTATAGTGGGAAAAAGAAAGCGGCATATACCATGGCACTTCCCGCATCTGGTTGCGGAAGTATAATAAGGGCAGGCAGAGCAATAATGATAAATGCTTTGAACTGGTCTCCCAGGTTCCTGATATTTGTTTGTATATCCCCAATAAACTTGGCTAATGCCAATCCTGTTGCAACTTTAGCGAATTCGGCGGGCTGAAGGGTAAAGCTTCCTATAGCATACCAGGAAGTGGCTCCATTGATGGTCTTTCCGAAGAAAAAGAGACCGAGAATGGAAATCAGGGAAAAGATATAGATAACACTTGCGAAGCGTTCATAGAATTTTGCTTCGAGAGATAGCAGTATGACTATAAGAAACACACTAAGCAGGATAAACATCATCTGCTTGCCATAGATCTGGTCAAGGTCTAAAAAAGAGGTGGAGGCGTCATCTAATGAAGCAGAATAGATATTTACCCACCCGATTGCAACCAGTAAAAAATAGATCAAAATGGTCAGCCAGTCGAACTGCGAAATGGTTTTGGACATTCTTACTGATTGATTTTAAAAGGTTGCCCACTGTAGGGTTTGGCATATTCGTCTTCCAAACTGTGTGTCATGATCCAGTCTTCCATATCCTTACGGGTGATCTCTCCTTTCAGGTATTTTTCTATTAACAGTCCGGCGATCCTACCGGCGTAGCGACCTCCCCAATATCCATTCTCAACAAACACAGCCAAAGCGATTTTTGGATCATCAACAGGGGCGAAGGCAATAAAGATAGAATGGTCAGTAAGCTGTACCCGTTTTCCGTCGATCTTGGTAAAGTTTTCGGCTGTTCCCGTTTTACCGGCTATTTCAATTCCCGGCACTCCGAGTGCTGAAGCTGTACCGCTTTTGTACACTTGGTGCATCCCTTCAATAACGGGTTCAAAATGACGGGCTTCAATGGTGGTATATTTTTTCTCAGTGAACTCCGGCTTTTTAATAGGATTGCCATCAACTTCTTTTAAAATATGCGGCGTATAGTACCATCCCTTATTTGCAATGGCCGCGGTCATATTGGCCAACTGAATTGGGGTCATTAAAACTTCTCCCTGCCCAATAGCATTCGAAATAGTTGCAGTTGAAAACCACTTGTAAGTTGGGTAGTTGTAAATATTATCATAGTACTCCGAGGTAGGGATCTTACCCGGTCTTCCTGTTGAAAGATCAGATCCTAAATAACCTCCCAAACCAAAGCTTTTCAAATGATTCGCCCAGGTGTCGACTCCTTCTTGAGGGGTAGGATACTTTTCGACGATACGGCGGTACACATTTGCGAAATAAGCATTGCAAGAATGTGCTATTCCCGGAATCATGCTCAAAGGTCCGGGGTGGGCATGGCATCCCAGTTTTCTACCTCTTCCGTAGTAATATCCCTGCTGGCAGGAGAACCGGTCCTGAGTAGTGACCACTCCTTCCTGTAATGCTATAAGAGCATTGATAGTTTTAAACGGAGATCCGGGAGGATATTCTGCCAATAGCGCGCGGTCATATAAGGGTCTGCTTATGGAATCAAGCCAAAGTTTAGTGAAGTTTTCAGATCTTTTTCTTCCCACCAATTGTGCAGGATCGTAATTTGGAGCAGTTACCATTGCGAGGATCTCACCCGAAGCAGGCTCAATGGCAATGATACCACCACGCTTGTTCTTCATTAGCATCTCTCCATACTTTTGAAGCTCAGCGTCTATTGTGATAGTAAGATCTTTTCCCTTTTTTGGAAGGGTATCGTAAATTCCATCCTTATAGGGGCCAATATCCCTGTTAAAACGGTCTTTTTGGATGTACTTTACACCTTTCACTCCGCGGAGCAGTTCCTCATAATAACCTTCTACTCCCTGTCGGCCAATAAGGTCTCCGGATATATAATAAGGATTCTCATTTACTATACGCTGGTTCACTTCTGTGATGTATCCAAGTATATTGGCTCCATGTTCAGTATAATAATCCCTTAGTGATCGCTTCTGGATGTAGAAGCCTTCGTATTTCCGCATTTTTTCCTGCAGATAGGCATATTCACTTTTTGTAAGCTGGGGAACCACTACTGAAGGTAGTCGGGGAGAATATATTTTAGCTTTATCAAGCCTGGTCACCAACTGTTCCGGAGTAAGATTCAGGATCTTGCAGAACTCAGTAGTGTCAAAAGGCTTCAGGTTTCGGGGGATCACCATCACGTCATAAGAAGGCTGGTTACTCACGAGCAATTTTCCGTTCCTGTCGAAAATAAAGCCCCGCTGCGGATAATCATATACTACTTTAATGGCGTTGTTTTCCGAAAGGCCAACGAAGGAATCGTCCAGGATCTGCAGATAAAACAGCCGGGCTACAAATATGAGTCCTGAGGTAATAATTATTATGTAGAGTAAAATCCTTCTCATCTTTTCTTTCCGTTAAATAGTGCTAGCGTTAGAAACACAAGGATTATTGTAAATAATCCTGAAAAAAGTGTTTTCTTAAGTAGTAGCAAGAAATGTGCAAAATTGAAGAACTCCAGCAAAAACAGAACAAAATGGTGCACAAAGACCATGATCGCGATATAACTTATTCGCGAACCCGGTTGGGTGCTTGAGAATTTTATGGTTTGATAATCGTAACTCACCCCAAATGAAAACCGAAGGAGTACAGGCCGTATGTATGCCACTACCAGGCATGCGGCAGCATTGATGCCTCCACTGTCCTCAAAAACATCTACACCCAATCCCAGCAGGAAACTGAGCAAAAGAAAAAGAGTCTGATTTCCGTTAAATGGATAGAGGATCAAAAAAAGCACGTACAGGTACGGATTTATGTACCCCATGAAATTGATGTTATTGAGCAACAACACCTGTAGAAGGAGGAGTAGGATAAACCTGAGCGTATTTGATATGATCACACTATTCATCCTTGTTTAGATCTTGAAGTTCCTCAACATTTTCTTTTTCTGTATTGTCGATGATATACACATATCCAATATTGGTCATATCATTGAACAGGCTGATGTTGATAGTGTAGTAGCTTTCACTCTGATCAGTGTTATAATCCTTTATCGTTCCAATAGGAAGACCTTTAGGGAAGATAAGTGATCGTCCTCCGGTTATAATGGTATCGCCTTCTGATACAGGGGCAATTGCAGGTACATCTATAAGCTGAACCACATTAGGGTCATCGCCGTTCCAAACAAGCGTTCCAAAATGGTTTGATTTTTTGAGCTGCGCATTGATCCGGGAATTTGAATTCAGAATAGAGATTACGGTTGAATAACGTGGAGACACATTTTCTACTATTCCCACAATTCCCTTACTGGTAACCACTCCCATGTCTCTTTCTACACCAGAAGTTGCTCCTTTTTTTAAGGTGAGGTAATTATTTCTGTTGGCGTAGTTGTTATTGATCACTTCGGCTGCCTTGAAGGTGTAATGCCCTTCATAAGAAGTGGTGTCTTTAAAATCTTTGATCAGTAAGGTGTCCTCGTAGGTAGCCAGGCGGGTACGCAGACGTTGGTTTTCTTCCAGCAAACGATTGTTGTATTCCTCCAGGTTGAAATAAGCGTTGATATTGCTGGTCCAGCTGTAGATCCCTCCACTCAGAAAATTTGCGGAGCTGATGAATTTACTTTTTTGATAGGAATGAGCCTGGATAGTTAAAAACAGGGAAAAGCCGAGCAGCAACAAGAATAAGATATTGTTCTTATTGCGAATAAGAAAATTTATTATTTGCTGCATAAGCTAACTCCTACTTTATCAAGATCCCCTTATAACGGTGAAGGGTTTTTAGGCAAATACCGGTTCCGCGCACAACTGCCCGTAGTGGATCTTCAGCGATGTACACCGGAAGATCGGTCTTTTGGGAAAGTCGTTTGTCAAGTCCGCGTAGCATAGATCCACCACCGGCAAGATAGATTCCGGTGTTGTAAATGTCAGCTGCCAGTTCAGGAGGGGTTTGAGAAAGGGTTTCCATCACGGCATCCTCAATACGCAATATTGATTTATCCAAAGCTTTGGCGATCTCCCGGTAGGAGATATTCACCTGTTTTGGCTTTCCGGTCAACAAGTCACGTCCCTGAACGTTCATTTCGTCTGGTGGGACTTCCAGGTCTTCGGTTGCAGCCCCAATCTGGATCTTTATTTTTTCCGCAGTACGCTCACCTACATAAAGGTTGTGTTGCGTACGCATGTAGTATACAATGTCATTGGTGAAAACGTCTCCTGCGATCTTAACAGATTTGTCGCAAACAATTCCTCCCAAAGCGATCACGGCGATCTCGGTTGTTCCACCCCCTATATCCACGATCATGTTTCCTTTTGGCTGCATAATGTCAACGCCAATACCAATGGCAGCAGCCATAGGTTCGTGAATAAGGTAAACCTCTTTACCATTTACCCTTTCGGCACTTTCTTTAACCGCACGCATTTCCACTTCTGTAATTCCCGAAGGGATACAGATCACCATTCGCAGGGCAGGAGTGAACATCTTCTTTTTCAACGCCGGAATTTCCTTAATGAACATGGTCAGCATCTTTTCACTTGCGTCAAAATCTGCAATTACTCCATCTTTTAAGGGCCGTATCGTTTTAATATTTTCGTGGGTTTTTCCCTGCATCATCGCAGCTTCCTTTCCCACTGCAATGATCTTACCAGTAGTTCTATGGCGGGCTACAATAGATGGACTGTCAACCACAACCTTGTCGTTGTGAATGATTAAAGTGTTTGCAGTCCCTAAATCTATAGCTATTTCTTCAGTGAGAAAGTCGAAAAATCCCATGCGTATTGTCGATTATATTGAGGTTTGGTAAATGTACTAAAATTAATGTTTAAAATGTCTTGTACCGGTCATCGCCATAGCGATATTATTTTCATTGCAATAATCGATACTCAGCTGATCTTTAATGGACCCGCCGGGTTGAATTACCGTAGTGATACCCGCTTTACCGGCAATTTCCACACAGTCTGGAAAAGGAAAGAAAGCATCGCTGGCCATTGCAGCTCCCGAAAGGTCGAAATCAAAGGACCTTGCCTTGTCAATACTCTGTCTCAGGGCATCCACTCTTGAAGTCTGCCCTGTCCCGCTCGCCAGTAATTGATGGTTTTTTACCAGAACTATGGTGTTTGATTTAGTGTGTTTACAAATTTTGGATGCAAACAACAGGTCAGATAACTCTTCTTTAGATGGTTTATTGTTAGTTGCAAACGTTAAATCTGCTTCAGAATCTGTTTTAAGATCCTTATCCTGCACCAGAACTCCATTCAGGCAGGTTCGCACCTGTTTTTGAGGAAGTTCGGTTTGTTTTTGTTCCAAAAGAACCCTGTTCTTTTTCCCTTTCAGGATCTCCAAAGCTTCTTCGGAATAAGAAGGTGCGATCACAACTTCGCAGAACAACTCGTGGATCTCTTCGGCGGTAGCTTTGTCGATCTCAGTGTTGCTGATCAGAATTCCGCCAAAGGCTGAAACCGGATCTCCGGCAAGAGCATCTTTGTAGGCTTCTAAAATAGTATTTCGTTGCGCCAGTCCGCAGGCATTATTGTGCTTTAAAATGGCAAAAGTTGGTGCTTCTCCCTGGAACTCGCCCATGAGGTTCACCGCCGCATCTACGTCCAGCAGGTTGTTATACGACAATTCCTTGCCGTGGAGTTTATTGAACATGGCATCAAGGTCACCGTAAAAATGCCCTTTTTGATGCGGATTCTCTCCGTATCTCAATTCCTGTCCGGTTGAAAAACTTTGTTTGAAAGCCAGTTCGTCTTCATTAAAAAAGTTGAAAATGGCCGTATCATAGTTTGAAGAAACATTGAAAGCTTTTGCAGCAAAACGCTTACGGTCTTGCAGGCTAGTAGCTCCGTTACCTTCGGTGATCAGATCGAGGAATTCAGCATATTCATTTACCGAAGCTACACAGATCACATCCTTAAAATTCTTTGCTGCAGCCCTGATCAGAGAAATTCCGCCAATATCAATCTTTTCGATAATATCTTCTTCAGAAGCTCCCGAAGCAACTGTTTTTTCGAAAGGATACAGGTCTACGATCACAATATCGATCTGTGGGATCTGGTATTTCTCAAGTTCAGCCTGATCTCCTTCATGGTCACCCCTGTTCAGGATACCTCCAAAGACTTTGGGATGCAAGGTCTTCACCCTGCCTCCAAGAATAGAAGGATAGGAAGTGACATTCTCAACAGGCACTACCTCAATTCCCAGATCGTTGATGAATTTTTCAGTTCCTCCTGTAGAATAGATCGTGATTCCCAGCTCATTCAGCTTCTTTACAATAGGTTCCAAACCGTCTTTATCAAAGACTGAAATTAAGGCTGATTTTGCCGATTTTAAGTTGCTCATTGTGTTGGTTTTGTTGAGGTTGCAAAAGTAACTATTTCAGCATAAAATTTAAATCCTCACTGCTTTATTTGTAATTTTATTTTGTAACGAATTTTGGAAGTTGGCGTCTTATCCTGTAAGGGTTGAAAAATCTGACCTTAGAAGTTTATGCTAATATATTTAAGGGTACTTAAAGAGAGCCTTTATTTCGCTATCAATGCTCTCAAAAACAATAAATTGCGCACCATGTTGTCTCTTTTAGGGGTGACTATTGGTATATTTTCCATTATTGCTGTTCTGGCGGCTGTAGATTCTCTGGAAAAGGAGATCAAAGGCAGCCTGAGTTCTTTGGACCAGAGCACCATGATCGTTGCCCGATATTCCTTTGGACCTACTGAAATTCCGCAGTGGAAAAGAGAGCAGTTTCCCGATGTTTCTTATGAGGAATACGAGTTCTTGAGCCGCAGCCTTCCCGAAGCGGAAGCGGTGTCTTATGTGCTCAACGTGCCTTCAGAATCCATAAAATACAATGATAACACCGCCACGAATGTGGGAATAGGTGCAGTGTCTGCTGAATATTACGACATTGAAGCCTTGCAGATCGCAAAGGGCAGGTTCTATACAGAGGCAGAGGATGTACGTGCAGCGCCTGTTATTGTTCTTGGCCATGATGTGGCAACAACCCTTTTTGAAGGGGGCGAAGCGCTTGGCAAGGAAGTTCGACTTTATGGCCGCAAGTTAACGGTGATAGGGGTGCTGGAAAAAATGGGCTCGAATGTCTTCGGAAACAGTCATGATACGAATGCATTTTTATCGGTAAATCTGGTTCGCCGGGTCTACGGAAGTAATAACCGCGGTACATTTCCGCAGATTGTGATCAAACCCGAAAGTGGTGTTGACAGCGATGAATTTGTGGCAATGCTTACGCAAAAGCTGCGAACACTTAGAGGGCTTAGAACTGAAGATGTGAATACCTTCTTCGTGAACCAGCTGAAAGGTTTTACCCAATTTATTGATAACATCACCGGACAGATGAATTTCCTCGGACTTATCATTAGCGGATTTTCCCTGCTTGTTGGTGGCTTCGGAATTGCTAATATCATGTTTGTAAGTGTGAAGGAACGCACCAACCTGATCGGGATCCAGAAATCTTTGGGAGCAAAAAACCGCTTTATCCTGTTTCAATTCCTTTTTGAAGCAGTCATTCTGGCTGTGATCGGTGGATTGATTGGTTTGTTCCTTGTCTGGCTGGCTTCAGTCATAATTTCACAATTTACCGGTGATTTCCAGTTCATACTTTCTCCCTGGAACATGTTCATTGGCACGGCAGTTTCGGCAGTGATCGGCTTGATATCTGGTATTATTCCGGCTATTTCAGCCTCCCGACTTGATCCCGTAGAAGCTATTCGAACCGGAATGTAATCCAATTTGTTACGCTGATTTTAAATATAAATAACCTGTGAATTATTATCGGGTTCATTTATTTAGAAAAATTTTAAGAGGTAACATGTATAACATATTACTATTTTTAAGATATTTGCTTGTATAAGACTCTACTAAAGGGTGTCTTAGTGTATCAATCTCAATCAAATCAGTCAAAAAATGAAAAAGTTAATCACCTTCAGTTTTATGCTATTAGTGGCAGTATCACTAACTGCCCAGGACTTTAACCGTGCCAAAATGGACAGTCTTTTTGATGTTATCGAAAAGAATAACAAGGGGATGGGAGGAATTGCCATTCACAAGAATGGAAAACCGGTCTATCAGTACAACATTGGCTATGGCGACATTTCAAAAAATATCGAAGCTCACCCACGCACGAAGTACAGGATAGGTTCCATTTCCAAATCCATTACGGCAGCCATGATCCTGCAACTGGTCGAGGAAGGCAAACTTTCCCTGGAGGCAAAACTTTCAAAGTTCTATCCTGAAATTCCTAATGCTGCGAAGATCACTATTGAAGATCTTTTGAGGCACCAGAGCGGTATCTTCAATTTCACCAATGCTGAAGATTACATGGGTTATATGGAGCAGCCAAAGACCAAAGAAGAATTGTTGAGCATTTTTAAACAAAACGAACCTGCCTTTGAACCGGGAGAAAAGAATGATTATTCTAACACCAATTACGTGTTGCTTTCCTTCATTCTGGAAGATCTCGAGAATAAACCATTTCCTGAAATTTTGAAAGAACGCATTACAAAGCCGCTGGGGCTGAAAGACACTTATTATGGCGGAAAAATTAATTCCGGAAATGCCGAAGCCTATTCCTATAGAAAAATGAAGAACTGGGAACCGGCTAAGGAAACAGATATGAGTATTCCTAAAGGAGCAGGTGCAATAATTTCTACTCCTTCAGATCTAAACACTTTCTACACGGCCCTTTTTAACGGAAAAGTGATCAAACCTGAAACCCTGGAGAAAATGAAGACTCTCACAAATGGGTACGGAATGGGCCTTTTCAGTTATCCTTTCCACGAGAAAACCTTCTATGGACATACCGGCGGAATTGATGGTTTCAATTCCATGAGCACCTATTATCCTGAGGAAGATCTGGCAGTTACATATATCTCGAACGGAACTGATTTTTCTCCCAATGACATTGCCATTGGCGCAATAAGTATCTATTGGGGAATGGATTACAAAATCCCATATTTTGAACCTGCACTGAATGTTCCTGTTGAAAAGTTGAACACCTACACCGGCACCTATGAAGGACCGAACTTTCCTTTTATTGTCACCATTTTTGTCAAAGACAACATGTTAATGGGAGAGGCTACAGGTCAACCTAAATTTCCTCTGGAGGCATTCGATGAAAATAAGTTCCAGTTCAGTCGTGCCGGGGTTAAAATGGAATTTCACCCCGAAGATGATAAAATGCTGCTTTCCCAGGGAGGTAATACTTACGAGCTTTCCCGGAAATAAGAACTGGGAATCACAAAAATTAAAGGCTGCCAAAAATGACATTTTTGGCAGCCTTTAATTTTTAATATTTTTTGGTGTTACAGGATCTCTGCCACCTTTTCATTCACAAATTCGAGGAAGCGCTCATCTTGTTCAGTAAAGGGATCAGGAACATTGGAATCGATGTCGATCTGCCCAATGTTTTCCCCATTTTTGAATAAGGGCACTACAATTTCGGCCTTAACGTGAATGCTGCAGGCTATGTAATTGTCCTGTGCACTTACATCAGGCACCACAAAGTTCTTGTTTGAAACGGCAACCTGTCCGCAGATACCTTTTCCGAAGGGGATGATCGTGTGATCTGTTGGTTCCCCGGCATAAGGCCCCAATTTAAGCTCATTTTTATCTCCGTTCTTGAAGTAGAAGCCTACCCAGGTGTAATATTGGATCTCTGCTTTCAGCAGCTCGCAGATCTCCTGGAGGCGCAGGTCAGTGCTCGCACCCTCTGCGTTTATAATTTCTTCGACCTTAGGTCTTAATTTTTCAAATGACATAAATGGAATTTTGCACAAAAGTATTTAAAAATTAACCGATGCTATACTTTTTAAATTCAATACTTTTGAAAAAACCTCTGCCAGATTTGTTTCAGCTGATAAAGAAATACTCAGCCGTTCTTCGCTTCATATTCACCTTTTTGGGTACCTATCTTGTATTGGCTTTTTTGTACAACCTCTACCTGCACCATTTTCCTTCTGAAACCTATTATCCAGATTTTCTCACGCACCTGGTGGCGCTGCAGAGCGAAACCCTGGTTTCTGCCTTTGGCTATGATGCGCAAGCGGTTTCGGGTTATCCTGAAAGTACCATGCATTTAATGGTGAACGGTCAGTTTGTTGCCCGGATAATTGAAGGCTGTAATGCGGCCAGTATTATTATCCTGTTTGTTTCTTTTATGCTGGCTTTTTTCGGAAAGGTCAAAACCACATTAGTCTTTATCCTGGTAGGAACTGTGGTCATTTATGTTACAAATATTGGAAGAATTGCCATGATGGCGATCGGGATCTACGAATATCCGCAGCAGGCCCATTTTTTACACACTATAGCCTTTCCGCTCATCATCTACGGCGCCGTTTTCATGTTGTGGGTCTTGTGGGTACAGGTATATACAAAACAGATAAGAGGATGAGAGGCTTCAGGAAAATAGCAATAATCGGACTGCTTATAGGGATACTGGCTTTGATCAGGCTATATGAGTACAGGTTCTTTTATGATCCATTCATGTACTTTTTTGAACAGAAGTACCAGGCCGGGGAAGGAATTGATTTTCCCGCGTATATGTTCCTGAATGTTTTTTGGAGATTCCTCCTCAATACCATTATTTCCCTTCTGATCCTGTTCGTCGCCTTCAGGAGTAAGAGCATCATTAAATTTTCTGCCCTCATCTACCTCGGATTTTTCGTGGTTCTCTTTCCTGTATTCATTTATCTCATGAACCACGTGCAACCGGATGAATACCTGGCGGCTTTCTATGTGCGTCGTTTCCTGGCTCACCCGGTTTTAGTACTCATCTTGTTACCTGCATTTTATTATTACCGTCTTCAAAAAGTCGGCTGGGGAGATTAAGTCCGTTAGACCTCCATTTTATCTTTATTCTTTTGCAGCCATTCCCTGAAACTTAAAAGCTCCGGATTCAATTCCCGGGTTTTTTCAATATCCCTTTTTCCGCAGAAGTAGTCCTCAAAGTCAGCTTTGAACTGGAACATATTTCCTAGATCATCGGCACCGGGAAAGTCAAAACTTCTGTATACAGATGGTTCCACGGCATTATAATGAACCTTTTTTCCATAAACCTCAGAAAAGGTCTCTGCCATTTGTTTGCCGGTAAGTTTCTCCCCGGCTATGGCGACGGTTTGGTTCTTGAATTTATCTCCGGCTTTAAAAATTCCGAAGGCACATTTCCCAATATCATCGGCTGCAATGCCCGGTAATTTCTTGTCATCCATAGGGAAGGTGATATACAATTCGCCATCTTCTCCTTTTTGAGGCCCCATTCCGAAATTGATGAAATTGTCCCAATAGAATGACGTAAGCAGGAGAGTGTAGGGTACGCCACTGTCCACAAAGAATTTATCTGCTTCGGCTTTGGCATCGAAATGTGGCACTTTGTAATGTTCCATAAGAGTTGGCATGCGGTCGTCATCCAGCGGCACCCACTTACGGGTATCTTCCAAAGTAGACCATATTACGTGCTGCAACCCTGCTTCTTTCGCTGCTTCGGCCATATTCTTTGCATGTTCTTTTTCTTTTTCGGGAGAGAAATGCTCCCAAAAGAAGGTCACACAATAAGCTCCATAAGCGCCTTTAAAGGCTTTGACCAGGCTTTCTTTGTCAGCAACATCGGCTTCCACCACTTCGGCTCCTTTTTTCCGGAGTTCTTCTGCTTTTTCCGAATCTGCTTTCCGTGTAATCGCTCTCACTTTGAATTCGCTGTTCCTGTCATTTAAGATTGCATGTGCAAGTCCGCCCCCTTGGGATCCTGTCGCTCCTACTATGGCAATAATTTTTTCCTTTTCCATTTGGTTGTTAGTTTTAAAGTTCTGTAATTCATAAAGTTACATTTTAATTTTATTTGAAAAAGGCCTTTTAGAACTTTCGTAAAAGGTTTTATTTTTTTCTGGGTTTCTTAGTATTTAAGGACCAGTACTTTGCTATTAAAAAAATATTTATCTTTGTCCCTCGTGAAAAAGCTAATACAGAAAACAGGATCCTTGTTAATGGCACTTTTGGTGCTGTTCTCTACCATGTCCTTTACCGTAGATAAACATTTCTGCGGAAGCATACTGGTGGACCAGGCTGTGTTTTCTAAAGCCGAAAGCTGCGGAATGGAACATGCCGGAGATATGACGGGAGAAAATGGTTGTAAAGATCAGAAGGTTTCTGTTGAAGGTCAAAAAGATCTGAAGATCTCCTTTAACGATCTGGATCTCCACCAACAAGTGTTCTTAGCATCTTTCACTTATACTTTTGTTGAACTGTTTGAGGAAGTGCCGCAACAGGCAATTCCTTTTTCAGATTATTCACCGCCCTTGCTGGTCTATGACATCCATCTGCTAGATGAGACCTTTTTGATCTGATCTAAAAATTAATTTTTGAAACGTTTCCGAAGAACCGGAAGCGTATTCCTGTATACAAATTTCAAACTTCAGGAGCATCAATAATTAATTTTTAAAGTTCAGAAATGTTCGAAAAAATCATTCATTACTTTTTATACAACCGGCTGGTAACATCTCTGTTACTAATTGCCATGATCGCATGGGGAATTTCGACCTCTCCCTTTGATTGGGATTCTGGGATTCTGCCCAAAGATCCGGTTCCGGTTGACGCTATCCCGGACCTGGGAGAGAACCAACAGATCGTTTTTACCGATTGGCCGGGGCGTTCCCCTCAGGATATTGAAGATCAGATCACCTATCCATTGACCACATCCTTACTGGGAATTCCGGGAGTAAAATCTATCCGGAGTACTTCCATGTTCGGTTTTTCCAGCATCAATATCATTTTTAAGGAGGATATTGATTTCTACTGGTCCCGTACCAGAATTCTGGAAAAGATCAATTCGCTTCCCGCTAACCTGCTGCCGGAAAATGTTCAGCCTACCTTAGGTCCCGATGCTACAGCATTGGGGCAGGTTTACTGGTATACTTTAGAAGGAAGGGATTCACTGGGCAATGTTACCGGCGGTTGGGACCTGCATGAGATAAGATCTGTGCAGGATTTTTACGTTAAACTTGGATTGAGCGGAGTTGATGGAGTCTCAGAAGTAGCTTCTGTAGGAGGCTTTGTTCAGGAGTACCAGGTAGATGTGGATCCCGATGCTTTAAAGGCCTTTAATGTTGGAATTGATGATGTGATGATGGCGGTGAAAAATTCAAACCGTGATATTGGAGCCAAGACAATTGAGGTCAACCAGGTGGAATACCTCGTGAGGGGCCTTGGTTACATTGAGTCTATAGAAGATATAGAGAACACCGTGGTCGCCGTGAATGAGAATAAACCTATCCTTATTTCGGATATTGGAGTGGTAAGCCTGGGTCCGGCACAAAGGCGTGGGGTTCTGGATAAAGCCGGTGCCGAAGTTGTGGGCGGGGTGGTGGTTGCCCGTTATGGTTCCAACCCGCTTGAAGTAATCAATAATGTAAAAGAAAAGATTGCCGATATCGCTCCGGGAATGCCTACTAAGGTCCTGGAAGACGGAACAGTGAGCAAACTGACGGTAGTACCATTCTACGACCGTACCCAATTGATCAAAGAGACCATAGGCACCCTTGAAAATGCCCTTTCTCATGAGATACTTATAAGTATTATCGTGGTGATCATCCTGGTGTTGAACTTACGTGCTTCCATTTTAATTTCTACTCTTTTGCCGGTGGGCGTCCTGCTTACCTTTGTGGCGATGCGATACTTTGGGGTTGATGCCAATGTGGTTGCCCTTTCCGGAATCGCCATTGCTATTGGGGTCATGGTAGATGTGGGGATCGTTTTTGTTGAAAACACGATAAGACATCTTGAATTTCCGAAAAACAGAAATGCGAAGGGAGAAAAGCTTTTGCAGGTGATCAAAAAAGCCACAGTGGAAGTGGGGCCTGCGGTGACCACTGCCCTTGCCACTACCCTGGTGAGCTTCCTGCCGGTCTTCTTTATGGAAAATGCCGAAGGAAAACTCTTCCGTCCCCTGGCCTTTACCAAGACCTTTGCATTGGGAGCTTCCTTTCTTCTTGGACTCATGATCCTGCCTATGCTGTCTTACTATTTCTTTTCTTTCCGCCTTAACAGAAAGAGGACTAGTGTATTGTGGAATTACGGACTTGTGGTTTCAGGAATTTTGTTGGCGTTGCTGTTCCAAATGTGGCTTCCGTTAGCACTTACTTTAATAGGGGTCATTAGGATCTTTGAACCCAAAAGCCGGGGATACCTTGGTAAATACAGTCGGGAAATATCACTTTTCATCATCCTTTCCGTGACCATCTTCTTTCTTACCGAAGAATGGATGCCGCTGGGCTTTGCCAACTCGGTCTTCACGAATTATATTTTTGTGATCATTTTGCTCGGCTTGACCTTAACCGCCTTATTGGCCATTGTGAAATTTTATGAGCCAATCCTAAAATGGTGCCTTAGCAATAAAAAGACCTTTTTGACTATCCCATTGGTTACCATTTTCTTCGGAATCCTGATCTGGCAGGGCTTTCCAAAGCTCTTCGGATTTGTTGCCAACGGAGCAGAAGCTATAGGGATTGAACTAAGGGAGACAGCCGCGTGGGAAGCTGCTTCAGAAACTTTCCCTGGCGTAGGTAAAGAATTTATGCCTTCGCTCAATGAAGGAAGTTTTCTATTGATGCCTACCTCCATGCCCCACTTTGGAATTGAAGGAAGTAAGGAAGTGGTGCAGAAGCTGGATATGGCGGTGACCAATATTCCTGAAGTAGATGTTTCTGTTGGAAAACTGGGAAGGGTAGAAAGCGCGATCGATCCGGCGCCTATTTCCATGTATGAGAATGTTATTAATTACAAACCTGAATACATAGTTTCCGAAAATGGCGAATTGCTGAGGTTTAAAGTAGATGATGATGAAAATTTCATCCTGAAGTCCGGCGATACAATTTCCCACGAAGAAGCACTTAGCAGGAAAATAACTTCCGAAGAACTTATTATTGACGAAGACGGCGAGTTATACCGCAACTGGCGCGATCATATTAACAGTCCCGATGATATTTGGGATGAGATTGTAGCCGTAACACAGTTCCCGGGGATAACTTCAGCTCCCAAACTACAACCTATTGAAACAAGGCTGGTGATGCTGCAAACAGGAATGCGGGCACCAATGGGAATAAAAGTCTATGGGCCCGATCTGGAGACCATCCAAAAATTCGGGTTTGAACTGGAGGATATTCTAAAGCAGGTGCCAAGTGTGAAAAAGGAGGCTGTTTTTGCCGATCGTATTGTAGGGAAACCATATCTCCAGTTAGATATTGACCGTCAAAAGATCGCGCGCTATGGCCTTAGTGTCGAAAAAGTACAACAAACGCTGGAAACGGCTATCGGCGGAATGGAAGTGACCTCAACCGTAGAAGGAAGGGAGCGCTATCCTGTACGGGTGCGATATCCAAGGGAATTGAGAAATTCTCCCGAAGAGATCGAGCAGATCCTGGTTCCAACACCAACGGGTACCCAAATCCCACTTGGGCAGCTGGTAGATGTGAATTATGTTCGCGGGCCTCAGATGATCAAGAGTGAAGACACCTTTTTAGTGGGTTATGTGCTTTTCGACCGCAAACAGGATTTTGCAGAGGTCAATGTAGTGAATGATGCCCAGGAACTTATCAGGAAAAAGATCGCCACCGGGGAATTAACGGTGCCCAAAGGAGTGAGTTTTGAATTCTCCGGAAATTACGAAAACCAGGTGCGTGCCGTAAAACGTCTTGCGCTGGTGATCCCCATTTCCCTGATCATCATTTTTATGCTGCTGTATTTCCAGTTCCATACCATCATTGCTTCCACCATTCACTTTTCGGGAGTTTTTGTAGCCTTTGCCGGCGGATTTATAATGATCTGGTTGTATGGGCAGGAGTGGTTTATGGATTTCAGCGTCTCGGGGATGAATATGAGAGATCTGTTCCAAATGGGTACGGTCAATTTGAGCGTAGCAGTATGGGTAGGATTTATTGCCCTTTTTGGGATCGCGACAGATGACGGGGTGCTTATGGGGACATACATTCACCGGGTCTTTGAAGAAAGAGATCCGCGCACGGTGCCTGCGGTAAGAGCAGCCGTGTTGGAAGCCGGTAAGAAACGGGTGCGGCCTGCAATGATGACAACGGCAGTAGCAATAATCGCACTTTTCCCGGTACTCACTTCAACAGGAAAAGGTGCAGATATCATGGTTCCCATGGCCGTTCCCATCGTGGGCGGAATGTGTATCCAGATCATGACCATCTTTGTAGTGCCTGTTCTTCAGGCGATTTGGAGAGAAAATGTGGTGTCTAAAAGCCCATCAAAAAGTATAGAAGAATGAAAATGAACTTAAAAATGCCCTTTTTGGGGATGCTGATATTTCTGATCTTCGGAATGGCTTCCGAAGTAAAGGCACAAACCTTGTCGGAATATCTGAGAATAGCTGCGGAAAATAATCCGGAAGTGAAAGCTGCTTATTCCGATTTTGAAGCAGCCATGCAGGAAGTGCCCCAAGTAAAAAGTCTACCTGATCCTAACCTGACCATGACTGCATTTGGAAGTATGGTAGAAACGAGGTTGGGACCACAGGAAGCGCGTTTTTCACTGATGCAGATGTTCCCCTGGTTTGGAACCTTAAGTGCAAAAGCCGATGTGGCTACACTCATGGCTGAAGCTAAATTCCAGGAATTTCTCGATGCCAGGAATGAACTTTTCTTCCAGGTGAGCGAGCAGTACTACAAGTTATATGAGCTGGAGCAGAGCCTGGTTTTTCAGCGGGATAACCTGGAGATACTTCAAAATTACAAAGATCTCGCCCTGTCAAGGGTAAGAGCAGGTTCCGGTGCATTGTCAGACGTGCTGCAGGTGGATCTAATGCGTAACGACGCAGAGACGAACCTTGAGATCCTGCAATTGAAGAAACAGCCGCTGCTGGCGAAATTCAATGCTTTGCTCAACAGGGAGAAGCTGCAACCGGTGATCATTCCTGTAGAATTGGATATTGCGATCGACCCGCAATTGATAGCTGAGGTAGCCGTGGAAAATAATCCTAAACTCGCTCAGCTGGAGAAAATGTCGGAGTCGGCTCAAGCCCAGAAGGAAGTTGCAAAAAAGAGCGGAATGCCGATGGTGGGATTAGGCCTCGATTATGTAATAGTGGGTAAACGAACCGATATGGTCGTGGAGGATAATGGAAGAGATGCTATTATGCCAATGCTTTCGGTAAGCCTTCCAATTTTCAGAAAAAAGTATAAAGCAGCACAAAAGCAGGCCGAATTTATGGCCGAAAGTTATTCTCAAAGAAAGGTGGGAGTTGAAAACCGACTAAAAGCCGAGATGGAGGAAGCTCTGTTTCAGGTGCAGCAAGCCCGGGCAATGCTGAATCTCTATGAGAAACAGGTGGAAAGTTCTAACCAGGTATTGAATCTGTTGCTTTCATCCTATAAAAATGCCGCCAGCGATTTTGAAGAAGTCTTACGGGTACGGCAGGAATTATTAAAATATCAGCTGGCTGTAGCCGGAGCAGAGGCAGAGCTCCTAACTGCTGTGGCTAAGATCAATTATTTAACAGGTAAATCGTTCGAGTATGAAAACGAAAACTAAAAATATACTAATTATTGCAGCGACCTTGATCATAGGAATGCTACTGGGATGGCTGTTCTTCGGTGGAAATAATTCTGAGGCAGAGCATGACCATGTCGCTTCGGAAGGAGCTGAAGAGACTGTCTGGACCTGCTCTATGCACCCACAGATACGTTCTAATGAACCGGGGAACTGCCCCATCTGCGGAATGGAACTTATTCCACTGGAAAGTTCAGGAAATGTTCAAAATTTGGCAGCGGTACAAATGACAGATTACGCTATTAAACTGGCCAACATTCAGACGCAAAAAGTGGGTGAGAACTCCGCAGGGCGCGAACTAGCCCTGAACGGAAAAGTAGCGGTAGATGAAAGAATAGTTTACACGCAGTCTACTCATATTCCCGGAAGGATTGAAAGGCTCATGGTAAATTTCACCGGGGAGAAGATCAATCGCGGGCAGGCATTGGCGACAGTGTACTCTCCTCAATTGGTGACTGCACAGGAAGAGTTGCTGCAGGCTTACGCCATCAGGAACTCACAACCCGAACTTTTTGAGGCAGCCAAAGAGAAACTCCGAAACTGGAAGATAAGGGAGAACCAGATCAACAGGATATTGGAAAATGGCAAAGCCAGCGAACGTTTTACCATTTCTGCTGATGTTAGCGGCGTGGTAACTGAAAAGATGGTGGAGCTGGGAGATTACGTAGAACGTGGAATGCCACTTTATGAAATTGCTGATCTCTCAAAAATGTGGGTTCTGTTCGATCTTTATGAGAAGGATATGGGCTGGGTAGAGGTTGGCGACAAAGTTTAATTTACCGTAGCATCGCTGCCCGGAGAAACTTTTGAAGGAAAGATCGATTTTATTGATCCGTTAATTGACCGCCAGACTCGAGTGGCAACTGCACGAGTGGAGGTAGATAACAAGAATGGAAAACTGAAACCCGAGATGTTCGCTTCAGGGGTGATAGAAAAATCAGGAGCTGAACAGACCTCTGCGTTGAGTATTCCAAAATCGGCTGTGCTTTGGACCGGAAAACGTTCCGTAGTATATATTAAAGAAGGCACAGAGAGCAATCCGGCATTCGTAATGCACCAAGTGGTTTTGGGGCCTTCTTTGGGTAATGCCTATGTGGTGGAGGAAGGTCTTTCCGCAGGGGAAGAGATCGTGGTAAACGGAACCTTCACAGTAGATGCGGCTGCCCAACTTGCGGGAAAACCCAGTATGATGAATCCACCCACCAAGATCCAGGACAATAAGATAAGTGCAGAGCAGGAAGATGTAAGGGCTTATCTAAACAACAGTGCTTATGATTTTCGAGGGGTGGCATCGAAGAGTTTTCAGCAGCAGTTAGATCGCCTGGTACAAACTTATTTGCAGTTGAAAGACGCTCTTGTTGTGGGTGACATGGACGCAAGCAATAATTTGAGCCGTGAATTTAAGGAGCAGGTGGAAAAAACATCGCCGGAAGATCTTACGGGAGAAGCGAAAATATTCTGGGAAGAAAAACAGAGCTTCCTGCGGAAACATGCTCAACTGAACCTGGAAGCTGAAGATCTGGCAGGACGCAGAGAGAACTTTATCTATCTCTCCCAGGCTATGATCAAGACAGTATCTGCTTTCGGACTTCAGAACAAAAAGATCTATGTAGATTATTGTCCCATGGCTAATTCTAATAAGGGAGCATATTGGTTAAGCGGAGATCCTGCTATTAAAAACCCTTATTATGGAGAAGCAATGCTCACTTGTGGGGAGATCGTCACTGAACTGCGGTAAAATAGAGCGGAATTAGCACGGAAAAATGGTAAATTGCGGTAACTAATCAAACTTACTAATATGAAAATCGTTAAAGGTATTTTGATCTTTCTTTTACTGGCGCTTATTGTAATACAATTTATTCCTGTGGAAAAGAACAAGTCAGAAAATGTGAATCCTGACATGGCATTTACCAATATCTATGACGTTCCTGAAAAGGTGGAACTTACTTTAAACACTTCCTGTTTTGACTGTCACAGCAACAATACCGAATATCGTTGGTTCGATGAAATTCAGCCGGTGAGATGGTATATAGAAGATCATATTCAGGAAGGAAAGGAAGAGCTGAATTTCGATGAATTCGGTACTTATTCCCAGAAGAAAAGAGCCCATAAAATAGAAGAGGTTGTGGAAATGGTAGAAGACGGGGAGATGCCATTATCCTCATATACCTGGGTACACCCTGATACGAGACTAAATGACAGGGAAAAAGAAGAACTAATTACCTGGTTCAAAAGTCTCTCGAAAAAAGAAGAAGCAATTAACGAAGATGAACACAATCATAATTAATAATTAAACAATGAAAAAAGAAGTTAGAAAAGGAATTTTATTCAGCCTAATGGCAGCAAGTTTAAGTTTAGCTGCCTGTGGAGACAGCAAGAAAGAAAATGAAGCCGATGATGCCTCAATGCCAATGCAAAATGAGATGCATATGGAGGCAGATGAGATGCAGGAAATGGGAGATATGGATCATGGAGACCTGGATAAGGGCGATATGGCAATGGCTCAGGACCTGGAATTCAAAAATGAGAAAATGTCACCTGTTTATGGGCATTACAACCACGTGAGAATGGCGTTGGTGAATTCTGATGCTGCGGAAGCACAGAATGGCGGAAAAATGCTGGTTGCGGCACTACAGGAGGCTAACGGTAGCACTGAAGCTATGGAAGCCGCCCAAAAGATTGCACAATCAGACGACCTTAATGTGCAAAGAACCGCTTTTTCTGATCTTTCTAATGCCATGGAAGGTATGATGACCGGTGCTTTGTCATCAGGAGAGGTCTACAAACAATTCTGCCCAATGGCATTTGAAGGAAAAGGTGGGTATTGGTTGTCTTCTTCTAAAGAGATCAGAAATCCGTATTACGGGGACAAGATGCTTAAATGCGGAAGTGTGAAAGACACTATTAAATAGGATCTTTGAAGCTTTTTATAAAAAATATGGTTTGTAACCGCTGTATTATGGTGGTGAAGTCTGAGCTAGAGAAGTTCGGACTTCATCCCGGTACAGTTACTTTAGGGGAAGCTGAAATTCCTTCAGAACTTTCTCCTCAACAAAAATTGGAGTTGAATGAGAGGCTTCAGGAGCTGGGGTTTGAACTCATAGATGACCGAAAGACCCGGCTGATTGAAGGGGTCAAGACCAGTATCGTCGAGCTGATCCATTCTACAGGAGACCTTCCAAAAATCACATTTTCAGAATACCTTTCCGATAAATTCCATCAGGATTATTCAGCTCTTAGTAAATTATTTTCCGAAGTTCAGGGAATGACCCTTGAGCAGTACGTCATCACTCAGAAGATAGAGAGGGTAAAAGAACTATTGGTTTACGACGAGCTATCGTTGAGCCAGATCTCCCTCCAACTGAACTACTCCAGCGTCTCCCATTTGAGCAAGCAATTCAAGAAAGTCACGGGGTTGACGCCCACCCATTTTAAGCAGGTTAGGGAAAAGAAGAGAATTCCTCTGGACAAGATTTGATACATCTTTAAAGAACCTTTTAAAATCTGCAAATCCATTGAGTTTTACCAAATCTTTATGATGAATTGGTGAACATTTTTCCGAATTTGGTAGTAATCGGGCTACAGGAAATTGAAAAAAAGAATTATTTCAATTTCCGATTAGTCTACATGATAACACTCTACTACCAACCAAAGGACATTAATATGGATGCTAAAGACCACCAAAAGAAAAGCAGTAACTACGGCAGATTTTTCGCTATGCTGGCGCTCTCATTTATTGCCATGTATATCACCATGTACATGAATACCTATGAATTTGACCACGTCTATTTTAGTCTTACCAGGTTTTATATGACCTGCCTGGGAATTTCTGCCATGGCGGTAATCATGTTGTCTCTTATGTTGAATATGTATAAAAACAAGAAAAAGAATATTGGTATATATCTGGGCAGTGCCTTGTTATTCTTATCGGCGCTTACCCTGGTAAGAGCACAGGCCCCAATTATTGGAGATGTGCTTTACATGAAAGCGATGATCCCTCATCACTCTATTGCCATATTAACTAGTAAAAGAGCTGATCTTGAAGATCCTGAAACTAAGAAGTTGGCCAAAGAGATCATTGAGGCTCAGGAGCGGGAGATCGAGCAAATGAAAAAGATCATAGACCGACTGGAACAGCAGGAAAAGTAGTTAGGAAACAATTTTCCAAAATTGTATAACACTGCTGCCTTTATTCCTGCGAACTTTGTACTATAAAATTAGCAGGAAATGAAACATACCTATAATATATCAGGAATGACCTGTAATGGTTGCAGGTCTCGTGTTGAGAAAACCCTTCAGCAGGTGGAAGGTGTGCAAAACGCTACAGTTGATTTGGAGAAAGCTGAGGCTGTAATCCAAATGGAAAACCACATTCCGGTGGAAACCTTTGAGGCGGCACTTCAGAAGGAAGGTGGAAAATATCATATCTCCGCTCCTAACTTTTCCAAAGTTCCAACTGCTGAAAGAACAAAATCTTTTGAAGAAAATAGTTCTTCTAAAGAAAACTTTGGAAAAGTTCAAGAGGCCTCTTCTTCCGAAGCTGAAGAATCAAAGACACCCAAAAATGCCATTTCTGAGCACTCTTCTTCCGAAGAGAAAAGTTCTATGAAGCAACACTACAGCATCACCGGGATGACTTGCAACGGCTGCCGTTCTCACGTTGAAAAGGCGCTACAGCAAGTGGAAGGCGTGCAGGAGGTTACAGTTGACCTGGAGAAAGCTGAGGCTATTATCCAAATGGAAAAGCACATTCCGCTGGAAACCTTTGAGGGGGCCCTTCAGAAGGAAGGTGGAAAATATCATATCTCCGCTCCTAACTTTTCCAAAGTTCCAACTGCTGAAAGAACAAAATCTTTTGAAGAAAATAGTTCTTCTAAAGAAAACTTAGGAAAAGTTCAAGACTCCTCTGCTTCCGAAGCTGAAGAATCAAAGGCCTCCAAAAAGGACATTTTAGAGACTGCTTCTTCTGAAGCCGGAATGACACACACTTACACCATCATTGGTATGACCTGCAACGGTTGCAGGTCGCATGTGGAGGAAACTCTCAACAAGGTTGCGGGAGTGGAACACGCCACTGTCCACCTTGAAAAGGCTGAAGCGGTTATCAAGATGCAGAAGCACATCCCGGTTGGTGTTTTTGAAGATGCGCTTCAAAAGGATGGGGGAAAATATCACATTTTAGACGCCCCGAGGAACGGAAAGCTCGAGCAGCACTTTGAGATCGTAGGTATGACCTGCAGTGGGTGCCGTGAACATGTGCAGGAAGTATTGCAGAAGGTCGCCGGAGTTGAAAAGGCCAGAGTGGACCTGGAAAAAGCGGAGGCAGTTGTTATCATGAAAGAACCCGTACCGGTAACTACTTTACAGGAAGCTTTGCTCGAGGAAGCCGGATCCTACAATATTTTTCTGCCCGGCCAGGATGCTTCGAAATTTAACCTTGGAAAAGTTTCAAACTTTTCCAAGGTTCCCAAGGGCAAAGGCACCGGAACCTTCTATTGCCCCATGCACTGCGAGGGAGATAAGACCTATGATCAACCGGGCGACTGCCCCGTCTGCGGAATGGATTTAGTGGAAGAGGTGAGTCTGCAGGCACAACCGGAGCAGTACACCTGCCCGATGCATCCCGAAATTATTAGAGATGAACCGGGAAGCTGCCCCATCTGCGGAATGGACCTGGTGCGAATAGAGCCGGATGTTTCCGGAGAAAAGAAGACGTATCACAAGCTGCTCAAAAAGTTCAAAATAGCGGTGGCTTTTACATTGCCTATCTTCCTTATCGCCATGGGCGAGATGATTCCAGGGAATCCCCTTTATGACTGGATGGACCTGCAGGCATGGAACTGGGTGCAATTCGCACTATCGCTTCCGGTGGTATTCTACGCTACCTGGATGTTCTTTGAACGTGCCTGGCGCTCTATAGTTTCCTGGAACCTGAACATGTTTACCCTAATAGGAATTGGTGCCGGAGTTGCCTGGACCTTCAGCGTCTTTGGAATGCTTTTTCCGGACTTTTTTCCGGCGCAATTCAAGACCCACGAGGGCACTGTGCATGTTTATTTCGAGGCCGCAACAGTGATCCTTACTCTGGTTTTACTTGGACAGGTGTTGGAGGCACGGGCCCACAGCCGAACCAATTCGGCTATTAAAGAATTACTGAAACTGGCGCCTAACAAAGCTACTGTGGTTGTCAACGGTGAAGAAAAAGTGATCCATACAGATGAGATCCAGGTGGGAGATGTTCTAAGGGTGAAACCCGGAGAGAAGATTCCTGTAGACGGGAGCATTTTAAAGGGAGAGACGAATATTGATGAATCCATGATCACCGGAGAACCTGTTCCGGTGGAAAAAGTTGAGGGCGATAAAGTAACTTCCGGAACCATAAATGGTAACAGAAGCTTTACCATGACTGCTGAAAAAGTGGGAAATGAGACGCTGCTCGCACAGATCATCAAGATGGTGAATGACGCCAGCCGTTCGCAGGCGCCCATTCAGAAGCTGGCAGACAGGATCTCGGGTTATTTTGTGCCCGTTGTGGTTTTGATCTCGGTTCTCACCTTTATTATCTGGGCCATTTATGGTCCGGAACCTCAGTACGTTTACGCCCTTATAAATGCTATCGCGGTGTTGATCATTGCATGTCCCTGTGCGCTCGGTTTGGCGACGCCAATGTCGGTCATGGTGGGCGTAGGTAAAGGTGCGCAGAATGGAGTGCTGATAAAGAATGCTCAGTCCCTGGAACAAATGAATAAAATAGACACCCTCATCATTGATAAGACGGGTACTATTACAGAAGGAAAACCTTCCGTAGAAAAAGTGGTTGCAGTGAATGATTTTACCGAAGAAGAAGTATTGAAACTCATGGCTTCGGTGAATTCACAGAGTGAGCATCCATTAGCTTCGGCTACCGTGAACTTTGCAAAAGAGCGAAAAATTGAACTTTCTGAAGCTTCAGATTTTAATGCCGTTACCGGGAAAGGTGTTACTGGGAAAACTTCGGGAAAAGAAGTTGCCATAGGTAATGAGAAGCTGATGCAGCAGCTGGATGTGGAGGTTTCAGAAGAGCTTCAGCAACAGGTGAAAAATGAGCAGCAACAGGGGAAAACCGTTTCCTTTGTCGCTGTTGATAAGAAAGTGGCAGGCTACGTATGTATTACAGATCCTATTAAAAAGACCAGTCGGCAGGCGATCAAAGAGCTGATAGACGCAGGGGTTGAGGTGATCATGCTTACCGGAGACAACCAGACCACGGCAGCAGCAGTGGCATCAGAACTTCATCTCTCGGATTATAAAGCCGGAATGCTTCCGCAGAACAAATTGGAAGAAGTAGAGAAACTGCAGCAGCAGGGTAAAAAAGTGGCCATGGCTGGTGACGGGATCAATGATGCTCCCGCCCTTGCCAAAGCCGATATTGGTATCGCGATGGGCACAGGAACCGACGTTGCTATTGAAAGTGCGGAGATCACTCTTGTAAAAGGAGATCTGCACGGGGTGGTAAAGGCGCGAAACCTCAGTGAAAAAGTGATGAAGAACATCAAGCAGAACCTTTTCTTCGCCCTGATCTATAATACGCTGGGAGTTCCTATTGCTGCCGGAGTGCTGTATCCTTTCTTCGGAATTTTGCTCTCGCCAATGATCGCAGCGCTTGCCATGAGCTTTAGCTCGGTTTCCGTGATCACTAATGCGCTGAGGTTAAGGAATGCCAAGATAGACTAGTCAAAAAGGGCGTTTTTGAGGGGTCTTTTAAAAAGAAAAGCCGGTTGAAATTTCCAACCGGCTTTTAATTATTGTGCAATTATTGGTTAACTATTTGGATCCAGTATTAAATTCACTCTTTCCAACGCATCTTCCAGGTGGTAACGGGTAAGTGTATCCCTGCTTCGACCTATACTATTGCGTAGATCGCGTTGAAGTTTTTTAAGCTCTCCTCTTACCACAGGGCGTATATCACTCTGCGCCACATCTATATTTGAACGGGTAACCCAAGACCTAAAACGGGCAGGAATTGGATCCTGCTCTTTTTTCATCAGGTATTCCATTCGGTCAATATAGGCACGCTGAAGGTTCCTGCGATAGGTGTCAATGCTCTGACCTCTTCTCAACTCACTCCAGATACCGGTCCTCAGGTCCTGCATCATATCGAGTAGTCCGTATGCATCGCTTCCGTTCATTTCACGGTTCTCGATCAATCTGGCCATTCTTCCGAAGTCAAGAAGGTTATTAAGGGTTCTTTCCTGAGTATTTCTGATCCTTTCAACGCTACCGTCAAATTCGATCCTGTTAAAGATCTCCTGATCGATTAGCCACTCAGGAGTTGAGAACAACTCATCCTGTAGGAAATTCATTGCATTTTTCTGCTTTTCGGGAGTAACGTGAAAATACACGGCTCCTTCCTGATCGTAGGTCTTGGTTTCTTTTATCACACCACCCACATTCGCGGCAACATGGCCCATATACCGATTATACTGTCCAAGAACCTGCTCATACATGGTTTCGAGATCATCATAATCCTTGCCTTTTTCGGCGGTCCATTCGATGAGGTTAGGAACAATTCTCTTAAGATTCTTGATTCCGTACTGGCTGGCAAGAACCGAATCATCACCAAGATCTTCGGTTTGAGAAGTTGGATCGATCACACTGCTTTGCTGGGCACCAAACCTGTAAACAGGATCTCCCGCTTTTTCAAGGATCCAGGAATCAAGGATTTCTTTTTCCTCTTTTCCTTCTTTTTCAGGGATCGGTTTATAACCCCACATGATGGAGTACTTATCGTAGGGCCCAATGTTCGGCATAAGAGCTACATCTCCATCTTCAGGTTGAGCAACGTAGTTGAAACGTGCATAATCCATAATAGAAGGTGCAGTTCCGTACTTTTGAGTAAACTCAGGATCTCTAAGAGATTCTACGGAATAAGCAACACTGCTTCCCATGTTGTGAGGCAGACCAAGAGTATGTCCAACCTCGTGAGAAGATACAAACCTGATCAATCTACCCATGATCTCGTCCTTGAACTCTACTCCGCGGGCATCTTCATTAATAGCTGCGGTCTGAACAAAGAACCAGTTTCTCAAAAGGGTCATTACGTTGTGGTACCAGTTAATATCCGATTCCAGAATTTCTCCGGAACGTGGATCACTTACGTGTGGTCCGTTAGCATTTGGGATTGGGGAAGCCAGGTAACGCACTACAGAATAGCGCACATCTTCAGGGCTCCAGTCCGGATCTTCCTCTTTGGTCGGAGGATCCTTTGCAATGATCGCATTTTTGAAACCTGCCGCCTCAAAAGCTACTTGCCAGTCTTCAATTCCCTGCTTGATGTATGGGATCCATTTTTTTGGAGTGGCACGATCAACGTAGTAAACGATCGGTTCTTTTGGTTCTACCAGTTCCCCGTTCTTAAATTTTTCCATATCCTCGTCCCTCACTTCGAGTCTCCAGCGATCAAGGTAACGCACGGTCTTACTTTCCTGGGCATCGAGTCCGTAATCTGTTTGTCCGGTAGTAAACCAGCCTACGCGCTCATCAAAATATCTTCTTTCCATAGGAACCTTTGGAAGCAGGATCATGGAGTTGCTCATTTTAACTGAAATAGATCCTGTGCTTGAATTTGAAGGTGGTTCCCCAGCATTGTAGGTCTTTACATGACGAACTTCAATGTTCTTAGGGTAACTTCTAATAGTGTCAATATAAGACCTGCTGTCGTCAAGTCGGCTTATTTTATAAGTTTTACGATTTCTTTCTGGAAAACCTAGAGCCTGAACATCCTTTTTGAACAGGTCTGTTACCTTGATCACAGTAGCATTGTTCACAGAATCCTTGTGAAAAGCTTCAATGTCAAAGGAGAATAGGATAGGTTCAAAATTGGAATTTACTACAGCTTCGTGAACAGGAAGTGAATCTGCAGCAAAAACATCGTGAGAAACTACACGAAGAAGAACATTCTTGTTCTTCTTTTCCCATCGCAGTACCTGTTCATTCTGTTTTCCCCCACCAAAACCAATGCCCGATGCAGTTTGGGCAATCCTGGTGACCATAAGCATTTCGCGGTTGAAAAGGCTGTCGGGGATCTCGAAGTAATAATCGTCTTCAACCTGGTGTACGGTGAACAAACCTTTGTCTGTTTTCGCTTTTTTGGTGATGACCTTGTCGAAGTCTTTAATGCCGTTCTTATCTTTTTGAGATGGTTTTGCGGCAGTGGCTACTGTTTTCTTATTCTTTTCAGGTTGAAAAACAGCACAGCTTGTTATTGAAAAAGATAAGCAAACAATAGCAAGCCGAAACAATAATCGGTTGTTCATTAATGTGAATTTTTGGTTAAAAGATGCCCAATGTAAAAAAACAAATCCTGGTTACCTAACAGAAGATTGTTTAAAAACAGGGGGTTGCAGTATGCAATCCTTTGACAGCAGAAAGAGAGAAAGGTTTAAAATTTTAACTTTTTTAAATTTCCGGAAAATTAAAAACCCCAAACACACTCTTGGAAAAAGGGCATTTGGGGGCAAATTTATTTTTACTTCGGGTTTTTAGAACCACTTTTCTACCTCGTCCAACTGCAGGGCAGCGACAGGTAATTTGTTCTTTTTGCGAAGTCCGTTCAGTTTTTGGTGAACCTGTGTAGGTTTCTGTTCCCTCAGTTTAGCAACCGAAGTGAATTCGTGCATTACCACGTCTACCCATTCTTGCGGAATTCCTATCTTAAGGAAATCTTCCGGTTTTGGGGTAGGAGTTTTTTTCTCCGGTTTCATTTGTGGGAAGAACAATACTTCCTGGATGGATTGTTTGTTAGTAAGGAACATGATCAATCTGTCCATTCCAATTCCCAGTCCGGAAGTTGGCGGCATTCCGTATTCAAGGGCACGGAGAAAATCGTGATCGATAAACATTGCTTCGTCATCTCCTTTTTCAGACAATTCTAACTGCTCCTCAAAACGGGCGCGTTGCTCCAAAGGATCATTTAGCTCGGAATAGGCGTTAGCGATCTCTTTTCCGCAGACCATCAGCTCAAAACGCTCTGTAAGTTCAGGATGGTCACGGTGCTCTTTACAAAGCGGACTCATCTCTTTAGGATAATCTGTAATAAAGGTTGGCTGTATGAAATTGCCTTCGCATTTCTCGCCAAAGATCTCATCGATGAGCTTTCCTTTTCCCATAGTATCATCTACTTCGATGCCCATACCTTTGGCAGCTTCGTAGATCTCTTTTTCAGATTTTCCGGTAATGTCAAATCCGGTGAATTTTTTGATCGCTTCGGTCATAGTGACCCTCGCATACGGAGCTTTGAAATCAATTTCGTTTTTTCCGAAGGTAGCTTTGGTCGATCCATTGACAGCAAGCGCACAATGTTCGATCAGGTTTTCGGTGAATTCCATCATCCAGTTGTAGTCCTTGTAAGCCACATAGATCTCCATGGCGGTGAACTCAGGATTATGGGTTCGGTCCATTCCTTCATTTCTGAAGTTCTTTGAGAATTCATAAACTCCGTCAAATCCACCTACGATCAATCTTTTTAGATATAATTCATTAGCTATACGTAGATAAAGCGGAATGTCCAATGCGTTGTGGTGCGTGATAAACGGCCTTGCAGCTGCACCTCCGGGAATGGATTGCAGGATAGGTGTCTCAACTTCAAAGTATCCTTTGTCGTTGAAGAAGTTACGCATGGCATTGAAAAGCTTTGTTCTCTTGACAAAGATCTCTTTCACCTTTGGGTTTACTACAAGGTCTGCATATCGCTGGCGGTAGCGAAGTTCAGGATCATTGAATTCGTCAAAAGTGTGACCTTCTTTATCTGTTTTTGGAAGGGGCAGCGGTTTTAATGATTTGCTCAACAGGGTGAAATTCTTCACCATTACCGTCATTTCCCCTACCTGAGTCTTGAAAAGTTCTCCTTCTATACCAATGAAGTCTCCAATGTCAAGAAGTTTTTTATAGACGTCATTGTATTTGCCTTTATCGTCTCCCGGGCATATCTCATCGCGATTGAAATAAACCTGGATCTTTCCGGTGGAATCCTGAATTTCGGCAAAAGATGCCTTTCCCTGAATCCTTCTGGACATGAGTCGGCCGGCAATAACTACCTTTTTGTCTTCCTCAAAATTCGATTTTATTTCGGCTGTAGTATGATCTACCGGATAAAGCGCCGCGGGATAAGGATTTATGTTCAGTTTCCGAAGAGATTCCAGTTTCTCTCTGCGAATGATTTCCTGTTCAGATAAATGCATATTTCAATTCAATTTAGAACTGGCAAAGATACAGACTATCACACAATCAATCAATTGTTTTTTAAGCCGTTCTTGTTGGCGAGAAATTGTATATTTGGGTCAGTATTATGAGCCTTTGGAGAGTTATATTATCAATTCTGTTTCCGCCCCTTGCAGTGATAGATAAGGGATGTGGATCTGTCCTCATTGTGCTTATTCTCACCTTACTGGGCTGGATTCCGGGAGTGCTTGCCGCACTGATCATTCTGAACAACCGGAGGTAACAAATTTAATGACCGAAGAATTGAACAAGAAAATTGAATTTCAGGAACTGGGGCTGAAGGATTATAAGGATACCTGGGATTACCAGGAAGAACTGTTCCAGAACATCCTGAACCTGAAAATAAAGAACCGGCGCGAAGCCACTTCCGAGGAAACCCCCAATTACCTTCTTTTTGTAGAGCATCCGCATGTCTATACCCTCGGAAAAAGTGGTGATATTAGTCATTTACTTATTAACGAGGAGCAGCTTAAACAAAAAGGCGCGACCTTCTATAAGATCAACCGCGGTGGCGATATTACATATCATGGACCCGGACAAATTGTGGGTTACCCGATCCTTGACCTGGAGAATTTCTTTTCAGATATCCATAAATACCTGCGACTGCTTGAGGAGACAATTATCCTGACTTTGAAAGACTACGGAATTTCTGCGGAAAGAAGTAAGGGTGAGACAGGCGTTTGGCTGGATGTTGGTACTCCATTTGCCCGAAAGATCTGCGCTATGGGAGTACGGGCGAGCCGATGGGTGACCATGCACGGATTTGCATTTAATGTAAATGCCGACCTCGGCTACTTTGACAATATAATTCCCTGCGGAATAGAAGGGAAGGCAGTAACCTCGCTAAATGTGGAACTCGGCGTCAAAGAAGTTCCGGTTGACGAAGTAAAAGAAAAATTAAAAAAGCACTTTTCTGCCCTTTTTGAGGCTGAACTGGTTTGACCCCAACCTCCTGAAGGGGGCTATTGTGGTTGCCGGTTGCAAGTTGTACGTTCTTTTGGCCACGAATTCACGAATTTTTTTTCTTCAGCTGAATCTGATATATCTCAACAGGTAATGCAACTTTTGAACCCTGTCTTTTCTGTGGCCCAAAGGTATCTTTGTGTTCTTCTTTTAAATCTTTGTGTTCTTCGTGTGAAACTATTGGGCCTACAGTGAAGTAGTGATGCTTTGATGAAGTTCTTCGGGAATCTGCGAGATCAGCGGGAAAAATTTCCGGAGTCAAAATTAAAAGAGGTCAAAAATGCCATTTTTCAAACGCTCCGTTCTTCTTTCTCTTAAATATACTAACGTCTAATTTCATATATCAACACCGAATCCTCATCTCCCTGCACCACCAATTCGGGTGCTGAATCACCTTCGGCATTGGCAAGATCAATTACGGAATTTCCGTAGACGGGGAAGCCATTGATAAGTTCTGCATTACTGTCAAAGAGGTATATCTTATGCGTTTGCAGGTCAGTGACACTCACATAGATCTTATTGTTGAGGTAAAAGATCTGGGGAGCAGTATATAGTCCGAAGTCCAGGGTAGCCGTATTGTTTTTGATCTGTAGGATATTATCTGACAGGCTCACAAAAGTCTTTTCGGTTGCAGTGATCTTATGGGTGTCAGAAAGTCCGCGGTCTTCTCTTTTGATTTTTCCATTTTCGCTAATGCTTACCAGTTGTCCCTTGGCATTCGTGGAGACAAAATCGCCGTTGTACTCATACCATTCATTATCTGAAAAAGCGACTTCCTCCTTCACTGCGACCCTGGTTTTTCCTGTCCTGCTTAAAATGTCAATTTTGCCCCCTTCTTCGGCTATGACAATATAGTCTTTGCGCCCAATCCTGATGTGCTTTGGTGGATAGAGGATCCTTTCGGAAGCTTTACGGAATTCAAAACCTTTTACCTGTCGCCCTTTCTTGTCATACATATAAACATCTTTGTTCTGTACGATCACAAACCGGTAATCCCTGTTGTTCTCGTAGTCGAATACAGCAAGCGGTTGGGTGATCTCATCCCGGAACTCCAGCGGAAATGGCTTTACAGGGTTGCCATCGCGATCTATAACGTAAAGTTTATTCTGAGTGGCAAAGGCCAGCTGATATCTACCATTTCTGAAAAGATCTACAGAAGCTATCTCACCCAGGATCCTGGAATCAAGTTTCTTTTTCCAGTAGATCTTACCGGTAGGAGCTATCAGGTAGAGCAGGTTCTCGATGTCCTGCACTGCAACGTCCATTCCGTTCGTACGGTGGTTGCGAAAAAATACAGGCCTTGCCGCCAATGCAGCACCCAGTTTGATTGAAGAAAGCTGGGATGTACCGGTAGCGGCCGGCATATTTTCATTTTTTGATATAATTGCATGTACATGAGCAAAGTCGGACTGGTAGACGAACTGCAGGGCGCTCAAAGGGAAGTCCTCAAAATCCAGTTTTTCCATCTCCTCTTTTAACGCATCAGAACTTGAGTCGGTAAGTTCATTTTTAAAATTTTTGTTATTGGAGACGAGAAGAATGGAAGCTTCTGAGCTCAGGCTTTCAAAAGCTGAAGAATAAGCTTTACTGGTGTTAAGTACCTGCTCGTTTTGAAAAGCAGAGATCACTTCTTTTAAGGCTTCATCAGATTCAGAAAAAATGGCGAACTGATCGAGAACTGCAAAATACTTCAGGTTCTCTGGCTTTAATAATGGTTTTAAAAGGTCTGCAAAAACCTTTGGCTTAGGGTATTCAAAAATGGAAGTTTCCCGAAAACTTTCTGCTAAATTTAGGTCATTCGAAAAAGTGGATGCGAACTCGTTTCCGGGTATGCGGACAGCGAATACTGAAGCTTCAGAAGTGTAGATCATTCCGGCTTCCACAGAATTCTGTAAAAGATCCAGTTCTTTGGATCCTTCAGGCTTCGCATTTCCTTGTAAGGTTTTCAGGTTTTCGCTTAGCTGTTTAAAATCTTTAAACGTAACAGAATAGAAGCCTGTGCTATTCAGCGGACTAATACTTCCCAGTAAATTCTCTGCAGGATTGACATTTTTAAAGACGTTTATCAAACGTGGCAAAGTATCACCGGCAGTGGAAATTCCGTGTAACTTAATTTCGTTTTGAGTGAAATCTGAATCAAGAACCGTCCAGTTACTAAAAGAAGGAAGTTGCGAGAAGGTAGAGTTGGGAAACCATTTTTGAATTAAAGGTTTTGCTTTTTTGTGATGAATATATATGGAAGGTTTTTTTGAGGAAGCTGCCTTCAATGCTTTTTCAAAATCGGGCAGATCCATCAAAGTGGTTTCTTTATTTAAGCTTTCTTTCAACAGGTTACTGGAATTGCTCAAAATGAGTACGCTATCTTTCACAACAAGGTATGCCTGTCTCCCATTGAATTCTAATTCTGTTATCTGTCCGTCTTTTTCAGTGATTTCAGTGGAGTCGGTCGCGCTGATTCGGCTTTGTTTGGTGATAAAAGTGAAATGAAGAGAATCCTTTTGGGAGAAACTGAAACTTAGGAACGCGGGATCTTTATGCGGAACGAGATCCAATATTTTCGTTTCTGCTGCTATCTGACGATAGAGCGGAAAATTTTTGTTTTTCTTTAAGAATTCGTTGTTCTGAAGATTACTGAAAAAAAGATCCGGATCCTGAAGTTTTAGAATGACTCCTGAAGAGGCAGGAATGAAATCGGTCAGTTCCCCGGCTCCCTGCCTGTCTTTAGTGCAACTAAGCAGAGCTGCAAATACAAGGAGCAAAAGATATTTTCTCATAAGAGCTGTTTTCCTACAAAAGTAGTATTTACAGGGGAAGTTCCAACTGTTCGGGGAGTAGTCTGAAGCTTTTACGGTGATATGGGGTGGGACCGTACTCTTTTAACGCCTCCCGGTGCTCTTCAGTTGGGTATCCTTTATTCTGTTTCCAGTTGTACATAGGATATTCTTCATGGATCTTTGCCATAAATTCATCCCGATAAGTTTTTGCAAGGATCGAGGCGGCCGCAATGTTAAGATATTTTCCATCTCCTTTAATGATGCACTCATACGGAATGTTTTGGAATGGTTTGAAACGGTTACCGTCCACAGAAATAAATTCCGGAACAGTGGTCATGGTTTCGATACATCGATGCATAGCCAGAATGGAGGCGTTCAAGATGTTGATCCTGTCAATCTCCTCCATATATACGTGTTGAACCGAATAACAGACTGCTTTCTTTTCGATCAATTTCCGCAGCTCAATCCGGTTCAGGCTATTTAATTTTTTGGAGTCATTGATAAGCTTGTTCCTGAATGATTTGGGAAGGATAACTGCTGCAGCTGTCACAGGTCCTGCCAGGCAACCTCGTCCGGCTTCATCGGTCCCGCACTCGAAGAGAAATTTGGTGTGACTTTTTTTTAGCATTGCTTCCGGTTCAAAGTGGTTCTCAAAACTGACCTTTTGAGGTGACAAAGTTAGAAGAAGATTTTTGAATTCAGGTCCTTTAACGATGAAAAGCTCCTTTCATAAGGGTGTTTAAATTTTTTACATTTTTGTGATAAATGTTTTATTTACGTTTAAAATTGATAAAAACTGATTTTAATATGGCATTTACTTCTTTATTCTGAGAATAGTTCTGAAATGTATTTAACCTGAAAAATTTTACTTAAAAAATTAACAATTAAGTTGTTATCTTCCTTTTGGTTTATTAAGAATTAATTATGATTTTTGGCGCTGGCTAATTCTAATAAATTACAAAATGAAAAAAAGATTAAGTGGAATCCTAACACTATTGCTGGTGTTAGTTGTGCAAATTTCCTTTGCACAGGAAATGGTCATTACCGGTACAGTGACTGATGATACCGGAATGCCTTTACCTGGTGTTAATGTTGTTATTAAAAATACCAACAGGGGTACCCAAACAGATTTTGATGGATATTACAGCATCAATGCGAATCAAGGGGAGATGTTGGTGTTTTCCTTCGTAGGTTTTGAGACTGCTCAACATTTGGTAGGAAGAACTACAAGAATTGATGTTACCATGAAGGTAGATGCTTCTGAACTTGAAGAAGTAGTAGTTGTAGCCTATGGTACCCAAAAAAGAGGTGCTATTGTTGGTTCGGTCTCTTCAGTAAATGCTGAAACAATAGAAGAAGTGCCTATCGCATCTTTTGATCAGGTACTTAAAGGGCAGGCTCCTGGTCTACACGTTATTTCAGGATCTGGACAACCCGGTAGTGCCGCAAAAGTTAGAGTTCGTGGTACTCACTCTATAAATGGAGGTTCTGCTCCCCTATATATATTGGACGGGGTGCCAATTACAGCTGCTGACTTTGCAACTTTGAACCCAAATGATTTCGAAAGTGTTTCCGTTCTTAAAGACGCGGCTTCTACATCTATCTATGGTTCCAGAGGTTCTTCAGGTGTTATCCTGATTACCACAAAATCAGGAAACTTTGAAACTCCTACCAGTATTCGATATACTACTCAGTACGGGGAGTCACAAATAGGGCAGAAGCGTTTCAACCTGATGGATGCTCCTCAAAAAATGACTTTTGAGAACATTCTTTCTCCAGGGAAATGGACAGATGCTGATATTGAAAATGCAGAATCAACTGACTGGACTGATTATTTCTTCAGAACAGGTACTACAAAGACACACAACCTCTCTATGAGCGGTGGTAGTGCTAAAACTCGCTTTTATACTTCCCTGGCATATTACGATCAGGAAGGTATTGGGATTAGATCAAACTTACAGAGGTTTACCTATCGTATGAACCTGGATCATAAAATGAATGACAGGATATCATTTGGTGGTAATATGGCTATGGGATATTCAAAGTCAAACTTTATTTCAAGTGAGGCTGGAATCAACCTTAACAACCCGTTTGCTGCTGCTTACTTAGCATTGCCTTATCAAAAGCCTTTCCGCGAAGACGGTTATTACAATGTAGGTGGAGGTTTAGTAGGAGGTAACTCCCTGGAAAACCTTAACAGGAACATAAATAAAGAGGCTGACCTAAAATTATTAGCCAATTTTAATGGTCAGATCGAGGTATTGAAAAATGTTACTGCCCGTGTTGATGTAGGTTTAGATTATATTGGAAGAACTCTTGAAGGCGCTTCAAGTCCTGAAACCTATTTTGGACAGAATGCCGGTTTTAGAGGAAATAAAGGTCATTATTCGTATAATAACCAATATCAGGCGAATATTAACACTATTACGTCTCTACGATATGACAATCAATTCGGTGAGTTACACAATGTATCTCTTGGACTGTTTACAGAATATTATAAGTCTCACTTCCAGAGAGGTAATTACACTGGATATGGGATAAACCCTAAATTGGTAGGATATGCAACCGGTATTACTCCGGGAGATGCTTCTAATGGATTTATTCCACAGGTAGGAGGAGCAGTTTCTGAACTTGGACTATTCTCTTACTTTGGAAATGCTAAATATAATTTTTCTGAAAAATACTTTTTTGAAGCTACTCTAAGACGTGATGCTTCTTCTAGATTCTCTGATGCTAACAAATGGGGTACTTTCTGGGCTGTTGGAGCTTCATGGAATATTTCAGATGAGGCATTCCTTGAAAATGTTGATTGGATCAATAATCTTAAGTTAAGAGGAAGTTATGGTACAACCGGTAACCAGGCTGGTATTGGTGCGTTCCAGGATGAAGGTCTTTATGGTACTACATCTTATGGAGGTATTCCCGGGATCATTGCCACTTCTGTTGGTAACGACCAGTTGAAATGGGAAGAATCTGCCAAGTTTGACGTAGGGGTTGATTTTGATTTCTTCAACGGAAGACTTGTTGGTGCAGTTGACTACTACATCGAGAACATTAGTGACCTTTTCATCAACCAGACACTTTCAGCATCTTCAGGATTTGGTTCAATAGATTCCAATGCCGGTAAAATGGAAAACAAAGGGGTGGATGGATTCTTAAAAGGGGATATCATCAGAACGCCTGATTATGGTTTCAGTCTTCATGGAAACTTTAACTATAACAAGAACGAAATTGTTGACCTTGGTCAGGAAGAAGAATATGAGTTAGGAACTTCTATTATTAGAGAAGGTCTTCCATTTGGATCTCATTATATAGTTGGATGGGCCGGTGTGAACCCTGCAAACGGGGAGCCGCTTTATTATGATCTTGACGGGAATATCACCAATGTGTATAGTGCTTCAAACAGTACTGCACAGTGGGGAAGTTATGAGCCGGTTTGGACAGGAGGATTTGGTGGAGAAGCCAGATACAAAGGATTTAGTGTATCTGCTTTGTTCACATTTGCTGAAGACTACTTCAGGTTCAACAACCAGTCTTTCTTCCAGGAAAACGTTAACTTTAATGCCTATAACCTTTCTACGGAAATGTTAACTATGTGGCAGTTCCCAGGTCAGGTTACCGATATTCAGGGAGCGGCGTATAACAGACAATTTACTTCAAAAGATATTGAAGATGCATCTTACACAAGATTGACAAACCTTACTCTATCTTACAGGTTGCCTACAGAATATCTGGAAAGAAATACATTGTTTGACGGAGTTCGCGTTTTCCTTATCGGACAAAACCTTTATACCTGGACAAGGTTTACAGGATTTGATCCGGAAGATGACAACAACATCGCTTCTTATGAGTATCCAACACCACGTACAATTACTTTTGGTGTCGACCTAACTTTCTAAAAAAATAAAATACTATGAAATATTTTAAAATCTCTTTTTTATTCGCATCGCTTCTACTCCTTGGGAGTTGTGACAATGCGATTGATGTGGCGCCCGCAGATGAGATCGTGGAATCTAACGCCATAACCAATGTAAAAGATGTAGGTGATGCTGTGATAGGTGTTTACTCAACAGTGTCTAATACCAGCGATCTTTATTGGGACGCTCTTTTTACTGATGAGTTAACCATTGCCCCTCAAAACAATGGTCAGGGAATTCAGGTTCATACCTGGTCTATCACCTCTGGTGAAGGAAATGGTATCTATGGTTCACATAGCACAACCATTAACCGGATCAACCGTGTTTTAGAAGCTATCGAGGGGATCACTGCCGATACTCCTGAAGAAGAAGCTTTACTTCAACGTTACAAAGGAGAACTTTTAGGTCTTCGTGCTTATTCACATTTCCAGATGGCTGTTTATTACACGCCTTCTATGACAGATTTGAATGCACTTTCTGTTCCATATGTTGACTACGTTGTAGTACTGCAAACTCCTAACCGAAATACTTTAGGAGAGGTTTTGGCAGGAATAAATTCAGATTTGGATCAGGCTCAAAGCTTGATACCTGATTCTTTTGAAGAAGTTTACTTCTTCAATGCTGACGCGATTACAGCTTTGCGTTCTCGTATTGCTTTATATACCCGCGATTATGCAGCTGCAATCAATTATTCAACTCAGTTGATCAACAAATATAGCTTGCCAACTATTTCTGAGTATCCTTTGGTTTGGACTGACGATATCGTGAAAGGACAGATCTTCAAATTAGCCAGAGTTGCAGGTGATGGAGCTGTGGGACAATTATTTAATCCAAACCCATCTCTTACTTACTTCAATCCTTCTACTAAATTACTTGAAGCTTACCAGGCAGATGACGTAAGAAAGGACGTATTCTTTGATGCCCAGAACAGGATCGTAAAATATCCTGGAACTGCTGCTGTTATCGGGTTGAACGACCTTAAAATCTTCCGTATTTCTGAGCAGTACCTTATTAGAATGGAGGCTTATTTAAGACAAAGTTCTCCAAACATAGCTGGGGCTGAGGCAGATTACAATACTCTTAGAAGAAACAGGATCCCTAACTACGTAGATGCTGATTTCACCACTTCAGCTGCTGCTATACCTCAGGTTCTGGAAGAGAGATACAGAGAGTTGGCTTACGAAGGATTCAGATTTATTGACCTGAAGCGAACTGCAAGACCTGTAGATCGTAATGACGCAGATTGTGAAGACCTGGCTGCAGATGCTTGTTTCCTTGAAGCATCAAGTTATCTATGGGCTCTTCCAATCCCGCAAAGTGAGATCTTTGTGAATGACGAGATGATTCAAAATCCTGGATATTAATACTAAAAAAGAAACCATGAAAAAAATTAAAATATATTCACTCTTTTTGTCGGCGCTGCTGTTGTTAGCTTCTTGCCAGGAAGAGGAAAAGCCGAACCTTGGGCGTGATACCCAATGGTTGCAATTTGGAGAGGCTTCCTATGTAGTTACCGAGAACTCGACAGATCCTCTTGTGGTGGATGTACTATATGGTGCAGAAACTAATCCAGATGGTGTGACTGTCAATTTTACAGTAGTTGGTGATAATCCATCTGCCTACACTATTTCTCCTGCTGATGGAACTTTAGAAATCCCGGCTGGGGAGTTTGTAGGTCAGATCACCATAACTCCAATTGACAATGCTGAAACTGACGGCAACAAGGAAATTACCATTTCTTTAGACAATGATGATATTCCTCTGGGAATTGCTGGTGAAGGTAAATTTAATACCGAAACTACCGTTACCATTACCGATAATGATTGTGAGCTTGACATGTCTTCTTTCGAAGGGACTTATTTGGCTAACGAGTTCGGATATTGCGATGGTTGTTATGAAGTGTCTATTACTTATGACGCTGCCAATGATGTATTGGTGCTTGATAACCTTTATGAAACAGGAGGAACTACCTACATAGGTCTTGATAATTCTGATCCAAATAATCCAAAGGTAAATTTCAGAAGTCGTGAACTTGGTGGTGTGCTTTATGTAAACTCTACTTATGGAGATGTATGGGCAACCAATCCTTCCGGAGGAAATCAGTCTTCCTTTAGAACTTGTGATCAATTTATGGACCTGGTGTTCAGAAGATGTGTTTCTGCCGGATGTTTTTCCGGAACTGTTCGTATTCAATTAACCAAAATTTAAACACTTGAAGATGAAAAAAATATTAAGTTTATTAGTACTGGTTTCATTGTTCATTACGTCCTGTAGTGACCTGCAAGAATACGAATTGCCATACGATCTTTCACCTACAACAGGTGTGACTTTGTCAACTAATGTTACTGCTGCCAATGCAGTATGCCCTGCGCCAACGGCTACTATTACTGTTGATTCTGAATCAACAGTGTATTACGTGGTGCAGCCTGCTGCAGATGATGCATTGACTTCAGATGATGTTTTTGACGACGGAAAGGAAGTGAACTTTACAACTGCTGGGTCAGAAGAGGTTGATCTTACAGGTCTTGCCCTGGGTGGATCCTATACCATTTATGCTGTTACTGTAAATGTTGACGGTACGAGATCTGAGGCTGTGACCACTACTTCTTTTACCATGCCTACTTTCTCTGAAGTGGTTGATCCGACTTTTGGACAAGATTATACAGGAACTGTCTACTACGGTACTAGCCCTTTTGAACAGTTTGACGTTACTTTAAGTAATGATGGTAGCTATGCTTTCTCTGCAGTTAGTTTGTGGGGAGATGCTATTGCCGGATTGACTGGCAATGCTGCATACGCAGGGATGTTCCAGTACCCAGGTGTAATCACCCTTGACGATGATTTCTCTCTAACTGTAAATAGTGAATCGGGCTACGCGCTTGGTGGTGCTGGTGAGTACGACTCTTGTACAGGTACGTTTACCTATGAGTTGTCAACAAGTCTATTTGATGATCCTGACACCGAAGAAGTAGAATCTCTTGAGGTAACAGTAGAGCTTGTGCCGGCTGAATAATCTTCAGTTCCAATAATTAATAAAACCGCCCCAACTGGGGCGGTTTTTTTTGCTTCATTTTGTTTTCCCTTGAAGACTTTTTCAGTTTGAACATAAAATTCTTTAAGGTAAATTAAAATTTAACACTTCTCCTTCTCCTTATTTTAAGATTGAATTTTAAATAATAAGGAAGGTCATTGTAATTCTGAAAAATTGGGAAATTGTGTTAAAATAAATAATTGAGCCAAAGCAGGTTACGAAAGTCAATTTCGAGTATTTCTTTAGTAAAAGGCTAGCAGTACTGAAGGGTTCGTTTGTTGCCGCTTTTTATGCGAAATTAGAATGTTTTCTTAAATTTTATCGATTAGGTGACTAAAATCTCTTGTAATTTTTGGAAATAATTAAGAATTTTGAAATCGGCTAATTCAAATAACTTAAAAAATGAAAGAAAAATTAAGTGGATTTCTAACACTTTTATTAGTGTTAATTGTGCAGACTGGTTTTGCACAGGAAAAAACTGTTGCGGGACAGGTGCTCGATGACACAGGTTTTCCATTAGTTGGTGTTAACGTTATTGAAAAGGGGACCGCTAACGGTACCCAAACGGATTTTGATGGAAATTATGAGCTTTCTGTAGAAGTAGGCGATATCCTGGTATTTAGTTACGTGGGATTTGTTACGAAAGAAATACAGGTTGGCTCTGCAGATGTTTATAATGTTACACTTGCGGTTGATACCGGAACTCTTGAAGAGGTAGTGGTAGTTGCTTATGGAACCACAACAAAAGAAGCTTTTACAGGTTCTGCTTCTGTAATTAAGTCAGAAGAACTGGAAATGAGGACTCTTACCTCACCAATTTCTGCTATTGAAGGTAATGCTACCGGGGTGCAGTTCCTTTCTGCATCTGGACAACCAGGTTCTTCCCCGGGTATCGTCATTCGCGGTGTAGGTACCTTAAATGGAAGCACCAGCCCGCTGTATATCGTGGATGGAATTCAATATGAAGGTGGTCTGACTACATTGAACCAGAATGACATCGAGTCCATTACTGTATTAAAAGATGCGGCTTCTACCTCACTTTACGGTTCGCGTGCGGCGAACGGAGTAGTTATGATCACTACCAAAAATGGTAGATTGGGCGCTGATCTTTCCGTGACTGTTAACTCACAATATGGAGTTATTACTAAAGCTATTGATGAATATGATGCCGTTACTCCCGGTCAATATTATGAATTGATGTGGGAGGGGTATAAAAACTCCCTTACAGGCCCGGACGCTGCAGCAGAAGCCTCGGCTACAATTTATAACCGTTTGGGTTACAACCCGTTCAATGTACCTAATGATCAAATTGTGGATGTAAACGGGCAGTTAAATCCAAATGCGCAAGTGATCTTTAAAGGACTTGACTGGTATGATGCTCTTGAACGCACCGGAAGCAGACAAAGTCATAATATGAATGTATCCGGAGGAGGTGAAAATCACAGTTTCTTCTTCTCCGCCTCTCATTTAGATGAACAGGGATATGTCATTGAAAGTGATTTCGAGAGAACTACAGGCCGATTAAATGGAGAGTTCACACCTACTAAATGGTTAACGCTGGGAGGTAACATGAACCTGTCTTTATCAACCACTAATGGTCCATCTTCCAGAGGAAGTTCCATTGCCAACCCATTCGGTTTTGCTAAAAACATGGGATCTATTTACCCTGTATATCTTGTTGATCCTGCAACTGGTGATTTTATTCTGGATGCTGACGGCAACCGTCAGTATGACCGTGGAGAAGGTTATCCGGATTATGGTATTGTTTCAAGACCAACAAATGTTGGACGTCATGCGATTGAAGAAGCGATCCTTAACAATGACGTTTCAGAAGTCAACAACTATGGATTTAGATATAAGGCAGGAGTTCAGATCATTGAAGGACTTGAAATGACCTTATTATATGGACGTGATATTAATGACTATATCAATAAAGAATACGAGAACAACCTGGTAGGGGATGGAGCACCTGCAGGACGGTACAGCGAATTAAGGTTCAGAAGAACTGTTGAGAACTTCAACCAGATCCTGAACTATGCCAAGTCACTTGAGGAACATAACTTCGAACTTACCTTAGGTCATGAAAGTTTTGACAGGCACTATTCTCAAATGAGCGGATTTAAGAATACCCAGACTGCGGTAGGTATTTACGAATTCGACAACTTCTCTACTATTTCTGATCTTTCAGGATATAGTTCAGATAAAACATTGGAAGGATACTTTGCGAGGTTGAACTATAACTTTGGAGAGAAATATTACCTGAGTGGATCTGCAAGAAGAGATGGTTCTTCAGTATTCAGCAAAGATGTGCGCTGGGGTAACTTCTATTCTGTAGGTGGAGCCTGGAGAATAGATCAGGAAGAATTTATGGATGATGTTGCTTTCGTGAACAACCTGAAACTTAGAGCATCTTACGGTGAAGTAGGTAACGACGACCTTCTTGATTTCTACATTTCTCAGCCACGTTATTCCCTCCTTCCAAATGCGGGAGAACCTGGAATTTTCTGGTCTGATCTTGGAAACCTTGGTTTGACCTGGGAGACTGTTGAAAGCTGGGATGTAGCTTTAGAATTTGCTTTATTCGATTTCCGTCTAGACGGAAGTGTGGAATTCTATAGAAGAAACTCTTCTGACCTGCTTTACAATGTGCCGTTACCACTATCAATGGGTCTTAGTGAAGGTCCTGCGAACATTGGAGACATGTACAACCAGGGTATCGAAATTGGTTTGAATGGTCGCGTTATTGAGAATGCAGATTTCCAATGGCAAATTGGACTTCAGGCCTCTACCCTTCAGAACAAGATCACCTTCCTGCCAGATCCTTTTGTAACCGGATCTAAAAGATGGGCTGAAGGTCGTTCCAGATTTGATTACTATTTGTATGACTATGCCGGTGTAGATCCAGACAACGGTGATGCGTTGTATTATATGTACGACGAGGATCCTGAAACCGGAGAAAATGTTCCTGTTTTAAATGAGGATGGAACTCACGCAACTACGAATGATTATAACGACGCAAACCGTGCTTACGTAGGTGCGAGTTCTGTGCCTGATCTAATTGGTTCTGTGAAGAACTCTTTAAGCTATAAGAACTTTGATCTTGATTTCTTGTTTACCTACCAGCTTGGTGGTAAGATCCTTGATTATGGTTATGCTGCTATGATGCACGAAGGTGAGTATGGAGAATCACTTCACCCGGACGCCCTAAAAGCGTGGCGTAGTCCTGGAGACGTAACAAACGTTCCAAGACTCGAAAATGGAAATCCTAACCAGTCTGTTTCTTTGTCAGATCGTTTCCTAACAGATGCTTCATACTTATCGCTAAGAAATGTAAATTTAGCTTACAATCTTGATGAAAACCTTAGAGATCAACTAGGTCTTGACAGATTACGCGTATTTGTATCTGGAGAGAACCTCTTCATGTGGGCTGAAAGAACAGGACTGGATCCTCAGTACAACCTGGCTGGTACACCTGCTGGTAATGACTATAATCCTAACAGAGTTGTCTCTGTAGGAGTAAATCTTGCTTTTTAAGAAAAAGAAAATTTAAAAATTTAGAAAAATGAGAATTAGATTTAAAAAATGTTTGTTGCTGCTTTCTGTGGCGGCAATGACTTTAAGTTGTTCGGAGGACTTCCTGGATACCGTGCCAACTGATTCGATCTCTGCCGAGGCGGCTTTGTCAACCCCGGAAAATATGATGTTGGTTTTGAATGGACTACACAGACAAATGTATGCTCAAAGTCCGCTGACTGGTGCTACGTGGAGTAGGACCGGTGAGAGCCATTTTCTTCCTTCTTTAGATGCTATTGGTGGAAGTATAATTCACTCTTCTCCAGGTAACGGATGGATGAGAGCAGATCTTCAATGGTTGAACCATACCAATCCTAACTCCACTACAGTGACAAACTTCTGGTTCCAGCGTTATCACTTTATTGCCAGCGCGAACTCCATTATCAATAAAATCGAAGAAGGAAGTTTTGCTCAAACTCCTAAGTTGAATAACATTCTTGGGCAGGCGTATGCATACCGGGCATGGGCATACCACAGACTGGTAACAACTTTTGCTAAAGGTTACTTGGTAGGGACCCCTTCAACAGATCCTGGTGTGCCAATCGTATTGGCAACAGAGCCACCTTATGATAGTGCTCCAAGAGCAACGGTGGAGGAGGTATATGTTCAAATCGAAAGTGATATCAATAATGCGATTGATTATTTAGCAGAAGCAAGTGCTCCGGCTAACAAATCTCACATCTCCATTAATGCTGCTCAAGGGATTAAGGCTCGGATAGCTTTATCTAAAGGAGATTGGGCTGTAGCAGCTGAAGCTGCGGCGAAAGCAAGAGAAGGTTATCCGCTACTGTCAGAATCTGAGTGGAAATCTGGATTCAACACCTATGATCTTTCCGAAGTAATTTGGGGAGGAAGGGTAATTGACAGTGAAACCAATTACTTCGCTTCATTCTTCTATTATGTGTCCCCAACTTTCAACGGAAGCCAGAACAGAAGTAATCCAAAGATCATCAGTTCTGAGTTGTACAACGAGATTCCTGATACAGACTGGAGAAAAGATGCGTGGTTGCCATTAGCTCCAAATACTAACCCTGCAGCTTCTAATGGTCAGGGTGGAAGTTTTGAATCTGATCCTAATTATGACAATGAAGATGATTTCTGGGCAGCCTGGCAAAATGTTGTTGAAACCTATGGTATGACTTATGGTCACAACACGCATCCTTATATGAATGTTAAGTTCCTTCAGAAGAACCCCGGTACGATTGATCCAGATGATGTGATCTATATGCGTTCAGCTGAAATGGTGTTGATCGAAGCTGAAGCACAAGCTATGATGAATGATATCTCAGCTGCACAGGAGACATTGGCTATTCTTGCTGAATCCAGAGACCCTGCCTGGGATAAATCGGAATTCGATACTCAGGAAAAACTAATGGAAGAGATCAAATTCCAGAGGAGAGTTGAATTATGGGGTGAAGGCTTTAGCTATCACGACCATATTAGATGGGATGAGCCTTTGGATATGTCTAATACAGGAGCTTCACAGGTTCTTTACCAGGATGGATTCTTCCAGGAAAGACCTTCTGTAAATGATGACTGGATCTGGAAGATCCCACAGGCTGAAATCGATGCCAACCCATATATTTCAGAAGGTGACCAAAATTAATTCACTTCTGTAAAGAATAAGATTTAATCATATTTCTTAAACCGCCCCAACTGGGGCGGTTTTTTTGTTTTATATATCCAGTTTAACGCATTTATCATACTTTTGCTTCAGTCCATTCAGGTATGAAACACTATTTTATTCTAGCCGGTTTACTTTTGATGCCATTCGTGGTTCTTTCGCAGATAGAGAGACCAAAGAAGCCTGTGAGGCAGAAAAATGAACGGCTCACAGAGCGTAATCAAAATACCGGGTTTCAGGATCAGGACCCTCAGCAGGATAGAAAAGAATCTTCCGTAGAAAAAGCGCCGATCAACCTGTACAAGATCATTTCTTTTGATCATGACACCACTTTTGTTGATACTTCCTTACATATATATAAAGACTACCGTTTCAATTATCTTAGGAAGGATAATTTCGGACTTCTACCGTTTTCCAATGTTGGCCGTCCCTATACCAGGCTTACCTATGACTTTGCTAAAGATGACGGGTTGCTTCCTGAGATGGGTGCCAGCGCCAGGCATGATGCCTTTATGGAAGTAGAAGATATTTACTATTACCACGTACCCACCCCTTTTACTGAGCTATACTTTAAGACCGTTTTTGAACAGGGCCAGACCCTGGATTCTTTCTTCACAATAAATCCTTCTGAAGATCTGAATATTTCGTTGGCCTATAAAGGTTTAAGATCACTTGGTATCTATCAGCATACCTTAGTGAGCTCCGGAAATTTTAGAGCCACCGTCAGTTATGATGGTTTCAAAGACAGGTATCACCTGCGGACACATTACGTGGCCCAGGATCTGCTCAACCAGGAGAATGGCGGACTGACCGACAGGTCGCTGCAACAGTATATTTTAAAAGATTCCGAATTTCAGGACCGGGCCAGACTTGATGTTAATTATGAAGATGCTGAAAATACCCTTTTTGGAAAGCGATTTTACCTGGACCATTCCTTTGATCTTATCAACACAGGAGATTCCATTAGTCGCAAAACGGTCAAAGTTGGACATAGGCTGAATTTAAGTGATAAAAAATACGTTTTTAAGCAGGCTGCCGCCAAAGAAATTTTTGGGCCATCTTTTGAAGAAGTTGAGATCTCTGATAAAACCGAACTCGAGACATTCGATAATGAAGTTTTTGTCAGCTTTCAAAATCCCCTTTTAGGAAAGTTAGAGGCAAAGGCCGGTTACGAGCACTATAACTATGGGTATAATGCGGTGCTGGACCTGGAAAGTGGTTTCATCCCAAATCGTTTGACAGGAAATATCCTTTCGCTAGGAGGGGAATACGAAAATCAGCTGGGAGCATTTCTTGTTGCTGCAAGGGGAGAAATGAATCTTTCCGGAGACTTTGATGGGTATGATCTTGAGGCCTCTGCAGGCTATCTTTTGAGTAAAGATATAATGGCTGTAGTGGGTGCAGAAGTTCAGGACCGGGCTCCAGATTTCAATTACGTGTTGTACCAGAGCGATTATATCAATTACAACTGGCGTAATGATTTTTCCAATCAGAATCTTCAGCAACTCAGCTTGTCTCTAGTCGCACCCAGCCTGGTGAACGTAAAAGCAGATTATTCCCGAATAGGGAATTACACCTATTTTGGAACGAACGAAGAAGGCTTTGTCAAACCGTTTCAATACGATGGGGATGTAAATTACCTGCGGGTGAAGGCACAGCGGGAGTTCACTTTTGGGAAGTTTGCTTTTGACAACACCATATTATACCAGACGGTTCTTAATGGCGGTGAGGTTCTCAATATCTCCAATTTCGTTACCAGAAATTCATTTTACTTCAGTGATCACTGGTTTAGAAAGGCGCTGTTTCTTCAAACCGGCTTTACCGTGAATTATTTTCTCGATTACTATATGGATGCGTATGATCCCGTGCTTGCTGAATTCTATGTGCAGAAGGACCAGGAGCTGGAGGGATTAAAAGGCTTGGACTTTTTCTTTAACGGAAAGATCAGGCAAGCCAGGATCTTTTTCAAGCTTCAAAGACTGGATGCTTTACTTCTGGGGAATAACAACTTTGCTGCTCCCGGATATCCTTATCGGGACTTCGCCATAAGGTTCGGCCTTGTCTGGAATTTTTTCATGTAATTTTTTCTGGCGTTACTTCTCCCGCTTCAGCGGGATAAGTCGCGTGTTCCGCTGTATCCCTGATGGCTATCAGGGGATGCCGCTTCACCCGCTAACGCGAAACGAATTACGAAGGAAGAAGTACGAGGTTAGAAGTTTGGGTTGGAATAAAGAATAGTGTCTTATTTCCCATTCTTCAGTTTGCTATTCTAACTTCTACCTTCGTAAATCTAACTTTTTATTTTCTGTCAAAAATGTCATTTTCAGCACCTTATAATGGGGGCTTAAAAAAAGGGTAAAAAAGTTTGATTAGGGACTTGCGGGAATGGAAAGTGGGTGTATATTTGCACCCGCTTTGAGAAACAACAAACGGTAAATGTACCGCCAGTTGTGAGCCCAGCAGGGGTGAAGCTTGAAAGCGAAAAACGGTCCTTGAAAAAAGTTTGAAATTTTGTTTGTTTTGTACGGGAAAAAGGTTGTAAGTTTGCATCCCCTTAGTCATCCGAAGCTTTAGCGAAGGATGAGCCGTTCTCAACTAAAAAGCTTCTTCGGAAGCTTTGAAAAAAAATAAAATTTTTTTCTTGCGAGTTTTAAAATCGGTTGTATATTTGCAGCCGCTTAGAACAGGAGCGAAGTTCATTAAGAAGTACTGAATAATAAAGATCCCGGGAGGGCATATCAGAAGAGGTTCAACTCCTTTTATCTTACCGAGAAACATCCTTCCGAATACGGAATGATCCTCACCCTTTAGGGGGAGGTGCCGAAGACGGAGGGGGTGATGTTCATTGACATATTGAATTGACAGCGCGTATCATATTAGCGATAATATGATAAGCAAAATAAGAATTAAGACTAGAAAACGTCTTTGAGCTTTACCCTGAACTTG